>NZ_JAKRSA010000011.1 GCF_022402485.1 Phenylobacterium sp. | reverse complement strand
TCTTCCAGCATGGCCTTGCGGCGATCGCCGAAGCCCGGCGCCTTGACGGCGGCGACGCGCAGACCGCCCCGCAGCTTGTTGACCACCAGGGTGGCGAGCGCCTCACCTTCGATGTCCTCGGCGATGATCAGCAGGGGACGACCCGACTGGACCACGGCTTCAAGCACCGGCAGCAAGGGCTGAAGGGTCGAGAGCTTCTTTTCGTAGAGCAGGATCAGAGGCTCTTCGAGATCGGCCTCCATCTTGTCGGCGTTGGTGATGAAGTAGGGCGACAGGTAGCCGCGGTCGAACTGCATGCCTTCGACGACGTCGAGTTCGGTTTCGGCGGTCTTGGCTTCTTCAACCGTGATGACGCCTTCGTTGCCGACCTTGTCCATGGCCCGGGCGATCATCTCGCCGACTTCGGTGTCGCCGTTGGCGGAGATGGTGCCGACCTGGGCGATCTCGGAATTGGCCGAGACCTTCTTGGAGGTGGCCTTGATCTCTTCGATCACCTTGGAGACGGCCTTGTCGATGCCGCGCTTCAGATCCATCGGGTTCATGCCGGCGGCCACCGACTTCAGACCCTCGACCACGATGGCCTGGGCCAGAACGGTCGCCGTGGTCGTGCCGTCGCCGGCCTTGTCGTTGGTCTTCGACGCGACTTCGCGGATCATCTGGGCGCCGAGGTTCTCGAAGCGGTCAGCCAGTTCGATTTCCTTGGCCACCGACACGCCGTCCTTGGTGGAGCGCGGGGCGCCGAAGGACTTTTCGATGACCACGTTGCGGCCCTTGGGGCCCAGGGTCACCTTCACGGCATTGGCGAGGATGTTGACGCCGCGGAGCATGCGGTCGCGGGCGTCAGCGGAGAAATAGACGTCTTTCGCAGCCATTTCTTCTTCTACTTTCCTTGATGGCGAAGGCGGCGCTCCGGATCATCCGGGCGGCCCGCCTGGGCCGAATGTCTTGGTGCTCGCCCCCAAGGGGCAAGCGGGTCAGCGCGGGCCGGGGCTCTTAGTCGAGAACGCCCAGAACGTCGCTTTCCTTCATGATCAGCAGGTCTTCGCCCTCGAGCTTGATCTCGGTGCCGGACCACTTGCCGAACAGGATGCGATCGCCGGTCTTGACGTCCAGCGGCTGGATCTTGCCGCTGTCATCACGGGCGCCAGGGCCGACGGCGATGATTTCGCCTTCCTGCGGCTTTTCCTTCACGGTGTCGGGAATGATGATCCCGCCCTTGGTCTTCTGTTCTTCCTCGACACGCCGCACGAGGACGCGGTCTCCCAAAGGACGAAACGCCATTTTGGTCTTGCTCCATTCGGAACTATTGGAATTGCAATGAGGTCAGACCTCGGGGTGGGCCCATGTTAGCAGCCGCCAGCCCCGAGTGCTAACGCGGCCTGCAATTAGGAAGGCGCGCCCCCGAAGTCAAGCGAGGCTGCGGCAATTCGCCATCCGTGGGACCGGGGTCCGGGTCAGGTTTTCTTTCAGAACCTTAACTGGATAGGCGCCATGCCCGTGCCTATCTTTGACCTATGGTCAAGATGATCAAAATCCTTCCCGCCCTGATGGCCCTGGCTGGCGTGCTCAGCCTGTTCGTGCTCACCCGGCCGGCCACCTTCTGAGGCGATCTGCCTAGCGAGGCCTCAGCGCGAGCCCACCGGCACGCGCTGAGCGTCCTGCTCAGCCTCCAGCCGGGCCCGCAGATCGCCGGACTTGGCCAGTTCCATCCGCGCGATGGTGCGGTTGTGGACTTCATCTGGGCCATCGGCCAGTCGCAGGGTGCGTTGCCCGGCATAGGCCTTGGCCAGGCCGAAATCGCTGGTCACCCCTGCGCCCCCATGGGCCTGGATGGCGTCGTCGATGATTCTCAGAGCCATGGTCGGGGCCTGGACCTTGATCATGGCGATCTCCAGGCGGGCGACCTTGTTGCCGGCCTTGTCCATCATGTCGGCGGCCTTCAGGCAGAGCAGGCGGGTCATCTCGATATCGATGCGGGCCCGGGCGATACGCTCCTCCCAGACCGAGTGTTCGGAAATCGCCTTGCCAAATGCGGTGCGGCTCTTGAGCCGCCGGCACATCTTGTCCAGGGCCACCTCGGCCGCGCCTATGGTGCGCATGCAGTGGTGAATCCGCCCTGGGCCGAGGCGGGCCTGGCTGATCTCAAAGCCCCGCCCCTCGCCCAGCAGCAGGGCGTCCTGCACGGGCACCCGGACATCTTCCAGCACCGCCTCGGCATGGCCGTGGGGGGCGTCGTCATAGCCGAACACCGGCAGCATCCGCACGATCTTCACGCCGGGCGCGTCCATGGGCACCAGGACCTGGCTCTGCTGCTGATGGCGAGGTGCCTCAAGGTCGGTCTTGCCCATGACCACGGCCACCTTGCAGCGGGGATCGCCCATGCCCGAGGACCACCATTTGCGCCCGTTGATCACATAGTGGTCCCCGTCTCGGACGATGCGGGTCTCGATATTGGTGGCGTCGGATGAGGCCACCTGGGGCTCAGTCATCAGAAAGGCCGAGCGGATCTCACCGTTCATCAGGGGGCGCAGCCAGCGCTCCTTCTGGGCCAGGGTCCCGTAGCGGTTGAGGATTTCCATATTGCCGGTGTCGGGTGCCGAGCAATTGAACACCTCAGCGGCGAACTCCACCCGACCCATGATCTCAGCGATGGGGGCGTATTCCAGATTGGTGAGGACCTCGCCTTCGAAGACGAAGCTGTCATCCACATGGGCGACGCCTGAGGCGGGTGGCATGAACATGTTCCAGAGGCCCTGGGACCGGGCCTTGGCCTTCAGCGCCTCGATCACCGGCAGAACCTTCCAACGGTCCCCTTGGGCTTGCTCGGCCTCATAGACCGGAATGGCCGGCATCACATGCTCGTCCATGAACGCCTCGACCCGGGCGATCAGGGCCTTCTGCCGTGCCGAATATTCGAAATCCATGGGGCGCGCCTCTCGTTCAAACAAATGTTTGAACGCCTTTTAGGCCCCCGTGACGAACAGGCGTTTGATTTTCAGCAATTCTGCGCCGATGGTGGGAAAGAGATCGATCCGGGCGCGCCCTGGCCCCTGCGGCCAGCCCCGGCGCCCCAGCTTCAACGCCCATGTCCCGGGAGGACCACCATGAACATCGCCGCCGAGAAACCCCAATCCAGCTTCGCGCTGAACCCGCAGGACGCGCTCAACGATCTCCGCATCTCCGAAAAGGCCGTGCCGCTCCTGAACCATGTGAAGCGGTTCATTGAGGAGGTGGTTCAGCCCATGTCGGTGGAATTCCATCGTCTGGGCGAAGGCAAGACCGACATCTGGTCCTATGCGCCGGGTCAGCTGGAAGTCCTGGAAGCCGCCAAGGACAAGGCCAAGGCCGAGGGCCTGTGGAACTTCTTCCTGCCCAACGCCGAGACCGGCGAGGGCCTCTCCAACCTCGACTACGCCTATATCGCCGTCGAGCTTGGCAAGAACCCGATGGCCTCGGAAACCATGAACTGCGCCGCGCCCGATACCGGCAATATGGAAGTCCTCGAGCGCGTCGGTACGCCCGAGCAGAAGGAAAAGTGGCTGAAGCCGCTGCTGGAAGGCAAGATTCGCTCTGCCTTCGCCATGACCGAGCCAGATATGGCCTCGTCTGATGCCAAGAACATCCGCATGCGCGCCACCCTGGTGGGCGACGAGTACGTGATCAACGGCGAGAAGCACTACATCTCCGGTGCCGGCGACCCGCGCTGTAAGGTGATGATCACCATGGTGCAGACCAGCCCCGAGGGCCCGCCCCACCTGCGCCAGTCGCAGATCCTGGTGCCCATGGACACCCCCGGCGTCCATGTGGTCGGGCCGATGAACGTGTTTGGTGATCCAGACGCGCCGCACGGCCACATGCACATCGTCTTCGACAATGTGCGCGTGCCGGCCTCGAACATGCTGCTGGGCGAAGGCCGCGGCTTCGAGATCAGCCAGCTGCGCCTCGGCCCCGGCCGGATCCACCACTGCATGCGCGCCATCGGCCAGGCCGAGAAGGCGCTCGACCTGATGGTCACCCGCGGCCTGACCCGGGAAGCCTTCGGCAAGCCGATCATCCAGCTGGGCGGCAATGTCGAGATCGTCAGCCGCGCCCGGATCGAGATCGAGGCCATGCGCCTGATGGTGCTCAAGGCCGCCAAGGCCATGGACGTGCTCGATCGCCAGGAAGCCCGGATCTGGATCCACATGGTCAAGGCCATGGTGCCCGAGCGGGTCTGCCAGATCATTGATCAGGCCATCCAGATGTATGGTGCCACCGGCGTCTCGCAGAAGACCCCGCTCGCCCGGATGTACACCTCCACCCGCACCCTGCGCCTGGCGGACGGCCCCGATGAGGTCCACCACATGGTGGTGGGGCGCCACGAGCTGCGCCAGTACCGCGAAATGCCCCACGACCCGTCCACCGCGGCGGTGTTCCGGAACTAGGCTTCATTGGCCTATAATCCTGGCATGAGATCCCAAGGCCCCGGCGTCACCGCCGGGGCCTTTCGGCTTTCTGGCGATCTGTCTTTCCCGGGTGTATGGGGACGAAGATGAGTTCGCAGATCAGCCTCAGCCGCCTGTCCGCTCCCGAAGCCTGCGCCCATGTGGCGGCCCTGGGCGAGCTTCTGGCGATCTGTGTTGCGGGGGGTGCCTCCGTCTCGTTCCTGAAGGGCCTGGAGCCTGAGCGCGCGGCTGCATGGTGGGCGGGGCAGTTGGCCGATGATGACGGCCGGGCCGTAATCCTGGCCCATGACGCGGCGGGTCTCTGCGGCGTCGTTCAGGTGATCCCTGCCGGTCCAGAGAACCAGCCCCATCGTGGGGACGTGGCCAAGATGCTGGTCCATCCCCGGGCCCGCCGCCAGGGGCTTGGCGGCTTGCTGCTGGCGGAGGCGGAGACCGCCGCTCGCCAGATGGGCCTGAGCCTCCTGGTGCTCGACACCGTCACCGGCGGCGATGCTGAGCGGCTCTATGCCCGGGGCGACTGGGTTCGCGTCGGCGTGATTCCCGATTTTGCCCTCTCCACGGACGGTCGGCCTGAGGCCACCACCGTCTTCTACAAGGCGCTCGCCCAATGAGGCTTGCAGCGCCTGCTCCGTCCCGCGCGCGACGCGCTGCGGACCGTTTCCTGGCGGCGGCCTGTGCCCGCCGTTTGGGGCCGGCCGCTTTTCTGGAGGCTACCGACTGTGACTCTTCCCATTGCGAGCTTCATCCTGGCCGCCGCCTTTGCGACGGCCACCCTGTCCGGGGTCTTCGGCATGGCCGGGGGCCTGGTTCTGATGGGCGCCCTGGCGCTCGTCCTGCCGGTGTCGGCGGCCTTCGTCACCCATGGCGTCCTGCAGCTGGTCGCCAATGGCTGGCGGGCGATCCTGCATAGGCGCCACGTTCACTGGGACATTGTCGGCTGGTATGCGCTGGCCTCCCTGGTCGCCGGGGTGCTGGTCTCCCTGGTGGTGGCCGCCCCATCCAAGGGCCTGCTTTTCCTGCTGCTCGGCCTGGTTCCCCTGCTCACCTGGCTGCCTCAGACCTGGTTGAGGCTGGACGCCGCCCGTCCGGCCCACGCCCTGGCCTCGGGCTTCCTGGTCACCGGCCTGAACTTGCTGGCCGGGGTGGCGGGCCCGCTCCTGGACATCTTCTTCGTCCGCACCGAGCTCACCCGCCATGCCATCGTTGCCACCAAGGCCGCCACCCAGGTTTTCGCCCACCTGGCCAAGATCATTGTCTATGGGGCGCCCCTGCTGGTTGGGGCTGGCGCTGGAGGCGCTGGGATGCCGCCGCTCTGGCTGTTTGCCCTGGCCATTCCGCTGTCCATGATCGGCACCTGGTGCGGTGGCCTGATCCTGGAGACGATGAGCGACGTGAACTTCAAGCGTTGGACCAGGTGGATCGTTACCGCCGTCGGCGGCCTCTATCTGATCCAGGCCGCCCAGCTGCTCCTGGCCTGAAGACAAAAAAAGAGCCGCGTCCATGAAGGGCGCGGCTCGAAAGTTTTAGGGAGGAAACGCCCAAAAGGGCCAGACTGAGATAATCCCCCAAAGGCCAAAGGCAAGGGGAGGGGTGAAAGATTCTTCGTGTCCTAGGGTCATAGGGGTGAAATGCAGCTAAACGCCAAGATTATGCACAATCGGCATGTGCGCCTTGAGCCCTTAGCCGAAGATCACCGCGCCGCGTTGCAGAGCGCCTGCGCTGCCGACCTGTCGGTCTGGCGCGACCTCTATCCCCACTCCATGGCCCCAGAGCATTTCGACGCCGGCTGGTCCAGGATGATGGCCCAGGCCGCAGAGGGCAGCTGGATTCCCCATGCCGTGATCGTGCAGGAGCGCTGCATCGGCATGACCAGCTATATCGGCCCTGATCCCATCAACGCCTCGGTGGAGATCGGCGGCACCTACTATCATCCCGACCAGCGCGGCGGGCTGGTGAACCCGGCGGCCAAGCGGCTGATGCTGGAGCACGCCTTCGGGGCGGGCGCCCGGCGGGTGCAGCTGAATGTGGACGCCATCAACCTGCGATCACGGGCGGCGGTCCTGAAGCTGGGCGCTGTGCAAGAAGGGATCTTGCGTCAGAACCGGGTCGTCTGGACCGGTCGGGTCCGCGACACGGTGGTTTTCTCCATTCTGGCGGACGAGTGGCCCGCAGTGCGGACACGTCTGGATGGGCGGCTGGAGGAGGTCTGAAGGCCCAACCTACGACGGCCCTCGTCCTTCGAGGCCCTGCTGGCGCAGGCGAGCCTCGAAGGACACAAGACCTCGCCCCCCCGCCCCCTAGGCGCTGGCGGCGGTGCGTTCGGCGGCGGTGGGGAAGAAGACCGCCTCAGCGTGCTTGGCCACGTCCTGGGCGGTATAGGGCTTGCCCGGGTTGAAGCCGTCGGTCTGGACCATCTTGATCTCGCGCACACCGCGCGATGAGACCCCCAGCACCTTGCCCGAATGATCGGCGGCCAGATCCGACACCATGTAGAGCACGCCCGGCGCAATGTTCTCCGGCAGGCTCATGGGATCGGGCTCCTTGCCCTGGCGGCCGGGCAGGTCGGACGTCATGCGGGTAAAGGCACCGGGCGCCAGCCCCATGACGCGGATGCCGTACTTGCGGCCCTCGATCGACAGCACGCGCATCAGGCCATAGATGCCGGCCTTGGCCGCCCCATAATTGGCCTGGCCGAAATTGCCATAGAGGCCCGAGGTGGACGAGGTCAGCACCATCACGCCGGGATGATTGTTGTCCTTCATCCACTTCCACACCGGCCAGGCGCAGCAATAGGTGCCCTTCAGGTGCACCTTCACCACCAGGTCCCAGTCGGCCTCCGAGGTGTTGGCGAAGGTCTTGTCGCGCAGGATGCCGGCGTTGCAGACCAGGATGTCGATCTTGCCGTAAGCGTCCAGGGCGGTCTTGAGGATGTTCTCGCCGCCTTCGACGGTGGAGACATCGTCCCCATTGGCCACGGCCTCGCCGCCGGCTTCCTTGATCTCGTCGACCACCTTCTGGGCGGCACTGCGATCGGCGCCAGACCCGTCGCGGGTTCCACCCAGGTCGTTGACCACCACCTTGGCACCTTCCTTGGCAAACAGCTTGGCATAGGCCTCGCCGAGGCCGCCGCCGGCTCCGGTCACGATGGCCACTTTTCCGTCGAGCAATCCCATGGTCGTCTCCCAAATGTTCGAATTCTTATGGGCGGCATCATCCGACCGGGCAGGGGGCCTTGGCAAGTTTTGCAGCGCTTAGGTCTGCTCCGGCGGGACGGTTGCAGGCTTGCCCCGCCGGGCGCGGAAGAAGCTGCGGAGCAGGTCGGCGCTTTCGTCGGCCAGGATCCCGCCGGTGACCTCAGGCCGCCAGTGGCAGGTCGGTTGTTCAAAAAACTTCGGACCGTGGATGATTGCGCCGCCCTTGGGGTCCTCGGCCCCGAACACCACACGGCCGATCCTCGCATGGCTGATGGCACCGGCGCACATGGCGCAGGGCTCCAGCGTGACCACCAGGGTCAGGCTCGTCAGCCGGTAATTGCCGAGCTTGCGGGCGGCTTCACGCAGGGCGACGATCTCGGCATGGGCGGTGGGATCATGGGTCCCGATGGGGCCATTGGCCCCGATGGCGATCACCTCGCCGGTGGCCGGATCGAACACACAGGCGCCCACAGGGGTTTCCCCGCGTGCGGCGGCGTCTTGCGCGGCGCGCAGGGCGATGCGCATGGTGCGATGATCATGGTCCACGAACGGCAACGAACTCCCCGACCCCCCTCCGGTCAAGCCCCAGACGCCCACGACCCCTCTGTGCCCGACGGGGCCGAGGGTGGCGGCGAGCGGGTGGCCAAGGCCCTGGCCCGCGCCGGCGTCGCCTCCCGCCGGGAGGTGGAGCGCCTGATTGAAGCCGGCCGTGTGGCCCTCAATGGCCAGGTTCTCACCACGCCGGCGATCAAGGTCGAGGCTGGCGACATCCTCACCGTCGATGGCGAGGTGGTGAACGACCGCGAGCCGGCCCGCCTGTTCCGCTACCACAAGCCGGCGGGCCTGGTGACCACCCATGCTGATCCGGCGGGTCGCTCCACGGTGTTTGAAGCCCTGCCCGATGGCCTGCCCCGGCTGATTTCGGTGGGTCGGCTGGACCTGAACACCGAAGGTCTGCTGCTGCTCACCAATGACGGGGCCCTGGCCCGGGCCCTGGAACTGCCGTCCACCGGCCTGCAGCGCCGCTACCGCGCCCGGGCCCATGGGCGCATCACCCAGGACAAGCTGGACGGGCTGAAACACGGGGTGACCGTCGAAGGCGTCAACTATGGTCCCATCGAGGCCCGCATCGACAAGGCCCGGGAAGGTGCGCAAGGGGCCAATGTCTGGATCAGCCTGACCCTGACCGAGGGCAAGAACCGGGAGGTTCGCCGGGTGCTGGAATCCCTGGGCCTGCAGGTGAACCGGCTGATCCGCCTCTCTTACGGGCCGCTGGCGCTCGGCGTGCTGGAGGCCGGCGAGATCGAGGAGGTCGGCCCGCGGGTCCTGCGCGAACAGTTTGCGGACTTCATCGCCCCTGAGGACATGCCCAAGGGGGACCGTCCGGCCTATTCGCCACCCAAGCGCAATCGCTCGGCGGGCGCGGCGCGTCGGGCCAGCGCCGAGGTGGAGCGCGTCGAGGCCAAGCCCGAAGTCAAGAAGAGCTACAAGCCCGGCTGGGCCAAGGCCAAGGTCACGGTGCGGCCCAAGGGGGTTCCCAAGGCCCGCCCTGCTCCCAAGGTCAGCGGCCGTGATGCGGCGCTCGCCGAGGGCCGGGTGATGCTCAACAAGGCCAGGGTCCAGGCCGCCCGGGCGAGCGCGGCCAGCGCCGAACGGGCTGACCGGACCGACCGTCCACGACCGGAGCGCCCCGCCGCTGACCGCCCCAGGGACGCGCGGCCCGAACGGGCTCAGACCGACCGCCCCCGGGGCGCGCGCCTGTCCTCCGAACGGGCGAGCGTCGACCGTCCCAGGCCGGACCGCGCCAAGCCTGCTGCAGCCAGATCCGAGGGGCCCAGACCGGATGGGGCCAAGTCTGAGCGGCCGCGCGCCTCATCGCCGCGTCCCCATGGCGGCAAGGGCGAGCGCCCGTCCTCTGAGCGTCCCCGTGCGGCGGGATCGGGCGTCCCGCGGCCAAGGCCCGCCCCTGGCAAGGCTCAGCCGGGCGGCAAGTCGTCGTCCGAGCGCCCGCCCCACGCCGGCGGCAAGGGTGAGCGTCCAGCCGGGCCTTCACGGGGCGGTCCGCGCCCTGGCGGCCCTTCGCGCGGGCCAGGCGGGCCCCGTGGACCCAAGTCCCGGGGCTAAGCCATGCGTATCGTTTCGGGCGAGTTTCGCGGCAAGAGCCTCGCCGCGCCGCAAGGGGTGAACACCCGACCGACCTCCGACCGTGCCCGGCAGGCGATCTTCAATATCCTGGAGCACGCCCCCTGGTCGGAGGGCCTGAGAGACATCCGCGTCATCGACCTGTTCGCCGGTTCTGGCGCGCTGGGGTTTGAGGCCCTGTCCCGGGGGGCGACGTTCTGTCTGTTCGTGGAGACCGACGAAGAGGCCCGTGGCGCCATCCGCGAGAATGTGGACGCCATGGGCCTGTTTGGCCGCACCCGGGTTCATCGCCGCGACGCCACCCAGCTGGGCGTCCGCCCCGGCGGTGATGGCCCAGCCTTCGACCTGGCCTTCCTCGACCCGCCTTACGGCAAGGGCTTGGGCGAGGCCTGCCTTCCGGCCCTGGCGGAGGGGGGCTGGTTGACGCCCGGCGCCCTGATCGTCTGGGAGCGGGGGGCGAGCGAACCTGCAGCCACCCTGCAAGGCTTCGAGGACGTGGACACCCGCGACTACGGCGCCGCGCGCGTCCACTTCCTGAAATACTCACCAGAGGCGTGAGGTCGTCCGGTTGTCCTGCCGGCTGCGCAGGTTGGCGAGGCCCTCCCGGGTGATCCGGTAAGGTCCGCCGTTGCGGCTGGCGATGAAGCCCCGCCGCCGCAGGGCCTGAAAGACGGCGAGGTCGCAATCGGTGAGGCGCCAGCCCTCCCCAGTGATGCAGTCCACGTCAATGATATGGCCACGGTGGTCGCGGACAGGGCGAAGGGTCGCCCCCTGGGCGAGGGCGTGCAGCGTCCTTTGCTGCGGTTTGGGAATGTTCAAGGAGATCGTCCGGCAGAATAGCCCGTGCCAAGCGACCTGCGCGCCAACGCGGCGCAGGTCGCAGGGTGTTGGCCTCATGACGGACGGGCGACCAAGGCCGCCCTGAAGTCCGTCAGGCCCGGGCGGTGACCGCAGCGGGTGACATGAACATCCCTCTTTCAGTGATCGCCGGAAGCTTAGGGCGCAGCGGCCCAACCTTCAATCCTGATCAGCGCCGGCCAAACAGCCGCTCGATGTCGGCGAGCTTGAGTTCCACATAGGTCGGGCGGCCATGGTTGCACTGCCCGGAATGGGGGGTGGCCTCCATCTGGCGGAGCAGGGCGTTCATCTCAGGTCCCGTCAGCCGTCGTCCGGCCCGGACCGAGCCGTGGCAGGCCATGGTGGAGCAGACCTCAGCCAGCCGTTCCTTGAGCGCTAGGGCCTGGTCGGTCTCGGCCAGGTCATCGGCGATGTCGCGCACCAGGCCTGCAGCGTCTGTGGTGCCCAGCAGGGCCGGGGTCTCGCGGACCAGAACCGCGCCGATGCCAAAGGGCTCGATGACGAGACCCAGCGCCGCCAGCTCCTCGGCGCGGGCCACGATCCGCTCGGCCTCGGCCGGGTCCAGCTCCACCACCTCGGGGATCAGCAGGGCCTGTCGGGCCACGGCGCCCACCGCCATTTCGGCTTTCATCTTCTCGTAGACCAGCCGCTCATGAGCCGCATGCTGGTCTACAATGACCACCCCGTCGCGGGTCTGGGCGACGATATAGGTCTCGTGCACCTGGGCCCGCGCTGCGCCGAGGGGATAGTCCACCAGATCAGGCGCGAGGGCCGTGGCGGCGTCCCCCTCCCCAAACCCGTAGCCCTGCGGCGAAGGTTCATGGACTGGCTCATGGCGGGCGGAGGTTGCGCTCAGGCCCGGAATGGCCTGGGCGAGGGCCTGACCCCAACCGCCGCCGCTCCAGCTGGAAAAGCCGGCCGCGGAGGGACCGGGACGATAGGCTGGGGCGGGCACCATACCGGGCCGCAGGCCCTGCAGGGCGTCGGCGGCCACGGTGGTCGAGGCCCGGTGCCCGGCACCGGCCAGGGCGTGGCGCAGGCCACCGACGATCAGCCCCCGCACCAGGGCCGGATCACGGAACCGAACCTCGGCCTTGGCCGGATGAACGTTCACATCCACCTGGGCCGGATCGAGCTCCAGAAACAGGGCTGTCAGGGGATGGCGGTCCCTGGCCAAAAAGTCGGCATAGGCACCGCGCAGTGCCCCTTGCAGCAGCCGGTCCCGGACCGGCCGGCCATTGACGAACAGGTACTGGTGGGCGGCGTTGCCCCGGTTGAGCGTCGGCAGGCCGGCATAGCCCGACAGACGCACGCCCTCGCGGACATGGTCGATCAAGAGCGCATTGTCGGAGAACTCCCGGCCCATGATGGCCGACAGCCGTGCCAGTCGTCCCACATCCCCGGCGGGCTCGGCCGGCAGACGCAGGACCTTTCGCCCGTCGATCTCCAGGCTGAAGCTGACGGCCTCATGGGCCATGGCCTGGCGCTTGATCTCCTCGGCGATGGCCATGGCCTCGGCCCGCTCGGACTTCATGAACTTCAGCCGCGCCGGCGTGGCGTAGAACAGGTCGCGCACCTCCACCCGCGCCCCATGGGGGCCTGGAAACGCCGCTGGTGACACCTGCCCCATCGCCCCGCCATCGACCCGCAGGGCAAAGGCGTCGGCGGCCCCCTTGGCGCGGCTGGTGATGGAAAGCCTCGCCACTGAGCCGATCGAGGGCAGGGCTTCCCCCCGGAATCCGAGGGTGGCGATGCGCAACAGGTCGTAGTCGCCGGCGTCGTCCGGCAGGAGCTTGGAGGTGGCGTGGCGTTCGACCGCCAACAGCAGCTCCTCAGGCGACAGGCCAAACCCATCGTCGGCCACCAGGATGCGGGACAGGCCGCCGCCCTCCACCTGTACCTCGATCTGTCGGGCACCGGCGTCCAGGGCGTTTTCCACCAGCTCCTTGATGGCACTGGCCGGGCGTTCGACCACCTCGCCGGCGGCGATGCGGTTGACGGTTTCGGGGGGAAGGCGATGGATGCGCATGTTCGAGCCTGGGTCCAAATGAGGTTATAGGACGATTCAGGCTGCAGGGGCGGCTCTTGAGGACTGAGATGATGCGCTTGATCGCCCTCCTCTGCGGACTGCTCCTGCTGGCAACCCCCGTGGGGGCGGCCGCCCAGGGCCCAGCTCCCCTGCCGCAGGACCCTGACGCGGTGCTGGTGGACGAACTGGTGGTCACCGCCCGGGAGCTCGGCCCGGCCTGGTGGCGGGTCTCAGATGACGATTCCACCGTCTATGTGATGGGCGTGCCCTCGCTGATCCCCAAGGGCTCGGGCTGGGATCCGAGCACCCTGGAGCGGCGGTTGGAGGGGGCCAACCTGGTCATTCTGCCCTTCAACAGCGCCAGCGTGAATTTGCTCACCGCCCCAGGCGCTCTGGTCAGCCTGCTGAGGCTACGGTCCTCCACCCCGTTTGAAGACACCCTTGAGGGGCCCTTGAGCGCGCGCTTCATCGCCGCGCGCACCATCGCCGGCCAACCCGCCGACCGTTACGGGACGCGCAATGGCATGGCCGCAGCCCTGCTGCTGATCAGCGACTATCGGGACGCTGCTCGCCTGACCGCAGCTGATCCAGCCAAGACCATCGGTCGGATGGCGGCGGCACGGGGGATTCGGGTCGAGGCCAGGACCTATGATGCCGCCCCTCTGTTGGCGGCTGTGCTGCGGACCCCGGCCGAGGCACAGCGGGCCTGTGTCCTGGAGGCCCTGGCGGCGGTGGAGGCGGGTCCTGGCTCTGCAGAAGCCGCCGCCCGGGCCTGGGCCTGGGGGCAGGTGCGCGAGGCCCTGGGGGGCGAACGCAGCTATGAGCGGTGTATTGCTGCGGCCCCAGGGGCGGCGGACCTGGACGCGCGCCTGAAGGCAGACCAGACGGCGTCCATCGTCGCGGCGCTGAAGCGGCCGGGCCATAGTGTGGCTGTGGTGCAGCTTCGCCCCCTTCTGGCGCAGGGGGGCGTGCTCGATCGGCTGGGTACCCTGGGCTACGAGATCCGCACCCCGGCGGAGGACTGAAGCTCAGTCCTGGGGTCTAGAGACCAGGCAGCTTGATGCGGCTGCCGGCTTCCCGGCGGATGACCACATTGCCGCCGCCCGTAATGCCATTGATCCGCGCCTGTTCGGCCTCGGCATCGATGGGACCCGACAGGTCGGGGCCGGCGGGCTGGGTCGCAGCCGAACCGCCACGCCAGAACATGACCCGGTCGGCAAAGCCCTTGTCCTTGTGGGCGATGTCGCCGAACTCATCGTCAACGACATAGCGGATCAGGGGATCGGCCCCGGCCAGACCGGCCTTGGCCACCAGCTGCTGTTCACCGGCGCTGCGGTTCATGGCCTCACGCTCGCCCACCAGGGCCGCGCGGGCGGCGCTTTCAGGGCGCAGTTCCTGGGGCTGGGGCTCACCGGGGGCTGGCGGACGCAGGGAATAGTCAGGGGGCACCACCAGGGGGGCCTTGGTCACCACCCGGAATTCATCCGGGGTCACCTTGGTCATGCCGAGCGCCTGGCGGGTAGAGCTGCAGCCAGCCAGACCTACGGACGCAACCAGGGCGCCGGCGAGGATCACGCGGTTGAGGGTCATGACATAACGCTCCCAAAGGCCGCCCCCGGCCGGAAAGTCCATTGCCTTAGCGCAAACAGGGGCCCGGCGCCAACGTCCTTAGGTCTTGGCGTCGCGCCGGAACCCATCGATCAACAGCAGAACCACCCCGACGGAGATGGCGGCGTCGGCGATGTTGAACACCCACGGAAAATAGAACCGCGAGAAATCCAGGAAGTCTGCCACGGCACCGAACCTCGCCCGGTCAATGGCATTGCCAATGGCGCCGCCGATGACCAGGCCCAGCGCCAGGGCCATCAGGGTGCGGTCGGCGCGCCTGGCCCAGACGGCCAGGGCGATGGCCACCAGGACGGAAAAGCCCACCAGCAGCCAGCGGCCCAGGTCGTGATCGGCCCGCAGCAGGCCGAAGCTGACCCCCTGGTTCCAGACCATGGTCAGGAAGAAGGGGCCTATGACCTGCTCGCTGATCCGGGTTGGCAGGTCATAAATGAACAGGATCCAGTGCTTGGACAGCTGGTCCAGGACGATCACGCTGAGGGCCAGGCCGTAGGCGGTCCAGCCGTGGCGATTGATCAGGCTCGACAGGGTCATCGGCGGTCGCCTCAGGTCGCGCCTTGGGCGGCATCCCAGGCCGCCACGGCCTCGGCGTCGCGCAGGGAGAGATCGCCGTAGCGGGGATCTTGCCCCACCTCGGGCAGAATACGCCAGGAGCGGGCACATTTGCGGCCCTGGGCCAGCAGGGGCTCAACCGCCACAGCCGGGCTCTCCGGCAGCCGGAAGGCGCGCTCAGGGCCTTGGCCGGCCATCAGGGTCGCCTGGCTGGTCCGGAATACCTCGGCGGCGTCCAGGCCCTCAAAGGCGGCCAGCAGGGACGGGTCGCTGATATGGACCACCGGCGCGGCCTCCAGGGCGGCCCCGAGGCGCTTCTCCCGGCGCTCCACCTCCAGGGCGCCAGTGACCACGGCGGTAACCGCCTGGACCTTGGACCAGCGGTCGGCTTCCTCAGGATTGGCCCAGCTGGCGGGGGTGTCGGGGAAGACCCGCAGGGCGTTGGAGCCGGCGTCTGGGAACCGCATTGTCCAGGCTTCTTCGGTGGTGAAGGGGGCCAGGGGAGCCAGCCAGACCGTCAGGCGCTCGAAGGCTGCATGCATTACGGTCCGGGCGGCTCGGCGGCGCAGGGACGCAGGTTGGTCGCAATAGAGGGCGTCCCGGCGCACATCGAAGAACAGGGCCGAGAGGTCTTCTTGGCAAAACGCGATCAGCGGCCGGATCACGTCCTGGAAGGCAAAGCGCTCATAGGCGCCGCGCACCTCCCCATCCAGCTCCCACAGGCGATGAAGGACGTAGCGCTCAAGGGGCGGCATGTCCGCCAGGGCCACGGCTTCGGCCTCGCCATAACCGGCCAGGGCCCCCAGCAGATATCGCAAGGTGTTGCGCAGCTTGCGATAGGCATCAGCGGTGGTGGCCAGGATCGTCTTGCCGATGCGCTGGTCGTCCGAATAGTCGACCATGGCCGCCCACAGGCGGATGATCTCAGCCCCGGATTCCTTGATCACCTGGTTGGGATCAACGGTATTGCCCTTGGACTTGGACATCTTCTCGCCGTTCTCATCCATGGTGAAGCCATGGGTGAGGACCCCGTTATAGGGGGCGCGGCCCCGGGTTCCGGCGCTCTCCAGCAGGGAGGACTGGAACCAGCCGCGATGTTGGTCAGAGCCTTCGAGATAGAGGTCGGCGGGCCAGCGGGTGTTCTCTCGGCCTTCCAGGGTGAAGGCGTGGGTCGAGCCGGAATCGAACCAGACATCGAGGATGTCCTCGACCTTCTCGTAGCGGTCGGGATCGTGGGATCCGAGGAAATCGGTGTCGGGCCGGGTGAACCAGGCGTCGGCACCCTCGGCGGCGATGGCTGCAATGATCCGGGCATTGACCGCGTCGTCATGCAGGGGCTGGCCGGTCTCCTTGTCGACGAACATGGCCAGGGGTGCGCCCCAGGCGCGCTGGCGGCTGATCAGCCAGTCGGGCCGACTCTCCACCATGGTGCGGATGCGGTTGCGCCCGGCCTCGGGATAGAAGGCGGTGGCCTCGATGGCCTCCAGGGCGGTCTCGCGCAGGGTGCGGCCCCCATGCGCCGGGGTGTCCAGGGGCTCGTCCATGCGGATGAACCACTGGGGGGTGTTGCGGAAGATCACCGGCGCTTTGGAGCGCCACGAATGCGGATAGGAATGCTCCAGTCGCCCCCGGGCCAGCAGGCCGCCGGCCTCGATCAGTTTCTCGATCACCGCCGGATTGGCCGGGCCGAACTTGCCAGCCTTCTTGCCTTCGGTCTCCAGGACCTTGAGGCCGCCGAACAGGGGCACATGGGGATAGTAGGCGCCGTCGGCGTCCACCGTGTCAGGGATCTCCCGATGGCCGTGGGCCAGCCAGACCACATAGTCGTCGGCCCCGTGGCCCGGTGCCGTATGCACGAAGCCTGTGCCCGCGTCCTCGGTCACGTGATCGCCAGCGAGCAGGGGGACGGAGAAGCCGTAGTGGCTGTCCAGGGTGGCCAAGGGGTGGGCGCAGACCATGCCCTGGCAGTCGATGGTCTCGAGCCTGCGCCACTTGGCGATCTTGGCGGCCTTGAAGACCTCCTCAGCCAGTTTGTCGGCGACGATCAGCCGGTCGCCAGCCTTGGCCCAGGGTTCGAAGGCCAGGTCGGTCTCCATCGCCTCCACCTGATAGGCCCCGTAGGCGATGGCCTCGTTATAGGCGATGGCCCGGTTAGCCGGGAGGGTCCAGGGCGTGGTGGTCCAGATCACGACGCTGGCCCCCAGGGCGGCGTCGGAGCCCTGGGTAACCTTGAACTTCACCCAGACCGTGGGGGAGGCGTGATCGTGGTACTCCACCTCGGCGTCGGCCAGGGCCGTGCGCTCCACCGGGCTCCACATCACCGGCTTTGAGCCCCGATAGAGCTGTCCCGAGGTCATGAACTTGTGGAATTCGGCGACGATGGCCGCCTCGCTGCCATAGTCCATGGTGGCGTAACGGTTCTCCCAGTCGGCCAGCACGCCCAGGCGCTTGAACCCGTCCCGCTGGACATCGATCCACTGGCCGGCATAGGCGCGGCACTTCTCGCGGAACTCGGCCTTGGAGACCTCGTCCTTGCGTCGGCCCTGGCCGCGCAGTTCTTCCTCGATCTTCCACTCGATGGGCAGGCCGTGGCAGTCCCAACCCGGCACGAAGTCCACATCATAGCCCAGGGCAAACCGCGATCGGACCACGAAGTCCTTCAGGGTCTTCTGCAGGGCATGACCGATATGGATGGCGCCATTGGCGTAGGGCGGGCCGTCATGCAGGACAAACAGCGGCGCGCCCGCGGCCTGCCGGGCCTTGCGGGCGGCGTGATAGAGGCCGATCTCGTCCCACTTGGCCAGGATCTGCGGCTCCTTCTGCGGCAGGCCTGCACGCATGGGGAAGTCAGTCTGGGGCAGGAAGACGGTCTCGCGATAGTCGCGCCCCGCCTGATCGGGAGAGTCGGTGCGCTTTTCAGCGTCGTCGGCCATGGGATTTTTCGTCCAAGTCGGAGGCGGAGGAGGGCGGAACAGGTCCCGGCGCGCGCTGGATCATAGGCTCCGGCGGCGTCACGCCGGGCGTTTAATTCGCAAGGATTTGCGGCCCCTCGTCATGGGGGCGTCCTAGCAGACCAGGAGGGCGTGAGCGAGCCCTTTAGGCTGGCCTCAGAAGTCCGGCATCAGGATCTTGCGGGCCTCACTGGCGTCGCGCCCGATCTGTTCGACCATCGCCTCCAGGCCTGAGAATTTCTGTTCTGGCCTCAGGAAGGTAATCAGATCGGTCTCGATGGTCTGATCGTAGAGGTCCTCATTGAAGTCAAACAGCCAGACCTCCAGCACCGGGGCGACCTCACCCACGGTCGGATTGACCCCGATATTGGCCACGCCGGGCACCTGCCGGCCGTCGGGCAGGCGCGTACGGGTGGCATAGACCCCAAAGCGCGGCTGGACATAGTCGTCGACCTGCACATTGGCCGTGGGGAAGCCCAGCTGCCGGCCCAGCTGCCGGCCCCGCTGCACCACGCCCTCGATGGCGAAGGGGCGGCCAAGGATCGCCGCAGCGGCCTCAGGGTGGCCTTCGCGCAGGGCGTCGCGGACGGCGGTGGAGGAGTATTTCTCGCCGCTGTCATCGGCGACGGCGGCGGCCACCGAGACCCCGAAGCCCAGGGCCTGGCCATAGTCCTTCATGGTCGCGGGACTGCCTGTCCGGCCCTTGCCGAAGGAGATGTCAAAGCCCACCGCCACATGGCTGACCCCGAGGCCCTCATGCAGAACCTTCTGGGCGAAGTCGTGGTCGGTCAGGCCCGCCATCTCCTGATCGAAGGGCAGAACATAGAACAGGTCTACGCCCAGGCCGTCGAGGGCCCGGGCCTGCTGGCCAGGCCGCATCAGACGAAAGGCCGGCGCATCGGGGGCAAAGATCTGCCGGGGGTGCGGATCGAAGCTGATGACTCCCAGGGGGGCGCCGTTGGCCCGGGCAGCCTGGGCGGCCAGGGCGATCACCTTCTGGTGGCCCCGATGTACCCCGTCAAAATTGCCAAGGGCGACGGCGGCGCCGCGGTCGCGGGCCATCAGATCCTTCCATCCCTTGATGACACGCATGGTTCAGACCCCGCGCTTGGGCACGAGCACCACGGCCTCGCCGTCGGCCACGGTCTTGCCGGCGACGGTGCAGACGGTGGTGAAGGTGGCATGCCCCCGGCGGGGGTCCAGCTCGCGCACGGTGACCGTGGTGGTCACCTCATCGCCCAGACCCACAGGCCTGCGAAACCGCAGGGACTGGGAGACATAGACCGCGCCGGGGCCGGGCAGGCGCGAGCCCAGCACCGCAGAGATGTAGGCACCGGTCAGCATGCCGTGGGCGATGCGGCGTTTGAAGGGCGTGGTGGCGGCATAGGCCTCGTCCAGGTGCAGGGGATTGTCGTCGCCCGAGACGGCGGCGAAGGCCTCCACATCAGCAGCGCTCACCGTGCGGGCGATCTGGGCGCTTTGGTCCAGGTGAAGGTCTTCAAAAAATAGTCCTGGCAAGGAACCGCTCCCCGTTTTCTCCTTGAATAGACCCGGCCCGCCACAAAGCGAAGGCGCTTACCAGGACAGGCTCGCCATGGCCCAGCGGGCCTCGGCGCCTTCCTGCCGGAGCAGGGCTTCGACGGCGGCGGCGTCCAGGCCTTCTTCAGTGATGGTTTCGGCCCCGTGAATGCCGCCAGCGACAAACATCACATCGAGGTTCTGGGCATTGGCACCTTTGACGTCAGTGGCGACCCCATCGCCGATGCAAAGCAGGCGGGCGCGGTCCACCGGGCCGCCTGTCAGGCGCTCGGCCTCGGCGACACAGAGGTCATAGATCGGGCTGTGCGGCTTGCCGGCCATGACGACCTGACCCCCCAGGGTCTCGTACAGCTGGGCTAGCGCGCCACCGCAATAGATCAGCTTGTCGCCCCGTTGAACGACGATGTCGGGGTTGGCGCAGACCATTTCCAGCCCTCGGGCTGCAGCGCCTTCGAAGCGCGCCCGATAGTCTTCGGGCCCTTCGGTCTCGTCATCGATCGGGCCGGTGCAGGCAATGAAGCTGGCCTTATCCAGGCTCTCGAAGGCCAGGCCCAGACCCTCATAGAGGGGGCCATCCCGCTCCGGTCCCAGACGCCAGGCCGGACCCGGGGAGCGCTCAGCCAGCAGGAGCCGGGTGGCGTCGCCAGAGGTGACAAAGGCCGTCCAGGCGTCACGGGGCACGCCGAGGGCGTCCAGCTGGGCCACCACATCGGCCGACGGGCGCGGGGAGTTGGAGATCAGGATCACAGGGCCCCGCTCCGCCCGCCAGCGGGCGAGCGCGGCGCAGGCCTCCGGGAAGCTCTCCCGGCCATTGTGGATCACACCCCAGACGTCGCTCAGCAGCACGTCATAGTGGTCGATGAGGTCGGAAAGCCCCTGGGGCGTCTGCGGCTTGGTCATGGCCTGCGGCGGTAAAGGTCCTGAGGTCCGGGGTCAATCGGGCTCTGGTCACCCTTGAGCCTGTAGCCGTTCAGCCTCGACCGCCGGCCCGGCGGCGCAGACCCTGGCGCAGGAAATCTGCCGGCGGATCGGCTTCGGCCAGCACGGCTTCGCGAATCGGGCGCGGTTCGCCGAACAGGTGGCCTTGGCCGTAGCCTACCTCAAGCTCCAGCAGGTCGACGATCTGGCGCTCACTCTCGACCTTCTCGACGATGACCTCGACGCCATAGCGACGGGTCAGCTGGCAGAAGTCCTCGGCGGCCAGGTCGGGAAGGGACTTCAGCACCAGACGGCCGTCGAGCTCGATCATCTCGTCCAGCAGCATCTGAGCGCCGACCCGGACGAACTTCACATCCGACCGGGCCAGATCCTGGAGGTCAAAGTCCAGGTCGGTGACCTTGTCCAGGGAGAAGCGGAAGCCAAGGTCGGCCAGCTTGGCCATATTGCGGGCCTCAACCGAGCCCCGGGCTTCAAAGGCACCCTGGCCGAGTTCGAAGATCAAGGCCCCGGCCAGATCCCGATTGGCCGCCAGCATGTCGAGGAACTGCGGGAAGAAGCTCTCGTCGCCGAGGCTGGTGGCGGCGACATTGCAGAAGATGCCAACCTTGCGGTCCTGTTTGGCCAGTCGCCTGACAATCTGCACGCAGCGGAACAGCAGCAGGTTGTCGATGGCTGTCATCAGCCCCTCGGCCTCAGCCACGCTGATGTACTCGGCGGGCATGAGGACGCGTCCGCTTTCATCGCGCAGCCGTGAGAAGCTCTCGTAGAAAATGGTCTTGCGCTGGGGCAGGGCGACGACGGGCTGCAGGTAGAGGTCCACCCGGTTATCGGCCAGGGCCCCGCGGACGGTCTCCAGAAGGGCCGCTTCCCGGCGGGGGTCGTGGCCGGGTCTGGCCTGCATTGGCGGGGCGGAAACCCGCTCCTCCAGCCGCTGGCCCATGCGTTGGACCAGGTCCTCCAGCATATGGACCTCGCCCGACAGCTCCTCAGAGCGGCGCATGGCGTCGTCGGTGACAGTCTCGACCACCTGGGACAGGCGGGCGTCGACCTTTTCTACCTGGTCCAGCAGGATCCGGTGGGCGTCGCGCAGGGCCGCGATCTCGCCGCGCAGGCCCGCTGCGGTCAGGGCGTGCTCAATCAGGCCATGGAAGGCAAACGCCAGGCCCAGGCCGCCCACCAGGGCCGCTGCGCCCGCGCCCCAGCCGCCGCCATTCCGCCAAAGGGAAAGGGCGATGATCAGCGCTAGACAGAGATAGGCGCCGCAGAGCAGCGCAAGCGTCAGCCTTCGCATGAACCCGCCTGTTCGAATCGCCCCTAGTATCAGGCAGGGCAGGGGCGCAAGTCGAACATATTAACCAAACCCGCACCGATCAGCCGCAGCCGGCGTTTTCGGGCCCGTACGGGCTTTGGGTCAGCGGGTCGGGACGGGGTTCTCGCCGCGATAATCGTAGAAGCCGCGCCCGGCCTTGCGGCCCAGCCAGCCGGCCTCGACATACTTCACCAGCAGCGGGCAGGGACGGTACTTGGAGTCCGCAAGCCCGTCATAGAGCACGTTCATGATCGACAGGACCGTGTCCAGACCGATGAAATCCCCAAGCTCCAGGGGGCCCATGGGATGGTTGGCACCGAGCTTCATGGCCGTATCGATGGCCTCTACCGTGCCCACGCCCTCATAGAGGGTGTAGATCGCCTCATTGATCATCGGCACCAGGACCCGGTTGACGATGAAGGCGGGAAAATCTTCGGCGTTGGCAGTGGTCTTGCCCAGCGACCGGGCGAAGTTCACGGCCGCCTCATAGGTCACCGCATCGGTGGCGATCCCGCGGATGATCTCCACCAGGTTCATGCGCGGCACAGGGTTCATGAAGTGCAGGCCGATGAACCGCTCGGGGCGGTCGGTGGCTGAGGCCAGTCGCGTGATGGAAATGGAGGAGGTGTTGGACGCCAGCAGGGTGTTGGCACCCAGATAGGGCGACAGAGCGCGGAAGATCGACTTCTTGACCTCTTCGTTCTCGGTGGCCGCTTCAATGGCCAGGTCCGATCCGCCGACCGACTGCAGCTCCGGTGCCGCCTTGATCCGGGCCAGGGCGGCGTCCTTGGCGCTGGCCTCAATCAGGCCACGGGATACCTGACGTGCCAG
This sequence comes from Phenylobacterium sp., assembly GCF_022402485.1. Classification (GTDB taxonomy): domain Bacteria; phylum Pseudomonadota; class Alphaproteobacteria; order Caulobacterales; family Caulobacteraceae; genus Phenylobacterium. The sequence continues at coordinate 2,049 of NZ_JAKRSA010000011.1, read as the reverse complement.
GGCCTGGTCGATCTGGGCCAGGCCCGTCTCGATCCGCTCGGGGCTGACATCGTGCAGCAAGACATCGTAGCCACCCAGGGCGCAGACATGCGCGATGCCGGAGCCCATCTGGCCGGCACCGATCACGCCGACCGTTCTGATCTCAACCATGTCCACTCGCCCCAAATCTGCGGGCGGCCTGCACGGCCGCCTCTGGTCTGTGACGGCTTTCTAACATGGGCCATGCCGAACCCGCCAAGGCCTTTATGCTGCGCCGCAATGTGAAGGGGGTGTGACTTGTGGCGCCAAAGCCGCACTCCAAACGAAACGAGGCGGCACCCGGGGGGTGCCGCCTCGTCCATCTCAACCGCGTCGTCCGATCCTCTGGTCGATCAGCCGAGGGCTGTCATCAGGTCAGGAACAGCGGCCTTGTAGTCGGCCACCAGGCCAAAGTCGGCGACCTGGAAGATCGGCGCATCGCCATCCTTGTTGATCGCCACGATGACTTTTGAGTCCTTCATGCCGGCCAGGTGCTGGATGGCCCCGGAAATACCGATGGCAATGTAGAGCTCGGGCGCCACCACCTTGCCGGTCTGGCCGACCTGATAGTCGTTGGGGGCGTAGCCGGCATCCACCGCCGCGCGGCTGGCGCCAACGGCGGCACCAAGGCGGTCGGCCAGGGGCTCGATCACCCGCTGGAACTCCTCGGCTGAACCCATGGCGCGGCCGCCGGACACCACAATCTTGGCACCCGTCAGTTCCGGCCGTTCCGACTTGACGATTTCCTCGCCCACGAACTTGGTTCCGCCGGCCCCAGCGCCAGCCCCGATGTCCTCAATGGCGGCCGAACCGCCTTCGCCGGCCGCCTTGAAGGCGGTGGGGCGCACGGTGATGACCTTTTTGGCCTCGGCCGACTGGACGGTTTCGAGGGCGTTGCCGGCGTAGATCGGACGCACGAAGGTGGAGGCGTCCACCACCTCGACCACGTCAGAGATGTGCGACACGTCGAGCTTGGCGGCGATTCGGGGCGAGAAGTTCTTGCCCTGGGAAGTGGCCGGGGTCAGCACCGCGTCGTAGCCCGCCATGAGCGGGACCACCACGGCCTCAACCGCTTCGGCCAGGCCGTGGCCTAGGTCGTCGCTTTGGGCCAGGAGCACCTTGCGCACGCCTTCAATCTTGGCGGCGGCCTCGGCAGCGGACTTGCAGTCCTTGCCGGTGACCAGGATGTCGATATCCCCGCCGATGGCCTTGGCGGCCGAGACGGTCTTGTGCGTGTTGTCGCTGAGCGCGCCGCCGGTTTGGTCGGCGATGACGAGAACGGCCATTAGAGCACCCCCGCTTCAGTCTTGAGTTTGGCGACCAGATCGGCCGCGGTTTCGACCTTGATGCCACCGCTACGCTTGGGCGGCTCGACGACCTTGACCACCTTCAGGCGGGGCGCGGTGTCGACGCCGTAGGACGCGAGGTCCTTGGTATCGAGGGGCTTCTTCTTGGCCTTCATGATGTTGGGCAGAGACGCATAACGCGGCTCATTCAGGCGCAGGTCGGCCGTGATGATCACCGGCAGCGGCGCTTCAATGGTCTGCAGACCACCGTCAACTTCGCGGGTCACGGTCGCCTTGTCGCTGGTCAGTTCCAGCTTGGAGGCGAAGCTGGCCTGGGGCCAACCCAGCAGGGCCGACAGCATCTGGCCGGTGGCGTTGTTATCGCCGTCGATGGCCTGCTTGCCCATGACCACCAGGTTCGGGGACTCCTCAGCGATCACCGCCTTCAGCACCTTGGCGACCGCCAGGGGCTCCAGGTCGGCGTCGGTCTGGACCAGGATGGCCCGGTCGGCCCCCATGGCCAGCGCCGTGCGCAGGGTTTCCTGCGCTTGAGCCGGGCCGATCGAGACCGCGACGACCTCGGTCACCACGCCCTTTTCCTTCAGCCGGACCGCCTCTTCCACGGCGATTTCGCAGAAGGGGTTCATGGACATCTTGACGTTGGCGAGGTCCACGCCGGTCTCGTCAGATTTCACCCGGGGCTTGACGTTGTAATCGATCACCCGTTTGACCGGGACCAACACCT
>NZ_JAKRSA010000010.1:58456-246427 GCF_022402485.1 Phenylobacterium sp. | reverse complement strand
TGGAGAATCCTGGTGGAGCCGAGCGGAATCGAACCGCTGACCTCCTCATTGCGAATGTGGAGCATGGGCCTTTCCCCGAGCTTCCCACCGATAGCCCCACAAACCTAAGCCGCTGAAAACAGGCGACCGGGACGACCGAGCCCGCGCCCCGACTTACCCCATGTTTGCCTGAGTTGTCCTGCTGCTGGTGTCTAGCCGGTGTCGGGCGGCTCGTCGCAATGGAGACACCCGTGACGAACCAGAAAGCAAAGATCACGAAGCGCTCGGTGGATGCGCTCCCCATTCCGCCTAAAGGCGAGAGCCGGTTGTGGGATACCGACCTCACCGGATTCCTTGTCCGAGCCTATCCGAGTGGGAAAAAGGTCTATGCCGTCCGCTATAAGCGCGGCGCAGCGCAACAATCCATCGTGACCATCGGTCGCCATGGCTCCCCCTGGACGCCTGAAGGCGCGCGCGAGAAGGCCCGCCAGGTCCTCTCCCAAGCGAGAGATGGACGTGACCCCGCTGCGGAGAATCGGGCCGCCAAAAACAGGATCACCGTGGCGGGCCTCATCGACACGTACCTGTCCGACGGCCCCACCACCAAACCGGCCAAGCGGGCCTCATCCTGGGTGAATGACGCCAGCAACCTGAACCGACATATCCGACCGCTCATCGGAAGCCGCATCGCCGACGAGGTGACCAAGGCAGACGCCCACAGAGCAATCCGGGAGATCACTGAGGGGGGGACGGCCAGAGACGAAAAGACGGGAAAGCGCGGACGGGCGCGCGTGACTGGCGGTCCAGGGGTGGCCCGCCGCACGCGGACCACGGCGGCGGCCATGTACGCCTGGGCCATGGAACATGAGCTGGTTCAAACCAACCCATTCGCTTCAGTACGCCTAGCCGCCCCGCCCATTAAGGCTCGTTACCTCTCCGGCAGCGAAACGGCGGCCCTGTGGGACGCGCTGGAGCGTTTGGAGGCGACAGGAGAGTTGAACCCCACCTTCGCCGACGCCATCCGCCTCCTCGTGCTTACTGGGGCGCGAAAGACGGAAATCCTTGGCCTGAAGTGGTCTGAGGTGGACCTAGGGCGAAGAACCCTGACGCTCCCGCCAGAGCGCACCAAGGCCGGGGGCGTGAACGGCGAGCGGCGGATCGCTCTATCGGGCGAGGCCGCTACAATCCTCGCGCGACGGCACCACACGTCAGACGGCGAGCATGTGTTTCCAGCGGCACGCGGCGGCGGTCATGCTACGGGCGTCAGGAAGGCGTTCAAGCGCGCCTGCGCTGCCGCTGGCCTATCCAACGTGCGCGTACACGATCTGCGCCATACCTATGCAAGCGCATTGGCGGAGGCAGGCTTCAGCATGCCGATTATCGCCAAGTCGCTTGGCCATTCTCGGACTCAAACGGCGGAACGCTATACCCACCTGGGGGACGATCCGACGCAAGCGGCGGCCTCGGTCGTGGCGGACTTCATCAGGAAACAGGCGAAGGTCAGCGCGGCCTGACGCGCCGAGAGGCGAGGGCTTGCTCTCGCCTCGACTTTCATCAGCATATTGCGAGCCGACACCTCCCAGTGTGCGATGAAGTGAAGCTGGCATGACCGCAGAAATGTGACGGGCTGAGGTTGCTACCCTTGAGAGCCCTTCTGGCTCCTACGACCAGTAAAACCTTGTGACGGCTGCTTATAGTGCCATGGAGAAAGTCCGAGGCTCAAGTAAGTCGCCAGCGGCTGATTGACCTTACCGATCCAATCTTCTGGATCAATTGTTCGCTCTGGCGTCTCCGCGATCATCATGAGGTGCGCTTGGATGCACTCATTGATGATGGCGAGGTCATGAGACATGTTTCTCAGGATCTCTGCGGAAATCGGCAACACGCGTACGCGCTCGGGGATGTGAGCTAACCTGCGGTTTGTAACCACCCTGCCCAATTCTGGGTCGCCCCAAGCGCCGAAGTGAACAATGTCGTTCCTCGCTTGGTTTAGTATGCCTAGTTGCGTGAACATGCGGGCCAGCAGTTTGCTTTCTGGCGCTCCACGGGCTTCGCGCGTTCTCCTGATAAGGTCCCGCGCTTGGTCGATCCGAACGCCCGAAAAGATCGCCTTGGCAACCTCTGGGGGCGTGCTGGTTTCGCGCCAAAGGACGCGCTGCAGCTGTCCCTCAACACGTGAAAATCTCTCGATCATCTCGCCCAGGGCCTGGTGATAGACGGCCGTCTCGCGCCGGACTTTCTCGTTCTTCGCCGACAACTCTGCACTATTGTGATCGCTCATGGCGGATAAGCCCTCTGACGACGACAAGCGGGAAGACGCAGACGCTGAGCTTCATCGCGTCCTTGGCAACCTGACGAATAGCCCGCACAAGCCGCAGGAAAAGGGGCGCGAGACGAAGCCCGCGCCCAAGGTTGCGTAAGGCCCTGTTAACCGCTAGGCGGCGTACTTGACGGGCAAACCACGCGAGTTGGCGGTGAGGTTCAGGCCGTGCTCGCAATCAGCGCGATTGAAGTAGCCCTCGCCGCAGTTGGCGATCTTCTGGCCGTTGGCGGCGTAAAGGGTCCAGCGCCAATATCCTTGAACGTCTTTGTAAACGAGATAGTACATGGGTTCTGATTCCTCAGATCGTGGTGATGGCCGGTATCTCTTTGAGTACCAGCACGAGGGATCGGAATGGGCGCTGGAGCTTCAGGCTCGCGACCTGGACGACGCAAAGGCTCGGCTGCGAACTCTGCCTTTTGCGGCGTATAGGGGCGAGGTTGAAGCCTCAGTGCCTTGTCCGACGAATGAACCGAATCGGTCATTCGCAGAACGAAGATACACCATGGGGGCTAACGACAATTAGCCATGCGTTCGCGGTGTGTTCTGTCGCCTAGCTTCGTCGTGGGTCAGTTTGAATTTACCCCCGGAGCGCGATCCTCAGGCGCATCTTCAGACCGCGCAAATCGTCATTCGCAAAGTAGGCTGCGGTGACCCGCGACAACTCGTCAGGTAGCAGCGAGCGCCGCAGTCGAGCTTCGTGAAATCTGACGAAATCCCTGAACACCTGCGTGCTCACGCGGCACGCCTTTTGTTTGTTGCCAGTCGCTTTGGCTTTGCCCCGGCCTCCATAATCGCGACCAAATCAACCATTCCCCAGAGACGGTCGATGATTCCAGCAGCCATGGCCGTTGTCACGCGCAGCGCCTGGATGAGGACGAGTTTGTAGCGACCCGCCAGACAGCGACGCCCTTTCCTGTGGATAAAAAATCCGCAGCACTCCTGGGTTTATCGTTTATCGATATGTCCCCGGGGGTCGTCACCTATCAGGCTCAATCCCCTAGGCACCCAAAGGGTCACCGCGGATTTCCTGGCAAGCCGGGACGACCGCCCCTAGTTGAGGGCGATATCTGGATAGCCGTTGTCTTCAACAGGAGAGCGGCAAGTGTCCGTATCAAACGACCCCCGCCCTGCGTCCCAGGGCCAATTCCTTCTGACCGTCGAGGAGGCCGCCGAACGGCTACGCCTCTCGGTCTCAATCCTTAACAAGTGGCGGGTTAGCGGAGACGGCCCCCCCTACCTAAAACTCGGGCGACGCGTGCTCTATGGCCGCGATCAAATCGACGCATGGGTGTCCGCCAGCTCCCGGCGCTCGACGTCCGAGATCGGCCAGCGTAACGGGGAGCGCGCCTGACATGCTGTTCCCGACATTCGAACAGTGGGTCGGCGTTCAAATGGAACGCGGCTCAATCCACCTTCCTGCTTCCGAGGATGATCGGCGAGGATGGCGGGCTCGATACGAACGAGATCGTAAGGCCGCCCTCCCCTTCGCGCTTGAGTGGGGCCACGAGATGCCCATAGAGCAAGACGAGTGGCTGATAGAGGGGCTAGTCCCCCGCAAGGCCTACGGCTTCATTTATGGGTATCGGGGCGCAGGCAAGTCCTTCCAAGTCGTGGATATGGCGTATCGCGGCGCGGTTGGCCCCGACTACATGGGGCATCGGATCGGCCAGCCCTTCGGCTCCATCATCTTTGTCGGCGAGAAGAGATCGCGGTTCGCGAAGCGGCTGCTCGCCTGGATCAAAGCTAATGGTCACGCGGGGCGGGACCTAGCCGTCATGGTCGTCGACGGCGTGCCCGACCTTACGGATGAGAAGGCCGTCAAAACGCTAATCTCGTTCCTCAATGAGGAGGCCCGACCTCACTTTGACGCGATGGGCGTCCCCCTTGAGGCGATCTTCATCGACACGCTCGCTCGGGCAATTGGAGGCGGAGGCGTGTCGGATGCCAGCGTCGCAAATCGGACCATCCACAGCGTCAGTCAGATCATTGATTGCGCAAACGTCACTGTGATGCTGGTCGCTCACGTCGCCAAGCTTCAGTCAGGAAGACGCGGCGACGCGTCGGTCAAGGGCGCTGGCGAGTGGGAAGACGCTGCCGACTTCATTCTCCGCCTGGAGAGGACCTCTGGCAGCCCGGTCCGAACGATCACGAATACAAAGCAGTCCGATGCCCCAGAGGCCGCCACGTTGGCCTTCGAGCTTGAACCCATAGAGCTTACCGCGCCCAACGGCGTGGCAGTCAGTTCTTGTGTTGTGCGTCAGGTCCCCGTTCCGGCAAGGCCGAAAACCAACGGGGGAAGCGTCGCGCGTCAGCCGCATCCCGACGCGCCACTTGTGCTCGCCGCGATCCGAGCAAGCGTTCCAGCCGCCGCCGATCACCAGTCTGCGGAACGGGTGGTATCCGTAGGGGCGCTACGTGCGAGTCTGATTGAGCGAGGATATCGAGCTGATCTTCGGCCGCCTTCATCAGACGCGGAGGCCTTAAGGACGTGGCAGGCGACCACCCGCAAATCAGTCGACCGCGCCATCGCCAGCCTCGCCGAACAGAAGCTTGTGCGACGTCTCGGAGATCAGATCTGGCTGCTCCCGACTGAGGGCAGCGCGTAAGATGGGACGGGACAGGACACACCCTTTATAGGGTGTGTCCGTGTCCTGTCCCACTCTCCGCGCGCAACTCTGCGGCCGCGGGAGAAGGCGCTACGCGACCGGCTCCCCGGATTCCCTTGCGGCCGGTTCCGCAATGTCGAGCGGCGGCAGAGCGCGGACTATCTTCATGGTCTCCAGGCTGACGGTGATCACGCGCTGGAATAGCTTGAGGGGGTAAGCCGGGTCGCCGACCGTCTCGATGGCGTAGCGGTTGGCGTCGTTGACGATGCCGCTGGCCTTGTCGGTCTTTACGCCCTGGCGCTCCATCACCCATTCCAACGCTGGCTTGCCGTTTACGACGTAGTCGTAGGCGGCCAGAGGGATGTTGGTCATGGTGATGTTGGAATTGTAGATCACGGTCGTCTTGTCCACGTTCGGGCGCTTGCCGCCGAACTTCATTTTCTCGACGCGGTAGAACTTCTCCGGGTCGGGAATGTTGGCCAGCCTTAGATCGCCCTGGGCGATGGTGACCGGATAAGGCTCGGCGCTATCAAATTCGCAATGCAGATCGCCCAGCCTGCGGCCAGCCTCAACAAATGCCCAGAAGTCGGCCGGATTCTTTACGGCCGGGATGCGGGGAAGTTGCTTGGAGAGGTTGTCTGCAAAACGGCTTCGGTAGTTCTCACTGTGAAGCAGGCCATAAACATAGTGGAACAAATCATCTTTTGTTATGGTATCTCTTGGGTACGACGCTTGGAAATATGCAAGACCATCATTAGTTATCGCGTCTCGCCCCATTGCACTTGACGCACTCCCCGCACTTAACAGATCTCCCTGTGTGGAGCCTTTTTCTTCAAGACCGTCATATAGGAACCGAGGAAAGCATTGCCCTTTCGACATCACGTCTAGACAAGGCACGGCATCGATCATCAGAACAGAAAATGATGGCGCGCTGGGTCCTGTAAGGTAGATCGCCCGATTTCGCTCACGTCCAGTTGGGAAAATTTTGGGAGTTAGGTAACGGTTTTCATTGAAGAACCCGTCATAGTACAGCATTTGTGGCGAGAACGGGCGATAGATACTTTTGACAATGCTGCCCGGGTCGAATGAAGCCATCTTCCGTTTCGCAAAGCGCTCGCGAAGCACCCACGACCAGCTAATGCTTTTTTCATCATTGATGTCTGACCTGTCGGGGCGATCTAGACTTTCACGGTAAAAACCGATCATTCTAGACATGTTTTTGCCCAATTCTTTTTCAGAACTATTGTATGCCCACGGGTCTCGATTTGTCTTCACGCCCGCGCTGTAGTTCTCGAATAGCGTGATATCTGCACTTTCGCGTTTAGCCCCAAGTGGAGGGAACGCTTGGAAGCTGCCATCTCGTTGGCCCACCCAGTCACTATGTTCGTCAGGCGTTAGGGACTGCCAGCCACCAGCGCTCTCAATGCCTCCCACACTTCCGAACCGGGACACAATCGCCAGCTTTTGTTCTCGCGTGAGGTAGTCCCCAATATCGTGAAAACGAATCCTTCCGTTGGGGGTCTCGCGCTTGGGATTCTTTGTAAGCACTGTGATGGCCACTGGCGTTCTACTGCCGCTGCCAAAAATCTTTCCTCCCTCACGCTTGGATTTCTCGCCAGATGTACGTTGGTTGCCGCGTAGGTGGAACACGTCGATGCCTGAGAATTCTTCCGCCAAACACTTTCTCAGGCCATCAGCAGCTTTTCCGTCAAGCCACCCAGCGTTCGACACATAGGCAACTACGCCAGCATCGCCGATCCGGTCGCTAGCCCAGCGGATCGCTCGAATGTAGCTGTCATAAAGACTCCTTGGATTTCCGGTCGAGTGCGCGACGTATGTCGATTGGATGCGCTTATCGAGCTTTGGGTAGGCCACATTGGCGGCATCGTTGTTGTCGCTGTCCTGGCCGACCGAATACGGCGGGTTTCCGACGATCACCCGAATATCAAGTTCTTTCTGGCGCGAACGGCGGCTGCTGTTGTCGGCCATTAGATCGCTGATCAAATCACGCTCCTGCTCATAAAGCTGGAAGGTGTCAGTAAGGCATATACCCTCGAATGGCACGTAATCGCCGCCTGCGACTCCGTGGTAAGCCGCCTCGATATTGATGGCCGCAATATAGTAAGCCAGGAGCACAATCTCGTTGGCGTGAATTTCATGCCGGTACTTGTGCTCAAGCTCTTCCGGCTTGATCAGGCCCGACTGCAACAGTCGGGTGATAAAGGTGCCGGTGCCCGTGAAGGGGTCCATGATGTGGACGCCCCGGCTTCCGACGGTCTGGCCAAACTCGGCCTGAAGCACCTCGTTGACGGAATGGATGATGAAATCCACCACCTCCACAGGCGTGTAGACGATGCCTAGCCGCTCGGTCATTTTCGGGAAGGCGTTTCGGAAGAACTTGTCATAGAGCTCGACAACGATCTTCTGTTTGGCGTCGGCGCGGTCGATGCCCTCAGCGCGCCGCTTCACGCTGGCGTAGAAGCGTTGAAGGCTCTCGGTTTCCTTCTCCAGGCTGTGTTCGTCCAGGACCTCCAGAACCGCCTGCATGGCCCGGGAAACGGGGTTGTGCTGGGCGAAGCTGTAGCCCTCAAAGAGTGCGTCGAAGACCGGCTTGGTGATGAGGTGCTGGGCCAGCATCTCGATGGCCTCGCCCTCGGTGATGCTGTCGTTTAGGTCATCTCGCAGCTCGCCAAGGAAACCCTCAAAGGCCGCGCGCTCAGCCGATCCGGGCTGCTCCACCAGGGCAGTGATGCGCGTGATGTGGGTCTGGGCGATCTTGGCTATATCGCCTGCCCAATCTTCCCAATAGTCGCGCCGACCGCACTTTTTGACGATCTTGGCCATGATGGCCTTGGAGAACTCGTCGAGGAAGAAGTCCGGCTGTGTCGGCGAGGGCTCCGTGCCGACACCCGGCTCCCGCTCATCATCTTCCGCCGCGCTGCCATGGCCGATGTTCGGCTTACCGCCCTTACCGTCCTTCTTCGTCGGTAGCTTGTTGCTGACGGCGATGACCTCGATGTGGTCGGAGATATCGACGCCCAGATCAGCCTTGTTGATCATCGCGTCGAACCGCTCGTCGTGAGAGCGCAACGCGTTCAGGATCTGCCAGACGACGCGGTAGCGCTCGTTGTCGTTCAGCGCATCCTCCGGCGTCATACCAGCCGGAACGCCAATGGGCAGGATGACGTAGCCCATGTTTTTGCCCGGCGAACGACGCATGACGCGGCCTACCGACTGCACCACGTCGATCTGCGATTTGCGCGGATGCATGAACAGAATCGCGTCTAGCGCAGGGACGTCCACGCCTTCAGACAGGCAGCGGGCATTGGTCAGGATGCGACAGGCGTTCTCCCCATGCTCCTCTTTCAGCCAGTCCAGCAGCCGATTGCGATCCTTGGCGTTGAAGGTGCCGTCAACGTGCCGCAGCTGACAGTCCAGCGGCGTTGCGTCCCCCTCCACCTGTTGGCCCTCATCCGAGGCTAGGTACTCTGCGACGACGGCTGAGAACTCGCTCTGCACCATCTTGGACGAGTTGATGTCCCGGCAGAACGCCAGAGCGCGTTTCATAGGGTACGGGTCGGTGACCAGTTCACCACGCAAGCCCTGCTTCGTCAGGGCCTTGTAACAACCAATGATCTTGGTGGCGTCGTCCAGCTTGAGTTCGGACTGATCATCCGCGAGGCGTCGCTGCACGCCCGTGCTGACCATGCCTTCGTCAACCGCCAGCACCAGCACCTTGTAGTCTGTCAGCAGCTGATTCTCGACGGCCCAGCCAAAGCCTCTCGCGAACAGCGTCTCACCATAGAGCTGTTCGTCGTCCATTGAGCATAGGACCGCGTCAGCTTCGCTCGCCCTCTCCCTCACCGCCTCGCCGAACACCCGTGGCGTGGCGGTCATGTAGAGGCGCTTCCGGCCCGCAACGAACGACTGGTCGTGAATCCTGACGAAGTTGCTCTCCTCGTCACCCGCCAGCGTCGCCCCCGTGGTTCGGTGAGCCTCGTCGCAGATGATCAAGTCGAACTCGGAAAGGCCATTCAGGCGCTGGGCGTCGGCGAGCACCTGAATTGACTGGTAGGTGGCGAACACCACCGTCATGCGGTCAGGCGACGTGCGACCGGCCCTACTGGCCAGCTTCGCAGCGCTGGTAGTCGCGGGATAGTCGAGGTCATGCGCCTCAAGCTCGGCGACATCGGTCTGCGATTTGCGACGCTTTCCCACTTGAACGTCCGAGCAGACGGCGAAGGCGCGGATCGGCACGGCCGCGTCGATGGTCCATTCCCGAATCGTCTGACTCATCAGCGCCAGCGACGGCACCATGAACAGAACAGTCTTCCCGACGCCCGCCAGCTCCTCGGCGATCTTCAGACCCGTGAATGTCTTGCCCGTGCCGCAGGCCATGATCAGCTTGCCGCGATCCGCCTTCGCCAGACCATCGCGCACGGCCTCTAGCGCCTCGCGCTGGTGCAGCCTGATCTCCTTTGGCGGATCAATCTTGATCTCATCGTTGTGAACCCACGACGCCCAATCAATTGGGCTGGCCTCTAGGCGGTCGAGGCCAATGCGGGTGATGTTGAGGTCGTCCAGCAGGGCCTCGGCGTTGGGACTCCAGGATGCGCCGGTGGTGTCGATGATCAGGCCGCGCGAAAAATGGCGGGTCTGAGAGCTCGACAGGAAGCTGTCGATGTCGCCCTTCTGGATGCGATAGCCTTCAGCGTAGAACTTGCACTGGACGGCGCAGAAGCTGTCCTCGCCCCTGATCTTGGCGACGGCGTCGATGCCGATGTCGCGTCCGTCCAGCCTGTTGGCCTTCGCCCAGTCCGAGAACAGCCAGACGTCCTCGTACTCTTGCTGCATCCCTGGATCGTTCTTCAGAAACGCGACGGCCAAGCGCTCGAAGTAAGTGCCCTTTTCCCGTTCTGACCGAGACGCGTCCCGGAGCGAGGTTAGCAGCGTGCGAAAGTCAGACATCTAGCCCCCTGGGGCGACACCTAGCGCCCTTGCGCCACACTGGCGCGCATCGGGGGAAATGTGAACTCGCGGTTGCGTCAGCTCCCTTGTCGCCGCCTGGAAGAAAGGACCCTCGCCCCCGTGCGTGCGGGCGCGCGGTCTTTGATGGGTGGGGAGATACCCCCTGCTCAGGAGGACCGGCCATGCCCAAACGCGACACCGAATCTCGCACTCAACCGATTGAGCCGACCAGAGTTGGCCTCTCGGATGACGCCCTACTGGAACGCGCGGACCGCGCCTACCGTCTGATCCGCATCTGCGAATGGGCAATTGAGCGTCGTGAGGCGCATGAGAAAGAGGTTGAACGGCTCATTCTGGCCGCCCTCTCAGAACTCGTAGGTCGCTTCCTTGCACCCGACCTCCTCCCGAGCGATCGGCCATACGCGGATCACTCCAATGTGGGTGTGGTCTTGGCGGCGCAGCGCCTCCAGGCCCTAAAGCACGTCCGCACTCAGGCGACGGACCGAGCACAGCGCCGTCTCGCCTTCGCCCGGCAGGCCTGGAATGCCGCTGCATCGGAGATGGCCCGTCGCTTCCTCAAGTCGCCCGCCACGGCCGTTGAGGTGAATGGTGCGCGTCGGACGTTCCGCATCTGGCTGGACGACCAGGGCAAGCCCGTTGTCGCCGTGCAGATGGGCATCTGCGTCTGACGACGTCAGGGCGCGTTGGTGTCCACGTCGAACAACGCGGGCGGGTGAACGCCAAGAGACTCCGCCAGACGCACCAGCACGGCCAGCGAGGGGTTCCGTCGCCCGCGCTCGATGCCGCCAACATAGGTCAGGTCGATCCCCGCGTCGTGCGCGAGCTGCTCCTGAGTCAGGCCGCGCGCCTTGCGCAGCCTGCGCACATTCGCGCCAACGATCCGGCCCCATTCCATAGGGAGAGGGGCATCTTGCGCACCTGAACGGTCTAGGGATTATAAGCCCGATTTTCAGATCAGAGCTCCAGGAGCAGCACATGATGAAACCAGTAATCCTGGCGGTCGCACTGTTGGCGATCCCAACCTGGGCAGATGCTCAGCGACTATGCCCGGATGGCACCTACGTCTCGGGAGACCGCTGTCACCTCGCGCCCGACGGCACTTACGTCGGAGGAAAGCCGCAGCTCGCTCCCGACGGCTCCTATGTGGCAGGCAAGCGAGCGCTGGCGCCCGACGGAAGCTATGTTGGCGCCCGCAAGTCCCAAACGGATGAGCTCTCCAGCCCCCGCGCGCAGACACGCCTTTGCCCGGACGGAACCTATGTCTTTGGCGCTCGCTGCAAATTGGCTCCCAACGGAAAGTACGTTGGCGAGCAGTAGCCCGCCGACGTTTCAGAAATTGGTCGCCGCCAGAGCCGCCCTAGGGGAGGTCACCGACCTCAGATGGGACCCGTGGCGGAAGCCACCCCCGCCCCCCTACCCGCGTTCCTCACTATGAAAAGCGAGACCCCATTTGAGTAGCGACGTGACAATGCCCGCCCTAGCCGTAGGTGCGATCCTAGGATTCGGACTTGCGTTCTGGCTAGAGCGTACAGAGCCTGATCCCAGCGCCATCAACGCCCTGAAGTTCGGCGTCCTGTTTGCAGGCATGGCCAGCACCGCGCTCTACTTCATCCTCGGACTTCTGGTCGGATTTCCGACACCCTCCAGCCAGGAGGCGTCGAATCGCGGTGCGTACAGCGAGGCCTATGAGGACTCACATGCCGACCGAGGACGGGCCAGAGGGCCTTGAAATGCCCCGCCGTGATGTCGATTTGGTGTCTGGCCAAAACCGGCGGCCCCTCCGCAGAGCGCGGATTGAGCCATAGATCATTGAAATGAAAGGAGAAATCCTGGTGGAGCCGAGCGGAATCGAACCGCTGACCTCCTCATTGCGAACGAGGCGCTCTACCAACTGAGCTACGGCCCCAGGAAGGCGGGGAGTTAGGCTTGCGGCGGATCGCTGTCAAGCCGCTCACGGGGGGCGTTCTGGCCCGCCGGGCCACGGCTCCGCCTTGTCAGGGGGGAGGCCTCGCGGCTAGAAGCAGCGCTCAAGACAGATCGGGACCCCCCATGATCGCCATCATCAATTTCGTCTTCTTCATCCTATCGGCGCTTATTGAGCTGCTGACCTGGGCGATCATCATCAATGCGGTGCTGTCCTGGCTGGTCGCCTTTGACGTGATCAATCTGCGCAATCAGTTCGTCTTCAACATCGCCCGAGCCCTTGAGGCGGTCACAGCGCCGGTCATGCGCCCGGTGCAGCGGATGGTGCCGGCCCTGGGCGGGGTCGATATCAGCCCGATCATCGTCATTCTGGTGCTGATGGGCATTCAGCGGTTCATTCTGCCGGCAATCCAGTCAGCCCTGATCGGCCTGTTCGTCTAGGACCGCCCCATGCGCCTGGCGGTGCGGCTGACCCCCCGGGGTGGACGGGACGCCGCCCAAGGCTGGGGCCAGGACCATGAGGGCCGGGTCTTTCTGAAGGTGCGGATCGCCGCCCCGCCGGTGGACGGCGCGGCGAATGCCGCCCTCATCGCCTTTCTGGCCAAGGCCCTTAGCCGCCCCCGGTCAGACATCCGCCTCGCCGCCGGCCAGACCGGACGGCTGAAGCTGGTGGAGATCGCCGATCTGCTGGAAGACGACATCACCCGCGCCTTTGGATCGCCACCTTGAGGTGATGCAGATGACCCGCCCCTGGAGGACCCCATGCTGAAGTCCCTTCGCCTGCTGATCCCCGTCGCCCTCGTCCTGACCCTCAGCGCCTGCGCGGGGGCGCCGCAGCGGCTGGACGCGGCCGGTGATGTGCACAGCCTGCTGACCGCCATCCGGGATGGGGACGAGGCGACCTTCGAACGCCATGTGGACCGCCAGGCCCTGCGGGACCAGATCGAGGCCCGGATCGCCGCCGAGGCCACCCGGGCCGGGGGCAATGAGGAGATGCGGGCGCTCGGCGCCCTGCTTGGCTCGGCCATCGCCCAGGCCGCCAGTGAGCAGCTGATCCGGCCGCAGGTGTTTCGCGGGGTGGCCGAGTACTATGGCTATGACGCCGCCCAGCCCCTGCCTGGCCGTGTGGCGATAGCCGGATCCCTGAAGGCGCTGGATGACGGTCGGGTTTGCGCCACCCGGGCTAAGGATGGCCCCTGTCTGCTGACCTTCACCCAGACCGAAGGGGTCTGGCGGCTGTCGGGTTTCGAGGGCGACATCGACATGCTGCGCCGCTGAGCTAGTCTGGCAACAGGTCTGGGGGCGACGGCATGGCGACGGGTGAGCTGGAAGGCTTCGAGCGGTTCGAGTTCGACGACGGCCGTTGGGTCCGGCCAGTCTATCGCCGGGGATCAGGCCCTGCGGTCATCGTCATCCACGAGATGCCCGGCCTGCATCCTCTGGTCCTGGCCTTTGCCGAGCGGCTGGCAGCGGCCGGCCTCACAGCCTGGTGCCCGAGCCTGTTTGGCGAACCGGGCAAGACCGTCAGCCGGGGCTATCTGGCGGCTGAGCTTTTGAAGGCCATCTGCGTGCGCCGGGAGTTCCACGTCTGGGCCACCGATAAATCCAGCCCCATCGTCGACTGGCTGCGCGCCTTGGCCCGGCAGGCCCATGCCGAGTGTGGCGGCCACGGGGTCGGCGCGGTGGGCATGTGCTTCACCGGCGGGTTCGCCCTGGCCATGATGACCGAACCGGCCGTGGTGGCCCCGGTGCTGGCTCAACCCTCTCTGCCGTTGGCCGCCGGCTCCAAAGCCCGGGCCGCAGGCCTTGGGGTCAGCCCGGCGGAAATCGCCTGCGCCCGGGCGCGGTTTGAAACCGAGGACCTGTCGATGATCGGCCTACGCTTCAAGGGCGACGCCATGGTCGGTCAGGCCCGGTTCGACCACTACAAGGCCGAGTTCGGCGACCGCTTTGAGGCCATCGAACTGGAGGACGCCGATGCGGCCCCCTCCCCCATCGCGCCGCACTCGACCCTGACCCTGCACCTGGCCCCGGACGGGCCGACCAAGGCCGCCGAAACCCGAGTGATCGACTTCTTCCGCCAGCGCACGGGGGCGTGAGCGCCCTGGCAGGTCGGGCTGGCCGGGCCTAGACTTGGCGCGCCGCGGCCACTAGAGCCCTTTCCGATCTGATCGGCTCTGATCCGATCGGACAAAAAAGGGCTCCAAATCGGAAGTTAGAGCCCTTTGGTGCCGATAACCGGTTCCCACTTATCGGAACGCGCTCTAGAAGCGCGCCCTTCCCTGAGCCAGGCGTTCGAGCCGCCGGCCAGGCCAGATCCTGCGAGAGCCTCGCCATGAAGCGCCGTCCCCCGTCCCGCACCCCGGCCGCCCGAACGCCGGGTGCCCGCTCAGCCCCCCGAGGGCCCAGCCAGCGCCAGCTGCGGGCTGGCGAACTGGTCCGCCATGCCCTGGTGGAGATCCTGCGGGAGGAAGACCTGGACGATCCGGCCTTGTCGGGGGCGCCGGTGACCATCACCGAGGTTCGGGTCAGCCCCGACCTGCGCCACGCCATCTGCTTCATCCAGCCCCTGGGCGGCGAGAACGCCCCCGAGGTGGTGGCGGCCATGAACCGCGCCTCAAAGTTCTTCCGGGGCCGTCTCGGGCGGATGATCGACTTGCGCGCCACCCCGGAACTGAAATTCCTGCACGACGAGACCTTTGACGCCGCCGATCAGATGAGCCGGCTGTTCGATGATCCCAAGGTCCGCCAGGACCTCGACGCCCCCGAAGAGGACTGAGCGCCATGGGACGTCGGCGCAAAGGCGAGGCGGTGTCCGGCTGGATCTGCCTGGACAAGCCCTATGATCTGACCTCCACCCAGGCGGTGGGCAAGGTCCGCAGGATCTTCAACGCCCAGAAGGCTGGCCATGCGGGCACCCTCGACCCCCTGGCCACCGGGGTCCTGCCCCTGGCCCTGGGGGAGGCCACCAAGACGGTGGCCTATATGGTCGAGGCCGATAAGGGCTACCGCTTCACCATCAACTGGGGGGCTTCCACCACCACGCTCGACCGGGAAGGCGAGATCGTGGCCCGCTCAGATGTCCGACCCACGCCGGACCAGGTCAGGGCCGTGCTGCATGAGTTCGAAGGTGAGATCATGCAGGTCCCGCCGATCTATTCAGCCATCAAGGTGGACGGGGAGCGGGCCTATGACCTGGCCCGGGCCGGGGAAGACGTGGAACTGAAAGCCCGTCCGGTGATGATCCACGGCCTGGCGGTGGGTGAAGCCCCCGATGCTGACCACATCGAGCTGATCATGGACTGTGGCAAGGGCGCCTATGTGCGCTCAGTGGTCCGCGACCTGGCCTTGCGGCTGGGGGCTGAGGCCCATGTGAGCGCGCTCCGCCGCACCCGGGTCGGGGCCTTTACCGAAGCCCGGGCGATCGGGCTGGATTTCCTTGAGGAATTGGGTCATAAGGCCCGGCAGTCAGAAGCATTGCTTCCGGTTGAGACCGCGCTGGACGACATCCCGGCATTGGCCATAACCGACGAAGACGCTTTCCGACTTAAGCAGGGACGGTCGATCGTTCTCGTTCCCCGACAGGTCGAAACCTTGAGAGCCGGGCTTGCGCCGGGCGCTCGAACCGTTTCGGCCATGTGTCGTGGCGTGATGGTGGCCCTCTGCGAGATGCGCGCCGGCCAGCTCGAGCCGTCCCGTGTCTTTCATCTCGAATAGAGCGGAGACGCACGATGTCGGTTACCCCGGACCGTAAGGCCGAACTCATCAAGACCCACGCCCGTAGCGAGGGCGACACTGGAAGCGCCGAAGTGCAGGTGGCCATCCTGACCGAACGGATCGTCAACCTCACCGAGCACTTCAAGACCCACAAGAAGGACAACCACTCGCGTCGGGGCCTGCTCAAGCTCGTCTCCCAGCGCCGGTCGCTCCTCGACCACCTGAAGAAGTCGGAAACCGCACGCTATCAAGCGCTCATCGAAGTGCTCGGCCTCCGCCGCTAGAACGACCAGCGCCCCCGCGAAAGCGGGGGCGTCGCATATGGGGCCCTGCTTCAAGGCCCCACCGCCGCCCCCTCCCGCGACAGGCCGGGGGACCCCAGGGCGGCAGGGGCCAAGGCCCCCTGAAGACGTACGCTGAGGGTTGCAACGAAATCCTCATCACGCCTGTTCACCTGGAGAGGATTTCGGAAGTCCGACGCCCTGTCCGCCCCCGCCAGGAATACGCCTGCGGGACCTGAAAGAAGAAAAATCATGTTCGATATCAAACGTAAGACCATCGAGTGGGGCGGCAAGACGCTGACCCTCGAAACCGGCCGCATGGCCCGTCAGGCCGACGGCGCTGTCCTGGCCACCTATGGCGAGACCGTGGTGCTGGCCACCGCCGTGTTCGCCAAGAGCGCCAAGCCCGGCCAGGACTTCTTCCCCCTGACCGTGAACTATCAGGAGAAGACCTATGCCGCGGGCAAGATCCCCGGCGGCTTCTTCAAGCGCGAAGGCCGGCCTTCGGAAAAGGAGACCCTGGTCTCCCGCCTGATCGACCGTCCGATCCGCCCCCTGTTCGTCAAGGGCTTCAAGAATGAAGTCCAGGTGGTCTGCACCGTCCTGGCGCACGACCTGGAAAATGATCCCGACATCGTCGCCATGGTCGCGGCCTCGGCCGCCCTGGTGATCTCCGGCGCCCCCTTCATGGGCCCGATCGCTGCGGCCCGGGTGGCCTTCATCGAGGGCGAATACGTCCTCAACCCGACCCTGGAAGAGCTGAAGACCAGCGCCATGGATCTCGTGGTCGCCGGCACCGCCGATGCGGTGATGATGGTGGAATCCGAAATCCAGGAGCTGACCGAAGAGCAGGTCCTGGGGGGCGTCTCCTTCGCCCACAAGTCGATCCAGCCGGTGATCGAGGCGATCATCGACCTGGCCGAGCATTCGGCCAAGGAGCCCTTCGACTTCGCTGCCGACGACACCGACGCCCTGAAGGCGCAGATGAAGACCCTGGTCGGGGCCGACATTGCCGCCGCCTACAAGGTCACCAAGAAGCAGGACCGTCAGGAGGCGCTCAGCCAGGCCAAGCAGAAGGCCATGGCCGCCATGGTCAAGTCCGACGCCAATCCGAACGGCGCCGACGGCCAGAAGCTGGGCGGCGTGTTCAAGGAGCTCGAAGCTGACGTGGTCCGCCGCGGCATCCTCGACACCGGCCTGCGCATCGACGGCCGCACCGTCGACAAGGTCCGTCCCATCGTCTCGGAAGTGGGCATCCTGCCCCGGGCCCACGGCTCAGCCCTGTTCACCCGCGGCGAGACCCAGGCCCTGGTGGTCGCCACC
Organism: Phenylobacterium sp.; assembly: GCF_022402485.1. Taxonomy (GTDB): domain Bacteria; phylum Pseudomonadota; class Alphaproteobacteria; order Caulobacterales; family Caulobacteraceae; genus Phenylobacterium. The sequence goes on along the minus strand of NZ_JAKRSA010000010.1, from coordinate 229,286 downwards.
CTGGGCACCGGCGACGACGAGCAGTTCATCGACGCCCTGGAAGGCACCTACAAGGAGAAGTTCCTTCTCCACTACAACTTCCCTCCCTTCAGCGTCGGGGAAGCCGGCCGCATGGGTTCGCCCGGCCGTCGTGAAATTGGCCACGGCAAGCTCGCCTGGCGCGCCGTGCGACCGGTCCTGCCGGCGACGGAAGACTTCCCCTACACCATCCGCCTGGTCTCGGAGATCCTGGAGTCCAACGGCTCCTCCTCCATGGCCACGGTCTGCGGCGCGTCGCTGGCCATGATGGATGCGGGCGTGCCCCTGAAGAAGCCGGTGTCCGGCATCGCCATGGGCCTGATCCTGGAGGCCGATGGCTTTGCCGTGCTGTCCGATATCCTGGGCGACGAAGACCACCTGGGCGACATGGACTTCAAGGTCGCCGGCACCGCGGATGGCATCACCTCGCTGCAGATGGACATCAAGATCGCCGGCATCACCGAGGAGATCATGAAGAAGGCGCTGGAGCAGGCCAAGGAAGGCCGCCAGCACATTCTGAATGAGATGACCAAGGCCATGGACGCGCCCCGCGCTGAGCTCGGGGAATACGCGCCCAAGATCGAAACCATGAAGATCGCGGTGGACAAGATCCGTGAAGTCATCGGTTCGGGCGGCAAGGTGATCCGCGAGATCGTCGCCGAAACCGGCGCCAAGGTGGACATCTCCGACGACGGCACCATCAAGATCGCGGCCTCGGAACAGTCCAAGATCGATGCGGCCCGCGACTGGATCCGCTCCATCGCCTCGGAGCCCGAGCTGAACGCCATCTACACCGGCAAGGTGGTCAAGGTGGTCGACTTCGGGGCCTTCGTGAACTTCTTCGGCGCCAAGGACGGCCTGGTTCACGTGAGCCAGATCTCCAACGAGCGCGTGGCCAAGGTCTCCGACGTCCTGACCGAAGGCCAGGAAGTGAAGGTCAAGCTCCTGGGCTTCGACGATCGCGGCAAGACCCGCCTGTCCATGAAGGTCGTCGACCAGGTGACTGGCGAGGATCTCTCCAAGAAGGAAGGGGCCGAGGCCGAGGCCTAAAGCCTCTCCTCCATCCTGATGACGAACGGGGCGGCCGCAGCGATGCGGCCGCCCTTTTTCGTGGGTGCGGGCGTCTGCGGTATCTGGGTCTGGCCAAACACCAAGCACCAAAAAAGCGAAAGGCCCGCCGGGGTGGCGGGCCTTCGGGCTTGCGGACCGTGGGGTCGGCTAAGGCGCTTAGCCGCGCAGCTTGCGCAGCAGGACATCCAGATCACGGGCCAGGGTCGCGTCCTCGGCCTTCAGGGCCTCGATACGTCGTACCGCATGCAGGACCGTGGTGTGGTCCCGGCCACCGAACCGCCGGCCAATGTCAGGCAGGGAGCGGGTGGTGATCTGCTTGGCGATCCACATGGCCGCCTGGCGGGGCCTAGCCACCGCCCGGGCCCGACGCTCCGACAGGAGGTCGGCCTGGGTGAGGCCGAAATGCTCGGCCACGGCCTTCTGGATGTGATCGACGGTCACCTTGCGCTCGGGTGCCGACAGGTGAGGCCTCAAGATGCTCTGAGCCTCATCCAGGGTGAGCTGGGCCAGCTGGGGACCAATCCGGGCCACGAGGGTGTTGAGGGCCCCTTCCAGCTCCCGCACGCTGTCACTGAAGCGGTCGGCGAGGAATTGCAGCACCTCAGGCCGCGCCTCGGCGGGAAAGCCCCCCTGCCGGGCCAGGATGGCGAGCTTGCGTTCAAGGATACCCTGGCGAAGATCCCGGTCGGCCGGCTCAATGCCGCAGACGAGACCCGCCTGCAGGTGCGAGCGTAGTCTCGGCTCCAGGTCCGAAAGCTCGTGCGGCGGCCGATCGGCGGTCATCACCACCCGACGACCATCCTGAACCAGCGCAATCAGGGTGTGGAACAGCTCTTCCTGGGTGGAGGCCTTGCCGGCGACGAAATGGACGTCGTCGATGAGCAACAGGTCGGCGTCGCGCAACTCGTCCTTGAAGGCTGCGGTCTGGCGGTCCTGCACGGCCTTGACGAAGGTCTGGGTGAACCGTTCGGCGGTCAGATAGACCACCTTTTTGTCCGGTGCGGTGCGCAGGGCCTCCCAGCCGAGCGCATTCAGCAGGTGGGTCTTTCCGAAGCCGTAGGGGCCATGGAAGACCACCGGATTGAAATGGCCATCGGCCCAGCAACCCACCCGGCGGGCCACGGCGAAGGCAAACTCGTTGGCCGGCCCCGGCACGAAGGTGTCAAAGGTGAAGCGCTCCTGCAGGCCATGGGTACGGGCCGGGCGAGCGGCCGGAACCTCAAAGGTCGCCGACGCCTCGTGGGCCAGGGCGGCCTGGGCTGACGCCGAGGTCGCAGCTGGCGCGAGGCTTACCTCGGCAACGACAGGCTCAGCCAGGGCTGCGCCGTCGAACTCCATCCGCGACTTGAGGTCGAGAGACCGGCCCTCCGGATCGTTCTGAGCCCAAAGCTCCCCGATCCGCCGCCAGGCGTGCCGCCGGATCCAGTCGCGGGCCACACCGGTGGCAGCCACCAGACAGACTTCATGCTCAGAGCGCTCACGCAGGGCAGCATGGCCCAGCCAGGAGCCAAAAGTGGCGTCACCCAACTCGCGTTTCAGGGTCAGGCAGGTCTTCGTCCAGACCGCTCCAGCCGGCGTCGCCGTCGCCCTGTCAGCCAATCCGCCAGAAACCATGATTTCCACTTCCCCCACCATCCATATCATTGGCCGCAACCCCACGCCGCGGCCACGTTTCTTCATAAAACACAGAGACTTACACGGAGGACGCATAGAGTCCCGCCCCCCGCTTTTTCATCCGATTTAAGATGGAAAATACGCTGTGTTGAAGCTCCAGAGACTAGTCTCGGGCCGGGGGGGGTCAACGGTGATTCTTCGCGCCGTTGGCGGATATTTTCGTTGACTCAGGCGAGACCCCTCGCGCCACAAGGGAAATGCGAAAACACCGCGCCCGAAGTGAGTAACTTGGTCGCAGGGCGCTTGGCCCTAGGGTCCAGGGCACGACAAAGCCCGCACACCGATGAGGCGCGCGGGCTTGTTCATTTTCCGTACAAATTCAGCGATCTAGGCCGCAAGAGAGCGGCGAAGTTCAAGTCTTAGGCAACAGCCAGCTTCTTCAGGCGGGCGGCGAGGCGCGAGACCTTCCGCGAGGCGGTGTTCTTGTGGATCACGCCCTTGGTGACAGCGCGCATCACCTCGGACTGGGCCTCCACGAAGGCGGTCTTGGCGACGGCGGCGTCACCGGCAGCGACCGCTTCTTCGAACTTGCGAAGATAGGTCCGAACGCGCGAGCGGCGAGCGGTGTTGACTTCGGTGCGACGGGCGATCTTGCGGATCGCCTTCTTGGCGCCGGGCGTGTTGGCCATTCTGAAGCTCTCGAAAAATAGCGCGCCAGGACGCAGGTCCAAGCGGTGAAAATCGGAGGCGCGGATATACGGGATGGCGGAGAGCCGGTCAATGGCACCTGACCCGTCAGCCGGGATTCACTGCAGGCCGGTGAAGCTTCGCCATGCCGGATGGGCCGCCACCAGCTCAGCCAGCTGCTGATACCCCGCCGCTCCCGGGTGAGCGCCGTCGCCGGCCTGGGCCTCGGCCAGCCAGGTCCCGCTGACCGCCAGGGGGCGCAGGACATCGATATAGGGCACCCTCAGGCGGGCGCAGAGGGTCTTGAACGCTTCGTTCAACGCCTCGACCCGCGCCGCGAGCCCTGGCTCTCCGGCCGGCGGCGGCCCCACCATCAGCACCGGCGCCCGCCGGGCACCCGCGCTCAGCATCAGATGGGCGTTCTTCAGGCTCTCCGCCGGCGAAAGCCGCGAGCTCTCGCCGGCGGCGGCGTTCGCGTCATTGCAGCCAAAGGAAAAGACCAGCCCGCAGGGTTCGAGATCGGTGAGCCGAGGCTGGGCCTCGGCCAGCCAGCGGCGGGCGATGTCGGCACTGGTGTCGCGGCGGACGCCAAGATTGTAGAGGGTCACCGCCGGCCGCCCGGCCAGGGCGCGGCCGATCCAGCCCTGGTGGGCGGGGTCGCCGACCCCGGCCACGAAGGAGTCCCCGAAGGCGAGGATCCGCACCTAGCGACCCTTGAAGTCAGGCTTTCGCTTCTCGACGAAGGCGGCCATGCCCTCCTTCTGGTCCTCGAAGGCAAACAGGGAGTGGAACAGCCGCCGCTCTACAGCCACCCCGGCTGACAGGGTGGTCTCATAGGCGGTCTCCACCAGCTCCTTGTTCATCATCACCGCCAGGGGCGACTGGGCGGCGATCTTGGCGGCGGCGGCGAGGGCTTCGTCGAGGAGCGTGTCGGCCGGGATGACCCTGGACACCAGGCCGGCGCGTTCAGCCTCGGCAGCGTCCATCATCCGACCGGTGAGGATCATGTCCATGGCCTTGGACTTGCCCACAAAGCGGGTCAGGCGCTGGGTGCCGCCGATCCCGGGCATGACCCCGAGATTGATCTCCGGCTGGCCGAACTTGGCGGTGTCGGCGGCCAGGATGAAATCGCACATCATGGCCAGCTCACAGCCGCCGCCCAGGGCGAAACCTGAGACCGCGGCGATGATCGGCTTGCGGCAGGTCTCGATCCGCCGGGCGCTACGGGCGAAGGTGTCGGCCAGGAACATGTCCGCATAGGATTGCTCGGCCATCTCCTTGATGTCGGCGCCAGCAGCAAAGGCCCGCGCCGAACCGGTGAGCACGATACAGCCCACCCCCGGATCAGCCTCGGCCACATCCAGGGCGGCCTCCAGATCAGTCAGGAGCGCAGCGTTGAGGGCGTTGAGCGCCTCAGGCCGGTTCAGGCGGATCAGGGTGACGGGGCCGTGGGCCTCGATGAGCAGGGTTTCATAGGTCGACGCTGACATGGCGGCTCCTGGTTCAAGCACGTACCTGCCGATAAAGGGCGTTCCGATCAGTGGGAACCGCTTATCGGACGAAACGCGATGAAGACTTCGCGTTCAGTCCCAGATTCCAAGATCCGAGCGTCCGTCTGGTGACATCAGCCCCTAGGGGCCCTCGACCTCATAGCCCAGGGCGCGAAGCCGCGCGGGCAGGCCCACATCCCCGACCAGATGACCGGCACCCACCACCACCACCGTGCGGCCTGAGCCGGCCAGTCGAGTTCGGAGCTGCTCCAGCCAGTCAGTGTTCCGATCGACAATGAGCTGCTGGTAGAGCGAGGGGGCAAAGGCCTCCAGGGGGTCCAGGGCCTCGGCCTCCAGGGCGGCGAGGTCGCCGGCCATCCAGATCGCCAAGAGCCGATCAAAGGCGCCGGGGTCCTCCTCCATGGCCTGAAGATTATAGGCGAGGCTGGCGAGCTGTTCCTCCAAAGGGACGGCGTCAAAGGCCCCCAGTTGCTCTTCGACAGTCTCCAGGGCTTGGCGGCGAACCTCAGGCGAGGCTGTGATGTTCACCTGCTCTTCGACCCCATGGGCGATATCGGCCCCCTGACGGCCCAGCATGGTGGTGACCAGCAGCACCTCAGCAAACCAGGGCTTGAGCTGGTCCAGGAAATTGGCCGGCAGACCATATTCGGCGGCCAGCCGCTCCAGACGCTGACGACTGTCGGTGGGCAGGCGTTCATAGAGCCCAGGCCCTGGGGGCAACGTCCCCTGGCGCATGGCCAGACGGGCGGCCTGCTGCTGGGTCTCTGCCCCCATGGGCAGTTCAAACCAGAGGTCATCGGCCTTGACCAGGGCGGCGTCGAGGGCAGCGGGGCGCCAGGCCAGGCCTGGCGGCAGAAGGTGGATGGAACCGAACAGGACCATTTCGGAGTCCTCGTCGCGGACGATCCAGATGGCGGGCTCGGCCCTGACCGCCGGGGCCACAGCCAGGGCGAGGATCAAAGCGATCAGGGCGTGCAGATGCCGCATGGGGCTCATCTCTGACAGGTCGGGCAAAAGAAGGTCGAGCGCCCTGCCTGGACCTCCCGGGCGATGGTTCCGCCGCAGGCCCGGTTGGAACAGGCCTCTCCCTCCCGCCCATAGGCCCGGAAGCTGTGCTGGAAGTATCCGAGCGCTCCATCGGCACCGGCATAGTCGCGCAAGGTGGAGCCCCCTGCCGCGATGGCGGCCTCCAGCACCTGGACAATGGCCTGGGCCAGGCCCTTCAATCGGGGGCGAGAGATGTCTCCCGCCGGGCGGAACGGGGAGATGCGGGCCATGTGCAGGGCCTCGCAGACATAGATGTTGCCCAGGCCCGCCACGATCCTCTGGTCCAGCAACAGGGTCTTTGGCCCCTGTCGACGCCCCTCGAAAGCCCGGACCAGCAGACCTGCGTCGAAGGACTCTGACAGAGGTTCTGGCCCCATGGCGGCAAACCACGGATGCGCACTAAGCGATTTTGTGGGGATCAGGCCCATATAGCCGAAACGCCGGGGGTCATAATAGGTGACCCGGCCCCCAGCCTCGGTTTCAAAAACCACATGGGCGTGCCGGGGGTCAGGGTCGGCGGCATAGACAAATTGCCCAGGCCGGACCGTCCCCTCAGGGCGGGCGATTTCGAAGCGCCCACTCATGCCCAGGTGCATCACCAGGGTGTCCCCGCGATCGGTGGGGGCCAGAACGTACTTGGCTCGGCGGGACAGGGCCTCGATGCGCGCCCCGGCCAGCCGCTGGACAAAGTCCTCCGGGAAGGGAAACCGCAGATCGGGACGGCGGGCCTCCACACGGGTCAGGCGCTGGCCATCCAGGACAGGCGCCAGTCCGCGGCAGACGGTCTCAACCTCGGGAAGTTCGGGCATGGGTCATCGATTGGCAGAGGCCAGGCCTGGGATCAACTTTAAGCGTCATCAACTTCGCCTGCGCGCAGCGGCCTTGCGCTGGCGCGCGCGGTCCAGGGAGGCTATGAGGCGAGCCATGACCGGACCAGCCGCCACCTTCGGATTCCGCGACGTTGCGGCCGACGAGAAGCCACGCCTGGTGCGCGGGGTCTTCGACAGCGTCGCGCGCAGCTATGATCTGATGAACGACCTGATGAGCGGTGGTGTCCACCGACTCTGGAAGGATGCCGTCGCCGCCCGCCTGAACCCTCAGCCTGGCGAGGTGATCATCGACTGCGCGGGTGGCACCGGCGATATGGCGCGGCGTTTTGCAAAGATGGCGCGGCGCGCCCAGCAGCGCCGGGGCGGCCCGGACGCCACCATCTTCCTGATGGACTACAATGGCGAGATGATCACCGCGGGCCGCGCAAAGGGCTCGGAGCCGGAGATCTGCTGGAACGTCGGCGACGCCCAGGCCCTGCCTTTGGCAGACGCCTGCGCCGACGCCTATGTGATCTCGTTCGGTATCCGCAATGTCACCGATATCCCGGCGGCCCTGCGGGAGGCCCGGCGGGTGCTCAAGCCGGGCGGACGGTTTCTGTGCCTGGAGTTCTCAAGACCGATCACCGAGCCCCTGCGGCGGGCCTATGACGCCTACTCCTTCAAGGTGATCCCCGCCGTGGGCGAGCTGGTGGCCAGGGACCGGGAGTCTTATCAGTACCTGGTGGAGAGTATCCGCCGCTTCCCCGACCAGCAGAGCTTCGCCCAGATGATGCGTGAGGCCGGCTTTTCCCGGGTGAGCTACACCAACTTCACCGGCGGCGTGGCGGCCCTGCATCAGGGCTGGGCCATCTGACATGGCGCGTCCCGCCGCCCTTGGCCGGCTCGCCGCCGCAGCCTGGACTCTGACCCGCTACGACGCCCTGCTGCCTGTGGAACTGGAGACCCAGTACCCGCCGCCGATCCGTGATTTGGGGCGGGTCCTGCGCCGGTTGGCCGGCAAGAAAGCAAAGACAGGCCGCCCGGGCGAGCGCCTGGCCCTGGCCCTGGTAGAGCTGGGCCCGGTGGCCATCAAGATCGGCCAGCTGATGTCCACCCGCGCCGACATCTTCGGGGCCGCCTTCGCCGAAGACCTGTCACGGCTGAAGGACCGGCTGGCACCCTTTCCCGCCGAGATGGCCCGCGCACAGGTGGAAGCCGCCCTCGGCGCGCCGCTGGAGCGCCAGTTTTCCGAGTTTGGCGAGGCTGTGGCCGCGGCCTCTCTGGCCCAGGCCCATGAGGCGCGCCTGCACGACGGCCGCCGAGTGGCCGTCAAGGTCTTGCGGCCCAACATCGCCGCGCGGGTCGCCCGGGACTCCGGGGCCGTGCTCCTGGCCGCCCGGCTGGTGGACCGCTATGTGCCCGCCGCCAGCCGCCTGGAGCCTGTGGCTTTTGCCGAGACCGTGATCCGCGCCACCGAACTTGAGCTCGACTTGCGCCTGGAGGCGGCCGGCTGTGATGAGTTGGGCGGAGTGATGGCCAAGGATGGCTACATGTCCGCCCCCGCCGTCATCTGGGAAGGGGTCGGCAAACAGGTGCTGACCCTGGAATGGGCGAACGGCGCGCCCCTGTCAGACCCCGCGACCCTGGATCTGCCCGGGCTCGACCGCCCGATGCTGGCGGCCAACCTGTTGCGGGCCTTCCTGTCCCAGGCCCTCGACCACGGGGTGTTCCACGCAGATCTGCATGAGGGCAATCTGTTCGTGGCCGCCCCGGCCCAGATCGTCGCCGTCGACTACGGCATCATCGGGCGGATTGGCCCGGACGAACGGCGTTATCTGGCGGAAATTCTCTGGGGATTCCTCAACCGGGACTATCCCCGGGTCGCCGAGGTCCATTTCCGCGCTGGCTATGTGCCCGCCCACCATGATCGGGCGGCCTTCGCCCAGGCCCTGAGGGCGGTGGGCGAGCCGGTGTTTGGCCGATCCGCCAGCCAAGTCTCCATGAGCCGGGTGCTGATCCAGCTGTTCGAGATCACCGCCCTGTTCGACATGCATCTGCGCCCGGAACTGGTGCTGCTGCAGAAGACCATGATGACCGTGGAGGGCGTGGCCCGGCGCATCGACCCTGAATGCGACATCTGGAGCGCCGCTGATCCGGTGGTCCGCCGCTGGATCACCCGTGAACTCGCCCCCCCGGCCCAGGCCCTGCGCCTGATACAGGACGGCCTGGAGGTTCTGCACGGCCTCAAGCGCCGCCTACAGGCCCCCGAGCCCGAAGCCCCCGTGGTCGCCCCCCGGGATCCCAGCTGGATCTGGTTTGTCATGGGTGCCCTGACCGCAGGCGGCGCTTTCCTGTTGGGCGCCCTGGCCTGAGCCCAGACCCCCGCGAAGTCAGAGCGCGCCTGAGCTCATTGGCCGTTGCGATCAGCCTCCCGGGCCTTCTGCTCTTCCCAATAGGCCGGCCCATTGTCGGGCTTGAACATGGTCCGTGGCGCCCCTTCGGCATTGGCCACAGCAAACACATTGGCAGCCGGATCATAGATCAGGGTGTCGCCATTGCCCCGGCTCAGGGTCTCGGCCCCGGCCGGGGGATCATTGACGAAGGCATGGGCCTTGCGGACAAAATCATCCAGGTCCGTGGCCTCAAAGGCCGTGCCATTGCGCGCAAAGGCCCGCTCGGCATTCTCCTGGGCGGAATAGCGCTGGGTTTCCGACCACAGGGGGCGGCCATCCACCAGGGGGGCAGAGGCCCGGCCCGGCGGAGTCGCCCCCGGCGCGGTGGCCACGGCGTCCTGCCCCGCCTCGCCGGCGCTGGGGGCCGGGGCTACCGCCGAGGGTCCATTGTCGCAGGCGCTGAGAATGAAAAGGCAGGCGCCCGCCGCAAGCGCCAAAGCTGACCGCATCATCACCGTGTCCATCTCCAAGATCGCATCCCTAGGATGTATTGGAACGAACTAAGAACAGATGTGCGGTTTTGTCCAGAGGCCATATGCGGCTATAGCGATCGAGGGTGTCACAAGGGATTCTGGGCTTTGACGCAGAAGCGAGTTCTCCTGATCGTCGGCGGCGGGGTCGCCGCCTATAAGGCCCTGGAGCTGACCCGGCTGCTGCGCAAGGCCGGGGTTGCGGTACGCCCGATCCTGACCAGCGCTGGTGCCCAGTTCGTCACCCCCCTGTCCCTGGCGGCCCTGGCCGAAGACAAGGTCTATTCCGAGCTCTTTTCGCTCACCGACGAGGCCGAGATGGGGCACATCCAGCTGTCCCGGTCCGCCGATCTGGTTGTCGTTGTTCCCGCCACTGCCGACCTGATGGCCAAGGCCGCCCAGGGCTTGGCCGGGGACCTCGCCACCACCACCCTGCTGGCCACCGACAAGCCCGTCCTGATGGCCCCGGCCATGAATGTGCGCATGTGGGATCATCCCGCCACCCGGCGGAACCTGGCCACCCTCAAGGCCGACGGCGTCGCCTTTGTGGGTCCAGATGACGGTGCCATGGCCTGTGGCGAGTTTGGCCCCGGCCGCATGGCTGAGCCCCCTGCGATCCTCGAGGCGATCATGGGGATGTTGGGCGGGGCGCAAGCCCCCTCCAGCGCCAAAGGCCCCCTGAGCGGGCGCCACGCCATCGTCACCGCCGGCCCCACAGCCGAACCCATCGATCCGGTGCGCTATCTGACCAACCGCTCCAGCGGCAAGCAGGGCTATGCCATAGCCGAGGCCCTGGCGGCCTTGGGCTGCAAGGTCACCCTGGTCTCGGGCCCTACGGCGCTGTCGGCCCCGGCTGGGGTCACCCGGGTGCAGGTGGAAACGGCCCGCCAGATGCTGGCCGCCTGTCAGGGCGCCCTGCCCGCTGATCTCGCCGTCTGTGTCGCCGCCGTCGCCGACTGGCGGCCCGCCGATGAGGGGACGGTGAAGATCAAGAAGACCGGAGACGCCCCGCCGGCCCTGCGGCTGGTGGAGAACCCCGACATTCTGGCGACCCTCTCGGCGCAAGGCCCTGCACGGCCCAGGCTGGTGGTGGGCTTTGCCGCCGAGACCAACGATGTGGAGGCCTATGCCAAGGCCAAGCTCGCCCGGAAGGGCTGCGACTGGATCGTGGCCAATGACGTCAGCGTGGAAGGTGTCATGGGGGGCGACGACAACACCGTCTCCATCGTCAGTGCCACGGACGTCGAGCGGTGGGAGAAGACCGCGAAATCCGAGGTGGCAACCAAGCTCGCCCTGCGCATGGCCAAGGCCCTGACATGACCCCGACCATCAAGATCATCCGTCTGGCCCATAACCCCGACCTGCCCCTGCCGGCCTATGAGACCGCGCTCGCCGCCGGCATGGACCTGCGCGCCGCCGTAGCCGAGGACACCCCCATCGTGCTGCGGCCCATGGAACGCGCCATGGTCCCGACAGGCCTGGCCATGGCCCTGCCCCCCGGTTTCGAGGGTCAAGTGCGTCCGCGCTCAGGGCTGGCGGCCAAGTCCGGCATCACCTGCCTCAATTCGCCGGGAACGGTCGACGCGGACTATCGGGGGGAAATGAAGGTGATCCTGGTCAATCTGGGGGAAGAGGACTTCACCATCCGCCGGGGCGACCGCATCGCTCAACTGGTCATCGCCCCGGTGATCCAGGCGGTCTGGGACGAGACCGACAGCCTGGACGAAACCGCCCGGGGGGCCGGTGGCTTTGGCTCCACCGGCGCAAGCTAGACCCCCATTCAGTCGTACCAGGCGCGTCCCGCCCGCTCGATCAGGGCAAAGGCGCCCGCAGGTCCCCAGCTTCCCGCCGCATAGGGCTTGGGCGCCATGCTGGCCTCAGCCCAGGCCTCAGCCACCCCGTCCACCCAGCGCCAGGCCTGTTCCACCTCGTCGCGGCGGACAAACAGGGCACTGTTGCCCAAGATCACATCGAGGATCAGCCGCTCATAGGCGATGCGCCTGCGGGCATTGGGGCCTGAATAGGCCCGCAGCAGCGACAGCGACAGGGGCAGGGACTGCAGCCGCATGCCCCCCTGGGAGATCCCGGGCGCCTTGTTCATCAGGAGCAGTTCGATGTCCTCGTCCGGCTGCAGGTCGATGACCAGCCGGTTGGCCACCAGGTCATCCTTGGCCTGGCCGCCGAAGATGGAGTGCGGCACCCCCTTGAACTGGATGGCGATCTGGGTCCGCCGTTCGGGCAGGCGCTTGCCGGTGCGCAGGAAGAACGGCACGCCGGCCCAGCGCCAGTTGTCGATATCCACCCGTAGGGCCACGAAGGTCTCTGTGGCGCTCTCTTCCCCCCGCTCGTCCTCATAGGACGCCGCCGACTGGCCCTGGGCGACGCCCGCCACATACTGGCCGCGCACGCTGGTCTGGGCCACGTCCTGCCGGGTGATGGACCGCAGGGAGCGGAGCACCTTGACCTTCTCGTTGCGCAGGGACTCCGCCTCCATGTCCGAGGGCGGCTCCATGGCCACCAGGCACAGGAGCTGCAGCACATGGTTCTGGATCATGTCGCGCAGGGCACCGTGCTCGTCATAATAGGGCCAGCGCTCACCCACCCCTTCGGTCTCGGCCACGGTGATCTGCACGTGGTCGATGGTCAGGTTGTTCCAGAGGGGCTCGAACAGGGTGTTGGCGAACCGCAGGGCAATGAGGTTCTGGACCGTTTCCTTGCCGAGATAGTGGTCGATGCGGAACACCTGCTCCTCTTCAAACACCTCAGCCAGGGCCCCATTGATCCCGCGGGAGCTTTCCAGATCGTGGCCGATGGGCTTTTCCAACACGATCCGGCTTCGATCCGTGATCAGGCCGGCCCCCGCCAAGGCCTGACAGACCCCCACATAGAGACTGGGCGACAGGGCGAGATAGAAGATCGGTGCCTGGGCTGGCCCCAAGGCCGTGCGGACGGACGACAGCCGTTCAGCTTGGGTCGCGTCGACGGCCTGGTAGTCCAGGCGCTGGACAAACCGGGCCCACACCGCCTCGTCCAGGGCCTGAGGTCTCGCCCGTTCGACAACCGCATCCCGGACCTTAGCCCGGAAAGCATCTGGCATGAGCTCGCCCCGGGCTGCGGCGATGATCCTGAACCCGTCCGGCAGAAAGCCGTCGGCATCGAGGAAATAGAGGGCGGGAAACAGCATCCTCAGGGCGAGATCCCCCACGCCCCCGAACAGGACGATCGCATCGGCTTGGGGCGCCTTGGGCATGGGATGACCTTTCGGGGCTGGAGAAACGATCGGCAGCGCGTCGGAGACCTGACCTAGTCTCCCATGAACAAACGCCAAGGCCATGCCCCGGTTCGCCCATTACCGCCATAGGCCCGTCCAAGAGGCCGCAGGAAAGCGTCAGGGCGGCCAGTCTGGTGCCTTCATCCTGGCCGGGCGGAGCCAACGGGGCGCTCAGGCGTTGTGAGCCCATGGGGCGATCACCGGAACTGAGCCAGACCAATCCGTGGGCGGGGGACCCGTCACCCCCTCTTCTGGACCTCGACGGCGCGGCCCTCTTCCTGGACCTGGACGGGACGCTGGCGCCCCTCGCGGCGCGGCCCAGGGACGTTGGCCCAGACCGCCGCCGGTCGGCCCTCCTCCGGGCCCTGGTTGCGCGGATGGACGGCCGGGTCGCGATTCTATCAGGCCGCCCCCTGACCGAGGTTGACCGCATTCTGGAGGGTTCAGTTCATACCGTCGCCGCCGTCCACGGCCTGGACCGTCGGGGACAAGGGGCTGACCACAGCCCGCCCCCTGCACACCCTGCCCTGCCCCAGGTGACCGCCGCCTTCCGCGCCCTGGCCGCGACGACCCCGGGACTGCTGGTGGAAGACAAGGGGGTGAGTGCAGCGCTGCACTACCGTCTCGCCCCCGAAGCCACCGGCGCAGCCTTGGCCCTGGCCGAACGCCTCGCTGCTCAGACCGGGCTTGGCCTGCAACCGGGTCACATGGTCATAGAGTTGCGGGGGCCAGGCCCTGACAAGGGGGACTCCCTGCGCCACTTCATGCAGACGCCGCCGTTTCTGGGGGCGATCCCGATCGTCGTGGGCGATGATCTCACCGATGAGCCCGCCTTTGTTGCTGCCCGCTCCCTGGGGGGCCTAGGCGTTCTGGTCGGCCCGCCGCGCCAGAGCGCTGCGACCCGCAGACTCGCTGATGTGGACGCCGTACTGGCCTGGCTGGAGGCCGCCCTGTGAGCCGCCTGATCGTCGTCTCCAACCGGGTCAATCCCCCAGGCGGCAAGGGCGAGGAGAGCGTCGGGGGCCTGGCCATGGCCCTGGCCGCCGCGCTGCGGGAGTATTCCGGAATCTGGTTCGGCTGGAGCGGCGCGACCGTCCCAGCCTTCACGGGGCAACTGTCCATGCGCCGGGTCGACGGCGTCACCGTGGCCACGGTCGACCTCGAGGAGAGCGACTATGACGAGTATTACAATGGCTACGCCAACAAGACGCTCTGGCCGCTGTTCCACTACCGGGTGGATCTCACCGCCTATGATCGCACCTTCGATGAGGGCTATCAGCGGGTGAACCGCCGGTTCGCTGAGACCCTGCGACCACTGATCGAGCCAGACGACCTGATTTGGGTGCACGACTACCACCTGATCCCCATGGCGCGGGAGCTGCGCCGCTTAGGGGTGAAGAACCGGATCGGCTTCTTCCTGCATATCCCCTGGCCAGCCCACCAGCTGATGGTCACCCTGCCCAGCCACAAGGCCCTGGTGGCGGCCCTGTTCGACTACGATCTGGTGGGCTTCCAGACCCCCGAATACGCCACCGCCTTCACTGAATACGTCCTGGCTGAGGCCGGCGGGGAGGTGGTTTCGCCAGGCTGTTTGAAGGCCTTTGGTCGAACGGTGCAGATCGGTGCCTTTCCCATTGGCATTGATGCGGCCGACTTTGCCGAAATGGTCGACACCGATCAGGCCCGCCTGACCCACGACCGGATGGTCGCCCATACGGTGTTCCGAAAGCTGATCGTCGGCGTCGACCGGCTCGACTACTCCAAGGGTCTGGAAGAACGATTCGTGGGCTTTGAGCGGTTCCTGGCCGACAATCCTGACCTGCGCCGGGACGTTCTGATGGTTCAGGTTGCTACGGTGAGCCGAGAAGCCGTTGACTCCTATCAGGACATCCGGACGCGCCTGGATGCCCTTTCTGGGCGCATCAATGGCGAGCACGCCGACCTGGATTGGAATCCCTTGCGCTGCGTCAACAGCACCTACCGCCGGGACCAACTGGCTGGCCTTTACCGGGCTGCCAAGGTCGGGCTGGTGACGCCCCTGCGAGACGGCATGAACCTGGTGGCCAAGGAGTATGTGGCGGCCCAAGACCCCGCCGATCCCGGCGTGCTGATCCTGTCACGGTTCGCCGGGGCAGCCGGTCAGATGGCGTCTGCCCTGATCGTCAACCCCAACAGCCCCGAAGAAATCTCCGAAGCCCTGAAGCGCGCCCTGACAATGCCGCTGGCAGAGCGGATCGAGCGCTGGCGCGCCTTGTTTGACAACGTTCAGAGGGAGGATGTGAGCGCCTGGCGAGACGCTTTCGTCACGGCCCTGGCCGCCAGCGACAAAGCCAAGGCGGCACACGCCCTGACAAGCTGACACTGGCCCATCATCCCCGGCCATAACCCAGACCAGACACGGACACCGCGTCTCCTGCTCCAGGCTTCCCCATCGCCGCAGCGCCTGCCAATCTGGCGGCACATGACAGGGGGAGCACGACATGGACAAGGCCGCCAACAGAGACCGGGTCGACCCCGACCTGCTCCCTCTGCTCGACACCTTCCCGGCCTTTGAGCTGACCGAGGCGATCCTGCCCTTCATGCGTGGCCGCCCGGCCCGCTTCCAGGTCCGGCCTGAAGATCTGGCCCGCACCAGCCTGGAGCGGCGCAGCGTTCCAGGACCCGCCGGCGCGCCGCCGGTCGAGGTGCTGATCTATCGCCCGCAACAGGCTTCAGGACCTTTGCCCTGCATTCTGCACATCCACGGGGGTGGGTATGTGGCCGGGGCGGCTGCTGACAATGAGGCGGTCCACCGGCCGTTAGCCGCCGATCTGGCCTGCTGCATCGTCTCGGTGGAATATCGACTGGCCCCGGAGACCCCGTTCCCGGGCCCGGTGGAGGATTGCTATGCCGCCCTGGCCTATGTGTTCGACCATGCCGGGGACCTCGGGATCGATCCGGCCCGTATTGGCCTCATGGGCGAGAGCGCCGGCGGTGGTTTGGCGGCAGGTCTGGCCCTCTTGGCCCGGGACCGGGGAGAGTACCCGCTGGCGTTCCAGCACCTGATCTATCCGATGATCGACGACCGCACCTGCATCACCACCGATCCGCACCCCTTTGCGGGAGCGTTCGTCTGGACGCCCCAGGCCAACGCATTTGGCTGGCGCGCCCTGCTGGGACAGACGCCCGGCGCTGAAGGGGTTTCGCCCTATGCGGCGGCGGCGCGGGCGGCCGATGTCTCCGGCCTGCCCCCCACCTATATCGCCACCGGCGCCCTGGACCTGTTCCTGGAGGAGGACCTCGCCTTCGCCCAGCGATTGCTCCGGGCCGGCGTGCCGGTGGAGCTGCACGTCTATCCTGGTGCCTTCCACGGGTTCCAGTGGGCGGCGGAGGCGAGGGTCAGCCAGACCGCAGCCCGCGATAGCCGCGACGCCCTGGCCCGGGCCATGGCCTGAGCCTCAGCGGCGCCGGGCGGGCTTGGGGCTGAAACCCGGGGTCAGTAGGGCCTCGCGTTCGCGCGGGGTGATCGGCCGCCAACGGCCCTCCGGAAGATCGCCGACCTTCAGGGGGCCGACCCTGAGCCGGTAGAGATCGATGATCGACAGGCCCACCAGGTCGCACATCCGGCGGATCTGGCGGTTGCGCCCCTCGGTCAGGATGAAGCGCAGGCGTTGGTCGCCAGCCAGGGTGACCTTGGCCGGCTTCAACTGGCGACCGTCCAGGGACAGGCCGTGGCGCAGTCTGGTCAGGACCGGCTCTGAGATATCGCCGCGCACCCGGACCAGATATTCCTTCTCCATCTGCGAGTCCGGGCCGATCACCGCCTTGGTCACCACCCCGTCCTCCGACAGGATCAGCAGGCCCCGGCTATCCAGATCCAGGCGGCCCACCGGCGCGAGGCTACGATCGGCGGCGGGAATCTCGACGGGGTCTCCCCACAAGCCTTCCCGGGTCAGGAGTCTGGCGGCTGGAATCTGCCCCGGATCCGGCTGGGCTGAGACGTAACCGACAGGCTTGTTGATGATCACTGTCAGCTGACCCTGCAGCCGCGCCTGGGCGCCATCGTCGAGGGTAAGCGTCTGGCCTTTCTCGATCTTGCGGCCGGGATCGGTGACGGTATGACCGTCAATGGAAACCTGACCGGCGGCGATCAGGGCTTCAGCCTCCCGCCGCGAACAGACGCCGCTCTGGGCCAGCCAGCGGTTGATCCGCTGGGGCGCCTCTTCCTCATAGGTGCGGACAAACGCCATCAGCCGGCGTGGCGCTCGCGCTTGCGCAGGTACATGGCCGCATCCGCTTCGGCGACGATGGCCTCGGGCTCGCCATCATGGGGGATTTCGCAGACCCCATAGGAAAGATGCAGGGGCGCAGACCAGTCACCGAACTGGATGGGTGCCTGCTCCAGGGTCCTCGCCAGGGCCTCGGCCTTGGCCTGGGCGGTCAGGGCGGTGACCTGGACCAGGACCACAGCGAACTCATCTCCGCCCATGCGCCCGACAATATCGCTGTCGCGCACCAGGCCGGTGAGGCGCTCGGCCACCGCCTTGAGCACCGCATCGCCAGCAGCATGGCCAAACCGGTCATTGACGCTCTTGAAGTCGTCCAGGTCGAAATAGACCAGGCTGGCCGGCGAAGAATAGCGCCGGGAGAAGGTCTGGACCCGGGCCAGTTCCCGCATGAAAGCCCGGCGGTTGAGCACCGGCGTCAGGGCGTCCCGGTCGGCCAGGCTTTCGGCCTCCACCAGCTTGGCCTTGAGCCGCCCGACCTCGCCGCGCAGGTCGTCGATCTCGGTCAACAGGGTCTGCAGCGCCCCGCGAACCGCCGGGGTCATCTCGGTTTCTGACACCCCGAGAAAGCCGGCCTTGTCCGCAGGCAGGGCCCGGGCCGCAGAGCTTTGGGCGCCAGCCTGAGCCAGAGCCCGCTTGCGGATGGCCGCAAAGGGTTCAGTACGCGCGCCCGTGATCTTCATGGTGAGGGAATCACATCCAGCCTTAACCATAAGAATCGTACCGGTGATCGGTTGCCGGCGCAAAGGTGGCGCCTATACTCCGCGCCTTTCCCATCAAGGGGGCCGTCTGATGGCCAGTTCCAACCCCGCCGGTCCAGGCGGTCGCCCGCCCGTCGCCATTATAATGGGCAGCCGCTCCGACTGGCCCACCCTGCGCCTGGCGGCCGAGCAGCTCGATGGCCTCGGCGTCGCCTGGGAGGCCAAGGTGGTCTCGGCCCACCGCACCCCACAGCGGCTCTATGACTTCGCCACCACCGCCAAGGCGGCGGGCTATAAGGTGATCATCGCCGGGGCCGGCGGGGCTGCCCATCTGCCGGGCATGGCCGCTTCCATGACCGAGTTGCCGGTGCTGGGCGTGCCGGTGGAATCCAAGGCGCTGAAGGGCATGGATAGTCTGCTCTCCATCGTCCAGATGCCCGGCGGCATTCCCGTGGCCACCCTGGCCATCGGTGAGGCCGGGGCCAAGAACGCCGGCATTTTGGCCGCCCGTATCCTGGCGCTGTCCGACCCTGACCTGGCCGACCGTCTGACCGCCTTCGCCCAGGCCCTGGCCGAGGCCGTGGCCGAGAGCGTCGAGGACCTCTGAAGGTGAACGAGGGCTTCCCCCTGGCGCCAGGCACCGTCATCGGCATCCTGGGCGGCGGACAGCTTGGCCGGATGCTGGCCCTGGCCGCCGGTCGCCTGGGCTTCGACGTGGTGATCTTGACCCCTGAGCTGGATGCCCCGGCCTCCCGGGTGGCCCGGGAAACCCTGATCGCTCCTTTTGATGATCCCGACGCCCTGGGCCGGCTGGCCGACCTCTGCGACGTGATCACCTATGAATTCGAGAATGTGCCGGCCGCTGCCGTCGCACGGCTGAAGGCCCTGGGCGCCCCTGTGGCCCCCAATGAAAAGACCTTGGCCGTGGCCCAGGACCGGGTGGCGGAGAAGACCTTCCTCAATGAGGCCGGGGTCCGCACGGTGGCCTTCCTGCCGGTGGACAGCGCCCAGGATGCTGTGGCCGCAGCAGCTCAGCTGGGCGCCCCGGCCCTGATGAAGACCCGCCGGGAGGGCTATGACGGTAAGGGCCAGAAGTGGGTCGAGCACGCCGCCAAGGCTGGCGCTGTGTTCGACGCCCTTGGCGGGGTCCCCTGCATTCTGGAAGCCCCGGCCGATTTCGTGCGCGAGCTCTCGGTGATCGCCGCCCGCGGCCGCGATGGGGCCCTGGCCATCTATCCCCTGGGGGAGAACCACCACGAAGGCGGCATCCTGCGCCGCACCGTCGCCCCGGCCCCGGCCAGCCCTGACCTTTCCGCCCAGGCCGAACGCATCGCCGCCCAGATCCTCACCCGCCTGGACTATGTGGGGGTGATCGGCATCGAACTGTTCGAGCTGGCCGATGGTCGCCTGCTGGCCAATGAGATTGCGCCCAGGGTGCACAATACCGGCCACTGGACCCAGGACGGCTGCGAGGTCTGCCAGTTCGAGCAGCACATCCGCGCCGTAGCCGGCTGGCCGCTGGGACCCACCGATGCCCGGGCCCGGGTGGAGATGTTGAACCTGCTGGGCGATGAGGCTGATGCCTGGGCCAAGCTGGCCAGCGAGCCGGAGACGCGGCTGCACCTCTATGGCAAACGACAGGCCAAGCCCGGCCGCAAGATGGGCCACATCAACCGGCTATCGCGGCTTTAGGCGGGGCCGTCCCTCAGCCGTAGCGCAGGCGGCCCAAGGTCTGGGCGAGGGTCTTGAGGGCTTCAGATGGGCGGATCTTGGTGGTCGCCTTCCACTTTTCAAAGCTCATCACATTGGCGATGCGGGCGTCGACAAAGGCCATGGCCGCCTCGCGGCCTGAGGCCACCCGGAGAGCCAGCGCGGCTGACAGAATGCCCGACAGAATGGCGCGCTTGGAATAGTGGTTCTCGTCGGTGGCGGTGTCGCCGGCCCAACGCCAGAGCTGGTCGGCGCTGTCCCACAGGAGACGGCTGGCCAGGCCCAGGTTGTAGGGCAGAGCCAGGAAGCCGCACCAGCGACGGGCGATAACCTCGTCCCGGGCGGCGGCATCCAGACGGGTTTCCACCGCCAGCCGGATGCGCTCGCGGATCTTCAGGGTCTGGGGATCGATGTTGGCCAGGATGGCCCCCGTCTCGCGGTCATGGCGGCGGCAGAGCAGCGCGGCCAAGTCCGCCGCCCCATTGGGGAACAGAAGCTCGATCTCCCCGGTCGACAGTCCGGCCTCGGCCCCCGCGCGAGCCACCAGCAGGGGACTCCAGCCCATCTGCGCTACGTGGGGCAGGGCGCAAGAAAGCACCTGGTCCTCGACTTCACGGGCCCAGGCATCGGGATCAGGGTGGGGCGTTGAGGCGGCGTCTGACATTTGCCCAGTCTAACCCCGTCGAAAGCCGCCGTCTTGCGTGGACACAGCCTAAGCCTTCTGCTATTTCGCCGCCCTCGGCTCCGGAGCGGTCGCTTGCGGGGTTCATTGGTATTTTTGTTTCACCGCCACCGCCATGTGCGCCGGGTGGCGCAACATTCAGGTAGGCAGGAGAGAGTCCCCTGGTTCAGATTTTCGTCCGCGACAACAACGTCGACCAGGCCCTCAAGGCCCTGAAGAAGAAGATGCAGCGCGAAGGCTCGTTCCGCGAGATGAAGCGCCACGTCCATTACGAGAAGCCCTCGGAGAAGCGGGCCCGTCAGAAGGCCGAAGCCGTCCGTCGCGCCCGCAAGCTGGCCCGCAAGCGCGCCCAGCGTGAAGGCCTGATCGCTGCGCCGAAGCGGCCGACCCGCTAAGGGACGCGGACAGGCGGCCCCCTGGGCCGCTTTACAGGGACATACTTGGTTAAAGTCTGGCCGCGCAGCCTGCCTGCGCGGCCTTTCTCGTGGGCGCTGGTGCAGTTTCCAGCCAAAAGGAGCGCCCCAGTGAGACTCTGGCCCGCCCCTTGCTGGTGAAACGGCTCAGGCCATCCTATCTTAGGTCCTGAACCCGAGTTTTCCCGAGACGGATCAAAAAGACCATGAACATGCGCAATATGGCGATCTGGGGCGTCATCGTCGTCGTCCTGATTGGCCTCTACAGCATGATGAGCGGCGGAGGCCAGGCGGCCAATTCGCGCGAGATCACCTACTCGCAGCTGCTCACCCAGATCGATACCGGTCAGGTGGCGTCGGCTGTCATCCGCGGATCCGCCGTCGAGGTGCGCAACGCCGAGGGCCAGGCTTTCACGGCGGTGACCCCGAACAACCAGGAAGAGCTGGTCAAGCGCCTGGAGGCGCAGAACGCCGACATCTCCGTCAAGCCGGCCGGGGGCTTCACCCTGGTGGGCTTCATCCTGCAGAGCCTGCCCATTCTGCTGCTGATCGGGGTGTGGATCTTCTTCATGCGCCAGATGCAGGGTGGGGCCCGCGGGGCCATGGGCTTTGGCAAGTCCAAGGCCAAGATGCTCACGGAAAACAAAAACCGCGTCACCTTTGATGATGTGGCCGGCGTTGACGAGGCCAAGGAAGAGCTGACCGAGATCGTCGACTTCCTGAAGGACCCGCAGAAATTCCAGCGCCTGGGGGGCAAGATTCCCAAGGGCGCCCTGATGGTCGGCCCTCCGGGTACCGGTAAGACCCTGCTCGGGCGTGCCGTGGCCGGCGAAGCCGGTGTGCCGTTCTTCTACATCTCAGGTTCGGACTTCGTGGAAATGTTCGTGGGCGTCGGCGCCAGCCGGGTCCGCGACATGTTTGAGCAGGCCAAAAAGAACGCGCCCTGCATCATCTTCATCGACGAAATCGACGCCGTGGGCCGCCATCGTGGCGCAGGCCTGGGCGGCGGCAATGACGAGCGCGAGCAGACGCTGAACCAGCTGCTGGTGGAGATGGACGGCTTTGATCCCACCGACGCCATCATCGTCATCGCCTCGACCAACCGTCCCGACGTTCTCGACCCGGCCCTGCTGCGGCCCGGCCGTTTCGACCGTCAGGTCGTGGTGCCCAATCCCGACATCAATGGCCGCGAGCGTATCCTGCGGGTCCACATGAAGAATGTGCCGCTGGCTGCCGATGTGGAAGTCAAGACCATCGCCCGCGGCACCCCGGGTTTCTCCGGTGCCGATCTGGCCAATCTGGTCAATGAGGCGGCCCTGATGGCGGCCCGCAAGAACCGCCGCATGGTCACGCAGCGGGACTTCGAGGACGCCAAGGACCGGGTCATGATGGGCGCCGAGCGCAAATCCATGGCCATGACCGACGATGAAAAGCGTCTGACGGCCTATCACGAAGGCGGCCACGCCCTGCTGGCCCTGAACGTCCCGGCCACCGATCCGGTGCACAAGGCGACCATCATCCCCCGGGGCCGCGCGCTGGGCATGGTCATGCAGCTGCCCGAGCGGGACCAGCTGTCCATGTCCTATGAGCAGATGACCTCACGCCTGACCATCCTGATGGGCGGCCGCATGGCCGAGGAGCTGATCTTCGGCAAGGAAAAGATCACCTCTGGCGCCTCCTCAGATATCGACCAGGCCACCCGCCTGGCCCGGGCCATGGTCACCAAGTGGGGCTTCTCCGATAAGCTCGGCGTGGTCTCCTATGGGGAAAATCAGGACGAGGTGTTCCTCGGCCATTCGGTGTCGCGCACCCAGAGTGTCTCCGAGGAGACCGCCCGACTGATCGACCAGGAGGTCAAGCTGCTGGTGCAGAACGCCTTTGACGAGGCCCGCCGCATCCTGACCGAGAAAACCGAGGAGCTGCACAAGATCGCTCAGGCTCTGCTTGAGTACGAAACCCTGTCCGGCGATGAAATCATCAATGTGATCAAGGGCGTGATGCCGAAGCGCGAGGAGCCGGAAAGCCATCGGAGCCTCGGCCCCACCGTGGCGGTACCGATCTCGCCGCGCCCGGGCCCCGAGCCGGCCTGACGATTACCGTGATCGGCGCCTGGGGTGGGGACTAGCCCGCCTTCAGGCGCCGGGCTGCCTCAGTGATCACTTGGCGGCCCCAACGGGTCAGGTCTGAGCGGCTCAGTTTTCCGAGGGCGGCGGCATGGGCCTCGGCGCCGAACCGCCGGCGGAGATAGAGGACCTCTTCCTCGGCCTCGGCCATGAGCCGTTTGCGCCGCCGGAAGTGGCGTAGCGGATTGATGATCACGATCTTGCATCCCAGGTGCTTGGCCAAAAGCTCGGTTGGCCATCCCTCCCGACACCCTAGGATGCGCCTGTGACAGACTTCCTGCGCCCGTTGTGAGCCCTCGCCGAATTTCACCCCAGGCGCCGCTTGGATTGGCACCCCAGGCCCTTATGGGGCAAGGGATTGGGCGGATCGATCACCTGACCCCAGGAGGCCTGCCGTGACCCGTCCCGCCGCGCCTCTCCGCCCCCTGATCATGGGGGTCCTGAACCTGACCCCCGACAGCTTTTCCGATGGGGGAAGATTTGACGCCCTCGAGCCCGCCCTGGCCCAGGCGCGGCGCCTGATCGCCCAGGGTGCCGACCTCCTCGATCTCGGCGGCGAGTCCACACGCCCGGGGGCGACTCAGGTCAGCCCTGAGGTGGAGATCGCCCGGGTCGTGCCCGTAATCGCGGCCCTGGCCGCCGAGACGGCACTGCCCCTGTCGGTGGACACCATGAAGCCGGTCGTGGCCCGGGCAGCCATCACTGCAGGGGCGGCGATCTGGAACGATGTCACCGCCCTGCGCCACGCCCCCGAGGCGCCTGACGTGGCCGCCGAGCTAGGCTGCCAGGTGGTGCTGATGCACATGCAGGGCGAGCCGCGCACCATGCAGGCGGCCCCGCACTATGAGGATGTGGTGGCCGAGGTCTGTCAGTTTCTTGGGGCCCGGGCGGACGCCGCCATGGCCGCAGGGGTGGCACGGGAGAAGATCTGGCTCGACCCCGGGATCGGCTTTGGTAAGACCCTGGACCATAATCTGGCCCTGCTAGCGCATCTGGACACGGTCTGCGCCCTGGGGTTCCCGGTGATCCTGGGGGCCAGTCGCAAGCGGTTCATCCAGGCGCTCCACCCGGCTGCGGAGGCACCCGACGGGCGCGGGCCAGGCTCCCTGGCAGCAGCCCTGGCAGGTGCCCAGGCCGGCGTCGCCGCCCTCCGGGTCCATGATGTGGCCCTGACTGCCCAGGGGCTGGCCGTCTGGTCGGCCATCGCCTCGGCGCGGGCCTGAGGCCGTCAACCCAGGCTGAAGTGCGCGGTGAAGACCGCCAGGGGCGCGCTAACCCGCAGGGGGCGCAGGGGAAAGGCCAGCCAGGGTGCCTGCGGGTCCAGCTTCGCCAGGCCAGCCAGGAATTCTGCACTGAGCGCCGGGCGTATGGCCCCTCCATGGGTCAGGAACTGGCCCCAGCTGGAATTTCCCGTGAGGTTCATCTCCCCCGCCGGGGTGGCGGTGGCCGTGTAGTCGGGGGGGTACAGGCGGCGATAGGCCTGCACATGATAGAGCCAGGAGGCCCCGGCCACGATCTTCGCCTCCGGTTCCAGACGCCGCACATGATCAAACATCCGCGAAAGCTCGGACCGGCGGATCGCCGCCTTGGACAGCGCCAAAGGGCCTGCCCCGCCTTCGCTGTCGCGGTTGGTGAAGTGGATGCGAAGCACGCCGTCCTGCGGCGGTTCATAGCTGAAGCAGCCGAAGCGAACCTGGTTGGGCTGGGGCTGTTCGTCGGGCGCCGCCGCCAAGGTGGTCACGATCCAGTCCAGCCGCGCCTGGGTATCCGGTGCCTCTTCAAGCCGCTTAGCAAACAGGGTCCAATCGGGGCCCGGGGGGTCGGCCGTCACATTGCCCAGACCCAGGCGGCGGTGGAGGCTGGTATAGCGCCGCAGGGCCTCCCCAAGGCTGAGGTCCCCCCGGTCCGCCAAAGCCTCGGCGAAACGCAACTGCAGGCCGACATAGTCCCGATAGGCTTCAGCCCGGACCCGTCGGGAATCGAAAGGCTCAGCCACGGCCGATATAGGGCATCTGGGTGGCCATCACGGTCATGAACTGCACATTGGCCTCCAGGGGCAGGCTGGCCATGTAGACGACCGCCCGGGCCACGGCATCCACATCCATCATGGGCTCAGGCCGCAGGGATCCATCGGCCTGGGGTACGCCGCTGCCCATGGCCGCGGTCATTTCCGTGGCGGCGTTGCCGATATCGATCTGGCCGCAAGCGATGTCATAGGCACGGCCATCCAGGCTGGTCGACCGGGTCAGGCCGGTGATGGCGTGTTTGGTGGCCGTATAGGCCACCGAGCGGGGGCGGGGCACGTGGGCCGAGATCGAGCCGTTATTGATGATCCGCCCGCCCCGTGGGTCCTGGGCCTTCATCAGGCGAAAGGCCCCCTGGGTGCAGAGAAAGGCCCCGGTGAGATTGACGTCCACCACCCGCCGCCAGGCCTTGAGCGACAGGTCCTCCAGGGGAACCGGCGGCGCGCCCGTCCCGGCATTGTTGAACAACAGGTCCAGCCGGCCAAACCGGGCCGCCGTCGCTGCAAACAGGGCCTTGGCCTGGTCCTCGTCTGAGACATCGGCCGGGTGGATCAACACATGGGAGGCCGGCAGGTTTGCGGCGGTCGCCTCCAAGGCCTCCTGGCGTCGGCCGGTGAGGACCAGGGCGAAACCGGCCTCATACAGGGCGCGCGCACAGGCCCGGCCGATCCCTGAGCCTGCCCCGGTGACCAGGGCGATTTTCGTAAGCTGCGTCATGGGGCCAGCCTCGCCCGGCGCCGTCCTGTGGGCAAGCCCGCAAGCGCCCCTCGTCAGAGACGAGCGGATATGGAAAAAGCGGCCATGACCACTTCAGCGCGTCCCCTTGGCCGGGTCCTGATCATCGCCGGCTCCGATTCCGGCGGCGGGGCCGGAATCCAGGCCGACCTCAAGACCGTCATGGCCCTCGGGGGCTATGGAACTACGGCGATTACCGCGGTGACCGTGCAGAACACCCTGGGTGTCACCGGCGTCCATCCCATCCCCCTCCACATCGTCCAGGCCCAGGCCCGCGCCGTCCTTGGGGACATCGGTGCCGATGCCATCAAGACCGGCATGCTTGGCGATGTGGCCATGGTCGAGGCCGTGGCCGCCCTGCTGGATGAGGCCACCCCCATTCCAGCGGTGATTGATCCGGTGATGGTCGCCAAGGGCGGTGCCCCCCTGCTGGCCGACGTGGCGATTTCCGCCGTCTGCAGCCTGATGGTCCCAAGGGCCGCCCTGCTGACGCCCAATGCCCCGGAGGCCGCCGCCCTGACCGGCCTGACAGTGGAAACCCTCGACGACCAGCGCCGGGCCGGAGAGGCCTTGCTTAGGCTCGGCGCCCGGGCGGTGCTGATGAAGGGAGGCCATGTGAGCGGCGAACGGGTGGTAGATCTGCTGTTGACCCCCACCGGCGACACTGTGTTCGAAACCGATCGCCTGGAAACCCGCCACACCCATGGCACCGGCTGCACCCTGGCCTCGGCCTGCGCCACGGGTCTGGCCCAGGGGCTGGACCTGTCGACGGCCGTGGCCCAGGCCTGGGCCTATGTCCAGGAAGCCTTGGCCAGTGCGCCGGGCCTTGGCCAGGGCCACGGCCCCCTGGACCATGGCTGGCCCCTGAGCAGATGACTCCCGAAGACGCCATTTTGGAACGACGGCTGGAGGCGATTTTGCGCGACGCCCCCAGCCTGATGGGCGTGATGGAGATCGCCCGCGACCTTGCCCTGCCCGACTGGATGATCTTTTCCGGCGCCATCTATCAGAAGGCGGTCAACCACCTGACTGGCCGCGATCCCGACTATGGCCTGAAGGACTATGACCTCGGCTATTTCGATGCCGGCGACCTCAGCTATGACGCTGAGGATGCCGTTATCCGCCGGGCGGCGGCGTCCTATCCGCCGCCCCTGGACACCCTGGTGGAGGTGCGCAACCAGGCCCGGGTGCATCTCTGGTTCGAAGACCGGTTTGGCGAACCTTATGCTCCCCTGGCCTCCAGCGCCGAGGCGCTGCGCCGCTTCACCACCACCATGTTCGCCGTAGGTGCCCGCCTTGAGCCAGACGGACGGTTGAGGATCTTTGCTCCCTTTGGCCTGGCTGATCTCTTTGCCCTGCGGCTGGTGCCCAATCCCCTGCGCCAGACCCAGGGATTTGCCAGGACCGCTGCGGCCGCCCTGGACCGATGGCCAGAACTGACCCTGGCTGACTGAACGCCTTCACCTGAGGAGCGCTGTCATGCGCCAGTGGACCATAGACGCCTTCGCTTCAGCCCCGTTCCGGGGCAATCCGGCCTGTGTGGTGGAACCGTTTTCCGCCTGGCCGCAGGCGAGCTGGATGCAGACCCTGGCGGCGGAGAACAACCAGGCCGAGACCGCCTTCCTGCTGTGCACCGAGGACCCAGTCCGGTTTGGCCTGCGCTGGTTCACCCCGGCTCTGGAGGTGCCCCTATGCGGCCACGCCACCCTGGCCAGCGCGCACATGCTCTTTGCCGAACTGGGTGTTAAGGCCGCCGCCATCACCTTCGACACCCTTTCGGGACCCCTGACTGTGTCGCGGGAGGGCGAGGTCTACGCCATGGACTTCCCGGCCTCACAGGTCCGGCATATCGAGACGCCGCCCGGGCTGGCCGCCGCCCTTGGGGTCGAACCCGAGGAAGTCTGGGCCGGCCAGTTTCTGGTGGCGATCCTCAAGGATGAGGCCGCCGTACGCGCCGTGGACCCCGATCTGGCGGCTCTGAAGGCCATTTCCAGTGTCGCCACCCAAGGTCGCGGCAATGTAGGGGTCAGCGCCGTGGCGGCAGGTCCGTCCTATCAGGTGGTGAGCCGCTTTTTCGCCCCGGGGTCAGGCATCCCGGAAGACCCCGCCACAGGCTCTCTGCACTGCATGCTGAGCCCGATCTTCGCGGAGAAGCTCGGGCGTTCAAGACTGGCCTTCCATCAGGCCTATCCGGGCCGGGGTGGGGACCTGGACTGCGAACAGGTGGGCGACCGGGTGATCCTGCGCGGCCAAGCCGTCACCGTGATTGAAAGCCGCCTGCGCACAGAGGCACCCTGAGGCCTCAACCACCGCAAACGAGCCGGAGCTATGGGCTCCGGCTCGTCCGAACGTTCACTGCAGGTCTTAGCGACGATAGCCGTGACCCTGGCTGTAGCCCTGGCCATAACCTTGGCCCTGGCCATAGCCTTGCCCATAGCGGCGGTTACCGTCGCGGCGCTCCACATAGATCCGGGCGCTGAGGGCGTCCATGCGGCGATCCAGGTCAACCATTTCCCAGCGGGTCAGGCCCCCCTGGCGATAGTGGTGCTCCAGGCGCTGAAGATCGTGGAACTCGGCGCGCAGGTGAAAGGCCTCTCTGCGGGTCAGGCTGCCATTGCGCTGACCCATGTCGATGCGGCGCTCCAGATTGGCCTTGCGCTGGGCGATGGAAATCCAGGCGGGTTGACCCACGGGTCCCCGGGGCGGGCCATACTGCGGGCCTCCCCCATGGGGGGCGCCATAGGCCGGAGCATGATGGGGGGCGCCATACCCGCCCGGTGCAGCGGCGACGGCAGTGGCAAGGCCGGCAGAAAGGGCGGCGCCCGCGCTCAGGGCAATCAGCAGGGTCTTCATGGCGAACTCCTCGGGACAGGTTCCACCGCGCTCGGCGGCGTTGAGGAGAGAAAGCCACAGGGGCGCTGACCGGATTCTGAGCGGGCGGTTATGTGGTGTTCACCAAGCACCCAGCGGGTGG
Source organism: Phenylobacterium sp. (assembly GCF_022402485.1). GTDB lineage: Bacteria > Pseudomonadota > Alphaproteobacteria > Caulobacterales > Caulobacteraceae > Phenylobacterium. The sequence continues at coordinate 200,708 of NZ_JAKRSA010000010.1, read as the reverse complement.
CGCCTACGCGCTCAAGCCACCTGGGCGTTCGCCTCATCGGCCCGGCGCATGACCGTGCAGATGGTCTCGTAGAGCTTGGCGATCTCGATGGGCTTGGCCACATGATCGTCCATGCCGGCCGCCAGATAGTCGCTCACCTGATGCGACAGGGCGTTGGCGGTCAAGGCGATGATCGGAATGCGCGGCCGCCGGGCCTGGGCCTCCTGACGACGGATTTCCCGGGCCGCGGCGATGCCGTCCATGACCGGCATCTGAATGTCCATCAAGACCAGGTCGTAGGCACCATGGGTCCAGGCCTCCACCGCCGCAGCACCGTCCGCAACCACCTCGACCTCAAGCCCCAGGGCGCTCATCACCGCTGACAGCACCTGTTGATTGGTGGGATTGTCCTCCGCCGCGAGGATGCGCAGGGGCGGCCCCTGGCCCGGATCGGGGGCCCCATTGTCAGGATCTGCGTCGAGATCCTGGATGGGCTCCAAGGTCAGATCGTGTGACTCGACCCTTTGCACCGTCGTCGCGGCCTGTCCCCGGGCGAGCGGCAGGCGAACCTCGAACAGGGAGCCCTCGCCCTCTCGGCTGCGCGCGAGAATCTCGCCGCCCATCATCTCGGTCAGTTCTCGGCAGATGGACAGGCCAAGGCCCGTGCCGCCAAACCGCCGGGTGGCGGTGGAATCGGCCTGGGTGAACTTCTCAAACAGTTGCGGCAGCTTGCCGGCCGGCACGCCGACCCCGGTATCATGGACCGTCAGGATCAGCCCCCCCAGCGGATCGGCGACAAACCGGGCCGAAACACTGCCGGTCAGGGTGAACTTGACGGCATTGGACAACAGGTTGCCGAGGATCTGGCGGATGCGATTGGGATCGCCCCGCCACAATCCCTGGGCGCTGGGCTCGATCTCGACGGAGAAGGCCAGGCCACGGCTCTGCGCCATGACGCCATAGCTTGCCCGGGCGGTGGCCGCCACGGTTTCCAGGTCGAAGTCTTCCTCCACCAGGGTGAGCTTGCCGGCCTCGATCTTGGAGATGTCGAGGACATCATTGATCACGGTGAGCAGGAGTCCGCCGGACTGGCGGATCACCTCCAGCCGCCCGCGCTGAACGGCAGGCAGCCGGTCCATGGCCATCACGTCAGCCATGGCCAGCACCCCGTTCAGGGGGGTGCGGATCTCGTGGCTCATATTGGCCAGAAACTGGGACTTGAGCACATTGGCGGCATTGGCCGCATCCCGCGCCTCCACCAGCTCGTCCAAGGTCTTGTTGAGGTCCTGCTCCCGGGCGTCCAGACGGCTGAGCAGATGATTGAAACTGACCGCCAGACTGCCGAACAGGTCGTCCCGGGCCGTAAGGCTGATGGGCGTGAACTGGCCGCTGGCCGCCACCCTGCGCATGGCCTCCGAAAGATTCTGCACCGGCGCGATCACCTGATGGGCGAGGCTGCGGGACAGGAACAGGGCTACCCCGACGCCGCCGAAAAACAGGGCGCCGGTAAGGGCGGCAAATTGGGGCAGGAGGCTCGCCAGCCGGGGGGGCCGCGCCTGGACGCTGAGCTCGCCGATCATGGCCCCGCCCCAGCTCAGACGGTGGGCCACTGTCAATACCGATTTGGGAGCCTCGCCTGCCGCGGTGAACTGGGCCAGGACGCCGCCCTTGGCGTCGGTGAGACGGACGCTGGAAATCCGCGGATCTCGGCTGAGGGCACCTACGGCAGCACCCACCGCCGCAAGATCGCCTCGGGCCACGGCCGGGGCGGCGAGATCGGCGGTGACCACCGCCAGGGCTTCATAACTGGACCGCGCCTGTTCCCGGGCCACAGCCCACTGCTGCAGCATGAAGGTCGCGCAGGCCGCCAGCAGGACCACCACCGTCGTGACAAGCGCCACACCGGCGACCTTCGCATGGAAGGTCGCCTCATGCCGGGCACCGGCAGGGTCAGAAGGGCGGTCCTTGACCAAGATCGGGGGAGCTCCTTGGCGGGCGGGTCCCTCGTTCTAGGGGAATAGTCCTAATCATTCGCTTCTGGTCACCGGCCCCCCGAAGAAAGCGCAACCTGTGCGTGAAGGTGTCGCGGTTGCAAGTGGTGACAGACGTTAACTTCTGGTTTAGCTTGGTTAACATTCCGTTAACCCCCAGGAGGGATGCCCCCATGGAAAAAGCGTTTGTCGCCCAGCGTGTCGCCAACAAGCTGTTTGCGACCGAAGAGTCCGTCGATGCGGCCCTGGTCGAGGCCACCGAGCTGATGACCGAGATGCTCAAGGCCCGTAAGGAAGTCGGCGTCTCCACCGTGTTCGGGGACGAGGCTGCGGCCAAGCTCATCGAAGCCATCAAGGCGCTCGGCGAGGCCCGCACTGCCATGGTCGGCGTGCATGGGGAGCTCAACGAAGCCAAGCTCCGCCTGGGCATCCGCACCAAGCTGTTTGGCCCCGATAAGCCGTTCGAGCCTGCTCGGGATATGCCCGCCATGCGTGACGTGGGCTGATTGCAATAGATTAACTTCGTTGCGCCTCTAATCAGCGTTAGAGGCGCAACGATGTCACCCAATCTAACCTATCTCGCGGCATGGCTGCTGCTTTGGCTCGCCCTTGCCGCGTCCTGCGGCTATGCCTTTCGATATGGGGGGCCTGCCGAGAGATCAGCAGCTGTCCTCATATTGCTGATTGCTATCTTAAGTACAGTTGCCCGCATTTTCTTCAGTCAGGAAGATATCCTGGTTCCAAGGCTGATTGCTGAAGGGGTGGCCGCCCTGGGCTTTCTGGCTTTGGCCTTCAGGTTTTCGAGCCTCTGGATTGGCGGCGTCATGATCCTGCAGGCCGCACAATTTTCAATCCAAGCCTTTTACTTTGTAACAGATCGCCACCACGACATATTCTATGTCGTCTTGAATAATCTGAACTTCCTTGGGATTCTGATCTGTCTGGCCGTGGGCACTTGGGTTGCCCGCCGAAGGCTGACCCAGGGCGGGGCGGCGTCGAGCCCCGCCGAGACCCTCTGAGATCGACCCCCGCAAAAACTGCTTGTCCTGAGAGGCAAATGCGCGTTTCTGCCCGGCGGGCCACGCCCTCCCAACGGGGCGCTGCTCATCTGCAAGGATGGGAGACATCGCAGTGACTGATCATACCAAGCCCGCCATGCGGCCGGCTCGCCCCGAGTTTTCGTCCGGCCCGTGCGCCAAGCGCCCCGGATGGACCCCCGAAAACCTCACCAACGCCGTCCTAGGGCGCTCGCACCGCTCCAAGCCGGGCAAGGCGCGGCTGAAGGACGCCATCGACCGCACCCGCCAGGTGCTGGCTGTCCCCGACGAATTCCTGATCGGCATCGTCCCTGGCTCCGACACCGGTGCCGTCGAGATGGCCATGTGGTCGATGCTGGGCCCGCGGCCCGTGCAACTGCTGGCCTTTGAGAGCTTCGGCAAGGACTGGGTCACCGACGTGACCAAGCAGCTGAAGATCGAGGCCGAGGTCCTGTCGGCCCCCTATGGCCAACTGCCCGACCTGACCAAGGTGCGCAAGGACGCCGACCTGGTCTTCACCTGGAACGGCACCACCTCTGGGGTGCGGGTCCCGAACGGCGACTTCATCGCTGACGATCGGGAAGGCGTGACCATCTGCGACGCCACCAGCGCGGCGTTCGCGCAGGACCTGCCCTGGGCCAAGCTCGATGTGGTCACCTTCTCCTGGCAGAAGGCACTCGGCGGCGAGGCCGCGCACGGCGTCCTGATCCTGTCGCCCCGCGCCGTCGCCCGCCTGGAAAGCTACGTCCCCGCCTGGCCGATGCCCAAGCTGTTCCGGATGACCAAGGGCGGCAAGGTGAACCTCGAGATCTTCGAGGGCGCCACCATCAACACCCCGTCCATGCTGTGCGTGGAAGACGCCATCGACGCCCTGAAGTGGGGCGAGCGCATTGGCGGCCTGACGGAGATGCGCCGCCGGGCCGACGCCAATCTCGATGTCCTGGCCCGCTGGGTTGAAAAAACCGACTGGGTGGCGTTCCTGGCCGCCGATCCGGCCATCCGCTCCAACACCTCGGTCTGTCTGAAGGTGGTGGACCAGAGGGTCACCGCCTTGGATGAGGCCGCCCAGGCCGAATTCGCCAAGAAGCTGGCCTCGCTCCTGGAAAAGGAAGCCGTGGCCCTGGATATCGGCGGCTACCGTGACGCCCCCCCGGGCCTGCGCATCTGGTGCGGGGCTACGGTGGAGACCTCCGACCTGGAGGCTCTGACCCCCTGGCTCGACTGGGCCTTTGAGTCCCTGGCCGCCGACCTTCAGGCCGCCTGATCCCCGACAGACCTTGAGGTGGCGCGCCCCCAGCGCGCCCCTTTTTCCCAGAATTCACCGCCTCGCCGCGACCGGCAGGCGCGCACCCAGAAAGACATCCCCATGCCCCGCGTCCTGATCGCTGACAAGCTGAGCCCCGCCGCCATCGAGATCTTCAAACAGCGCGGCGTCGACGCCGATGTGAAGACCGGCCTGACCAAGGACGAACTGCTCCAGATCATCGGCGACTATGACGGCCTGGCCGTCCGCTCGGCCACCAAGGCCGACAAGGACGTCATCGCCGCCGCCAAGAACATGAAGGTCATCGGCCGGGCCGGCATCGGGGTCGACAATGTCGACATCCCGGCCGCCACCGCCGCCGGCATCGTGGTGATGAACACTCCCTTCGGCAACTCGATCACCACGGCCGAACACGCCATCGCCATGATGTTTGCGCTCGCCCGCCAGCTCCCCGCCGCCGACACCTCCACCCAGGCCGGCAAGTGGGAGAAGAACCGCTTCATGGGCGTGGAGGTCTACGCCAAGACACTGGGTCTGATCGGAGCCGGCAATATCGGCTCCATCGTCGCCGACCGGGCGCTGGGTCTGAAGATGAAGGTGGTGGCCTATGACCCCTTCCTGTCGCCGGAGCGCGCCGTGGAGCTGGGCGTCGAGAAGGTCGAGCTGGACGAGCTGCTGGCCCGGGCCGACTTCATCACCCTGCACACCCCGCTCACCGACAAGACCCGCAACATCCTGTCGGCGGAAAACCTCGCCAAGGCCAAGAAGGGCGTGAAGATCATCAACTGCGCCCGCGGCGGCCTGGTGGACGAAGCTGCGCTCCGCAAGCTGCTGGACGAGGGGCACATCGGCGGCGCAGCCTTTGACGTGTTCGTCGAGGAGCCGGCCAAGGCCAATGTGCTGTTCGGGGCCGAGAACTTCATCGCCACCCCGCACCTGGGTGCCTCGACCAACGAGGCCCAGGAAAATGTCGCCCTGCAGGTGGCCGAACAGATGAGCGACTATCTGCTCACTGGCGCTGTGACCAATGCCCTGAACTCGCCCTCGGTGACCGCTGAAGAGGCCCCGCGCCTGGCCCCCTTCATCGCGCTCGCCGGAAAGCTCGGGGTCTTTGCGGGTCAGATGGTTGATTACGGAGTGGCCGTCATCGACATCGCCTATGAGGGCGAGGTTTCCAAGCTGAATGCCAAGCCGCTGACGGCTGCGGCGCTGGCCGGCGTCCTGCGGCCGATGCTGGGCGACGCGGTCAACATGGTCTCGGCCCCGGCCGTGGCCAAGGAGCGTGGCATCACGCTCTCGGAATCGCACCAGGAAGACTCGCCGATCTATGAAAGCCTGATCCGCATCACCGTCACCACCGAGAAGGGCAAGCGCTCCTTCGCAGGCTCCGTCCTGGCCGGTACGCCCCGGGTGGTGGAGGTCAAGGGCATGGACCTGGACGCCCCCTTCGGCCCGACCATGCTCTACGTCAACAACGAGGATAAGCCGGGCTTTATCGGTGCCCTGGGCGTCATGCTGGCCGAGGCGGGCGTCAACATCGCCACCTTCAACCTTGGCCGGGTCTCGGCCGGCGATGACGCTATCGCCCTGGTGGGCGTCGACCAGGTGCCCAGCGAGGCCCTGCTGGCCAACATCCAGGCCCTGCCCCACGTGAAGGAAGCGCGCACCCTGCGCTTCTGAATCCCTTCGCCGGGATCATCATGGCCCCGCCTTGATCTTGTCCTTTCCGCCCCCCTTGCCTCGCTTGGCAGGCGGGGCCAGGGCGGCAAGGCGTGGGGCCGCCTGTTCCAGCACCTCGATCAGCCCTGGGTCGCCCAGGCGGGCGAGGGCGTCGGGCAGGCTCATCCACTGGCGGCGGCGCTGGCCCCGTTCAGGCCAGCGGTCCAGCTGGCGGGTGACCCGCAGCAGATAGAGGGTGACCTCCAAAGGCTGCTGCCGCTCCCCCCGGATACGGACTGAGGCATAGACGCCGAGCGGCTGGTCCTCGACCTCGCCCTCGACGCCGGCCTCCTCCAGAGCCTCCTGAGCGGCGGACGCCCACGGCGTGCGACCGCTCATGAGCCCGCCCTTGGGAAACACCCAACGCCCGGTGCGCCGGGAGGTGACCAGCAGCAGCGACAGTCCCTTATTGGTGACCCGATAGGGGATCGCCCCGGCCTGCGAGACGGGTAGCTCCAAGGCCTCGGGGTTGGGCTGGGGGATCGGCGCATGCCCCCGCCACCGGTTGATGATCCATCGCAACATCTGCGCGCCCTTCCTGGCGATGCGGCGTCTCTCGGACGCAACGCGAGACGCAGGCCCCAGGTTCTCGGTCCGGAGCAGCCCACACGATCCCTGGGCGTATCAGATTCGGCAGCCCTGGCGAGGGCGGGGAAGCCTGTGACTCATTCTGGGTTGATTGACTCTGGCGGACTCCGGACTAGAACAAAAGTAGAACAAAGGGATGAGGAGGATGTCAGGTTCCGCCGTGACCGAACGCGCTCTGGACGCCGTACGGGCGAAGATCGCCGCCCTGGAGACCGGCGGGCGGGGAGAGACTCCGTCGCTCGCCTTCGGCGATCCGCGCATCGACCGCTGCTTCCCCGGCGGCCGGGGCCTGCCCCTGCACCGCTGGCATGAGGTGGGGGGCGAAGGCATGGAGGCCGAGACGGCTGCGGCGCCGGCCGCCTTCGTCGCCCTGCTGGCGCGGCCACTGCTGAAGATGGGGCCAGCGGTCTGGATCGCCCGGCGGGACGACCTGCACCCGCCCGGCCTGGCGGGGCTGGGTTTTCCCGCAGGCGGGCTGGTCGAGGTCTGGGTCCGGGACGAGGCCCAGGCCCTGGCTGCAGCCGAGGACGCCCTGGGGGCGTCCGGGGTGGGGGCGGTGGTGGTGGAGGCCGACGCCTGCGACCTGACGGCGGGCCGCCGGCTGCAGTTGGCCTGCGAAAAGGGGCAGGCCACCGGCTTTCTGATCATCCGCCGGCCCTTTGGCGGCGGAGCGAAGGGGACGGCAGGCGGATCGGCGGCGGCCACCCGCTGGTCCATCGCCTCGGCACCTAGCGCGCCCGCAGCCGGGCGGCCTGGCCTGGGAGCGCCCCGCTGGCGGGCGACCCTGGAGCGCTGTCGCGGCGGGCGTCCCGGCACCTGGCTGTTCGAAAGTCCCGGGGCCTATTCAGACACGGAGATCCAGGATGACGCGCATCCTCTGCGCCTGGTCGCCGAGCTGGGCGATCGACAACTGGCACCGGCGCAACCCGCCCGCCCCGCAAGCCCCGCCATCCCCTTCCCCGTCAGGGGCGACGGTGCCGTCCGCCGCCGCGCCTGAGGCGCCCCTGGCCCTGGTGGAGACGAGCCGCGGAACCCGCCGGCTGGCGGCTGTGGATCGGGCGGCTGCGGCCCTGGGCCTGTTTCCCGGCCAGAAGGCCGCCGACGCCCTGGCCTATGTTCCGAACCTCGTCACCGCCGAGGCCGAGCCCGAGGCCGACGCCCAGGCCCTGCTGGCCCTGGTGGACTGGTGCGTGCGGTTTTCGCCGGCCGTCGCGCCCGATCCCCCCGACGGCCTGTTCCTGGACGTGACGGGGCTGGCCCATCTGTGGGGGGGCGAGGCCGCCCTGGTGGCCGACTTTCGCCGGCGTCTGGCCCGCAACGGCTTGCCGGTGGTCTGCGGCGTGGCCGATACGCCGGGCGCCGCCTGGGCCCTGGCCCGCCATGGGGACGGGGCCAGCCTTTGCCCGCCTAGCCGGCAGGGCGAGCTGCTGGACCATCTGCCCCCCAGCGCCCTGAGGATTTCTGCGGCCGCCTGCGCCCAGCTGGAGCGCCTGGGCCTGCGCAGGATCGCAGAGGTCCGCCGCCTGCCCCGCAGCCAGCTGGCCCGGCGGTTTGGCCTGGAGCTGATCACCCGCCTGGATCAGGCGATGGGCGAGGCGCCCGAGGCCCTGACCTTTCGCAGGCCCCCCAATCCCTGGTTTGACCGCCTGGCCCTCGCCGAGCCCATCAGCACGCCAGAGGATCTGGCCCGGGTGTGCGGCGACATCGTCGAACGCCTCTGCGCCCGGCTGAGCGCCGAGGGCCAGGGCGCCCGGCGCTTCGAGCTCGCCTATCACCGGGTGGATGGTCGCCCCCAGACCGTGGAGGTGGGCCTGGCCGTGGGCGCCCGGGAGGCTGCTCGGATCACCCGCCTCTTCCTGCCGAGGCTCGACCAGGTGGATCCGGGCTTTGGGGTGGAGCAGGTGACGCTCGCGGCCTTCGAGGTGGAAACCTTAAGCGCCCGCCAGGCGGCCCTGGCCCGGGAGCCTGTGGGCCAGAGCTCTGTGGAGATCGCGCCTTTGGTGGACCGCCTGGCCAACCGCTTGGGGACCGAACGCGTCTGGACCAGCCAGGCGGTGGAAAGCCATGTGCCTGAGCGGGCGGTGGCCCGGCGCGCGCCCTTTTCCCCTGAGACGCCAGCCCGCTGGGACCCGGCGCGGCCAAGGCCCATCCGCCTGTTTCGCCGGCCCGAGCCCATTGAGGCGACAGCGCCCGTCCCCGACGACCCGCCGGTGCAGTTCCGCTGGCGGGGCCGGCTGCACCGGGTGCGCCTGGCCGAGGGGCCCGAGCGGATCGCCGAGGAATGGTGGAAGGTGCCCATCGAAGCCGCCTCCACAACCCATGTGCGGGACTATTACCGGGTGGAGGACCAGGACGGCGGCCGGTTCTGGATCTTCCGCTCAGGCCTCTATGCGGCGGGCGCCCCGGCCAGGTGGTGGCTGCACGGCCTTTTTCCCTGACCCTCACACTCAGACACGAGGACCTGATGAAACCCAAGATTTCACTGATCACCCTGGCGGTTCGCGACTTCCCGCGGATGCTGACCTTCTATCGAGACGGGCTAGGCTTCCCGACCCACAACTTCCAGGAGGGGGAAGACTTCTGCATGTTCGCCCTGGAGGGCAGCTGGCTGGCCCTGTTCCCTCGCGAGGCCTCTGCTGAGGACGCAGGCGTTTCTCCAGAGGGCTCTGGTTTTTCAGGCGTGGTCCTGTCTCACAACGCGCCCTCTCGCACCGAGGTGGACAGCGTCTTTGCTCATGCGCTGAGCGTTGGAGCCCAGGAGATCAAACCGCCCCATGAGGTCTTTTGGGGCGGCTATTCCGGTTACTTCGCCGACCCCGAGGGCAACCTCTGGGAAGTCGCTCACAATCCATTCACCGATCTGAGCTGACATGCCCGCCTATGCCGAGCTGATGGCGGCCAGCAACTTCTCCTTCCTGCGGGGTGCCTCCCACCCCTGGGAGCTGGTGGCCACCGCCGAGGCTTTGGGGATTTCGGCCATAGGCGTCTGCGACCGCAACAGCCTGTCCGGCGTGGTGCGGGCCTGGAGCGCCGGGCGCGAGCGCAACATCAAGGTTCTGACCGGCGCCCGGCTGGACTTCGCCGACGGGACGCCGAGCCTGGTCTGCTACCCCAAGGACCGGGAAGCCTATGGCCGCCTGACCCGCCTGCTGACGCTCGGCCAACGGCGGGCGAGGAAGGGGAGCTGCGAGCTCTTCTACGAGGACTTCGCCGCCCATGCGAAGGGCCAGATGGTGCTGGCCGTGCCGCCCACCCAGCTGGACGAGACCTTCGCTCAGGCCCTGGCCAGGATCGCCGGCGACTTCCAGGGCCAGGTCTGGCTGGCGGCCGCCCGGAGCTATGGGGCCCGCGACCTGCCCCGGCTGGCCCATCTGCAGGCCCTGGCCAAGGCCAGCGGCGCGCCCATGACCGCAGTCAATGACGTGCTCTATCACGGGCCAGAGCGGCGTCCCCTGCAGGACGTGCTGACCTGCATCGCTGAAAAGACCACCATCGATCAGGCCGGCTGGCACCTGGCGGCCAATGCCGAGCGGCACCTGAAGTCACCCTCCGAGATGGCCCGGCTGTTTGCCCGCTTCCCAGAGGCCCTGGAACAGTCGGTGGCCGTCGCCGGCCTGATTGGTTTCGACCTGTCAGAGCTGCGCTATGAATATCCCGACGAGCCCGTGCCTGTGGGCAAGACCCCCATCGCCCACCTGCGCGACATCACCTGGCGCGGGGCTTCTCAGCGCTACCGCCGGGGCGTGCCGGACAAGGTCCGCAAGCTCTTGAACCACGAGCTCGATCTGATCGAGCGGCTGGACTACGCCAACTATTTCCTCACCGTCCACGACATCGTCGCCTGGGCCAGGGCTCAGGGCATCCTCTGCCAGGGGCGAGGGTCTGCGGCCAATTCCTGCGTCTGCTTCTGTCTGGGCGTCACGGCGGTGGACCCCACCAAGCCCGACCAGGACCTGCTGTTTTCCCGCTTCATCTCCGAAGAGCGCGGCGAGCCCCCGGACATCGACGTGGATTTCGAGCACGAGCGCCGCGAGGAGGTGATGCAGTATGTCTATGGCCGCTATGGCCGCGACCGGGCGGCGATCTGCGCCACCGTCATCCACTATCGCCCCCGCATGGCCATCCGCCAGGTGGGCAAGGCGCTGGGCCTCACCGAGGACGTGACCGCGGCCCTGGCCGGCACGGTCTGGGGCAGCTACGGAACCGGCACGCCCGACGACCATATCCGCCAGACCGGCCTTGATCCGGACAACCCCCAGATCCGCAGGGCCACCACCCTGGCGACCCAGCTGATCGGCTTTCCCCGTCACCTGTCGCAGCATGTAGGGGGCTTCATCCTCACCAAGCGGCGGCTGGACGAGACCGTGCCCATCGGTAACGGGGCCATGAAGGACCGCACCTTCATCGAATGGGACAAGGACGACATCGACGCGCTCGGCCTGATGAAGGTCGATGTCCTGGCGCTGGGCATGCTGAGCGCCCTGCGCAAGAGCCTCGCCATGCTGCGGGCCGACCATGGCCAGCACCTGCACGACCTGGCCGACATCCCCCAGGAGGACCCGGCGGTCTATGACATGCTGAGCCGGGCCGATTCCGTCGGTGTCTTCCAGGTGGAGAGCCGGGCCCAGATGTCCATGCTGCCCCGCCTGAAGCCCCGCAGGTTCTATGACCTGGTGATCGAGGTGGCCATCGTGCGGCCAGGCCCGATCCAGGGCGACATGGTCCACCCCTATCTGCGCCGGCGCGAAGGCAAGGACCCGGTACACTTCCCCGCCCCCCATCCCGACCACGGGCCGGCCGATGAGCTGAAACAGGTGCTGGGCAAGACGCTCGGTGTGCCGCTGTTCCAGGAGCAGGCCATGCGCCTGGCCATCGAGGCGGCCAAGTTCACCGACGCCGAGGCCAACGGCCTGCGCCGGGCCATGGCCACCTTCCGCCACCACGGCAATGTGGGGGACTATGGGGTCAAGTTCATCGAGGGCATGGTCGCCCGGGGCTATGACCCCGATTTCGCCAGGCGCTGCTTCGCCCAGATCGAGGGCTTCGGCGCCTATGGCTTTCCCGAAAGCCACGCCATCAGCTTCGCCCTGCTGGTCTACGCCTCGGCCTGGGTCAAGCAGCGCTGGCCCGACGTGTTCTGCGCCGCCCTGCTCAACAGCCAGCCCATGGGCTTCTACCAGCCCGCCCAGCTGGTCCGGGACGCCCGTGACCACGGGGTGGAGGTGCGCGGCCCCGACATTCTGGCCAGCGCCTGGGACTGCACGCTCGAGACTCCGGACGCGGCGGGGCGGCTGAAGGCCGTGCGCCTGGGCCTGCGGATGATCAAGGGCCTGAACCGCGAGGAGATGGACCGACTGATCGAGGCCCGGGCGGCCGGTGCCGACACCCTGCCGCAGCTGGCCCGTCAGGCTCGCCTGTCGCAGCGGTCCCTGGAGCTGCTGGCCGAGGCCGACGCCTGCCGGTCGCTTGGCCTCGACCGGCGCGCAGCCCTGTGGCTGGCCAAGGGGCTGGTGGGCGAGGGCCGGGTGGAGGACACAGCCCCCCTGTTCGCCAACAGGGGGGGCATGGGGGCGTCAGAGATCCAGGCCGACCTGCCCCTCATGAGCCTGCCCCACCAGGTGGCCGAGGATTACCGGACCACGCGCCTGTCCCTGAAGGCCCATCCCTGCGGCTTCTTCCGCCGCAGGCTTACCGAGCAGGACGCGGTTCCCGCCGCCCAGCTTCCCGCCCTGCGACATGGCGCCAAGGTCTGTGTGGCCGGCCTCGTCCTGGTCCGCCAGCGGCCCGGCACAGCCAAGGGGGTCACCTTCGTCACCCTGGAGGACGAAACCGGGCCGGCCAATCTGGTGATCTGGAAGGACGCCTTCGAGGCCCACCGCCGCCTGGTGATGACCTCGGCCTTCCTGCTGGTCCATGGCCGGCTGCAGAAGGCCGGTGAGGTGATCCATGTGGTTGCCGAACGCTTCGAGGACCTGACCCCCCAGCTCTCCCGCCTGCGCGAAGACCGGGCCGAGATCGGCGTCGGCTCTAAGGTCACCGGCCGCCTGATCCGCAGCCGGGACTTTCATTGAGGGCGGGCGCGCCTGTTTCTACAGCTCCAGAACCCTTGACCGCAGAATTATTGTAACTACATTTTTGGGGTCGCTGGATGGAGATCAGCTTCGACGAAGGTAAGCGAGCCGACACCCTAACTCACCGGGGTCTGGACTTTGCCGACGCCCATCAGGTCTTCGCCGGCCGACACCTGACCCTGAGAGATGACCGGCAAGATTATGGAGAGCCACGCTTTCAAAGCATCGGCTGGCTGAAGGGACGAATGGTGATGGTGGTCTGGACGCCTCGGATCGAGGCGCGCCATGTCATCTCAATGAGGAAATGCAATGACCGCGAGCAGCGACGTTACGCCCCCTGGCTGGACGGATCCGGACGAGGCGGTCGAATGGTCCGATGAGGTTCTGTCGCGGGCCGAATTGCGAGACGGTGACCGGATTCTGCGCCCAGCCTCCGGCACCCTGACGAAACGCGGACGCCCACCGCTGGACAATCCGAAGCGCCAGGTGACCCTGCGTCTGGACAGCGACCTTCTGGACCAGCTCCGGGCCACGGGACCAGGTTGGCAGAGCCGGATCAACGACCTCCTGCGCAAGGCGGTCGGGGTCTAAGACCCTCCGAAACTCAACCCCCTTGACCCCGCCGCCGCCGCCCCGTTTCCTCCCCTCCCGGACAGGGAGGGAATCTTGACCATGCGAGCTTGGGTTGTAGCGGCGGCCATCGCGCTCCTGGGGACGCCGGCCGGCGCCGAGACGGTGCGGGCCACCGTCGAGAGCGGGGTCCTGGCCGGGGAAGCCACCGCGCGGGCACAGATCTTCCGTAATATCCCCTTCGCCGCCGCCCCGGTAGGGGCGCTGCGCTGGGCCCCGCCCCAGGCGCCCGCCCCCTGGAGTGGGACCCGGCCGGCGGTGGCCGCGGGCCCCTCCTGTCCCCAGCCCATGCGCGAGGACGGTGCCCCCAATGCCGGTGGCGCCAATGGCCCCATGAGCGAGGACTGCCTGCAGCTCAACGTCTTCGCCCCCCTGTCGAGCCCCGGGGCCAAACCCGCCCCGGTCATGGTCTGGATCCATGGGGGCTCGCACCGTACCGGCGCCGGCTGGGTCTATGACGGTCAGAACTTCGCCCGGGACGGGGTGGTGCTGGTGAGCATCAATTACCGGCTTGGCCCCCTGGGCTACTTCGCCCACCCCGCCTTGACCAAGGCGGCCGGGGCCAAAGCGCCGCTGGGGTCCTATGGTCTGATGGACCAGATCGCGGCCCTGAAGTGGGTCCAGCGCAATATCGCCGCCTTTGGGGGCGATCCGAACAATGTGACGGTGTTTGGCGAATCCGCCGGCGGCATGAGCACCCTGGCGATCCTCGCCACCCCAGAGGCCAAGGGCCTGTTCCACAAAGCTATCGTCCAGTCCGGGGGCGGCTGGTTTGAGCCAGACAATCTGGCGGCCCAGGAAAAGATCGGCGTCGCCGCCGGTGAAAAGCTCGGCCTGCCCCCCAGGGCCACAGTGGCCCAGTTGCGGGCCGTCCCCGTCGATAGCCTGATCAAGACGGTCGAGGGGGACTTCGGCCCCTTCCCCGATGGCCGCCTCCTGCCCCGGACCGCAAGCCAGGCTTTCGCCGCCGGCCAGGCCGCCGATGTGCCGCTGATCATCGGCTGGAACAATGGCGAGGACAGCCTGCTCGGCGGACCCGGCGGCGGGGCGCGGTTCGCCGCTGGCCTGCCCCCCATGGCCAGGGCCTTCTATCCAGATGCCGCAGGTGAGGGTGACGAGGCCTTTGGCCGGGCGGTGTTCACCGACCGGGTGTTCGGTGCCCCGGCCCGCTGGGTCGCTAGCCAGGCGTCCGGTGGCGCCCCGGCCTATCTCTACCACTTCTCCTATGTGGGCGAGCGGTTCCGGGGAATGCTGAGCCGGGCCCACCACGCCGCCGAGATCCAGTATGTGTTCGAGTACTGGGGCCGCCGCACCCCTGAGAGCATGGTCGGGGCAGAAGATCGGGCCATGGCCCGGCTGATGCACGGCTGCTGGGTCGCCTTTGCCCGGACGGGAACCCCGCAGTGCGAGGGCCAGCCCTGGCCCGCCTATAGCCCGGTGGAGGACCAGCTGCTGGAGTTCGGCGCCGAGACCGGTGTGCGCCAGGGCTTTTCCAGGCGCCCCTTCGACGCCCTGGAACAGTTCACCCTGCCCACCCTGGCCCTGCCGGCGCAGTAGCCGGCGGCGGGCGCGAAGGCGGCGGCTTAGTCCTTGGCGCGTTCCACATAGGAGCCGTCCTCGGTGAGGACGACGATGCGGGTGCCCGCGGTGATGTAGGGGGGGATCATGACCCGCAGTCCCACATCGGTCATGGCCGGCTTGTAGGAGGATGAGGCCGTCTGGCCCTTCATCGCCGGCTCGGTGTCGGTGATCTCCACCGTCACCCGAGACGGCAGGGAGATGGCGATCGGCACCCCCTCATGGGTGGAAAGCTGCACCTTCATGCCGTCCTGCAGATAGACCTTGGCGTCGCCGATCACGTCTTCCGGGGCCACGAGCTGGTCGTAGTTCTCCGGGTTCATGAAGTGATAGCCCTCGCCGTCATTGTAGAGGTAGGTGTGCTCCCGCTCCTCCACAAAGGCCCGCTCCACCTGCTCGGTGGTGCGATAGCGTTCGGACACCTTCACCCCATCGGAGATGCGGCGCATGTTCAGCTGGGTCACCGGCGTGCCCTTGCCGGGATGGATGTTCTCGACGGTCAGGACCACGTAGAGCTTGCCGTCCATATCGACGACATTACCCTTGCGGAGCGAGCTGGCGGCGACCTTCACGTGATGTCTTCCTCAAACCTGGTCGGGCCGGCAGGGGCCCGCTTGATCTCAAAACCTCTAAAGGTTCACGGGCACCTATAGGATCGCAGGCGTTTTCGCCAGCGTCTGCGCCCATTTTCCCCTTCCCCCGGACAGCTTCTCCCATGACGCAGACGACCACACCCTGGTGGGACAAGGGCGCGCACCAGGATCGCCGGCCCTTCCTGACCGCCCGTAGCGCCATCACCAAGGCCGTGCGCCGCTGGTTCGAGGACCAGGGTTTCACCGAGGTAGAGGCCGCCGCCCTGCAGGTCTCCCCGGGCAATGAGGCCCACCTGCACGCCTTTTCCACAGAGGCCATCGGGCCCGATGGACAGCGCAGCGCCATGCACCTGCACACCTCCCCGGAATTCGCGGCTAAGAAGCTGCTGGCGGCTGGGGAGACGAAGATCTTCGACCTGGCCCGGGTGTGGCGCAACCGGGAGCGTGGACCCCTGCACCATCCGGAGTTCACCCTGCTGGAATGGTACCGGACGCACGCTGCTTACGAGACCCTGATGGAGGACTGCGCCCGACTGCTGGCCCTGGCAGCCCAGACCCTGGACACCCGGACGCTGACCTGGCGGGGCGCTGTGGCGGATCCCTTCGCCGAGCCAGAAAGGGTGAGCGTGGCCCAGGCTTATGCGCGCTTCGCCGGCATCGACCTCCTGGCCACGGTGGGCGAGGACGGAACCACCGATCGGGCGGCCCTGGCGGCCGTGGCAGCCGAGGCAGGCATCCGGGTGGCGGCCGACGACACCTGGGCCGATATCTTCAGCCGGATCATGGTGGAGAAGGTGGAGCCCAACCTGGGCTTTGGCCGGCCCACCATCCTCTGTGAATATCCCACCGCCGAGGCCGCACTGGCCCGCCCCAAGGCCAGCGATCCTCGGGTGGCCGAACGCTTCGAGCTCTATGCCTGCGGGGTGGAGCTGGCCAACGCCTTTGGCGAGCTCACCGACCCTGCCGAACAGCGCCGCCGCTTCGACGCCGAGATGGACGAGAAGGCCAGGGTCTATGGGGAGCGCTATCCCATCGACGAAGACTTTCTGGCGGCACTGACCCACATGCCACCCGCCAGTGGGGCGGCGCTTGGCTTTGACCGTCTGGTGATGCTGGCGTCGGGCGCCCAGCGGATCGAACAGGTGATCTGGACCCCGGTGGCGCAGGTCTGACAGGGGGCTTCCATTGCAGGCCGGCCCCATCTCAGCCATATGCCGCCGATGACGAGCCCGGCCACCAAGACCCTGCGCACGCCCTCGGCCCTGGCCGAGGCCGGGCTGATTGCGCCTGCCGACATTGCCCCCCTGGAGGCTGTGGCCGCCCGCTACGCCGTGGCCATCACCCCCTATCTGGCCCAGCAGATCGCCAAGGGTGGGCCGGGGCTTTCCCGCCAGTACCTGCCGGACCCCGCCGAGTTGGACATCCAGCCCGAGGAGCGGGCCGATCCCATCGGCGATCACGCCCATATGCCGGTCAAGGGGATCGTCCATCGGTATGGCGACCGGGCGCTTCTGAAGATCACCCATGTCTGCGCGGTCTATTGCCGCTTCTGCTTCCGCCGGGAGATGGTGGGGCCAGGGGGCGAAGGCGCCCTGACGCCCGCCGAACTGGCCGACGCGCTCGCCTATCTGGCCGACCACAGGGAGATCTGGGAGGTCATCGTCACCGGCGGCGATCCCCTGGTGCTGTCGCCGCGAAGGCTCTCTGAGCTTATGGCCGGCCTTTCCGCCATCGACCATGTGAAGGTGGTGCGCTTCCACACCCGCCTGCCGGTGGTCGATCCAGCCGCGGTGACCGACGAGCTGGTCGCGGCCCTGAGCGCGCCCGGCAAGGCGGTCTATGTGGCCCTGCACGCCAACCACCCCGATGAGCTGACGCCGCAGGCCCGCGCGGCTTGCGCCAAGATGATCGACGCAGGGATCGCCATGGTCAGCCAGAGCGTGCTGCTGCGCGGGATCAATGACGATGCGGCGGTCCTGGGTGCCCTGATGCGCGGCTTCGTCGAAACCCGCATCAAGCCCTACTATCTGCACCAGGGGGATCTCGCGCCGGGCACCAGCCACTTAAGGGTGCCGATCTCAGAAGGCCAGGCCCTGATGCGCAGCTTACGCGGCGACTATTCGGGCCTCTGCCAGCCGACCTATGTGCTGGACATCCCCGGGGGCTACGGCAAGTCGCCCATCGGCCCGGCCTATATCGAAGGGGCCGACGGCGCATACGAGGTCGAGGACCCGCAAGGGGTCCGGCACGCCTATCCGCCGCCCCATTCTACCTAAGGGCTGAGCCCTAGAGGATGTAGCGCGACAGGTCGGTGTCCCCGGTCAGGCCGCCCAGGCGCTCGCGGACATAGTCGGCGTCGACGGTGAGCGTCTCGCCATCCTTGTCGGCGGCGGTGAAGCTGATCTCCTCCAGCACCTTTTCCATCACCGTCTGCAGGCGTCGGGCGCCGATATTCTCCAGGGAGCCGTTCACGGCCACAGCCGAATCGGCCAGGGCATCGATGGCTTCCTCGGTGAAGGTCAGCGTCACCCCCTCGGTGGCCAGCAGCGCCTGGTTCTGACGGATCAGATTGGCCTCGGGCTCGGTGAGGATGCGGCGCAGGTCATCCCGCGTCAGCGCTTTCAGCTCCACCCGGATCGGCAGGCGGCCCTGCAGTTCGGGTAAGAGGTCCGAGGGCTTGGCCACATGGAAGGCGCCCGAGGCGATGAACAGGATGTGGTCGGTCTTCACCGGCCCGTACTTGGTGGACACCGTGGTCCCCTCGATCAAGGGTAAGAGGTCGCGCTGCACCCCTTCGCGGCTCACATCGGCACCAGCCCGGTCCGACCGGCTGGCCACCTTGTCGATCTCATCGAGGAAGACGATGCCGTCGTTCTCGGCCAGATGCAGGGCCTCCTGGGTCAAGGCCTCCTGGTCCAGCAGCTTGTCGCTTTCCTCGGCGATCAGCGGCGCCCAGGCGCCGATCACGGTGGTCTTGTGGGTCTTGGTGCGGCCCTGGCCAAAGGCCTTGCCCATGATGTCGGAGAGGTTCAGCACCCCCATGGACCCTGCGGGCTGGCCCGGCACGTCGAACAGGGGCATGCCGCCGGACTCCGCCAGGGTCAGCTCGACCTCCTTGTCGTCCAGCTCGCCGGCCCGCAGCTTCTTGCGGAAGCTCTCGCGGGCCGCCGTGGAGCCGGGGCCGGTGAGCGCGTCCAGCAGGCGCTCCTCGGCCGACGCCTCGGCCCGTGCGGCGACGGCGGCGCGGCGCTTGTCGCGGACCATGGCGATGGCGCTC
Source organism: Phenylobacterium sp. (assembly GCF_022402485.1). Taxonomy (GTDB): domain Bacteria; phylum Pseudomonadota; class Alphaproteobacteria; order Caulobacterales; family Caulobacteraceae; genus Phenylobacterium. The sequence goes on along the minus strand of NZ_JAKRSA010000010.1, from coordinate 181,981 downwards.
TCCACCAGATCCCGCACGATCTGGTCCACATCGCGGCCGACATAGCCCACTTCGGTGAACTTGGTGGCCTCGACCTTGAGGAACGGCGCGTTGGCGAGCTTGGCCAGCCGCCGGGCGATCTCGGTCTTGCCGACGCCGGTGGGGCCGATCATCAGGATATTCTTGGGCGTCACCTCGTCGCGCAGGGCCTCAGGCACGCGACGGCGCCGCCAGCGGTTGCGCAGGGCCACGGCCACGGCCTTCTTGGCGTCCTGCTGGCCGACGATGAAGCGGTCGAGTTCGGAAACGATCTCGCGGGGGGAGAAGTCTGTCATGGGTTCACAAGGTTTGAGCCTGATCAGCGCCCTAAAGGCGCTCCACCGTCAGCTCGCCATTGGTGTAGACGCAGATGCGCGCGGCGATGCCCATGGCCTTGCGGGCCACCTCCTCGGCGGTGAGGCCTGAGTCCATCAGGGCAAGGCCAGCCGCCAGGGCATAGTTGCCGCCAGACCCGATGGCCGCCACGCCGCTTTCCGGCTCCAGCACGTCGCCGACCCCGGTGACCGTGTAGATGGCGGACCTGTCGGCCACCAGCAGCATGGCTTCGAGCTTGCGCAGGTAGCGGTCGGTGCGCCAGTCCTTGGCCAGGTCCACACAGGCCCGCGCCAGGTGTTCGGGGTACTGTTCGAGCTTGGTCTCAAGCCGCTCGATCAGGGTGAAGGCATCCGCCGTGGCCCCGGCGAACCCGGCCAGGACGCGACCGCCGGCCAGGGTGCGGACCTTGCGGGCGTTGCCCTTGACCACGGTCTGGCCCATGGAGACCTGACCGTCGCCGGCGATGACGGTCTGGCCATCCTTGCGCACCGCCAGGATGGTCGTGCCGTGCCAGTCGGGGAAGTTGGGATTTGTCTGCGACATCCGCCGGGATGTGGCGACCAGGGCAGGTGAGGTCAAGCGCCATGGAATTTTCCGACGCCGAGGTTGAGCGCTACGCCCGCCATCTGGTGCTGCGGGAAGTGGGCGGGCCGGGCCAGCAGAAGCTGAAGGCCGCCCATGTGCTCATCATTGGCGCCGGCGGCCTGGGCGCGCCCGCTGCGCTTTATCTGGCCGCTGCCGGCGTCGGCCAGATCACCCTGGTGGACCCCGACGCCGCTGACCTCTCCAACCTGCAACGCCAGGTGATCTATCGCCCCGCAGACGTGGGCACGCCCAAGGTGGAGGCCGCCGCAGCCCAGCTGTCCGCCCTCAACCCGCATGTGAAGATCAACCCTGTGCGCCTGGCCCTCGACAGCGCCAACGCCGGGCCCCTGATCGCCGGCGCCGACCTGGTGCTGGACGGCACCGACGACTTCGCCACCCGCTTTGCGGTCAACGCCGCCTGCGTGGCCCACGCCAAGCCCCTGGTCTCCGGCGCCCTCGGCCGCTGGACCGGCCAGGTCGGCGTGTTCAAAGGCCAGCCCTGCTACCAGTGCCTGGTGCCGGCCATCCCCCCCGACGCCGAGACCTGCGCCGCCGTCGGCGTCATCGGCGCCCTGGCCGGCGTCATCGGCGCCATGATGGCGCTGGAAGCGATCAAGGTCATCACCGGGGCGGGGGCGGCGCTGGAGGGCCGGCTGCTGATCTATGACGGCCTGGCCGCGGAGACGCGGACGGTGCGGATTGGGGCTGATCCGGGGTGTGCGGTGTGTGGGGGCGGGGAGGTAGGCGTTCAGCCTATCGCTCCGAGTCCTCTGATTCCGGGGGACGAAAGGTCATAGGAATCTTCACTCTGGCACCGACCGGTCCCCTGAACCTCATTTCCTTTGACGCCCTTATCGCCTTTTCGCCGAATCCAGCGCCAGCCGGGCTTTCGCTCTGGACGGTGCAGTCATCAAGCTTAGCGTTGGCAACCACTGTGCAGATCAGAACCACCTGACCGGGCTGATCATGGGCAGGCGCCGCCATCGGCGCTTCCGTTGTCATGGTCTCCGGCGTCGCCATCAGCAAGAAAAGAAGGAGCCAAGACATCAGTGCCTTTCTGGTGTCGCAGCGGAGGTGACCGCGAACCGCGTCGAGAAACGGGCCGTGCGCAGAATGTCCATCAGCCACCCAACCTTCGCGCGTCTTGCGAGCTGATGCTCGCCTAAGTTCAAATGGATAGCTTGGCCTTAGTCAACGACCGCTAGACAGGCCGGGCTGACATCCTCATCAGCCAGACCTTCGAACAGCGCCTGCTCCCGGCCATCCCCCCGACGCCGAAACCTGCGCCGCCGTCGGCTTCATCTGCGCGCTCGCCGGCGTCATCGGCTCCATGATGGCCCTGGAGGCGATCAAGGTGATCTCGGGGGCGGGGGCGGCGCTGGAGGGCCGGCTGCTGATCCATGACGGCCTGGCCGCAGAGACGCGGACGGTGCGGATTGGCGCTGATCCGGGGTGTGTGGTGTGTAGGGGGCAGCGAGGCTAGGGGGAGCTGCGCGATATCCACCTCAGAAAGTGGCCGAGAAAGCAGCAAGAGGCTTCAGTGTCGACATCTTAGGGCCTAGACTGGAATTTGAATCCAGTTCGCATTTTCAGTGGGCGCTGGTGCATGGATCGGGGTTGCCACTGTGACATTGGTGATCGCAACGGCGTCGCGCTACTTTGCTGTGATGGTCAGCGACCGCATGATCACCGTCAGCCGGCGCGGGCACCCAACCAGAATATTTGATCCCTCGTCTAATAAGTCGGTGATTTTTATTAGTTCGGATTGCGTTCTTGTATTCGGATACACTGGTGTGGCCTATTTGGATCGAATCCCAACTGACCAATGGCTTGCCCAAGAGCTATGGGGTGCGCCTATAGTTGCGGACGACTCCGGGGGCATACCCATGGTGGGCGGCCAACGCCCTGGCCGAAAGCGGATTAATCAAATTCTATTTGGGCTTAGGAATCGGCTCCGAGCGACTCCGGGTGGTGATCAGGTCGAGATCATGGCCGTCGGGTACAGATACTACCGCAATCGGTTCACCCCTCTCCTAATTGCCTTCGATGGAGCCGAGGGGACACTGAAGGCCCCTATGATGACGATGCGGCCATCGACAGACAAAGCTGGGCGGGAGGCGATGATAGGCACCATCCCAACTCGTGCGACGATAGATGAAGCCCGCTCAGAAGCGCCGATTTTACAACGGTTAAACGAGCTTCAGCTCGCGGCACACGTCGCATCGATCCACACCTCAGTAGTTCGCAGAACCGCAGCAAAGACGGTGACGGTCGGTCCCCACGTAATGAAAATAATGATTCCGACGAGCCATCACCGATCTTGGGGGAGGGGTCCTTGGCAACGAAAGATCGTTTGCCAGTTTGATCCCCTTGTTTCGGAAACTGGCGCCAGAGATGACGCAGCGAGTGCATTGGGCGCGCCTTCGGCCTTCTCCCCTTGGGTTGTTACTGACGTAGGATTTCAACCCGCAGCCTTCATGGGCAACATGGGTATTGTGCGAAATTTCCGAGGATGGAGTGTGGAACTGTCGCAAACTCGGCCCAACGCCGCTTTGGGCGCCAACGTCTTCAGCGCACAAAAGCGGCCAGCAATGCCACGCTAGCGGGCTAGGGGCTTACCCCCCAAGCCTCGACCTGACGCGCCCACGCCAATCCCCTATCTGCTGTACCTGCCCCGCCACAGCCCCCAGAGCCCATGCCCCCTCGTCTCAAACCGACCCGCCTGGGATATGTCGTCGATGGGGTGCGGCTGCGGGCGCAGTTGTCGGACGCAGCGCTGGAGGGGGTCGCCGAGGCCCGCACGGTGCACACTGGCGGCGACCTGACTTGTCCCGTCTGCGGCGCAGGGCCGGGCTGAGGCTGGTCGGAACGGCCCGAACGCTGGCTCTGTGACTGTCTGTGAAGGATGGTCTCGGCTGGTCTTGCGGGTCGGCGCTGACCTGGCAAACGATAGCGCCATTGCCCAGACGGGGGACGATGTTCTACTATCGTTCTCGCCCGTAAAGTCGCCGAGACCTTACTCCATGTCGAGACCTGACCCGTCGGGCGATGAGCCCGTGCAACTCTTCGAAGACGCCGATACCGGCGACCGCTTCCTCGTCTACGGAACGGAGAAGGGCGTTCGGATCGAGCTGCGCTATGAGGGTGACGCGCTGTGGATGACCCGAGCGCAAATGGCTGACCTCTTCGGCCGCGACGTTTCGGTCATCGCCCGGCACATCGGGAATATCTTCGGAGAGGGTGAGTTGCCACAGGAGAGCAATGTGCAAAGCGTGCACATTGCTCACTCGACGAAGCCGGTCTCGCTCTACAGCCTCGATGTCATCATTTCGGTGGGCTACCGGGTAAGCTCCGCGCAGGCCACGCTCTTTCGGCGGTGGGCGACGGACGTGCTGGTCCGCTTTGCCACGAAGGGCTTCGTGGTCGACGTGGAGCGGCTGAAGAATCCCGCCGAGCAGGACCGCGCGGCGGAACTGCGCGAGATCATCCGCGACATCCGAAGCGCAGAAGCGAACCTCTACGCGGAGATTCGCAACATCTGCGCCATGTGCCAGGACTACGATCCAAAGTCGGACTCATGGCGCGAGTTCTATCGGAACACCCAGGCCAAGCTCTGTTACGCGGTGACCAACCTGACGCCGGCGCAGGTCATCAAATCCCGCGCTAACGCCTTGGAGGACAATATGGGCCTTCAGGCGTGGTCGGGCGACCATGTCCGTTCAAACGATGTGACGGTCGCGAAAAACTTCCTCCGGCCGCCAGAGATCAAAGAGCTGAACCGGCTCACCGACATCCTGCTGAGCATATTCGAAGATCAGCTCGACCTCGGCCGGCTCACGACCATGGGGCAGGCGAGCGAAATCCTCGACCGCAATCTTCGGCAACTCGGCCGTCTGGTGCTGGGCGGCGGTGGTCCCGTCTCTAAGGAGAGCGCCGACCAGCACGCCAAGACGCAATACCAACGCTTCTCCGAGCAGCGCCGCGCTGAAGCCAAGCAGCGAGCCGACGAGGATTATGCCGCCCTGAAGGACGCCGCCAAGGGGCTGCCCAAGCCGCGTCGCGCCAAGCAGCCTGACTAGGGGCTGCATCCGAACCAGATAGCGCGCCCAAACCCCTCGACCTGACGGGCGAAGGCTGAGAGCCTATATGCTGTAATGCGCCGCCACAGCCCCCAGAGCCCATGCCCCCTCGTCTCAAACCCACCCGCCTGGAATATGTCGTCGATGGGGTGCGGCTGCGGGCGCAGTTGTCGGCCGCAGCCCTGGATGCGGCGGGCGATGAGGCCGAGCAGCGCCGCCGCGCGCTGGAGATCCTCAAACAGGCCCTGTTTCGCGGTCGGATGATTGCCAAGGAGCGGCTGGAGAATGGGGCCGGCGGCATCGAGACCGCGCGGCTGTTGTCCGGGGTCACCGACGAGGTGGTCACGGCGCTCTATGACTTCACCACCGTCCACATGATCCGGGCGCGCAATCCCACCGAGGGGGAACGCCTGTGCCTGATGGCGGTGGGGGGCTATGGGCGGGGCACCCTCGCGCCGTTCTCCGACCTCGATCTGTTGTTCCTGCGCCCCTACAAGCAGACCGCCCATGTGGAGAGCGTGATCGAGTACATGCTCTATGCCCTGTGGGATCTGGGCTTCAAGGTGGGGCATGCCTCACGCACGGTGGACGAGTGCGTCAAACTCGCCCGGGAAGACTTCACCATCCGCACCTCGATCCTGGAGTCCCGGCGCCTGACCGGCGACGAGGCCCTGGCCCAGGAGCTGACCACCCGGTTCCGTAATGAGGTGGTCAAGGGCACCGGCGCGGAGTTCGTCGCCGCCAAGCTCAAGGAGCGCGATGAGCGCCAGGCCCGGGCCGGGGCCAGCCGCTATATGGTCGAGCCCAATGTGAAGGAGGGCAAGGGGGGCCTGCGGGACCTCAACACCCTGTTCTGGATCGCCGAATATCTGAACCCGTCCAAGCCGGTGGACGGGGTGCCGCAGCTGGAAATGTTCGAGGGCCGGGAAATCCGCGCCTTCATCCGGGCCTTTGACTTCCTCTGGGCCGTGCGCGCCCACCTGCATTTCGCCACCGGCCGCCCCGAAGAGCGCCTGACCTTCGACCTGCAGCCGGAGATCGCCCAGCGCATGGGCTATGGGGACCGGGCCGACAACCCGGCCGTCGAGCGCTTCATGCGGCGCTACTTCCTGATCGCCAAGGAGGTCGGCGCGCTCACCCGGGTGTTCGCCGCCAAGCTGGAGGCCGAACGGGTCAAGTCCGCGCCGCGGGGCATTTCGCGGCTGTTCCCCGGCGGTCGCAAATCCACCCGCAAGCCCCTGGACGTGGAGGGCTTCATCGAGGAGGGCGGGCGCCTGGATGTGGACGGGCCCGAGGTGTTCGAGGCCGATCCGCTCAACCTCTTGCGGCTGTTTCAGATCGCCGACCGGCGGGACCTGGACCTGCATCCCGACGCCTTTACCGCCGCCACCCGGTCACTGGCCCTGATCACCTCGAAGATGCGCCGCGACCCCAAGGCCGCCAAGATCTTCCTGGATATCCTGGCCGGGGGCCGTGATCCCCAGCGGACCCTGACCCTGATGACCGAGGCCGGCGTGCTCGGCCGCTATCTGCCGGAGTTTGGCCGCATCGTCGCCCAGATGCAGTTCAACATGTACCACTCCTATACGGTGGACGAGCACACCCTGCGGGCCGTGGGGGTGATCGCCGACATCGCCGGCGGGCGGATGGCCGACGAGCACCCCCTGGCCACCGCCCTGATGCCGCAGATCCAGGAAAAGGACGTCCTCTTCCTGGCCATGCTGCTGCACGACACCGGCAAGGGGGGCGTGGCCGGCGGCCAGGAAAAGGCCGGCGCCCGCTCGGCCCGGGCGGCCTGCGAGCGGCTGGGCCTGCCCCGGGCCCGCATCGACCTGGTGGCCTGGCTGGTGGAGCATCACCTGGAGATGAGCGACTACGCCCAGAAGCGCGACATCTCCGACCCCCGGACGGTGGCCGACTTTGTCCGCATGGTGCAGACCCCTGAGCGTCTGCGCCTGTTGCTGGTGCTGACTGTGGCCGACATCCGCGCCGTGGGTCCCGGCGTCTGGAACGGTTGGAAAGGCCAGCTTCTGCGCGATCTCTACGCCTCGGCCTCAGCGGTGTTCCGGGGCGGGCGGGCCGATGACGCCGTGGCCGTGGTGCGCCAGCGCCAGGCCTTCGCCGCCGCCGAGATCCGCGCCCGCCTGACCGAGGCCGACCCCGCCGCCGTGGCCTGGGGCGAGGCCATGGAGGACGCCTATTTCACGGGCTTTGGTCAGGACGAGATCGCCATCCATGCGGCGGTATCCCAGCGGGCCCATGCGGAGGGCGCGGCAGCCATGGGCTATGTGCGCGAGGACCTCAACGCCGCCGAACTGGTGGTCGCCGCCAAGGACCGCACCCGGCTGTTTGCGGACCTGACCCGGGCGATCACCGTCTCCGGGGCCAGCGTCCTGGGGGCGCGGGTCTTTACCTCCCGCCAGGGCCAGGCCCTGGACGTCTTCTATCTGCAGGACATCACCGGCCGGCCGTTTGGCCAGGACAATCCCCAGGCCCTGCCCAAGCTGGCCGAACAGCTGGAGGCCGCCGCCCGGGGGGTCATGCCCCATGGGGAAGCGCCCCGGGCCGGGGGCGAGGCCCGCACGGCAGCCTTTGCCATCAAGTCTACGGTGCTGATCGACAATGAGGCCTCAGAAAGCGCCACCATCGTTGAAGCCTCAGGCCGCGACCGGCCGGGCCTCCTGACGGCCCTGGCCAATACGATCGCCGACGCCGGCCTCTCCATCACCTCGGCCCATATCGATTCCTATGGGGAGCGGGCGGTGGACGCCTTCTATGTCACCGACGCGGCGGGCTGGAAGGTGACGGAAACCAAGGCGCTCGCCCCCCTGAAGACCGCCCTGCTGGCCGCCCTCAATGAGGGCGACGCCGCCCGGATCCGCAACCGCTCGGGCCTGCAACGGGCCCCGGCCAGCATCGCCCGGTAAGGCTCAGCCCCGGTCGTCCCCGCCGGTCACCTCGGCGAAGATCTCGGCAGTCTGTTCCCCCAGGCGGGGCGGGTGGCGGCGGATGTTGGACGGGGTCTTTTCGAACTTCACCGGCGGGCGGATGGCCTTGTAGCGGCCCAGATGCGGGTGGTCGTAGGGCTCGAACAGGCCAACGGCCTTAAGGTGCGGATCGTTTTCCAGATCCTCAAACCGGTTGGTCCTCTGCACCGGGATCGACAGGCCCTTGAGCAGGGTCAGCCACTCGGCGGTGGTCTTGGTGGAGGTGACATCCTCGACCATGGCGTAGAGCTCATGGGTGTGCTTGGCCCGCTCGGCATAGTCGGCAAAGCGCGGGTCCTGGGCCACCGTCTCGGTCCAGCCGGCCACGGCGAAGAACTGGTCCCACTGCTTGTCGGTATAGGGCAGCAGACCGATATAGCCGTCCTTGGTCTTGAAGGGCTTGCGGTGGGGGTTGGTCACCCGCTGGTAGGACCACTGGCCGGTGGGCGGCTCGTAGGCGTGGTCATAGAGGTTCTCCACCAGATTGAAGCTGGTGACGCATTCCAGCATCGGCACCTCGACGAACTGCCCCTCGCCGGTGCGGGCCTTGTGAAACAGGGCCGCGGTGATGGCCTGGGCCATGAAAAGGCCCGAGACCTTGTCGGCCGCCAGGGTCGGCAGCAGGCGCGGGGTAGGATCACCGTCGGTGCGGGGCAGGAGATCGGCGAGCCCTGAGGCCGACTGGATCAAGTCGTCATAGGCCGGCTCGCCCGCATAGGGGCCCTCAGACCCGTAGCCTGCCGCATGGACATAGACCACGTCGGGGCGAAGCTTTTTCACCGTTTCATAGTCGAGACCGAGCCGCTTGAGACCCTCATAGCGGACCGAGGCGGCGAACACGTCGCAGCTGGCGATCAGGGCCTCCAGGGCCGGGCGGATCTTGGGGTCGCGCAGGTCCACCAGGGCCGAGCGCTTGTTGCGGTTGATGGTCAGGAAGATGGGGCCGAGGTCCTTGGGCGCGCCCTCTGGGGGATGGCCGGCCCAGCGCATGATATCGCCGCCGTCGCCGCGGCCCGAGCCCGGATCCTCCAGCTTGATCACATCGGCGCCCTGGTCCCCGAGGATCTGGGTGGCGTAGGCCCCGAACACCACACTGGTCAGGTCGAGGATGCGGACCCCCGAAAGGGGTCCGGTCGCCGACTGACCCAGTTGCTTGCCTTCCGCCATGGACGTTCTCCGATATGGTCCCTATGCGTGCTTATGCTGTGGCCCTGGCGCTGCGCCAAGCGACGATCTGAGTGACCTGAAGAGAGCGTGCGATGGAATTTCAACTGTCCGACGAGCATCGGATGCTCAAGGAACTGACCGCCCGGTTTGTCCGCGATCAGCTGATGCCCCTGGAGGCCGGGGTGCTGGATCGGGAGGCCAAGGGCCAGGGCCTGTCCTTGGGGGCTGAGGACCACGCCCGCCTGGATCAGATCTCCAAGGAGCTGGGCCTCTGGGGCCTGGACGCCCCGGAGGATGTGGGCGGCTCGGACCTGCCCTTCGTGGCCATGGTCGGCGTCGGTGAGGAGCTGGGTCGAACCATCACCCCCTACACCCTGCCCCCAGACAGCCCGAACCTGCGCATGCTCATGGCGACGGTGAACGAGCGGCAGCGCGAGGCCTATCTCGCCCCCTATGTGCGCGGCGAGACGGTCTCGGCCATCGGCATTTCCGAGCCCGGTGCCGGGGCTGACCCCTCAGCCATGACCACAAGGGCTGTCCGCGACGGGGACGACTGGATCATCAACGGCCGCAAGATCTGGATCACCCGGGCCGCCGACGCAGACTTCACCATCCTGATGGCGGTGACTGACGGCGAAAAGCGCGCCCGGGGCGGCATTTCGGCCTTTCTGGTGGACCGGGACGCCCCGGGCTTCCACGTCCTGCGCCAGATCCCGATGATCGGCGGCCAGTCCACCTATGAGGTGGTGCTGGAGGATTGCCGGGTCGAGGGCTGGAAACTGCTCGGCCAGGAGGGTGCGGGCTTTGCCCCCATGCAGATCCGCCTGGGCACCCGGCGGATCGAGATGGCCGCCTGGTCCATCGGCATGGCCCAGCGGGCCCTGGACATGATGGTGGAATACGCCCCGCAGCGGACCACCTTCGGCTCGCCCCTGTCAGAGCGCCAGGCCATCCAGTGGTGGGTGGCCGACGCCGCCACCCGCATCCACGCCGCCCGCCTGATGACCTATGACTGCGCCTGGAAACTCGACCAGGGCCGCGACACCCGGGTGGAGATCTCCATGATCAAGGCCTATGCCACGGAGATGGCCTGGGAGGTGGTCGACCACGCCATGCAGACCTTCGGCGCCATGGGCATGACCAAGGAGCTGCCCTTGCAGCTCATGGCCGCGCGCCTGCGCACCATGCGCATCTATGACGGCCCCACCGAAGTCCACAAATGGGTGGTGGCCCGCAATCTTCTGGGAACCCGCAAATGACCACCAAGTCCGATCATCTCGTCATCAGCGTCCAGGACCATGTGGCCCAGCTGATCTTCCATCGCCCGCCCGCCAACCATGTTTCGGTGGATCTGGTCCGCGATATCGCCGACACCCTGCTGGCCTTCGACCGCGACCCCGCCGTGCGCGCCACGGTGCTGGCCTCGGAGGGCAAGCCCTTCTGCGCCGGCGCCGACCTCGCCTCCCCCACCGGCATTGGCGGGTCGGGGATGGACGGGGTCTCCGAGCTCTATGACCAGGCCGCGCGACTGTTTTCGGTGGAAAAGCCCATCGTCGCCGCCGTCCAGGGCGCCGCCGTGGGGGCTGGCCTTGGCCTCGCCCTGGTGGCCGATTTTCGGGTCGCCGCCCCTGAGGCGCGGTTCTCGGCCAATTTCGTCAAGCTGGGCTTCCATCCGGGCTTTGGTCTGACCCACACCCTGCCCCGGGTGATCGGTGCCCAGCGGGCCGACCTGATGTTCCTCACCGGCCGGCGGGTGCGGGCCGACGAGGCCCTGGCCTGGGGTCTGGTGGATGAACTGGTTCCCCATGAGGAGCTGCGCCAGTCGGCCTTTGCGCTCGCCGCCGAGCTGGCGGAGAACGCCCCCCTGGCCGTGGTCGCCACCCGCAAGACCACCCGCGGTAAGCTGGCTGAGGCCGTCGTCGCCGCCACCGCCCATGAGCATCAGCAGCAGACCATCCTGCGGGCCACGGAGGACTTCGCCGAAGGCGTGGCGGCCGTGAACGAGCGACGCCTCGGCCGCTTCAAGGGGCGGTAAGGCCCGCCGCCCGCCTGAGGCTCAGGTACGCGCGCAGCGAGCCTCAAGGCCCGCGGCGCGCAGAACCCCTCAGCTGACCGGGAAGCCCTTGTCGCGGAGATAGGCCCCCACATCGGGGTCCCGACCGCGGAAGGCGCGATAGGTCTCGGCCTGATCCACCGTGTCGCCCACCGACATGATGTGGTCGGTGAGGCGCTGGGCCACGTCCTTGTCATAGAGCCCGCCGGGCGCCTCCTCGAAGGCCTCGACGGCGTCCTGCGACAGGACCTCAGCCCAGAGATAGGAATAGTAGCCGGCGGAATAGCCGTCGGAGGCGAAGACGTGGGCGAACTGCGGGGTGCGATGGCGCATGGGCAGTTCCCGGGGCATGCCGAGTTTGGCCAGTTCCTCCCGCTCGAAGGCGTCGGGATCGATGTCGGCGTCGCCGGCCAGGTGCAGCTGCATGTCGATCAGGGCCGAGGACAGATACTCGGTGACCTCAAACCCCTGACGGAAGGTGGAGGCCTGCTCGATCTTCTGGGCCAGGGCCTCGGGCATGGGCGCGCCGGTCTCATGATGCAGGGCAAACTGGCTCAGCACCTGGCGGGTCGGCAGCCAGGCCTCATAGACCTGGCTGGGGAACTCCACATAATCCCGGGGCACTCGGGTGCCGGACAGGGACGGGTAGGTGACGTTGGACAAGAGGCCATGGATGGCGTGGCCAAACTCGTGGAACAGGGTCGTGGCGTCGTCCCAGGAGATCAGTACCGGCTGGCCCGCAGCCCCCTTCACGAAGTTGGAGTTGTTGGAGACGATCGGGGTGATGACCCCGTCCATCTTCTGCTGGCTGCGATAGGCGTTCATCCAGGCCCCCGACCGCTTGCCCGTGCGGGCATAGGGATCGAAGTAGAACAGGCCCAGGTGGCCGCCGTTGCGCTTCACCTCCCAGACCCGGACATCGGGATGATAGACCGGCACGTCGGTCACCGGGGCGAAGCTCATGCCAAAGACCTCGCCGGCGGCCCAGAACATGCCGTCCACCAGCCGGTCCATCTGCAGATAGGCCTTCACCTCGTTCATATCGAGGGCGTAGCGGGCGGTCCGGACCTTCTCGGCATAGTACCGGTAGTCCCAGGGCTCGATCTTCACACCACCCTTTTCCGCATCGGCAATGGCCTGCATCTCGGCCACCTCCTCGGCGACCCGGGCGATGGCCGAGGGCCAGACCCGCATCATCAGCGCCATGGCCGCGTCCGGCGTCTTGGCCATGGCCGCCTCCAGGCGCCAGTGGGCATGGGTCGGATAGCCTAGCAGCTTGGCCCGCTCGGCCCGCAGCTTCAGGATCTTCCGGATCAGGGCGTTGTTGTCATGGGCGTCGCCGTTGTCACCGCGGCTGTAGAAGGTGCGCCAGACCTTTTCCCGCAGATCCCGGCGCTCGGAATAGGTCAGGAAGGGGTCCATGGAGGACCGGGTGTTCAGGATGGCGAATTCGCCGGGGCGGTTGCGCTCGGTGGCCGCCGCAGCCGCAGCAGCGCGAACGTCCTCCGGCAGGCCCCGCAGCTCGGCCTCGGTCTTCAGATAGAGAACATAGTCGGTCTCGTCGGCCAGCAGGTTCTGGCTGAAACTGGTGAAGGCCTGGGCCAGCTCCCCATTGATCTGGGCCACCCGAGCCTTGGCGGTGGTGTCGAGCTTGGCGCCGGCGCGGACAAAGGCGTTCCAGCGCTTCCAGGTCAGACGCTGCTGTTCCGGCGTCAGACCGGCGCTCTCGCGGGCCTCATAAACCTGCTCAACGCGGGCAAACAGCTTGGCGTTCTGGAGGATTTTGTCGGCGTGGGCCGACATCTTCGGCGCCATGGCCGTCTCCACCGCCCGGACCTCCGGATTGGACAGGGTGCTGCCCCAGATCCAGAAGATGGTGTCCACGCGCTCGCCCGCCGCGCCGACACGCTCAAGGGCCGCGATGGTGTTCTCGAAGGTCGGCGGAGCAGGGTTGCCGGCGATGGCCTCGATCTCCGTCAGCTCCTGGGCCATGGCGGCTTCCAGGGCCGGGGCGAAATCGGCGATCTTGACCTTGTCGAAGGGCGGCACCCCGCCAAAGGGGCCGGTCCAGGGGGCCAGCAGAGGGGTGCCGTCGGCGGCGAAGGCTGTGAGCGGAAGGGCGGCAGCGGCGAGCGTGGCGCTCGACACAGCCAGGAACATGCGCCGATCCATGGGGGAACTCCGGTCTCATCAAGGGGGACGTTTGGCGCGACCTTAGGCACCTCCCGCCTGAACGTCACATGACAGGCTTGTAATGTCACATGCCTCACCCCTGGCGAGACAGGCAAGGGGAGGCTAAAGGCCAGACATGGCCATTGGTGTATTTGATTCCGGTGTGGGCGGGCTGACCGTCCACCGCAAGCTGGCGGAACACCTCCCCAGCGCCGATCTGATCTATCTGGCCGACCAGGCCAACGCCCCCTATGGCGGCCGGGCCGGCGAAGAGATCGTCGAGCTGACAAGGGCCGGCTGCGAGCGTCTGTTCGACCAGGGCTGCGATCTTGTGGTTTTGGCCTGCAACACCGCCTCGGCTATTGCACTGCGCCGCCTGCAGCAGACCTGGCTCCCGCAACGCCGGCGTGAGCTTGGCCGACCCGTCAATGTGCTGGGCCTGATCGTGCCGACCATCGAAGCGGCCACCGGGCTGCCCTGGGAGCATGAGGCCGAGCGCCGCGGCGACAAGGTGGAGAAGCTGGACATTCTGGCGGTCTTCGCCACCCCGGCTACGGCCCGCAGCCGGGTCTATGAGATCGAGATCGACAAGCGCCGGCAGGATGTCGCCGTCTTCGTCGAGCCCTGCCCCGACCTGGCCCGCATGATCGAGGACAATGCCGGCGCCGTGGAGCTGGCCCAGGCGGTGGAGGCCCATGTGGCAAACATCACCGCTCGCATCGGTCGGGCGCCTGACCGGGCGATTCTGGGCTGCACCCATTATGAGATCATCGCCGACATTTTCCGCGCAGCGCTCAAGCCCGGCACGCCACTGATCCACCAACCCGACGCCACGGCCCTGGCCCTGGCCAGCTATCTCGAGCGGCATCCAGAGCTCGACCCTGGCACCGGCGGTCTGCGGCGATTCCTGACCACCGGTCGCCCCGGTGCCCAGCACCTATTGGTGGAAACCTTCTGGGAGGGCCCGCTCGCCTTCGAGCCGGCCTAGCTCCCGAGCGAGGCGCTAGGTTTCTTCGATACGTTTTGCCGACTTGATAGGGCTGTTCTATAATTCGGTCATGATCCTGCCCACCGTTCGCCAACTGCAATATCTGAAGCTCCTGGCCGAGCATGGTGCCTTTGGACGTGCCGCGGAGGCCGCCCATGTGACTCAGCCGACTCTCTCGGCGGGCATTCAGGAACTGGAGCGGACCCTGGGGGCACCGGTGGTCGACCGGGCACGCACTGGGGTGATCCTCACCACCGTGGGCGAGGCAGCCCTGCGTCGGGCCGCCACCATTCTCAACGAGGCCGAGGAAATGGTTCAGGAGGCCCGCCGGGTCGGGCAGCCCCTGTCAGGGCGGTTTCGTCTCGGGGTGATCCCGACCATCGCCCCCTTCCTGCTGCCAAGGGCCTTTCCCCTGTTGCGGGCCCGCTATCCGGAGCTGCGCCTGTTCCTTCGGGAGGATCTGACCGCGCGGCTGATTGCCGGCCTGAAGGCTGGCCAGCTGGACGCGGCCCTGATCGCCCTGCCCTATGAAACAGCGGGGCTCGACCTCGCCCATGTAGCCGACGATGAACTGGTGGCCGCCCTGCCGGCCAACCATCCCCTGGCCAAGATGAGTGCAACGCCCCCCGATGAGCTGGAGCGGGCCGAGATGATTCTGCTGGAGGACGGCCACTGTCTGCGTGAGCATGCCCTGGCCGCCTGCGGCCTGAAGGCCCCCCGGGCCAATACCGATGATGGTCCCTTTGCCGCCACCTCCCTGCCGACCCTGGTGCAGATGGTGGGATCAGGCCTCGGCGTCAGCTTCCTCCCGGCCATGGCCGTGGCCGCCGGACTGACCGATGCCGCCGACATCACCATCCGGCCGCTGGCCACCGACCATCCGAGCCGGGAGATTGTGGTGGCCTGGCGCGCCGGCTCCAGCCGGGCAGCCGAAGGCCGGCTTCTGGCCGACATCATGCGCGAGGTGGTGGACCCGCCCCTGACGGTGTGAGGCCCCCTAGGCTGGCAGCACCACCACCCCATCGCCGTCAGCGAACAACCGATCGCCCGGTTTGAAGATCACCCCGCCAAAGGCCACCGGCACATCGGCCTCCCCCAGATCCCGGCGGACGCTGCGCAGTGGCATGGTCCCCAGCGCCTTGACCCCCAGGTCGAGGGTCGCCAGCACTGGGGCATCGCGCACCGCCCCGTTCACGACCACCCCGGCCCAGCCATGGTCCACCGCGCTCTGGGCGATCAGGTCGCCCACCAGGGCGCAGTTGAGCGAACCGCCCCCATCCACCACCAGCACGGCCCCATGCCCCGGCGTCGCCAGAATGGCCTTCACCTTCGAATTGTCCTCATGGCAGCGCACGGTGCGGATCAGGCCGGAAAAGGTCCGCCGGCCGCCCAGGTCGCGCAGCTGCAGGCGCAGGACCTGGGCGCGGCCTTCGTTCTCATCGGACAGGTCGGCGGTGGAGGGGGCCTCAGACATGGGACGGCCTTGAAAGGTTGGGCTTCACCGGCTCATACCGGGCTGGGGCAAATTCTTCCAGACCCTTGCCAGTCGAGGCCGGGCTGAGGGAAACTCTCGCCGCCACCACCACATTGGGCGGCATACCATTTCACAGGACCGCGGACGCCAGAACGAGCCGCGGCCAGACCATTTCCAGGGACGAGACCATGGCTGACGAGATGATTTCCCTGAGCGCGCGCCTGGCGCAGCTGGCGAAGGACAAGGCCGACGCGCCGGCAGTGTCCAGCGGGGACGACACCCTCACCTACAGCCAGTTCCATCGGCGCACCAATCGCTTGGCACGGGGGCTCCTGGCCCTGGGGGTCAAGCAGGGGGATCTGGTGACCCTTGGCCTGCCCAACGGCATTGGCTTTGTGGAGGCCTGCTGGGCACTCTGGAAGGTCGGCGCAACGCCGCAGCCGGTGTCCTTTCGCCTGCCCAAGGCCGAGCTCGAGGCGATCATGGAGCTGGCCAACACCCCCATCGTCATCGCCGCCTTTGATCACGCCATCGACCGGCCCCTGGTCAGCATCGACGCCATCGCCGCCTTGGCCGAGGATGAGTCTGACCTGCCTGACGTGATCGCGCCGGTGTCCAAGGCGCCCACCAGTGGCGGCTCTACGGGTCGCCCGAAACTGATCCTGGCCGGCCAGCCCGGGGTAACCACGGCGGAGGTTCCTGAGGTGGGGGGCTGGCAGCTGCGGGCGGACTCCATCGCGCTGTTGCCCGCCCCGCTCTATCACAATGCCGGCTTCGGCATGATGATGTCGGCCATCAATATGGGGGCCCACATCGTGGTGATGCCCCGGTTTGACCCCAAAAAGACCCTCGCCGAGATCGCCCGTTGGAAGGCCACCTGGGTCTATATGGTCCCGACCATGATGAACCGGATCTGGCACCTGCCCGAAGAGGTTCGGACCCGCCACGACCTGTCCTCCCTGCAGACCCTCTGGCACCTGGCCGCCCCCTGCCCGCCCTGGCTGAAGGAGGCCTTCATTCACTGGCTGGGGGGCGAGGTGATCCAGGAGCTCTATGCCGGCACCGAGGCCCAGGCCTCCACGGTCATCTCCGGCACCGAATGGCTGGAACACCGGGGTTCGGTGGGCAAGGTCCGCATGGGTGAAATGATCGCCATGGACGAGGCGGGAAATCCCCTGCCCCCCCGGGAAGTCGGCGAAATCTATATGCGCCGGCCGGAGGGCGCGGGCCCGTCCTACAAGTATCTCGGCGCCACGGCCAAGACCCTGCCCGGCGGCTGGGAGAGCCTGGGCGACATCGGCTGGTTCGATGAGGACGGCTATCTATACCTGGCCGACCGCCGGACCGACATGATCCTGGTGGGGGGCTCCAACGTCTATCCGGCCGAGATCGAGGCGGCGCTGGATGAGCACGAGGCGGTGATGTCCTGTGCGGTGATCGGGATTCCCGACGACGATCTGGGGAACAAGATCCACGCCATCGTGCAGGTGAGCCGGCCCACCACGGACGCTGAGCTGCGGGACTATCTGTCGTCGCGGCTGGTGACCTACAAGCAGCCCCGGACCTATGAGTTCATCGACGAGCCCCTGCGGGACGACGCCGGCAAGGTCCGCCGCTCGGCCCTGCGCGAGGCCCGACTCGAGGCGCTGACGGCGCAGCCGCCGGCCTAGAGCGGCTTGCTGGAGGGGGGCCGGAGGCGTCCTTCGAGGCGAGCCTCGAGGGACGAGGTCGACCGCACCTCATCACCAGGGATGACACCGGGCACCGGCACGGATAAGGCCACCCCCATTGAATAGAACCATAATCCGGGAAGGGACATGAGCATTAAAGGCACGGCCTACATCATGGGCGCCTACGAGCATCCGCTCCGGGACGCCCCCGACATATCCACCCCCCAGATCCATGCCGAAAGCGCCAAGGGTGCCCTGGCCGATGCGGGGCTCACCAAGGACGATGTGGACGGCTATTTCTGCGCCGGCGACGCCCCAGGCTTCGGCGGCATGTCCATGATCGACTATATGGGCCTGCGGAACGTCCGCCACATGGACTCCACCGAGACCGGCGGCTCGTCCTACATCCTGCATGTGGGCCATGCCGCTCAGGCCATCGCCGCGGGCAAGTGCAAGGTGGCCCTGATCACGCTTGCCGGCCGTCCCCGGCAGCAGAAGTTCGGCGGCTTCGGCGGCGCGGGTCGCCCTGGTCAGCTCACCGACGGCCCCCCGGAAGCCGGCTTTGAGAACATTTACGGCGGCACCACCCACAATACCTACGGCATGTGCGCCATGCGTCACATGTACGAGTACGGCACCACGTCTGAGCAGCTGGCCTGGATCAAGGTCGCCGCCAGCCATCACGCCCAGTGGAACGAGCACGCCTTTCTGAGGGATGTGGTCACCGTTGAGGATGTGCTGAACTCGCCGATGATTGCCGATCCCCTGCACCGTCTGGACTGCTGCGTGGTCACCGACGGCGGCGGTGCCCTGATCGTCACCAGCCCGGAGATCGCCAGAAGCCTGAACCGGCCCAAGGTGAAGATCATCGGCGCCGGGGAAAGCCCCAAGGGGCCCATGGGCGGCCATGATCTCGACCTCACCCATTCCGGCGCCCTGTGGTCGGGACCGATGGCCTTTGACGAGGCCGGCGTGAAGCCGTCCGACATGAAGTACGCTTCGATCTATGACAGCTTCACCATCACCGTGCTGATGCAGCTTGAAGACCTGGGCTTCTGCGAAAAGGGCCAGGGCGGCAAGTTCGTGGCCGACGGCAATCTGATCTCAGGGGTCGGCAAGCTGCCCTTCAACACCGATGGCGGCGGGCTCTGCAACAACCACCCCACCAACCGCGGCGGCATCACCAAGGTGATCGAGGCTGTGCGTCAGCTGCGCGGCGAAGCCCATCCCAAGGTCCAGGTCCCCAACTGTGACCTGGCCATCGCCCACGGCACTGGCGGCTCGCTGGGCACGCGCCACGGCGCGGCCACCCTCATCATGGAACGGGAGTAGGTCTCATGAGCGATACAAAAACCGCCCCCGAGGCGCAGGCCCGCAAGATCCCGGCCCCGCCGGTGACGATCGAGTCCAAGCCCTTCTGGGACGCCGCCGCCGAGGGCCGCTTCCTGATCAAGCGCTGCAACAGCTGCGGTAAGGCCCACTGGTATCCCCGTGGCCTGTGCCCGATCTGCTTCTCCGACGACACCGTCTGGGAAGAGAGCCCGGGCGAGGGGGTGATCTACACCTTTTCGGTCATGCGCCGCTCGCCGACCGGGCCCTACGCCATCGGCTATGTGACCCTAAACGAAGGCCCAGCTGTCCTGACCAACTTCGTGGACTGTGACTTCGACAAGCTCGCCATCGGCCAGAAGGTGAAGGTCAAATTCCAGGAGACTGAGAACGGTCCGCCTGCGCCGGTGTTCAGCCCGGCCTAGGGACCGCCGCATGCGGTGTTAAGGGGGACACGAAGAGCACAAAGGATCGCCAAGGATACGAAGCGGGGGCGACCCCAACCTTGGTGCTCTTGGTGTAACCTTCGTGTCCTTTGTGTCCCCGCTTTCAGACAGCGCTGCGCGCCAAGCGTCCGCCGACCAGCGCTCGACAGGGCCAAGCCGGCCGTGCCCTTATGGGGCGGTGTTTCCGGAGTTCCCGCTCTTGCCCCTGCGCCGCCTGCGCCTGATCGCGCCCCTGCTCGCCGCCCTGGCGCTCACCGCCTGTCAGGACGGGCCGAGCCGACCGCCCTGCGCAGAGGGCAAGGTCTGCCTGGAGTTTGGCAACAACACCGAGCCGGCGACGCTTGATCCCCAGCAGAGCAATCTGGTCGATGAGTTCCAGGTCATTGGCGACCTCAATGTTGGCCTGACCACCGATGCGCCGGACGGAACCCCGATCCCGGCCCTGGCCGAACGGTGGGAGACCTCGGCCGATGGCCTGACCTGGACCTTCTATCTGCGCGACGCCAAATGGTCCGACGGCGTGCCGATCACCGCCGAGGATTTCGTCTACGCCTACCGCCGGATCCTGAAGCCCGAAACCGCGTCGATCTATGCCTATCTGGTCTTCCTGCTGAAGAACGGCGCGGCGGTGAACGCCGGTGAGGCACCGCCGGAAGCCCTGGGCGCCCGGGCGCTGGGTGACCGGACCCTGGAACTGACCCTGCAGAGCCCCGCCCCCTATCTGCCGGAGCTGCTCAAGCACCTGTCGTTTTTTCCCGTCCCCCGGCACGTGGTCGAGACCCTGGGCGACCAGTGGGTCCAGCCCGGAAACTATGTGAGCAGCGGCCCCTATCAGCTCGTCTCCTGGCGGCTGGGGGAATATATCGAGGTCGAAAAGAACCCTCACTTCTGGGAAGCCGACAAGGTCTGCATCGACACCATCCGCTACTATCCGACCGCCGACGCCGTGACCGCCGAACGGCGGGTGGCCGCCGGCGAGCTGGACGTCAATACCGGCTTCCAGTCCAACCGGCTGTCGAAGATCAACCAGACCATGCCCGGTTATGCCCGGACCCATATCTCGCTTGCCACATCCTACCTGTCGTTCAACACCCGCGAGGTGGTCGCCTTCCGTGATCCCCGGGTGCGCAAGGCCCTCTCGGCCGCCGTCGATCGGGACTTCATCACCGACAAGCTGCTGCGGGCCGGCCAGGTCCCGGCCTATGCCTTCGTGCCGCCGGGAACGGCCAACTATGTGGCCAATGGCCCGCGCACGAGCTTTGCAGATCTGAGCCTGGAAGACCGGCAGGTCCTGGCCAGGAACCTCCTGGGCCAAGCCGGCTTTGGCCCCGACCGCCCCCTCGAGGTGGAGATCAAGACCGGCAACACCCCCGACACCACCTTGATGGCCCAGGCCATCCAGGCCGACTGGCAGGCCATCGGCGTCCGCGTCCGCCTGGTGCAGAACGAAGGCCAGATCGCCTTTGCCGCCTATCGGATGCGGGACTTCCAGATCGGCTCCATGAGCTGGTTTGCCGACTACAACGATCCCCTGACCTTCCTGGAGCTGCTGCACTCTCAGACCGGGGCCCAGAACTATGGGGACTATGCCAATCCCGCCTATGACGCCCTGCTAGCCCAGGCTGCCGCAGAACCCGATCTTCAGGCCCGCGCGGCGATCCTCGCCCAGGCCGAGGCCCTGATGTTGGCCGAAGACGCCCTGATCCCGGTGCTGTTTGTGGTCAACAAGGCCCTGGTGAACCCCAAGGTCACCGGCTGGGTGGACAATATCGCCAACTTCCACCGCAGCCGCTGGCTGTGCGTGGACGGCGACGGGCGAGATCCGATGTCTTGACCGCGCCGCCACAAGACCCCAGAGGCCCGGGGGTGAACCTGCCGACCTCGACTGAGCCCGCCAACAGCCCGCCTGCGCCCCCGGCCCCCCGGCGGGGCGGAATGCTGCGCTCATCGATGATCTTCGCCGCCCTGACCCTGTTCAGCCGAATCATGGGCCTGGTCCGCGACCTGGTGGTCACCGCCAAGCTGGGCGCCAGCATGACCATTGCCGCCGACGCCTATTATACGGCGCTGGCCTTTCCCAATCTGTTCCGGCGGATCTTCGCCGAGGGCGCCTTCGCCGCCGCCTTCGTGCCCGGCTACGCCAAGCGGCTGGAGGGGGATGGCGAGGCCGTCGCCAACCAATATGCCGCCGACGCCGCCGCCGGCCTGGCCGTGGTGACTGTGGCCCTGACCCTCGCCGCCCAGGCCGCCATGCCCTGGCTGATGTACGTCATCAATCCAGGCTATGTGGACGAGCCGGACAAGTTCCGGCTGGCGGTGATCCTGACCCAGATCACCATGCCCTATCTGCCGTGCATGGCCATTGCGGCGCTGTTTTCCGGCATTCTCAATGCCCATGGCCGCTTCATCGTCTCAGGATTCTATCCGACCATCTTGAACGTGGTCATGCTAGCGGTGGTCTGGCCGCAAGGAGACGCCGTCACCGCCGCCTATGCCGCCTCGGTGGGGGTCGGTGTGGCCGGCGTCGGCCAGGCCGCCCTGGTCATCTGGGCCGCCCGCAAGGCCGGGGCTCGGGTACGGCTGGTCCGCCCCAGGCTGACCCCGGACATGCGCGACCTGGTGCGCCGGGCCATCCCCGCCGCCATCGCCAACAGCGCCACCCAGATCAACATCTTCATCTCCGGGATTCTGGCCTCCCAGGTCTCCGGTGCCCGGGTCTGGCTGAACGTCGCCGACCGGCTCTATCAGCTGCCCATGAGCCTGGTGGGGGTGGCCATCGGCATCGCGCTCCTGCCCCGCCTGTCCCAGTCCCTGCGCCGGGGGGACGCCGCCGACGCCAAGCTGGTGATGGATCAGGGCCTGATCTTCGGTCTGGCCCTGAGCCTGCCAGCGGCTGCGGCCCTGATGGCCATGCCGGTCTATCTGATCGATGGCCTGTTCACCCGCGGGGCCTTTGTCTATGCCGACGCCGCTGCGGCTGGGGCCCTGTTGTTCCACTATGGCTGGGGCACGCCGGCCTTTGTCCTGCAACGCATCCTGCAGCCGGCCTTCTTCGCCCGGGAGGACACCCGCACGCCGATGCGGTTCGCCCTCATCTCGGTGGCGGTCAATATCGTCGCCGGCCTGATCCTGTTCGCCTTGGTCGGGGTGCCGGGCATTGCCATGGCCACCAGCCTGGCGGCCTGGATTGCAGTGATCCAGATGCTGATCGCCCTGTGGCGGCGTCGGGATTACCGGCCCTCGCCGAAGGTGGTCTCCAAGATTATCCGGGTGGCACTGGCCAGCCTGGTCATGGGCGGCGTGCTGGCCGTCGCGGCCTTTAACCGCGATGTCCTTGAGGCCTGGATCACCGCCCTTGGCCTGCCCTTGTTGGGTGCCAAGGAGATCGGGGTGGTGGTGCTTTCGGCCGGCGGCCTAGCGCTTTATGGCCTGCTCGTCATGGCGTTCGGCGGCGTTACCCGGGCCGAGCTCAAGGCCGCCATGACCCGCCGCAATGGCGCGCCGGTGGAACCGGCCGATCTAGGCTAGCTCCCTCTCAAGGGGCGCGTTCCAGACTTGCCACCGGCCCTGCGCCCGACTATCGCATGACCATGGCTTTTCCGGCTCGGAACTCCTGGCGATGGTGCCGCGCGTCCTGAACGCCCCTGGCTAGGGGCGCAAGCCCTCGCGCGCGCGAAGCGCGTGTCTTCAAAATTCCGCTCGAAGTCGAAGCCCTAAGTCCCATGACCGATCAAGTCCCCCCCGCCTATAGCGGACCAAAGCGTGTGCTCTCCGGCGTGCAACCCTCCGGGGCCCTTCATCTGGGCAACTATCTGGGTGCGCTCGTAAAATTCGCCCGCCTGCAGCACGAGATGGAGACCTTCATCTTCGTTGCTGACCTGCACGCGATCACCGTCTGGCAGGATCCGGCCCTGCTGAAGAACCAGGTGCGGGAGATTACCGCAGCCTATCTGGCCGCTGGCCTTGATCCGGAGAAGGCGACCATCTTCCCGCAGTCTGCGGTACCGGCCCATGCGGAACTGGCCTGGATCTTTAACTGCGTCGCCCGTCTGGGCTGGCTCGACCGGATGACCCAGTTCAAGGAGAAGTCGGGCAAGCACAAGGAGCGGTCCAGCGTCGGCCTCTATACCTATCCGGTGCTCCAGGCCGCCGACATCCTGATCTACAAGGCCACCCATGTCCCCGTCGGCGATGACCAGCGCCAGCACCTGGAGCTGACCCGGGATATCGCCGCCAAGTTCAACCACGACTTTGACGCAGAGGGATTCTTCCCCCTGCCTGACGCCCTGACGCAGGGGCCCGGCTCGCGGATCATGTCCCTGCGGGACGGGAGCGCGAAGATGTCCAAGTCCGATCCGTCGGACAATTCGCGGCTGAACCTTCTGGATGACGAGGACGCCATCGCCCAGAAGGTCCGCAAGGCCAAGACCGACCCTGAGCCCCTGCCCGAAACCCTGGACGAACTGAAGGGCCGACCTGAGGCGGAGAACCTGATCGGCATCTATGCCGCCCTGGAGGGCCGCACCTCAGCCGAGGTGCTGGCGGAGTTTGCGGGCCAGGGTTTTGGCACCTTCAAGCCCAAACTCGCCGATCTCGCCGTCGCCAAGCTGGGCCCGGTCGGGGCGCAGATGCGCCGGCTGATGGCCGACACGGGCGAGATTGATGCGGTCCTGGCCAAGGGGGCAGAGCGGGCCCGAGCAGCGGCGGCCCCGACCCTGGCGCAGGTGCGGGCCAAGGTGGGTTTCTGGGGGGCCTGATGGTGGGCCGGGGGGCCCCCTTGCCCAAATCCCGCCGCCGGGCCAACGTCGGCCCATGAGTCAGCGCAAGTTCCTCGTCATTGCCGACGACACCCCGGAGTTCCAGACCGCCCTGCGGTTCGCCTGCCGGCGGGCCCGCTCCACCGGCGGGCACCTGGCCATGCTGCGGGTGATCGAGCCGGCGGTGTTCGAGCACTGGTCGGGGGTGCGCGAGGAGATCGAGCGCCAGGCCAGAGCTGAGGCCGAGGCCTTCCTGCAGAAAATGGCCGAGTTCGTCATTGCCGAGACCGGGGCACCGCCGGAATTCATCATCGTCAACGCCGAGAGCGCCCGCCAGGCCCTGCGCACCGTCATTGCTGATGATCCTGACATCAAGATCCTGGTCCTGGGGGCGGCCCCCCATGGCCGGGGGCCCGGCCCCCTGGTGTCCTCCATCGCCAAGGAGGGCATCCGCTGGGGCGGGCGGAACCTGCCGGTCACGGTCGTGCCTGGCGAACTGACCGACGAAGAGATCGCCGACCTGGCCTGACCGCATTGCGTCCTTCGAGGCTCGGTGTCACTCGCACCTCAGGATGCGGGCAGACGCACCCCTGCCATACCTGAGCTGCGCCAGGGGTCTTGCGTCGCGGCCCCGCAGAGGCCACATCAGAAGCATGTTTATTCAGACCGAAACCACGCCGAACCCCGAGGTTCTGAAGTTCCTGCCTGGCCGCGAAGTGGCCGGCGAGGGCAGCCATGACTTTCGTGACATGGAGGCGGCCCAGGGCTCGCCCCTGGCCGAAGATCTGTTCGACATCGAAGGCGTCCAACGGGTGTTCTTTGGCCCTGACTTTGTCACGGTGGGCAAGGACGCCCATTCGGCCTGGCCGCACCTGAAGGCGCCAATCCTGGCGGCCATCATGGACCACTTCACCTCCGGCCGGCCTCTGTTCACCGGCGACGCCGCCGCGCAGAACGGCGACGTCGAAGAGGTCTATGAGGGCGAGGTCGCCCAGATCGTTATTGAGATCAAGGAGCTGCTGGACACCCGCATCCGACCCGCCGTGGCCCAGGACGGCGGCGACATTGTCTTCTCCCGCTTTGAGGCCGACACCGGCGTGGTCTGGCTGCACATGAAGGGCGCCTGCGCCGGCTGTCCCTCCTCCACGGCGACGCTCAAGTCCGGGGTGGAGAACATGCTCAAGCATTATGTGCCCGAGGTCACCCGGGTGGAGCAGACGCTCTAGGCTTCCCGTGACACCGGCGGCCTGTTAGGCGGCGCCCATGATCATCCTCGGCCTCGACACCTGCCTGGACGCCTGCTCAGCCGCCGTGCTGAAGGCCGGGCAGGTCTGCGCCACCGCCAGCCACCTCATGGGGCGAGGCCACCAGGAGGCGATTGCCCCCCTGGTCAAGGGCGTCATGGCGCAGGCCGGCCTCGACTTTTCAGACCTGGACCGGGTGGGGGTCACCATTGGTCCGGGCTCCTTTACCGGCCTGCGGGTCGGCCTGGCCTTCGCCAAGGGACTGGGCGCGGCGCTGACCGTGCCGGTGGTGGGCGTCGGAACCCTGGCGGCCCTGGCTGAGCCCCTGTCCGAGGACCTGGTGTTTGCTGTCATCGACGCCAGGCGGGGCCAGGTTTATCTGCAGGCCTTTGCCCAGGGTCGGTCGCTGATGGCCCCTGACGCCCTGGACGTGGACACTGCAGCAGCCCGGATCGCCGAGTTGTCAGCCGGACGCCAGGCCGTGCTGGCGGGCAGTGGCGCGGCCCTTTTGGCCGAGCTGATGCCCGGCGCCCGTCTGATCGGCGCGCCGGCCTGCGATCCAGCCGCCGTCGCCCGGCTGGCCGCCGCACAGACAAGCCCCTCTATCCCCCGGCCGCTATATCTGCGGGCCCCCGACGCTCGCCTGCCCGGCGGGGCCCCGGGCCCGGACATGGCCACCGAGGGGGTCCTTTGAGCAGACCGCACCTGGCCCCAGCCGGGCCTGAGGCCGCGCCCGTCCTGGCGGAATTACACAGCCAGGCCTTCGACAAGGCCTGGAGCGCCCAGGACATCTCCGCCCTGATCGGGGGCGCCGGGGCCTATGCCGTGCTGGCGCAGGACACCGCGCCCCTCGGCATGATCATGGCGCGGGTGCTGTTCGAAGAGGCAGAGATCCTGACCCTGGCCGTGGCACCCAGCGCCCGACGCCGGGGGATCGGGGCCGCCCTGGTCGTCGCTGCGGCCGGGCTCGCCCGCCAAGGCGGTGCCCAGGCCCTGGTGCTGGAGGTGGGCGAGGACAATCCCGCCGCTATCGCCCTCTATGGGGCCTGCGGCTTTGTGCGTGTGGGCCGCCGACGGAACTATTATGATCGCGGCGGCCGACAGATCGACGCCTTGTTGATGAGGCTCGATCTTAACAGCGAGCGCCCTTAGGCCTATTCTTTAGGTTCAGCGACGAGGAGGACCGGCGTGGATCGGATCGAAAATCTCTGCATCGAAAAAGGGATGCGCATGACCGAACAGCGCCGGGTGATCGCCCGGGTGCTCTCGGCCGCCACAGACCATCCCGATGTGGAAGAACTCTACCGCCGGGCCCACCAGGTTGACCCGCACATCTCCATCGCCACGGTCTACCGGACCGTGCGTCTGTTCGAAGAATCCGGAATCATTGCCCGGCACGACTTCCGGGACGGCCGATCGCGCTATGAAGAGGCCACCGATGATCACCATGATCATCTGATCGATATGAAGACCGGCAAGGTGGTGGAGTTCGTCGACCCGGAGATCGAGGCCCTGCAGGAGGCCATCGCCCGTAAGCTTGGCTACCGGCTGGTGGATCACCGGCTTGAGCTCTACGGCATGCCCCTGGACGACTAGGGTGACCGGCGGCGGGGCGAATTTGCTGATCGGCGCGCCGCCGCCCAGATGCCAAAGAGGGTCACCCCTTGAGCGAACCGCTTGAACCCCTCGCCCTGGGACCGCATAAGGCCAGAATGTCCAGACCCGCGCCGGAAAAGCGCCTCTTCATCAAGACCTATGGCTGTCAGATGAATGTCTATGACAGCGAGCGCATGGCCGACGTGCTGGCGCCCCTGGGCTATGGCATGACCGATAGCCCCGAGGGGGCCGATCTGGTGGTGCTGAACACCTGCCATATCCGCGAGAAGGCCACCGAAAAGGTCTATTCGGAGCTGGGTCAGATCAAGCTGATGAAGCAGGCCCGCCAGGCTGAGGGTCAGTCCATGACCATCGCCGTGGCCGGCTGTGTCGCCCAGGCCGAGGGCGAAGAGATCATGCGCCGCCAGCCGGCCGTGGACCTGGTGGTTGGCCCCCAGGCCTATCATCAGCTGCCCGAGCTGATCGCCCGTACCCACCGCGCCCGGGGGGAGCGTCTGGCCGCCGACTTTGCCGCCGAAGACAAGTTCGACGCCCTGCCCGTCGAGCGAAACCCAACCGGCGTCACCGCCTTCCTCACCGTACAGGAGGGCTGTGACAAGTTCTGCACCTTCTGTGTGGTGCCTTATACCCGCGGCGCGGAATGGTCGCGTCCCGCTGCCACCATCCTGGCCGAGGCCGAGAGCCTGGCCCGTCAGGGGGTGCGCGAAGTCACCCTGCTGGGCCAGAACGTCAACGCCTATCGGGACCCCGAGGCCGGCGGCGGGCTGGCGGCCCTGGCCCGGGCGCTGGCGAAGATCCCGGGTCTGGACCGCATCCGCTACACCACCAGCCACCCCCGGGACATGGATGACGATCTGATCGCCGCCCATGGGGAGCTGGAGGCCCTGATGCCCTTCCTGCACCTGCCGGTGCAGTCGGGCTCCGACCGCATCCTCAAGGCCATGAACCGGGGCCATACGGTGGAGGCCTATCTGAAGCTGATCGACAAGATCCGCGCGGCCCGGCCCGACATCGCCATCTCCTCGGACTATATCGTCGGCTTCCCCGGCGAGCGGGACGCCGATTTCGAGGCCACCATGGCCTTGGTCCGGGAAATGGGCCACGCCAGCGCGTTTTCGTTCAAATACTCCCGCCGCCCCGGCACGCCCGCCTCAGCCCTGCCTGGGCAGGTTCCCGAGCCGGTCATGGCTGAGCGGCTGGCGCGGCTGCAGGGCTTGCTGGACGCCCAGCAGGTCGCCTTCAACACCGCCCAGATTGGGGCCACCCTGCCGGTGCTGTTCGAGCGCCCGGGCCGTAATGATGGCCAGCTGGTGGGCCGCAGCCCTTATCTGCAAGGGGTGCACGCCGCCGCAGACCCCGCCCTGATCGGCCAGATCGCCCTGGTGCGTATCGAGGGCGCGAGCAAAAACAGCCTTTCGGGCGTTCTGGCGCAAACGCCGCAAACCGCGCCCGCCCTGGAGCCCATTTGAGCCGCGCACCGGAATTCATCGTCCTCACTGACGCCGCAGCCCGCGCCGTCAGCGGAGCCAGTAGCCGACACGCCGCCCTGATCGAGGACGCCTTTGGCGTTCTGGTGGAAACACCAGGCGGTGGCGTTCAGCTGAGCGGCGATGCCCGCGCAAGGGGGATGGCCAAGCGCGCCATCCAGTCCCTGGCCAGCCGCGCCGACCAGGGACTTGAGGTCAATGAGGCCGATGTTCGGGTGGCCATCGGTCAAGCCCGCATTGGCTCTGGCGCAGCGCCGGGTGGTCTGCCTGTGGGCCGGCGGGGCCAGGTCGCCCCCAAGACCCCGGCCCAGGCCCGCTATCTCAAGGCCCTTGCCGACCATCCCCTGGTTTTCGGTCTTGGTCCGGCGGGAACCGGCAAGACCTTCCTGGCCGTCGCCCATGGGGCGGGCCTGCTGCTGCGCGGCGAGGTGGATCGGCTGATCGTCAGCCGTCCGGCCGTCGAGGCCGGCGAGCGCCTGGGCTTCCTGCCCGGCGACCTGTCCGAAAAGGTTGACCCCTACATGGCACCGGTCTGGGAAGCGCTCACCGATATCATGGGGGTGGATCAGTTCCGCCGGCGCCGGGAGAAGGGCGAGATCGAGCTTGCCCCCATCGCCTTCATGCGCGGCCGCACCCTGTCCCATGCCTTTGTCATCGTGGACGAAGCCCAGAACGCCACGCGGCTGCAGATGAAGATGGTCCTGACCCGCCTCGGGGAAGGGGCGCGGATGGCCGTCACCGGCGATCCCAGCCAGGTCGACCTGGTCAATATCCGCGACTCCGGTCTGGCTCATGCGGTCAAGCTGCTGGACGGGGTAGAAGGGGTGGGTGTGGCCCGGTTCGCCGCCGAGGATGTGGTGCGTCATCCCCTGGTGGAGCGGATCGTGCGGGCCTACGAGGCCGACGCCGCCAAGTCGTCGGGGCGTCCCGATTGATCGATATCGAAATTGAAGATGACGCCTGGGCTGAGGCCCTGCCGGACGCCATCATTCTGGTCAGGGCCGCCGCCCTGGCCGCCCTGGACGGGGCCAAGGCCCGACCCGCGACCCTCCACGACGACACAGGCCTGGTGGCGGTGCTGTTGACAGACGACGAGGCCGTGGCCGATCTGAACAGCGAGTATCGCCGAAAAGCCGGGCCCACCAATGTCCTGTCCTTCCCGGCCTCACAGAATCCTGAGGGTTTTCTTGGGGATCTGGCGCTGGCCTACGGGGTTTGCGCACGGGAAGCTGAGCAGCAGAACAAGTCTCTGGCCGATCATTTGCAGCACCTAGTGGCGCATGGCGTCCTGCATCTAGTAGGCTATGACCATATGAACGAGGACGAGGCCGCCGACATGGAGGGCCTGGAACGGCGAATTCTCGCCGGACTGGGGGTTCCTGATCCTTATGCGGCCGAACAGGGAGACCATGACTAGCTCGGAAGATCGAAGTCCGCCCGAACCCGACCCCCCCCGACAGGGCGGCGGCTTTCGGGCCATTTTCAAACGGTTTGGCCGCCCAGGCGGCACCACAGACCCGAGGGTCGACTCTGTCGATCCGGACAACCGCATGGTGCGACAGGCCGTCGCCTTTCAGTCCCTGCGGGTTGACGACGTGATGACGCCTCGGGCCGACATTGTCGGCGTCGAACTCACAGCGCCCTTTGGCGAGGTGGTCGACCGCTTCATCGACGCCGAGCATTCTCGAATGCCCATCTTCCGCGAGACCCTGGATGACCCGGTGGGCGTGGTGCACGTCAAGGACGTCTTCCGCCTGCTCTCAGCCAATGGCTCCGGTCCAAAGGCCGACGAAGCCTTTCTCCACCGGGTCCGCCGGGACGCGCTCTATGTGCCAGCCTCCATGCGCGCCGCCGATCTGCTGCTGCAGATGCAAGCCGCCCGCACCCACATGGCTCTGGTGATCGACGAGTTCGGTGGCACCGACGGCCTGGTGACCCTGGAAGACCTGATTGAGGCGGTCGTCGGCGACATTGATGACGAGCATGACGTGGCCCAGGCGAGGTCCATCCTTGCCCGGCCCGGCGGGGTGTTCGAAGCTGACGCCCGAACCCCCCTGGAAGAGCTCGAGGCGGCCGTGGGCCAGCCCCTCGCCCCCCCGGATCTGGAGGAGGAGATTGATACCGTTGCAGGCCTGGTGACCGCCCTGGCGGGACGCGTGCCACAACGCGGCGAGTTGATCGCCCACCCTGCGGGCTTTGAGCTTCAGGTCATGGACGCCGATCCCCGGCGGGTGAAGCGGGTTCGCCTGCGACCGACCCCCGCCGCTTCCGTCGCCACGGCGGCGACCCAGTCAGCCGACAACGGCTAAGACCCGTTGTCCCCCCTGATCGACCTCTACCAGCGCACGGAGTCTCACCCCATCGGACGGGGGCTCCTGGCGCTAGGGGCAGGGCTGGCCGCAGCCTTGGCCCATCCTCCCTTCGGGGTGTTGTTTGGCCTTCTGGGTTTTGCCCTGCTCCTGCGCCTGGGGGATCAGGCCGGGCCAGATCGCCCCCTGGCCTCGGCCTTCTTCCGGGGCTGGCTGGCGGGCTTGGGTTACTTCGCGCTCAGTGTCTGGTGGGTGACCGAGGCCTTCCTGGTGGACGCCGCAGCCCACGGCTGGATGGCGCCCTTCGCCCTGATCCTTCTGGCGGGGGGCCTGGCGTTATTCTGGGGGGCAGGACTCTGGCTCTATCGCCTGGCGCGACCCCAAGGGCCGGCTCGCGTGCTGGTGTTCGCCGGCGCCCTGGCCCTGGCTGAGTGGATCAGAGGCCATGTGTTCACGGGCTTTCCCTGGAACCTGCCCGGCGAAGCCTGGCGGGCCGGCGGGGCACCCTCACAGACTGCCGCCTTGGTGGGGGCCTATGGGCTCACCTGGATCACCCTGGTGATTGCGGCGACGCCGGGGGTCCTGCCGGGCCTGGCGCGCCGACAGGCTCTGGCGGTGGGGGGAGCCGCGGTGGCCGTACTGGCCGCGCTCTATGGCGGCGGTGCCTGGCGCCTCGCCACGGCGCCCGCGGCCAATGAGGCCGCGCCCTTGATCCGCATCGTCCAGGCTGACGTAGACCAGAAGTCCAAGTGGCGACCGGAAAATCTTGACCTGATCTTCGATGACTATCTGACCCTGAGCGCCCAGCCGGCCTCGCGCCAGCCTGACGTCATCATCTGGCCTGAGGGTGCGCTACCCGCCATTCTCGATGACCTGCTGGCCCCAGGGGAGCCCTATCCCGCCAGGCTGATCGCCGCCCTGGCTCCGGGCCAGGTGCTCATGCTGGGCGCCAATCGAGCCGGCTTAGGCGAAGATGGCGCATTCGAGTATTTCAATACCCTGGTGGCGTTCCAACCCACCGAGCCCCAAGGGGCGCAACCTGCGGGGCTGGAGGTCCTGGGGATCTACGATAAGCACCGGCTGGTTCCCTTTGGAGAATATCTCCCCCTGGGCGACCTCATGACCCGCCTGGGTCTTCGCAGCCTCGTCAATATGCCCGCCGACTTCACCCCGGGGCCGCCGCCGCAGCCGCTGGTCCTGTCGGGCCTGCCGCCGGTTCAGCCCCTGATCTGCTATGAGGCCCTGTTCCCCCGCTTTACGGCCCAGGCCGGAGGTCGGGCCGGCGTGCGCGCGGAATGGATCCTGAATGTCTCCAATGACGCCTGGTTCGGCGCCACCAGCGGCCCCTGGCAACACCTGAATCTGGCCAGCTACCGGGCCATTGAGGAGGGCGTGCCCATGGTGCGCTCCACGCCCACCGGCGTGTCCGGGGTGATCGACTCCCGGGGCCGGCTGCAGGCGGGGGCGTGGATGAGCCAGGGTCGGCGGGGGGTGATCGATGCGCCCCTGCCGCCCCCGGACGGCCCCACACTGTTTGCCCGGCTTGGCAACGCGCCCTTCGCCATCATGCTGCTCCTTTCAGCGGCCATGGTGGGGCTCTCGCGGCTGCCGCGACGCTAAGCACAGCCTCACGGCCACATCGGTTTGGCGCATAGCGTCTGCCAAGGGATTGGGGACCAAGTTCGGAAGAGGGATCGCCATGACCAAGGACCCCGACCAGGACCGCGCCCCCAACCCCATTGACCGGCATGTGGGCCTGCGAATCCGCATGCGCCGCAAGGAGCTCGGGATCAGCCAGGAGCGCCTCGCCGACGCCATCGGCCTGACCTTCCAGCAGATCCAGAAGTATGAGCGCGCTGCCAATAGGGTCAGCGCCTCCAAGCTCTGGGAGATGGCCCGGGCCCTGAAAACCTCGGTCGGCTATTTCTACGAAGGCCTTGGCGACCCCGGCCTGATGAGCGGCGGCGACCACGAGGATGGGCGCGACATCATCCACGACTTTCTACTGACGCCTGAGGGCATGGAGCTGGCCACCCTGTTTCCGCAGGTGCGCCGGCCCAGAGTCCGTCGACGACTGCTGGACCTGGTGCGGACCATGGCCGAGGACGCTGATCTTTCCGACCCGGAGCCGATGGTCCTGGAAGAAGACTGACAGGCCGCTTGCCGGATATAAAGATTTCTTTATAGGATGCCCGCAGAGTTCCCGGCCCGCCACGAGCGCGGCCGCTGACGCCTGACTGGAGCCCCGATTTTGAGCCGTTCCTCCTATATCTTCACCAGCGAAAGCGTCTCCGAAGGTCACCCTGACAAGGTCGCCGACCGGATTTCCGACACGGTCGTTGACGCCTTCATCGCCGCCGAACCCCAGGCCCGCGTGGCCTGCGAAACCCTGGTGACCACCAATCGTATTGTCCTGGCCGGCGAGGTCCGCGCGGGCCGTCCCGGTGCGTCGAAGGCCGAGAACAAGGCCCTGACCAAGGAGATCGTTGCCAGCCTGGAGCCCAAGGTCCGCCAAGCGGTCAAGGACATCGGCTATGAGCAGAAGGGCTTTCATTGGGAGAAAGCCAAGTTCGCCTGCTATCTGCACCCTCAGTCCGAGCACATCGCCCAGGGCGTCGACGCCAGCGACAAGAAGGACGAGGGCGCCGGCGATCAGGGCATCATGTTCGGCTATGCCTGCGACGAGACGCCCGAGCTGATGCCGGCGACCCTGCAATATTCCCACAATATCCTTCGCCGTCTGGCTGAGGTGCGCCACTCGGGTGAATGCCCCGTGCTGGAGCCGGACGCCAAGAGCCAGGTCACCCTGCGCTATGAGGACGGCCAGCCGGTGGAAGTGCTGAAGATCGTCGTCTCCACCCAGCACAAGAAGAAGATCGGGGACCTGTCGGCGAGCCCCAAGCGGATCCAGGAAGCGATCCGTCCCTATGTTGAGGGCGTGATCGCCGATGGCCTGATCACCCGTAAGACCCAGTGGCTGGTCAATCCCACCGGCAAGTTCGAGATTGGCGGCCCCGACGGGGATGCGGGTCTCACCGGTCGCAAGATCATCGTCGACACCTATGGCGGTGCCGCCCCCCATGGCGGCGGTGCCTTCTCAGGCAAGGACCCCACCAAGGTGGACCGCTCAGCCGCCTATGCCTGCCGCTACCTGGCCAAGAATGTGGTGGCCGCGAGTCTGGCCCGGCGCTGCACCATTCAGATCAGCTACGCCATCGGCGTGGCTCAGCCCCTGTCGTTCTATGTGGACCTGCACGGGTCTGACACGGTGGACCCCGCCAAGCTGGAGGCCGTGCTGCCGCAACTGATCGGCGGCGCCACACCCCGGGCCATCCGTGAGCATCTGGGCCTGAACCGCCCGATCTATGCCCGCACGGCGGCCTATGGCCACTTCGGCCGCGCCCCCGACAAGGACGGCGGCTTCTCCTGGGAGAAGACCGACCTCGTGGACCAGCTGAAGAGCCTGGCCTGAGCCTCGGGGCATGATGCGCTTAGACCTCATCGTCTGAGCGCGCACTTGGACCGGTGCGCCGGCCCCGCGACAGGGGCCGCGCGCCGGTCTATGGCTTTCACAACATGACCACTGATCCCCACCCCCCGATGCGCTCCTTCGGGCGCATCAAGTCGCGCCCGATCAAGCCGCGCCAGGCCGCCCTGATGGACAGCCTGCTGCCCCAGATCCGTTGCCCCTCAGGCGCCTTTGATCCCCGCAGCTTGCAGCCTGGGGCTCAGGCCATTTGGCTGGAAATTGGCTTTGGCGGCGGAGAGCACATGGCTGCCCAGGCCGCCCGGACGCCGGAGACCCTGATCCTGGGGGCTGAGCCCTTTCAGAACGGGGTGGCCAGCGCCCTGCGCCACATTGATGAGCTGGGCCTTGGCAATGTCCGCCTGCACGACGGAGATGTCCGCGACCTCATGGGACGGATGCCGGACGCTTGCCTGGACCGGGTGTTCATCCTGTTTCCCGACCCCTGGCCCAAGGCCCGGCATAACAAGCGCCGTCTGGTCCAGACCGACCTGATTGAGGACCTCGCCCGCCTCCTGGTGCCGGGGGGGTGCCTGCGGTTCGCCACCGACTGGGCCGACTATGCCGACTGGACCCTGGAGCGTTTCCTGGCCAGTCCCCACTTTGCATGGCCCGCAGAACGAGCCGCCGACTGGCAGGCTCCGCCGGCCGACCACATCACCACCCGCTATGAGGAGAAGCGCCTGGGGGACTGCGCCCCGGTGTTCCTCGACTTCGTAAGGCTCTGAAGCCAGGACGCAGAAAAGGGCGGCCAGCGAACCGACCGCCCCTGTTGTCCTGGTCCAAGGCCTGAAACAGGCTTTGGGTGCCGCGGCCTATTTGGCGTTCTTGGCCCGTTCGATGCCGGCCCGGATCAGGGCGGCGGTTTCATCGGGGTCAGCCCAGCGGACGATGTCGACGCTCTTGCCCTTTTCCAGGTCCTTATAGTGCTTGAAGAAGTGGGCGATCTGCTCGGTCAGGATGGTGGGCAGACCGCGCCAGGATTCGACGCCGGTATAGAAGGGGTGCAGCTGGTCAACGGGCACGGCCAGGACCTTTTCGTCGGCACCGGCTTCATCGACCATCATCAGGGTGCCCACTGGCCGGCAACGGATGATGGCACCCGGAACCACTGGGGTCGGCCCCACCACCATCACATCCATCGGGTCGCCATCCTCCGACAGGGTGTGGGGAATGAAGCCGTAATTGCCGGGATAGAACATGGCGGTGTGCAGAAACCGGTCGACGAAAATCGCGCCGGACTCCTTGTCGAGCTCGTACTTCACAGGCTCGCCGCCCTGGGGGATCTCGATGACGGCGTTAACGTCGTAGGGCGGATTTACGCCAATGGCGATCTTGGAAAGGTCCATATTGAAAACGACTCTTGTGATCTGTCTCGGGGAGGAGAGGCGCCTCCATAGGGCCAAAACCCCGCCGGGGGAACGGGTTTAGCGGCCAGCCAGCGCCCCGCTTCCCCGGCCTGCGCGGGGTTTAGGCGCAAAACTGGCTCGCCCTGAGCGTGCGCGAGCGCAATCCCCTTCGGGCTGTGGTCACTGGGAGGATGACAAGCCGCTTTCGGGGGCCTATAATTCATCCAACATCGTCCGTTAGCGCTGGATAGCGCTTTCGAGCGGCGGGCTTCGGCCCAGCCGCTTTTTTCTTTGCCTGAGGACGGCTGGAGTGATGCGCGGCAAGACCGCAGATGACCTGAGACTCTTGGAGCTGCTCGACCCCGTGGCCGAGGCGAGCGGCTACGAGATCGTGCGCCTGCGCCTGATGGGTGGCTCTGAGCAGCGGCGGCTGCAGATCATGGCCGAGACCCCCGATGGGGTTATGAATGTCGAAGACTGTGCCGTGCTGTCGCGGTCGATTTCAGAGATCATGGACGCCGCCGATCCCATCACCGGGGAGTATGTGCTGGAAGTCTCTTCCCCAGGGGTCGACCGGCCCCTGACCCGGCTGAAGGACTTTGACGCCTATGAAGGCTATGAGGCCCGGCTGGAACTGGACCGCATGGCCGAAGGCCGAAGGCGCTTTCGGGGCGTCCTGGCCGGAACTGACGAAGGCCAGGTCTGCCTGGACCTGGAGGGCGAGGACGAGACTGTGCTCGTGCCCTTTGACTGGATCGCCGAGGCCAAGCTGGTGCTCAGCGACGAACTGTTGAAACGCGGAGCCGAACAGCGCGCCCAGCGCCTGGCCTCCGACGACCCTGCATCCCACCAAGAGGATTGAACCCATGAGCCTGACCGGCATCTCCGCTAACCGGCTGGAGCTTCTGCAGATCGCCGAGGCGGTGGCCCGCGAGAAATCGATCGACAAGGAGATCGTCATCGAGGCGATCGAGGAGGCGATCCAGAAGGGCGCGCGGGCCCGTTACGGCGCTGAGCACGACATCCGGGTCAATATCGACCCCAAGACCGGCGAGACGCTGATCAAGCGGGTGGTGACCGTGGTCGCCGATGACGCCGCCTGGGACGAAGAGGCCGGTGAAGCTGCGCCGCCTGGGGTGATGCGACTGGCCGAGGCCCTGCGCAGCGACCCCAAGGCCCATGTGGGTCAGGTCTTTGAGGAAATCCTGCCGCCCTTCGAATTTGGCCGCGTGCAGACCCAGATGGCCCGCCAGGTGGTCACCGGTAAGGTCCGCGAGGCCGAGCGCGAGCGCCAGTACGAAGAGTTCAAGGACCGGGTCGGCGAGATCATCAGCGGCGCGGTCAAGCGGGTCGAGTACGGCAATGTGGTCGTCGATCTGGGCCGTGGCGAAGGCATCATGCGCCGGGATCAGTCGATTCCCCGGGAGAATTTCAATATCGGCGACCGGGTCCGCTGCTACATCTATGACGTCCGCCGGGAGGCCAAGGGTCCGCAGATCCTGCTCAGCCGCGCCCATGGCGGCTTCATGGCCAAGCTCTTCGCCCAGGAAGTGCCCGAGGTCTATGACGGGGTGATCGAGATCCGCGCCGTGGCCCGCGATCCCGGCAGCCGCGCCAAGATGGCCGTGGTCTCCAATGACAGCTCCATCGACCCTGTCGGTGCCTGTGTCGGTATGCGCGGCAGCCGGGTCCAGGCTGTGGTTGCTGAACTGCAGGGCGAGAAAATCGACATCATCCAGTGGAGCCCCGACGAGCCCACCTTCATCGTCAACGCCCTGGCCCCGGCCGAGGTGTCCAAGGTGGTGCTGGACGAAGAGGACGAGCGCGTCGAGGTGGTGGTGCCCGACGAGCAGCTGTCCCTGGCCATTGGCCGCCGCGGCCAGAACGTACGCCTGGCCAGCCAGCTGACCGGCTGGCAGATCGACATCATGACCGAAAGCCAGGAGAGCGAGCGCCGCCAGCGCGAGTTCGCCGAGCGCACCGCCCTGTTCCAGGAAGCCCTGGACGTGGACGAGGTGATTGCTCAGCTGCTGGTCACCGAGGGCTTCGCCACCGTTGAAGACGTGGCCTATGTGGACACCAGCGAAGTGGCCTCCATCGAGGGCTTCGATGAGGACACCGCTGAGGAAATCCAGGCGCGTGCCCGGGACTTCCTGGACCGGGAAGCCGCAGAATACGATGCCAAGCGCAAGGGCCTGGGGGTCGAGGACGGTGTCTTGGCCATCACCGGCGTCACCCTGCCGATCGCGGTCGCCCTGGGCGAGGGTGGCGTAAAGACCGTTGAGGATCTGGCCGACCTGACTCCCGACGACCTGCGCGGCTGGTACGAAAGCCGCAACGGCGAGCGGGTCCGCGAAAGCGGTATCCTGGAGAGCTTCAGCCTGGAGCCCGCGGATGCCGAGGCGCTGATTGTCCGCGCCCGGGTGGCCATGGGCTGGATCGAGGCGCCGCCTGAGCCTGAGCCCGATCTCGATGAGGTCGAGCCTGAGCTGACCGAAGAGGAGATGGTGTTTGGTCGCGCTGGCGCGTCCAACGCGCCGACCGCCGCCCAGGACGTTGAGGTCGAAGCCGAGGTTGCGGCGGAAGCCGTGGCGGCGGACAAGGAAGACGAGACCTAGGTCCCGGTGTCCGAGCCCGAACCGAATACGCCAGACCCGGAGCCTGCGGGATCCGACGTCTCGTCGCGGGTCGGGCCGGCCACCTTGGCCCAGGCCGCCAGAGCCCGCCGGGACGTGGTCTCAGGCGAGGTCCGCGAGGAAGCCCAGCTGATCCGCTTTGTGATCGCCCCTGACGGGACGGTGACGCCGGATCTGGGCCGAAAGCTGCCCGGTCGCGGGGTCTGGGTGGCCGCTGACCGGGGCTCGGTGGAGACGGCGGCGCGGAAGAACCTGTTTGCCCGATCCGCCAAGACCCAGGCCAAGGCACCCGCTCTCCTGGCCGACCAGGTCGAAGCGCTCCTGCGGCGCAGGGTGCTGGATGGCCTGGGGTTGGCCCGGCGCAGCGGGGTGCTGATCAACGGGTTCGAGAAGGTCTCGGCGGCCCTGAGCTCGGGTCAGGCCGCCTGGCTGATCGAGGCTGCGGACGGAGCCCCGGACGGACGGCGGAAGATTTTCGCCGCCCTCAGACGGGCGCCAAGGCCCGTTGGGCAACTTGGCCTGTTCACCTCGGCGGAATTGGGTTTGGCCTTGGGCCTGGAGAATGTGATACACACCGCCTTCCTTGCGGGGCGTACCGCCGATCGTTGGGCGTTGGAAGTCCAGCGTCTGGCGGGGTTTCGCCCGCTCCTTCCAGAGAGTTGGCGCGAGGAGCCGTGACGAGACGGGCGGAACCAAGCGGTTCCGCGCGTCGTATCTGTTTGGACGATTAGAAAACGGCCGGGTCTTCCGGTCGGCAAGTAAAGCGAGCGCATGAGCGACGACAACGACAACGGCCGAACCCCTGGCGGACGCCCGCCCCTGACCTTGAAACCCCGCGGCGCGGGTTCGGTCAGCGCAGGGACGGTGAAGCAGAGCTTCAGCCATGGCCGCTCCAAGACAGTGGTCGTGGAGACCAAGCGCCCGCGCACGCATGTGCCAGCCCCGAGCAATCTTGCGGGTCCCTCCTCCTCTGAGCGGCGGGGGTCAGACTCCCGTCCTCCATCGCGCGCTTCAAGCGACGCGTCCGGCCTGTCGGCCGAAGAGGTTCGTGCGCGTCAGGCGGCCATTGATCGCGCCCGCGAGCAGGCTGTCGCTGCCGCCCAGGCCAAGGCCCGGGAAGACCGCGAGCGCGCCGAGCGCGACGCGGCGGCGAAGGCGGCTGAGGCCGCCCAGGCCAAGGCCGCGCAGGCCGCACAGGCCGCCAGCGAACCGGCCAAGCCGGCCGAGGCACCCGCGCCTGAGGTCAAGCCGGCCCCGGCCCCCGTGGCCCAGGCTGAGCCTGCCCCTCCGGCCACACCGGTGGCAGCGGCACCGTCCGCCCCTGCGGCGGAGTCCCGTCCCCGGCCGGCCGCCCAGGCCCCCCGGACCGATGGAGCCCCCCGCGGGGCCGCCACCGGCGGCGGCCAGACCCGGTCCTACACCCCCTCGCCCGAGCGGCGAGACGATCGGGCCAGCACCACCACCTATCGCCCCCCCCGGCCGCGGTTCGACGCCACCAGCTTCAGCCAGCGCGCGCCGCGCCCTGAGCGGGAAGGTGCCCGCGCCGAAGCGCCGCCTGCCGACCGGCCTCGGGAAGACCGCTCGACCCCCCGGGGCGAGCGCCCGGCACCTGCCGGCGGCGATACGGTTCGTTATTCGGCCCTGACGCCTCGGCCTGCGCCGTCGCGCGACGGTCCCCGTGGGGCGGGTCGTCCCGTGGCACCCGGCGCACCGCCTGCGACCCCTGAGGTTCAGCGCGCCGCCCGTCAGGCACCCCGTCCTGGCGCGCCCAATCTTGATCGTCGCCCCGAGGAAGAGGACGACCGTCGCGGCAAGCCCGCAGCCCCCGGCAAGGCCATCAGTCGCGGCAAGGGCGCGCCCCAGCGCCGCGAAGGCCGCCTGACCATCCAGGCCCTGGCTGCCGGCGATGAAGGTGCTGTTGAGCGCATGCGGTCCCTGGCCTCGGTTCGCCGGGCCCGGGAGCGTGAGCGTGAAAAGCGCAAGGGTGGCGGCCAGGAAGCGGCCCGCGTGGCCCGCGAAGTGGTCATTCCCGACGTGATCACGGTGGGCGAGCTGGCCAACCGCATGACCACCCGCGGGGTCGAGGTCATCAAGTTCCTGATGCGTCAGGGCGTGATGATGAAGATCAACGACGTCATCGACTCCGACACCGCCGAACTGGTGGCCACCGAGTTTGGCCATACCGTCAAGCGCGTCTCGGAATCCGACGTCGAGACGGGCTTCCTGTCTGCTGACACCGATGAAACCGACGCGCCCCTGCGCTCGCCGGTGGTGGCGGTCATGGGCCACGTCGACCACGGCAAGACCTCACTGCTGGACGCCCTGCGCTCAGCCGACGTGGCCTCAGGCGAGCACGGCGGCATCACCCAGCACATCGGCGCCTATCAGGTGCGACTGGAAGATGGTCAGCGCGTGACCTTCCTGGACACCCCTGGCCATGCCGCCTTCTCGGCCATGCGGGCCCGGGGTGCCAATGTCACCGACATCGTGATCCTGGTGGTCGCCGCCGATGACGGCGTCATGCCCCAGACGGTGGAGGCCATCCAGCACGCCAAGGCGTCTGGGGCTCCGATCATCGTGGCCATCAACAAGATCGACAAGCCTGACGCCGATCCCACCCGGGTGATCAACGAACTGCTGCAGCACGAGATCGTTGTCGAACGCCTGGGCGGTGTAACCCAGGTGGTTGAGGTGTCTGCCCTGGAAAAGCTCGGCCTGGACGACCTCCTCGAGGCCATCCTGGTGCAGTCCGAAGTCATGGACCTGCGGGCCGATCCTGACCGCACCGCCGAGGGCGTGGTCATCGAGGCCAAGCTCGATCGTGGGCGCGGCGCGGTCTCCACCGTCCTGGTCAAGCGCGGCAGCCTCAAGCGCGGCGACATTGTCGTGGCCGGCTCCAATTGGGGTCGGGTCCGCGCCCTGTTCAACGAGCGCGATGAACAGCTCGACAGCGCCGGCCCCTCCACACCGGTGGAGGTGCTCGGTCTCGACGGCACCCCCGATCCTGGCGAACCCCTCGCCGTGGTTGAGAACGAAGCCCGCGCCCGGGAGATCACCGAATATCGTCAGCGGATGAAGCGCGAGAAGTCCGGTTCGCCGGTGGCTGGCGCATCCCTGGCTGACATGATGGCCAAGCTCGCTGACAAGAAGGTCTCCGAGCTGCCGGTCATCGTGAAGGCCGATGTGCAGGGTTCAGCTGAGGCGATTGTCGGTGCCTTGGACAAGATTTCCACCGACGAAGTGCGCGCCCGGTTGATCCTCTCGGGAGCCGGTGCCATCAGCGAGAGCGATGTGATGCTGGCCAAGGGGGCGGGGTCTCCCATCCTCGGCTTCAACGTCCGTGCCTCGAAGCAGGCCCGCGATCTCGCCGAGCGCGAAGGCGTGGAGATCCGCTACTACTCGATCATCTATGACCTGATCGACGACATCAAAGGCGTGCTGTCGGGCATGCTGTCGCCGATCCAGCGGGAAACCTTCCTGGGCAATGCCGAGGTCCTCCAGGCCTTCGACATCACCAAGGTCGGCCGCGTCGCCGGTTGCCGCGTCACCGAAGGGGTGGTCCGCAAGGGTGCCCGGGTCCGGATCATCCGCGCCGACGTGGTGGTGCTGGAGCTCGGCGTCCTGCAGACGCTCAAGCGCTTCAAGGACGAGGTCAACGAAGTTCCCAACGGCCAGGAATGCGGCATGGCCTTCCAGGGCTTCCAGGACATCAAGGTTGGCGACACCATCGAGTGCTTCAACCTGGAAGAGGTCAAGCGCTACCTCTAGGCCCTCAAAACCTGCCGCGTGCGGGTGAGCCTCAAACGACAGGAGGGCCGGAACGCCAGCAGCGTTCCGGCCCTCTTCAGTGTTTGCCCAAGACCGGTCTGAACCGGAGCACGCCCTGTGGCTGCTAAGGCAGCTTGGCCTTCAGTTCGTCGAGCCACACCCGAGCCGAACCGTCGGAGGGCGCCCGCCAGTCCCCGCGGGGGGAAAGATTGCCGCCGGAGACCACCTTGGGTCCATTGGGCATGGCCGAGCGCTTGAACTGGCTGAAACCGAAGAACCGCTGCAGAAACACCTCGAGCCACCGGGCGACCGTGGCCAGGTCATAGGCGTTCCGGGCGTCGTCCGGGAAATGCGGCGGCCAGGCCCCCGAGGCGCTATCGCGCCAGGCGTGCCAGGCGAGGAAGGCGACCTTCGAAGGCCGCAACCCGTAGCGGGTGATGTAGTAGAGGTGGAAATCCTGCAGCCCATAGGGGCCGACTATGGCCTGGGTGGACTGGATGGCCCCCTTGGCGTCAGCCGGCACCAGCTCCGGCGAGATTTCAGTGTCCAGGACCGAGAGCAGGACCTGGTTGGTGTCTGCCTCGAACTGGCCGTTCGCCGCCACCCAACGGATCAGGTGCTGGATCAGGGTTTTCGCTACCGAGCCATTGACGTTGTAGTGGCTCATCTGGTCACCGACGCCGTAGGTGCACCAGCCGAGGGCCAGCTCCGACAGGTCGCCGGTGCCCAGCACCAGACCCCCCCGCTGATTGGCGGCCCGGAACAGATAGTCGGTGCGCAGCCCGGCCTGCACGTTTTCGAACGTCACGTCATAGAGCGGCTCCCCATCGGCAAACGGATGGCCGAGGTCCCCCAGCATCTGACGGGCGGCCGGGGTGATATCGATCTCCTCAGCCGTGGTGCCGATGGCCCGCATTAGGGCCCAGGCATTGGCCTTGGTGGAATCAGAGGTGGCAAAACCCGGCAGGGTAAAGGCCAGGATATTGCCCCGGGGCAGACCCAGCAGGTCACAGGCCTTGGCCGCCACAATCAGGGCGTGGGTCGAGTCCAGCCCGCCAGAGACACCGATGACGATCTTTTCCGTGCGGCTGGAGCGTAGCCGCTGGGCCAGGCCCTCCACCTGGATGTTGAAAGCCTCGTAACAGTCCTGGTCCAGGCGGTCTGGATCATCGGGCACAAAGGGGAACCGGTCGAGGCGGCGCATCAGGCCCCGGTCGGCAAAGTCGGGCCGATGGGCAAAACCGATGCGGCGGAAATCATACTCCGGATGCCCCTCGCCCACGGCGGCGTCGTTGAAGGTTGGCGTGCGCATCCGCTCCAGGCGAAGGCGCTCTACATCCACATCGGCCAGGGTCAGGCTGCCCTGGGTGGGAAAACGCACGCTCTGAGCCAGGAGCGTGCCGAGCTCATAGATGTCGCCCTGACCGTCCCAGGCCAGATCAGTGGTGCTCTCTCCAGGCCCGGCCGCCGCATAGAGATAGGCCCCCTGACACCGCACCGACTGTGACGCGCACAGCATGGCCCGGTCGCGGGCCTTGCCCACCACCACATTGGACGCCGACAGATTGGCCATGATCAGGGCCCCGGCCAGGGCACCTCGGGTTGAGGGCGGCGTCGGCGCCCAGAAGTCCTCACAGATCTCCAGGTGAAAGACGAAGTCGGCCAGGTCCTCCGCCGCAAACAACAGATCGACCCCGAACGGCACCACCTGGCCAGCCAGGGTCACCTCCAGGTCCGTCAGGCCAGACCCGGCCGCAAACCAGCGTTTCTCGTAATATTCCCGATAGTTGGGCAGGAAAGACTTCGGCACGACCCCCAGGATCTGACCGCGGGAAATGGCCACGGCACAGTTATAGAGTCGACCGTTGCGGCGCACGGGGGCCCCGATGGCCAGCACCGGGCTCAGCTCGCGACTGGCGACGCAGAT
Source organism: Phenylobacterium sp. (assembly GCF_022402485.1). Taxonomy (GTDB): domain Bacteria; phylum Pseudomonadota; class Alphaproteobacteria; order Caulobacterales; family Caulobacteraceae; genus Phenylobacterium. The sequence continues at coordinate 138,057 of NZ_JAKRSA010000010.1, read as the reverse complement.
CTGCGCCACGGCCACCTCGACGGCATCCAGCAGGGCGTCCTGAAGATGGAGATCATCAATGGCATAGGCCGACACGCAGAGCTCTGGGAAGACGATCAAGTCCGCGCCCTGGTCATGTCCCTGTCGGGCCAGATCGAGGATCGCCTGGGCATTGGCCGCTGGATCCCCCACCGCCACCCGTGGTGTGGCCACCGCACAACGCACGAAGCCCTGGGCCTGACTGGAATAAAACCGATGCGTCATGCCGCTCCCCAAAACCTCAGACCGCGCGTTCCAGCCTGCTTGCCACAAATGCCGCTTTGGCGCGAGGCGGGCAAATGGCCGGTTCAGTCAGGTCCAAGCCGGCCCAGTTTGCGTCCAAGATACCCAAGATAGTAATCCTTGGGCTCGTACTCGGAACCCTGCGGTGCCATACCCACTGTCGCACTTTATTCGCCGAACTCTGTTCGGCCCCAGAGATCGGGGGGGGATACGGACTTGGATCAAAGCAGCTTTCCCGTCAGCACAGCGGCCAGCGACCTGCACGAGATTGCTCTGCAGCGCTATGCCATGCGCCTGGGCACCGATTACTTTATCCAGATGGCGGCCTCTCTGGGGGACCTGTTTGACGGGAACCTGCTCACCGGCCTGGTCTTCCTGACCATCGCCCAGGGCTCAGTGCAGCACCTGAACCGTCCAGCCCAGTTTAACGCCATGGCGGTCGACGGGGTGTTTCCAGATGATCTGCGTCGTCCCGTCAGCGTTCTCGGGGTCTCGCAGTTCCTTGGCCTGCCCTATGAGACGGCCCGCCGTCATACCGGCCGGCTCGAGAAGATGGGCTTCTGCCAGAAGGTCGGCGGGAAGGGCGTGGTCATCCCCGCCGAAATCCTGCGCGGGCCCGAAGTCCAGGCCCTGGTGCGGGCCAATTACGGCCACATGCGGATCCTGCTGCAGGGCCTGCGCCGGGGCGGTGAGGCCATGCTCCCGCCCCAGGACCCCCGCTGGGTTCAGCAGGAGGACGAGGGCAAGGCCTGACCGCACACCGGCTCGGGCGGGGTGAGCCTTAGAACCGGCTCCCCACCGCCACGGCCAGTTGCTGGCGAAGCGCCAGGGCCGGAGAGGCCTGCTTGCCGTCTGAGGCCTCATCAACCCGGAACCGCGCCACCAGGCTGAGAAGGTCACGGGTTTCGCCCTTCAGGCCCTGGGTGGCTGCGGTGGCTTCTTCCACCATGGCGGCGTTCTGCTGGGTCACCCGGTCCATCTCATTGACGGCGGTATTGACCTCCTGCAGGCCGATCGCCTGTTCATTGGCACCCGCCGCAATGGCCGCCACCAGACCATCGATCTCGGCCACGTGGGTTACGATCCGCTGCAGGGCCTGGCCGGTTTCCCCCACCAGGCTGACCCCTTGGGCCACCTGCTGGGATGAGGCGCTGATCAGACTCTTGATCTCCTTGGCAGCGTCGGCCGAGCGTTGGGCCAGGGCGCGAACCTCGGAGGCGACGACGGCAAAACCACGGCCGGCATCACCAGCTCGGGCCGCCTCGACACCTGCGTTCAGGGCCAGCAGGTTGGTCTGGAAGGCGATCTCGTCAATCACGCCGATGATCTGGGTGATCTCAGCCGAGGACTTCTCGATCTCGCTCATGGCCTGGACGGCCTGGATCACCACAGCACCGGAGCGCTCCGACTCGGTCTTGGCCTCGGAAATCGCCGCATTGGCCTGACGGGCACCGTCGGCGGTCTGACGGACCGTGGCGGTAATCTGGTCGAGAGCTGCGGCGGTCTCTTCCAGGCCCGCAGCCTGCTGCTCGGTCCGGCGGGACAGATCATCGGAGGCCTGGGCGATTTCCTCGACTCCGCCACCGATGCCGCGGGCACCATTTGCCACGGCGCTGATAGCGCTGTTGAGGGTCGCCACCGAGGCGTTGAAGTCGCCACGCAGACGCTCATAGTCCGCCGCAAAGGGGCTGTTCAGCCGCGAGGCGAGGTCGCCGGCAGCCAGGCGCTTAAGGCCTTCACCGAGGGCCTCGACCACCTCGGCCAGCTGAGCAGCGGCTTCGGCCCGTTCGGCGTCGTTGCGCTGGCGCTCGGCCCGGCGCGCGGCGTCAGAGGCGGCGGTCTCCTGCTCAAGCCGGACCCGCTCAATGGCGTTGGCCTTGAAGTGGGCGACGGTCTCAGCCATCGCGCCGACTTCATCGGCCCGACCCATGGCGGGCACCTCGACCTCGTTGTCGCCGTCCGCCAGCCGCCGCATGGCCTGCACCATGCCGTTCAGAGGCCGGGTCACCCCGAAGATGACGATGTAGAGCGAGGCGATCAGTGCCCCCAGGGCGCAGAGCGCCGCCAGGCCGATGGCCTTCAGGAACCAGTTGGAGGCGACGTTGGCCGCCCGGCCTTCTTCCAGGGAAACCTTGAACTGCAGGGCCGTAAGGTCGCTGATGGCCCCGCTGACCCGGTCGATGGGCGTGTAGAGGCTTTGGGCGGTGAACTGCTCCAGGGCCGCTTGATCGCGGCGCTGCATGATCGACTCCAGGGTGTCGATCACAAGATAGGCTTCCGCCTTAGCCGCCTCGGCCTTGTCCTTGAGGGCCGCTTCCTCAGCCGTCATGCTGGTGGCGCTGTAGGCCGTCCATTCCCGGGTGATGACCGCGCGGGCATCGGTGACGCCCTGAGCCCCCTCTTCCCAGCTCAGCTGGCCGGTTTGAACTTTCCAGGCGGCGTCCACCACGCTGACCGCGTAGGCGTCGGCTACCGCCTTCAGTTGGCCCATGGGCGCAACGCGGTCGGCGATGACCCGGTCGATCCGGTCACCCCCGTCACGCAATCCGATAAAGGCGAAGGTGCCCATGATGACGAGGCCGATGGCCAGGATGGAGATGACCGCCAGAAGCTTGGCGCGAATGGAGCGAAGCATGTGACATTTTGTCCCAAGTTGATGCGACGATTTGCGCCCGAGGGACTTAACGATGCGTAAGATTCACTATGCCGCCCGAGGGTTCACCGAACCGAGTTACCCGGTTCGGGTACCAATTTGGGAAGTGGCAGGTTCCGCCCCCGCGCCTGGCAACGCAGCGAACGGGGATGGTGCCGCCTAGGTGACTCGAACACCTGACCTACGCATTACGAATGCGCCGCTCTACCGGCTGAGCTAAGGCGGCCCGTGGCGACGGGGGCTGGGCAGGGCCAAGTCTTCCGTCCGGGCCGGCTGTTTAGCGGCTCTTGGGGCGCTCGCCAAGCGCCTGCGTGGTTCCCTGTGGCTGTCAGGGGGCTGGGAACCAGACCGGGCCAAGCCAGGCCACCGCCAGGCCCGCCAGGATGCAGACCACCGTAAAGCTGATCAGCAGCCAGAACCGCGGGCCGAGCAGCGGCCGGGTCGGGTCCTGATCTGACGGATCGTCGGGTCCTGGTTTCACGGTCAAGCCGTTGGCCCTAACGGAGCAGCCGCGCGGTCGATGAGGTTCAACAGGGCCGACTCCAGGGGCACGGGGGCAAAGGTTCGGGGGCCGATCCTGGCCCTGGCCAGGGGCTTGGCGACGGCCTTGGAGAGACAAAGCGCACGCATCGCCGGCGCCGTGCGCCCTCGCATCACCTTGGCCAGCTGTTGCGCGGCCTTCGGGGAATAGACGAGGGCCGCGTCGGCCTGCAGGGCCTCGGTCAGGGCCTCGGGGGACGGAGTCAGGGGGCAGGTCTCATAGATGGGCAAGCTGCGCAGGGCGACGCCGGCCTGGCCAAGGGCCCCGGCGAGATCCCCCGCCGGCTCGGTGGCCGAGGGATGCAGGACGCCCCCCTTGAACTCGCCAGCCCGGCTGATGATCCCCGCCGCCAGGGCGGCCACATCCCCGTCGGCCGACAGCACGTGGCGAAATCCCACCGCCCGGGCGGCCTGGGCGCAGGCCGCGCCAACGGCGAAAACCGGCAGGGTGCGGTTCGAGCTCAGCTTGGCGAACATCCGCGCCCCGTTGGCGCTGGTAAAGGCCAGGGCACCTACCCCTGAAAGGTCTGGGGGCGCCTCGGTCACTGGGCGCACCTCCAGCAGAGGCAAGATCAGGGGTCGATGCCCGAGCGCCCGGACCCGGGCGGCGGTGGGGGTGGCCCCAGGCTCGGCCCGGGTGATCCAGATCAGACGCTTTTGGGGGGCGGTCATGGACAAACCAAAGCTTGACCTTCCGGCCGCATGCAACCCCGCACGGGTCTATTCGGGTAGGATGATGGCGTCACCGGCCTCATCCCGGAGCTCGGCGCCGAGCTTCAGGCCGAGGCCCCGGGCTGCGGAGATCGCATCGTCGGCGCGGCTGAGGTCCAGCCCGGCTTCCCGGCGGAACCGCAGGCGGCCGTCCGGGGACAGGGCCTCGACGATCAGGACCAGCTGGCGGGCCTTGAGGGTCGCATAGGCCCCGATCGGCGTGCGGCAGGAGCTTTCCAGGGCTGCCATGGCGCCCCGTTCCGCCGCCACCGTGATGGTGGTGTCCAGGTCGCGCAGGGCGGCCAGCCAGGGCTGGTCCTGATCGGCCTCGCGGGTCTCGATGGCCAGGGCGCCTTGGCCCGGGGCCGGCGGGCGCTCCACCGGATCGATGAAGCTCCTGGCCGCCCCGTCCAGCCCCAGTCGCTTGAGGCCTGAGAGGGCCAGAATGATGGCGTCGTATTCCCCGGCTTCGAGCTTGGCGATCCGCGTGCCCACATTGCCCCGCAGAAGCTGAACATCCAGGTCGGGGCGGGCATGCAGGCTCTGGGCCTGGCGGCGCAGGCTGGCGGTGCCGAGCTTGGCGCCCTGAGGCAGATCCTCAAGGGTCGCAGCCCCTCGGCTGAGGAAGGCGTCCCGGGGATCTTCCCGCTCCGGGATGGCGGCAATGACCAGGCCCTCGGGCAAGAGGGCGGGCATGTCCTTCATGGAGTGGACGGCGCAGTCGATACGGCCCTCGAGCATCGCCTCCTCGATCTCCTTGGTGAACAGGCCCTTGCCGCCGACCTCCAGCAAGCGCCGGTCCTGGATCTGGTCGCCCGAGGTGCGGATGACGATCAGGGGGGCCACCTTCTCGGCGTCCTGCGGCGCGGCGCCAAGCGCGGCGGCGATGCGGCGCTGCATCTGGCCAGCCTGGGCCAGGGAAAGCTGGGACCCTCGGGCCCCGATGCGGACGACGGGCGGTTGCGAAGACACGGTGAGCGGTCTACCTGCGATGCGATGACTGACAGCCCGCTGCTACAGGACAGGCGTCTTGGCCGCAACCAGATGACCGGGCTCACCGTCCTGGGCCTGGAGACCAGCTGCGATGAAACCGCTGCGGCGGTCGTGCGCCTGGACGATGAAGGTCGTGCAACCGTCCTGGCCTCGGTGATCGCCAGCCAGATCGCCCAGCACGCCCCCTATGGCGGTGTGGTCCCCGAAATCGCCGCGCGCTCCCACGTGGAAGCCATCGATGCCATCGCCGCCCAGGCCATGGGCGAGGCGGACCTCTCCTATGACGACCTGGATGGGGTCGCGGCCACAGCCGGACCTGGCCTGGTGGGCGGGGTGATGGTGGGGCTGGCCTTTGGCAAGGCCGTGGCCTTGGCCCGGTCCCTGCCGCTGGTAGCCGTGAACCATCTGGAGGGCCATGCGGTCTCCGCCCGGCTCGGAGCGGACGTTCCCTATCCCTTTCTGCTGCTGCTGGTCTCCGGCGGCCATTGCCAGCTGCTGGAGGTGGGCGGGGTTGGGGCCTGCCGGCGCCTGGGCACCACCATCGACGACGCCGCCGGTGAGGCCTTCGACAAGATCGCCAAGACCCTGGGCCTGCCCTATCCGGGGGGGCCGGCCCTGGAGAAGCTGGCCGTGGGGGGTGATCCCGACCGCTACCCCTTGCCGCGAGCCAGGCTTGGCCACAAGGACTGCGACTTTTCCTTCTCAGGCCTGAAGACCGCTGCGGCCCGCATCGCCGAGACGCTGACGACGCCCGATGAGCGCCGGGACCTGGCCGCTGCGGTTCAGGCCGCCATCGCCCGCCAGCTGCGCGAACGCACCGCCCGGGCCATGGACCTCTATGCCCAAGGCCACAGCGGCGAGGCCCTGCGCTTTGTGGTGGCCGGCGGGGTGGCCGCCAATGCAACGGTGCGCGCCGTGCTGGAGGACGCCGCCCACAGCCATGGCTTTTCCTTCACCGCCCCGCCGCTCGCCTATTGCACCGACAATGCGGCGATGATCGCCCTGGCCGGTGCCGAGCGGCTGGCGCTGGGGCTTAGCGACCCCCTGGACGCTCCAGCTCGGCCCCGCTGGCCCCTGGACGCGGCGGCTGCCGCAGCCCACCCCAGTCACCTCGCAGGTCGGAAAGGCGCCAAGGCATGAGCCAGGATTTCAACCGGGCCGGGGTCATCGGTGCCGGCGCCTGGGGCACCGCCCTGGCCCAGGTCTGTGTCCGGTCCGGCCTTGCCACCACCCTGTGGGCCCGGGAGCCTGAGGTGGTCACAGCCATCACCGAAACCGGTGAGAACAGCCTCTTCCTGCCGGGCGTCCCCCTCGATCCCGCCCTTGTCTGCACCAATGATTTGGCGAGGCTTGCCGGCTGCGACCTGATCCTGATGGTGGCGCCGGCCCAGCACCTGCGGGCCGCGCTTACAGCCTTCGCCCCTCACGCCCGGCCGGACCTGCCCATACTGCTCTGCGCCAAGGGTGTGGAGCAGGGCTCGCTGAAGCTGATGACGGAGGTCTTGGCCGAAACCCTGCCCGACGCCGCCCCAGCCGTCCTGTCGGGGCCCAGCTTCGCCGGCGAGGTGGCCCGGGGCCTGCCCACGGCCGTGACCCTGGCTTGTCCTGACGAGGCCCTGGGCCGGGCGCTCGCCGAGGCCATCGCCCTGCCGGCGTTTCGCCCCTACTACGCCCCGGACATGGTCGGCGCCGAGGTGGGCGGGGCGATCAAGAATGTGCTGGCCATCGCCTGCGGGATCGTCGAGGGCCGGGGCCTGGGCCGCTCAGCCCATGCGGCCCTGATCACCCGGGGCTTTGCCGAAATGACCCGGGTGGCCGTGGCCCTCGGTGGCCGCCCTGAAACCGTGGCCGGCCTGTGCGGCCTTGGGGATCTGGTGCTGACCTGCTCAAGCCCCCAGTCGCGCAATATGAGCGTCGGCCTGGCGCTGGGCGCTGGCCAGACCCTCGACCAGGCCCTGGCCGGCAAGCTCTCGGTAGCCGAGGGCGTGGCGTCTGCACCGGCCGTGCGCCAGCTGGCCGCCAGACTCGGTGTTGAGACCCCGATCTGCGAGGCGGTTGCCGCCATACTGGCCGGCGAGGTCGGCGTCGACGCGGCCATCGCGGGCCTGCTCTCCCGCCCCCTGAAAGACGAACGCGAGGACTCCGAATGACCATTTTCGTGCTGATGTGCTTCGACAAGAAGAACGCGCTGTCTGAGCGCATGGCCGTGCGCGAAGCCCACCTGGCCTATATCGGCCAGCATCTGGAGCGCGTGAAACTGGCTGGCCCCCTGCTGGACGAGGCCGGCGAGATGGCTGGCTCGCTGATCCTCTATGAGGCTGACACTCTGGCCGAGGTTCAGGCCTTTAGCGCGGCTGATCCCTACAAGTCCGCCGGCGTCTTCGAGCGGGTGGAAATTTCGGCTATGAAGATCACCCGCGGGGCCTTGGCTTGAGCGATAACCCCGCCAGACCCGCCGCCGGGATCGATCTTTGCGCCCTCGACGAGATCAATGCGCCGGGCGCCAAGAGCTTCCGCTTCCGGGCTGACAGCGCCATGTTCGCCGGCGTCGTGGTCCGCATCGGCGAGGAGATCCGGGGCTATGTGGATAGCTGCCCCCATGCCGGCTGGCCGCTCTCGGCGCTGGACGACCGCTACCTGACAAGAGACCACCGCCACATCCTCTGCGCAGGCCACGGGGCGCTGTTCACCCCTCTGACCGGCGAATGCGTGGTCGGCCCCTGCTTCGGCGAGCGGCTTTCCCCTTGGCCTGTTGAGGTGCGGGACGGCCGGGTGGTGACGGCCTAAGCCGGTCTGGGCCGGCAGGATCTGCCCGCGACCCTTCTTTAACGGCTTAGGGCTATCTCTTAGGTCGACCTCAGAAGGAACCGTCGCCTTGGCCGATCCGATCCGCGCGCTCGCTACCCTGAACGGCCGCTTTGCGCCCCAGTTCGCCCAGACCATGCTGAGCACACCCCGCTCCAGCCAGGATGCGGCCGACTTCGCCGCCCACTGCCAGGCCATGGGGTTTGAGTTCACCACCGAGTGGGCCGACAACAACATCCCCTATGTGGCACCGCTGCTGCGGGACTTTGCCGGTCCCCGTGGCCAGATCCGTTACCTGGAGATCGGTGCCTATGAAGGGCGCAACCTGGCCTTCATGGACTGGCTGCTGCCGGCCAAGCTCGATGTCACGGTCATCGACCCCTGGTTCGATGAAGCCCTCAACCCAGAGGAAAAATACCATGCGGTTGAACCCCGGTTTCACCGCAACATGGCCAAGCTCGGCTTTGCCGGCCTGACCACCCACAAGGGCTTCTCCACCTACGAACTGCCCAAGATGCTCGAGCGCGGCGAGCGCTACGACCTCATCTATGTGGACGGCAGCCACACCGCCTGGGCGGTGATGGTGGACCTGGCCTATTGCGCGGCCCTGCTGGACGTGGGCGGCATGATGGTGCTGGACGACTACTGGCACGACGAGAGCGAGATCGGTGGTCCGGGCGTCAAGCAGGCGGTTGACCGGTTCCACGGCATCTTCCGTCATTACTTCGAGATCAGCGCGGTCTATCGCCAGGTGGCCCTGACCAAGATCGCCGAAATTCCCCGCTAGAGCCCCTTTCGGGCCGACCGATGTTCTGCACAACCAGGTGCCTGTTTTGCTGGCGAGAGGTGCCTGCTGCGATGCGCGCACCTAGACTGGGTCAATTCTGGAAAACGCGGTTCTGATTCCTCTGGAGTTCAGGCCCCGCGGGGCCTATTGGGTGCGGTGACGGGGTTGGGCGCGTCAGGGAGCTCTGCGTGCTGGGTATTCGTCGATCCATCGACAGTGAACATCGTCATCACCTTCTGGCGGGGCTGCAGGTTTTCCTGGTCGCCCTGCTGGCGGGCGGACTCGCCGTGGCTGCGCCCTATATGGGCAGCGAGCGGACCGCGCCCCGTCTGGCCAAGCTGACCGGCGGGGAGATTGACGCCGCCGCCCTGGACCGTCTGGCGAGCGCCATGGACCCGGCCATGCGCCGACTGGCCGACCGCTTCGCCCCCCACGAGATCACACCAGCCTTTGCCCGGGTCGACCGGGAGGCGGGCGTCATGAATGCCCTGGACGGCGGGGCACCGGAGCCCGCCATCCTGCGCCTGCAGGACCTCGACGAGGATCAGGCCCGCCTGTGGAACGCGGCCAACCCGACCTCAACCCTGCCCAATCCCGCCGCGCGGCCGTTCCGGATTTCCGGCGGCGCCCTGCATCAGGCCCGCGCCCAGGATTGCCTGGCTGCGGCCATCTATTACGAAGCCCGCTTTGAAAGCCTGGATGGCCAGCGGGCGGTGGCCCAGGTGGTGCTGAACCGAGTCCGGCACCCGGCCTACCCCAATTCCGTCTGCGGTGTCGTCTTCCAGGGCTCCAACCGGACCACCGGCTGCCAGTTCACCTTCACCTGCGACGGTGCCATGGGGCGGCCCCCCGAGGCCAATGACTGGGCCAGGGCGCGGCAGATCGCCGAGGCCGCCCTGTCGGGCTATGTGATGAAGGGGGTCGGCAACGCCACCCACTACCACGCCAACTATGTGGCCCCCTACTGGAGCCCGAGCCTGATGAAGGTGGCCACGGTCGGGGCCCACATCTTCTACCGCTGGATGGGCGGCTGGGGCCTGCCGGGCGCGTTTAGCGGTGCCTATGGGGGCGATGAATCCGTTGGCTTCCAGGTCGCAGCCATGAACCGTCTGGCCGCACCCACCCTGGTGGAGCTGGTCACCCTGGGCGAAGACATGGAAACCCTGTCCCCCACCGGGATCGGCGGGATGGCCGGAAGCGGTGCGGCGACAGATGGTGATGGGGCGTTAGTCAGCGACGTTCAGGTCGTTGCCCTGGCCCCCGAAGCCCACGAGATCGTCGCCACACCTGCCATGGTGGCCACCCAGGCTGAGGGTCTGGTGCCCGCCGAGGACCTGGACTGGACCGGTCGGGTGAAACGTCAGGCCCCGCCCCGGCTGGCCATTCCCTCCAGCAACGGCTTCTGAAATTCGGGCGCGACGCGCCCTAAACCCGCAGAAGATCAGCCCGGCGAGACTTCGGCGGCGAAGGCGGCCACATCCTCCAGCAGGCCGGCCGCAGCGGCACGCACCAGGTCGCCGCCCTTTTCCGGGGTCGCCTGGGCCGGATCAGACCCCATCCGGCCGTCGGGATATCGGGCACGGAAATCAGCCGCCTCGCGGATCGGACCCGTGGGGGCGATCTTCGGCGCATAGTCGGCGGTCTTGATGGCGTCGGGATAGGCCCACTGGGTGACGGCGATCTCCGAGGGTGTCGCATGGCTGCCGTGACCGACAGGAAACTGACTGTTGGCCAGGGCCGTGACGCCCTTCAGCTCCCACCAGTTCTTCAGCTTGCAGGCAAAGCCCCGGGGCCTGCCTGCAAAACTCGCCTCGGCATAGAGCTCAGAAAAGGCCGCCTCGATGGAGGCGACGTTTCCACCGTGACCGTTCAGGAAATAGATCTTCTCGAACCCGTGGGTCGAGAGCGAGCGGCACCAGTCGCCGATGGCGGCGATGAAGGTCGAAGGGCGCAGGGAAATCGTACCCGGGAAGCCCAGATGATGCTGGGCCATGCCGATATTGAAGGTCGGGGCCACGAGAATGTCGCCGCTCTTCTGGGCTTCATGGGCGATGATTTCCGGGCACAGCCAGTCGGTGCCCAACAGGCCGGTGGGGCCATGTTGCTCATTGGAGCCGATGGGCACGACCACCGTCTTGGAGCGGGTCAGAAAGCCCTCAACCTCGGACCAGGTGGACAGGTGCAACAGCATGGGGCGATCTCCGGCGCTAGAGCGGGGTCCGATAGGTGGAAACGGGTTAGCGAATGAACCGCGCTCAAGCCTCGAAGCCTAGAGCATTTTCCGATAAGCGCGAAACGGTTATCGGGTCGAAAAAGCTCTAACCTTTTGATTTAGAGCCATTTTTGTCCGTTCCGATTGAACCAGTGAGATCAGAAAAGGGCTCTAGAGCACGATTGAAGGATCAGACAGGTCCGTCTGGTCCCATCGTGTTGCGACCTCGGGATCAGATGCCGGCGTACCACTCATAGCCGCGATCTTCCCAGAAGCCGCCCTTTCCGCCGGCAATGTGGGCGAAGCTCTCCACCGCCTCGATGCGCATGACATATTTGGCGTGCTTGTAGCCCAGCTGGCGCTCCACCCGCAGGCGCACGGGCGCGCCATGTTTCACCGGCAGCACCTGACCGTTCATCTCGTAGGCCAGGATGGTCTGCTCGTGGAAGGCATCGACCAGGTCGATGCTCTCGTAATAGAGGCCCCGGTCCCCCACCGCATTGGGATCCAGCCGATCGGCGCAATGGAAGACGATGTAGCGGGCCTCCGGCTTGAGGGCCGCCTCCTCCAGCAGAGCGCTGAGCCGGGCCCCAGTCCATTGGCCGATGCTGCTCCAGCCCTCGACACAGTCGTGGCGGGTGATCTGGGTGCGGGCGGGCCGGCGGCGCAGATCCTCAAGGCTGAGGGAAAGTGGGCGTTCGACCAGCCCCCCGATCTCCAGCCGCCAGTCGGCGAAGCTGTTGGCGACCAGGTTCTGATAGGCCACGCCGGCCGGCCGCAGGCTGCCATTGGCGCGGAAGTCCGGGGAAATATCGGCCGCCGTGAACTCGCGCGCCAGGGCACCCCGGGCCAGGATCAGGCGCTGGGCCGCCATGGTGAGACCCTCGGCCCGGGCCAGGGTGGCGCGGACCCCCGCATTGCGGCTGATCTGATCACATCCAGCCAGGGTCAGGCCCAGCAGGGCCGAGCCAGCCCCAGCCAACAGGCCCCGGCGGGGAATCGAGGTCATGACAGGGCTCCAGGCTTAGGGGGCGATATCGCGCCGCCGGTGATCATGACCCGCAGCTGCCGGAGGGGACCGGACGCGATGACCATGCCGACATGGATCAGGACGAAGGCCACCAGGGCCAGGGCGCTCAGAAAGTGGATGGTCCGCGCCGACTGGCGGCCGCCAAACATCTCGAAGGTCCAGGGCCAGGCGGCATTGACCCCCGGCGACATGCCCAGACCACTGACCACCATCAGCGGAAGGAGCCCGAAGATCACCACCAGATAGATGAGCTTCTGCAGGACGTTATAGCGGCCGTGGGGAAAGCGCAGGGCCACATGATCCTTGATCTCGGCCCACAGGTGGCGCGGCGAGAGCTCCCGCCGCTGCGGGGTGAGGTCCCGACGGAAATGACCGCTGAACAGCCCCCAGGCGAGATAGGCCAGGCCATTGAACACAAACAGCCAGGCAAAGAAAAAGTGCCAGCGGCGGCCCTCAGCCAGGGACCGGTAGCCCGGCAGGGTGGCCCAGGCGGGAAAGCCCCGCTGCATACCGTCCGACAGACCCAGAACCCCGGTGGTCTCCAGCTTCAGGCCCCCCACCTGGGTGATGCCGGCGAGCCCCTGGCCCCGGGGCTCAGCGGTCATGGATATCCAGGGATCGGCAAAGGTCGAGGCATGTCCCCAATAGAGTGCTGGGTGGGCATTGAAGATCTGCAGCCCGCTGCCCAGAAGCACCAGCAGGACCAGAACATTGAGCCAATGGGTCAGACGGACCAGGAGGCTGTGCCTGGGCGGCGGCTTGGCCGGGGGCTGAGGGGATATCTGACTGTCCGCCGCATTCGCCAAGGCATCGCCTCCATCACCACCTCCTCAGAGTACGCGCGATGGGGGCGCAATGTTACTGCCGAACCGGCGCGCCGTCTCAAGGCCCCCTCCCGCCAGGGGCGTTGGCGTCGGCGGCGGGCGCCCCTAAGGTCCCCACGGTCGCCCGGCGCAAGGGCGGTCACTTGTTGTGTTGGGGGGCCTGATGGGCTGGGACGGCGGAACCGAGATCTGGGTCGGCGGGGTCAATACCTGGGAATGCGATGAAATGGGGCACCTGAACGTGCGCCATTGGGTGGCCAAGTCCATGGAGGCCCTGGCGGGTCTGGCCGCGGAACTGGGCATGCCCGACGCCTTTTCCGCCCTGGCACCCTCGACCCTTCTGGTCCGCGAGCAGCACATCCGCTTCCTGCGGGAGGCCAAGCCCGGGGCCGCGCTCTCGGCCCGGGGCGGGGTGGTGGCCATGGGTGAGGACGAAGCCCGCCTGATGCTCGTCATCCTGCATCCCGACGGGTCACCCGCCGCCACTTTTCAGACCGTGGTGCGCCACGCCACCGCAGACGGCGGCCGAGTGTTTCCCTGGCCCCGGCGAATTCGGGCCGCAGCCGAACGCCTGCAGATGGACGTGCCGGACTTCGCCGCCCCCCGGTCCATTGCCCTGGACCCGGTGGGGACCAGCGCTGGCAGCTTGGCGGCGGCCCAGGCCATGGACCTGAAGCGCATCGGCCTTGGGGTCATCGGCGCGCCGGACTGTGACGCCTTTGGCCGCATGCGGACCGAGATCGTCATGGGCAAGATTTCCGACGGCATCCTGCACCTGCTGGGTGCCGACCGGGGTCTGGGCGAGGGGCCCGGGGCTGACGCGCCGCGGATCGGCGGGGCTGCGCTGGAATACCGCGTGGTTCACTTCGCCTGGCCCAAGGCCGGCGACCGGTTCGAGCTGCGGTCGGCCACCGCCCATGTGGAGGAGCGGTTCCGCCGCCTGCGTCACTGGATGGTCGATCCCCACACCGGCCGGCCTTGGGCCAGCGCCGAGAATGTCGCCGTGGGCTTTGACCTGGACGCCCGCAAGGTGGTGCGACTGTCGCCCGAGGCGGTGGAGGCCCTGCGCCCCACCACGCGCCCCAACATGGCGCTCTAGCCCGCCACTGCGCGGGTCAGGACGTCCCGAACCAGTTCTGGGCGTTCCATGGGCAGGAAGTGGCTGGCACCCGCAACGGTGTCGATTTCATAGCGGCCGGTGGCGAGCAAGGTCTCGATATGGTCATCGATCCGGCAGGTGGAGCCATGCTCGGCCCGCAGGATCTGCACCGGACAGGGGCAGGCCAGTGCCGCGGCCCAGGCCTGATGGTCATAGACCGCAAAATTGGACGCCTCCCAGGCCGGCGCACAGGCCAGTTCCACCGTCCCGTCGTCGAGCTCCACAAAGCCCGACGCCACATAGTCGGTGATCTGGGCGAGGCTCCAGGTCTTGAAAGCGCCCCGCCCCTCATAGGCGGCAATCGCGGCCTCGCGGGAGGCGAACTGGCTGCGGCGGCGCAGGGCGCCCTGAACCATCGGCGACTGGGCGATGTCGCCGGGCACAGGCTCCCCGCGCTCGGGCATCAATACAGGGTCAAACAGCACCAGGCGGCGGATGGCGCCCTGGGCGTGAGGGGCCGCCATCAGACTGGTGGTTGCGCCCATGGAGTGGCCGGCCACCACCACGGGGCCAGGGGCCACAAACGCCAGCAGGGCCAGCAGATCATCCCTATAGGCCGCCCAGCCCTGGCGGTTCTCCAGTTCGGTCGGCAGGGAAGTCGCCCCATGGCCCCGCAGGTCGATGGCCAGAATCCGCAGACCGGCTGACAGCGGGCCAAGAATGGTGCGGTAGGTCTGGGCGTTAAACCCGTTGGCGTGGCAGAAGATCAGGTCCAGGGGACGGTCGAGGGAGCCAAACTCCAGGGCGGCCATCTCACCGCCACGGCTGGGCAGTGGGAAACGGCGGGCCCGCGGCGCCTCGGCGACCAGTCCATCCATCGGTGGGCTCCTCCTGCAATGCACCCGGCGGCGCGCGGTGTTCCATATATCCTGACTTCCGCCGGACCCAAGCGGCGGTTAACGGCCGACCCCAAAGGATCACAGAGAGGTCTTGGCTTTCCCCTGCGTCACGGGATGATGATGGGGCGACTGCGCAACCTGCCTCAGGAAGAACCCCATGACCGCCGCCAACACCAACGCCGCGCCTGCCTCCGCCATCCCTGCCCTAGGGCCCTGGACCTGTTTCGAGGTGGAGATTGAGGCCGGGGTGGCCCACATCCGCCTCAGCCGACCCGAGGCCTATAACAGCATGATCCGGACCTTCTGGAACGAGCTGCCGGTGATCGTGCGTGACATCAATGACAATGCCCGGGCCCGCTGCATCGTCATCTCGTCCACCGGCAAGCACTTCTCAGCCGGGATGGATCTGGCCGTGTTTGGCGGCGGCGGCACCTCGGCCCCAGACGCCGGCCTGGCAACCGACCGCTTCGTCGCGGCCGAGGGGCAGCGCCATCATGTGCGCTGGCTGCAGGACTGCTTCAGCTGCCTGGACGAGGCCCGGATGCCGGTGCTGGTGGCGATCCAAGGCGGCTGCATCGGCGGCGCCATGGACATGACCAGCGCCTGCGATATCCGCTATGCCACGGAGGACGCCTTCTTCTGCGTGCAGGAGATCAATATCGGCATGACCGCCGATGTCGGCACCTTCCCCCGCCTGTGCAAGCTGATGCCCGAGGGCTGGGTGCGGGAACTGTCCTATACCGGCCGCAGGCTGCCGGCCCAGAAGGCCAAGGAGCTTGGTCTCGTCAATGAGGTGTTTCCGACCCACGAGGCGCTGATGGACCATGTCATGGCCACGGCCCGGGAAATTGCCGAGAAGTCGCCTCTGGCGGTGACGGGCTCGAAGGTGATGATCAACTACGCCCGGGACCACACCATCGCCGACGGCCTGGACTATATCGCCATCTGGCAGACCGGCATGTTCGCCGGCTCCCACATGGGGGAAGCGTTCAAGGCCAAGGCCGAAAAGCGCCCGGCCGACTTCCCCGATCTACAGCCCCTGCGCCACGGGATGTAACCCGCTATCCCGGCCTGACCGGCCTCAGGGGACCAGTTCAGCGCCCCTGAGATCGGCCCCGGCGAGCTTGGCGCCGGACAGATCGGCCTCCAGAAAGCGGGCCCGGGTCGCCTGGGCACCGCTGAGGTCGGCATAACGCAGGATGGCCCGGTTCAGGTCGGTGCGCAGCAGCCGGCCCTCCCCAATCGCCAGGGGGCCGAGCTGGGCGTCCCTGAGGTCCGCGCGGATAAGATTGGCCCCGATCAGCCGGGCGCCCCGCAGGTCCGCGCCCCGCAGGTCGGCCTTCCGTAGATCGCAATCCGACAGGTCGGCACCCTGGAGCTCGATATTGCGCAGGTCCATGCCGAAGAAGATCGACCCTGGCGCCGACAGGCCGCTGAGGCGCCGGGCGCGCAACTGGCGAAGGCCGCGAAAATCGGCCCCCCCCAGCTTGGCGGCCGCCCCCCGGGCCCCCTGGCTGTCACAAAAGGCCTCATGGTCAGCGATCAGCTGGTGCAGGGGCTGATCATCCACATAGAAGATGTTGGCCGGCGCCTTGAGGAGATCGCTGAGATCGGCACCCTCCAGGCCCGCTGCGGCCAGGTTCGCCCCAGCCACGACCGCGCCGCGAAGGGATGCCCCATTCAGGTCGGCACCATCCAGCTGGGCGCCTGTGAGATCGGCTCCGTCCAGGCGGGCACCGGCCAGCCGCGCGCCCACCAGGATCGCCCCGGCGAAGCTGGCGTCGCGACCATCCACGGCGGTCATTACCCCGGTGAGGTCTGCGCCCTCGGCGACGGCATAGTCCAGATTCCCGGCCCGCGCCTCGAGCTCCAGGATATGAAAACCGTCCTTGCGGGTCTGCATGGCGATGCAGCCCTCCCGCAGATCACAGCCGGTCAGGTCAGCGCCAGACAGGTTTGCGCCCCGTAGACTTACCCCCCGCAGATCGGCCTGAGCCAGGCGCGCCCCGCGCAGATCGGCATCTCGCAGGTCGGCCCCGAACAGATTGGCCCGGGTGAGATCGGCGCCGGCCAGAATGGCGCCGCTCAGGCGGGCCCCGGTCAGGTCAGCCTCAGCCAGCAGGGCACCCTCAAGATTCCAGTCGGCGAGATCGGCCCGCACCAGATCGGCCCGTCGCCCCCCTGCCAGACCCTGGACATATCGGCCATGGGCCGCCAGCACCGCCAACAGGTCGGGGGCGGATTGTGATCTCAGGTGGGTGGCAGGACGAGCCATGGACGACCTTCTCGTGAGGCCGACAGGGTGATCCCAGGTCGTTTAAGGAAGCGTTCGTCCCGCGAAAATCGCGCGACTATTCCTGACCGTCAGGGCCAGACCCGGCGCTATGGCCGGCGGCCTGAAGAAGGGCGGCGATCCGGTCGGTGGCGTCAGCCGCCTGGGTGATCATCTGCAGCGGACCAGAGCCAGGGCGCACCGCCGCCACCATCTGATTGGCCGCCGACTGGGCGACGGTCACCGCCGTGTTCTGGGCCGTGGTGAAGCCGGTCTTGGCGAGGGTGGCCGCCGTCGCGTCCTGATAGATGAAGCCGTGAACCGGATAGGTGGTCGTCCCGAGATTACCGACAGAATCGTACCAGACCTTGACCTGGCTCCAGTCGCCCTTGGGAGAGACATCGACCACGGTGACGTCACGCTCGATCTGGCCCCGGGCACCATTGATGCGCGACCAGTTGGCGTGGGTGATCTGGATGACCCGATCGGTGAGCACTTGGCTGACCACCGCCACATGGCCCAGACGCATGGAACCCGTGGGCTTGAAGCAGAGCACAGCGCCCGCCTGAGGGGTGTTGCCGGTATCGTAACGGCCAGCGGCTTGTTTCCACCAGGTCCAGGCGTCACCGAAAATCTGGACGCCCGAAATCATCCGGGCGAACGGAACGCACTGCCAATAGGTGTCGGCAAAGGCGGTGCTGACGGGCGCGAGCGCCATAACCGCCGCCACCGTCATGGAACCAATGGCCAGACGTGTCCGTTTCAACATGTTGGGGTCAACTCCCGACGCGAACTGGCATTAGGCATAGTTTCTCACGCCGCCGATGAAAAGAGGGTTTATGCGTCCACCGCGCTTGGGGCGCGGCCTTTCCACAGGCTGGGCCATAGCTTCATCTGCGCCCGGGCAGGCTTCTCGATCAGATGGTAGGATAGAGCCGCCAATGGAATCACGCCGACGAACAACACCAACCATAGGCCAATCGGAAGCTGTTCGCCTTCAAGCTCAAGCAGACTGATGACGCCATTCACGAATACAATCTTCCAGGGCACGCAGATCATGTAGATCGAGTAGCTGATCTCACCCAGGTAGGTCAGGGCGGGCGACGACAGAGCCTGGGACCCGGTTTCGGCCAGCCGGGCGAGGTAGAAGATCACCCCACCGGCAGCCAAGACGATCACAGTGTCGGAAAGTCCAAAACCGGCTGCAATGAGGGCGACGGCGCCTGAAATTACGGCACCGAGCCAGGCCTGGCCCCGTCCGCCCCCCGCTCGACCCCGCCAGAGGCTGTGCAGGGCGCAGCCGAGGGCAAAGCACGGGACGATCCGCAGGGCACCCCAGTGAATGGTGGCCAGGGTTAGGGGCCGGCCAGCCAGGGCCTCGAACCCGGCATAGAGTCCGGCCATGAAGATCGCCGCCAGGGCGACCGCCACCAGGGGCCGCGCCTTCAGGGCCAGGGCGCCCCAGGCAAACAGCGGGAAGGTCAGATAGGCGAACCACTCGGCCGAGATCGACCAGGAGGGATGGTTCCAGGCTGCGGTGGGCGCCAGCCCCCAGGCCTGCACCAGCAACAGGTTGGCCGGCAGGGACTCCCAGGACAGGATGTTGGGGTCGACGGCGAAACCCGCCGCCGTGGCCCCGCCTGCCAGAACGCCCATGCCGATCAGGGTCGCCAGATGCAGCGGATAGACCCGCGCCAACCGGGCCCAGAGGAACCGCCCATAGGCGAAACCTCCGGTCTCGACCTCTGTGCGATACACATGGCAGAGGATGAAGCCCGACAGGATGAAGAACACCTCGACCCCGAGATAGCCCTTGGCGACGAGCAGGGGTGTCCCTGTCGTGGCCAGGGCCGGCCAATAGTGGAACAGCACCACCCAGAAGGCCGCGAAGAACCGCAGAGAGGTCAGGGGGTGGATCTGCTGGGCGTCGGTCATGGATCGAGGCTTTCTGGCGCGTCGTGGTCTGCGATCATGCGCCAGAGGCCTCACCATCTCGTTATCGTCAGACGGGTCTGATACGGTCTGACGATTAACGCCGGGCCTGCGCCGTCTTCCACGGCGGGGCCTGGGACAAGACATTTGAAAAACGGGACCTGCCGGCGACTTCGCAGCCTGTAGGCCCTGAAGATTGGCGGCGCTCGACCGTCGCCGGGAAACGTCAGATTGCAAGAGCCCCAAGTCATTGACGAGGCCGATCGCCGCCTCACGCTGATCTCCGTCCTGATCATTTTTCTGCTCAGCGCCATGAGTCAGACCGTAGTGGCCACGGCCATGCCGCGGATCGTCTCAGACCTCTCGGGGCTGCATCTCTACGCCTGGGCGACCACGGCCTATCTGCTGGCCTCCACAGTCATGGTGCCCATTTGGGGCAAGCTCGGCGACATCTTCGGCCGTAAGCCTGTGCTGCTGTGGGGAATCGGGGTGTTCCTGGCCGGCTCCTGGCTCTGCGGCCTGGCCGGAGAGTTCGGCGACCTGCCCCTGGTCGGCGGCGGCATGACCCAGCTGATCACCGCCCGGGCCCTGCAGGGGATCGGCGGTGGGGCGCTCTTTACCATCGCCTTTGCCATCATCGCCGATCTGTACGCCCCCCGGGAGCGGGCGCAGTTCTCGGGCCTGTTCGGTTCGGTGTTTGGGGTGGCCAGCATCTTCGGCCCGGTGATCGGCGGCTTCTTCACCGACCATGGGACGGTGGTTCTGGCGGGTCATGTGGTCGAGGGCTGGCGCTGGGTCTTCTACGTCAACGTCCCGTTTGCCCTGGCGGCGGTGGCGATGATCACCCTGAAGATGCCGGCCCTGCCGCCCCGGGGGGAGGGGCGCATCGACTATGCAGGCGCAGCCCTGATCGTGGTCGGGTTCACCAGTCTGCTCCTGGCCATCACCTGGGGGGGCCAGACCTATCCCTGGGGCTCGCCGCTGATCCTCGGCCTGCTGGTGGGTGGCGTCGCCGCCCTGACGGGGTTTGTCTTTGTCCAGCGGGTGGTCCGCGACCCCATCCTGCCCCTGGAGCTGTTCAAGAACCTGACCTTCAACACCGCCAATGGCGCGGCCTTCATCTATTCCATGGCCTTCATGGGGGTGACCTCCTTCCTGCCGCTCTACATGCAGGTGGGACAGGGTGTGCCGGCCACCCGCAGCGGTCTGACCATGCTGGCCCTCATGGTGGGGTTGGTGGCCGCCTCCACCGTCAGCGGCCGCCTGGTCACCAAGACCGGGGTCTATAAGCCGTTCATGATCGGCGGCGGGGCGGTACTGATCCTCGGCCTGTTCTCCCTCTGCTTCATTGGCCCCGATACCAGCACCCTGGACCTGGTGTGGCGCCTGCTGATCGTCGGTATTGGCCTGGGGCCGGGCCAGAGCCTGTTTGGCCTGGCGGTGCAGAACGCTGTGCCGCCACATCAGCTGGGGGTTGCCACCAGTTCGGGCCAGTTCGTCCGGCAGATCGGCTCAACCATGGGGGTGGCCCTGTTCGGGGCGATCTTGACCTGGGGCCTGACCGCCGAGCTTGGCCGGATGTCGGCGGCCAATCCCGCCGCCCAGATGGAGACCCTGGAGCTGTCTGATCTGCAGCGCATGGCCATGGAGCGGGACGCCGATCCTGGTCTGGCCGAGGCCCGGGCGGCTGATCCCGTCACCCGGGCGGCCGACCAGATCATTCGCCAGAGCATTTCCACCGCCGTGGTCTACGGGATCATCTTCAGCCTGGTCGTTCTGCTGTTTGGCTTCCTGCTGATGCTGAAAATCCCCGGGGTTCGCCTGCAGGACCGGGTTCCCCCGCCAGTTCCGGTTAAGGTCGAGGTCGATCCCGCCCCTTAAGGCCTCCATCGCCAGCCACGGGACCTAGAGGAAGCTGTAGGGGTCCACGTCGATGACCACCCGCACCGACCCGGGCGGCCTGATCCGCGCCCGCCAGGCGGCCAGATAGGCCGACAGGTCCACGGTCCGATCCGCCCGGACCAGAAACCGCTTTCGCCGGCGACCGCGCACCAGGGACAGGGGCGCGTCAGCTGGCCCATAGACCTCCAGGCCCGGGGCGTTGGGGGCGGCGGCGGCCATGTCCCTCACGAAGGCCTCCAGGGCCTGGGGATTTTCGCTGGAGACGATGACCGCCCCTAGCCGGCCAAAGGGCGGCAGGCCGGCCAGCTCCCGTTCGGCCATCTCGGCGGCGACGAAGGCGTCCCGGTCCTGGGCCGCCAGGGCCTGCATCACCGCATGGTCTGGCGCATAGGTCTGCACCAGGGCCCGGCCAGGGCGATCATGGCGCCCCGCCCGGCCCGTGGCCTGGGCCAGCAGCTGATAGGTCCGCTCGGCGGCACGCAGGTCGCCCCCCCGCAGACCCAGATCGGCATCCACCACCCCCACCAGGGTCAGATTGGGAAAGTTATGGCCCTTGGCGGCGGCCTGGGTGGCCACCAGGATGTCGATCTCCCCGGCCGCCATCGACTCCACCAAAAGCCTTGCCGCCTGGGCGTCGAACACGGTGTCAGAGGAGAACACCGCCACCCGGGCGTCGGGAAACAGGGCCCGGGCCTCCTCCTCCACCCGCTCCACCCCCGGACCGACCGACACCAGGCTGTCGGCCGCGCCACAATGGGGACAGGCCTTGGGCTTGGGCATGGAGAACCCGGTCAGGTGACAGACCAGCCGACCGGTATAGCGATGCTCTACCAGCCAGGAATCGGTGTCTGGCGCCGTCAGCCGCTCGCCGCAGGCCCGGCACAGCACCAGGGGCGCATAGCCCCGGCGATTGAGGAACAACAGCGCCTGCTCCCCGCGGGCCAGGGTCTCGCCGACGGCATTCACCAGGGGGCCAGACAGCCAGCGGCCGGCCTCCAGGGGGGTCTCGCGCAGATCGATCAGATCGATACTGGGCAGAACCGCAACCCCATGTCGGTCGGTGAGTCGCAGCCAGCGATAGCGGCCCGTCTCGGCGTTGCGCAGGGACTCCAGCGAGGGCGTGGCCGAGGCCAGGATCACCGCGGCGGCCTCCATCTTGCCCCGGGCCACCGCCAGGTCCCGGGCCTGATAGATGAAGCCCTCCTCCTGTTTGAACGAGGTGTCATGCTCCTCATCGACCACGATGAGCCTGAGATTGACGAAGGGCAGGAACAGGGCAGAGCGGGCGCCCACAACAATGGAGCAGGTGCCGGTGGCCACCGCCTCCCAGACCCGGCGCCGGGCGGGGGGGGCGATGCCCGAATGCCATTCGGCGGGGCTGACCCCAAACCGTTCGGTGAAGCGGCTGAGCACCGCCTGGGTCAGGGCAATCTCCGGCAGCAGGACCAGGACCTGGGCGGCGGGGTCGGCGGCCAGGACGGCGGCGACGGCCTCCAGATAGACCTCGGTCTTGCCGGACCCCGTCACCCCGTCCAGCAGGGCCACCTGGAAGCCGCCCTCCCCGATCATGGTGTTCAGGGCTGCGACGGCTGCAGCCTGGCTGGGGTTGAGCGGCGGCCTTGGTCGGGCCAGGTCTGGGGTCGGGAAGGCGACCGGTGCCGGGGCGAGGCAGACCGCCAGCACCCCTTCGTCGATCAGCCCCTTGACCACCCCGGCGGACACCTCCGCCCGCCGGGCGAGGTCGGCCGGGGCACCGGCAAAGTTGTCGAGGGCGGCCATAACCCGGTCCCGGGCCGGGGTCTGGCGGGCAGGGGCAAGGCCCGTCGCCACCACCTGCTTGGCGGGCCTGGCCTTGGGCGCGCGGGCACCGCGCAGGGCGATGGCCAGGGGTTGGCCCGGCGCATCGACCGCGTAGCGGGCCGCCCACTGGATAAACTCCAGGGTTCCCGGCGGCAGGGGCGGGTCGTCCAGCCGAGCCTCCACGGGCTTCAGGGGCCGGTTGCCCCCAGCCGCCTCCCGCAGGGCGAGCACCACCCCGCGCAGGGTGCGGGGGCCAAGCGGGGCGGCCACCTGGTCGCCAACCTGCAGGCCCATGCCCTCGGGCTCGGCATAGTCGAAGGCCTCGGGCACAGGCAGGGGCAGAAGGACCTGGGCGATGCGGCTCATGGGCGAGCCCCTGACCCTGTCACGCCGGCGGGGTGGCGAGGCGCGGTCGCAGCGGCTAAACACCGCCTTCCACTGCGCAAGGAGGCCCAGGCCATGCAGATCTTTCTCGACACCACCGACACGGCCGTCCTGAAGGACCTGGCCTCCACAGGCCTGGTGGACGGCGTCACCACCAATCCGTCGCTGATCGCCAAGTCGGGCCGTCCCATGCTGGAGGTCATCGCTGAGATTTGTGACCTCGTCGAGGGGCCCGTGAGCGCCGAGGTCGCCGCCATTGATGTGGAGGGCATGCTGGCCGAGGGCCGCAAGCTGGCCGGCGTCTCTCCCAATGTGGTGGTCAAGGTTCCCCTGACCCGGGCGGGCCTGACCGCCACCGGTGTGTTCTCCCGCGAAGGCATCCAGACCAACGTCACCCTGTGCTTCTCGGCGGCCCAGGCCCTGATGGCCGCCAAGGCTGGCGCCACCTACATCTCGCCCTTTATCGGTCGCCTGGACGATCACGGCGCCGATGGCATGGGCCTGATCGCCGAGATTCGCGCCATCTACGACAACTATGACTTCGACACCGAAATCCTCGCCGCTTCGATCCGCACAACCGCTCATGTGACGGCCTCGGCCCTCATGGGGGCCGACTGCGCCACCATTCCGCCGGCCATCTTCCTCGATCTGTTCAAGCACCCGTTAACCGAGAAGGGTCTTGATCAGTTCATGAGCGACTGGGCCAAGACCGGCCAGTCGATCCTTTAAGGTCGCGCGCGGTCGGCGCAGGGGCGGGCATGATGGACGGAACCAGGATCGACGGGGCGATGAGCGCCCATGAGGCCCAGGCCACCGTGCGCCAGTTCCTGCTGGAGAATCCTGCCGTCCTGCTGGACGATCCAGAGTTGCTGCGGCTGCTGGGGCTGCAGACCCTGCCGGAGAATGTGGTGGCCTTCGGGCCCGCCGCCCTGGCCAGGGTCCACGCCGCCCACCGCAAGGAATCGGCGGTCCGGCGCCAGCTGGAATCCACGGCCCGGGCCAATTTCGCCGCCCAGGCCCAGACCCACGGTGCGGTGATCGACCTTCTGGAGGCGCGCAATCATGCCGACCTGGCCCGGCGGGTGGATGATCTGGCGCAACTGCGGTTTGGCCTGCGCTGCGGGGTGATTGCCCTGGAGGGGCCTGAGCAGACGCCAGCCGGATGGCGGCCCCTGGTCGAGGGTCAGGTGGACATGATCCTGGGGGGGCATCAGAAGCTCACCCGCATGGGCTTCTGGGCACCGGCGCTTGGCCTGTTTGGCGAACAGGGGGCAAAGATCAAGTCCATGGCCCTGGTGCGCCTGGCCATGTGGGAGCCCGCCCGGGAGGGTCTGGCGGCCTTCGGTTCGGAGGATCCCAAGGGCTTCACCGAGGACATGGGGGCCGAGCTTGTGGCCTTCCTGGCCCGGGTCATCGAACGCACGGCGGAGCGTTGGCCGGTCCTTTGATCTCCTTAAGCCCAAAGGCGCCGGCCGCAGAGGCGGTTCAGGCCTGGCTGGCCTACCTGACCCAGGAGCGCCGGGCCTCCCCTCGCACGGTGGAGTCCTATGGGGCGGCCGGTCGGCGGTATGTGGCCTTTCTGCAGCAGCATCGCGGCGGCGGCCTCACCATCGCCGACCTTGCGGGGATTGAGACCGCCGAGCTGCGTGCCTGGCTGGCCCACCTCCGCCAGGGAGAGCAGCCCCTGTCGCCCCGCTCCCTGTCCCAGGCCCTGTCGGCCGTGCGGGGCTTCCATAAGTATCTCGACCGACGCCTGGGCGTGGCCAACGCCGCCGTAAGCCTGGTGCGCGGACCCCGGGTCAAGCCAGGCGCTCCCCGACCCGTGACCGAGGATCAGGCCCGAGGCCTGATCGCCGAGCCGGGGCTCGACCCTTACCTGGAGGGCTGGGAAGCCCGTCGGGACGCCGCCGTGCTCACCCTGCTCTATGGCTGCGGCCTGCGGATCTCAGAGGCCCTGTCCCTTAGGCGAGCCGACGCCCCCCTGGGGCAGGGCCTTCGAATCACTGGCAAGGGGGGCAAGACTAGGCTCGTGCCGGTGCTGCCGGCTGTGGCCGAGGCGGTGGCGGATTATCTCAGCGCCCTGCCCTTTGTCCTGGGGCCGAACGACCCCTTGTTTCGGGCCAGGCGGGGAGGTCCGCTCAGCCCGCGGCACGTCCAGGCCACCGTCCAGGGCCTGCGAGGCAGGCTCGGCCTGCCTGATAGCGCCACGCCCCACGCCCTGCGACACTCTTTCGCCACCCATCTGCTGGGGGCCGGCGCGGACTTGCGTTCAATTCAGGACCTGCTAGGCCACGCCTCGCTGTCCACCACCCAGCGTTACACCCAGGTGGACGCCGAGCGGCTGCTGTCCGCCTATGCCAAGGCTCACCCCCACGCATGACCTGCCCTGTCCGTCTTCGCCCCGTGATTCCCGGCGACCTGCCGATCTTCTTCGAACAGCAGCGCGATCCCGCCGCCAACCGCATGGCCGCCTTCGGCGCCGCCGATCCTGAGGACCGGGGGGCCTTCATGTCCCGCTGGGAGGGGCTTCTGAAGAACCCGGCCGTTACCGCCCGCACCATTGAGGTGGCCGGCGATGTGGCGGGCCACATTCTCAACCACACCACCGCCGGCGCCCCCTCGGTCTCCTATTGGGTGGGCAAGCCCTGGTGGGGTCAGGGGGTGGCGACCCGGGCCCTACTGGCCTTCCTGGAGATGATCGCCGTAAGGCCGGTGGAAGCCCGGGTGGCCAAGGACAACATTGCCTCCCTACGGGTCCTGCAACACGCCGGCTTCGCCATTCGCGGCCAGACCGCCGCCTTCGCCCCAGGCCGGGGCGTCGAGGTCGAGGAGTACGTCATGGTGCTGGAACCAGACACCCTGGCCGAGGCCAGCTGATCGCCTGGCCTACCCCACCGGTAGATCAAACATCAGCTGCCGCGACACCCGCACCGGGGGCGAGCCATGGCCCAGCAGGGCGTCGTGATAGGCCTTCATGTCAAAGGCCTGACCGGCCCTGGCCTCGGCTTCCCGACGCAGGGCCCAGTGTTCGCGCCAGCCGACGAAATAGGTGGGCAATTGGGCAGAGGATACCCGGGCCCGGGTCCACTTGCCGGCTGCCTCCCGCTCCTGCTGGAAGGCGTCATGGGTCATCAGATGCATGGCCTGGGCCTCATTCCAGCCCTCCACATGCACGCCGATATCGAGGATCGCATTGGTGATCACCCGCAGCAGGAACTTCAGGTTCGCCAGCCGGTAGAGCGGATGGCCGTCCCGATGGCCGGCCTCGACCATCACGTCCTGGGCATAGCAGGCCCAGCCCTCGACGAAGGTCCCTGACCACAGCACCGAGCGCAGGACGGAGGGGTGGCGGTTGGAGATGGCCAGCTGCAGATAATGGCCTGGGGTGGCCTCATGGACCGTCAGCCCCTCCAGGGTCCAGGTATTGTACTCCCGGAGGAACGAGTCCGCCTGCTCGGCGCTCCAGTGCTCGGGGATGGGCGAGAGCTTGTAGAAGGTCGGCAGGTCCCGATCCAGCGGGCCCGGGGGGTCACAATAGGCGACCGCCACACCGCGCTGGAACTCCGGCGTCAGAACCAGCTGCACGGGCTCGGTGGGCGGGGTGACGATGGGATGGGCCGCCACAAAGGCGATGGCGGCGTCGAGCTGGGCCTGGGCCACCGGGATCAGGGTCTCTGGCGTCGGGCGGTCGGCATAGACCAGCTCCAGGGCCGCGCCGATGGCGGCCTGTTCCTGTTCAGGGGTCGGCTGCGGCGGGGTCGGCGGGGCGGTATCGGCCACCAGAACCTGACGGGCGATGGCGTACATCTCGGCCCGGACCTCCGCCAGGGCCTGCTCGGCGGCGGCCTTGATCTCAGCCCGGCTCAAGGGGCTGTCGAGGGCAAAGGCCAGCTTGGCGTCATAGAGCTCAGCCCCGAGCCGCCAGTCGCCTGCGGCGCCTGGAACCAGGACCTGATCAATCCAGGCCTGCTGCTCGGCAATGGCGGCCTTGGCGACGGCGGCGGCGGCCCGCAGATCGGCCTGGCCCGAGGCATCCAGGGCCCCGGCCTCGGCCAGCAGCAGGTCCACAAGACTGTTCAGGCCGGCATTCTGACCCGACACCGTCTGGGCGTGAATCTTCGGCGTCCGCTGGGGCTCCAGCACCGCGCGAACCCCGGCCAGGAGCTGCGGATAGGCGTTCATCCGGGCTGTGGCCGCGCTCAGGCGCTCGGGCAGGGGGGCAAAGTCCCGGGCGATCAGGCCATAGAGGGCCGAGCCCGCCAGGGACTGGTGGATCAGGGGATCCCAGGTGTGAGGCTTCAGGGTCGCATGGGTCCAGACCTCACCCGACAGAGCGTTGCGCAGGATGGCGGCGTCGGCCTGGCGCTCGCGGCTGAGGCCCGCAGGATCAATGGCCTGCAGCCGCGCCAGCAGGGCCTGGGCGGCGCTCAACCGGGCGCTCCAGCCCGCCGGGCTCAGATCATCCAGCCGGTCGTCAAACCGGTGGTCCCCCCAAAGCGTGGCAGTGATCGGGCTGAGCTGGATACTGGTCTCCAGCCATGCCGCCGCGAGATCGTCGAACGCAGCATCCGACGGGCTCGCCGCCGGGGTCTGGGCCCGGGCCGAGGAAAGCGGCAGGGCTGCGGCGGCGCCGAAGGCCATCAGCATGCGACGGTTGAGCAGGAAGGTCATGGAGGTCGTCCCAGTCGCGCCGCGACACCGGGCGCTGGGCCACTGTCTGTCAGGCTCAGGGGGTCTGCAAGCCAGTCCCCTCGTCTTGAGGCGCTCAGGCTGCCTTTGGCCGGCGGCGCACCCGGGCCAGACGGCGGAGCCGGCGCCAGAACCGGGTCTTCTCCGGCTCAGGATAGGGCTGCAGATTGCGCACGAAATCCTCGGCGCAGGCGGTCCAGGAGAAGGTTTCGGCAAAGGCCCGCACCGCTCGCCGGTCCAGCGCCAGGGCCTCCATACAAGCCTCCTTCAGACCCTCGGTGGCCGAAGCCGCCAGGGCACCGGCCCCGGAGCCTGGAATGATGTCGATGGGACCCGGCGCCGGATAGGCCGCCACCGGCGTGCCCGAGGCCATGGCCTCAAGGATCACCAGGCCAAAGGTGTCGGTGAGCGAGGGGAACACGAACACGTCGGCGCAGGCGAAGTGGGCCGAGAGCTCATCGCCAAACTTGGAGCCGGTGAACACCGCCGTCGGATAACGCTCGGCCAGCTCGTCCTTTTGGGGGCCATCGCCCACCACCACCTTGGTGCCTGGCAGGTCGAGGCCGAGGAACGCCTCGATGTTCTTCTCCACCGCCACCCGGCCCACATAGAGAAAGATCGGCTTGGGCAGGTGAGCGAAAATGTCCTTCTCACCCTCCCGCCGGGGATGGAACATTTCGGTGTCTACCCCCCGGGACCAGGAGGAGATGTTGCGGAACCCATGGCGGGTCAGCTCATCGCGCATGGTCGGCGTGGCCACCATCAACCGCCCGGAGGGCCGGTGGAACCAGCGCATATAGGTGTAGCCCACCGACAGGGGCAGCGGCAGGCGGGCCGAGACATATTCCGGGAACCGGGTGTGGTAGCTGGTGGTGAAGGGCAGCTTCCATTCCACGCAGATCCGCCGGGCGGCCAGGCCGATGGGCCCTTCGGTAGCGATATGGATGGCCTCTGGCTCAAAGGCCTTGAACCGCTCCTGCACCGGTTCATAGGCGCCGATGGCGACCTTGATCTCCGGATAGGTGGGCAGGGGCAGGGTCTTGAACTGGTCGGGGCTGATCACTTCGACCTGGTGACCCAGGGCGGTGAGTTCCTGCACCACCCGGGTCAGGGTGCGCACCACCCCATTGACCTGCGGCTCCCAGGCATCGGTGGCCAGCAGGATGCGCATGGGCCGCTGGACATCCTCCACAGGCGCGGCGGGCTCCCACATCCGCTGGGCCGGGGACTTGGCGGCTGTCGGCGCAGGGGCAGGTTTAGGTTGCGGCGGAGCCTCGGCGACAGGCGGGGCCAGGGGCAGGGTGGCCTGGGTCTGGGCCCAGGCAAAATAGGCACCCAACAAGGCTTCCCGGGTGGGGAAGTGGCGATAGACCGTGCGCTCGCCGACCCCGGCGTCCTTGGCGATGTCGGCAAAGGACAGTTCGTCCAGGGGGCCGCTCTCCAGCCGACCACCGACCACCCGCAGGATCTGGTCTCGGGTCGCGGCCTTCTGACGGTCGCGGGCGTCGCCTTGCAGTTCGGATTCGTCACTCATGACAGTCTCACTGTCACGAGCCTTGGCGGGTGTCAATCAACGTCCGCCAGCTCAGGCCGCTGCCGTCGCCGCGACGGGTGTGGGCTGCGCCACGGGCTCAGGGCTCAGTAGTGGGAGTTCAGGGGCTTCTCCGGCGCTGTGAGCCTCACGCACGGCCGACCAGCTGCGCAGCTTGGCCCACTCCAGGATCTCCATGCGCCCGTCCATATGCTCCACAAGCGCCGTGCAGCTTTCGACCCAGTCGCCGTCATTGATGTAGAGGATGTCCTCGATCTGGCGCATCTCGGCCTTGTGGATATGGCCGCAGATCACCCCGTCCACCCCGCGCCGCCGGGCCTCTTCGGCCACCGCGCCCTCGAAGTTCTCGATGAAGTGCAAGGCGTTTTTGACCTTGGTCTTCAGATAGGCCGACAGGCTCCAGTAGCCAAAGCCCAGGCGCCGCCGCACCCGGTTGAACAGGGTATTGGCCGACAGAAGCGCCCGGTAGGAATAGTCCCCCAGGAAGGCCAGCCACTTGGCGTGCTGTACCACCCCATCGAACTCGTCCCCATGGGTGACGAGAAACCGCCGGCCGTCGGCACCCTCGTGGATCGCGTCCCGGGCCACCACGACCCCGCCGAAATGAATGCCGCAGAAGTCGCGGATCCGGTCGTCGTGATTGCCGGGGATATAGACGACGTTCACCCCCTTGCGGGCCAGGCGCAGGATCTTCTGCACCACGTCATTGTGCGACTGGGGCCAGTACCAGCCGGATTTCATCTTCCAGCCGTCAACGATATCGCCGACCAGATAGAGGGTGTCGCATTCCATGTGCCGGATGAAGTCCAGCAGCATCTCAGCCTGACAGCCCCGCGTGCCCAGATGCACGTCGGAAACGAACACCGTCCGATAACGTCGGATTCCCAGATCGGTCACGAACGCCTCCGCAGCGCCAGCATTTGACGCTCGCCTAGGCTGATTGCATGTCGCTTTGATGAAACCGCACTGCAACACTGGCGCTGCAGCCCTGTGCGCCATATGTCGGCCGCACTCTGATTGAAGTCTGCCCCGTGGAAATGGACGCCAGAACCTATCCCGCCAAGGAGACCCCGAAGTCTCGCCGCACCCGCGCCCGGATTCTGGACGCGGCCATGCGCCTGTTCGCCGAGGTGGGATATCACGCGGCCACCAACGCCCTGATCGCCGAGGCGGCCAACCTGACCCGCGGGGCCATGCTCTACCACTTCTCAAGCCGCGAAGAGCTGGTGGAGGCTGCGGTCAGCCACATCGAGGTCGAGCGGGCCCGCCTGTTCGAGCAGGCCGCCTCCAGCCCGTCGGCCCCCGGCGTTGATGCGGCCGAACATGCCATCGACGCCTATTGGTCCCTGTTGCACGAAACCCCGTTCGTGGCCTTCGCCGAGCTGGAGGCCGCCGCCCGCACCGACCCGATGCTGCGCACCCGCCTGGCCAACGCCCAGAGCGCCTTTGACCGCAATCAGGTGGGCGAGCGGTTCCTGGCCTTGACCCAGGCCGGCAGCGACCCGCGCTTCCAGACCAGCCGTGACCTGGGCCGCTTCCTGCTGGAGGGCCTGGCCCGGGGTGCCATGACCTATGACGAGATCGCCCGGCGCGAGCGCCTGATCGCCGTGGTCAAACGCGCCGTCCGCGCCCTGAACCGCAAGGGCGAGGCCCAGGACCTCTGGGTCGACTAAACCCCTTTCCCGCCTATTCGGCGGGTTCGGCACCTGACCCCATGCCTTCGGAGAGCCGGATCAGGTACTGGCCGTATTCGCCCTTGGCCTGGGCGCGGCCGAGATCGGCCAGCTGGTGGCGGTCGATGAAGCCCTTGGAATAGGCCACCTCTTCGATACAGCCGATGCGCAGGCCCTGGCGCTGTTCCAGGGTGCGGATCAGTTCGCCGGCCTGGATCAGGCTGTCATGGGTGCCGGTGTCCAGCCAGGCAAAGCCCCGGCCCAGCAGCTCCACATTCAGCGCGCCCGCGTCCAGATAGACCTGGTTGAGCGCGGTGATCTCCAGCTCGCCCCGGTGGGACGGCTTCAGCGTCTTGGCGTATTCGCTGGCCTTGCCGTCATAGAAATAGAGCCCGGTCACCGCATAGTTGGACTTCGGTTGGGCAGGCTTTTCCTCGATGCCAAGCACCTTGCCGCCCTCGCCCAGCTCGACGACGCCATAGCGCTCCGGGTCGTTGACCGGATAGCCGAAGACAGTAGCGCCCTCGACCCGCTCATCGGCGGCGCGCAGCATCTGGGAGAAGTTCTGGCCAAAGAAGATGTTGTCGCCGAGCACCATGATGCTGGGCTCCCCGGCCACGAACTCCTCACCCAGCAGATAGGCCTGGGCCAGGCCCTCGGGCTTGGGCTGGACGATGAACTCGAACCGCACCCCAAGCTGAGACCCGTCCCCCAGCAGGCGCTTGAAGCCGGCCTGGTCCTCCGGCGTGGTGATGATCAGGATTTCCCGCACGCCCGCCAGCAGCAGCACCGACAGGGGATAGTAGATCATCGGCTTGTCGTAGATCGGCAGAAGCTGCTTGGAGACCGCCAGGGTGAGCGGATGCAGCCGGGTTCCAGAGCCCCCCGCCAGGATGATGCCGCGTCTCACGCCCGCTCCTTCTGACCCGTCAGCTGGGCCACAACCTCTTCCAGCGCCTCTTGCCACGGGCGCAGTTGCAGGGAGAAGACATCCTGCATGCGCCCTGTGTCCAGCACCGCGTTCAGCGCCCGGCGGGCCGGGGTCGGGAAGGCGCTGGTGGGCACCGGCTCCA
The DNA here is from genome assembly GCF_022402485.1 of Phenylobacterium sp. Taxonomy (GTDB): domain Bacteria; phylum Pseudomonadota; class Alphaproteobacteria; order Caulobacterales; family Caulobacteraceae; genus Phenylobacterium. The sequence goes on along the minus strand of NZ_JAKRSA010000010.1, from coordinate 105,966 downwards.
TGGCCGGCGGGGCCTCAGCATGTGTCTGGGCAAAGATCGCCTGGGCCATGTCATAGCGGCTGGCGACGCCGGCATTGACCACATGCAGCAGGCCCCATTCCCGGGCACCGGCCGGGGCCTTGGCCAGGCGATCACCCTGGCTGAGGATGAAGGCCGCCAGGTCGCCGCTGGCCGTGGGGCAGGCCCGCTGGTCGTCCACCACCTTGAGCAGCGGCTGGGTCTTGGCCAGCCGCAGCATCATCTGCAGGAAATTCTGGCCATAGGCCGAGAACAGCCACGAGACCCGCATCACCAGGGCCCGGTCGCAGGCGCCCAGCACCGCTTGCTCGCCCGCCAGCTTGGAGGCGCCGTAGATGTGCAGGGGGGCCGGGGCGTCGGTCTCCAGATAGGCGCCGGCCTTGTGGCCTGAAAACACCATGTCGGTGGAGACATGCAGCAGGGGCAGGCCTCGTGCCTGGCAAGCCTTGGCCATGGCGGCCGGGGCCCAGGCGTTGACGGCGTAGGCCAGGTCCGGCTGAGCCTCGGCCTTGTCGACGGCGGTATAGGCGGCGGCATTGACCACAAGGTCGGTATCGCCGGCCTCGCCGATGGCCCGGGCAATGGCGTCCGGATCGGTGAGGTCAACCTCGGCGCGGGAGAGCGCGGTGATCTCCACGCCAGGACCGGCGCGATCCAGCATCTCCCGGGCAAACTGGCCGGTGGCACCGAACTGCAGAATCTTCAGGCTCATCCCTTGGCCAGGCCCAGCCGCTCGGAGTGGAAGCCCTTGTCACGGATCGCCTGCCACCAGTCACGGTTCTCCACATACCAGGCCACCGTCTGGGCGAGGCCCTCGCTCAGCGGGGTGGCGGGCTCCCAGCCGAGCTCGGCCTTCAGCTTGGCCGCATCGATGGAATAGCGGAAATCATGACCCGGCCGGTCGGCGACAAAGGTGATCTTGTCGGCGTGCGGCGTATTGGCCGGCGCCAGGCGGTCAAGCTCGGCGCAGAGCATCTGGATGACCTCCAGATTGCGGTGGGTGGAGTCCCCACCGATGCAATAGGTCTCCCCCAACCGCCCCTTTTGCAGGACCAGCAGCAGGGCCTGCGCATGGTCGTCCACATGCAGCCAGTCGCGGACCTGGCGACCGTCCCCGTAGACGGGGATGGTCTTGCCCTCCATGGCCCGGACCACGACGGTGGGGATCAGCTTTTCGGGAAACTGGAAGGGGCCGTAATTGTTGGCGCAGTTGGTGATCACCACCGGCAGGCCATAGGTCCGGCCCCAGGCCCGCACCAGATGGTCAGCCCCGGCCTTGCTGGCCGAATAGGGGGAATTGGGATCGTAGGGGGTGTCTTCGGTGAAGGCACCGTCCTCGCCCAGCGCCCCGAACACCTCATCGGTGGACACGTGGTGGAAGCGGAAGGTCGCCTTGGCCGCGCCATCCAGGGTGTTCCAGTAGGCCCGGGCGGCCTCCAGCAGCACAGCGGTGCCGGTAACATTGGTCCGCACAAAGTCCAGGGGACCATCGATGGCCCGGTCATTATGGCTTTCGGCGGCCAGGTGCATCACCGCATCGGGCTGATGGCGGTCGAAGATCTCCGCCATGCGCGGGCCGTCGCAGATGTCAGCCTCTTCAAAGGCGTAGAGGCTCGAGCCCGCCACCGCCGCCACATTGGCCAGATTGGCCGAATAGGTGAGGACATCCAGATTGATGACCTGATGGCCCTGGGCGATCGCCCTGCGGACCACGGCCGACCCGATGAAGCCGGCGCCGCCGGTGATCAGAATTTTCATGCCGAACTTTGTCTGCAGCCGCGCCCCCGGGCGTAGCCGTTCAAGTGGTTAGCCCTGCCTCATACAGCGAATTACGGCGCGCTCAAGACGCTGGGGCCGGACTGGGCCGGGTTGTGAGCGCCGCAGACGCCCCTTAGGATCGCCATGAACAGCGCGGCGCGCGGGCGGGAGCGCCACTTGGAACCCTCAGACACTGCGCCTGCGAGCCCCGAAACTGGGGGCAAGACGCCCCCAAAGCGGTCCCCGGACCTGACCACCGGCCCCGTGGCCAAGAGCCTGCTGATCTTTACCCTGCCGATGCTGGGGGCCAATCTCCTCCAGTCGCTGAACGGCACCGCCAATGCCGCCTGGGTCAGCCACCTGCTGGGCCCTACGGCTCTGACAGCGACGGCCAACGCCAATACCATCCTCTTTCTGCTGCTCGGGGCCGCATTTGGCCTGGCCATGGCCGCCAACCTGCTGATCGCCCAGGCTGTCGGGGCCGGCGCGACGGCGGAGGTCAAACGGGTGGCAGGCGCCAGCACCCTGTTCTTTGCGCTCCTGTCCTTTGCCGTGGGCCTGGCAGGCCTAGTCCTGACACCCGCCATCCTCTCCGCCATGGGGACGCCGCCGGACGCCCGGGGCGACGCGGCCATCTATCTGCGGGTGATCTTCGCGGCCCTGCCGTTTATGTACTTCTTCTCGTTCGTGATGATGGCCATGCGCGGGACCGGCGACTCCCGGACCCCGTTCTACTTCTCCCTGGCCGCGGTCGGTCTGGACATTGTCCTGAACCCGATCCTGATCCTCGGCCTTGGGCCGCTGCCGGCCATGGGGATTGCCGGCTCTGCCGCCGCCACCCTGCTCAGCCAGACCGCCGCCCTGGCCGGCATGATCGTCTTTCTCTATCGAACGGGCAGTCCCCTGGTCCTGCGGGCCGGAGAGTGGGGGCTGCTGCGGCCTGACCCGGCCATCCTGCGAACCCTGGTGTTCAAGGGCCTGCCCATGGCCATGCACATGCTGGTGGTCTCAGGGGCTGCCGTGGTGATGCTGACCTTCGTCAATGGCTACGGGTCCCAGACCGCAGCAGCCTATGCCGCCGCCATGCAGGTCTGGAACTATGTCCAGATGCCGGCCATGGCGCTGGGGGCGGCGGTGTCGTCCATGGCCGCCCAGAATGTGGGAGCCGGCCGGATGGACCGGGTAGAAACCGTCGCCCGGACCGGGGTGGTCTTCGCCGTCGTCCTGACCGCTGTGCCCATTGCCCTGATCTATCTGGTCGAGCCCCTGATCCTGGGCTTCTTCCTGCCCGAAGGCAGCGCGTCGATGCCCATCGCCCGGCATATCAACGCCATCGTGCTTTGGGGGTTTGTGCCCTTTGGGGTGGCCTTCATCTTCGCCGGGGTGGTGCGCGCCACCGGGGCGGTGATCGCCCCCTTGCTGGCCATGTTCATCTCGCTTTGGGTGGTGCGGATCCCGTTTGTACCCCTGCTGACCCCAGCGCTTGGGGCCGACGCCATCTGGTGGAGCTTCCCCTTGGGGAGCCTCACCACCATGATTCTGGCCGGCGCCTACTATGTCTGGGGCGGTTGGCGTGGGGCCAAACTCATGCCGCCGCCCCGCGCTGCCGCCGGCCAGGCGAACCCGGACAAGGCCGCTGCCGCGCCCCAAGATTGAAGCGCTGGCCGCTTTTGGAAGCCAAATCTTATTGCTTACAGTGGGTTAGGTGATTTTGGTGGGCCCAGTTGCGTCCCGCTGCTGCTGGCCCAATAATGTTCAGACGCGGGCGCAGCCGGACGCCAGTTTTTGAATTCACGGTATGCTCGGCACCCCGAAACATACCGCACCTACGAAACGCTCTGCCCCTTGGCGCGGCGGAGCTCAAAGGAGGACGACATGGCCTGGGACTTTGAAACCGACCCGGAATTCCAGAAGAAGCTCGACTGGATCGAGGACTTCATGCGCGAGGAGGTCGAGCCCCTTAGCCATCTGGGCATGGCCGCCCATGGCCCGCTTGGCCGCGAGAAGTTCATCCGCCCCCTGCAGCAGAAGGTGAAGGACCAGGGCCTTTGGGCCTGTCACCTGGGCCCTGAGCTCGGCGGCCAGGGCTTTGGCCAGCTCAAGCTTGGCCTGATGAACGAGAAGCTGGGGCGCAATTCCCTCGCGCCGACCATCTTCGGCTGCCAGGCGCCCGACACGGGCAATGCCGAGATCATCGCCCACTACGGCACCGAGGCGCAGAAGGAGCGCTGGCTGTGGCCGCTGTTGAACGGCGAAATCCGCTCCGCGTTCTCCATGTCCGAGCCCACCGGCGGCTCTGACCCCCTGACCTTCACCACCCGTGCGGTGCAGGATGGCCAGGATTGGATCATCAATGGCGAGAAGTGGTACTCCACCAACGCCCGCTATTCGAAGCTGCTGGTGGTCTATGCGATCACCGATCCGGACGCCAAGGACCCCTATCGGCGCACCTCGATCTTCCTGGTGCCCACCGATACCCCCGGTGTTGAGATCATCCGCAATGTGGCTGTCGGCGCCGGCGGCGAGATCGGCAGCGGCTCTGAAGGCTATATGCGCTACACCAATGTCCGGGTGGGGCCTGACGCCCTGCTCGGCGACCGAGGCGCAGCCTTCGTCATCGCCCAGCTCCGCCTGGGCGGCGGTCGAGTGCACCACGCCATGCGCACTGTCGGCGCCTGCCGCCACGCCCTGGACCTGATGTGCAAGCGGGCCGTGTCGCGCACCACCCGGGACGGCCGACTGGCCGACCTGCAGATGGTGCAGGAGCAGATCGCCGACTCCTGGATCGCCGTGGAGCAGTTCCGCCTGCTGGTCCTGCGCACCGCCTGGCTGATCGACAAGCACAAGGACTACAACAAGGTCCGCAAGGACATCGCCGCCATCAAGGTGGCCATGCCCAAGGTCTATAACGACGTGGCCACCAAGGCTGCCCATCTGCACGGGGCCCTGGGGGTCTCCAACGAAATGCCCTTCATGCACATGGTGACCTCGTCCCTGGTCATGGGTATCGCCGATGGCCCCACCGAGGTGCACAAGGTCACCCTGGCCAAGCAGATCCTCAAGGACTACCGGCCGGAGAACGATCTGTTCCCCAGCTATCACATCCCGCGCCTGCGGGAGGCGGCCCAGGAGAAGTACGCCACCGAACTGGCGGAGCTGAAGGAAGGCTATGCCCGGATGAAGGCCGAACGGGAAACCGCCTCGGCCTGACGGGCCATCGCCTGACCCTCGGGCGCGTCCTGAGGGTCCTTGCGCGCCTCAGGCGCTCTTAAGGCGGGACACGAAGGTCACAAAGGGGCGCGAAGGACACGAAGACGAGGCCGCCGCCCACTTTGTGCCCTTCGCGAATCTTGGTGGGCTTTGTGTCCCCTCTTTTTCTGGCCCTGCGCGCCGACGCCCGCTTGCCTCCCGCCCGAGGCTCGGCTTTCTGGGGCTCAAGGCCGCTCAAAGACGCCAAACCTTCGAGGACACCAGGATCCCCCATGACCGAGACCGCCCCCAAGCCCTGGCCAGTCATGTCTATCGATGAGGCCCATGGTCGGCTGACAGCGCCGGGGGAGCGCTTCGAGCTCGCCGAGGCGGTGATCGAGGGGGTTCCGACCAAGGTCTGGAAGAACGCCCCGCCTACCCTGCGCGATGTGCTGCTGAACGGTCGGGCGTTCGGCGAGCGGGAATTCCTGGTCCATGAGGATGAGCGGGCCAGTTTCGAGGCCTTCACCCGTGCCGTGATCACCCTGGCCCGCCAGCTGCAGGCCGATGGGGTGGCGCCGGGCGACCGGGTGGCCCTGGTCATGCGTAACCTGCCGGAGTGGCCGGTGGCCTTCTTCGCTGGGGCGATCATCGGCGCCATTGTCACCCCTCTGAACGCCTGGTGGACCGGGGCTGAGCTGGAGTTTGGCCTGGCCGATTCCGGCGCCAAGGTCGCCCTGGTGGATGAGGAGCGGCTGGAGCGGATCGTCCAGCACCTGGACGCCTGTCCTGATCTTAAGCGGGTCTATGTGACCCGGGCCGAGACCCTGCCCGATGACCCCCGGCTGGCGCGGCTGGAGACCGTCATTGGCGAGGTGAACAGCTGGAAGACCCTGGCCGATCAACCCCTGCCCGATGTGGCCCTGGCACCTGATGATGCGGCCACCATCTTTTATACCTCGGGCACCACAGGAAAGCCCAAGGGCGCGCTTGGCAGCCACCGCAACCTCACGGCCAATATCATGGCCAGCGCCTGCGCCGCCGCCCGCGGCGTCCTGCGGCGGGGCGAGCCGATCCCAGAACAGGATCCCCACAAGCTGCCGCAGCGGGTCTATCTGCTGGTGGTGCCGATGTTCCATGTCACCGGCTGCAACGCCACCCTCTCGCCGGCGATCAATTCCGGCTCCAAGCTCGTGCTGATGCGCAAGTGGGAGCCTGTAGAGGCCATGGGACTCATTGAGCGCGAGCGGGTGACCAATACAGGCGGGGTGCCGACCATCGCCTGGCAGCTGATCGAGCATCCGGCCCGCAAGGACTTCGACCTGTCCTCCCTCTCGACCGTGGCCTATGGGGGCGCCCCATCGGCCCCGGACCTGGTGCGCAAGATCGTCGAGACCTTTCCGGGATCGGCCCCCTCCAATGGCTGGGGCATGACCGAAACCTCGGCCACCTGCACCACCAATATCGGCCGCGACTATGAGCACCGCCCCGACAGCTGCGGCGTGGCCCCGCCCCCCTGCGCCCTGAAAATCATCGATCCCGCCGACGGGGTCACCGAACTGCCGGTGGGCCGGGTGGGGGAGCTTTGGGCCAAGGGACCCAATATCGTCAAAGGCTACTGGAACCGGCCCGAGGCTACCGCCGAGACCTTCAAGGACGGCTGGGTCCGCACCGGTGACCTGGCCCGTCTGGACGAGGAGGGCTTCTGCTTCATCGTCGACCGGGCCAAGGACATGCTGATCCGCGGCGGCGAAAACATCTACTGCGTCGAGGTAGAGAACGTCCTCTATGACCATCCCGACGTGATGGACGCCGCCCTCATCGGCCTGCCCCATCGCACCCTGGGTGAAGAGCCGGCCGCCGTGGTTCACCTCAAGCCCGGCGGGACCGCCACGGAGGATGAGCTGCGCGCCTTCGTTCGGGCTCGGCTGGCGGCCTTCAAGGTTCCAGTGCGGGTGGCCTTCTGGCCCGAGACCCTGCCCCGCAACGCCAATGGCAAGATCCTCAAGCCGGAGCTGAAAACCGCCTTCCGGGTGGAAACCGAGGCCTGAATGCCTTGGACGTGGCGGCTGAAGCGCCTAAATCCTCACAGACGGGCCCGCCGGCCCTGAATAACGGCCCTCGCCGCCTGCGCCGGCTGACGGCCGCCCTTCGATCGAGCATCTCATGACCCTGACGCCTAGCTCTGAAACTGACGCCACCGAGCGGGCTGTCAGCCCCATCGAGGAGATCATCGAGGAGGCCCGCAACGGCCGCCCCTATATCCTTGTGGACGCCGAGGACCGGGAGAATGAGGGGGATGTGATCATCCCCGCCCAGTTCGCCACCCCGGCCCAGATCAACTTCATGGCCCGGCACGCCCGGGGGCTGATCTGCCTGTCCATCACCGCCGAGCGGGCGCGGGTCCTGCGCCTGCCCCCCATGACCGCGGACAACGGGTCAGGGCATGGCACCGCCTTCACGGTCTCCATCGAGGCGCGGGAGGGCGTGACCACCGGGATCTCCGCCCACGACCGGGCCCACACCATCGCCGCAGCCGTGGACCCCACCAAGGGCCCCGACGATATCGTCTCGCCCGGACACGTCTTTCCCCTGGTGGCCCGCCCCGGCGGCGTGCTGGTTCGCGCCGGCCACACCGAGGCTGCCGTCGACATCTCCCGCCTGGCTGGCTTGAACCCGGCCGGGGTGATCTGTGAGATCATGCGTGATGACGGCTCCATGGCCAGGCTTCCGGACCTGGTGGAGTTCGCCCGTCGTCATGGCCTCAAGATCGGCACCATCGCCGACCTGATCGCCTATCGTCGCCGCACCGAGCGGCAGGTGGAACGGGTGCTGGAAACCCCCTTCGAAAGCGCCCACGGCGCCTTCCGCATGTTGATCTACCGCAACATCCTCGACCACACCGAGCATGTGGTCCTGACCCGGGGCCGAATTGCCCAGGACCGTCCGACCCTGGTGCGGATGCACCGGGTGGATTTCGCCGCCGACCTGCTGGCCGCCGCCAGCCCCCGGCGGGACTATGTGCCCCAGGCCCTGAAGGCCCTGGCTGAGCATGACGGGGCTGGGGTTTGCGTCTTCATCCGCGACTCCAACCCGGCCTGGCTGTCGGAGCGCTATGGCCAGGATGGCACCGCCTCGGCACCCGATACGGTCCTGAGGGACTACGGCGTCGGCGCCCAGATCCTGCTGGACCTGGGCGTTCGCGACCTGGTGCTGCTCAGCAATTCCGACACCGTCCTGCCAGGCTCCGGGGGCTATGGCCTGCGCATCGTCGGGCGTCGCCCCCTGTCCTGATCGCTCAGGCACCCGGGGATCTGCCCGCGCTGACCACAGTCCGGCGGGACGAATTGCCAAGCCCCCCGGTTTTCCGCCAATCTAAGATGCGTCGGCGTGGATTATCACGCGGACCTCGACCTTCCCTGATCCCGCGGCCGTGCTGCGGACCGTCCATTTCAAGCTGATCCATTTTTACGAGCCCCATCCCCATGACTGAGATTTTCGTTCCGCGGCAATTCCGCGGACCCCCCGTCACCGCCAATGGCGGCTATATCTGCGGCCTACTGACCAAGGCGGTCGGCGGCGTAGGCAGCGCCATGCTGCGGGCCGGCGTTCCCCTGGACACGGCAGTCTCCTTGGTGGACGGCGAAGACGGGTCTGTCTCGGCGGTCAATGCCGAGGGCAAGGTGCTGGGGATCGCCAAGCCCGGCGGTCAGGACCAGATCCCTGCCCCGCCCCCCTTTCCAGGGGTCGAGGCCGCCCGGGCTGCCGCTGCGGCGTCGCCCTTCGCCACCCGCTCCCTGCACCGGGGCTGCTTCTCCTGCTGCATCGAGCGCGAAGCCGGCGAAGGTCTGGGCGTCCATGTGGGTCAACTCCCTGGCACCGACCCGGGAGTCTGCGCCGGAGTCTGGGTCCCTCACGCCAACTTTGCCGACGCCCAGGGGGAAATGCCCGACGAGATCACCTGGGGCGCCCTGGACTGTTCAGGCTCCATGGCCTGGTGGATCAAGACCGGATCGCCCGTAGGCCTGCTGGGCACCATGTCCGGCGAAGTGCTGAAGGCCCCCAAGGCCGGTGAGACCTATGTGGTCATGGCCTGGGCCTTGGAATCGGAAGGCCGCAAGTTCTTCGCCGGGGTCGCCCTCTATGACGCAGAGGGCGAGATCGTCGCCCGCAGCGGTCAGATCTGGATCGGTCTGCCCCCCGGCACGCCGGCCCGGCCACCCCTGACCCCGGCGGCCAACGCCTGATCTGGGCCCCTCACGAAAGGCTGTGGCCAGCCATTTCCTTTCCGGCGGAACCGGCCTATACCGAAATGTAACAACCGCCCGGCCGAAAGGCCGGGCGCCGTCGTTTCTGGAGTACGGCCATGACCGACATTTTGATGCCCAAGGCGACCGCCGTCTGGTTGGTCGACAACACCTCGCTCACCTTTGATCAGATCGCGGATTTCTGCGGCCTGCACCCCCTTGAGGTGCGCGGCATCGCCGATGGTGAGGTGGCCCGCGACATTCGCGGTGCCGATCCCATCGGCAATGGTCAGCTGTCGCGGGAAGAGCTCGATGCGGCCCAGGCCAGCCCCGCCTATCGGATGAAGGCTCAGAAGAGCCGGCACGCCGAGCTGCTCAAGCCCACCAAGAAGGCACCGCGCTATACCCCGGTGTCCCGTCGCCAGGACCGCCCGGACGCCATTGCCTGGTTCCTGCGCAACCATCCCGAAGTGCCGGATTCGCAGATCGCCCGCCTGCTGGGCACCACCAAGGCGACCATCGACCAGATCCGCAACCGCAGCCACTGGAACTCAGCCAACATCAAGCCCGTCGACCCGGTGACCCTGGGCCTGTCCACCCAGCTCGAGCTCGACGCCGTGGTGCGCAAGGCCGCCGACAAGAAGGCCAAGGACGACGCCAAGGCCGGTATCGTTGATCCCGATGGCCCGTCCCTGCGCCCGGCCTCGGAGACCGGCGCGGTTGAGACCGCCCCGGCCGAGCACGACGAGGACTGACGGGATCGGCTTAGATCAAGGTCTTCCGGGGCCCTGAAACGCAAGAGGCCCGCAGGATCTGCGGGCCTCTTTTCAATCTAAGGGATCAGTGAGCCCGGCGCTGCAGGCTCTCCATCTCTTCCTTGAGCTTCAGCTTTCGTCGCTTGAGTTCCTGCAGGCGAAGGTCGTCTCCCGCGGGGCTTCGCACTTCGTCCTGGATCGCCTTGTCCAGGGTCTGGTGACGAGATCCAAGTTCACGGATGCGGGCTGCAACGGCCATAGGTTACGCCTCCTTCAAGGGTTTTTCGACAAGACAGATGAACATCCCTTCGCCGGGGTGTCAGATCACATATGATTGTGCAGGGTTGAGGTCGTATTAGGGCCGGCCCTTTACGGCGGGGGTGAGACGGAATGTCGCGAGAAGGTCCAGCCAGTGTCGAACAGGGGCGCCCGCGCCTGGTGGTGGGGATCGCCGGGGCCAGCGGTGTGGCCTATGGCCTGCGGGCCCTGGCCGCCTGTGCGGAGCTGGGGGTCGAGAGCCACCTGGTAATGAGCCGTGCGGCCGCCCTGACCCTGGCCCAGGAAACCGACCTGACGCTGGCCGATGTTCAGACCATGGCGGATGTCACCTATCGCGCGGGCGATGTCGGGGCCGCCATTGCCTCGGGGTCCTTTCCGACCCTTGGCATGCTGATCGCCCCCTGCTCGGTGCGCACCATGAGTGAGATCGCCACCGGGGTGACCTCGTCCCTGATGACCCGGGCCGCAGACGTCACCCTAAAGGAGCGGCGCCCCCTGGTGCTGATGGTGCGCGAGACGCCCCTGCATCTGGGCCACCTGCGGACCATGGTGAAGCTGGCGGAAATGGGGGCGGTGATCGCCCCGCCCCTGCCCGCCTTCTATGCCAAGCCGGTCAGCCTCGAGGAGATGGTCGACCAGTCGGTGGGGCGCAGCCTGGACCTGTTTGGCCTGTCGTGGACGAAGGTCAAGCGCTGGGGCCAGGACGTGGCCATGCCCCCGGCCGCGGATCACTGAACATGGAGCTCTGGCCCTGGGCCGTTCACGCCTATGGCCGTCCTGACGTGGCCGCCGCCGCCCTGGCCCTGCAGGACGATCATGGCCAGTGCGTGCCCCTGCTGCTCTGGGCGGGGTGGGCCAGGCCCGATGATCCCGACCTGATCGGCCATGCCGTCAGCCTGGCCAGGACCTGGGAGGCCGCCGCCATCCTGCCCCTGCGCACCGCACGGCGGGGGCTGAAGGCCGGGCTGCCAGGAGCAGACGCTGCGTCGCAACAGGCCCTTCGCGCCCAGGTCAAGGCTAGCGAGCTGGAGGCTGAGCGCCTGCTGCTGGGGGCCCTGGCCAGTCTGGGGGGATCGGGCGGGGCCGCCCTTGAGGTCGCCCTGGCGGCCACAGCGACAGCCTGGGGCGGTCAGGTCGAACCGGCAGCCCTTGAGAGACTGTCCCGCACCCTGCGGGGCGTCCAGTAAATATGGCACCCGGTTTCAGTCACTTCCGTCAGATCGCAACTTGCTCTAGGCGGGCCTTTACCCGCTCCTGGGCAAACAGGATGATGCGGGGGCAAGACCACAACGCCATGGCGGGGGCGGCATGAACGATCTTGGGCCCGATCTGGAGGCACAGCTCCGCGAGCGTCTGGCCGCCGCCCGCCAGGAGCATGCGGACCTCGATATCGCGGTCCAGGCGATCAGCGCCATGCCCACCCCGAGCCTGGGGGTGCTTGGCCGCTTCAAGCGGCGCAAGCTCAGTCTGAAGGACGAGATCGCCGCCCTGGAAGACCAGCTGACCCCGGACATCATCGCCTAGCGCGCTTGATCTGTCCGGGCAGGGCCTCAGTCGATGACCTTGAACCGGCCCTTCTCGAACACCCTCAGCACCTGCTCCAGCTCATGGCCCCGGCGCAGGATCATGCCGCCCTGGCCGATCACCGCCCAGGCACCCTGGCGCCTGGCCAGGGCGGGACGCTTCTCAATCCTGTAGAGGGGCGATTCGGCCGCCCGGCGGAACACCGAGAACGCACAGGCCTCAGGGCCCGGCTCAATGGAGTAGTCCCGCCACTCGCCGGCCGCCACCATGCGGCCATAGAGGTTCAGCAGGCGCTGGAATTCCTGGCGTTGAAAGAACACCGGCCCGGCCCGGCGGCCGGCGGCGGCGGAGTCATGAGCGGACGGGTCAGTAGCCATTGAGAGAGAGCCTGACTCAATATGGCGACGAAATCGAGCGGCGATCTTCTGGCCGCCGAGCCATCGGCCAAGTGCCGGGGGTGCCTCGAAATGACCTTATTTCGGTCCAGACCCCGCCTGTATGGGCGTCGATAAAGGCAGGGTCGGTTGATCGGGACACCTCGCGGTTCCGGACCCTGAACAGCCCCCCCAGCCCCCCTGGGACCCGGGAGCTCGATCAGCCGGCGTCATAAGCCCCTCCTCTGAGAAGGCCCGTGCGGAGCAGCCCCCCTCCCCCGCGCGGGCCTTTTTCGTGGGTCAGCGCTTTGGTGGACAGTCTCCGGCCTCAGCGCGCGGCGGTCTGGGGCTTGGCCGGCGGAGCCGTCTGGGGCATGGCCGCCAGGATGCGCCCCCCGTTCGGGGCCTGGACGATCAACAGGGTCTGCAGGCCGTCCTGGCTAGGCTCAGGGGCGCTATAGGCCGTCGGGCGGCCGCGCCAGCCACCCAGCCGGGTGATTTCCCGCACCACATTGCGCTGCTCGAGGGTCACGCCCCGGTTCTCGCCCCGGCGTACCGCCACATTCTCCGGCCGGGGGTCATAACGGATCAGCCAGACATCGGCCCCGCCGCGCGGCGCACGGCCCGTGCCTACATCTACCCGACGCTGGCCGATGAACAGAATATCCGGGGCCGGCACCTGGCGCTCAGCCGCAGCCTCCAGCAGGGCCTCGACCTTTTCAGGCTCCACGGCCGAGGCTTCGCTGGCCCCGTTGATCACCAGCTGAGGGGTATAGGGCTCACGCAGGGACAGGGGTGTGAGATAGGCCTTTTGCCGCTCGGCAAAGGCCGGCAGGGCGAAGGTGTCCTCCCAGCCCAGATAGTCCCAGTAATCCACCGCAAAGGTCAGGGCCAGGACGCCAGGACGCTCGGCCAGGCTGTTGACATAGTCATTGGCCTGCGCACAGGCCGCGCAGCCCTGCGCGGTGTAGAACTCCACCACCACAGGGGGCTTTGCCGCCGAAGCGGCAGCGGGAACCGCCAGGAGGCACAGGCTAGCGAGCAGGGCTCTGATCATGGGTGGGCAATAAAGCCGAGTTGTCGCGCCAGCGCGTTTCAACAAGGTGTGAGCGAAAGCCGACATGGAGTTCGACGTCTCTGAAATAGCAGCCCCTCGAAAAATGGCGAGGGGGGCCGCAGTGACCCGCGACCCCCCATTGGCATCACCCTTACGCGGCGCCTTAGGCGTCCTGGGACGCCAGGTTGCGCAGCACATAGTTCAGCACGCCACCGTTCTTGAAGTATTCAAGCTCGGTGGGGGTGTCGATCCGGCAGCGGACCGGGAAGCGGGCCACGCGGCCATCGCCGGCACGGTAAAGCTCTACGGTCAGCTGCTTGCGCGGCGACAGGTCCTGGAGGCCGCGGATGGAGACGATCTCCTCCCCGGTCAGGCCGAGCTTCTGCCAGCCCTCCTGGGTGAACTGCAGGGGCAGAACGCCCATGCCCACCAGGTTGGACCGGTGAATACGCTCGAAGCTTTCGGCGATCACAGCGCGCACGCCGAGCAGCTTGGTGCCCTTCGCCGCCCAGTCGCGGGAGGAGCCTGTGCCGTATTCCTTGCCGGCGAAAACCACCAGGGGGCGGCCCTCGGCCTGATAACGCATGGCCGCATCATAGATCGACATCACATCCCCGGTGGGGAAGTGCTTGGTCACGCCGCCTTCGATTTCCGGGGTCAGCTTGTTGCGGATCCGGATGTTGGCGAAGGTGCCGCGCATCATGACCTCATGGTTCCCGCGGCGGGCGCCGTAGGAGTTGAAGTCGGTCTGCGGCACCTGGCGTTCACGCAGGTATTCGCCAGCCGGCGAGGTCAGCTTGATGGAGCCGGCCGGGCTGATGTGGTCGGTGGTGATCGAGTCGCCGAACACGCCAAGGACGCGGGCCTCGATGATGTCGGTGATCGCCTCGGGCTCCATGCTCATGCCCTCGAAATAGGGCGGGTTCTGCACGTAGGTGGAGCCCACGTCCCAGGCATAGGTCTGGCCACCGGCCACCTTGATCCCCTGCCAGGCCTTGTCGCCCTTGAAGACGTCGGCATAGCGGGTGGCAAACATCTTGTCGGTGACGTGCTTGCGCTGGAGGGCGGCGATCTCTTCGTTGGTCGGCCAGATGTCCTTCAGATAGACCGGCTGGCCGTCCTTGCCCTCGCCCAGGGGCTCGGTGGTCAGGTCGATCTGCATGGACCCGGCCAGGGCATAGGCCACCACCAGGGGCGGCGAGGCCAGATAGTTGGCCCGCACGTCGGGGTTCACCCGACCTTCGAAGTTGCGGTTACCCGACAGCACCGAGCAGGCCACCAGGTCGCCCTGCTGGACGGCCTCGGAGATGGCCTCCGGCAGCGGCCCGGAATTGCCGATGCAGGTGGTGCAGCCATAGCCCACGAGGTTGAAGCCGAGCGCGTCCAGGGACTTGGTCAGACCTGCGCTCTTCAGATAGTCGGTGACCACCTGGGAGCCCGGTGCCAGGGAGGTTTTCACCCACGGCTTGACCTTCAGGCCCTTCTCCACGGCCTTCTTGGCCACCAGACCCGCGGCGATCAGCACGCTGGGGTTGGAGGTGTTGGTGCAGGACGTAATGGCGGCGATGACCACGTCGCCGTGGCCCACGTCGAACTTTTCGCCAGCCACCGGGGTGCGCTGGGCGATGGAATCGGCCTTGCCGAAGTCCTTGGCCAGGGCCTCCTTGAACTCCGCCGCGGCGCTGGTCAGCAGCACTCGATCCTGGGGCCGCTTGGGGCCGGCCAGGGACGGCACGACGCTGGACAGATCCAGGTCCAGGGTGTCGGTGAACACCGGATCGGGCTCATCGCCTTCGCGCCACATGCCCTGGGCCTTGGCGTAGGCTTCCACCAGGGCGACGCGGTCGGCGTCGCGGCCGGTGGCGGCCAGATAGTCGATGGTCGCCCGGGTGACCGGGAAGAAGCCGCAGGTGGCACCGTATTCCGGGGCCATGTTGGCGATGGTGGCCTGGTCTTCCAGGGTCATCTTGGCCAGGCCCGGGCCGTAGAACTCGACGAACTTGCCGACCACGCCCTTCTTGCGCAGCATCTGGGTGACCGTCAGCACCAGGTCGGTGGCGGTCGCGCCCTCGGGCATGGCGCCGGTGAGCTTGAAGCCGATGACCTCGGGGATCAGCATGGGGATCGGCTGGCCGAGCATGGCCGCTTCAGCCTCGATGCCGCCCACGCCCCAGCCCAGCACCGACAGGCCGTTGATCATGGTGGTGTGGGAGTCGGTACCGACCACGGTGTCGGGATAGGCCAGGGTCGCGCCGTCCACCTCATTGGTCCAGACGGTCTGGGCCAGATATTCCAGGTTCACCTGGTGGCAGATGCCGGTGCCAGGGGGCACCACGCGGAAATTATTGAAGGCCGAGGAGCCCCAGCGCAGGAAGCGGTAGCGCTCGATATTGCGCTCATATTCCCGGTCGACGTTTTCGCCGAAGGCCTTGGCGGTGCCGAAATAGTCGACCATCACCGAATGGTCGATGACCAGGTCCACCGGGTTGAGCGGATTGATCTTTTCGGGATTGGCGCCGAGCTTGGTCATGGCATCGCGCATGGCGGCCAGATCGACCACGGCGGGCACGCCGGTGAAGTCCTGCATCAGCACCCGGGCCGGCCGGAAGCTGATCTCGTGCTCCTTGGCGCCGCGGTTGTCGAGCCAGGCGGCGACGGCCTTCAGGTCGTCTTCGCCCACCGAAACCCCGTCCTCATTGCGCAGCAGGTTCTCAAGCAGAACCTTCATCGACACGGGCAGGTTGGAAATTCCGTTCAGGCCAGCGGCTTCCGCGGCGGCCAGGCTGTAGTAGACGTAAGTCTTGTCGCCCACCGTCAATTCGCGGCGGGTCTTCAGGGTGTCGATCGACGCCATCCTAAAGGATCCTCTCTCTGTTCACGGCCGTTCATCTACCGCCCCCGGGATCGCGCGCTCAAAGAGATGGACACACAGCGTCCGTCCCCGCGCCGCGTACGCCCCCTCGGGTGGCGACGGCCGCGGCTGTCATAGACCCGGCGGCGTTAGCCGTCCATGCGAGGCGTGAGGACAATTTGGGTCCAGTTCTAGTGTTTTTGGGGCACCGCCCATGATCCCAGAGGTTTCGATCCAGTCCCTGGCCCTCTCCCGCGGGGGGCGACAGTTGTTTACGCGACTTATTCTCAAGATTGTGCCGGGGGAAGCTGTGGCCCTGATCGGGCGCAATGGATCAGGAAAAACCAGTCTTTTGAGGGCGATAGCGGGTCTGATCACCCCCGATGAGGGCGACATCAGCTTTGGCGGCGTGGAGCCAGCCGAGGCCCGAGAGGCGATTCATCTGCTCGGTCATCTGGACGGGCTGAAGTCTTCGCGCACGGCCCGCGACGAACTGTCCTTCTGGACAGGTTTCTCGGGCGGTTCCCCTGGGGCGGTGGAGGCCTGCGCGGGACAGCTTGATCTTGGCCCCCTCCTGGACCTGGAGGTCCGAAGACTGTCAGCGGGGCAAAGGCGGCGGCTGGCCCTGGCCCGCCTGCTGGCCGCGCCCCGGCCCCTGTGGCTGCTGGACGAACCCCTGAGCCCGTTGGATGCCGAGTGGCGGGGTCGATTTGGTGAGATCATGGTCGACCATCTTCGCGGTGGCGGCATGATCCTCGCGGCTGTGCACGACCCTCTGCCCCTGGCGGCGCGCACGGTGGAGATCAGCCGATGAGCCGGGTCGGGACGCTGCTGGCCCGGGAAACAGCCCTGGCCTGGGGCAAGGGCGGGGGACCCATGGTCGCGGTCGGCTTCTATGCCGGGGTGGCCACACTTCTGCCCCTGGCGGTAGGCTCAGAGCCCGAACGTCTGGCGGCCATCGCCCCTGGCGCGGCCTGGGTGGCCTTGGCCCTGGCCGCCCTCCTGTCCCTCGATCGGCTGTTTGAGCGGGACTATGAGGACGGGGCCCTGGACCTTCTGACCCTGTCGCCAGTGCCCCTGGAGATCATCTGTGCGGTGAAGTGCCTGGCCCAGTGGCTGGCCACCGGACTTCCCCTGGCCCTCGCCGCCCCCATCGCCGCCATCGCCCTGGGGGCCTCGCCCATGCTCAGCGGCCTGGTGGTGGCCTGCGCGCTGCTGGGCGGGCTGGCCTTTGCCTTCATGGGCGGGATTGGGGCGGCCTTGAGCCTGGGTGCCCGGCGGGGGGGCCTGCTGACGGCCGTCATCGTCCTGCCCCTGTTCGTGCCGCCAGTGATCTTTGGCGGCGGCGCCCTGGCCAGTCTCGCCGCCGGCCTGCCCTGGAGCGCCGGGTTCGTGCTGCTGGGCGCCTATGCCGCAGCCGCTGTGGCGCTGGGGCCCCTGGCCATGGCGGCGGCCTGCCGCAATGCCCTGTCCTGAAGCCCGCGGTGGCACCTGAGCAGAGAGAAAGAATCTGCGACGGAACGGCGGTCCGCCGCCGTTGAAGTCTTCAGAGGGGCCCAACTGGAGACCACCCATGAAGACCATCAAGACCATCGCGCTCGGCGGCACCCTGGCCGCCCTGACCTTCACCACCGCCAGCTTCGCCCAACCGGCCCCCGCCCCTGGCCAGGGACAGCGGCCGGCCATGGAGGGCCGCGAGCGGCCCAGCCCAGAGCAGCGGAGCGCCCGCATGACCGAGCGCCTGCGCACCAGCCTGCAGCTCACCAGCCAGCAGGAAGCCGCCCTTACCACCTATGTCCGCGCCATGACGCCCAAGGACGGGGCCCGGGGCGGCGACCGGGACGGCCGCCGGGCCGAGCGCCAGGCGATGGCCGACCTGTCCACCCCAGCCCGACTTGACGCCATGGCCGCCCGCATGGCCGAGCGCCAGCAGGCCTTCGCCGTTCGTGCAGAGGCCACCAAGCGCTTCTATGCCCAGCTGACCCCGTCCCAGCAGAAGGCCTTTGACGCCCTGCGCCCGGCCGGTCGCGGCCAGGGTGACGGCCAGGGTCGGGGCGGTCGCCATGGTGGCGGTATGGGCGGCGGTATGGGTGGCGGTATGGGTGGCGGGGGCCCCACGGGCCGCTAGCAAGCACAGCCTGCGCCCCCGTCCCGGTCGACTTGGCGCGCCCCCGGCTTTGCCGGGCGACTTGCGGGGCGGGGGCGCAACGGGCTAATTGCCCGGCCATGATCCCCGTGCCGGCCTTCCTGTCCAATCCCGAGCGGTTCATGGCGTTTTCCCGCTGGGCGGCGCCAATGTTCGGTGCCCTGGCCGTCATCCTGGCCTTGGCCGGGCTCTATCTCGGCTTCACCGCGCCGGAGGACTACCAGCAGGGCGACACCGTACGGATCATGTTCATCCATGTGCCCGCCGCCTGGATGAGCATGTTTGTCTATGCCTGCCTAGGCACGGCGAGCTTCCTGTCCCTGGTGTTCCGCCACGCCCTGGCCGATGCCGCCGCCCAGGCCGCAGCCCCCTTAGGGGCGGCCTTTACAGCCCTGGCCCTGATCACCGGATCCCTATGGGGTCGGCCCATGTGGGGCGCCTGGTGGGTCTGGGACGCCCGGATGACCTCGGTGCTGGTGCTGTTTTTGTTTTACATCGCCTATATGGCGCTCCGCGCCGCCCTGGACGACGAGACCAAGGCCGCCCGGGCCGCAGCGATCCTGGCCCTGGTGGGCCTGCTCAACCTGCCCATCGTCAAGTTCTCCGTCGACTGGTGGAACAGCCTGCACCAGGGTGCCTCGGTGTTCCGGTTCGACGGCCCTACCGTGGCCGATGTGTTCCTCTATCCCCTGATCCTGATGGCCCTGGCCTATATGTCAGCCTTCGGATCCCTGTGGTTGTTGCGCATCCGGGGCGAGGTCTGGCGCCGCCGGGCCGAAGCCCTGGCCCAACGGGCGGCGAGGGCCTGATGCTGGATTTCGACGCCAGTCCCTATGGGGCCTATGTGTGGCCGGCCTTCGCCATCACCGCCCTCGTCTTCATCGGCATGATCGTTTCAGCCTTCTCCCACGCCCGCCATTGGCGGGCCCGCACAGAAGCCCTGCGGCAGATCGCCGAGCAGGCCGAGGCCGCCCGGCCCCCCGCGCCGCCATCTGAGGCCCACGTCCCATGAGCCGCTGGCTGGCCTATCTGCCCCTGGCGGTGCTCATCGGCCTCGCCCTGCTGTTTGGGCTCTATTCCCTCAACCGCGATCCGCAGGTCAATCCGCAGGCCACCGTCGGCAAGCCCGTCCCTGCCCTGACCCTGCCCAATCTGGAGGACGGCCGCCCCGTCCCCCTGGCGGAGGCCCTGAACGGTCAGCCGGTCCTGATCAACTTCTTCGCCTCCTGGTGCCCGCCCTGCGAAGTGGAGCATCCGGTGCTGGTGGACCTGGCCGCCCAGGGCGTGCCGATCATCGGCGTGGCCTATAAGGACGCCCCGCCCAACACCCTGGCCTTCCTGGCCCGCCTCGGCGATCCCTTCACCATCCACATGGTGGACCGGGACGGCCGCGCCGGGGTGGAGTTTGGCGTCACCGGCGTGCCCGAGACCTATCTGGTGGCCGCCGACGGCACGATCCTCGCCAAACACGCCGGCCCCCTAAGCGCCGAGGACGCCGCCGCGCTCTGGGCGCAGCGGCGCTAACCACAAGTCCCCCGGGCCCCCTAGTGGCCCCCCCTACTGGGCGGCGCGCATCAGGCCCTGCATCTGGGCGATCCAGGCGATCCAGGCTGCGCGTCCGGCCTCGGTGAGGAACACCCGGGTCTGGGGGCGCTTGCCGACGAAGCGCTTTTCCTGGCGGACATAGCCGGCCTCCTCCAGCTTCTTCAGGTGGGTGGAGAGGTTGCCGTCGGTGGCCCCCACCTTGTCCTTCAGCTCGCTGAACACCGCCGGGCTCACGGTGGAGAGATAGGCCATGATCCCCAAGCGCAGGCGGCCATGGATCACCTCGTCGATGGCCCCATGATCAAAGGGGTTGTCAGGGGCTGGCGACCCCCCGGTCATGCTGCACCTCGGGGCTCACGGAGCATCAGGACCACCCCCGGCAGAAAGACCGTGAGGAAGACCCCCAGGGCGGCCACCGCCCAGATCTCAGCCGTCCCGGCGAACCAGGCTGACAGGGCGATCATCACCAAGGCACCGTAGCCGGCGGTCTTCAGCACCCGGTTTCCGACCACGGCCCCTGAGGTGAAGAGCGCGATGGCGTAGGCGCTGAACACGAGGGCCAGAGAGTGCTCGAACCCGGCGATGGCGTTGCCGCCGGTGAACGCCTTGAGAAACAGGGTCACGAAATAGGCACCGAGCACAAAGCCGGCGATCTTCCAGACGCTGGCTTCCACTTGGGCGCCTACGGAGGCCTGGCCAGGGGTTTCCGGCGAAACCTTGCGGACCAGGGCGAAGAAGCCGGCGGTCCCGATCAGCATGAACCCGCCCCACATGTAGAGATAGGCCATGTCGCCCAGGGGCAGGCGGTCGCTGGCCAGGCCATAATGGATCAGATAGGCCGGCCCCAGCAGACCGCCCCACCAGGCCAGAAAGCGGCCGCCGAGCAGGGGGGCGTTGCGGCCGGATTCGGCCACAGCGCGGATATAGGCCAGATCATCACTGAGCGAGGGTTGGGTCATGGGTGTCTCCCGTTGCTTTGTGATGCAAAGTTATTGGGAGCCGATTGGCTTTGTCAAGCAAAGTTCTTTCTGGTGGTCTGGGTCGGCGCATTGGAGGCCGGGGTGCCGCCCCTTGGCCTTCAGATCCGGTTAACCATAAATTCAGCCCCAGACCCCCATTCTGGGCCTGATTTCCCCCCCTAGACCCCGGTTTTCGCCGTGAGCACGATTCGTCCGCCCTTCCCGAACGCTCTGCCGGCAGCGCCCCCGGGACCGCAGGGGTCTGTCCGCAATGCGGCGCAGCGGGCGTTTTTCGAAGCCGCCCTCGGGCGGGCCGCACCGACCCAAACTCAGGCCCAAACTCAGGCCCAGGCCCCGACCCAGACGCTGGCCCAGGCCCCGACCCGGGGTGCGGCGCGGACGGCTCAGGGCACCGAAGTCCAGGTCCGGGCGACGCCGGTGCGGGACATTCCCCACCAGGTCCGCATGCCCGACGAGGCCCCGCAGAAAATCCTGCGGCCGGGCTCTCTGCTGGATATCCGGGTCTAGAGCCTGATGTCTGAGCGCGCTCGGCGCCGACAGCCGATGCCCACCGGCCGGTCCGCGCCCTAGACCCGACCGGTGCGCGCCTTCCAGATGGCGTCTTCCAGGGCCTTGGCGAATTCCGCCTGTTCAGGCGGCGACAGGGCCGCGGCCACCTGCGCAAACTTGCCCGACAGCCGCACCCGAACACCCACGGTCCGGTCGTCCTCGACCTCCACATCCACCCGGGTGAAGGCGGTGGGAGAGGTCCAGACCAAAGCCTGGGCGTTGGGGGTCTGGCGCAGGACGCGGACCTCATGGGCGGTGACCTGCACCCGCTCCACCTGCTTGGCGGCGTGATTGCTGACCAGGAAGGCCAGGGCGATGGCACCCACGTCCAGAGCCAGGAAGATCGGCACCAGGGTCGCCCCCATGGACATGAAAATGCCCGCAGAAATGCAATTGAGGACCGTGATGGCCGTGATCAGGATCACCAGGCCGCGCTGGGAGAGCGACCGGTTGGGGGTGATGACCGCGTCCATGAAATAGGGGCTGTCCATTTCGAAGAATATATTAGCGGCCTGCGCCATCTTGGCGAGGGGCTTTGCGCAGGGCATCAAGGCCCATGGCCAAGTCGTCCGCCCCCGCCCCTGCAAAGCGCCCCGCCAAGCCAGGCCGCCGGCGCCTGTCGCCGGCTGAACAGGCCCGGATCGCCACCCTGTTCGAGCGCTTTGAGGCTGCCGAGTCTGACCCCCGCACTGAGCTGAACTATGACAGCCCCTATACCCTGGTGACCGCCGTGGCCCTGTCGGCCCAGGCCACCGACGTGGGGGTAAACAAGGCCACCGCCAAGCTGTTCGCGGTGGCCGACACTCCGGAAAAGATGCTGGAACTGGGGGAGGCGGGCCTGATCCCGTTGATCTCGTCCATTGGCCTGTTTCGCACCAAGGCCAAGAACGTCATCGCCGCGGCCAGGATCCTGGTGGAGCAGCATGGGGGCCAGGTGCCCCTGGATCGGGACGCCCTCCAGGCCCTGCCCGGGGTCGGACGCAAGACCGCCAGCGTGGTGCTGAACGAACTGCGGGTGGAACCGGCCATCGCCGTGGACACCCATGTGTTCCGGGTCGCCCATCGGCTGAAGCTGGCCTTCGGCAAAACCCCCGATCAGGTGGAGGCCGAGCTCATGGGGGTGATCCCGCAGCCCTATCTGGTCCGCGCCCACCACTGGCTGATCCTGCACGGCCGCTATGTCTGCGTGGCCCGCAAGCCCAAGTGCGCCGAGTGCCCCGTCGCCGACCTCTGCCCCTCCCGGTCGCTGCTGGACAGGTAAGGTCCCCTCAGCCCCAGTCCCTGGCGTGACGCAGGCGAACGCCACTGGCGTGCAGGGTGGTGTCCCAGACCGGTCTTAGATGGGCCAGGGTCTCGGTGAACCGCAACTCTACCCCCTGCGCCTGCAAGGCGGCGGGCAGGTCGGCGACAAGCTCCTTGGCCAAGGGGGTCACCGCCGTCCTGGCCACCCACATGCCCGCGTCCGAAAGGCTCTCAAAGGGTTCAACCGGCAGGTCGTAACGATAGAGACGCTCCGCCCCCAGCCGCCGCCACCAGTCCCATTCCACATAGGCCAGGGCCTTGGCCGGGCTCGCGCCAAACCAGGCCGCGTGATCGGCCGCCGTGGTCGAAGGCGTCGGCCAGATCAGGATGCGCGGACAGTCCCGGGGAAACAGGTACAAGGCCTGGTGGGCGTCCTCGATGGCCCAGACCAGGGGTCCGTTCAGCCAGTCCTGGCCCGGCCCCCGCTCTGAGGGAACCCGAACCGGGCGAGGCTCAAAGACCGCAATGCCCGGATCCTCGCTGAAGTGATAAAGCTGCATGGGTCTCGATTGGCCTGATGATGGTCGATGGGACAAGCCCTGCCGACCAGAGGTGAGGCAGACGGTCGTTTGCGCCCCCTCCAGGGCTGCTTCACATTGCCCCGACTGTGCTTTCCCTGTAATCGGCGCCCGTCCCTGATCAACGCCCCTGCCCAAGAGAAACCCACCGGAATGACACAGCTTTACGACGTCGCCGCCATTGGCAACGCCATCGTCGACGTGATCGCCCCGGCGCCTGAGGCCTTTCTGGTTTCCGAGGGCCTCTCCAAGGGGGCGATGATGCTGATCGACGAGGCCCAGGGCGTCGACCTCTACAGCCGCATGGCGCCAGGGGTGGAAACCTCCGGCGGATCGGCGGGCAACACGGTGGCCGGGGTGGCCAGCTTCGGCGGCAAGGCGGCCTATCTGGGCAAGGTGGCCAAGGACCAGCTGGGCGAGGTCTTCGCCCACGACATGCGCGCCCAGGGGGTGCGCTTCGATGTGGCACCCCTGGCCGCCGGCCCGGCGACCGCCCGTTGCCTGATCAATGTGACCCCTGATGGTCAGCGCACCATGTGCACCTATCTGGGCGCGTCCACCGAGCTGACCGCCGACGATGTGGACCCCGCCATCGTCGAAGCCTCGAAGATCGTCTATCTGGAGGGCTATCTGTTTGATCCCTCCGAGGCCCGTCGCGCCTTCGCCAAGGCTGCAGGCCTGGCCCGGGCCAATGGCCGCAAGATCGCACTCACCCTGTCCGACGCCTTTGTGGTCGAGCGCCACCGGGAGGCCCTGATGGGGTTTATCGAGACCCAGGTGGATATCGTGTTCGCCAATGAGGCCGAGATCTGCGCCCTGTTTGAGACGACAGACTTCTACGCCGCCGTCGACGCCCTGGCGGCTCGCATTCCCTTGGCCGCGGTGACCCGTGGGGCCCAGGGTTCGGTGGTAGCCGCCGGCAAGGCCCGGCACGAGATCTGGGCCGCGGCGGTCGACAAGGTAGTGGACACCACCGGGGCCGGCGACCAGTACGCCGCCGGCTTCCTGTTTGGCCTGGCCCATGAGCGGTCCCTGCCGGTCTGCGGCGAACTGGGCGCCCTGGCGGCGGCTGAAGTGATCTCCCATTACGGCCCGCGGCCGCAGGTCTCCCTCAAGGACCTGGCCGCTTCGAGAGGACTTTAAACCCCATGGCGCGCACAGCCGAGGTCGTCCGCAACACCAAGGAAACCCAGATCAGCGTCAGCGTCGATCTGGACGGGACCGGCGTGTCTGATGTCGAGACCGGCGTCGGCTTCTTCGACCACATGCTGGACGCCTTTGCCCGCCACGGGGGCATCGACCTGAAGGTCCGCACCAAGGGCGACCTGCACATCGACTTCCACCACACGGTGGAGGACACCGGGATCGTGCTTGGCCAGGCCATTCACAAGGCCCTGGACGGGTTCAAGGGAATCCGCCGGTTCGGTCACGCCTATATCCCCATGGACGAGACCCTGACCCGCTGCGCCATCGACCTGTCCAACCGGCCCTATCTGATCTGGAAGGTGGCCTTCCGGACCCCGAAGATCGGCGAAATGGACACCGAGCTGTTCAAGGAGTTCCACCACGCCTTCGCCATGAACTGCGGCGCCTGCGTGCATCTGGAGACCCTGTACGGCGAGAACAGTCACCATATCGCCGAGAGCGGGTTCAAGGCCCTGGCCCGGGCCCTGCGCCAGGCCATTGAGATCGACCCCAAGACGGGCGGCCAGGCCCCCTCCACCAAGGGCGTGCTCTAGGGCGCGTCCCCGGGGTCGTAAGGAACCACTATGCAGACCGTCGCCCTGATCGACTATGGGTCGGGCAATCTCCGTTCGGCGCAGAACGCCCTGGAAAGGGCCGCCAGCACCGCGCCCGGGGGTGCGAAGATCTGTGTCACCGCCGACCCGGAAACCGTGGCGGCCGCCGACCGCGTGGTGCTGCCCGGCGTCGGGGCGTTCGCCGCCTGCCGCGCCGCCCTGATGGGCCGGGCCGGCCTGGTAGAAGCGATCACGGCGGCCGTGCAGGGGCGCGGCGTGCCCTTCCTGGGCGTCTGCGTCGGCATGCAGCTCTTGGCCAGTCGCGGCCTGGAGTTCGGCGAGACCCCAGGGCTCGACTGGATTCCCGGTGAGGTTCGCCGTCTGACGCCGGCCAGCCCGACGTGCAAGGTGCCGCACATGGGCTGGAACAGCCTGGATGACATCAGCCCATCAGGAACGGCCCTGGGCCTCGTGCCCGACGCCGCCATGTACTTCACCCACTCCTTCGCCTTCCACCCGGCCGATCCGGCCGATGTGGCTGCCTTCACCGACCACGGGGGGCGTTTCCCTGCCGCCGTGCTGAGGGGCAATCTGGCGGGGGTTCAATTCCACCCGGAGAAATCGCAGTCTGCCGGGCTTTCACTTCTCGCGCGCTTTCTGGAGTGGCGACCTTGATCCTCTACCCGGCCATCGACCTCAAGGACGGCCAGTGCGTGCGCGTGCTGCACGGCGTCCTCGACACAGCCACCGTGTTCAACACCTCGCCGGCCGACCAGGCCCAACAGTGGGCCAATGCCGGTTTCCCATGGATCCATGTGGTGGACCTGAACGGGGCCGTGCAGGGCCAGGCGGTCAATGCCGATGCGGTCCGTGCCATTCTGGAATCTGTCTCCGTCCCCGTCCAGCTGGGAGGCGGCATCCGCAGCCTGGCCGACATCGAGGGCTGGATTGAAGCCGGGGTCAGCCGGGTGATTCTCGGAACCCTGGCGGTGCGTGAGCCGCAGGTGGTGGTAGAGGCCGCCCGCCTTTGGCCTGAGCAGATTGCTGTCAGCGTCGATGTGCGGGGCGGCAAGGTGGCAGTCCAGGGCTGGACTGAAGACTCTGATCTCGACGCCGTCACTGTGGCCAAGCGCTTCGAAGACGCCGGCGTCAGCGCCCTGATCATTACCGACATCGACCGCGACGGCGCCCTGACCGGCTTCAATGTGGACGTGTTCGGGGCCATGGCCGATGCCGTGGACATCCCTGTCATCGCCGCCGGCGGTCTGGCCAGCGTGGAAGACATCCACCGGCTTCGCGCCCGTAAGGGCCGGCCCATCGCCGGCGCGGTCCTGGGCCGGGCGCTCTATACCGGGGCCATCAAGGCCGCCGAAGCCATCAAGGCCGCGGCCTGATGCTGAACCTGCGCGTCATCCCCTGCCTGGACGTCAAGGACGGCCGCGTGGTCAAGGGCGTGCAGTTCCTGTCCCTGCGTGACGCCGGCGATCCGGTGGAACAGGCCAGTGCCTATGACGCCGCCGGCGCTGACGAGCTGATGTTCCTGGACATCACCGCCAGCCATGAGGGCCGTGGCGCCATCCTCGATGTGATCGCCCGGACTGCCGATGTCTGTTTCATGCCGCTCAGCGTCGGCGGTGGGATCCGGGCGGTGGAGGATGCCCGGCGCCTGTTGCTGGCCGGGGCCGATAAGATCAGCGTCAACACGGCCGCTGTGGAAAATCCCGATCTGATCAGCGCCTGCGCCGACGCCTTTGGCTCCCAGGCCGTGGTCTGCGCCATCGACGCCAAGCGGGCCGAGGATGCGGCCTGGCGGGTGTTCATCTATGGGGGGCGCAAGGACACCGGCCTGGACGTGGTCGACTATGCCCGCCTGGCCGTGGAAAAGGGTGCCGGCGAGATCCTGCTGACCTCCATGGACCGGGACGGTGCCAAGACCGGCTATGACATCGAGTTGCTACGCGCCATCACAGGGTCGGTCAGCGTGCCGGTGATCGCCTCAGGGGGTGCAGGCTCAGCCGCCCACATGGTCGAAGCCGCCACACAAGGGGGTGCCGACGCCGTGTTGGCCGCCTCCATCTTCCACTTCGGCGAGGTGTCCATCGGCGAGGTCAAGCAGGCCATGGTCGCCGCCGGCCTGCCCGCCCGTCTCACCGGGGCGGAAATGCGCCGGGACGCCGCGGAGGCCTTCTCATGAGCCGGCTGGCAGAGGTGCTGCAGCGGCTCGCCACGGTGATCGAAGGGCGAAAGGGCGGCGATCCCGCAACCTCCTATACCGCCCGGCTGCTCCATGACCCGGACCTGGCGGCCAAGAAGCTGGGGGAGGAGGCGGTGGAAACGGTGATCGCCGCGGTCCACGGGAACACCGACGCCCTGGCCGCTGAAAGCGCCGACCTGCTCTATCACTGGCTGGTGCTGCTGGCAGCGAGCGAGGTTTCCCTTGACGCGGTGGCGGCCAAGCTGGAGGCCCGCGAAGGGGTCTCGGGCCATGACGAGAAGGCCCGCCGCAAGCCAGCCTGAGGGTCGGCGGCTCACCCCTCGGCAGACGAGCATCTAGGGGTTGGGCTTGGTCCGGTCGCCGAGCAGTAGTTGGCCCTGCTTCTGGACCCGGCCCTTGATCTGCCCCGCCAGCATGGCCAGGACGTTGGGCAGATTGATCTCCAGACGCACCGCCTCGGCGGCGACCTCCAGATGCCCACTGATGGTCTGACCCATGGCCACGGCCGAGAAGGTCATTCTGTCGCCGACCCATTCCCGGGAAATCTTGGCGTTCTCCCCCATCTGACCCAGCATCTTGTCGAACCCCTGCTCCAGCCGCTGTCGGGCTTCGGTGGCGCCGAGGCTGTGGGGGATATCGATGACGATGGGCTTCATGGGGGGCCTCTCAAGGTTTTGTACGACTAAAGCCTGTCCGCCAAGTCTTGAACAGGGCCACTTAGGGTGGATCGATCCTGGCGGGGTCTATCCTCGGGGCTTACGCTTCAGGGCCACATAGAGCGCCCCGCCGCCCCCGTGGCGACGGTGAGCCTCGGAAACTCCGGCCACGATCGACCGCAGATGCGCCGCCGCCAGCCATTCCGGCGTCGCCCGGCGAAGTGCCCCGTCGCCGGTTCCCCGGGACCCCTTGCCGGTGATCACCAGGACCGCGCGATGGCCTTCATCCCAGGCCCGAAGCAGGAAGGCATCCAGGGTCGCCCGGGCCGCGTCATAGGTCAGGCCGTGCAGATCCAGGCGGGCGGCAATGGGGTCGCGCTCGCGCACAATGCGGTGATGGCGGTTGGGCTCGATCAGGTCCGGGCCGGGCCAGGACGCCGCAGGGCGCGGGGGGGCCGCGGGGGCGGGTCCCGGCGCCTTGGTCTTGGGGGGCATCTTGCCCGGCGGGGGCTTCAGGCCCGGCGCCTTCGCAGGCGGCGGGGCGACAGGGGCGGCGGTCTCTCCCTCAGGGGGTGCCACTGCAGTGTGCCGCCCGGGCAGGGGGTGGAGGGTGGCGGCCACGACCGACCAGAGCCGATGCTCCTCAGGCCGAAGCGGGCGTTTCATGGGGTGGGATCAGGGCCTATCCGAGGCGCAAGGCGGATCATGCGCAGGGTATGCCTGACCCGTCCGGCTTCCACCCCCGCCTCTGGACCTGAGCCCAGATAGAGATCGGCCCGGACCTGGCCCTTGATGGCACCCCCCGTATCGAGGGCGACCGTCAGGCGGCGATAGGTGGGAAAGGCGCCGGTCAGGATCGGAGCCTCAGCATCGATCCAGAACAGCTCACCCACCCGATGCACCGACAGGTCCACAGCGATGGCGTGGTCGGGCGGCAGGGGAATGCCGGCGGCCCCCAGGGGGTGCAGGCCGTCATCAGCCTCCAGACGGAACCACACATAGCGACGGTTCAGGCGCATGATCTCGTCGGCCTCAGGGCCCCGGTGCGCGGCCAACCAGGCGCGGATGGACTCCCCAGAGGTATTGTTGGCCGCCAGAAGGCCCCGCTGACGCATGGGGTTGGCGATGCCCGAAAAGGGCATGTCGTTATGGGCGGCGAACATGACCTTGACCCGTTCGCCATCAGGATAGGTCAGGACGCCCGACCCCTGGATCTGCAGAAAGAACAGCTCCTCCGGCCGCATCCAGGCCAGGACCTCGGTGGGCGGGATCGCCTCGATCGCCGCCCGATCGGCCCGGCCAGACAACGCGGCGTGATTGGCGGGCTTGGGCCTTACCGGGGCGCTGTATTCCGCGTCCGGCTCATGGCGGGCGGAATACTCCGGCGCATAATAGGCGGTCAGCACGCCTTCGCCGGGGACAGGCTCAAGGCGGAACTGGGTTTCAAAGAACTGGCGGGCCGCTTCAGCTTCCAGGCGCGGCTGCGCCCGCGCGCGACGGCAGATTTCGGCCTCGGCGGGCGCGCGGGCCACACGGCAGGTGGCGCGGTAGGCGGCAAAGGCCTGAGCATGATCGGCCTGGTCCCAGCCCCGCAGGCTGCTGAACGCCATAGGGCGTGCTGGCGGCGTGGCCGGCCCAGGGGCTGGGGCGGCAGCCGGCGGTTTTGGGCCCTTTGGCGCGGGCGATGGAGCCTCTTCTGGTCCACGCCCGGTGGCGCAGGCCGTTAGGAGGAGGGCGCCGCCGAGGACGCCGACCGAACGCAGGCGCAAGTCCCTAGGCCTCCGCGGCGTCGACGTGAACGAGGGTCCAGTTGGGATCTTTGCTCTTGAGATTGCGCTCGAAGGTCCAAAGCTCGGCAGTCCGCCGATCATCGACCGCCTCGCCGCCGGCGTCCTTGATGCGGCTGCGCAGTTCGGCCAGGAAGCGCACGGTCACCCGGGCCGCATCACCCACCACCTCGGCCTTGTCCATGTCTGCCCGGGGGGGATTCAGGAATTCCACGGTCTCCGTGCGGCCTTCGGTCTCCCGGGCCGAGATGACCGATTCAAAGGCTGAGTAAACCTCGTCCGACAGCAGATTGCGCAGGGTGTCCCGATCACCGCCGGCGAAGGCGTTGACCACCATCTGGTAGGCAGACTTGGCCCCGTGCAGGAAGTGGCTGAGATCAAAGGCCGGATCGCGGGCGCGGATGGCGGCCAGGCCCGAAAGGGCGACGCCTTCGGCTTCCTCGGCCATCTCATTGATCCGCTCGGGCGGGCGCACCGGGCTGGTCGGGCCCTCGCCAGCGGGCTTGTCCTCGGGCTGGCGCCCCACGCGCCGTCCCAGCACGGAATAGAGCTGGTAGAGGACAATGGCCGCCAGGGCGGCGAAGATGATCAGCTCCAGTAAGGGCAAGCGGGTCTCTCGTGGGCTTCAGTGGACGAATGGGCCGAAGCCCTCTGGGTTCTATATAGTCGCTGCAAACGCTGGCGTCAGGACCGTCATTGCATCAGCTAGGGGGCCATGTTAGCAGCCCGCGCCAGAAAGGGGCGGGTTTTCCCACTCCAACGCGGCCGGTGCCGGCGAAGGCTGGCATCCCAGAACGGACAGACGCGCATGACCGACACCGACGCCGCCGCCCCTGGCGGCCTGCCCAATGGC
This sequence comes from Phenylobacterium sp., assembly GCF_022402485.1. Lineage (GTDB taxonomy): Bacteria > Pseudomonadota > Alphaproteobacteria > Caulobacterales > Caulobacteraceae > Phenylobacterium. Next base: position 75,624 of record NZ_JAKRSA010000010.1, on the reverse strand, counting down.
GCTGAGGCCTTTGTTCCGGGCGTTCGGATCCTGGCCCAGTTCATCCGAGATCTCTCCTTCGAGAACCCCCGCGCCCCAGATGCCCTGCGGGGCACGGGTGCCCAGCCGCAGATCGACCTGGGCGTGGAAATGAACGCCCGGGGCCGGGAAGACGGGCTTTTCGAGGTGGATTTGAAGCTCTCGGCCCGGGCGAGCCGCGAGGATGGCCCGGTGTTTCATGTGGAGCTGCTCTATGGCGGGGTCTTCCAGATCACGGGGGTTACACCCGAAGACATGGAATCGGTGCTGCTGGTGGACTGCCCCCGTTTCCTGTTCCCCTTCGCCCGCCGGGTCATTGCCGATGTGACCTCTGACGGCGGTTTCCCGCCCTTCCTGCTGGATCCGATCGATTTCGGCGGGGTCTATGCGGCCCGCAAGGCCCAAGGCGACGTGTCGCAGATGGGCGAAGGACAGATCGGCAACGCCTGATCTGCCACACCAAGGCCTCAGCACGCCGGGGCGCTGAGGACGAACATGAGGGGCGGCGGCTTTCGGGGCGCCGCCTTTTCTACAGGCCGTGTTTTTTCCAGAGCAGGTCAGACTTGACCACCTCGCGGACAAAGGCGGCATGGCGCTCCAATTCCTGCTCGCTGACCGCCGCCGGCAGCGGTCGGGGCCGGGTGCCATATGCCCCCGTGCGGGCGGGGCCAGCCGCCTGAGCGACCAGGGTCGGCGCCAGCTCCAGACGGCGTTCCCGGCCGCCCTTCAGCTCCAGATAGACATCGGCCAGCAGCCGCGCGTCGATCAGCGCCCCGTGCTTTTCCCGGTCGGTGAGGGAAATCTTGAAACGCCGGCACAGGGCGTCGAGGGAATTGGCCATGCCAGGAAAGCGGGCCCTGGCCAGGACAAGGGTGTCCACCCAGCGATGTTCAGGGATCTCCACCCGGCTACACAGCGCCAGTTCGAAATTGATGAAGGTCCGGTCGAAGGCCGCATTGTGGGCGACGATGGGGGCCTCGCCGACAAAATCCAGGAAGGCCTCCACCACTTCAGGGGCCTCAAACCTGGGCTTGCCCCGCAGAAAGTCCGCTGACAGGCCGTGGACCTTCTCAGCTTCAGGCGGCATGTCCCGGAGGGGGTCGATATAACAGTGGAAGGACCGCCCCGTGGGGATGAAGTCCTCGATCTCCAGACAGGCCAGCTCCACCAAACGGTGGCCTTCCCGAGGCTCAAACCCGGTGGTTTCAGTGTCGAGGACAATTTCTCGGGCCATGGGGCTTCAATGGCCCGGTTTGCCGGGGGCTTCAACCGCGGCCGCAGCCCTGGCCTGCGCCACCTTCTCCCGCAAGGCGGTCACGATGTCAGTGACCTGGGCCCGGGCATGATCGAGCCCTTGGCTCGTATCTACCACATAATGGGCGCGGGCACGTTTTTCGGCATCGGCCAGCTGTTGCGCCAGGATGGCGTCCAGACGCTCCGGGGTCATGCCCGGCCGGGCCAGCACCCGCTCGCGCTGCATATGCGCCGGGGCAGTGACCACGACCACAGCGTCCATGCGCCCATCGCCGCCGGTCTCAAACAGCAGCGGGACATCCAGAACGACCATCTCCGCGCCCTTGGCCTGAGCGGTGGCAAAGAAGCCCTGCCGGTCCAATCCCACCAGGGGATGGACGATGGCATTAAGCCGCTGCAGGGCCTCAGGATTTCCCAGCACCTGCTGGCGCAGGAGCTCCCGGTCGACCGCGCCCCCTTGAACCACCCCAGGAAAGGCCTGCCCGACCGGCTCCACTGCAGCCCCGCCCACATCATAGAGATCATGAACGGCGGCATCGGCGTCATAGACCGGCACCCCGTGGTCCCGGAACATGGCCGCGGTGGTGGATTTTCCCATGCCGATGGAGCCGGTGAGGCCGATGAGCAGCATTGTCGTCAGGTCCTCTCGTTCTGGCCAAGACTCTTCAGGGCCAGGGCCCGTACGTCCACCCCCGCAGGGGGCGGCTGGCCGAAAAAGGCGGCGAAGGCCGGCCGGGCCTGACCGATCAGCATGGCCAGGCCATCGACCGTGCGACGGTCCAGGGCCTGGGCTGTGGCCAGGAACGGCGTCACCAGGGGCTTATAGACCATATCCATGACGACGCAGTCAGCGCCCGTGGCCTCAAGGGGCACCTCGAACCCCCCGGTGTCCGACAACCCGGCCGAGGTGGCGTTAATCACCGCCCCGGCCCCGTCCAAGGCGCGGGCAGCGTCTGACAGGGGGAGGGGGGAGACCCTCGACCCCAGGGCCTCTGCCAAACTTTCTGCCCTGGCCAGGGTGCGGTTGAGGACCCGAACCTGCGGCGCGCCGGCGGCTAGAAAGGCTGCGGCTGCCCCCCGCGCTGCGCCGCCGGCCCCGAGAATGACCACCGGGGCGGTCGTGGGATCAAAACCGGGTGCCTGCTCGCCAAAGGCCGCCAGAAGGCCGATCCCGTCGGTATTGTCGGCGATGATGGTCCCGTCCTGGGCAAACAGCAGCAGGTTTGCCGCCCCCGCGGCCTGGGCCGCCGGGGTCGGGGCATCGGCCAGGGCCAGGGCGGCTTCCTTGAAGGGTAGGGTGATGTTGAGACCGGTTATGACACCGCCCCGCAGCCCCTGGATGAAGGCCTCAAATCCTGCAGGGGAGGGGGCGAAGGGCACATAGGCACCATCAAGGCCGGCGGCGTTCAGCCAGGCATTGTGGATCATGGGGCTGAGGGAGTGGGCAATGGGCGAGCCCGCCACCCCAGCCACCCGGGCGGTACCTGAAATCGAGGCGGTCATGGGATCAGCGCGCCGCGGCTGCGGAGCTGGTCCAGCAACCCCAGCAGGGGCAGGCCCAGTATGGCGAAGTAGTCCCCCTCGATGGACGAGAACAGCTGGGCGCCGGGACCCTCAAGCCGGTAGCACCCCACCGATCCCAGAAGCGCTGGCCCCTCCAGGCCCAGATAGTGATCCAGAAAGTCCGGGGTAAAGTCTCGCAGGGTAAGGGTGGCGGTGGAGACATCCGACCACAGGATCTCATTCCCTTGGGCCAGCACCACAGCGGAATGCAAGTGGTGGGGCGCGCCCTGCAGGGCCAGCAGCCGGGCTCGCGCCTCCTCAAGGCTTTCGGCCTTGTCATGCAGGGTGCCCTCGAACTCGAGGGTCTGGTCGGCGCCGATCACCAGGCCAGCCCTGGTGGCTGCAACGGTCAGGGCCTTGATTTCCGCCAGGGCCAGCGCGCAGGACTTAGGGTTGCCGCCGGCCCCCAGGATGCGGGCCTTGACCAGGTCCTCGTCGACGCCTGAGACCACCTTTTCGAAAGCCACACCGGCCCCGGCCAGGATCTGGCTGCGGGCGGCACTCTGGGAAGCCAGGGTGATGGGGATCATCCGAGTATGTCCACTTGTCGGCCAGAGGTCAGCAGGTTCATCACCGCAGCGGCCGTCTCTTCGACAGAGCGGCGGGTGACATCGATCACCGGCCAGCCCTGACGTTCATAGAGACGCCTCGCCTGGACGATCTCCTCGCGCACATTGTCCACATCGATATAGGCCGAGGTGCGGTTTTCCTTGAGGCTGAGCAGACGGTTTCGCCGGATCTGGATCAGCCGGTCCGGGGAGATGGTCAGGCCGACCACCAGGGTGTTTTTCAGCTGCAGCAGCTTGTCGGGGATCGGGCGCTCAGGCACCAGGGGCACATTGGCCGCCCGCACCCCCCGATGGGCGAGATAGATGCAGGTGGGGGTCTTGGAGGTCCGAGATACGCCGACCAGGACCACATCGGCCTGTTCCAGGTCCTGGCCGCCCTGACCATCATCATGGCCGATGGCGTAGTTCAGGGCGTCCATACGGTTGAAATAGTCGTGGTCGAGGGCGTGCTGGGCACCCACCCGGGTCGAGGTGGTCAGACCAAGGTAGCGCGACACCGCCGAGACCAGGGGATCGAGGGCCGCGATGCAGGCGATCTCCAGGCGGCGACAGCCATCCTCGAGAGCGGCCCGAAGCTCAGCATCAACAATCGTGTGGATCACCAGGCCCGGCGCCGACTCAATGTCGGACAGGGCCCGGTCCAGCTGCCGGCGCGAACGCACCAGGGCATAGATATGCTCGATCGGCAGGACATCGTCGAACCGGGCGCAAACCGCCCGCGCCATGGCGTTCAGAGTCTCCCCCGTGGAGTCTGACACCAGATGCAAGTGGAAATAGGTGGCGATACGCGGGTGGGTCATACCGGGTCAGGCGCCTGCGACAGAATGCTCTTGGGGATGACAGAGTCGATAAGTCTCTTAACCGAGGCCGACAGGCTTGGGGATACGTGGCGGATTATACCCGCCAGATCACGGCTGTCAGATCGGCCTGGGATAAGGGGCGAGTTGGCGGGGTTTTCACACACAAGATCACCCGGCGGGGAAAACCTTAATGAAAGGTAAACACAGGCGGGGTCCAAGGGCGGCCGCCATCCTCAGGCTTTCCGGATAGGCGGCACCGTCAGCGTCTTAAGGTTTTGTTAAGCTTTTAACGGCCGCTGGCCCGTCATCCCCGCAACTCACAGGGGCCGCGCTCCCAGTCTGAGAGAGGGTGAGCAGACTGTGGGTGGGCCGGGTATGGCCAGGCGCGGAGGGAGATATCCCCGGGTGTCAGCAGCCCTACCGCAACCTCTTTTCAAAACATCTCTTTCTTTCAGGAAGAAAGGCCGGCGAACGGGATAACCCTTCCCCGGCCTATCCTTGAGACTTGAGCCTGGCCTGCAGAGCGGCTTTAAGGCTTGGCATGAGCGATGCTGCAAAACCCCGACTTCTCCGCGCCCTGGCTGGCGAGACCCTCGATCGGCCGCCGGTCTGGTTCATGCGTCAGGCTGGACGCTCCCTGCCCGAATATCGCGAGCTGAGGACCAAGGCCCCGGATTTCATCGCCTTTTGCCATAATCCTCAGATGGCTGCCGAAGCCACCCTGCAGCCCATGCGCAGGTTCCCCCTGGATGCGGCCATTGTGTTTGCCGACATCCTGCTTCTGCCCAAGGCCCTAGGACAAAAGGTCTGGTTTGAGGCCGGAGAAGGCCCGAGGCTTGGGGAGCTGCCGGCGCTATCGGTCATGGAAGCCGAGATTGAGGCCTCCACCGGAAGGCTTTCCGAGATTGGTGAAACCCTGACCCGGGTGCGGGCTGAACTGGAGCCTGAGCGGGCCCTGATCGGGTTTGCCGGGGCACCCTGGACGGTGGCCACCTATATGATCGAGGGGCGCGGCTCAGACCGCTCGGGTGCCCGGACCTATGCCTACCAGAATCCTGAGGCCCTGGATCACCTGCTGGACATTCTGGTGGAGTCCACCGCTCGTTACCTGGTCATGCAGGCCAAGGCGGGCGCTCAGGCCCTGAAACTGTTCGAGAGCTGGGCCGAGGGACTGGCGGAGGACGTGTTCGAGCGCATCGTCATTCGCCCCCATATTGCGATCATCGAGAAGGTGCGGGCGGCGGGGGTCGATACCCCCTTTATCGGTTTTCCCCGGGGTGCCGGCGCTCTGGTGGACAACTATGCCGCTGCCGTACCGGTACAGGCCGTGGCCCTGGACACCCAGGCCAGCGCCGTCCAGGGCCAGAGGATCCAGGCCAGTGGTAAGGCGATCCAGGGGGCCCTGGACAATCTGCTGCTCCGGGCCGGGGGTTCAGCCATGGATGCCCGGATCGACGCCCTGATCGAACAATGGGGTAAGGGTCCCTATATCTTCAATCTCGGCCATGGGGTCCTGCCAGACACCCCTATCGAACATATTGAACGGGCCGTGCGCCGCGTGACGGGGACCTAGATGAAGAAGAAGCTTGCGGTCGTCCTGTTCAATCTGGGCGGCCCGGATGGACCAGACTCGGTTCAGCCGTTCCTCTTCAACCTTTTCCGCGACCCGGCCATTATCGGCCTGCCGGCCCCGGCGCGATATCTTCTGGCCGGGCTGATTTCGACCACCCGCAAGAAGAGCGCCCAGGCCAACTACGCCATTATGGGCGGGGGCTCGCCCCTGCTGCCGGAAACCACAGCCCAGGCGACGGCTCTGGAGCAGGCCTTGGAGACCGCGGTCCCTGAGCTCGAGGCCAGGGTTTTCATTGCCATGCGCTATTGGCATCCCCGGGCCAAGGAGACCGCTGAGAAGGTCGCCGCGTTTGGGCCCGACGAGATCGTGCTCCTGCCGCTCTATCCGCAGTTTTCCACCACCACCTCGGCATCATCGCTCAAGGACTGGAATAAGGTTTACCGGGGGACAGGGGTGTCGCGGGCGGTGTGCTGCTACCCCACCGAGGCCAGCCTGGTGGCGGCCCACGCGCGCAAGATCGCAGACACCTGGGAGGCCCACGGCAAGCCCTCCCATGTGCGGCTTTTGTTTTCGGCTCACGGTCTCCCGGAGAAGGTCATCAAGGACGGTGATCCCTACCAGGCGCAGGTGGAGGCTACAGCGGCCGCGGTCGCAGCCTTGCTGCCCGAGCTTGCGGACTGGCAGGTCTGTTATCAGAGCAAGGTCGGCCCCCTGGCCTGGATTGGCCCATCCACAGAAGATGCGATCCGCAAGGCCAAGGCCGATGGCGTAGGCGTCCTTCTGACCCCCATCGCCTTTGTCTCCGAACATGTGGAGACCCTGGTGGAGCTCGACCATGAATATGCCGAGATCGCCGAGGAGATCGATTGCGCCCCCTATCTGCGGGTTCCGGCCTTGGGGATCGACTCAGGCTTTATCGGTGGGCTCAAGGGCATGGTGCTCGACGCCCTTGATAGCGGCCCCGGTGTCAGATCAGCTGGCGGGTGGAGCTGTCCGGCGACCTATGGAAAATGCGCCTGTAGAACGGGGAAAGCCGCATGAACTGGTATGATCTGCTTCGCGGCCTGCACATCATCGCTGTCATCGCCTGGATGGCAGCCATCATGTATCTGCCGAGGCTTTACGCTTATCATACTGAAACCGCCCCACCGGGGTCTGAGTTCGATGGCCACTTTCAGGTTTGGGAAGCCAAGCTCCTGAGGATCATCATGAATCCCTCCATGGTGATCACCTGGGTTCTGGGCCTTAGTCTCATTTTTTACCATATCTACGGCTTAGGGCGGGGTTGGGACTTCCTGCTGCAGCCCTGGATCATTTTGAAGCTCGCCCTGGTGATCTTCCTCACCGGCTGGCACGGCATGCTGGCGGGCGCGCGGAAGAAGCTCGCCGCGGGGGAGCGGCCGCGCACCGCTAGGTTCTGGCGAGCGACCAATGAGATTCCCTTCCTGATCACCATTGTCGCGGTTTTGGCCGTGACCCTGGAGTTCGGCGCCCGCTGAGCCCTGGGTACTTTTGGGTCATGGTCCCCCGTGGCCTATTGACCTTGGGCCCCGCCATGTGGTTTTGCCTAGGGACGCGGGAGCCATCCCGCGCCCCGCCTTTTCCCGGCGCCGCGCGTTAAACGCCGACGGCCCGGTTCTCGAGACATCATTGCCGGCCCCTTTTGTCAGGTGCCCCATCTCTTGTCCCCGCCCGCCCGGACTCTGTCTGGCTGGTCCAGGGGCCCTTCATTTCCATTAGAGACTCTAAAAAGACCATCATGAGCGAAGACACCGAAACCCAGGTCCTCGAAAACCAGATCGACGAGGATGGGGGCGCCGAGAACGAGCTGGATGAGCCGACCCTGGCCTCCCAGGCGATCGTCTCCATGGGCCTGACAAAGATGTCCCTGCAGGAGCTGAAGGAGAAATCCTCCTCCGACCTGCTGGCCTTTGCCGAGCAGATGGACATCGAGAACGCTAACTCGATGCGCAAACAGGACATGATGTTCGGGATCCTGAAGACCCTCGCCGAAGAAGGCGTGGAGATCTCAGGCTCGGGCACCATGGAGGTTCTCCCCGACGGGTTTGGCTTCCTGCGCAGCCCCGAGGCCAACTATCTGCCCGGCCCCGACGACATTTATGTGAGCCCCTCACAGATCCGGAAGTTCGGTCTGCGCACCGGCGATTCCGTGGTGGGTGCCATTCGTGCCCCCCGGGAAGGGGAGCGCTACTTCGCCCTGGTCAAGGTCGACCAGATCAATTTCGAAGACCCGGAAAACGTCCGGCACAAGGTCCACTTCGACAACCTGACCCCGCTCTATCCTGAAGAGCGTCTGCGGATGGAGATCGATGATCCCACCCTGAAGGACCGGTCCGGCCGGGTCATCGACATTGTCGCCCCCCTGGGCAAGGGCCAGCGCTGCCTGATCGTCGCCCCGCCCCGGGTGGGTAAGACGGTGATGCTGCAGAACATCGCCAAGTCCATCGAGGCCAACCACCCTGAGGTCTATCTCATCGTCCTGCTGATTGATGAGCGGCCGGAAGAAGTGACCGACATGCAGCGCACGGTGCGTGGCGAGGTCATTGCGTCCACCTTCGACGAACCGGCGACCCGCCACGTGCAGGTGGCCGAGATGGTCATCGAAAAGGCTAAGCGCCTGGTGGAGCATAAGCGCGACGTGGTGATCTTGCTGGACTCGGTCACCCGTCTGGGCCGGGCCTACAACACCGTGGTGCCGTCCTCAGGCAAGGTGCTGACCGGCGGCGTCGACGCCAATGCCCTGCAGCGACCCAAGCGCTTCTTCGGTGCGGCGCGGAATGTGGAGGAGGGCGGTTCCCTCTCGATCATCGCCACAGCTCTGATCGACACCGGCAGCCGGATGGACGAAGTCATCTTCGAGGAGTTCAAGGGCACCGGAAACTCGGAAATCGTGCTGGACCGCAAGGTCGCCGACAAGCGCATCTTCCCGGCCATCGATGTGCTGAAGTCCGGCACCCGCAAGGAAGAGCTCATCACCCCGAAGGATCAGCTGCAGAAGACCTATGTGCTGCGCCGGATCCTCAACCCCATGGGGGCGCAGGACGCCATCGAGTTCCTGCTCGACAAGCTGCGCAACGCCAAGAACAACGACGACTTCTTCCAGTCGATGAACACCTGAGGTCGCGGTCTGTCCGGTCGAGGCCGGTCGGGCCTCAGATCGAGAGAACTTTGGGGACGGCTGGCCAACGGGTCAGCCGCCCCCTTTGTGTTTCACGTGAAACCTCAGGCCTGGCGGTCGGTGTGGTCCCGGGGCCATTTGACGAAGGCGATCACCCACAGCAGCACCATATTGGCAAAGGGCACCACAGCCAGGAAGGCCACGGCCCAGGGTATGCCCAGCCGGGAAAGGATCCGGCCTACGGGGTAGATCACCAGAAAGAGCCAGATGGCCAGGATCAGCCAGTGCCAGAGGGAAAAGCTGCCCATCTTAAGGGTCTCCTTGTGAAGGGTAGGGGCGCAGATCGGTCACGGGATCAACAGCGACGCGCCAACGGTCTCGCGGCCTTCCAGGGCCTCATGGGCCCGGCGGACCTCCGTCAGGGGGAAGGTCTGGCCGATATCGATCCTCACCTGACCGCTGGCGATCATCTGGAACAGGGCCTCTGCGCTGGCATCCAAGGCCTCGGTGGTGGCCACATAGTCGCCCAGGGTGGGCCGGGTGAGGAACACCGAGCCGAGCTGGGACAGGCGGGCGGGCAGAATGGCCGGGGCTGGGCCCGAGGCATTGCCGTAGGACACCATCATGCCCCGTCGGGCCAGGCTGGCCAGGCTGGCCTCAAATGTCGCCGCCCCTACAGAGTCATAGACCACTGGCACGCCTTCGCCGGCGGTGAGGCGGCGGACCTCGGCGGCCACGTCCTGCTCGCGATAGAGGATGGTGTGGTCGGCTCCGAGGCTGTGGGCCCGTTCGGCCTTGTCCTTTGAGCCCACCGTGGCGATGACCACGGCGCCCAGCGCCTTGGCCCACTGGACCAGGATCGAACCCACCCCGCCGGCCGCCGCATGGACCAGGATGGGTTGACCGCGCTGGACGACAAAGCAACGGCACAGAAGGAATTCTGCCGTCATACCCTTCAGGAGGGCTGCCGCGGCGACCTCCGCGGAGATCCCCGCCGGTGGCTTCACCGCGCGCCCGGCCTTGACCACGTGATAGTCCCCATAGGCTCCGATCGGCCCGGACGCATAGGCTGCCAGGTCGCCGGTGGCAAAGCGGGTGACGCCTTCCCCCACCTCGACCACCTCGCCGGCGGCCTCCATGCCCAGGCCTGAGGGCAGCTTGACTGGATAGAGGCCGGTTCGGTGATAGGTGTCGATGAAGTTGATGCCGATGGCCTGGTTGCGGACCAGGATCTCACCAGGACCTGGACGCGGGGTTTCAAGCTCCACCAGGTCGAGGACTTCGGGCCCGCCGGTGCGGGTGATCTGGACGGCCCACATCAGGACAGATGGGTCTTGAAGAAGTCGGCGGTGCGGCCATCGGCCAGTTTGGCGTCGGCGGGGTGATAGTGATCCCCCCCCTGACGGGCGAAGGCGTGATCCCGGCCCGGATAGGTATGGATCTGCACCTGCGGGTGATTTTTCAGGGCAGCCAGGATCAGCTCCTGGGCGGCGGGCGGCACGAACTGGTCGGCCTCGGCGATGTGCATCATCAGGGGGCTGGCGAGCCGCTCGCCTTCGGCTGTGCGCTGTTCGATCCCGACCCCGTAATAGGACACGCTGGCATTGGCGTCGGTGCGGGTGGCTGTGAGGAAGGCCAGAAGGCCCCCGAGGCAGAAGCCCACGGCCCCCACCTTTCCGGTGCTGTCGGGAAGATTCCGGGCAGTTTCGATCACCACACGGATGTCGCGGACCCCCTGGTCCGGGTCAAAGGCATTCATCAGCTCGAAGGCCTTCTTCCATTCGGCTTCGGACTTGTCAGTGATGTCGACCCCCGGCTCGATACGCCAGAACAGGTCAGGACAGATGGCAAGGTAGCCCTGGGCCGCATAGCTGTCGCAGATGTCGCGCATCACCTGATTGACGCCGAAAATCTCCTGCAGAACCACAATGGCCGGGGCCGGCGTCTGGGCGGGCCTGGCCACATAGGCGGTGAAGACGCCGTCTGGGGTCTGAATCTCAAGGGTTTGCCCGGCCATGATCTGCTCCCGTTGGTTTCATCGGTGTAAGAGGTCAGGATAAGGGGGACCTGTACCTCGACGTCCAGCCTACCAAGCCTGGGCAACAATGTCGCCACAACGCCCGGCCATGGGCGGGGAGAGCCCGATGAAGATGACCATCGAAATTGACTGCACCCCCACGGAGGCCCGGGCCTTTCTGGGCCTGCCTGACGTCTCAGAGCTGAACGCCCGGCTGGTGAGCGAGATGCAGACCCGGATGGAGGCCAATATGGCGATGGCCTCACCCGATGAGCTCATGAAGTCCTGGACGGCCTTTGGCATGGGGGCCCAGGAGCAGTTTCGAAAGCTGATGACGGCGGCGGCCGAGGGGGCCATGGGCGGCGGCGTCAAACCAAAATGACCGACACCATCTATGCCCCGGCCACGGCGCCTGGACGGGCGGCGGTGGCGGTGGTGCGCCTGTCTGGGCCAGACGCAGGTCGGGTGCTTTACGCCATGGGCGGACGTCTACCGGCACCCCGTCGAGCGGCGCTCCGGCGGCTACGGGATGGGGAGGGAGCTCTGCTGGATGAAGCCCTGGTGCTCTGGTTTCCCGGTCCCGGCAGCTATACCGGGGAGGACAGCGTTGAGCTGCATCTGCATGGGGGCCCGGCGGTCCTGGCCGGGGTCCTGCAGCGTCTGGACGGTCTTGGCCTGAGATTGGCCGAGCCGGGGGAATTCACGCGCAGAGCCTTTGAAAACGGCCGCCTGGACCTGGCCCAGGCTGAAGCGGTCGCCGATCTGATCGAGGCTGAGACAGCCGCCCAGCGGCGGCAGGCCCTGGATCAATTGGGGGGCCGGCTGAGCGGTGCCCAGGCCCGATGGAGGGAGGCCTTGATCGCAGCCCTGTCGGTGTTTGAGGCGGCGGTGGACTTCCCCGACGAAGAAATCCCCGCCGACGTGGCCATGCGCGCCGCCCCCATCCTTCGCCCCCTGATCGCAGAGCTCCGGGCCGCCGCCCTGGAGACCGAACGGGGGGAGCGGGTGCGTACGGGCTATCGGATTGCGCTCATGGGGCCGCCCAATGCGGGCAAGAGTACCCTGCTCAATGCCCTGGCCCGGCGGGAAGCGGCCATTGTCACTGCCACGGCCGGGACCACCCGGGACATCATCGAGGTTCCCCTGGTGCTGGCGGGCTACAAGGTGATCCTGGCCGACACGGCCGGTCTGCGGGAGACGGCCGACGAGATTGAGGCTGAGGGGGTCCGTCGGGCCAAGGCCTGGGGGGCCGAGGCCGATCTGCGGCTCTGGCTGGTGGACGGGGCGGCCCCAAAGGCGGCCCCAGAGGCGGGCACTGTGTCGGGGCTTGAGGCGGCGGACATCGTCCTGGTGACCAAGCGGGACCTGGGTGATGGCGGCGATCCTTCGGTCGGACGGCCTTTCAGCGCCAAACTGGCCGAGGACCTGGCCTGGCTGGAGTCGGTTCTGGCTGAGCGCGTGGCGATGGACCTGGGGGGCGCGGAACCCCCGGCGGCCACACGGCTGCGCCACCGGGGCCTTCTGACGGCGGCGATCGGGCATTTGGAGCGCGCAGCTGACCCGCAGGCGGAGCCTGAGCTCGCGGCCGAGGATGTTCGCCTGGCTGCCCGGGCATTGGATCGGATCACCGGGCGGATCGGCTCGGAGGATGTCCTCGACCGTGTGTTCGCCAGCTTCTGTATCGGCAAGTGATGTTTCACGTGAAACAGTCCCACCGGGACAGGGCCAGTGTTTCACGTGAAACAGAGCCAAGCCCAGGAAGGTAGGGCCAAGTCAGGCCAGGGGGTCGACAGGCGGCATAATGCGACGGCAGGCCCCGTCGACCTTTTCCCCAGCATCCCCTATATCAATCTCCGCGCGCCCTCGGCCCTGGGGCGTATCGGCTTCAAGGCTTAGGCGTGACCACCCCATCTTCTGACCTCAACCGGCCTGAACCCAGCATCTGGGACGTGATCGTCATTGGCGGGGGCCATGCCGGCTGCGAAGCCGCGACGGCCGCTGCCCGGGTCGGCGCCCGCACCTTGCTGCTGACCCATAAGCTGGAAACCATCGGTGAGATGTCCTGCAACCCGGCCATTGGCGGTCTGGGCAAGGGGCATCTGGTCCGGGAGATCGACGCCCTGGACGGGGTCATGGGGCGCATGGCCGATCAGGCCGGCATTCAGTTCCGTCTGCTCAACCGCTCTAAGGGTGCTGCCGTGCGGGGCCCCCGGGCGCAGATTGACCGTAAGCTCTACCGCCAGGCCATGCAGGCGGAACTGGCCGCGACCCCCAACCTCACCCTCAAGGGGGAGGCGGTGGAAGACTTGGTGGTGCAGGCTGGCCGGGTGACCGGGGTCGTCGGAGCCAGTGGGGCGGTTTATGCGGCGGGCCGGGTAGTCCTGACCACAGGCACATTCCTGAAGGGTCTGATTCATCTGGGGGATCGGCGCATCCCGGCCGGGCGGGCCGGGGAGGCACCGGCCATCGGTCTGGCCGACCGGCTCTATGACAGCGGCCTCAGCATGGGGCGGTTGAAGACCGGCACCCCGGCGCGATTGGACGGCAAGACCATCGCCTGGGACCGCCTGGAGATGCAGCAGGCCGACGAGACCCCCGTGCCGTTTTCTTTTCTGACCCAGGCCATCACCACCCCTCAGATCGCCTGCGGCATCACCTACACAACTGAGGCGACCCATCGGATTATCGCCGAGCGGCTGTCAGAGTCGGCGGTCTATGGGGGCCGGATCAGTGGGCGAGGGCCCCGTTACTGCCCCTCTATCGAGGACAAGGTGGTCCGGTTCGCCGACAAGACCAGCCACCAGATCTTTCTGGAGCCCGAAGGGCTCGACGACGACACCGTCTATCCCAATGGCATCTCCACCTCGGTGTCCGAGGAGACCCAGGACCTGTTTCTGCGCACCATCCCCGGCCTCGAACAGGTGCAGGTCCGCCGGTATGGCTACGCCATCGAGTATGACTATGTGGATCCCCGGGAGCTCTACCCGACCCTGGAGGTCAAGCGCCTGCCCGGGCTCTATCTTGCCGGTCAGATCAACGGGACCACGGGCTATGAGGAGGCCGGTGCCCAAGGCCTGGTGGCCGGCCTCAATGCCGCCCGGTCGGCCAGCGGTGGCGAAGGTCACGTGTTCGCCCGGGACGAGGCCTATATCGGCGTCCTGATCGATGACCTGGTCACCCGTGGGGTCACCGAGCCCTATCGGATGTTCACCAGCCGGGCGGAGTTCCGCCTGATCCTGAGGGCAGACAATGCCGATCAGAGGCTCACCCCCCGGGGGGAAGCGCTTGGGGTAGTGGGCACCCGCCGGGCCGAGGTGTTCGCCGGCAAAGCCGCCGCCTTGCAGAGCGCGCGCGCTGAAGCGGCTCAGCTCACCCTGACCCCGGCCCAGGCCGCCCGCGCCGGCCTGCCGGTCAAGGCCGATGGGGTGGTGCGCAATGTGGTCGACCTGCTGGCCTATCCGACCATTGCCTTTGAAGACCTGAGCGCCGTCTGGCCGCAGCTTGCAGAGTGGTCGCCTGAAGTCCGGGAACAGGTGGAGATCGACGCCAGCTATGCCGGCTACCTCGATCGCCAGGCCGCCGACGTGGCCGCCTTCCGTCGGGATGAAGACCTCCGCCTTCCGGCTGAGCTGGACTATGCCTTGGTCGGCGGTCTCTCCAACGAGGTGCGCGAAAAGCTCGCTGCCATCCGCCCCCTGACCCTGGGCCAGGCAGCTCGGATCGAAGGGGTGACCCCAGGGGCCTTGAGCGCCCTGCTGGCCCATGTGCGGCGCAGGGTTGCGGCATGAGCCCGACACCCTCAGACGGCGTGGCGGCGGCCGAAAATCCCCCTGAAAAAATCGGCCCTGAGGCGCACAGCGCCGTACCCCACATCGACCGCGCTGAGTTTGTGCGGCTGAGCGGGGCAACGGCCACGCAGATTTCAGCTCTGGAGACCTATCTGGAGCTTCTAACCGACTGGAATCAAAGGATGAATTTGGTCGGCCCGGCCACCTTGCCCGACTTCTGGGGAAGACATGCCTGGGACTCCGCCCAGCTCATTTCTTTGGCACCTGACGCCCTGACCTGGGCCGATCTGGGCGCCGGTGCCGGCCTGCCCGGAATCGTCCTGGCCATCCTCGGCAAGGACCGCGATGGCTTCGAAGTCCATCTGGTGGAGAGCATGGCCAAGCGCTGCCGTTTTCTCGAGACCGTGGTGGAGACCCTCGACCTGCCCGCGACGGTTCACAACGACCGTGCGGAAAACCTGTCCTGGGATGTGGATATCGTCACCGCCCGGGCTTGCGCCCCGATGACCCGCCTGCTGGGCTATGCCAGGCCCTGGATGACGGGGCACGCCGAGGGGCTTTTTCTGAAAGGTCAGGACGTGGCGGCCGAGATCGAGACCGCCCGGCAGTCCTGGCGGTTTGAGGCCGAGCTTCTGCCCAGCACCAGCGACCCCCGGGGTCGCATCGTTCGCCTGAGGAACAAGATCCATGCCCGCCGAAGCTGAGGTCCAGGAGTTGCAGCGTTCCGCCGCTCCGGCGAGCCGCACCCGCGTCCTGGTGATCGCCAACCAGAAGGGTGGCGTGGGCAAGACGACGACGGCCATCAATCTCGGCACTGCCCTGGCGGCTGTGGGGGAAAAGGTGCTGCTGATCGATTCTGATCCGCAGGGCAACGCCTCCACCGGCCTCGGCGTGGCTCGCGCTCGGCGCAAGACCACGCTCTATGACGTGCTCATGGGGGAGAAGCCCGCCGTGGAAGCGGTGGTGGCCACTGACCTGCCCGGTCTGTTCCTGATCCCCGCCGATCCAGACCTCTCGGGGGTCGAGCTCGAGCTGGGGGCCGAGGCGCGCCGGTCGTTCAAGCTGCGCGACGCCCTGGAACAGATCCGCCGGGAGGGCGACTTCACCTATGTGCTGATCGACTGCCCGCCGTCCCTGAACCTGTTGACGGTCAATGCCATGACGGCGGCCGACGCGGTGCTGGTGCCCCTGCAGTGTGAGTTCTTCGCCCTCGAGGGCCTCTCCCAACTGATGCGAACGGTGGAACTGGTCCGGGGCAGTCTCAATCCGGCCCTGGAAATTCAAGGGGTTGTGCTGACCATGTATGACAAGCGCAACAGCCTGTCCGAACAGGTGGCCAGCGATGTGCGCGGCCATTTCGGCAAGACGGTCTATGAGACGGTCATTCCCCGCAATGTCCGGGTGTCCGAAGCCCCGTCCTTCGGCAAGCCGGTGCTGGTCTATGACCTGAAGTGCGCCGGCAGTCAGGCCTATCTCAAACTCGCCCGGGAAGTCGTGGTCCGCGAGCGACAGCGCCGCGCCCAGGCGGGCGCCAGCAAGCAGGACGTCTGAACATGGCGGAAAACCGCAGGGGTCTCGGGCGGGGTCTATCCGCCCTGCTCGGAGAAGCCGAGGACGAGAACGCCGCCGATGCGGCTGCCGCCGCTGAAGCGGCCGAGGCCACAGGGGCGGCCCGGACGGCGTCACCCCTACGCGACCTGCCCATTGACCTGATTGATCCCAACGCCTCGCAGCCTCGGTCTGTGTTCCACGACCAGGACATGGAGGAGCTGACCAATTCCATTCGAGAGCGCGGCGTGCTGCAGCCGATCCTGGTGCGCCCCCTGCCCAATGGTCGTTTTGAGATCGTTGCGGGTGAGCGCCGCTGGCGGGCGAGCCAGCGGGTTGGGCTGCATGCGGTTCCCGCCGTGGTCCGGGAGCTGGACGATCTGCAGGTGATGGAGATCGCCATTGTCGAGAACGTCCAGCGGGCCGACCTCAGCGCCATCGAAGAGGCCCGCGGCTATGAGGTGCTGATCGCCCGCTTCGGCCGCACCCAGGAGCTGGTGGCCCAGGTGGTGGGCAAGAGCCGCAGCCATGTGGCCAACATGCTGCGTCTGCTGACCCTGCCCAGCACGGTTCAGAACCTGGTGGTGGAGGGCAAGCTCTCGGCCGGCCATGCCCGCGCCCTGATCACCGCCCCTGACCCCGAGGGTCTGGCCAGCCAGATCCTGGCCAAGGGGCTGTCGGTGCGCGACACTGAGGCCCTGGTCCGAAAAGGTGCAGCACCGGCGACGCGGACGGCGACAGCCCCAAGCGGTGGCGAGGCCAAGGACGCCGACACCCTGGCCCTGGAAAACGACCTGGCGGAGGTGCTGGGCCTGTCTGTCCAGATCGCCGACCGGGGCGGCACCGGCGAACTGAAGATCAGCTACAAGACCCTCGAACAGCTGGATGACCTCTGCCGC
>NZ_JAKRSA010000010.1:0-58356 GCF_022402485.1 Phenylobacterium sp. | reverse complement strand
CCTACAGCCCCATCCGCCTGGCACGGGCGGCGATGGTCAGGGCCAGGCGTTCGGCGATCAGGCGATCGGGGCTGCCGGTGGTCTTGCAGGCCCGGTCGGCGGCCAACATCTCGGGCTGCACGGCGTCCAGGGTTTCCAGGCTCCAGGCGCGGGCCTGGCGCAGGAATTCCCGCTCGTTCTTCCAGAACACCCCTGAGGCCTTGGCGGCCTCGGGCAGGCCTGCCCCGCTCTTGACCAGGGTCAGGGTGCGCCGCAGTCGCCCAAGGTGCTGGCTGAGCGCCCGGACGGCGGCGGGGCCGGCCTCACCTTCCGCGGCGGCCCGGCGCAGGCCCGCCTGAGCCTCGGCGATCCGTCCCCCAAAGGCGTCGGAGGCGGCATCGGCCAGGGAGGCTTCGGGCTCGACGCCCAGAAAGTCCTCCAGCTCCTTCGGCCCGGCGGTGATCCCGCTGCGAGGCCCGAGATAGAGGATCAGCCGCTCGATTTCCTGCCGCGCCACCCCCCGGTCCTTGGGCAGGCGGGCCACGAACAGGGCCAGGCCATCGGCATTCAGCCCCACCCCTTCGGCATTCAGCGCCTCGCGCACCAGGCGGGCCATGTCGCCGGGTTCGTCCTCGTAGCAGGGGATGACCGCCACCGTGGCGGCCTTCTCGGCGATCTTCCGCAGGCCAGACTCCCGCCCGAGATTGCCCGCCTCAATAAGAAAGAAGGCTTCGGGATTGAACGCGCCCTCGGCGTGGGCCTTCAAGGCCTCGGCGGCCATCTTGTCCAGACTGGCCTTCTCGCTGGAGAGCTTCAGGCGCACCAGCCGCCGCCCGCCCATCAGGGACTGAGAGGCGAGCTCGTTATCCAACCGCCCTGCATCGCCGTCGATGTCTCCATCGGTGAGCAGGGCTACGTCGAAGGGATCATCGGGATTGGCGACGGCCTTGGCGGCCAGCTGATTGGCCCGCTCCCGGACGATGCCTATGTCGCGGCCATAGATCACGGCGGCACAAATGCCGGGATCGAGTCGCGCCAGGAAGCGCTCGATGTCCGGTCGCCGGCTGAGAATCATGCCGGCCAGCGCCTCACGGGGCGTCCTGCTGGGCGAACCAGGCGGCCAGCTCCAGCTGAATGCGACGGGCAGCCTCGGCGGCGGCCCGTTCCTGGGCGTCCTGCTGGGCGGCGACCGAGGCATAGGGCTGATCGGCGGAGTCGTAAGTCAGCTCCACCCGCACCCGCCCCACCTTGGCCGGGGTGTCGGTGGCGTTTTCCCGCAGGGTATAGGCCGCTGTCAGGACGTATTCGTAGCGGGTGGCCACATTGTCCACCCGGAGTCCCCGGGGGAACCGCTGCTCGGAGAGATCAAGGTCCAGCCGCCAGGCTGGCGCGCCAGGACGGGTGGCCAGGGCCTCATCCAGGGCTTCCCCGACCAGATAGCCGACCCGACCCCGCGGCGCGGCCACCTGGATGTCCGCAAGCCCCGAGGTGACCCCGGGCTGGGCGTAAAGGGGTGAGAACCCGCAGGCCCCCAGGATCAAGGTGGCGCAGGCCAGGGCCAGGGCGGCGGCGAGGCGGGGGGGCATGGTCATCACATTCAAAGTCTTGAGCGCGTCTCGTCCGATCACCGGTTCCCCCTTACCGGAACGCGCCCTAGCTGGCCACGATGTTGACGATCCGGTCCTTGACCACGATCACCTTGCGGATGGTCAGGCCTTCCAGGCGACGGGCGATCTCGGGGTCTTCCAGCACCATCTTCTCCACCTCCGCAGGCTCGGCACCGGCCGGGGCGCTGATCTCGCCGCGACGTTTGCCATTCACCTGCACGGGCAGAATCTTGACCGCATCCTCGGCCAAGGCGGGATCATAGTCTGGCCAAGGGGCGACGGCCACAAGCCCCTGGCCGCCGACGGTCGCCCAGCATTCCTCGGCCAGGTGGGGCGTAAAGGGGGCGACCAAACGGGCGAACACCGACAGGGCTTCGCGCCGGGCCGACAGCACCGCAGCGCTCGCCCCCTGGGCCGGATGAGCCTTGAGAACATTGAGGAATTCGTACAGCCGCGCGATGCCGGAGTTGAACCGGAAGTCGTCCACCGCCTCGGTCATGGCCTTGATCAGCCGGTGACTGGCCCGGGTCAGGGCCTTAGCCGCCTCGTCAGGTTCGGCGAAGGCGGCGTCACCGGGCTGGCTCTCAAACTCGGCCCAGACCCGGTTGACGAAGCGCCAGGCGCCCTCGACCCCGGCGTTGGACCACTGGGTGTCGCGCTCCGGCGGACTGTCGGACAGGACGAACAGGCGCGCGGCGTCCACCCCATAGACCTCAAAGATCTCCTCTGGGGCCACCGTGTTCTTCTTGGACTTGGACATCTTTTCGATGTCGCCGATCACCACCGGCTCGCCGGTCTCAATGAGGACGGCGCGGCGGGTATTGCCGCTGGCCTCGATCTCGACCGCGCTCGGCTCAAGCCATTCCCCAGACTGCCGGCGATAGGTCTCATGGGTGACCATGCCTTGCGTGAACAGTCCAGCGAAGGGCTCCTTCACCGACAGCTGGCCCTGGTCGGCCAGGGCGCGGGTGACAAACCGGGCATAAAGCAGGTGCAGCACCGCATGCTCGATGCCCCCCACATACTGATCCACCGGCAGCCAGTAGTCGGCGGCGGCCTTGTTGATGGCCTCATCAGCGTCGGGGTCGGTGAAGCGAGCAAAGTACCAGGAGGAGTCGACGAAGGTATCCAGGGTGTCGGTTTCCCGCTGGGCTTCACCGCCGCAGGTCGGGCAGGCCACGTGCTTCCAGGTGGGATGGCGATCGAGGGCATTGCCTGGCTTGCCGAACTCCAGGTCGTCAGGCAGGGCGACGGGCAGCTGGTCCTTGGGCACGGGCACGACCCCGCACGTGGGGCAATGGATCACCGGCACCGGGCAGCCCCAGCCCCGCTGGCGGGCCACGCCCCAGTCGCGCAGGCGGTAGACGGTGGCGCCTTCACCAAGGCCCAGCTCCTCGATGCGGGCGATGGCCGCAGCCTTGGCGGCCTCGATCTCCAGGCCGTCCAGGAAGCTGGAATTGAAGATCACCCCAGGACCGGTATAGGCCTCAGCCCCCACGGCGACGCTGGCGGGGTCCTGGCCCGGCGGCAGCACCACCGGCGTGACCGGGAGGTTGTACTTGCGGGCGAAGTCCAGGTCGCGCTGGTCGTGGGCCGGGCAGGCAAAGATCGCGCCCGTGCCGTAATCCATGAGGATAAAGTTGGCGATCCAGACTGGCAGCTTCCAGTTGGGATCGAAGGGATGGGCGACGGTGAGGCCGGTATCCAGGCCAATCTTCTCGGCGGTCTCGATTTCGGCGGCGCTGGCACCGCCCTTGCGGCACAGGGCGATGAAGTCCGCCACCTTCGGGTCGGCGGCGGCCAGCTGTTCGGCCAGGGGATGGTCGGGGGCCACGCCCACAAAGCTCGCCCCATAGAGCGTGTCGGGGCGCGTGGTGTAGACGTTCAGGCCGGCTTCAAAGCCAGCCGGCGGCGCACTGGCCCAGGGAAACGCGAACTTCAGGCCCTTGGAGCGGCCGATCCAGTTCTCCTGCATCAGCCGGACCTTGTCGGGCCAGCGGTCCAGGGTCTTGAGCCCTTCGATCAGATCATCGGCATAGTCGGTGATGCGCAGGAACCACTGGTTCAGCTTGCGCTTTTCCACCACCGCGCCTGAGCGCCAGCCGCGCCCGTCGACCACCTGCTCATTGGCCAGCACCGTCTGGTCGACGGGGTCCCAGTTGACCAGGCCCTCCCGCCGGTAGACCAGGCCAGCCTTGTAAAGATCGAGGAACCAAGCCTGCTGCTTGCCGTAATAGGCCACATCGCAAGTGGCAAACTCGCGGCTCCAGTCGATGGACAGGCCAAGCTGTTTCAGCTCGTCGCGCATCCTGGCGATATTGTCATAGGTCCAGGCCCGGGGGTCGACGCCGCGCTCCATGGCGGCGTTCTCGGCGGGCAGGCCAAAGGCGTCCCAGCCCATGGGGTGGAGCACATTGAACCCCCGGGCCCGCTTGAACCGCGCCACCACGTCCCCCAGCGCATAGTTGCGCACATGGCCCATGTGCAGGCGTCCGGAGGGATAGGGGAACATCTCCAGCACATAGTATTTCGGCTGATCGGGTCTGATCTCCGCCTTGAAGACCTCGGCCCGGTTCCAGGCCTCACGCCACTTGGGCTCGACATCCTTGGGATTGTAACGGGCCATCGCAGGCAGCCTTCACGGTCTGGTTCAGTTCAGGAAACCGAGACCGGCGAGCTTTTGGGCGCGCCAGCCTCGACGGGGGCGGCGCGTTCTACTGGACAGGCTGAACGCGCCCCGGGCGTTAGCCCGAGATGTTCGAAAGTCGAAGCTGCCGGGCCCGGGTCAGGATGGCGTTCTCCAGATCCACTTCGGTCTGGGCCGAGGGGGGAGCGTCGGTCCATTGGCCGTCAGCACCGCGGACCTGCTTGAACAGGGCGACGTTCAGGCCATCGGCCCGCAGGCGGGAGTCCAGGATGTAGACCGTGGCCTTGAACCGCTCATTGGGGGTTTCCGGGACAGTGTACCAGTCGGTGATGATGATGCCGCCAAAGGGGTCGGCCGAGACCAGGGGCATGAAGGTCAGAGTGTCCAGGCTGGCGCGCCACAGATAACCGTTCACCGAGATGGCGGCGGTCTGGGCCGCTGGCGCGTCCCCGCGGCCAAACAGGCCCCGGCGCTCGCCTTCGCTGTTCGACGCACAGGCCGAAAGCGAAATCAGGCTCAGGGCTGCAACACCGACCGAGATCTTGGAGAACCGAGCTCCGCGCACAAACGGCATGTTATCCGTCTCCAGTCTAGATTTCCGCGTCGTCGTCGCGCCGCGGCGCCGCCCCGCGCCGGCGCCCTCTATAACAACCCGATTGCAGGCGCCAAACAGGAATCGCGTGGCCCCGGCGCCACATGAACGGGCCTTTATTCTGTGCGGGGGTGTCAGTCTCGCCATGGTTGGTTGACCCCGGCCTCGGCGCCCCTCTAATCGGCATAACGGCTGCCGACGGAAGAACCAGAAGCAGCCAATGGGGCGCAGGGGGCCCTTGAGACGGTGAAGTTGTCCATTCGGACCTTGGTTTTGAGCGTGACCGTGGCGACCCTTCTCGGGTCGACGGCGGCGCATGCCCAGACCGATCGGTCCAAGGGCATGGATTTCACCGTCCGCAGTGAGGCTCTGCCGCAGGGGGGAAAGACCCTGAAGTGGGGCCTGCAGAACGGACGTTGGGGTGTGTCGCTCAATCTCGGCCAGCCCAGCGGACGCGATGTTCAGCTCAATGACGTGGAAGCCGGCGCCTTTTTCAGCGTCACCCGTAGCCTGCGGGTCGGGGGCGCGGTCGCCTTGGGCGAACAGGAAGAGCCGACGTTCAAGAAAACCCAGCCCACCGACGGCACACCGCGGGTGCGGCTTGAGACGGCCCTGAAGTTCTAGGGCTGCATTAGGATTTGCGCCTGGGCATAAGCCCTTCCACCGCCGCCAGACCCACAACGCCCGAGGCCAGCAGCCGCCGGGCGTTTTTCGTATGAATGCCCCCGAGGGCATAGACGGGCCCCTGGGCCGCCCGCGTCAGGGCCGCCAGCCGCAGGGAGCCAAGGGGTGCGCCTGCACTGGGGCTCTTGCTGGGGAAAATCGCCGAGACCACCACCGCATGAGCGCCACGGGCCAAGCCGGTCCGGGCCGCAGCCAGGCTGTGGGCCGCCGCTGTCACGATCCAGCCTGGTTGCGCCTGGCGCAGGCCCCGGGCCCTGTGCGCTAGACGCTCGGGCAGATGCACCCCATCGGCGCGGCAGGCCAGCGCCAGGGTGGCGTCGGCCCCGATCAGCAGCTTGACGCCTTTTGCCCTCGTCAGTCGCCGCAGGTCCTGGGCCACCTGCAGGCCATCGGCGGCCCCAAACGCTCTGAAGACCACAGCTGCCCCAGGGGGAAGGGCGGCGGCGGCAGCCAATGGGTCGGGAGTGCGGACCGGGTCGGTAAACAGCAACAGCGGCGGCAGGGGCTTTTGCCGGCGCGCCTGGCGGCTTAAGGACCAGGCGGTCCGCTGCAGGTCCCAGAAGTCGAAATCAGCCCCCATGCCCGACGCCCCCTTTGATTCCGCCGCCGCTCGCGCCCAGGTGCTGGACAAGATTGCTGCCGCCGCCACGGCCCGTGCCCGCCCGCCGAGCGATGTGACCCTGGTGGCGGTTTCCAAGCAACAGCCGTGGGAGCCGGTGGCTCAGGTCCTCGCCGCTGGCCAGACCGTGTTTGGCGAGAACCGGGTCCAGGAGGCGCAGGCCCGCTGGGGAGATCATCGGCAGGGAGTCGAGCTGCGCCTGATCGGGCCCTTGCAGACCAACAAGGTCGCCGAGGCGGTCGCCCTGTTCGATGTGATCGAGACCCTGGACCGAGAGAAACTGGCCCGGGCCCTGGCTGAGGAATTCCGTAAAGGGGGCAAGACCCTTCGACTCTATGTTCAGGTCAATACCGGCGAGGAGCCCCAGAAGGCGGGCGTCGCCCCCGCCGAGGCCGATGACTTCATCGCCCTGTGCCGGAACGCGCTTGGGCTGAACCTTGAGGGCCTGATGTGCATCCCGCCTGCCGATGCGCCCCCGGGTCCTCACTTTGCCCTTCTGGCCAAGATCGCGGCGCGCAATGGTCTGTCCAAGCTCTCCATGGGCATGAGCGGCGACTATGAGACCGCCGTGCGGTTCGGGGCCACCAGCGTTCGGGTAGGCTCGGCCCTGTTTGGCGCGCGCACCCCCGCTTGAGGCCCTAGTCTGTCGGCGGCGCAGCGGCGATCTCCAGGGCGTCTCCGGGTTTGGCCGCGGCCAGCACGGCCTCCAGATCCGGGCGGGACAGGGCGATACAGCCCTCCGTCGGGGCATAGTCTGGCCGTGCCAGGTGCAGAAAGATCGCAGAGCCCAGGGGGGCGATGGGCGGGTCATCATTGTGCCCCAGCACCACCACCAGGTCATAGACCCCATCCTCCCGCCAGAGAGCCTCGTGGCTGGCCGGGAAGGGCCGCTGAACGGGCTGGTTGTAGGACGGGTGGCCGGGATCATCACACCAGCCGTCGTTCAGACCAATGGGGCGGACCTGCAGATCCGTGCGCGGCGCAGGCCCCCGGTCGGGGCGATAAAGCACATAGCGAAGGGGCCAGATGCCGATGGGTGAGGCCCCGTCCCCCTCCCGCTTTTCCGCAGCGGGCCGCATGCCGCCGCGGCCTATGGCGCAGGTCAGGGCTGGGCCGGTCCAGTTGAAGCGGCCGGCGGAATCGGCGCGGAAAATCAAAGCCCTGCCTCCAAAACTCTTTGCCCGGACCGACCAATACGGTGCATGTTTCGCCCCATGGCCCCGAGAAAAACCCTGCTGATCATCGATGACGACGACGACCTGCGCGGTGCCGTCGCCGAACAACTTCAACTGCACGAGGAGTTTGTCGCTGTCGAGGCGGCGACCGGTGCCGAGGGCGTGCGTATGGCCCAGGACGTGCGGCCCGACCTTGTCCTGCTGGACGTGGATCTGCCGGACATGAATGGACGGGAGGTCTGCAGGGCGCTCCGACAGCAAGGGGTCTCTGCCCCCGTCATCATGCTGACCGCTGCAGCCTCCGACGAGGACACGGTCCAGGGCCTGGAGGCCGGGGCCAATGACTATGTCACCAAGCCCTATCGTTTCGCGGTCCTGCTGGCTCGGATCCGAGCCCAGCTGCGCAGCCACGAACAGTCCGAAGGGGCGGTTTTCCAGCTGGGGGGCTACGAGTTCCGCCCGTCGGCCAAGACCCTGATCGCCCAGGGTCAGCGCAAGATCCGGCTGACCGAGAAGGAAACCAACATCCTGAAATACCTCTACAGGGCCGGCGACAAGCCGGTGTCCCGGGAGGAGCTGCTGGCCGAGGTGTGGGGCTACAATGCCGGTGTCACCACCCACACCCTGGAAACCCATGTCTATCGCCTGCGCCAGAAGATCGAGCCGGACCCGGGCAATGCCCGCCTGCTGCTGACCGAGGCCGGCGGTTATCGCCTGGCACCCTAAAGCTGTTTTGTAGCTTTCCAGGACGCCAGTGTGGTTCTCGGCGGTTGAGCTCTACTCCCTTGAAGCCAGAGCGAAGGCTCGCTTGATGCGGGTAGCCTTGGAGCGCAATCGGAAAGCGCCCAAAAGCTGATTTACAGGTGTAGAAAACACCCATAGCGTCCCTAAATCGGGAGCGAAGCCATGAGCAAATACGATCCTTTGGCGACCTATCTTCAGCGGCAGCCTGGCGACCGGGTTGCGCTGACCTTCGCCGAAATTGAGACGGTCATTGGGCGGCCACTGCCGGCGTCAAAGCGCTATCCGGCCTGGTGGAGCAACAGCCCGACCAACAATCCCATGACCCGGGTCTGGCTTGCAGCGGGCTTTATAACCGAACAGGTGGATATCCCTGGCCAATGCCTCACCTTCCGGCGGGCAAAGCCTCTGGGGTTGCCCGCCGCCCCGGGGGGACTGGACCGCTATCCTGGCTATGGGGCCATGCGCGGCACAATCCGGTTTGCCGCCAACCTCGATCTTGCGGCTGCGGCGGACCCGGCCTGGGGGTCGCGGGGATGAGTGCCCCGATCCTGCTCGATACCGGTGCCTTGCTCTGGATCGGCAACGGAGAGCCGGTCAGTGATGGTGCGCGCACAATCCTGGACGAGACCTGGCGGGCGGGGATCGCGCCCAGGGTCTGCCCCATGAGCGCGTGGGAGCTGGGCCTGCTCGAATCCCGCGGGCGGCTGAGCCTGACCAGTCCGGCTGACCGCTGGTGGATGCGGGCCTGTGAAATGATGCGGTTGAGCGTCTGCGAGCTGTCACCAGACATTTTGCTGCACGCCAGCACCCTGCCGGGCGCGCCGCCCCCCGACCCGGCCGACCGGATCATCATCGCCACGGCGCGGCAGCTTGGCCTCATTCTGATGACGCGGGACCGCCAGGCACTTGCCTATGCCGAGGCCGGCCATATCCGGGCGGTGGCCTGCTAAAGCCCAAGGTCAGCGGTGACGGGGGCGTGGTCGCTGGGACGCTCCCATTCACGGACATCATCATGCACCCGGGATGAGGCCGCGCCGGTGCGGAACGCCGCCTCCCGCAGGCCTGGGGTGACCCAGATGTGATCCAGGCGCAGGCCGCGGTTGGACTGGCGGAAGTCCGCCGCCCGGTAACTCCACCAGGAAAACAGCTTCTCAGGCTCCGGTGTCGCGGCCCGAGGCAGGTCGATGAAGCCCAGGGATTTCTGCAGGGTGTCCATGGCGGCCACCTCCACCGGCGTATGGCTGACGATCTTCGACATCTGGCGGTGGCTCCAGACATCGAACTCCCCGGGTGCCACGTTGAGATCCCCCAAGATCACCAGGGGGGCCTTGGGGTCGCGCCGGCCCATCTCGGCGGTAAGGGTCTCGAAGAAGTCGAGCTTGTGGTCGAACTTGGGGTTCTGGAGGCGGTCGGGGACATCGCCGCCGGCCGGCACATAGAAGTTCTGGATCTCGATCCCAGCCACCTTGGCCGACACGCAACGGGCGTGACCCTCCCGGCAAACCTTGAGGTCGGGGGCCTCCTCAATGGGCAGGCGTGAGGCGATGGCCACCCCATGCCAGCCCTTCTGGCCGGCGATCTTCACATGGGGCAGGCCCATGGCGACGAAATCGGCCATGGGGAACTCGCCCGCCTGACACTTGATCTCCTGCAAGCAGAGCACATCGGGGGCCTGCTCATCGACAAAGCGGGCGACCTGTTCGGCGCGGAGGCGGACGGAGTTGACGTTCCAGGAGGCGATACGAAGGCGCATGGCAGGGGTTTAAGCCAGGCCGAGCCATAAGAAAACGCCCGGGGACTGGAGAACCCCGGGCGCTAAGTCATTCGTCTCTCATGCCGCCGCCGGGAGGGGATAGGTTCCGGAACGGCGCTGCCGCTGGGCCACGGCCCTACATCAGCGATGCGTGTCATAATTGCCACGAAGACCATAAAAGTCAAGCCAGAATCATGATGATTCTTGCCTGTTGTCAGATTGTCACATTCGCGGCTGGCCTGGGCGCAGGTTTCGCGGATCCTTCAGGACAAACAGATTGTCATCGAGGCTGGCCACCTTCTCCAGCCGGGTCAGCCGAACCCGGGTGCCCTGGCCCTGCGGGTCGGTGATCGTCCAGCCGACCAGCTGCATGGGCGTGTTGGCGAAGGTGAGCGTGATCTGACCCTCGGCCTGCTTCTTACCGTCCCGGGCGGTGATCGAGAACCCGTCGGCCAGGCGGTTGACCCGGGTGACCTGCACGCCCCGATCCAATCGAATCTGCCGGGCGAGAAAGAGCGACAGCGGCGTGGCCCCCAAGGGATAGGACTCGAAGGTCTTCAATTTGGAATTGGCCACGGAGACCAGGTTCCCGTCCGACACCACCAACAGGCCCGACGGCGGAGCATAGGCAAACCGCGCCTTGCCAGGACGCTTCAGGAAGATCTCCCCCTGGGTGGTCACGCCGCGGGGATCGGTCTGCACAAAGCTGCCCTTGGCTTGGGTCAGCCCTTCCAGATAGGCCACGGCGCGGTTGACCAGCGCCTGGTCGGCGGCGGGCAGGGCGGCGGCGGCCGGCCCAGCGCGCATCAGCCCGACCAGAGGCGCAGTGGCGAGGCCTAGCGCCAGGGCCCGGCGGGTCGGGTCGGGGGTGCGGATCATCACATCGGCTCCTTGGGTTGCGCAAACAGTCTATCGCCTGCGCACGGCGTCAATAGGGCGGAGGCCAGGGGTTGTCGGCTTGGCCTGTGACCAGGGTGTGGGCAAACGGCTTCGCCTGGGCTTCGTTCCAGCTCACCGCAGCCTCTGTTGGCGTTCATCCCTAGCCGAGGGCCGATGAATGGGTCATGTCCAGGACGTTCAGTCCTGTGCCTGGAGCCTGCCTTGACCACCCTTTGCCGCGACCGCGCCTGGATCGACAGGGCCGTTCAGACCATCGAAGCCGACTTCAACCGCTCGGCCGACACCCATCTGCTGCGCGCACCCCTGGCGGGGGGCATCGACCTCTATTTTAAGGACGAATCCACCCACCCCACGGGCAGTCTCAAGCACCGGCTGGCCAGGTCGCTCTTTCTTTACGCCCTGTGCAATGGCTGGATCGGCCCGCGCACTGCGATCATTGAAGCCTCCAGCGGGTCAACGGCGGTGTCGGAGGCCTATTTCGCCCGCCTGCTGGGCCTGAGGTTCATCGCGGTGATGCCGAGGTCGACCTCGGCGGAAAAGGTGGCGCAGATCGCCTTCCACGGGGGCGAAACCCACTTCGTTGACGCCGCACACGAGGTCTATGAGGCGAGCGCCCGCCTCGCCGCCGATCTCGGCGGCCACTACATGGACCAGTTCACCTTCGCTGAGCGGGCCACCGACTGGCGGGGCAACAACAACATCGCCCAGTCGATTTTCAGCCAGCTGGCCCAGGAGCCGCATCCGGTCCCGGCCTGGATCGTCGCCGGGGCCGGCACCGGCGGCACCACCGCCACCCTGGGCCGGTTTATCCGCTATAACCGCGCCCCCACCTACCTCTGCCTGGCAGATCCGGAAGCCTCGGTCTTCCACCGCCATGTGGCTGACCGGGCAGTAACCACCAGCGCCGCCAAGGGCTCGATCATCGAAGGTATCGGCCGGGCCCGCTGCGAGCCCTCTTTCAATCCGGAGCTGATTGACCGGGCTATCGCCGTGCCTGACGCCGCCAGCATCGCCGGCGCGCGGGTCGCCTCGCGCCGGCTGGGCCGGTCCTGCGGGGGCTCTACCGGCACCAATCTCTGGGCCTGCGCCCAGGTTATCGAGGCCATGGCCGCCCACGGCGAGACGGGTTCGGTGGTCACCCTGCTGTGCGACTCCGGCGAGCGCTATGCCAGCACCCTGTCCAACCCCGATTGGCTGGTGGCGGCCGGTATTGAGGCGGGCCCCTATGAGGCGGCCCTGGAGGCCTTTTTCGATACCGGCCGGTTTTCGATCTAACCCTAGGTTTGGAGTGTCTTGCGGCCCGGCACTAGTCGGCGGGCCAGGGCTGGCGGGCGCCGCCCAGACGATGGGTCACCCCGCGGCGCATGACGAAGGTCACCCGTTCCAGCTCGGTCACATCGTCCAGGGGGCTGGCCGCCACCGCGATGATGTCAGCGGTCTTTCCGACTTCCAGCGTGCCGAGGCTGGCCGACAGGCCCAGCAGGTCTGCGGCGTCCAGGGTAGCGCTGCGAATCGCCCGGGCCGGTGTCATGCCGGCGTCGACCATCATCTTGAACTCTGTGGCGTTGTCTCCGTGGGCCGAGACCCCGGTGTCTGTGCCAAAGGCGATCTTCACCCCCGCCGTCGCGTACTGTTCGATGTGCTTGGCATAGGCAATGCGGGCGGCTTCTTCGGCCTTGGCCAGCACGGCGGGCGGGCGCTGGCCGGCCCGCGCCTGGGCGACGGCGGCTTCCGGGGCGATCATGGTCGGCACCAGATAGGCACCGGTCTTGCGGAACAGGGCCAGGGTTTCAGCATCGGTGAAGGTGGCGTGCTCAATGGAGTCCACCCCGGCCCGCAGGGCACCTTCGATGCCGTCCTTGCCGTGGGCGTGGGCGGTAGCCTTACGGCCAAAGGCGTGGGCGGTCTCGACGATGGCCTTCATCTCACCATCGAACATCTGCCGACCAAGCCCGCCGGCCACATTGGACAGAACCCCTCCGGTGGCCGCGAACTTGATGACCATGGCCCCCTGCGCCACCTGTAAGCGGACCGCTCGCCGGCAATCCTCAGGACCATCGCAGGTGTGGACCGCCTCGGCCCGCTCCAGGGCGGCATAGCGGGGCGCCAGACCATTGGCGCTGTCCCCATGACCGCCGCTGATGGAGATCATCCGCCCGGCATTGATGATCGTCGGCCCTTCGATCAGCCCCCTTTCGATCCCGTCGCGCAGGGCGGTGATCGCCGCAGGCTCAGACCCCAGGTCGCGCACGGTGGTGAAACCGGCCGCCAGGGTGCGGCGGGCATTATCCAGCCCCACCACGAACCGGTTCTCCGCGCCACGGGTCATGGCCTCCAGCCGCGCCGCGGTCTTGTCGTCATCGGAGAAGATGTGGACATGGGCGTCGATGAGCCCGGGGAGGACGAACTGATCCTTCAGGTCAATCAGCCTCGCCCCCTCCGGAACGGGGGCGTGACCCTCAAGCACCTGCGCGATGCGCCCGTCTCTCACCACCAGGGTCGAGGGGCCCCGGGGGGCTTCCCCCGGTTGATCCAGCAGGGCGCCGGCATGGATCACGATGTCTGAGGCGGGGGCTGCAAGGGCTGCGTGGGTGGTTGCCCACAGGCAGAGGCTCAGGGCAGCGCAGGCAATGGGGCGCAACATGGGTGTCAGGATCCCGAAATCAGACCCAAAGGGCCCAGAGGCCGGGCAGTCTAGCGGCGAACCGGCCTTGGTCCAGGGTGACGGGGCCTGTGGCTACTTGATCACCAGCCCTTGGCCGGTGGGCAGTTCCAAAATCCGGTAGCCCCGCTTCAGCATCCACTGCACTTCGGCGATCATCTGGTCCTGATAGGCCATCCAGCCAAAGTCATCGAGGATCAGGATTCCGCCGGGCGAGATACGGTCAAACAACACCTCCAGCGCGCCGATCTCGGCGTCGGCGTTGTTCAGGTCCAGATGCATGAAGGCGATCTTCTCAGGTGCGGCCACCGCCAGGCTGTCAGGCACCCGGCCCTGGGTGATGGTCACATTGGACATGTCGGAGAACCGTGCGCGCACCTGGTCCACCAGGGTCTCGCTGTGCTCCAGCATGCTGTGATGGGGCATGGACTCGTCGTGCTGGAACAGGTCGTAGAGATAGTAGTGCCGAGGCATATCGGCGAAACCAACGACCTCGGAAACGATCCGCGCGGAGTTGCCCTTGTAACAACCGCACTCGACGAAATCGCCCTCGACCCGCAGGGCTGTGCGCGCCGCCCACACCAGGGTCACGATCCGCCACAGGGCGCCACGCTCGGCCACGGTCTCGGCGTTGCGCAAAAAGGCGTCCATCAGGATCTTGTCGTCCAGAAAGCCCAGGCGCTTGCCCATGGTGATCAGGTTGTCGCCCACAAACAGCCCGTGAGGATTGATCATGGCTTCGGCGATACCCTCGACGGCGGTCTTGATCGGCGCGAGGTTCGTCACCCCATAGAAGGCCCGGGACACGATCACCGTGGGGTGTACGAAATCATCAAGGGCAGGCATGGCGTCTCCGCAAGCTAAGGGCGAGCCTGATTTACCACGCCCCGACCGGTGCGCCACAGACTCTCAAGGGTTAAGCGCTTAGCCAGCGCCGAGGGCGGCGCTCGCCCAGATCCCGCCGCTCGCCGGCTCCGAGGCCCAGGGCCCGCATCCGCACGAGGGAGAGCGGCGCCAGGGCCTGAACAGGTTCTTTGCCCCCCGCCGGGCTGGCGGCCACCCGCAGGCCAAGGCTCAAGGCCATATCCACCGCCACCCACTCGGCCTGGGCCCGGTCGGCCCGGCCAATGGCGAAGAACCGCTGGTCCTGATCGCCGCTCCCGGCGGGCTCCAGCAGGACCGCCACCACCCAGCCAGCCGGAGCGCGGGTGTCGAGCGGGCGAGGATCGGGTGTGGGGTCGGTCATGGGGCGAGGTTCCGATCATGGATGGGCCACCAAGCCAAGTCGTCTTGACGCTCCCCTGGTATTTTTCCGCCGACGCCCCATCTAGGATAAAGCGTCATCGGACGTGTGCCGCGTCTCAGGCGGTCGATCCCCTCCGATGCGGCGCAGTCTCGGTTTCCCATGTCCCCGCTTCTGATCGTGGCCGCGCTCTGCGTTGTCACCGCCATTCTGGCTCCCGTCGCCTTTTCCCTCTTGGGTCTGCGCGGACGCTAGCGCCCGTTCCCCAGAGCGCCCTCCCTGCACGACCAACCCACCTTCTTTCCGCGGCGAGCGCCGCCCCTGGAGACCTGCCATGGCCAAGGGCCAGAAAAAATCCAACCGTGAAGTCCGCAAGCCCAAGCAGGCGGCCGCCGCCAAGCCCGAGCCGGCGACCCGGTCGTTCCTCGACCCCGCCGGGGCCGCTCCCGGAAAGAAGCGCTGATCACCTGGCGCGGCCTGTGAGCGCCGCGGCTTTCGACATTCATCACCTCACCACCTACCGCTTCGCCCGGCCGGTGGTGTTGCACCCCCATCAGCTCAGGCTTCGCCCCCGCGACAGCCTTGAGCTCGATGTCGTGGACTTCCAACTTCGCTGTTCCCCCCTGGCCGATCTCGCCTGGAGCCAGGACGTGTTCGGAAACCTCTGCGCCGTCGCCCGGTTCGCCGAGCCCACCGCGCAGCTGACCCTCGAGACCCGCCTGCGGGCGGTCTCCAGCGCCCCACCCTGGCCGGTGATCAACCTGGCGCCAGAGGCCCACACCTACCCGTTCGCCTATGACCCCCAGGACGCCGATAATCTGGCCCGCCTTTGCCTGCCCCAGCCGGACCCCGATGTGGCCCGCTGGGCCCACGGCTTCGTCGCCCGCCCCGGCACCGACACCCTGTCCCTACTGAAGGACCTCAATGCGGGGGTTCTGGCGGCGGCGACCTACCGGGTCCGGGAGGAAGAAGGGGTGCAGAGCCCTGGAGAGACTCTTCGGTTGGCCAGCGGCGCCTGCCGGGACCTGGCGGCGCTGTTCATCGCCGCCGCCCGCCAGCTGGGCTTCGGCGCCCGGGCGGTCAGTGGCTACATGTTTGACCCCGACCTGACCGACCGGCAGGCCGATAGCACCCATGCCTGGGCCGAGGTTTATCTGCCGGGGGCTGGTTGGATCGCCTTTGATCCCACCCACAGACGCCTGGGCGCTGCGGGCCTCATTCCCCTGGCGGTCGGGGCCGCGAGCGACCAGATCATGCCGGTTTCCGGCAGCTTCGCCGGGGACGCGTCAGATGTCCTGGGCATGGATGTCCAGGTGCGGATTGCCCCCGCCCCCTGACGTGGCCGCGCCCGCCCGATCCGGGAGGCCTGACGCCTTGCTCTCGTCACAACCTTTTGGCACGCTAAAGGACAGGAACCCCGCAAGGACTGCCCCATGACCCGTCAAAGCCTCCGCGCTGTGCTGCTTTCCACCCTGGCGGTCGCCAGCCTGAGCGCCACGGCCGCCCTGGCCAACCCGGCCGCCGACAAGTGCGCGGCCGGTCTCTCGCCCGAGGGCAAGCTGATGCACACCACCGTGGCACCCCATGTGAAGCCTGACTCCGATATCGAAAAGCTGATGCGTAGCCGACTGCGCGGGCTGGTCATCGGCGGCAAGCTGACGATCAAGACCGCAGAAGCCAATGGTCAGGCGGTGGGCCGCTGCCTGAGCCTGCTCAAGGGCTAAACCCTGGCGGGGACCCTGATGGGTCATGCGGCCTAGGTTTTCCGCAGCACGCCTGTGGCCAGGACGGGGATCAGATAGCCTGCCAGCAGCCCGGTATTGGGGACGATGTTGAGGGCAAACCCCGTGGCCGCCGACAGGGCCCCGTCGATCAGATACCA
Source organism: Phenylobacterium sp. (assembly GCF_022402485.1). Taxonomy (GTDB): domain Bacteria; phylum Pseudomonadota; class Alphaproteobacteria; order Caulobacterales; family Caulobacteraceae; genus Phenylobacterium. The sequence continues at coordinate 41,869 of NZ_JAKRSA010000010.1, read as the reverse complement.
TCCCACCACTGACACCGTCAGCCATCGCCAGACCGGCCCGGCCCGGTCCCCCAGCAGGTCGATGGCCTTGAAGGCCGCCTCCAGGGTGAGCCACCAGCCCAGGGTCACCGCCCCGATGAGGGCGATGGAGAACCGCAAGGTCGCAGGCATCTCCAGGGGCAGGGCCTCCCCCACCAGGGCAAAGATCATCCGCACCGGCCCGCTGGTGGCTTCGAAGGCCCCCCCGGCCAGGATCACGCCAAACCCGGCCACCGAGAGCCGCCACGCCGCCATCCACTGTCGCCAGAACCCCGTCATCGAAACCTCCTGCTGAGCTTTGCCTGAGGACAGACTGGCCCAGTCGTCCGCCGGGTCCAATGACATGATGGGTCATGACCTGCGGTCTTCGAAATCCCTTGCGCTGGGTCTGACCCTGCGCCCCCAATCCTTGGACCTGCAGTCAGGACTTCGGAGAGGATCAGCTATGAGTGAACAGGCAGGTGGTCTGGGTAAGGCCGCTAGACGGTGGCTGGGCAAGCTGGAAGGGGATCTGGGCCCCGCTGAGCGCCGGGTCCTGACCAAGGCGGCCGACCGCAGCCCGGTGAGCCGGGACATCAACGAGACCTTTGCCGACGAACAGACCTTTGGTCAGCGGCTGGCCGATCAGGTTGCCGCGGTGGGGGGGTCGTGGGTCTTTATCCTGGGATTTGGTGCCTTTCTCAGCGTCTGGACCCTGCTCAACCTGACCCTGGGGCGAGAGGCCTTTGACCCCTTCCCGTTCATTTTCCTGAACCTTTTGCTGTCCATGCTGGCGGCAATCCAGGCCCCGTTCATCATGATGAGCCAGAACCGGCAGGCCGCGAAGGACCGGATCAGCGCCGCCCACGACTATGAGGTGAACCTCAAGGCGGAGATCGAGATCATGGCCCTGCATGACAAGCTCGATCAGATGCGGGCCAAGCAGCTCGAAGCCATCCTCGCCGGCCAGCAGGCGCAACTGGACCTGATCAGGACATTGCTGGCCCGGGACACCCGTTAGGGCGGGGCGGCTCGCTCTGCCCCTGGGGCACGAAAGATTTGCAAGTAAGAATAAGTCGCATTATTGTGGGGCTTGGCGAACAAGCTGAAGCCCAGCCCAAGCAGTGGCGACCATGGCCCAGGTCAAGATCGATCTCACCGGTGTTCCGGAAACCATGCTCTGGCCCCTGTGGAACCGGGCTGCCGAACATGCCCGACGCGATCGCCTGATCGAGGACCCCATGGCCGCAGGGCTGGTGGCGGCCATTGACTATGACTTCCACCGGATGTTCGGGGCACCCAACGTCCTGCATGCCATCCGGGCGCGGGTTGGGGATGACCTGATCCGGACCTATTTGCGCCAGACGCCGAACGGCACGGTGATTGCCCTTGGGGAGGGGCTCGAAACCCAGTTCTGGCGGATCAATAGCCCTACGGCCCGTTGGATCAGTATTGATCTTCCTGAGGCGATCGAGGTCCGCAAGGCGATGCTGCCGCCGGACCCGAGGCTCCATCACATCCCCTGTTCGGTGCTCGATCCCCGCTGGATGGACCTGGTGCCGCCGTCGCCGGCGCCCTTTATCTCCGCGGCCGGGCTGCTGATGTACTTCTCCCCATGGGAGGTTCGCGGCCTGCTTGGCCAGATCGCCAATCGGTTTCCGGGGGCGGAGATCTATTTCGACATCATCCCGCCCTGGCTCTCGGACAAGACCCTGAAAGGCTATCAGGTCACCCCGGCCTACCGGGCTCCGCCCATGCCCTGGGGGATCAGCGTCGACGCGATCGGCGGGCTTCTGTCTACGATCCCCGGGCTTGAACCCTTAAGCGTCAGGACCTTTGCGGAGCCCTATCCTGCGCGCATGAAAATGGCGGGATGGCTGTCGGCCATCCCGCCTCTTCGTAATCAACTGGCACCGGGTCTGGTCCATGCCAGGGTGGCCAGCGGCTAGAGCCCCCTCAGACCTGAGGGGGCGCCGGGATCAGAAGTTCACCGACACGCGGCCGTAGACATAACGGCCCGAGCGACCGAACGGCGCGTAGTTGGAGAACGGCGTGTTCGAGGTGGTGTTGAGGGCCGGCGGCGTCCCGGTGGGGTATTCATCCAGGATGTTGTCGGCGCCGACGGAGACCCGCACCTTCTCGGTGACGTTCCAACGGCCTTCCAGGTCGAGGACCACCTTGGGCTTGAGCACCAGGTCGAGGGCCGCGGTGGTGCCGGGGCTGAGGACCTCGCCATAGCGGGTGCCGCGCAGGGTGGCCCCGAAGGCGCCCATGGACCAGTCGACCGAGCCGGTGAACTTGGAGTCAGGGGTACCCTGCTCGAAGGTCAGGACGTTCACGCGGTCGAACAGCACCGGCGAGGGGCTGAGCGCGGTGAGCTGGGCCGTGGCCGGCACCTTGGTCACTTCGGTTTCGTTGAAGTTGGCCGCCAGGGTGAAGTTGAAGGCACCGATCTGATCGGTGGTCAGGCGGTAGTTGCCGACGATGTCGACGCCCTGGGTTTCGGTGTCCACGCCATTGATGAAGAAGCGGCCGCCGCCGATGCCGATGAACCCACGGGAGGTGAGGAAGTTACGCACCGCCGGCGAGGTCAGGTTTTCCGAGAGAACGATCCGGTCCTCGACCAGGATGCGGTAGGCATCGATGGTGATGTTGACCGCGCCGAGACGCAGGACGGCGCCCAGGGCGAAGTTGACCGACTGCTCGGCCTCCAGCGACTTGGACCCGAGGGCCACGGCCACCGGGCTTTCCGCCGGGAAGGTGGTGATCTCGAAGGGCACGCCGTTGATGAAGTTGGTCGAGGTGGTGGTGAAGAACTGCTGCTGCAGGGACGGGGCGCGGAAGCCGTTCTGCACCGAGGCGCGCAGGGCGAAGCTGTCATTGATGTCGTAACGCAGGGCCAGCTTGCCGGTGAAGGTCTCGCCGAAGTCCGAATAGCTTTCGGCGCGGAGGGCGGCGGAGGCCAGCAGGGCGTCGGTCAGATTGGCTTCCATGTCGAGATAGCCGCCCACCGAGGAGCGGTTCTCGTCCACCACGTTGGCCGGCTGGAAGCCCGGGAACACCTGGGCGCCGCCGGGGGTCGGGGCGCCGTTCAGCAGAACTCCGCCATTGCGGTAGGAGTCCGGCTCGCCGGCGAAGATGCCGTAGCCCTCGTGCCGGACCTCGAGACCCGCCGCCACGTTGAGCGGCGAGGCCAAGCCCGTGTCGTACTGGCGCACGCCGGAGAGGTTGAACACGGCCTGATCGTACTCATAGCCGCCGGCCGCAAACACTGTCTTGCTGGTCGGTCCAATGGACCGGTTCAGGGTGTTGCGGATGGTGAAGTCCATCTTGTTGGAGCCATAGACCAGGGAGGCGTCCATGTCCCAGGCACCAGCCTGCCACTCCAGACCGCCGCCGACGGCGAAGTCCTCAACCACCGGATTGATCAGCGGCAGGAAGCCGTCCGGATGGATCGAGGTGATGTTGCGGTCGTCAATGGGGCGACGGAAGAAGCCGGCCGAGGTGGAGTCGCGGTTCTGATAGCTGGCCCAGCCATAGAGGCTGGCGGTGTCCGACAGGTCGTAGCCGGCGTTGGCGAACAGGGTCCACTGCTCGATCTTGGGCTCGCCGTACCAGGCGCTGTAGCGATTGATGGTCGCTTCGCGGGCGTCGAAGGCCGTGCCGACCCGGGCGTACTGCTGGCGCCAGTCCGGCGCGGTGCGGATGGTGTTCTCCTGGTCCACATATTCGGCGGCCAGGGTCAGGAAGCCTTCGGTCCCCAGCGGCAGGCCGATCCAGCCCGACAGATTGAGGGTCTCGCCGTCGGTGCGGTCGTATTCGGCCTTGTCGGCCACGGTCCAGTTGGCACCGGTCGGAACAGCCGCGACCTGGGTGCTGACGGTGGTGACGCGGGCACCGTAGGAGGCGGTGACATTGCCGCCCTGCGAGGCCTCGCGCAGGCGCAGGTTCAGCACGCCGGCTATGGCGTCAGAGCCGTACTGGGCCGAGGCGCCGTCGCGGAGCACTTCGATCGACTGCACGATGCCCGAGGGAATGGTGTTGAGGTCCACCGCCGAAGAGCCGCGGCCGATGGTGCCGTTCACATTGACCAGGGCGGCCGAGTGGCGGCGCTTGGAGTTGACCAGCACCAGGGTCTGGTCAGGGGCCATGCCGCGCAGGGTGGCCGGGCGGATGGTGTCGGTGCCGTCAGCCAGACCCGGACGGGGGAAGTTGAACGAGGGCAGGGAGACGGCCAGGGCCTGGTTCAGCTCGGTCACGCCAACCTTGTTGAGGGCGTCCTGGCTGATCACATCGACGGGGGCCAGGGACTCAAGCCGGGTGCGGCCTTCGGCGCGGGTGCCGGTGACGATCACTTCCTGCACCTCAGCGCCGGCGGCCGATTGGGCCAAGGCGGGTTGGGCAAGCAGGCTGGCGGCGGACGCCGCTGCAAACAGAATAGCGCGATAGGTCATGTAGTCCCCCTGCGGATGGCCGGGCATACGGCCTTCACATTTAGTTTCTGAAGGTAAGCGGTCCTCGCCAAGGCACCTATGACAGTTCCGCAACAGTGCGACAGGAAAGCGCAGCCTTTCAGGCCCGGAAACGGCCCTTTGCCAGAGCCTTGCAAGGGCAAACAACAGCCTCAAGTTGAGTGAACGTTTCTGCAGACAGAAACGCTGTTTCTGCGCCAAGCTCAGGCGACCCCAGATCTTGCCCCAGACGTCAAGAAAGACCGCCCATGGCTGGAGTGTTCTCCCGACGACGGCTCATGGCCGCCGGTGCTGCCCTGATGGGGGCCCCGGCCATCGTCCGGGCGGCCCGGCCGGTGGAGGCCGATGTGGTGGTGATCGGGGCAGGCGCAGCAGGGCTGGCCGCGGCCCGGGCCCTGCGCGCAGGCGGACGGCGGGTGGTGGTGCTGGAGGCCCGCAACCGGATCGGCGGCCGCGCCCATACCGACACCGCTGCCCTGGGCCTGCCCTTTGACCGGGGCGCACACTGGCTGCACAGCGCTTCGGTCAATCCGTTCCTGGCCGAGGCTCGGCGTCTGGGGCGCAGGACCTGGCTGAGCGGCGAAGACGGTCTGACCCTGCTGCGGGGCGGGCGGGCGCTCAAGGACGGGGAGGCGCAGCTTGAGGCAGCCATGGCCCAGCTGGAGCGCCGGGTCGTGCGCCGCAGCCTCTTGGGTGCCGATTTTGCCCTGGGCCAGGCGGCCGGCGATGAGATGCAGCAGGTGGCCGCTGAATATGCCGCCTTTACCCTGGCCACGGACCGGGACCGGCTGTCGGTGCAGGACTATGGCGCCCTGGCCGATGGCGAGGACCATGTGGTCGAGGGGGGCTTTGGCCAGCTGGTGGCCGATCTGGCCGCCGATGTGCCGGTCCGCACCGGCCATGGGGTCCAGAAGATCGACTGGCGGGCCTCTGACCGGGTGCGGGTTTCAGGGGCCTTTGGCGCCCTGGACGCCCGCCAGGTGGTGATCACCGTCCCACCCCCGGTGCTGGCCAGGGGGACCATCGCCTTTGACCCGCCCCTGCCGGTTCTGCGGCAGGCGGCCCTGGACGCCCTGCAGGGGGGCGCCTTTATCAAGGTCGGTCTGCGCCTGGACCGACCGCTGACCGAAGCGCCAGAGTTCGCCTTCGACATGGACGCCGCCCTGCGCCACGAGACCACCGCCCTCTATGTGGACCCCCGCCTGCCCCTGGCCACGGTGATCTTTTCGGGCCGGCACGCCCGCGCCCTGTCCACGGCTGGCCCCGGGGCCCTGACGGCGGCGGGGCGGGCGGCGCTCGTGGCCATGCTGGGCTCGAGCCTGCGGGGTCGCATCACCGCGACCACGGTGGCCGACTGGACCAGCGACCCCTTCGCCCTGGGCGCCTACAGCGTGGTGAAGGTGGGCCAGGCCCGGGCCCGGCAGGTCTATGGGACCCCCATCGATCACCGCCTGTTTTTCGCCGGCGACAGCGACGGCAAGGCCTATGCGGTGACCGTGATGGGCGCCCGGCGCTCCGGCGAGGCCGCCGGCCGCGCCATCCTGGCCCGCGCCAGGGGCTAGCCCGCCGCCTCGGCCAGCCGCCGCACGTTCTCGATTGCCTGCCGCATATAGCCCCGCCAGAACAGCGCGATCAGCGCCGACAGCGGCGCGGCCATCAGGGCGGAACGGGGGACGAAGGTGTAGCGCCAGGTGATCTGCGTCCGCCCCGGCGCGGTCTCCTCAAAGGCCCACTCGCCAAAGGCCTCGCCGGTCAGGGTCGCCAGGGGTCCTGAGAACCCCTCGACCCGATAGGCAAACCGGGCCTGCCCGCCCGACGGCGCAGCCCCATGGGTCGGATCGCTGGCCAGGATTTCCTCGGTCACCACCGACCCGTCGGCCAGATGCACCTGGCGGGCGCTGCCGGCCACATCCCACGGCCCGGTCTGATCGCTGGTCCGAACGACGGCCGGAATGGGGCCAGAGCCCCTGGCCAATACCTGCCCCAGATCCATGGCCACAAAGACCGCCCAGACCTGCGCCAGCGAGGCACCTGCGGTGGTCGTCATTTGGGCCGAGGGACCCGTGGCAGAGTGATCATGGGGCACCCTATCGCCCATAGGTCCCACCGCTGAACTTGGGCCAGTCCTTGGCGTGGCCCTGGCGGACCAGCTCGGCGGCCACGTCCTGGCCGGAGGGCAGACGACACCGAGCCACCACCCGCTGATAGCTGGTGCCCTTACGCTGGCAGGTCAGGTCCGCCCGCCCGACAATCCTCGACATGGCCCGGGTTGCCGCGGCCCCGCCGGGCTCATGGCGCTCCGGCGCCTGAATGCCCCAGATGCGGACCCGGGTCTTGTCCTTGCAGCGCAGGGTGTCCCCATCGGTGACCCCTGGACTGGCACACAGAAAGACGGCGGCGGCGAGGGCGCTGAGGGCGGACATGGGCCGTCGGTAACGCTGTTCGCAGGAAAGGCCTAGGCCACCGCCGCATCGTCTGCACGCCTTGGTGTTCGCCTCAGCGCCCTGCTAGGTTGCACACGGCCAGGCCCGCCGCCGCCCATCCCCCGTCGAAACCGGACCCCCCATGACCCAGATGACCCAAGACGCCCGCTTCTGGGACAGGACCGCGCGCAAGTACGCCCAGGACCCCATCGCCGATCTCGCCGGCTATGAGCGCACCCTGGAGGCGACCGCCCAGCGCCTGCAGCCCGGCCACCGGGTCCTGGAGCTCGGCTGCGGCACCGGCTCCACGGCGCTCAGGCTCGCCCCTGGTGTGTCGCACTATCTGGCCACCGACCTCTCCGGCCAGATGATCGCCATCGCCCGGGAGAAGGCTGAGGCGGCGGGCCTTAAAACCCTGAACTTCGAGGTCGCCACGCCGGAGGCCGCACCCTGGCCGGACGGCCACTTCGACATCGTCCTGGCCTTCAACCTGCTGCATCTGGTGGCCGACCGCCGGGCCGCCCTGGGCAGCATCCACCGGGTTTTGAAACCCGGCGGCCTCTTCATCTCAAAGACCCCGTGCCTGAAGGAGATGAGCCCGTGGCTGCGCGCCGCCCTGGTGGTCCTGCCGCTCATGCAGGCCCTGGGCCAGGCCCCCCGCGTGACCGCCCTCAACGCCGCCGACCTCGAGGCCGACCTGACCGCCGCAGGCTTCGAGATCCTCGAGCGCGCCCGCCACGGGTCAGGTGTAAGGGATTTTCGGCCCTATGTGGTGGCGGTGAGGGGGTAATGCGTAGAGCAGATTTTACACTAGTTTGCGGGCGTGCAGACGTACTCGCGATCGGGGTTTGCCTCTTGCATTCCCGCGATAGCCTGTAGGCAGGCTTGATGGTCGTTCGTGTAGCCGAAGATTAGTCCAACCCGCTCCGACGTGCCCATGACAGTGACCATTTCGATCCACTGATCCGAGCCGCCTCCAACCCGGTTGCCTTCGACGTGTCGGGATAGGGCGTCGTACCCTTCTATGCCCTGATCTGGCCCGCATGACGCAAGGCAGACCAAAGCGGCCACCAAGACCGCGCGCCGCATACTCCCCCCTTATTCTACATCCAGTCCCCTGGTTTTTGCCGCCAGAGCCTGACTCAATACAGACAATACAGTTTAACTGACCTGCGGCTTGCTCCCAGCCTTACGCAGCGAAGGACTGCATTTTATGCGTACAGTCTTCCGTGGGCGCATGGCGAAGAGCATGTGGCCTAGCGTTTCCATCAGCACTCCTTGGCAAGCGCTGTGTGACCCTATTTCTCTTGTGTTGATCTCAATCAGGAAGTTGGTGCGAGAAGGACGTCCATGCAGGAGTCGAATTCCTTGTCAGCTTGACCTTGCATCACCTGGCCAGTTCTCAAGTTGAGCTCTGCAATTCTAAGATCGACTGAGAATGGCACAGCTATGCCGCCCTCGTTGCTCGTGTAGATCGCATCAATCTTGCCGGCTGCGACACCGCCGAAAAACGAGGCGATAGTTGCGTCGCCGAAAGCAAAAATTGTCGACAGATAGCCAGGGTCGAGATGCTCAGCGCTAATCCGATCTCCGGCGTTGGTAGCCAAGTCGCTTTGTAGCGCTACGCCATGCGGTGGCGTAGGGCGGTTGTAGCCGCCGGGGCCTGACACCCCAAGCTTGAACATGAGCACGGGAGCTCTGTCTGGTATCGCCCATGCAGTGAAAGAACCCACGGCCAGCGACAGCGCGCCACCCAAATTTGCATGGTCGGGCTGGGTGGTCTCAAAAACTAACGAGCATCCCTGTAGGCGCTCATCAGAGAAAAGGGGAGCGAATCTGGTGCCTAGCGTCAATGCCTGGGCAGCTGGTGCTGAAGTGACCAAAACAAGAGTTACGAAGGCACCGCACAGTTGACGTTTCAGCACAACCAACGCCTTCCCCAATTTCGTCGTTAATACTGCCCATCGATATGAGCACGCCTACTGCAAGTAGCGAAGCTTGATTTCCATCGCGACGCGGCTGGTGACCAGATAGGCTGGGGTTAAGATGCGTCCCGATGCGGCGGGAATTATCGTTGCCGATGCCACCAAAAATCTTTCGAAGCCCAAGCGTCGGCGAGTTCCTGGCGGAGAGGGTGGGATTCGAACCCACGGTGCCCGTAAAGGCACGCCGCATTTCGAGTGCGGTGCTTTCGACCACTCAGCCACCTCTCCTAGGGCCAGCAAGGGGACCTGGGGTGAAGCAGGCCCGCTGAGCGAGGCGCGGAACCTACTCAGGTCGGGCTTGCTCCGCAAGCGGCGGATGTTCAGTCCATCAGCCGCTGCATCAGATAGACATAGTGCCTAGCCCAGCGGGCGGCGTTGAGCTGGGGGTCGGCGTCATTGGCGTGGCCGCCGAAGCTCGGCTCGTAATAGAGGACCGGCGCGCCCAGCGCCTCCAGGGCGGCGGCGAACTTGCGCGCATGGCCCGGATGGACCCGGTCGTCCCGGGTGTTGGTGGTGATATAGGCCTCAGGATAGGCCGTGCCCGGCTGCAGGTTCTGATAGGCCGAGTAGCGGGCGATGAAGGCGAAGTCTTCGGGGACTTCGGGGTCGCCATATTCCCCGATCCAGGAGGCGCCGGCCGGCAGCCGGTGATAGCGCAGCATGTCGATCAGCGGGCTTTCGATGACCACGGCGTTCCACAGGTCCGGATGCTGGGTCATGGCGACGCTGGTCAGCACCCCGCCATTGGAGCGGCCATAGATGCCCAGACGCCTGGGCGAGGTGATCTGCCGGGCGGCGAGGTCGCGGGCCACGGCGGCGAAGTCGTCAAAGGCCAGCTGGCGGTTTTCCCGCAGCACCGCCTGGTGCCAGGCCGGGCCAAACTCGCCGCCGCCGCGGATATTGGCCAGGACGAAGGCCCCGCCCCGGGCCAGCCACAGCTGGCCGGCCTCGGGCATGTAGCGGGGCGGCATGGCGATCTCGAACCCCCCATAGCCCAGCATCAGGGTGGGGATCTGGCCATCCAAGGCTGCGGCCTTGGGGCGGACCACGAAATAGGGGATCTGGGTCCCGTCGCTGGAGGTGGCCCAATGCTGCTCCACCAGATGGGTGGACGCATCGAACCGGTCGGGCAGGGCGGCCACCTGACGGGCGGTGAGGCTGGCGGCGTCGGCCAGCCACAGGCTGGTGGGGGTGAGAAAGCCCTCGACCTTGAGGAACAGGGTGTCATCGGCGCCTGCCAGGTCGGTGAGGGTGATATTGGCGTCGCCGGGCAGGGGGAGCCTGGCCGAGGTCCAGGCGCGGTCCTTGAAGGTCCAGACCTCTACAGCGCCCTTGACGTTCTCCAGGAGGGCGGTGACCAGCCGGTCCTTGGTGGCGCCCACCTGCTGGATCGCCTGCCGGGGACCCGGCGCAAAGATCAGCTGGGCCTTGGCTGTGGCGGGGTCGGCCTTCAGGGCCTCAAGGTCAAAGGCCACCAGGGCCCCCTGGGGCAGGTCGCCGTGGGCTTCCTGCAGGGAAAACACCACCTGGCCTGAGACAAAGGCCTCGAAATTGGCCTTTTTCGGCAGGGGCAGGCGGGCGGGCGCGCCCTCGGAAAGCAGCAGGAAGTCGCTCTCATAGAAGGTGATCCCCCGCCGGGCGATCACCGCCAGGGGGGCACCGTCCTCGCCCCGCAGGACGATGGGGAACACCGACACATCGGTCCTTTCCCCCCGGTAGAGCTCCACGGTGGTCCCGTCCCGGGCCAGGGACTTCAGCACATAGGCATAGCCGGACTCGGTGACCTCGCCGGGCGTCCATTCCCGGGCGACCAGCAGGGTGTCGGGGTCAAGCCAGACCGCGCTCTGCTTGCCCTGGGCTAGGGAAAAGCCGCCGGCGACGAAGGTCTTGGCGAGGGTGTCGAACTCGCGGATTTCGACGGCGTCGCCGCCCCCGTCCGACAGTTCCACCAGACACTGGGTCTCGGCGGGTTTCAGACAGCTGGCGCCATGGAAGAACCAGTTGCGATCCTCGGCCTTGGCCAGGGCGTCGAGGTCCAGCACCGTGGTCCACGCGGCCGCGCCGGCCGCATAGGTCTCCAGGCTCGCATGGCGCCACAGGCCGTGGGGGTTGGCGTCGTCCTGCCAGAGATTGTCCACCCCGCCGGCCCGGTAACCCGGGGTGGCGATGCGGTCCTTGGCGGTGAAGATCGCCCGGGCCTCCCCAGCAGGGTCTCATACCGGGGGTCGCCGGTCAGGCGGGCCTCAGCCTTGGCGTTCTGTCCCGCCACCCAGGCCGTGGCCTGGGGCCCGTCCACCTCTTCCAGCCACAGGAAAGGGTCGGGGGCGCCGGCGCGGGGCGGGCCTTCGGACTGGGCGAGGGCTGCGGTGGGCATGAGCAGGGCGGCGCAGACCAGGGGAAGCAGACGGTTCATGCCCCTTATCTAGAGGCCGAGGGGCCAAATTGTCTGCCCCTCCTGCGCAGGCAAGATGATTTGGTGAGGCTTCTGCCCTATATGACCCCCGCCATGAGCCGTCCGTTCCTGAAGATGAACGGGCTCGGCAACGACTTTGTCGTGGTCGAGGCCCGCAGCCAGCCCTTCGCGCCCAGCGCGGCAGAGGTGCGCGCCATCGCCGACCGCGAGCGCGGGATCGGCTGCGACCAGCTGATCGTCCTGGAGCCGGCGACCACGGAAGCCGATATCCGGGTCCGGTTCTGGAACGCCGACGGCGAGGAAATCACCGCCTGCGGCAATGGCTCGCGCTGCGTGGCCTGGCTGGTGATGGAGGCCACAGGCCGGGACGCTGCTGTGCTGGAGGTGGGCGACCGGCTGTTGCGCACCCAGCGGGCCGGGGAGGGACTAGTCAGTGTCGACATGGGCGAGCCAGGGCTGGACTGGACCGATATCCCCTTGGACGAGCCCATGGACACCCGGGGCATCGAACTGCAGGTCGGCCCCATCGACGCGCCGCTGCTGCATACGCCTGGCTGCGTCTCCATGGGCAATCCCCATGTGGTGTTCTTCGTCGAGGACGCCGACATCGCCCCGGTGCGCGAGGTCGGCCCGATGATCGAGCATCACCGGCTGTTCCCCCAAGGGGTCAATGTGGGCTTCGCCCAGATCAAGGCCCGCGACCGCATCCGCCTGCGGGTCTGGGAGCGGGGGGCGGGCCTGACCAAGGCCTGCGGCACCGGCGCCTGTGCGGCCCTGGTGGCCAGCGTCCGTCGCGGCCTCACCGACCGGACAGCCAGACTGGAGCTGGACGGGGGCGACCTGACCATCGAATGGCGGGCCAGCGACAACCACGTGATCATGACGGGCGCGGCCAGCCTGGACTACTCCGGAACCCTGCCGTGAGCGGGGAGACCACGCCCGGCGTGGATATCGTCACCTTCGGCTGCCGCCTGAACGCCTATGAGAGCGAGGTCATCCGCGCCCGGGCCGCTGAGGACGGGCTGTCCGACGCCATCGTCTTCAACACCTGCGCGGTGACGGGTGAGGCCGTGCGCCAGGCCCGCCAGGCGATCCGTAAAGCCCGCCGCGCGCGTCCCGGCGCCAAGCTGATCGTCACCGGCTGCGCGGCCCAGATCGACCCGGCCGCCTTCGCCGCCATGGCCGAGGTCGATCTCGTGCTCGGCAACGCCGAAAAGAGCGCGGCGGGCGCCTATCTCGACCGTCCGGCCGAGGGCCGGGTGCGGGTCAATGACATCATGAGCGTGCGCGAGACCGCCGGCCATCTGATCGATGGTCTGAAGGACCGGGCGCGGGCCTATGTGGAGGTCCAGAACGGCTGCGACCACCGCTGCACCTTCTGCATCATTCCCTTTGGCCGGGGCAATTCCCGCTCGGCGCCGGCCGGTGAGGTGGTCGACCAGGTCCGCCGCCTGGCGGCTGAGGGCTATGCCGAGGTGGTGCTGACCGGGGTGGACGTCACCAGTTGGGGCGCCGACCTGCCGGGCCAGCCAAGCCTTGGCCAGCTGGTGGGGCGGATCCTGCGGCTGGTTCCAGAGCTGCCCCGCCTGCGGCTGTCCTCCATTGATGCCGCCGAGATTGATGCTGATCTGCTGGCCCTGTTTGCCGGCGAGGCGCGGCTGGCACCCTATCTGCACCTGTCCCTGCAGGCCGGCGACGACATGATCCTCAAGCGTATGAAGCGCCGCCACAGCCGGGCCGACGCCCTGGCCCTGATCGCCAAGGTCCGCGCCGTGCGCCCCGATGTGGCCTTTGGCGCCGATCTGATCGCGGGCTTCCCCACAGAAACCGACGAGATGTTCGCCAACACCCTCGCCCTGGTGGAGGAAGCGGGCCTGGCCTACCTGCACGTCTTCCCCTTCAGCCCCCGGCCGGGCACCCCGGCGGCGAGGATGCCGCAGCTTCCCAGAGCCGAGATCAAGGCCCGCGCCGCAGCCCTGCGCGCGGCCGGCGAGGCGGCTCTGGCTCGTCACCTTGACCGCCAGGTGGGCTGCACGGTGGACGCCCTGATCGAGCGTCCCGGCGTGGCCCGCGCGCCGGACTTCACCGAAATCCATTACGAGGGCGAGGCGGTGGTCGGCCAGATCACGCCCTTGCGCATCACCGGCCACGCCGGCGGCAAGGCTCACGCCGTCGTCCCCGTCCTGGCGGCGGCGGAGTAGGCGCGCAGCGCTTCAAAAACAGCGGACACAAAGGACACGAAGGTAGCCAAGGACACGAAGGGATCGGCGGCCTCGTCTTCGTGTCCTTCGCGCCTCCTTTGTGTCCTTCGTGTCCCCTCTTGAAAGCGCCTGCGGCGCGTAGACGGGAGCCGCCTAGTCCTCGTCCGGCGCGGCGCGGCCGGGGAAGCCCGGCAGGGACCAGCGGAAGACGATCGCACCGGCGCGGATGGCAAAGCCTGCGCCGAACCCGGCCAGGGCGGCGGCCAGTTGGGGGACCCCCAGGACGTTCAGGATCACGAAGACGCCGGCACCTACCAGGGCGGCGGTGACATAGATCTCCCGCTTCAGAAGCACCGAAGGCTCCTCGGCCAGCACATCGCGCAGCACCCCACCAAAGGTGGCGGTCAGCACCCCCATGACTACGGCTGCGCCGGGGGGAACCCCGAAGGCCAGGGCCTTGGCCGCCCCGACCACCGCATAGGCACACAGCCCCAGGGCATCCAGCCAGGTGAGGATCAACAGCCGCGCCCGGCCAGCCCCGAACAGCCACACGGCCACCGCCGCCGCCACCGGGGCAATCAGATATTCTGGCCGGCCGACCCAGAACACCGGGGCGTCGATCAGCAGGTCGCGCAGGGTGCCGCCTCCGACCCCCGTGACCGCCGCGAAGAAGGTGAAGGTGACGATGTCATGCTTGCGTCGGGCCGCAGCCAGGGCGCCCGAGGCGCCGAAGACGAACACGGCGGCATAGTCCAGCCAGGTCAGGGCTGCGCCCAGGCCGTCCTCCATGTGTGACTCCCTTCGGTTTACCGCGATGCTAGACCCGGACGCCCCAGGCTGCGAGCCCAGGTGACGGCGGAGACGTCGGCGGCTAGAAGCCCCCCATGACGGAAGAAAAGACATCCTGGCTCCAGCGCCTCACCACCGGCCTGTCGCGCTCCTCGCGGCAGATGTCGGAGGCCGTGGTGTCGGGCTTCGTCAAACAGCCCCTCGACCAGGCCAAGCTCGACGAGCTGGAGGAGATGCTGATCGAGGCCGACCTCGGGCCCCATTCCGCTGCCCGGATCACCGCCCGGTTCGCCGAGACCCGGTTTGGCAAGTCCGCCGACGAGGCCGAGATCAAGGAAGCCCTGGCCCAAGCCATTGGCGAGGAGCTGTCGGCCAGGCGCGGGACCTTCGATCCCTTGAGTGGCCCCAAGCCCTATGTGGTCATGTTCATCGGGGTGAATGGCTCGGGCAAGACCACGACGCTCGGCAAGATCGCCACCGACCTCACCCGTCGCGGGGCCAAGGTCCTGATCGTGGCCGGCGACACCTTCCGGGCCGCCGCCGTCGAACAACTGGCGGTGTGGGCCAGCCGGGCCGGTGCCGATTTCATGTCCAGACCCACGGGATCGGACGCCGCAGGCCTGGCCTATGACGCCCTGGAGCGGGCCCGGGCCGAGCACTATGACGTGCTGCTGATCGACACCGCCGGGCGTCTGCAGAATAAGCAGGGGCTGATGGACGAGCTCCTGAAGATCAATCGGGTGCTGAAGAAGGTCGATCCCGAGGCCCCCCATGAGACCCTGCTGGTCCTCGACGCCACAGTGGGGCGCAATGCGCTCAGCCAGGAGAACATCTTCGGCAACCAGATCGGGGTGTCGGGCATCGTCATGACCAAGCTCGACGGCACCGCCCGGGGCGGGGTGCTGGTGCCTGTAGCCCAGGCATCTGACTCGCCGATCAAGCTGATCGGGGTTGGCGAAGGCGTCGATGATCTGCAACCCTTTGAGCCCCGGGCCTTCGCCAGGTCCCTGGTCGGATTGGACACCCCATGAGGCTTTCGCTCAAAGCGCGCCGCACTGTTCGTTCCATTGTCGATTATGGGGGCCTGGTGGCCTTCCTGATCGGCTTCTTCCTGTCGGGCCGCGACCTGGTGGAGGCCACCAAGTGGCTGATCGCCGGCTCAGCCCTGGCCCTGATGATCGGCCTGATCGTCGAGCGACGCATCGCGCCCCTGCCGGCCATTTCCGGCGGTGCGGCCCTGGCCTTCGGCATCCTGACGGTGGTGTTCAACGACCCGATCTTCGTGAAGATCAAGCCGACCATCATGAACCTGCTGTTCGCGGCAGGGCTCCTGGGGGGGCTGGCCTTTGGCAAGAGCCCCCTGAAGATGCTCATGGGCTCCAGCATCCAGCTGCCCGATGAGGCCTGGCGCAAGCTGACCCTCAGCTATGGCCTGTTCTTCGCCTTTCTGGCTGCGCTTAACGAAGTCATCTGGCGCACCCAGAGCGATGAGGTCTGGGTGCTGTTCCGCATGCCCGGCATCCTGATCCTGACCCTGGTGTTCTCCTTCAGCCAGGTGCCGCTGATGATGAAGTACGCCAAGACCGACGAGCCCCCGCCCCCGCCGACCCCCGGCTGACGCGCCGCAGTGGCGGTCTTGCGCCGCCCACGGACCGTCCGTCGTCAAAGCGACGCAGAACGCCTATAGTCTGGCGGTTGATCGGATTTGACGCGAACGGAGCGGGCCGATGGCGAAGTCGAAGACCCTAGTATCGCCGGGCGAAAGCGCCGGTGTGCCGGCCCTGGACGGTTCGGCGAGCCACCTGCTCCACCGAGCGATGCAGGTCTCCCTGGACATTTACGCCGAGATCTTCGGCGACAGCGACCTGACCCAGAGACAGTATGCGGTGCTGTCGGCGGTGGAGGCCCGGGAGGGGCTGACCCAGACCGATCTCGTCAGGGCAACCGGCATTGACCGCTCCACCCTGGCCGACATGGTCGCCCGGATGATCGCCAAGGGCCTGCTGGTGCGCGAACGCTCTCAGTCCGACGCCCGGGCCAATGCGGTGCGGCTGAGCGAGACTGGGGCCGCCGTTCTTGAGGGCGCGCGCCCCAAGATGGCCCAGGCCGATGAGCAACTGATGCGGCTGGTGAGCGGCTCCAAGCGCGAGACCTTCCTGGCCCAGCTGCGCCAGATGGTGGCGGCCGGAGATCCTGCTGCCGAGGCGGCCCCCCCAGAGCCGAAGGCGCCCAAGCTGCCAAAGCCCCCGAAGATTCCCAAGCCTCCGAAGGCGGCGAAATCGGGCAAGGACAAGACGGCCAAGGGCGAAGGCAAGAAGAAGAAAAAGGCCAAGAAGTCGGCCTGACGGCATTGGCTGCCGGCGGTCGCGGCCGGTCAGACCCAGGTGTGCGCCATGAAAAAACCCCGGCGGGGAGCGCCGGGGTTTCGTCAGTCTTGCTGTCCTGTTTCCGCCTAGCGACGGTCGCCGAAGATCGACAGCAGGAACTGGAACAGGTTGATGAAGTTGATGTAGAGGCTCAGCGCCCCGTAGTTGGTGGCCACGCTCATGGCCGCCTGGTCGCCGCCCAGTTCGTAATAGGTCATCTTCAGGCGCTGGGTGTCGAAGGCGATCAGGCCCGCGAAGATCAGCACCCCCAGAATGCTGATGATGAAGTTCATCATCGAGTTCTGGATGAACATATTGACCACCATAGCGATGATCAGGCCGAACAGGCCAACGATCAGGAAGCTGCCGAAGGCCGTAAGGTCCTTCTTGGTGGTGTAGCCAAACAGCGACAGGCCGCCAAAGGCCGTGGCCGTGATCAGGAAGGTCGAGGCGATGGATCCGCCGGTGTAAACCAGGGTCAGCACGCCCATGCCGGCGCCGATCAGGGCGACGATGGTCCAGTAGAGCATCCCGGAGGTCTTGGGCGAGGCGTTGCGCAGGGCAAAAGCCCCGAACAGCATCACGGCCAGCGGCGCAAACGCCACAATCATCCCCAGGAGGGTCATTCCGGCCAGGCGTCCGTCCGGCGTCACCGAATACATCAGGTCGCGGACAGGGGGGAATTGGCCGGTCACGAAGGCCAGTGCGGCCGACAGGACAAGACCAAGCGCCACCTTGTTGTAGACGCCAAGCATGAAAGCGCGAAGACCCGCGTCCACCGACATGTCGGCGCGATCCGCGGGGATCGAGCGCGCGTGGGCACGGTTGAAGTCGCTCATCGAGGCAAAGCCCTTTCTTGTGCGCGTCCAAGATCGGACGCCCCTCTAATATCGTGGCCCTTGGGGCTTCTGACAAGGAGAACCGGAAAGCGGGCCTTTGACGCCCTGGGTTGGAGCCTCTGAGCCCCTTGGGCTATGCACGGGATCATGCTTCGCCTGTTCGCCGCCCTGTCCGTCCCCGACGACATCGCCCTTGCGTTGAGCGCCCGGCAAAGGGATCTGGCCGGTGCCCGCTGGCGCCCGCGGGAGGCCCTGCACATCACCCTGCGGTTTTTCGGCGAGATTCCCGAAAATCAGGCCGATGATCTGGATGCCGAGCTGGGCCAGATCACCGGGCGGCCGCTGCAGATCGCCCTGGAGGGGGCCGGGGCCTTTGGGGAAGGCCGGGACATTCACGCGGTCTGGGCGGGCGTGGCGGAAAACCCAGAGCTTCGCCAGTTGGCCCGTCGGTGTGAGGCCGCCGCCCGGCGCGCGGGCCTGGCCCCTGATCGCCGCAACTATCGGCCGCATGTGACGCTGGCCTATCTGTCGCGCCCTGAGCCGCCCGCCGTGGCGGCCTGGATCCAGCGGCACAACCTCCTGAAGTCGCCGCCCTTTTCCGTTACGAGCTTTGGTCTCTATTCCAGCCACCGGGGGGAGGATGGCCCAGCCTACCAGCTGGAGCGGGACTATCGGCTGAGCTGATCAGGCGACGGCATAGTCCCGCAAGACCCCCAGCGGCACGATGGCCAGGGTTTCCTCATGGGTCGCCTCCAGCACCAATTGCGGGGCGCAACCGGCGTCCAGGGCCTCCTTCCAGCGGGGGGCGCACAGGCACCAGCGATCCCCGGGGCGCAAGCCAGGAAACCCGCTGTCGGGAACCGGGGTGGACAGGTCGTTGCCCCGGGACCGGGAGAACTGAAGGAACTCTGCGGTCATCACGGCGCAGACCGTGTGCAGGCCCAGGTCGTGGGGCCCGGTCTCGCAGCAGCCGTTGCGGAAGAACCCCGTAACGGGGTCCATGGAACAGCGGACGAGCTCGCCCCCCAGAACGTTCTTGGCTTCGGCGTCGTATCGGATGGTCATGGCCCTATTCTAGACGCTAAGACGGGCGCTGCGCCAAGGGAGTCCCGCAGCATGAGGCCGCCTTCCGCCAGTCCAGCCCCGCCATCGCCGGCCCGCCCCCGGCGCAGCGTGCTCTATATGCCGGCGGCCAACCCCAAGGCCCTGGCCAAGGCCCGCACCCTGCCCTGTGACGGAGTGATCCTCGACCTGGAGGACGCCGTGGCCCCTGACGCCAAAGATCAGGCCCGGCAGGCCGCCTGCGCTGCGGTCGCAGCGGGCGGCTTCGGGGCTCGGGAGGTGGTGATCCGCATCAACGCCCTGGACACCGAGTGGGGCCCCGCAGATCTGGCCGCTGCGGCCCAGGCGCGGCCAGACGCGGTCCTGGTGCCAAAGATCAATGGGCCCGACGATCTGGCCCCCTATGCCAGCGCCTTGCCAGATGGGGTGGCGCTCTGGGCCATGGTGGAGACCTGCCAGGTCCTGTTCCGTCTGGACGTCCTGGGGGCCGGCGCGCGGGCCCACGGCCTGAGTGTTCTGGTGGCTGGGACCAATGACCTGGCCAAGGAAATGGGCTGCCGTCTCGATACCGAGCGCGCGCCGTTGCTGGGGCCCCTCTCGCTGATGGTGGCCGCAGCCCGGGCGCACGGACTTGTGATCCTGGATGGGGTGTTCAACGCCCTCGAGGACGCCGAGGGCCTCGCCCGCCAGTGTGATCAGGCCCAAGCCTTCGGTTTTGATGGCAAGACCCTGATCCATCCCAGCCAGATCGAGGCCGCCAACCGCGCCTTCACCCCAGGTCCCGAGGCTGTAGCTTGGGCGAGGACGGTGGCGGAGGCCTTTGAAATGCCGGAAAATGCGGCTAGGGGCGTTCTTCGGGTCGAGGGACGTATGGTGGAGCGGCTGCACTGGGAACAGGCGCGCCGTCTGCTGGCGGTGGCTGACGCCATCGCCGCGGCCTGAACCTCGTCCGCAGGACCAAGGAGCCTCGCCCCATGGGATGGACCGCCCCGCGCCACCGCCTGTTCCGCCGTCGCGGAGCCATGCTCGCGGCGCTGACCGCGCTCCTGGCGGCGGGCTCGGCTCAGGCCCAGGAGGCTGATCCGATCGGTGATTTGCTCGGTGCCGGCGGACCGGTGGCCACTGCCCCGCCGACCGTCACAGAGCTGCCTGCCCAAAGCTCGCCACCGCCGCCCGCAACCTCGGTTGCCCAACCTCCGCCGGCTCAGCCCCGCCCGGCGGCGGCCCCGAGTCCCGCGCCAGCGCCAGTGATCGCGCCGCCCGCCGTGCGTCGGCCAGAAGCCACCATCGCGTCACAGCCGGTGTTCCTGGACGAACGTCAGGCCGTAGCCGGTCAGCTCAGCGCCGAAGAGCGCAGTTATGAGGAGCGCCTGCGGGCGTCCTATAATTCCGCCCAAGGGCTGCAGGGGCCCCTGGACGGGGGGTGGGTGCTGCTGACCCTGGCCGGCCAGGACCTCTATGCCCTCCGGTTTGTGGATCGGGGTTCAGGCCCCCTGGAGGGGGCCTGGCGGGACTCCCGGCGCCCCGGCGCCCATGACGGGTTCGGGTTTCTTGACGAAGTGGACCGCCGTGGCGGCGCGGTGACCCTCCGGTTCAGCCCCCGTCAAGGGGCCCCGCCGACGGTCATCACCCTTTCAGCCACCCCTGATGGGCATTGGTCGGGGGATCTGACGGAAAATGGGGTTCCGCGCAGCGTGGTCATGCGTCGCCGCTGAGGCGCGTTCGCTCAGCTGAGGACCGTCAGCCGCGCGGCAAAGGCCTTCTGCGCGGCCCCCAGACCCAGGGCCAGGGCGTCTGTTCTGTAGGCGACCCCGGGGCTGTGGCCCCACACAGGACCTGGCCAGGCCGGATCATCCGAGCGGCGGCCCACCACATGAATGTGCAGCTGTGGGGTCACATTGCCCAAGGCCCCGATGTTCAGCTTCTCCACGGCTCGCCCCAGGGCCTCACCCACCGCCCGAACAGCATGCCCGGCCGCCAGGATCTCAGCCATCAGCTGGGTGCGATCATCGGAGGACAGATCCTCCAGCTCCCGGGCACCCGCCCTTTTCGGGATCAGGACGATCCAGCTGTAACGGCCGTCGTCCTGCAGCCTGGCCGTACACAGGGGCAGGTCGGCCAGGGGGTGTGAGGTGGCGACAAAGGCCGGGTCGAGGGTGAACATGGCCCAAGACTGCCGCCCCGAGGCCAGGACCACAAGCCAGCGGCCTTGCCGCCGGGGCGTTGCTTGGGTTAGGGACCGCCAACACCCGTCGGCCCAAGCCAGGAGATATCCCCATGACCAGCAAGACCCCGATCCGCGTCGCGGTCACCGGCGCGGCCGGCAATATCGGTTACGCCCTGCTCTTCCGCATCGCCTCGGGCGACATGCTGGGCAAGGACCAGCCGGTCATCCTGCAGATGCTGGAAATCCCCACCGAGGGTGCCCAGAAGGCCCTGAAGGGCGTGGCCATGGAGCTGGACGACTGCGCCTTCCCGCTGCTGGCCGACATGGTGCTGACCGACGATCCCAAGGTGGCCTTCAAGGACGCCAACTGGAGCCTGCTGGTGGGCTCCAAGCCCCGGGGTCCCGGCATGGAGCGCGCTGACCTTCTGAAGGATAACGGCAAGATCTTCATCGCCCAGGGCCGCGCCATCGATGAAGTGGCCGCCGATGACGCCCGCATCGCGGTGGTCGGCAACCCCTGCAACACCAATGTGATGATCGCCGCCAGCCAGGCCAAGCGCCTCACGGCCGATCGCTTCACCGCCATGGTGCGCCTGGACGAGAATCGTGGCCGCGCCCAGCTGGCCAAGAAGGCCGGCGTGTCGATCAATGAGGTCTCCGACCTTTACATTTACGGCAATCACAGCCCGACCATGTTCGCCGACTTCACCCACGCCAAGATCGGCGGCAAGCCCGCCGCCCAGGTGATCGGTGACGAGACGTGGCTGAAGAACGACTACTTGCCCGCAGTCGGCAAGCGTGGCGCGGCCATCATCGAGGCCCGTGGCCAGAGCTCGGCCGCCTCGGCCGCCAACGCCCTGATCGACCACATCCGTGACCTGGTTACCCCGGGCAAGGTCCACTCGGTGGCGATCAACAGCGAGGGTCGTTATGGCTTCGCCGAAGGGCTCTGGGCTGGCATGCCGGTGAAGACCACGACGCCGGGTGCCTATGAGGTGGTCACCACCTACGAGATGGACGACTTCGCCAAGTCGAAGATCGCCCTGACCAATGACGAGCTGGTGGGCGAGCGCGACACCGTCAAGGACATGCTGGGCTGATTGCCGTCAGCGCGGACAGATCTGAACAGAACAAAGGGCGGCCCGGGGGACCGGTGCCGCCCTTATCTTTTGGCCGCGCGCCGCGTTGGGTTCACCAGGAGGCGGGCCAGGGCGGGCCCTCCTCTGGGGCAAAGATATCGGCCATGTCCTCCAGTTCGGCGATGCGGACGGCATAGACCTCCGCCACGGCGGCGGGTGCCGCGTGGGCGGCATCTTCCCGGGCGCGCAGCCAGCGCCGCTGCTGGCGCTCCAGTCGCCAGCCGGGCACGCCGGCGGCCAGGGCTTGGCTATAGGCGCTGGCCAGCCTCTGGTCGGCCTCGGCCAGGACCGGATCGGCGCACACCACCCGCTCGGCATGGGTTCGAGCCTGGCGACAGTCAAAACTGGGGGAGAAGGCCAGGCTGGCGGGCTGAAGGCTCATGGTGTCAGACGAAGGGCCAAGATCCTCCGATGCGGACGTGGCGGCGGTCTCCAGCGGGGTCTCCGGAATCAGGGGCGGACTGTGGGGCGCCGCCTGGGCCATGTCCTCTGGCAGGACCTCGAGGGGGGCGCCGGGCGCGGGGTCAGGGGCGGCCGCCTGCGACCGCTCCGCCACCTGGATGCTCAAGGTCTGGTCCCCTGGCGCCGGGCTCATCGGCGACCGTCCCATGAGGATGAGGGCGACAATCCCCGCCAGGGCCAGGCCGGCGGTCCCGGTGAGCCAGAGGCCCCGGCGTCGCGGGCGCGGGGCCCTGGGTCCAAGGCTCAGGGTTTCCGCCGCCGACTCAGGGGGCGGAGAGACTTTCGATTCGGCCGGGGGGTCAGGGGCATCTTGGGTCATGGGCGCGCCGCGCTTATGAGGGTTCGGATCAGGCTCGACAAGGCTGGTCCCTTGGGCCTGAATTGCAGCTGAACGCCACCCACCGAAAGGGGTCATCCATGGTCCAGACGACGCTGTCGCAAGATGGTCAGACCCTCGGGCCAACCCTGGAGACCGCCCGGCTTGTCCTGCGGCCGCCGGCCATGGCCGATTTCGAGGCCTGGTGCGCCTTTTCCGCCGACGAGGAGGCGGCCCGCTACATCGGCGGGCCCATGAACCCGGCTCAGGTCTGGCGCTCCATGATGACCATCGCCGGGTCCTGGGCCCTGGAGGGCTTCTCCATGTTCTCGGTGATCGAGAAGGAATCGGGTCGCTGGATCGGCCGGCTCGGCCCCTGGCGCCCCCACGGCTGGCCCGGGCCTGAGGTGGGCTGGGGGATTATCCGCGACTGCTGGGGCCGGGGTTA
The DNA here is from genome assembly GCF_022402485.1 of Phenylobacterium sp. Taxonomy (GTDB): domain Bacteria; phylum Pseudomonadota; class Alphaproteobacteria; order Caulobacterales; family Caulobacteraceae; genus Phenylobacterium. The sequence goes on along the minus strand of NZ_JAKRSA010000010.1, from coordinate 18,790 downwards.
CGCCACCGAGGGCGCGGCTGCGGCCATGGACTTCGCCTTCGACCAGCTGGGCTGGGACGAGGTGGTCCACACCATCGAACCGATCAACGCCAATTCTCAGGCGGTTGCCCGGCGGCTGGGGTCCAGCATACTTCGCCAGGCCCGTCTGCCAGCGCCCATGGATGTGCAGGTCGATGTGTGGGGCCAGGGTCGGGACGCCTGGCGCGCCCGGCGGGGCAAGCTGGGCTAGTACCAGCCTGCTGAACGTAACTGGCGCGAATAGGTGCGGCTGACGGGGACCTCCACACGGCCAGTCAGGGTCAGGACCGCGCGACCATCGCTCCGGCGCACGTCTTCGACCGCCGCCCGTGCCACCCACCAGGACCGGTGGACCTGAGCCCCCTCCAGGCCCTCCAGCTCCTCGATCGCATCGCCCAGGCGCATGAGAATCAGATCCTGACCCCGGGAGGTGTGCAGGCGCAGATAGTGGTCCTGCGCCTCGATGGCATGAAGATCGGCCCCCCGGAGGCGCGGCGGTAACCGCTCGAGGAACCGGATGGGCCGCGGTGGGGCCGGAACCATGCTTAGCCGTCGCATCGCCTGCCGGCGGCTTTCCACCAGGGTGTTCAATACCGTCATGGCCAGAGACAGCAGAAAGACGCTGCCAAACAGGTAGGGTACGCCAGCCAAGGGAATCTGGCGTCCGAAGGCCAGCCACGTCGCCAGCCAGGCCAGTCCGGTGAACGGCGCGGCCATGGCCAGGGCGGCCCACAGGCAGCTCAGCCACACCCCGTCGGGCGGGCCCTCCTGCCCCTCATGGTCAGGAAAGAGGGCTCTGGCCACCAATCCGCCCCACAGGGTGCCGATGCCCATCACCGGCAGCCAGTAGGCCAAGCGCAGGCCAAGCCCAGCCCCCTCATCGACGAAGGCGCCTGACAGGGCCAGGAACCCGCCGACCCCCAGGGCGAGGCCGAGCCCCCGGAGCCAGCCAGCCAAATCCTCATAGGGACCAAAGGCCCAGGGCCGGCGCGTCATCGACGTTTCGCCAACGGCCAGGGGCGGCGTTTCACGACGGCCAGACGTCAGTCCACGAAACCGCACTGGTCGCTTGCCGGTCCTCAAGCCTTGTCTCCCCCAGATCGCGGCCTAGCCGCAGCCTCAGGAGATACCCGATGTCCCTCGCCCCGCAAGATCACTTCCCGCAAAGCCGTTCAACGCTGGGGGGCTGGACCTTCGGCCGCGGCTTCGCGCTGAGCCTGGTGGTGGTGCTCGCAATCCTCGCCGGTGCCATGGGGGGGATATGGCCGGCCATCTGGGGAGCCCTCATCACAGCCCGGCTCCATGCCCCTGACTTCGCCCTGCTGGCCAGCCTGTCGCCGGTCATCCAGGTCCACCTCTACACGGCCCTGGCTGCGCTGGTGCTCGGTGCTGTGCTGATGGTGATGCGCAAAGGCCGGACCTTCCATCGGGTCGCAGGCTGGACGTGGGTGGCGCTGGTCATGACCACGGCGGTCTCGACCCTGTTCATCACCAGCCTGAACCCTGGCCGCTGGTCGTTGATCCATCTTCTCACCGGCTGGACCCTGATCATTTTACCGATGGCGGTGATGTGGGCGAGGCGGCGAAACGTGGCCGCGCACCGTCGCGCGATGATGGGTCTGTTCTACGGCGCCTTCGTCTTTAATCTGGCCTTCACCTTCATTCCCGGGCGGACCCTGTGGCGCCTATTCTTTGGCTGAGGTGCTCATGTCACTTTCGTTGGGGTGTGACGTCAGGTTAGCGGGTTGCCACGCTCCGAGGCGGCGCCTATAAGCCCGAGAACTCGCCGGTCCGGGCGAGACGATTTTAGCGACAAATCGCGGCCTCATGAACATCCACGAGCATCAAGCCAAAGCCGTCCTCGCAGAGTTCGGCGTGGCGGTCCCGCGCGGCTTCGCCGCCTTCACCGTCGACGAGGCCGCCAAGGCCGCCGAGCAGCTGGGGGGCCCGGTCTGGGTCGTCAAATCCCAGATCCATGCCGGCGGACGGGGCAAGGGCCGATTCGAAGGCCTCGGTCCCGACGCCAAGGGCGGGGTCCGGGTGGTCAAGTCCGCCGCCGAGGTGCGGTCCAACGCCGAGGAAATGCTGGGTCGGGTGCTTGTGACGCACCAGACCGGGCCCAAGGGCAAGCAGGTCAACCGCCTCTACATCGAAGAAGGGGCCGCCATCGCCCGGGAGCTCTATCTCTCCCTGCTGGTGGACCGCGACACCAGCCGTGTCTCGGTGGTCGCCTCCACCGAAGGCGGCATGGACATCGAAGAGGTCGCCGCCTCGACCCCAGAGAAGATCATCAGCTTCTCCATCGACCCGGCCACCGGCGTATTCCCCCACCACGGGCGTAACCTGGCCAAGTCCCTGGGCCTGACCGGCGGTCTCGCCAAGGAAGCCGCGACCCTGCTCGGTCAGCTCTATGGGGCCTTTGTGGCCAAGGACATGGAGATGCTCGAGATCAACCCGCTGATCGTCACGGCTGACGATCACCTGCGGGTGCTGGATGCCAAGGTCAGCTTCGACGGCAACGCCATGTACCGTCACCCCGACGTGGTGGCCCTGCGCGACACCAGCGAAGAAGACGAGAAGGAAATCGAGGCGTCCAAGTACGACCTCTCCTACATCGCCCTCGACGGTGAGATCGGCTGCATGGTCAATGGCGCGGGCCTGGCCATGGCGACCATGGACATCATCAAGCTCTATGGCGCTGAACCCGCCAACTTCCTTGATGTCGGCGGCGGCGCCACCAAGGAGAAGGTCATCGCGGCCTTCAAGATCATCACCGCCGATCCCAGCGTGAAGGGGATCCTGGTCAATATCTTCGGCGGCATCATGCGTTGCGACATCATCGCCGAGGGCGTGGTCGAGGCGGTGAAGGAAGTCGGCCTGCAGGTGCCCCTGGTGGTCCGTCTGGAAGGCACCAATGTCGAGCTCGGCAAGAAGATCATCGCCGAGAGCGGCCTGAACGTTGTGTCCGCCAACGACCTGTCGGACGGCGCAGAAAAGATCGTCAAGGCCGTTCGGGGAGCCGCTTAATGTCCATCCTCATCGGAAAAGAAACCCGCGTCATCTGCCAGGGCATTACCGGCAGCCAGGGCACGTTCCACTCCGAACAGGCCATCGCCTATGGCACCAAGATGGTCGGCGGCGTCACCCCGGGTAAGGGCGGCACGACCCATGTGGGCCTGCCGGTGTTCGACACCGTCGGCGAGGCGGTCTGTGAGACCGGTGCCGAAGCCAGCGTGATCTATGTCCCGCCGCCGTTCGCTGCGGACTCGATCCTGGAGGCCATCCAGGCTGAAATCCCCCTGATCATCTGCATCACCGAGGGCATCCCCGTGGCCGACATGGTCAAGGTCAAGCGCGCCCTGTCGGGCTCTAAGTCCCGCCTGATCGGGCCCAACTGCCCCGGCGTGCTGACCCCCGACGAGTGCAAGATCGGCATTATGCCGGGAAATATCTTCAAGCGCGGCTCGGTGGGTGTTGTCTCCCGCTCAGGCACGCTTACCTACGAAGCCGTGTTCCAGACCACCCAGGTGGGCTTGGGCCAGACCACCGCGGTCGGCATCGGCGGCGACCCGGTCAAGGGCACCGAGTTCATCGACATTCTTCAGATGTTCCTCGACGACGACGAGACCGAATCGATCATCATGATCGGCGAGATCGGCGGCGCGGCCGAGGAAGCCGCGGCAGAATTCATCAAGAATTCACCAAAGAAGAAGCCTATGGTCGGGTTCATTGCGGGACGCACCGCTCCCCCCGGGCGGCGGATGGGTCACGCAGGCGCAATCATTTCGGGCGGCAAGGGCGGCGCCGAGGACAAGATCGCGGCGATGGAAGATGCGGGCATCCGCGTTTCACCTTCGCCGGCGAAACTCGGTGAAACCTTGCTCCAGGTGCTCAAGGGCGCCTGACACAATCAAGCGTATGGCGGTCCGCCGTCGGCTCCTCTCACCAAGAAGCTTCGCGGACCGTCTGGAAGCGGAAGCATGGCGGACGACGCAGGTCTGATCAACGAGGTGCTCGCCGAGACCTCTTTTCTCTATGGCGGCAATGTCGCCTTCGTAGAGGACCTCTACGCCCGGTGGGCGGAGAATCCCGGTTCGGTTGAGCCCTCCTGGCGGGCCTTCTTCGCCTCGCTCCAGGAACGGGCCGAGGAGATCAAGGCTGCGGCGGCCAAGCCCGGTTGGGTGCGCCCCGATGCGCCGGCCCCGCGCCCCGACTGGCTTTCAGCCCTGGACGGCCTCTGGCCAGCGGTTGAGGCCAAGCTGGAAAAGAAGGTCGCCGAGCGTGCCCCGGCCGCCTCCGTGGACGCCGTCCGCGCCGCCACCCTGGATTCCCTGCGCGCCATCATGATGATCCGGGCCTACCGGATGCGCGGGCATCTGCGGGCCAATCTCGATCCCCTGGGCATCGCCATCGTCCCAGGCGACGCCAGCGAGCTCGACCCCGCCTCCTACGGCTTTACCGAGTCTGACTACGACCGTCCGATCTTCCTGGACTATGTCCTGGGCCTGGAGACCTCCACGGTCCGCGAGATCCTTGCCATCCTCCGGCGCACCTACTGCGGCGATCTGGGGGTGCAGTACATGCACATCTCCGATCCGGCCCAGAAGGCCTGGCTGCAGGAGCGCATCGAGGGCCGCGACAAGGAAATCGAATTCACCCCCAAGGGTAAGGTCGCCATCCTCAAGAAGCTGATCGAGGCCGAGGGCTTCGAACGCTTCCTGCACCGCCGGTTCCCGGGCACCAAGCGCTTCGGTTTGGACGGGGGCGAGGCCATGGTTCCGGCCCTGGAGCAGATCATCAAGCGTGGCGGCGCGCTCGGCGTCCGCGACATCGTGCTTGGCATGCCCCACCGGGGGCGTCTGAACGTCCTGGCCGCGGTGATGGGCAAGCCCTACCAGGTCATCTTCCACGAGTTCCAGGGGGGCTCGTCCCTGCCCACCGACATCGAGGGCTCAGGGGATGTGAAGTATCACCTGGGGGCGTCCTCGGACCGCAGCTTTGACGGCAATTCCGTCCACCTGTCCCTGACCGCCAATCCCAGCCACCTGGAGATCGTCAATCCGGTGGTGATCGGCAAGGCCCGCGCCAAGCAGGCCTTCACCCTGCGGGAAAACCCCGATGCGGGCCGCCACCACGTCCTGCCCTTGCTGCTGCACGGGGACGCGGCCTTCGCCGGCCAGGGCGTTGTGGCCGAGTGCTTCGCCCTGTCGGGCCTGAAGGGCTACGGGGTCGGCGGTTCGATCCACTTCATCGTCAACAATCAGATCGGCTTCACCACCAGCCCGAAGAACAGCCGCTCCTCGCCCTATCCCTCGGACGTGGCTTTGATGGTCGAGGCGCCGATCTTCCACGTGAATGGGGACGATCCGGAAGCTGTCGTGTTCGCCGCCAAGGTGGCCACCGAGTTCCGCCAGCAGTTTGGCAAGGACGTGGTCATCGACATGTTCTGCTATCGCAGGTTTGGTCACAACGAGGGCGATGACCCGACGATGACCCAGCCCCTGATGTACGCCAAGATCAAGGGCCACCCCTCCACCCGCGAGATCTACACCAAGCGCCTGGTCGACGAGGCGGTGGTCACCGCCGAGGAGGTCGACGGCTGGATCGCCGAGTTTGCCGATTTCCTCGACAAGGAATTCGATGCGGGCAAGGTCTACAAGGCCAACAAGGCCGACTGGCTGGACGGGAAGTGGTCGGGTCTGACCCTGCCCACCACCGAGGACCGCCGGGGCGACACCGCTGTACCCCTTCAAAAGCTGGTCGATCTGGGCCTGAAGATCACCGCCGCCCCGGAGCGGATCAATATCCACAAGACTGTCGCCCGGGTTCTGCAAACCCGCCGCGAGGCGATCGAAACGGGCGAGGGGCTGGACTGGGCCACGGCTGAGCACATGGCCTTCGCCACCCTGCTCGACGAGGGCTATCCCGTCCGCCTGTCGGGCCAGGACAGCGTCCGCGGCACCTTCACCCAGCGCCACTCGGCCCTGGTCGACCAGGAGACCGAAGACACCTACTTCCCCCTGCGCAATCTCTCGCCGAACCAGGCCCATTTCGAGGTGCTGGACTCGGCGCTGTCGGAAGAGGCGGTGCTGGGCTTTGAGTACGGCTTCTCCCTGGCCGAGCCCCGGACGCTGACTCTCTGGGAGGCCCAGTTCGGGGACTTCACCAATGGTGCCCAGGTGGTCATCGACCAGTTCATCTCCTCGGGCGAACGCAAGTGGCTGCGGATGAGCGGCCTCGTCATGCTGCTGCCGCACGGCTATGAGGGCCAGGGTCCGGAGCACTCCTCGGCCCGCCTGGAGCGCTTCCTGCAGTCCTGCGCTGAGGACAATATGCAGGTGGCCAACTGCACCACCCCGGCCAACTATTTCCACATCCTGCGTCGGCAGCTCCTGCGGGAATTCCGCAAGCCGCTGATCATCATGACGCCCAAGAGCCTGCTGCGGCACAAGAAGGCGGTGTCGCGCCTCACCGATCTGTCGGAGGGCTCGTCCTTCCACCGGGTGCTGCTGGACGACGCCGAGCGGGGCGAAAACACCACGGTCAGTCTGGTCCCCGACGACAAGATCCGTCGGGTGATCCTGTGCTCGGGCAAGGTCTACTATGACCTGCTGGAAGCCCGCGAGGCCAAGGGGATCGACGATGTCTATATCCTGCGCCTGGAGCAGTTCTATCCCTGGCCGGTGAAGTCCCTGTCCCACGAGCTCAAGCGCTTCAAGGAGGCCGAGCTGGTCTGGTGCCAGGAAGAGCCCAAGAACATGGGGGGCTGGACCTTCGTCGACCCCTGGCTGGAGCTGACCCTGGAGCGGCTGGATGTCCAGTCCCGCCGGGCTCGCTATGTGGGTCGTCCGGCCTCGGCGTCCACCGCCGCAGGCCTGATGAGCCGTCACCTGGCCGAACTTGAAACCTTCCTCAACGAAGCCTTCGCCTAGGGCGTCGTCTGTCTAAGACCACAATAAGAACAGGAATCTGCAACTATGGCCGACATCATGACCCCCGCCCTGGGCGAGTCCGTCACCGAGGCGACGGTGGCGCGCTGGACCAAGAAGGCAGGCGATGCCGTCCGTAAGGACGAAATCCTGGTGGAGCTTGAAACCGACAAGGTGAGCCTGGAAGTCGCCGCCCCCGCCGACGGGGTGCTCAGCGAAATCCTCGCCGCCGAAGGCGAGACGGTGGAGCCCGGCACGGTTCTGGGCAAGATGGCGGCCGGTGCCGCCGCTGCCGCCGCCCCGGCCAAGACGGCCGCAAAGGCGCAAGCCGCACCGCCCCCCCCGGTTGCCGCGCCTGCGCCGGCCAAGGCCGAGGCGGCCAAGCCCGCTGCGCCGTCGGCTCAGCGCATTGCGGCTGAAAGCCAGCTCGACCTGGCCAAGGTGGCCGGTTCCGGCAAGGACGGCCGGGTGACCAAGGGCGACGCCCTGGCCGCCCTGGAAGCCCGCGCGGCCGCTCCGGCCGCTGCCCCTGCGCCGGCTGCGCCCCGCGAGCTGCACCAGCGCGAGGAGCGGGTCCGCATGACCCGTCTGCGCCAGACCATCGCGCGCCGCCTGAAGGAAGCCCAGAACAACGCCGCCATGCTGACCACCTTCAACGAGGTGGACATGAGCGCGGTCATGGCCCTGCGCAACGAATACAAGGACGTGTTCGAAAAGCGCCACGGGGTGCGTCTCGGCTTCATGAGCTTCTTCGTGAAGGCCTGTATCGCCGCCCTGAAGCAGGTGCCGGATGTGAACGCCGAGATCGACGGCCAGGACATCATCTACAAGAACCACTACGACATCGGCGTCGCTGTCGGCACCGAGAAGGGCCTGGTCGTTCCGGTCATCCGCGACGCCGACGACATGAGCCTGGCTGGCGTGGAAAAGGCCATTGGTGCCATGGGCAAGAAGGCCCGGGACGGCCAGCTGGCCCTCGATGACCTGCAAGGCGGCACCTTCACCATCTCCAATGGCGGGGTCTATGGCTCGCTGATGTCCACCCCGATCCTGAATGCCCCGCAGTCGGGCATCCTGGGCATGCACAAGATTCAGGACCGCCCGATGGTCGTAAAGGGCCAGGTGGTGATCCGCCCGATGATGTATCTGGCCCTGTCCTACGATCACCGCGTGGTGGACGGCCAGGGGGCCGTGACCTTCCTGGTCAAGGTCAAGGACGCCATCGAAGATCCCCAGCGTCTGCTGCTGGACCTCTAAGACAGCCAGGGGCGCGGGGAACCGCGCCCTTTTCGGCTCTGAAGACCCTCTGACCTACGGATTGCAGTCCCATGTCCCAATACGACGTCGTCATCATCGGGGGCGGCCCCGGCGGATACAACGCGGCCATCCGGGCCGGTCAGCTGGGGCTGAAGGTCGCCTGCGTCGAGAAGCGCGAGACCCTGGGCGGCACCTGCCTGAACGTCGGCTGCATGCCCTCCAAGGCCCTGCTGCATGCGTCGGAGCTGTACGACGCGGCCATGGGCAAACAATTCGCCACCCTTGGCATCGAGGTGAAGCCCAAGCTGAACCTGTCGCAGATGATGGCCCAGAAGGCCGACTCCGTGACCCAGCTGACCAAGGGCATCGAGTTTCTGTTCAAGAAGAACAAGGCCGACTGGATCAAGGGCGCGGGCAAGATCACCGGCCCCGGCAAGGTCGAGGTCACCGCCGCTGACGGGACAGTTCAGACCCTGGACGCCAAGCACATCGTCATCGCCACGGGCTCAGAGCCCACCCCGCTGCCGGGCGTACAGATTGACGGCAAGCGGATCGTTGATTCCACCGGCGCCCTGTCCCTGCCGGAAGTCCCCAAGAAGCTTATCGTGGTCGGGGCCGGCATCATCGGCCTGGAGCTCGGCTCGGTCTGGCGCCGTCTGGGTGCCGAGGTGACGGTGGTGGAGTTCCTCGACCGCATTACGCCGGGCATGGACACCGAGACGGCCAAGACCTTCCAGCGCACCCTGACCAAACAGGGCATCGTCTTCAAGCTGGGGGCCAAGGTGACCGGGGCGGTAGCTTCGAAATCCGGCGTCAAGCTCACCGTCGAACCGGTGGCCGGCGGCGAGGCCGAGACCCTGGAAGCCGACTACGTCCTGGTGGCCATCGGCCGGCGGCCCTACACCGAGGGCCTGGGCCTTGAGAGCGTCGGCGTCACCACCGACAAGCGCGGGGTCATCGATACCGACCACTTCAAGACCGCAGCGGCTGGCGTCTGGGCCATCGGCGACGCCGTCCACGGCCCCATGCTGGCCCACAAGGCCGAGGAAGACGCTGTGGCCTGCATCGAGCTGATCGCCGGCAAGGCGGGCCATGTGGACTACAATCTGGTGCCCAGCGTGGTCTATACGGCCCCCGAAGTGGCCTGGGTTGGCAAGACCGAGGAGCAGCTGAAGGAGGCCGGCGTGGCCTACAAGGTCGGCAAGTTCCCCTTCACCGCCAACAGCCGGGCCAAGATCAATCACGAGACCGACGGCTTCGCCAAGATTCTTGCTGATGCCAAGACCGACGAGATCCTCGGGGTCCACATCATCGGCCCCCAGGCCGGCGAACTGATCGGCGAATACTGCGTGGCCATGGCCTTCAAGGCCGCCAGTGAAGACATCGCCCGCACCAGCCACCCCCACCCGACCCGCTCCGAAGCCGGCCGTCAGGCCGCCATGGGCGTCGAAGGCTGGACCATGCAGTCCTAGGGCACTCCCCGATCACCATGCGGACGGGGCGGTCCCTAGATCAACCGTGACCGGATCGCCTGGGACAGAAGGTCGATAAGGGTGACGGCGACGACGATCACCACGGCGATGGCGGCGACGCGGGAATAGTTGAAGCTGTTCAGGCTATCGAACAGGATCTGCCCGATGCCGCCAGCCCCGATGAGGCCCAGGATCGTGGCGGCCCGGCTGTTGGATTCAAACCGGTAGAGGGCATAGGAGGTCCAAAGCGGCGCAACCTGCGGGACCACGCCCCAGGCGATTTCCTGCAGCTTGTGCGCGCCGGTGGACCGAACCCCTTCCACCGGGCCCTTGTCGATGGATTCCACGGCCTCTGAGAACAGCTTGCCCAGCACCCCGCCGGTGTTGAGCGCCAGGGCCATGACACCGGCGAAGGGGCCAAGCCCCACGGCGACCACAAACACCATGCCGATCACCAGGTCAGGCACCGAGCGCAGGATGTCCATGATCCGCCGCACGGGCCACTGGATGGCCGCCGGGGCGATGTTGCGGGCCCCCAACAGGCCGAGGGGCACCGCCAGGAACACCGCCAGCACCGTGCCCCACATGGCCATCTGAATGGTCAGCCACATCTGGGCGATGAAGAAGGGCAGAAGCTCGAAGTCCGGATTGACGAAGGCCCGCCCGAACTCGCGCATATTGTCCGAGCCGGTGAACAGCAGCGGCGTCTTCTCGATCTCGGCGGGGCCAAAGCTGATGGCCAGGACCACGGCGATGCCGCCCCACAGGAGCACGTCGAAAATCCACTGGCCAAGCGGGCGCGTGGGCGGCTTCAGGGCGGCGGCGCTGGGCGCGGTGGCGGTCACAGGCGTCTGACTCTCGGCGTCGGAACTTCAGGGCGTCTCAAGCTGCAGAGGCGGCGATCACTTGGCTGCGGGGGCGACTGGTGCCAGGGGGGCTTCCCCGGCCCGGGCGTCCAGGGCCTCGCGCTCGGCGCGAACGCTGTCCAAGGCCGCTTGGGCCTTGGTGATCTCGGCCTGATCTCGGCTATTCTGAGCATTGATCAGGGCCTCTGTGGCCTCCATTTCCCGCACCGGCAGCAGGTGGCTGGCGTCAGCGGGCAGGAACCCGCCGATGGAGATGGCGGCCAGCAGCTTGCGCTGGCGTTCGGCCTCGGGACCTTCGCCCTTGCCATAGGTCAGGAAGAACTGGCGGACCTTCTCCTTGACGACAGGGTCAAGGTTTTTGCGCCAGACGATGGGATCTTCCGGCAGCTTGGGCGACTCCCAGATCACCTTGACCTTGTCACTGACCGTCGGCTGACCATTGGCCCGGTTATCCACATCCCGCTCGGTCTGCAGGCGGATGGCGGTAGAGTTGTTTGTGGCCACGTCCAGGACGCCATTGGCCACGGCGAACAGATTTGCCTGATGGTTGGCGGCCCTGACCTGGGCAAAGCAGCGCTCGGGCTCGATGGCCTTGGGCGCGAACAGATAGGTCATGGGGGCCAGGGTGCCCGAGGTGGACTTGGCGTCGCCGATGCCGAAGTCCAGGGTCCCGTCACATTTGAGCACGTCCTCGATGGTCAGGCCGCTATTGGCGCCAGTGATCACCACGGAGCGATAGCCGTCTTCGCCGGAGGGATCGAAGGTACGGGCAAATACCTCGGCGTCGGCCCGGCGGACCGCTTCCAGCCCCGACAGGTTGGAGAACCAGCCCACATCGGTCTGGCCAAACCTCAGGGCCTCGATCAGGGCGGTGTAGTTGGACCCATAGAAGGGCTTCACCGGAATGCCGATCTCCTTCTCCATGTCGTCCAGGATCGGCCGCCAGAAGGCGTCCAGGCTGGTGGAGTTCTCGGTGGCCAGGATCGAGAAGTTCAGCACCTCCGGCTGATCCCCGGCCTGGGGCTCACGTTCGGAACAGGCCGACAGGGTCAAGGCCAGGGCCAGGGTAAGGCCAGCGCCGATCAGGCTGCGACGGATCATTGGGGAGCTCCTTCCCAGAAGACGTCTTCGAATTCCGGACCGTAGATGTCGATAAGCTGTTTGCGGGTCAGGCCTTGCGGCGGGCCATCATAGACCACCTGGCCAGCCTTGAGTGCGATCACCCGGTCGCAATAGCGCATGGCGTAGTCCACCTGGTGCAGGGTGACGATCAGGGTCAGACCGTCGGCCCGGTTCAGCTCCCGCAGGATCTCCATGACCTTGCGTGCGGCCACGGGATCAAGGGAGGCTACCGGCTCGTCGGCCAGGATGATCTTGGCCTTCTGGACCAGGGTCCGGGCGATGGCGGCGCGCTGCTGCTGGCCCCCCGAGAGGGTGCCCGCCCGCTGGCCGGCATATTCGGCGACCCCGACCCTGGCCAGGGCGGCCATGGCGGCACCCTTGGTCTCAGCGGGCCAGAATCCCAGAAGACCGCGAAGGAAGCCGATCCGCCCCAGCGACCCCATGGCCACATTGGTGAACAGGGTCAGTCGGCCCACCAGATTGAACTGCTGGAAGATCATGCCGATGCGGATACGGGTGCGGCGCACGTCCCGGTCCACCCGGCCATCAGCCTGCACCCCGCCGCCGAAGGCCTCGATACGGCCGGGGCCCTTGTCGATCGGTGCCAGGCCGTTGATGGCCCGCAGAAGGGTAGACTTGCCCGATCCCGAGGGACCGATCAGGGCGATCATCTCGCCACGGGCGACATCGAGGGAGACCGAATCCAGCGCGCGGCGGGACCCGAAGCTCTTCGACACTTGGCGCACCGAAAGAACGGCAGCGTCAGACATGAATGGCGAACATCCCCTGGTCGTTTGGCAGCCCAACTCTCAGCCGCGTTTGCGCGCCGAGCCCCAAGGGCGTTTCATGGCATGGGCACCCGGCGCGGTCCAGCAAACCCGGCGGGTGTGTGCGCTCACATGACCCCCTAAAGGGGTAGGGCGAGGCCAAGCCCTGCAAGGTTTTTGGGCACCGGCTCTTTACAACGGGGCGACATTGCCCTAACTGCCACCGCTCCGGCGGACCCCGTTGTCCTAAGCGCTGCTAACGCCGGATTGGGTTCAACAATCTGTTGGGGGCTGCGTGAGGTGCAAACGTACCATACGCCCCTGGACCTGGTCCGTGAGCGGTCACCGGAACGTCCTGTCGCCTTTGCGCGACCGGACGCCGTGGCCCTAGCGGCGCGCTGGTTCCAGGATAATTTCAAAGGCGACGTCTTCTACGCTGTGAAGGCCAACCCTTCGCCGTGGGTGCTCGAAACCCTCGCGGCGAACGGCGTGCGGGCTTTCGACGTGGCGTCGATTCCGGAAATCGAGCTGGTGTCGCAGCACGCGCCGGGCTCACGCATGGCGTTCATGCATCCGGTCAAGAGCCGCCGCGCCATTTCCACGGCCTATTTCGACCATGGGGTGCGCACCTTTGCGCTCGATACCCACGAAGAGCTGGCCAAGATTCTCGACGCCACCGGCCATGCGCGGGACCTCAACCTGATGGTCCGCCTGGGGGTTGCCGCCGAGGGCGCGGCCTATTCCCTGTCGGGCAAGTTCGGCGTCGATGCCCACGAGGCCCCCGAACTGCTGCTGGCCGCCCGGCGGGCGACCCAGGATCTGATGGGCGTCTCCTTCCATGTGGGCAGCCAGTGCATGCGGCCGACCGCCTATCAGGCGGCCATGAGCCAGGCCTCCCGGGCCCTGGTCCGGGCCGGTGTATTTGCCGATGTGGTGGATGTGGGCGGGGGTTTCCCCTCGGTCTATCCCGGCATGGTGCCCCCGGCGCTGGCCGACTACATGGATTCCATCGACCGCGGCTTTGCCGAGATGATGGTCCATGAGACCACCGAGCTCTGGTGCGAACCTGGCCGGGCCCTGGTGGCGGAAGCCTCCTCGGTGCTGACGGCTGTGGAGCTGCGCAAGGGCGACGCGCTTTATCTGAACGACGGTGCCTATGGCAGCCTGTTCGACGCCACCCACACCAAGTGGCCTTTCCCGGTGAAGCTGATCCGGTGCGAGGACGGGGTGGCCCGGGAGGTCGAAGGGCCGCTCAAGCCCTACCGCTTCTATGGCCCGACCTGCGACTCCCTCGACCACATGCCCGGCCCCTTCTGGCTGCCGGAGGACGTGCGCGAAGGCGACTATGTGGAAATCGGCATGCTCGGCGCCTACGGCGTGGCCATGAACACCCGCTTCAACGGGTTTGGCGACACCGAGACCGTGGTGGTCAATGACGCGCCCATGGCGTCGATGTATGGCCTGGCCCGGCGCTCCATCCCGGTGCCCCGCACCGAGAACCACAATGTCGTCAAGCTGTCGCGGGCCCGAGGCAAGAAGCGCCGTCGACGTTAAGGCGTTCGAACTGCACGCAGACCCAAAGACGCGACCGGTCGCTCCGTCCCGGTCGCGTCCTTCATCCATGGACGGGCGCTCAAACTCTAGGACTCCAAGAGAATGAACGCTGAGGTTCAGTCCAACCGTAAGGCCGAGCTGCTGTCGTCCACGGTCGAGCATGTGGCCATCGACCAGTACGACGCCCGTCCGATCATCGACGCCATGCGTCAGATGAGCTTCACCAGCCGCGACACCGCCCGGGCCGCCGACATCTTCTCCATGGCCCTGGAAGACCCGTCCTGCTCCACCTGGCTGACGCTGGCCGGATCGACCAGCGCCGGCGGCTGCATGCACATCTACCGCGACATGGTGAAGTACGGCCTGATCGACGCCGTGGTCGCCACCGGCGCCTCCATCGTCGACATGGATTTCTTCGAGGCCCTGGGCTTCAAGCACTACCAGGCCAAGGAGCCGGTGGACGACCGGGACCTGCGCGCCCTCTATATCGACCGGATCTACGACACCTATATCGACGAGGAAGACCTGCAGACCTGCGACGCGGTGATCAAGGACATCACCGATCAGCTGGAGCCGCGGCCCTATTCCTCGCGGGAATTCATCTGGGAAATGGGTAAGTGGCTGGCGGCCGGCAACGCCAAGAAGCCCGGCTCCCTCATCCAGACCGCCTATGAAGAAGGCGTGCCGATCTTCTGCCCGGCCTTCACCGATTCCTCGGCGGGCTTTGGCCTGGTCAAGCATCAGGTGGAGCGGATGAAGGCCGGCAAGCCTTACCTGACCATCGACTCCATCGCTGACTTCCGTGAGCTCACCGATGTGAAGATCGCCGCGGGCACCACGGGCCTGTTCATGGTTGGCGGCGGCGTGCCGAAGAACTTCGCCCAGGACACGGTGGTCTGCGCCGAGATCCTGGGGGAGGAGGTCGACATGCACAAATACGCCATCCAGCTGACGGTGGCCGATGTGCGCGACGGCGCCTGCTCGTCCTCGACGCTGCAGGAGGCCTGCTCCTGGGGCAAGGTCGACGTCACCTGGGAACAGATGGTGTTTGCCGAAGCCACCACCGTGGTGCCCCTGATCGCTTCGGACGCCTGGCACAGGGGTTCATGGAAGACCCGCGAACGCCGCCGCTGGAACAAGCTGTTCGAAAAGACGGCCTAAGGATCAGGCCCCGCCCCGGCGGGGCCTTTTTCTTTGGCTGCGTCGCCTTGCCTCAAAACAGAGGGGACACAAAGGACGCAAAGCCAGCCAAGGACCGGAAGGATGGGTGGCCTCCCCTTTGTGGTTTTCGCGTCCCTTTGTGGTCTTCGTCTCTCGCCTTGATGATGTCCAGGCCGAGCGCTCGCGCTCAACGGTTGCCACAGGCCCCTCACTCCGCATACTCCGCGCCAAAGTCGATTGAGGGAGTTGCGCCGTGAGTGAAGGCGAGATTTTTCCGGTCCCCGAGGCCTGGGCTGCGCGGACGCACATGACGGCGGCCGGCTATGACGCGGCCTGCCTGCAGGCCGACCAGGACCCGGACAGCTATTGGCGCAAGGTCGCCGGTCGCCTGGACTGGTCCAAGCCCTTCACCACCATCAAGGACGTCTCCTTCGCCGCCAATGACCTGCATATCCGCTGGTTCGCCGACGGGGAGCTCAATGTCAGCGTCAACTGCATCGACCGGCACCTGCCAGACCGCGCCGACCAGGTGGCGATCATCTGGGAAAGCGATGACCCTGAAATCTACGACACCCTGACCTATGCCCAGCTGCATCTTGAAGTCTGCCGCATGGCCAATGTGCTCAAGGCCAAGGGCGTCAAAAAGGGCGACCGGGTCACCATCTATCTGCCGATGATCCCGGCGGCCGCCGTGGCCATGCTGGCCTGCTCGCGGATCGGGGCTGTGCATTCGGTGGTGTTCGGTGGCTTTTCCCCCGACAGCCTGGCCGGCCG
The DNA here is from genome assembly GCF_022402485.1 of Phenylobacterium sp. GTDB lineage: Bacteria > Pseudomonadota > Alphaproteobacteria > Caulobacterales > Caulobacteraceae > Phenylobacterium. Next base: position 2,870 of record NZ_JAKRSA010000010.1, on the reverse strand, counting down.
CATTCAGGACTGTGACTCCCGCATCGTCATCACCGCCGACGAGGGCGTGCGCGGCGGACGTATCGTGCCGCTGAAGGCCAATGTGGACGAAGCCCTGAAGGCCTGCCCCGATGTCACCGACGTGATCGTCGTACGCCGCACCAAGGCCGATGTGCCCATGGTGGCGGGGCGCGACGCCTTCTATGGCGAGCTGAAAAAGACCGTCGCCGACACCTGCGATCCGGAGCCGATGAACGCCGAGGACCCGCTGTTCATCCTCTATACCTCCGGCTCCACAGGCAAACCCAAGGGGGTGCTGCACACCACCGGCGGCTATCTCACCTGGGCGGCCCACACCCATGAGCTGGTGTTCGACTACCGGCCCGGCGAGGTGTTCTGGTGCACCGCCGATGTGGGCTGGGTCACCGGCCACTCCTATGTGGTCTATGGCCCCCTGGCCAATGCGGCGACCACAGTGATGTTCGAGGGCGTGCCCACCTATCCGGACAATTCCCGGTTCTGGCAGGTCATCGACAAGCACAAGGTGGAGATCTTCTACACCGCGCCCACCGCCATCCGCGCCCTGATGCGCGACGGGGACGCCCCGGTGCAGAGCACCAGCCGGGAGTCCCTGCGCCTGCTGGGCACGGTGGGGGAGCCGATCAATCCCGAGGCCTGGCTCTGGTATCACCGGGTGGTGGGCGAGGGCCGCTGCCCGGTGGTGGACACCTATTGGCAGACCGAGACCGGCGCCTGCCTCGCCACACCCTTGCCCGGCGCGACGCCGGCCAAGCCGGGCTCCTGCGCCAAGCCCTTGCCCGGGGTGAAGTTCCAGCTGGTGGATGCCGAGGGCAAGGTGCTCGAGGGGGCGACCAGCGGCAATCTATGCCTCACCGACTCCTGGCCGGGCCAGATGCGCACGGTCTATGGGGACCATGAGCGGTTCATCCAGACCTATTTCACCACCTATCCCGGCAAGTATTTCACCGGCGATGGCTGCCGCCGGGACGAAGACGGCTATTACTGGATCACCGGTCGGGTGGACGACGTGATCAATGTCTCGGGCCACCGGCTGGGCACCGCCGAGATCGAGAGCGCCCTCGTCGGCCATGAGGCCGTGGCCGAGGCCGCCGTGGTCGGCTATCCGCACGACATCAAGGGCCAGGGCATCTATGCCTTTGTGACGCTGAAGTCCGATGTGGAGCTCACCGACATCCTGGCCGCCGACATCAAGGGCTGGGTGCGCCGGGAGATCGGGGCCTTTGCGGCGCTGGACGCCCTGCAGTTTGCGCCGTCCCTCCCCAAGACCCGGTCGGGTAAGATCATGCGCCGCATCCTGCGCAAGATTGCCGAGAACCAGACCGACCAGCTGGGCGACACCTCCACCCTGGCGGAGCCCGGCGTGGTGGACGACCTCGTGCAGAATCGCGTCGCGGTTTGAGCCCCGACCTTCCCGGCCCCTTGAGGGCCGCCATCGCCGTGCGGCTGGAGGGCGTCTCCCGCCGCGATCTCGCCGAACGGGCCGCCCGGGTCTCGGCTGCCTATCGTGGGGGCGGGGGCTCAGCCGGCGTGGTGCTGACCCCGGACGACGCCCTGGCCTATGCCCTGGCCCGCCTGCCGGCCACCTATGCTGCCGACATCGCCGCCTTCTCCGCTGTCGCAGAGGCCTGCCCAGACTTTGCACCGGCCACCCTGCTGGATGCCGGCGCAGGTCCCGGCACCGCCAGCTGGGCTGCGCTCGAAGTCTGGCCGCAGATCGAGGCGGCCCTGATGCTGGACGAGAGCGGCCCCTTCCTGGATCTGGCCCGTATTCTGGCGGAGGCCGGACCCCCGGTGATCGCCGGCGCTGAGCGGCGGCGGACCAATCTCACGGCGGCCCAGGTCGAGCCCTGGCCAAGGGCTGAGCTGGTGGTGGCCTCCTACGTCCTGGCCGAGATCCCGGCGCAGGCTCAAGGCCCCTTGGTGGACCGGTTATGGGACGCCTGCGAGGGGCTGCTGGTGCTGGTGGAGCCGGGCACACCAGCGGGCTATCAGCGCATCCTGGACGCGCGGGCCCAGCTGATCGACGCCGGCGCCCGGCTGGCGGGACCCTGCCCCCACGCCCAGGCTTGTCCGCTGACGGAGCCCGACTGGTGCCACTTCGTTCAGCGTCTGCCCCGCTCCCGCGATCACCGCCTGGCCAAGGGGGCCGAGGCGCCCTTCGAGGACGAGAAATTCATCTGGCTGGCTGCGGCGCGGGCGGGTGTGACGATCGCGCCCTTCGCGGCCAGGGTTCTTGCCCCGCCCCACCAGGCCAAGCCCGGCATCGACCTGAAGCTCTGCGTCGACACCGGCGCCCTGGAGCCCCGCTTCGTCCCCCGCCGCGATAAGCCCGCCTTCGCCCAGGCTCGCCGCCTCGACTGGGGCGACACGATCTGAGGGGCCCCACGCGCCGCAGGCACCAAAAAGGAATGAACCACCAAGGACACGAAGGGCACAAAGACGCCGCGCCGACGGACCCTCGGTGAACTTTGTGTTCTTGGTGGTGGATTGTCTTCCGGCGCTATGCGCCGGGCACCTCACATCACCCCCAGCCGCCGCAGCACCCGCAGGTGCAGGTCGCGCTCATGGGTGTGGACACCAGGGGCGCCGGCCACGACGATCAGCGCCTTCCAGAGCGCCCAGGCCTGGCCCCGAAGCCAGCAGGCGTCGTCGAGGCCTAGGCGCCGGCGGAAGGTCTCGCGGGCGGTTTCATCCAGGAAGGTCCAGCCAAACGCCAGGTCACAGGCCGGATCGCCCACCCCGCAGGTCCCAAAGTCGATCACCGCGGCCAGCCGGCCGTTCCGGACCAGCAGATTGCCCGGCGCCACGTCCCCGTGGATCCAGACCGGCGGGCGGTTCCAGTGGGTGGA
>NZ_JAKRSA010000009.1 GCF_022402485.1 Phenylobacterium sp. | reverse complement strand
CGGCCGCTCATAACGGTCTGGTTGCAGGTTCGAGTCCTGCCGGGCCCACCAGCGGAGTGTTTCGCGGGGTTTGCCTCTAGCCCGTAGCGACATGGTAAATAGCTGATTAAAAAGCGTTTTTACTATTTTGCGCACATTCTCTGGCTCAATCGGTTTCACCCGCATGCGGATCACCTGTTGGTACGCCTCGGGCTTGATACCAACAGATCGCCGCGCGATACCAACAACATGCCCCTATCAGACACCCAGCTACGCAGCCTCAAGCCCGAATCGAAGCCCCGTAAACTCAGTGATTTCGAGGGCTTATTCCTGTTGGTGAACCCCAGCGGGTCACGCCTGTGGCGCTTCAGTTATCGGTTCGGTGGGAAGCAAAAGCTACTGGCCCTCGGGGCCTATCCGGCCGTGTCTCTGCGAGAGGCGCGCAGAGCAAAGGATGACGCCCGTGAGCTGCTCGCCAAGGGCATGGATCCTGCTCACGAGCGCAAAGTCGCAAAAGCCCGGAAGAGGATGGCGGCCGCAAACACCTTCGAGGCGGTGGCCAATGAGTGGTTTGACGCCCGCAAGGATGGATGGGTGCCCAGCTATTCAGATCGGCTGAAGGCGCGCCTGGACGCCGATTTGATCCCCTATCTGGGGCGTCGGCCCATCGCTGAGATTGAGCCCGTCGAGTTGCTCTCGACGATCCGCAGCATTGAGGGCCGAGGTGCGCCAGAAATGGCTCGCAGGGTGCTGCAGATGGCCAGCGCGATCTTCCGATACGGCGTCGCCTTGGGGGTGTGCCCCAGGGATCCCGCCGCCGATCTCCGCGGCGCCTTGAAGAGCGCACCGCCGGCCAAACGGCGCTCCGCCATCCTCCCGAAGGACCTTCCGCAGTTCATGCAAGACCTCGCCGTCTACAACGGCGCGGCGCAGACGAAGCTCGCCCTCGAGCTGTTGATCCACACCTTCGTCCGCACGTCCGAGGTCCGCTTCGCGCGCTGGTCCGAGTTCGAAGACCTGGAAGGAGAGGTGGCGCTTTGGCGAATTCCTGCGTCGCGCATGAAGATGCGCCGTGACCACCTGGTGCCCCTGACGCCGCAGGTGGTCAAAATCCTGGCCGAGATCAAGGAAGCAGCTGGCCGTTCCGAACTACTGTTCCCGGCCCCGACCCGCAGCGGCGTGATCTCCGAGAACACGATGATCTATGCGATCTATCGCATGGGCTACCATGGGCGCGCGACCGTGCACGGGTTCCGCTCTACGGCCTCCACCGTGCTCAATGAGCAGGAGTTCAACCGCGACTGGATCGAACTCCAACTCGCCCACGCCGAGGGCGACATCCGCTCCGTCTACAACGCCGCCGAATGGCTTAGCGGGCGCCGTACCATGATGCGCTGGTGGTCAGATCACCTGGACGAGGTGACGAAGGTGAAGCCGGAGGCTGCATCAGAGTAGGCGCGGCGGGCTTGAGCAGGCCATTTTTGCCAAGGTCGCAGATGGGCTCTTAGCTGTTGTTCAGAACGTCCGCTTTCAGGCGGGCCTTTATCTGGCTGATCGCCATTCCCTTCGCGCTGGCGGCCGGAGTGCAGGCCTGGGCGGCGAGACGCACGGCGGGGGAGCGAGTGTCAGCCTAGCTCGGCCTGGCGCCCAGGCTTGCGACGGTCCTGCTGTTGTTCATCGTGGTCGCCGCCGTCGTGCCGCACTTCGGGCCGAGCCTGGACGGACATTGAATGTCGTGCCGTTCTATGTGGCCTTTGCCGTGCTTGCCCTATCATGGGTTCGGCCGTCTCGCGAGGCGCGTCTCACGCCGGAGGCCGTCGCACCGTCGCCTTCAGCGCCGGCAGCCGCAACTCGCTGGTCGTTCCGCTGGCCGGGGTCCTGCCGGGAGCCATTCCCCTGGTTCTGGCGATCATCGTCACCCAGACCTTGATCGAACTGCTGGCCGCATTGACCTACATCCAGCTGATTCCGAGGCTTGGCGGAGGGGGTTCCGCAAAGTCAGCCTGAACTTTCGTTGCCGTTGAAGGCAATTTGCCACTTGTGGAGAGAAGGACGCAGATGCAGCGCCTAGACCGCACCTGGGCGGAAGAGCGCGCCTCGCCGGTGGGCCAAGCTCAAGCTCTGAAGTCCGCGACCGTGGACGCCCGGTGATCCTCCGCCGCGCACAGATCATGATCGTGCAGCACCTCGATCACCTTGCAGGCCGAGACCCGGCCGCCAGCGCATTCCGCCGACATCCGCGACAGTTCGGTGCGCAGCGCTTGGAGTTGCGCGATCTTCTCCGTGACGTCGGACAGATGACGCTCGGCGATCGCATTGGCCTCGCCGCAGGGTCGGTCCGGATGGTCGGACAGATCGAGCAGGGAGCGGATGGCGTCGAGGTCAAACCCCAGCTGACGCGCATGACGGATGAAGGACAGCCGGCGCAGGGCGGCGTCGTCATACAGCCGCCGGCCGCTGGCTGTCCGGGGCGGTGGCGCCAGAAGCCCGATCTGCTCATAGAAGCGGATGGTCGGGACCTTCACGCCCGTAGCCGTAGCCAGCGTGCCGATGGATCGAAGAGGCGAGGGGACGGAAGAAGCCATGGCGTGAAGAATAACCGCTTGATCCTCTAGCGGCTAGAGGATGCATAGGTCGTCCGACGCCCAGCCGGAGCCTCTGATGACCGAGCCCCTGATCCAGGACAGACCCGCCGCCGCCTGTTGCGGCGCGACCGTCAAGTTCGACGGCGCCTCGCCCGCCTACCGCCGCATCCTGCTGGCTGTGATCGCCATCAACGCCGTGGCCTTCGCGGCCGTGGCGGGCGGTGCCCTGGCCCAGGGCTCGGCGTCTCTCGGGGCCAATGCGCTGGACTTCCTCGCCGACAGCGCGACCTACGCCATCAGCCTGTGGGCGATCGGCAAGTCCGTGCAGGTCCGTTCCGGCGCCGCCCTGCTCAAGGGCGCAAGCCTGGGACTCCTCGCCGTGTTCATCCTCGGCTTCGCCATCTGGCGGGCGGTTTCGGGCGCGCCGCCCGAAGGGGCGGTGATCACCGGCCTGGGCCTGTTTGGTTTCCTCGCCAACGCCGTCGCCGCCCTGCTGCTCGTGCGTCACCGCGACGGCGACGCCAATGTCCGTTCGGTCTGGCTCTGCACGCGCAACGACCTGATCGAGAGCCTGGTCGTGGCCGCCGCCGGGGGCCTGGTCTGGCTGACCGCTTCGCGCTGGCCCGACCTGATCGCCGGCGGCATCCTCGCCGCGGTGTTCCTGCAATCCGCTTGGTCGATCGTCAGCCAGTCGCGGGCAGAGCTGAAGGCGGCCACACGCCAGCCGCAGACCCAGTCATGATAAAAGGACGCAACGGGTCGACTATGGTGCAATTGCAGTGGCGGCGGACCGTGTTATGGGAGGCCATGGGATTTTTCTCGGCCAGACAAGGTTGGATGGCGGCGCTACTCGCGTCGTTCCTGGCCCTGTTCGTCCTCGTGTCCGCCGTCGAGGCCGCGACCTGCGCCCCGGAAATGGCGACCGCCCACGCCTCGGAGACTGTGAGGGAAACCCCGGCCGATCCTGTCGATGATCTTGACAGTCACGCCATCTGCTCGCACGGCCACTGCCATCACGGCGGCACCGCGATGCCCTCTTCGATCCAATCCGTCGCGATGACGGCGACAGTCGCTCCAAGCCTGTTGCGACCGACTGACGAGCCCTTGGCGTCTCGCGCGCCCAGCGGCCTGGAACGCCCTCCCAGAGCCTGACGATGCCCTGCGCCCTTTGGCGCGCGTCAATCGTCTGGAATTGCTGGGATATGGAACATGCCACCCCTGAAATCTGGCCGGTCGCGTCTCGCGACCGGCTGCGCCGTGGTCGCGATGGCGACGGCGGTCACCGGCCCGGCCTGGGCCGATCCCGCGCCTTCGTTCGAGGCGCTGCTTGAACGCATCGGCCTGACGCCGACCACTGTGGAGGCCGGCGCTCTGCTCGACGCGGCCGAGGCGCGAGTCCGTCAGGCACGGGTCCGTCCTAACCCTGAACTGGGTTTGGAGGCGGAGAACGCCTTCGGCAGAGGTCCTTTCTCCGGCTACGACAACGCCGAGACAACTCTGTCGCTGTCCCAGGATCTGGAACTGTGGGGGCGTCGCGGCGCGCGGGTCGAGGTCGCGAGAGCCGAGGCCGGCACAGCGGGGCTGAGGCGTGATCTGGCGACCGTCGAGGCGGGGGCGAGGCTTGCCCTGGTCTATGCGGAGGCAGAAGCCGCCCAGCGGCGGTTCCAGCTGGCCGAGGAGGCCTTGACGGTCACCATCGCCGACACCCGCGCGGCGCTGATCCTGGTCGAAGAGGGGCGCGAGCCCTTGCTGCGCGGCATACAGGGCGAGAGCGAAGCCGCCGCTGCCCGCGCGACGCTCGATGAGGCCGAGGCGGAACGGGACGCGGCGTTCGCGCGGCTGACCGCCGTGGCAATGCTGCCAACGCCGGTCACCTCGATCGACACCAGCCTGATCGACCGGGTGCCCGCCGCAGCGCCCGTGACGCCCGACGCGACGCCCCTGGTCCGCGTGGCCGAGGCCGAGCGGGCGGCGGCCGAAAGCCGGATTGAGGTCGAACGCATCCGCGCCCGGCCCGATGTCCGCGCCTCGGTCGGGGTGCGTCGCTACGAGGCCGAGGACGCGACCGCCCTGACCTTCGGGCTTAGCCTCCCTCTGCCTCTGTTCGACCGGAACCGGGGTAATATCGAAGCCGCCCAGGCGGACTTCCGCGCCGCCGACGCCCGGTTGATGGGCGCGCGTCAGGAAGCGGAGGCGGATCGCAACGCCGCCGAAGCCCGTCTGAGAGCGTCCGTCAGCCGCGTCACCGCCAGCGACGCCGGCGTCACGGCCGCGGAGGAAGCCTATCGCCTCTCGCGGATCGGGTTCGAGGCGGGACGCATCTCCCAACTCGAACTGCGGTCTTCCCGCGCCGCCCTCATCGCCGCCCGCAACGCCGCCGTGGACGCCCGCCTTGCGCGGGTCCGGGCCGAAATCGACCTCGCGCGCCTGCAAGGCCGCGCCCCCTTTGGAACATCGCTATGAAACGCACATCACCGATCAACAAGACTTGGCTGATGGCCGGGGTCGCCGCCGTCGTCGTCCTGGGCGGCGCCGGGCTCTATGCCATGACCCGCCCACCCGCCGAGGCTCCGGCGGCGGAGGGTGAAGCCGGGCATTCCGAGGAGGAAGGCGAACACGCCGAGGGCGAGGAAGAGGGCGGCGAAGAAGGGGTCGTCGTGCTGACGGCGGCCCAGATCACCGCCGCCAACATCGCGATCGTCGCCGTGACCGGCGGCGGCGGCGGCGAAACCCGCCTGTCGGGCCGGGTTGAACCGATGATCGACGCCAGAGCCGCCGTCGCGGCGTCCGTCGGCGGACGGGTCGAGCGCGTTCTGGTCGCGCCGGGTCAGTCCGTGCGCGCCGGGCAGTCTCTGGCCATTCTCTTCAGCGGCGACGCCGCCAGCCTTCGCGCTGACGCCGATGCGGCCGATGCCAACGCCATCGCCGCCGAACAGGCGCACAGTCGCGAAGAGAGCTTGGCCGATCAGGGCGTCGTGGCCCGTCGCGATGCCGAGGTCGCCCATGCCCAGGCGCTCAGCGCCCAGGCGGCGGCCCGTGCCGCCCGCGCCCGCGCATCGGCGGCCGGATCGCCCAACGCCTCCGGTCGGCTGAGCGTGACAAGCCCCATCTCGGGCGTGGTCACCAGTGTCCAGGTCGGGCCGGGCGGTTTCGCGGCCCAGGGCGGGGTGATCGCAGAGGTCACCAACCCCGCGCGGGTCGAGATCGTCTTCAACGCCCCGCCGGCGCTCGCGGTCCAGGTGCGCGCGGGCAGCGCTATTCGGGTGCAGGGACCAGCCGGGGAGTTCGACGCCGTGGTAACCGGCGTCGCCGCCGGAGCCGGCGCCGAGAGCGGCGCGACCGTCATTCGCGCGCGTCCGACGGGAGGCGTGCTGCCCCCGGCGGGGTCGGCGGTGTCCGGTAGCATCGTCACCGGCCAGGCCGTCGGCGGCTTCACCGTTCCGTCCGAGGCCGTGCAGACGGTCGAGGGGGCCAACGTCGTATTCGTTCGCACCGCTGAAGGCTTCCGGGCCGTTCCGGTCCTCGCGGGTCGGCAGGCGGGAGATCGCACGGAGATCCTGAGCGGCCTGACCGGGGCCGAACGCATCGCCGGGGCTAACGCCTTCCTCCTGAAAGCCGAACTCGCCAAGGGCGAGGCCGAGCACGGCCACTAGGGGCGACGACCATGTTTACAGCCATCATCCAAGCGTCGGTCCGGTTCCGCTGGTTCGTCATCATCGCCGTCAGCCTTGTCGCGGCCCTGGGTCTTTTCGAACTTACCAAGCTGCCCATCGACGCGGTGCCCGACATCACCAACCGTCAGGTGCAGATCACAACGGTCGCCCCGGCCCTCGCGCCCGAGCAGATCGAGCGCCAGGTCACCTATCCGCTGGAGACTGCCCTGGCCGGCATCCCAGGCCTGACTAGCACCCGGTCGCTGTCGCGAAATGGCTTCAGCCAGATCACCGCGATCTTCACCGACCAGACCGACATCTACTTCGCCCGCCAGCAGGTCGCCGAACGGCTCGCTGCCGCGTCGGAGGGCCTGCCCGAAGGCGTGGAGCCCGGCCTGTCGCCGATCACCACGGGCCTGGGCGAGGTGCTGATGTGGACGGTCGATTATGTGCCGTTCACGACCGAAACCTTGGCCCGACCGGGCCAGCCGGGGTGGCAGGCGGGCGGGGTCTATCTGACGCCCGAGGGCGAGCGACTGACCACGCCCGAACAGCGCGCGACCTATCTGCGCACGGTCCAGGACTGGATCATCGCGCCGCAGATGCGAACCACATCCGGCTTGGCCGGGGTGGATACGGTCGGCGGCTACGTCAAGGAATACGCCGTCCGACCCAATGCCTCGCAGCTTGCCGCCTATGGCCTCGGCCTCGCCGATCTGGTCGAGGCGGTCGAGCGCGCCAATACCCAGGCCGGCGCTGGCTATATCCAGCGCGCGGGCGAGGCCCTGGTCGTCCGCACCGATGCCCTGGCGCTGACCATCGACGATCTGGCTCAGGCCCCGGTCGTCAATCGTGGCGGTCTGGTCGTCCGGGTCGCCGACGTCGCCACGGTCGAGATCGGTCAGGCCCCGCGCCTGGGCGGCGCCAGCCGAGACGGGCACGAAGCGGTTCTCGGCACGGCCCTGATGATCGCGGGCGGCAACAGCCGGACCGTGGCCCAGGCCGCCGCCGAACGGCTGGCGGAGGTGGACGACAGCCTGCCGCCGGGCATCGTCGCCCTGCCGGTGCTGAACCGCAGCGAACTGGTCAACTCGACCATCTCGACCGTGGCCCGGAACCTGACCGAGGGGGCGCTTCTGGTCGTGGTCGTGCTGTTCCTGCTGCTCGGCAACATTCGCGCCGCAACGATAACCGCCCTGATGATCCCGCTGTCCTTCCTGTTCGCCGTCATCGGCATGAACCGGTTCGGCATCAGCGGAAACCTGATGAGCCTGGGCGCCCTCGACTTCGGCCTGATGGTCGATGGGGCGGTCGTCGTGATCGAGAACACCCTGTTGATGCTGACCCAACGTCGCGCGGCGGTCGGGCGGATGCTCACCCGGCATGAGCGTCTGGACGTCGCGGTCCAGTCCGCGCGCCAGATGGTCAAGCCCGCCGCCTTCGGCCAGCTAATAATCCTGCTCGTGTTTGCGCCGCTGCTGATGCTGGAAGGCGTCGAGGGCAAGACGTTCCAGCCCATGGGCGCCACTGTCATGCTGGCCCTGGTCGGAGCCTTCATCTTCTCCTTCACCTTCGTGCCCGCCATGACGGCGTTGCTCGTGCGCGATCCCAAGTCCGTTCACGTCGGTACTGATGGACAGGCCGTCGAACACGAGACCCGCATCCTGCAGTTCGCCCGCCGGTTTATCGAGCCCGCTATCGAGGCGGCGGTCGCAAGGCCCAAGATCGTGCTGATCTCGGCGGTCGCCACCCTCGTCATCGGCGCCGTCTCCTTCATGTCACTGGGGCGCGAGTTCATCCCGACACTCGACGAAGGCGACATCGCCATGCAGGCGCTGCGCGTGCCCTCGGCTTCGTTGGAGCAGTCTCTAGCCATGCAGATGGCGCTCGAGCGCGCCATTTCGGCCCAGCCGGAGGTGGAGACCATGTTCTCTCGCACCGGCACGGCTGAGGCGGCCGTGGACCCGATGCCGCCAAATATTTCCGACAGTGTCATCGTGCTGAAGGATCGGAAGGACTGGCCCGATCAAGGCCTCGAAAAGGAGGCTCTAATCGAGCGGATCGAAGGTGTCGCGGCCCAGCAAATCGGCAACAATTTCGAGTTCAGCCAGCCGATCGAACTGCGTTTCAACGAGCTGATCTCCGGCGTCCGCACCGATCTGGCCGTCATGGTCTACGGCGACGACTTCGACACGCTTCAGCGCGTGGCGGATCAGGTGGCGGCCTCTCTGCGTGAGACGACCGGCTCTGCGGACGTGCGGGTGGAACAGGCTTCCGGCCTGCCCACCCTGACCGTCAGCGTCGATCGCATCGCCGCCGCCAGCTACGGACTGTCGGCAGCGGACGTCAGCGAGGCGGTTTCGATCGGCATCGGCGGCGCCGAGGCCGGGCGCATTTTGGAGGGCGACCGCCGCTTCGACGTCGTCGTCCGCCTGCCCGACGACGCCCGTAACGATCCGGCGGCGCTGGCGGCCCTGCCGATCGTTTCGGACACCGGCGTCATCGTGCCGCTGTCCTCGGTGGCGCGGATCCAGACCGGCGAGGGCCCAAACCAGATCAGCCGCGAGAACGGCAGCCGCCGCATGGTGGTCCAGGCGAATGTTCGCGGCCGCGACCTGGGTGGGTTCGTCGCTGAGGCCCAGAACCGGGTGGCGGAGATCGAACTTCCAGCCGGGGTCTATCTGGATTGGGGTGGTCAGTTCGAAAACCTGAAGCGGGCTGAGCAGCGCTTCGGTTTGGTCATCCCGGTCGTCTTCGTCTTGATTGGTGTGTTGTTGTTCGTGGCCCTGGGTTCGTTCGCGGAGGCTGGCCTAGTCTTCGCCTGCGTGCCGCTGGCCCTCGTCGGCGGGGCCTTGGCGCTCCTGTTGCGGGGCATGCCATTCTCCGTCTCGGCGGCCGTCGGCTTCATCGCAGTGTCCGGCGTGGCCACCCTGAACGGGCTGGTGCTTATGCAGGCCATCCGCCAACGGCTTGACGAGGGATTGTCCGCCCATATGGCGGCGATCGAAGGCGCCGCAAGCCGACTGCGCGCGGTGCTAACGACCGCGCTGGTCGCTATCGTCGGCTTCATTCCCATGGCCTTGGCGCATGGCGCCGGCGCCGAGGTGCAGAAGCCGCTCGCGACTGTTGTCATTGGTGGTCTTCTGACCGCGACGGCTTTGACCCTGCTTGTACTGCCGACCTTCGCCGCCAAGGCCGTTCGGCATCGAGCTTCTGAAGGACTGGAAGATTGAGCAAACCGATCTCGACGAACGAGCAGCAACGGCGGACGTTGCTGGTCGTTCTGATCCTCAATGCGCTTCTGTTCCTGGGGCTCGGTGTCGGCGGCATCCTGGCTGACTCCAGCGCGCTGTTGGCCAACGCGGTCGACAATGCGTCGGACTCTGTTGTCTATCTGATCAGCCTTATCGCGATTGGGCGCAATGTCGTCTGGAAGCGTCGCGCGGCGCGTCTATCAGGCATCCTTTTGCTGGTGTTCGCTGCAGGGGTGCTGGTCGATGTTACGCGGCGATGGTGGTTCGGCACTGAGCCTGTCGGCTGGACCATGATGGGGCTGGCCCTCGTCGCAGCTGCCGTGAACCTGAGCTGTCTCGTCATCTTGCGGCGGGACACATCGGGCGATGTGAACATGCAGGCGGCTGAGATTTTTAGCCTGAACGACTTTGCCTCCAATGGCGGCATTCTGATCGCCGGGGCTTTGGTTTTGTGGCTGAACCAGTCTTGGCCAGACTTGGTGGTTGGCATGCTGGTCGCTGGGATTGCCATCAAGGGTGGCGTTGAAATCCTGCGTGGCGCCTCGGGCGATGATGGGAACGCTACGGCGTAGCGGCCAGCGACCGCCGTGAGTTCAAAGAGCGCGCCTGAGTGGCCTGCGGGCCTCGTCATCTCAGTTTGGGCAGCGCTCGGATGTAGATGACGCACGCGACTAGCTCGACCAGAGTCTGAGACCTGGTCACCGCGGGCATGGACCCGGTTCAGACTCCGTCAGCATCGAGGAGATGGCTGAGCCTAGGACTTGCTGCGGCGGTTGTTAGCCAATGAAGCAGCAGACCCACTAAACGTCCGCGGTGGGTCGGATTAAGCCGTGGCTAGTGGACTGGAACCGGACCTTCGTCCCGGCTGAGGAATGTCCGGAATCCGGCCGTCACCCAATGACCGCAACTGGCGCCAAGCTGACGTACGGTCCCGCACCTGACAATCAGCGACGATCAAGGGCTCAAGGTGCGTGGCCGCCGGAATATCAGCACGGTCCGTGCGCCTCTTTTCCCAAACCAAGCTTGGCGATCTCGCGGCCGTTTCGCGAGATCCCCATACGTGCGAGGCGAGCGCGGCGATTGCAGGTACGCGTGAAGGCGACTGCGCGGCGCGCGCCAGCGAGCCTGGCGCTAGGCGGGCTCCAAGCCGGGCAGGCGATATCCGCCGTCAAGCATCGCCGGCTTGGGGCGGTAGGCGCGGAAGTTCAGGAGGAACGGTCGGCCCGAGGTCGGGGCGGGCAGCCAGATCGCCGGCTCTTCGGGGCTAGGGGCGGCCGGCGAGATCAGGATGTCGATGTCCCCGTTCGGTCCGGCGACGCCCGGCGTGCGGTCGCCGATCGCGTATCGATCCAGCGGGTTGTCGATCAGGAAGGCCTGCCCCTCGGCCGTGGCTTCGTAGATGGTCAGCGACCAGAAGCCGTCCACGGGCGGCCGAGCGTCGGCCCGAAGGCGCAGCCGCCAGGGACGCCGGCTGTCCAGCTCGGATCGGCCGTCGGGCGCTACGGCGCGCAGGTAGAGGGCCTCGTCCACGGGCAGGGCCGCCAGGCCGCTCAGCGCGATCTGGGCGCGATAGCGATAGTCTTCGCCGAAGCGGCCGAGGTTGGGCTTGGGATAGAGCCAGCCGCCGCGGCGCTCCCCCGCCGCATCGCCCTGCCTGGCGATGTCGAGGGCCTCGTCGAGGCCGGCGGCGATCTGAGCGCCTTCGTCCGGCGAGAAACGGGACGGATCGAAGCCCGCGGCCGGCGGCAGGCCCGCGGCGGCGAAAGCTGCGAGCCGGTCGGCGTCTGCGGGCGGAGGCGGGGCCTCGGCGAGGAGCGCCTGGACGCCGGCGAAGAAGACCGGCCAGGGCGCGGTGCGGGCGGGCGCCGCCGCAGGCGTGCGGCCGGGCGGACCCGCGATGGAAAGGCCGTCCTGGACGCTGTGAGCCGCCGGGAGGTCTTCAGGACCGGCGACCAGGGTCCGGCCGAGCGCCCAGACGCAGTCGGTCGGCGCGCGAATGGCGCCCGGCAGGTCCGGCGCATGGGGACCGATGAGGGTCGCCTCGCGGGCCGTGCTCGCGTGCAGGACCGAGAAGTTGTTGGTGAACATGTCCATGAGCGCCAGCGAGACGTACCGCTCGCCGGCCTCGGGCAGGGCGAGGCGCACGGGCCCCGCCGACAGATCCAGCCACGCCGAGGAATAGAGCGTGTCATTGTTCGGCTGGGTGACGGTCTGGGTCCGGGCGTCGGTCAGCTTGCGGACATGGCGGAAGCGGTTGGCGACGAGGCCGTTGCGGAAAGCCCGCCCGCGCGTGCCGGCCATCTCGATCAGCGGCAGACTGTAGAGGGCGAGCTCCCGGGCCGCCGCACGCAGCGCGGACGGCGCGGCCCAGGCCGACGCGGGGACCGCGGCGAAAGCCGCGGCGGCGCCGGCCAGGACCCGGCGCCGATCTGGCGCGCGGGGGCTCACCAGCTGTACCGCAGCTGGAGGCCGCTGAGGCGGGGGCGGCTGTAGCGCCGAACGGTCGCGTCCTGGGCGACGATGAAGACCGTGTCGAAGAGGTTTTCGACATAGGCCGCCACCTGGATCCGGCCCAGGTCGACGCCGAGCCTAGCATTGACCACCTGGAAGTCGGACAGCTTCGGCGTGGCGGCGCTCAGCTCCTGCACGCCGCCCCATTGGGCGTTGTAGGCGATGTTGCCGAAGGCTTCGACGCCGGCGACCGGGACCCGGTAGTTGGCTTCGGCGGAGGCCAGCCAGCCCGGCGTCTGCGGCAGCGACAGGCCCGCATAGCGTCCGCTGGTCACCTCGCCGCCCTGGCGCGAGCCGTTGAGCGACAGGCGCAGCTGGCCGTCGCCCAGGTCGTAGCGACCGGAGATCTCGGCCTCGACGCCCCAGGAGCGGGCGTCGCCCGCATTGGTGAGGAAGGAGGTCGCGGCCACGGGGCAGACGGGATTGGTCACCCGGCAGCCGTTGTCGAGCTGGGCGATCATATCGGTCATCTCGGTGCGGTAGCCGGCCAGGGCGACGTAGACGCCCGACAGCGGCGCGCCCTTCACGCCAAGTTCGTAGCTGCGCGACGTCTCGTCGTCGTAGGCCACCGGCACCACGACGGGTTGGCGCAGGTCGCCCAGATTTCGATTGAAACCGCCGGCGCGGTAGCTGGTGCCGACCTTGCCGTAGGCGAGCAGGTTCAGCGGCAGGCTATAGGCGAGCGTGGCGTTGTAGGACAGGTTCTCCGGCGAGCTGGTCCCGTCGACGATCCGCGCCGCGCCCCCTGCGAGCTGGTTGGTGATCCGATCGCGCAGGCGCGAGGTGAGGGTCTTGTCGTCGGAGGTGTAGCGCAGCTCTCCGGTCAGGCTGAGATCGTCGGTCAGGTCGTAGGTGAGCGCGCCGTAGGCCGCCCAGGATTCATAGTTCTGGACCGCCGCCTCCACGGTGCCGACCGAAGGCGCGGCGGCGGTGGGCGTGCGGCCGAGGGTCACCGAGTAGCGGCTTTCCTGGGACATGACCTCTGCGCCGGCCAGCCAGTCGAGGCGACCCTCGAGCGCCTGGCCGGACAGGCGGACGTCCTGGCTCAGCGTCTTGGTGCGATCGGCGGTGACCGAGGCGCCGTTCGGATCGATGGGGGTGGCGGGCGCCACCTGGCCGGCGGCGCGGGCGCGGGCCAGCTCCTGCGGGTTAACCCCGTCGCTGTCGAGGGCGTACATCGACTCACGGACGCGCACGAGGCTGGTGGAGCTGAACTCGGCCCAGCCCAGGTCGACCTGCGCCGACAGCATGGCCGCACTGATGTTCTGCTTGGCCAGGGGGGGCGTGTTCCAGGGATAGGCGAACTGGTCCTGGATGTAGCCGCGCGGGAACCCGGCCGAGCCGGCCGGGATGGCGATCTGGTAGGTGATGGTCGGCGTGGTCAGCTGTTGGTGCTCGACCAGCAGGGTGACGTCGGCCGGGCCCTTGGCGAGGCGCGCCTGGGCGCGCAGTCCGAGGCCCTTCTCCTGGTCGAAGTGCACGTCGTTGACGGGGTTGTAGAAGAAGCCGTCATCCTGATGCACGTAGTCGGCGCCGAAGCGGAAGGCGAGTTCGTCGCTGGCGGCCAGGTTGACCGCGGCCTGCACCTGGGCGCGCTGCGTCTCCACGCCGTACTTGGCGTCGACGTAGCCGCCGTTGCTGAACTCGGGACGGGCCGAGACGATGTTGACGGCGCCGCCGACGGCGTTGCGCCCGTAGAGCGCGCCCTGGGTGCCGCGCAGCACCTCCACACGGCCGATGTCGAACATGTCCAGGCGCGAGAAGTTGCGGCCGCCGATCGCGCCGCCGCCGATGTAGGCGCCGTTGCGATACAGGCCGACGCTCGGATCGCCGTTGGTGGCGCGGGCGGTCGACGAGGCGCGCATGGAGACCTCGGAGGTGATCGACGAGGTGAGATTGTTGAAGCGCACGCTGGGCTGCCCGGCGAGAAGTTCGCCGGTTGAGATCGCGCCGCCGCGCTCGGCCAGGGCGGCGGCCGAAACGACCGAGGCGGCCACGGGCACGTCGATCAGGCGCTCTTCACGCCGGCGGGCGGTGACGACCACCTCGCCGACTTCCGCCGGCTCCTGCCGCTCGGCCTGAGCGGCCGCTTCACCGGCCAGCAGCGAAATGGCGCTGGCGCACGCGAAGGCGGCTCGTTTGTGGCTGGTCATCGACATCATCCCCCAAGGTGTTCTGGATCGTTCCAAGCGATGGGAGCGCGTGTAATGCACGTCGCGCTAAAGTGTCAATAATTGACATTATGGCGTAGCGAGCGCCAGGGCGAGCTCCGCGAACGCGGCGTCCGACCAGCGGCCAGGCGCGCGCAGGTCCAGCCGCGCCTGTCGCACGACGACGAGCTTGCGCGAGGCGATCACATAGAGGCGCTGGTCTCCGGCGCCGGCGGCCATGACGAGATCGCGGGGGATCGCTGCGCCGGCGTCCGCAAGGTCGGTGGCCGGCATGGAGCCGTCGGGCCCCCGGTTGGGGAGCCACCAGCCCAGGCCATAGGACGGATTGGTCGCTGACGGCGCGAAGAGCGCCCGGAAGCGGGCGGGCTCGACGCGCACGCTCTCGCCGATCCGGGCCCAATCGCGCGCGGTCATGGCCGCGCCCTGCGGCATCATCGCCTCGCCGTCGGCGCCGCGCCGCCAGGCCGGGGCCGCCGCGCCGGCTGGCCGGAGCACGCGCCGCTGGAGATAGGCGAGGGGATCGGGCGCCTGCCCCGCGGCGGAAAGCTTGCGGCGCATGATCTCGCCGAACGCCTGATAGGGCGCCGGCCCATACTGGAACCGCTCTCCGGGCGCGGCGTCGAACGGCGCCTGGATCGCGGCGGCGTAGGTCGGCACGTCGCCCACGCGGCTCGGCAGGCCCGCCGACATCGAGAGCAGATCCCGTAGGGTGACGCGGGATCTGGCCGCATCCTGGCGCCACTCGGACAGGGTGTCCGCCGCCGGCTCATCAAGCGAGAGGAGCCCGTCCTCGACGGCGGCGGCGGCCATCATGGCGACGAGGCTCTTGGTTCCGGAGTAGAGCGGCAGGGGCGTCGACGCGCTCGCGCCTTGCGCATAGGCCTCGCACACCGTCCGGCCGTCGGCGAGGACCAGGAGGCTCATGCCGCCGCGTTCCTCCGAATAGGCCGTCAAGGTCTGGCAGGGGTCGGGCGTCGCCCGGGCGGGAAGGGCGGCGGATAGCAGAGCGGCGATGGCAATAAGGAGCGTGCGCATGGAATCCTCAATCTCCAGGAGTGTCGATTATTGACATCACGACGAGCGTCCGCCTAGGTCGACGTCGATGGATCAGTTCGATACGACCACCCGCCGCGGCGTCATTCTGGGGGCCGGCGCGGGCGCTCTGAGCCTTGAGGGCGCGATGGCCGATTCCGGCGGCGAAGAGGTGTTCGCCGTCCGGCGGGTTCAAGCCGATCTCGTGCGGTACGAGGGGTTCGGCTCGAAAGCCTCCGGCGGCCCGGGCGACGAGGCTTCCGGCGACTGGCTCGCCGGCGCGCTCCAGGCGCTGGGATTCGAGGTCGAACGTCAGGCGCTCCAGGTTCCGTTTTTCGAGGCCGAGGCGGTCGAACTGGCGCTGGGAGATCAAAGCGTTTCGGTCCTCGCCCAGGGGCCGGTGCGGCTCACGCCGCCGGGCGGCCTTTCCGCGCCGCTCGTCCGGCTCGAGGGCGAGGAAGCGCAGGCGGCCGCGCGGGGCGCGATCGCCGTCGTGCGCCTGCCACATCGACGGTGGTCCACGCGGCGGTCGGGCGCGATCCGCAACGCCGTCGACGCGGCTGCGCGGAGCGGGGTCGGCGCGCTGGTGCTCATTACCGACGGGCCGAGCGGCGAGGCGTTGGCGCTCAATGCGGAGGTCGACGCCGTGGAGCCCTTTCCCATCCTGGCGGTCGGCGCGCGCGACGGCGAGCGGCTGTCGGCCGCAGCCGCCCGGGGCGAGGCCGCCCGCCTGCGGATCGAAGGCCGCGCCGGCCGCCGGAGCGCCTACAATCTGGTCTGCCGTCTGGAACGCGGCGCGGGGCGTCGACTGGTGGTCTCCACGCCGCGGTCCGGCTGGTTCGGCTGCATGGGCGAGCGCGGCGGCGGCGTCGCCGCCTGGCTTGGCCTGGCGCGCTGGGCGAGCCGGGCCTGCCCCCTCGACCTGACCTTCGTGGCGACGTCGGGCCACGAGTATGAGAACCACGGCGGCGAGGTGTTCCTGCACAGCGCCATGGCGCCCCGCCCGGGCGACACCGCCCTTTGGGTCCATCTGGGGGCGGCGCTTGCCGCACGGGATTGGCACGAGGTCGACGGGCGCCTCGCGCCGCTGCCCAGCGTGGATCCGCAGCGCTTTCTGGTCGCGCGCCCGCAACTGGTCGCGACGCTCCGAGGGGCCGTCGCGGGGCAGCCGGGGCTGGAGGCGGTGTACGACGACGCGGCCGGGGCCAGCGGCGAACTTGGGGAGATCCTCGCGGCAGGCTATCCCAGCGTCTTCGGCGTCCTGGGCGCGCACCGCTTCCATCACTCGCCGAATGATGACATGCGGTGCGTCGACGCCGGGCAGGTGGCCGCGACCGGACGCGCGCTGCTTGCCGGGGTGCGTTCGCTCCTGGCCTGACCCGGCGCGCGGCGGGAGAATCGGCGATGATCGCCGCCGGCCGCTCCTGGCCGCCTGAAGGAGACGCCTTGTCGGCTGGCGCGCATCACGAGTCCACGGGCGAGGGGGCGTTCGATCCGATCGTCGAGACCGTCCTGCGGGCGGTGCTCGCCGGCGAGCTTCAACCGGGCGAGCGGCTACCCGAGCGATGGATCGTCGAGGCCTGCGGCTGCACCCAGTCGGCCGCCCGAGAAGCCATCGGCCGCCTGCAGGCGCATGGCGCCGTCGTTGTGCTCGAGCGGCGCGGCGCCAGCGTGATTTCGGCCCGGGAGGCGCCGCTCGGCGAGGTCGACCGCGTCTGGCGCCAGTTGCTCCCCCTCCTGGCGGCGTCCGGCGCGCAGGCTCCGCCGCCAGGCGAGGGGACCGCCTGGACGCGGCTGATCAAGGAGCAGGCCGCCCTCGAGGCGGCCCGTCAGACGGCGGGCGACCGGCTGACCGACATCCTGAAGCGCGTCTCGCTTCAGCGGGCCATAGTGGGGCTCGCCTAGGATGGCCGGCCGTCTGGACGCCTTTCTGGCCGCGACCGCGCCGCTCACCGCCCTGGCCGAGCGCCTGCCGGAAGGCTTGCCGGGTCAGATCGCCGGTGTGTTGCGCGACCGGATCCAGTCCGGCGAGTTCAAACCCGGCGATCCCCTGCGCGCAGCCCCGCTGGCCGTCGCCTTCGGCTGCAGCCGCGGCCCGGTCCGGGAGGCGCTGCGCCGCCTCGAACGCGAAAAGCTGGTCACGATCGCGCCGCGCACCAGCGCTGTCGTCGCCCAGATGGACGCCCGGGCCCTGGAGGCGCACTTTCGCTTGCGGGCGGAGATCGGCGGGCTCTTCGTGCGCCTCGCCGCAGAACGCGCCCAGCGCCCGCCCGCCCTGGTGGACGCCATTGTCGAAGGCGCCGAGGTGCTGGCCGACGTCGCGGGCGACGACCAGGCCCAGGTCGGCGACTATATCCGCGCCCGTCGGCGCCTCACTGAACTGATCGGGACCCTGGCGTCCGCACCCTACGTGTCCGAACTCTCCCAGGAGCTCGAGCGGGAGGTGGCGATCCTGTGGGCGCCAATGAGTTCGGCCGCGCGGCGCCGACGCTCCGCGGCCGGCTGGCGCAAGATTGCGCGCGCGATCGCCGTCGGCGATCCGGAGGGCGCCGAGCGGGAAGGGCGGCGCCTCGTGCTGGAATCCCTGGACGAAGTGCGCCGCCTGGAGGCGAGCTCCTAGAGCGGCAGCCGGCGCGCCCTGAAGCAACGGCCTCCACAAAATGGGTCGTTCGGGGTGACGTCGCGCCGGCCGTAAGCGAGATTTGGTGTCCGCGGCGTTTCCATCGATTGGCCACGAGTTCCCGCTTCCCTGCGCCGCGGCAATGACCCCTGCTAGCGCCAAGCGGTCGCTTAGCCCTTGGCTAGCCGCTCAGGCGACAAGCGGACGAGCTGAACCGCCGAGAAGGGTGGAAACCGGGAACTAGGGCCATGGGAAATCCCAGAAGCTCTGGCTGGGCCTTTTTCCAATCTCACGACCAATCACCCTCTTGCGGTTGGCGAACCAATCGCAGGCAACTGACAGCCCGGTGAGCACCGCCCCTAACGCGAGACACAGGCCAGCGCTGACTAGCCAACGTTCAGCGAAAACGTTCAACCAGTCCGCGCCCGGATTGCGAACGACGAGGACCAGCGCGAAGACAAGCGCGAGCGCGAAGGCTGTAAGAATGAAGCGTAGGATCAACGGGCGCTTGATCCTCCCTCGTTTTGGTGGACACCCATGCTAGCTTTTCGGAGCTGGAGAGGAGTGTCAGATGAGCGGTACGCGCCGGGTGTTTCCGGAGGCCTTCAAGCGGGAGGCTGTTGATCGTGTGGCCTCGAGCGGCCTGTCGGTTGGTGAGGTGGCCCGGGAGTTGGGTCTGCACGAGACGGTGCTTCGACGATGGATGATGCAGTTCGGGGCGCAGGCGACGGGGACGCTGCGGCGCCCCAGTACGCAGGCGGTGGCCCCGTCGCCGTCTGATTTGGCTGCGGAGAACGCCCGGCTGAAGCGCGAGAACGACCGGCTTCGGATGGAGCGCGATATCCTAAAAAAAGCCGCGCTCATCTTCGGAGCGGCCTCCCGGTGAAGTTCGGGTTCGTCGATGAGCATCGTAAGGTCTGGCCGGTTCGGGTGATGTGCGAGGTCCTGGGGCTGTCGCCCAGTGGCTACTACGCGTGGCGAGGACGGCCCGAGAGCCGGCGGGCTACGGCCAACCGGGCGCTGCTGGAAGACATCCGCCTTATCCACGCCGAGAGCAGCGGGACCTACGGCTCGCCTCGGGTGCACGCCATCCTTCGGGGTCACGGCCGCCGCGTCGGACGCAGCCGCATTGAGCGGTTGATGCGGCGGGCGGGCCTTCGCGGACTGGCCGCCTTGCCACGTCGGGCCAGGACCACAGACAGCCGTCACGGCTATCCGATCGCGCCCAACAGGCTCGGCCGGAACTTCACGGCTCAGGCCCCTAACCAGATCTGGCTCGCCGACCTGACCTATATCCCGACGGGCGAAGGCTGGTTGTACCTGGCTGCGATCCTGGACATGCACACACGCAAGATCGTTGGTCTGGTCCATGCGCCAGACCCTGCACACCGAGATCGCTCTCGAGGCTCTGAACATGGCCATCGAGCGGCAGCGGCCAGCGCCCGGGCTGATCCATCACTCAGACCGCGGGATCCAATACGCCGCCGAGGCCTATCGCTCAGCCCTTGCCCGACAAGGGATTACGCCGTCGATGAGCCGTAAGGGCGACTGCTGGGACAACGCCCCGATGGAGAGCTTCTTCCACACCCTCAAGACCGAACGGGTCCATCATCGGATCTACGCTACCCGCGACCAGGCCCGTCGCGACCTGTTCCAGTACATCGAGGGCTTCTACAATCCCCGTCGCTTGCACTCAGCTCTGGGCTACATCAGCCCAGCCGACGCCGAGCGCAGAGCGGCCTAACCCCGTCCACTAATTCGGGGGAAGATCAGGGTGCGCGGTATCAGCACAATTGAGCAGCAGCTCGCGCGCACCATTTTTCCGCGTCGGGGCCAACCTCTCTTAGTCGCTAAAGTGCGCGAACTCGTCCTCGCTTGGCGGCTCTCACGGGCGCGTCCAAAGATCGCCCTTTGGTCAGCATACCTTATGACCGCGTACTACGGCTCGGGCATGAATGGCTACGGCAGCGCAAGGCAGCAGTTTGTGAAATGGGGCTCGCCTCTTTCCTTGCTCCAGGCGAGCCAAATCGTCAGTTGCTTAAAATATCCCCGTCCGCGGACGCCGAGCCCCGCATGGCTCAGACGGCACGAGGTCCGAACAGCATACGTCTTTAGACGTCTGCCGGCAGTCAGCGCAAAGCTTCTAGACGCCGGGCACACCTGAGAGCGTCTCGCTCCAGCCGCGCCGAATCTGGATGATGGGCTTAACTGTCGAGGTACGGCACTGAATGTCTCCTTTCCGGCAGCAAGCCATAGACTGCTTCTGGCGCAATTCAGCCCAAGTGGTTGGGGTGCACAATGGGCTAACCAGACCATGAGAAACTCGTCCTCGTCGGGGTCTGCCTTGAGAGGTGAGCCATGTCTCAACCTGACCTGTTCCGCGTCCAGTCCAAACCCTGGAATACCGGCCGCATAATTGGGCCGAAACCACCCCTGAAGCCGAAGCACATTTGGGCTATTCGCCAGCTTCTAAAGAATGGCGGCCAAGTGCGCGATCTTGCACTCTTCAACTGCGCGATCGACGCGAAGCTCCGCGGGTGCGACCTCGTAAAATTGCGTGTTAGTGACGTGACCCCGGGTGGTGCGGTCAGGGCGCGCGCGACAATCGTTCAGCAAAAGACTGGACGACCCGTTCCCTTTGAGATCACCGAGCCCACACGGCAGGCGCTGCAAAACTGGCTCGCCGCTCGTGGGCATCGTCCGGACGACTGGCTTTTCCCGAGCCGAAGTCGGCCAGGGGAGCACCTCACCACGCGCCAGTACGCCAGGCTTGTTGATCGATGGGTTCAACTCGCAGACCTCGAGCCACAGGCTTACGGCACCCATAGCCTTCGGCGCACCAAGGTGGCGCTGATATACAAACGGACCGGCAATCTCCGAGCGTGCCAGTTACTCCTGGGGCACGGCAAGTTGGAGAGCACGGTGTGCGCTATCTCGGCATTGAGGTTGACGACGCCTTGGAGCTCTCAGAGCAGACTGACATATGAACTATCGAGTATCGAGGCCTAGACGTATACGGGTCTCAGCTCTGCGCGGCCCCCATAGCTGCCCCGAGCCAGCGGGGCGGGAGGTCTGGGCTGCACCCGGGATGCTAAGCGACCGAATTCCGGCCCATGCTCAAGGTCCGGACTTGGGGCCGAGCCACCCGGCTACCGTTCGTAGCGAACGTAGGTATGGCGAAATTTAACACGTGGGGATCGTCGTGTTAAAACTTTCGGGAAATTCGAACATGAGAATTCCCACGTGTTAAAAACGACGTACAAAATTCCCGTGCTTCCGCCGTCGGGAGATTTGGAAACGCGCGAAGTGTTGCGCGAGCTCAGCCACGCCCACCGGCACCTAGCTGAATTGAAGGGCCGAGCGGCGGCCATCCCAAATCAAGCGATCCTCATCGATACGCTGTCGCTTCAAGAAGCGAAGGCGAGTTCCGAAATCGAGAATATCGTCACGACTCAGGATGAAATCTTCCAGGCGAGCTTATTTCTGGACGGCCCCGCCTCTCCTAACGCCAAGGAAGTGGCCAACTATCGGGACGCGCTAAAGAAGGGGTTTGACAGCCTCAAAAGCAATCATGGGCTGCTGACGAACAACGCCATTGTCGAGATGTTCCGGGTGCTCAAGCGGACGGAGGAGGGGTTCCGCTCAACACCCGGTACGGCGCTGAAGAATGACCGAACGGGGGCTCTGGTCTATGTGCCGCCGCAGGATCGCGATCAAATCGCCGCGCACATGACCGCACTGGAGCGATTCATCAACGATGATGACGCTTCGGACCTCGATCCTCTGGTGAAGATGGCGATCATTCATCATCAGTTCGAGAGCATCCACCCCTTCTCTGATGGGAACGGCCGCATTGGCCGGATCATCAACGTCCTCTATCTCACGCGAACGGGCCTGCTCGATATCCCGATCCTGTACCTCAGCCGCTACATCACAAATCACAAGGCGGACTACTATCGCCTGCTTCAAGGAGTCCGCGATGATGGCGCCTGGGAGCCTTGGTTGATCTATATGCTTCGAGCGGTCTCAATGACGGCGCAGCAGACATTGGCGCTGATCGAAGGCATGCGGCTGCTCATGGCGGACTACAAGCGTCGGCTACGCGCCGATCCCGATATTCGATATTCGCAGGACCTGTTGAACAACCTGTTCCGTCATCCCTACACGCGGATCGAATTCCTGCAGCATGATCTCGGGGTCACCCGGCAGACGGCCGCCAAGCGGTTGGACCAGCTCGCCGCCGCGGGCTTCCTTCAGAAGCACCAGCAGGGCCGGAACAACTATTTCATCAACGCGCCGCTCATCGAACTCTTCATGCGGGTCTCCGAGCCAGACGAGGACGTTGGGGGGCCGGAGCGGGCGTCAACGGTCGAGGTTCGGTAGCGTCGGCCGTCGACCGACGTCGGCCGATGTCGCAAAGGTTACTCCGGCTCTGGTGGCAGGGCTTTGGCGCGCTGCTCCTCCTCCCACTTTTTTCGACCAAGCCTCGGTCTCTCATGCACGTGCATGAACTCGTCGGCAATGCGGTAGCGCGTTTTCGGATCGAGGACATCGCGCAACTTGCTTGGCCAAGCGTCTCTGGGACTGTCGATCACCAATGCCTCAGTGTTCTGTTGAGCCGCCGCCTCTGTTGGCCGACGAACCGCATCGGTCCTGACTTGTGTGACGGCGTGCGGCGCGAGGGGTTTCGCTGAGCTCCCGGCCCCAGGCGTGGCGGCCATCTTTCGACGGTATTTCAGCAGCTCCTTTCGCAGGAGCGCCTTGCTCACGACGAGGCCGCGGTCGGCCAGGTCGGCGACGATTACGTCGTGACTCCCGTACTCTCTCGCCCAAGCCTCGATTTCCGGGAGGACCAGCCGTAGCCTCGCGGCTGCGCTTAGACCGGGCCAACTCTGAGGCAGACTTCTTCCGTTGCTCATTGCTCACATCCGCGCTGGCTTGCGGGACTATCGCGCCTCGCAAGATCCGCCGGGGCCTGGCCCAACCCTGGCCTCGGTCCCTAAAAGTGTCTCAGGTTCAGGCATAACGGCGGGTTTAGGTCGCGCGATATTCCTGAACATTCCCGATATCGGCTTTGGGTATCAGCTCAGTCCAAGGTTGGTCTCACCTTTGGCTCATGATGGTCTCACGTTGGTCCCTCCATGATCCCATATCCGTCTCGCATCCGTCTTACAGTGGTCTCATGTCCGTCTCACATCTTTCGTTTCCTGCTCTTGATGCTCTCACCGCGCCTAATGCTTCTGGGCTTTGTGTCTGTTCTGACCCGATCGCTTCCCATTTCGGTCCTTAATTTCCCTATACACCAGACGCACCTTCGGGTGCCGCGCAAGTGTTTGTAAATGTGGGGGAAAGTGTGAGTTGGGCGGGTCGGGGATCACTACAGAGGTGTCGGCGCGGGACTGCGCAAGTTACTGAAAAGATGACTACTTTATCCGCAGGAGTGTCGGACGCCACGTAGTGGCCTGTACAGTGGGTCGGAGACGGCGCAACGCGCCTCCAAATCTCTCCCGGCGGCCTGTTCAAGAGGGGCGGGCCTCCCTGCTCAGCCGAGCTCGCGCCCGCCGATGCCGCGTTGCGTGCGCTCAAGATCACGCTCGCGCTGAAGGTCGAGGGCGGCGGTCTTGTTGCGCTCGCGCTGGAGTGCGCCGGGTAGGCGCTTCGAGTCGTCGGTAAAGAGCTGAACTTCGAGACGCGCTCGCGAAAGTCCGACGTAGAAGGTGTCCTGCGCTGTGGTGGGGCTGCCGGCTTCAGCCTCGTAGATGACCCGGTCGACGGTCAGGCCCTGGCTGCCATGGACGGTCCGGGCGTAGCCATAGTCGAGGTGAAGCGGATCCTTCCTGGGCAGTAGAGCGTCGTGCTTACCGTCACTGAGATAGATGGACTGGCTGGTGATAGCCTCGACACGGAGACAATCACCATTGGCCAGATCGCGGGCGGCGTCGTTGCGCGTGATCCGGACCAGATCACCCTTTGTCAGCTGAGCCTTCGTAGCGCTGTAGACCGAGAGCTCCTGCGCCTCCTCGAGCCTGACCGTGATCTTGCGGTCGCCGGCGTCGGCGACGGTCAGGCGATCGTCGTTGCCGATAGCGGTCACCTGGTAGGCGACACCCTTCTTCAGACCCTGGGCCGGGTAGTCCCGCTCCGGCTGGACACGGTCTCCGATCTCATAGTTCTTGGCGAACTTCCGCTCTTCTCGGGTGGTGTCCCGGCGAACCAGAAACTCGACGGGGACGCCGCCCTCATCGAGGCGCAGGGCCCGCCGGACGTTGGCGTTGATCTCGCGGCGGGCCTCATTGGTGCCCGAGATGATCAGTGTCCGCTGCTGCTCCGCCGGTGAGAGGCGCGCGTAAGCATCTGCGATGGCTTCACGCCTCGCGTGCGGATTCCCAATCTCGTAGACGTCCTTGATCCGCTCCAGCGCCATGGCGGCCTTTCCGCTGGCCGCGAGGCCGACAGCCTCCTTCAGCTTTGGATCGAGCTGGCGCTGGATTTCGGTCATCCGGCTCAAATCCATGCCGGCCTTGATGAGCTGATCGAAGGGTCTGCCCGCCTCGATCGCTTTGGTCTGCTGGCGGTCTCCGATCAGGACGACGCGGGCGTCCGCCGTCTCGGCCAGCTTCAGTATCGCCGCCATTTGTCGGGTGGGGACCACGCCAGCTTCATCGACAACGAGGACGGTCGCGGCCGACAGCTCGCGCGACTTCGCCGCGAGAAAGGACGAGACCGTGTTCGCCTTGACGCCGAGTTCACGCAGCGCCTTCACCTGGGCGCCATACGGGGCGAGGACCCTGACCTCGTGGCCGGCCTTTTCAATTTCCTTTTTGGCGGCCTGGAGCATGTGGCTCTTGCCGGTCCCAGCCAGGCCTTCGACCCCAACCACGCGGTTAGCGGTCGAGAGCATCAAGACTGCCGCCTTCCACTGCTCAGTGGTCAGTTCGTTGTGCGGCAGCCTGTGCGCCGCCTTTTCAGGATTGTGAAACGGACGGATGGCTCGACGTCCCTCGCGCTCGATCCGCAGGATCTCTCGCTCGTTCTCCATGGCCGATGGGGTGGTGAACCTCGGCGGAAGCTCCACAAGACGCCCTTCGTCAATGGCCTGATAGATGCGCTCATGGGCCTGGTTGGCCGGCTCTCCCGCCGTTTGAAGATCACCGACGAGCTGCGAGAACGTGCGTCCTGTCGCGCTGCGCTCCTTGGCTGGCGCGTAGCAAGGCTCCTCCTGAACCAATCGTCCCTGATCGACCTCACGACGCACAGCCGCCAACACGGCCTCCAGAGTCGAACCCTCGACGCCGTGCTGCATCGCCACTTCCATCAGCCTCGCGCCGGTGAATGCGGCTTCGCGTTCCGATAGGTGGCCGATGGCATAGCGGACTGCGGCGGTGGCATGGCGAGACGCGGCGATGGCGGCCGGCGGTTTGAAGAGGGCCATGATTGAGCTTTTCTGATGCGCCGTGCGTGCGCGCTCGCCCAACTCGATCCCGAGCTCACTAGCCCGCTGTCGCCAAGTGGCGTGGAGCGCCTCGCGATCCATCTCCGGCGACTTCCTCTGCCGCGTCTTCATCGTCGCCATCTGACGCTGGGCCGTCGTGGCCGTGGCGCGGGTCAAACCGGACTTGGCGAGCTCCGCCTCCACTTGCCCGCCGCGCCTGCTGAACCCCTCGATCTGGGCGCGGCTGACGCTCGTGATTTCGAACGTGCCTTCCCGCCCAAAGCGCAGCTCATATCCCTTCTCCTGGAGCTCCCGCGAGAGTTCGGCCCGGTAAAGGACGCCTAGGTAGCCGGTCATCTTGATGATGGCTTCGTTGCTCAACGCCCGCCACTGGCCGTCGGCGCGTCGCGTCAGGTTCATGATGACGGCGTGGGTATGAAGCGCCGGATCCTGCTCTCGCGTGGTTTCGTGCCGAAACTTGGCGATGATCAGGTTTCCCGTACGCTCCTCATGGGTGGCGCCAGCCGACTTCTGCCTGGCCCGCGCCTGCTGTTCGACCAACTCCATGACCTTGGTGACGGCCCTGTCGTGGGCTTCCACAAGGACTGAATGGCCACCGACAAGAGCGAGAATGGAGACACTCTTTGGAGCGGAAAAGGTGAAGTCGATCCCGATCCGGCTTTTGCTGTCGGCCCGGGTTGATCCGCGAGCCGGGGCCTGACCGGGCGTGACCCGCCCAGCCAGGAGGTCCTGGAACCGACCGGCCTGGACCTGCCCCGAGAGCCCCAGCATCTCAGCGCCACGTCCTTGCCAGACCTGGCTCTCGCCCTCCTTGGCGAAATAGTCGTCGGCGCCGTCGGCATAGTAGGCGCCAACAGCACCGACATCGGCTCGGGTAAGGACTTTGTGGCTCAGCACGGGGGGACGATCACCGCGGCTTCCAGAGCGGCAGCCCGCCATACTCAACTGAGGCTTGGGCCTCTTTCATCTTCTGGGGACTGGCCAGGATGCGCAGGGTCATCAGGATTTCCGCGAGCATCCCTTCGAGCACGGCGGGATGAAGGGGTTGGTGTCCTGCTAGTCCGCGGGCCGACGGCAGGGCGCCCGATAGCGCCAGGTCTGTGCGAAGAGACAGTACCGTCTGATGGAAAAACGAGGCCAGCGCCAAGCGCTCCCTGATCACGGCAGGGAGGGTCTGGTTCGTGGAGGAGGCGACCTCCTTCAGCTCGACGAAGAGCTCAGAGGGTAGTCGTACCTGGATCGGATAGGATTGAGACATGGGTGTTCGTCCGACGGGGGAGGGGGCTGTCGGCAGGCGCGGGTCGTCAGAGCTTTGACGTCGACGCGCCTGCCTCAGCGACGTGTGAGGAGGGGAGGCTCAGTAGGTCGCCTCAGCTACCTGCGGATGATCCGTTCAGGCGTCTCGGGGAGGACATGTGCCGCTGCCTTGGCGTAGGTAGGTTGGCGGCGATCAATCCAGTCCAGGATTTCGGACTCCACCCAGGCGATTCGCCCCGGTGTCAGTTGCACTGGCTGCGGCGCCTTGCCGTCGCGGACGAGCCGCCACCAGGTCGTTCGGCCAAGGTCGCCCACCATCGGCCGGACGGCTTTCCAGGCGATGAGCTTCTTCTTCGTCTGTTGGGTCATTCAGGTTCCATGTGTTGCCCGCTCAATCAGCGGCAACCGCGAAAATCACGCGCAAATGTTCACAGAACGTTACGTGTACATTCTAAAAAAGCTTCTAAAATCAACGGTTTCGTAACGAGTTTAGCGGAGATAGAACTGCTCGCGCGCGACTAGAGCTTAAGGCAATAAGCATTGCTTATAGGGGGGCGCCGCCGACCGCGGAGATATTGCCCCCGGGCCGGTCGGAAAACGGTCGCCGATCCCCCGACTTTTTTTTGAAGAAGTCGCGTTTCACCCCTTATCGCCCCAGGCTAGACGCTCGGATTGGTCCCTTCGCGCCGACGGATGGAGTCGGTCAGCATCATCCGGGGCCGATCGCACGCGTTGTGGTTTGGCGCATGAAGAAGCGCGGGATGCATGATGATGAGGTCGCCGGGCTGGCCGGTCATCTCTCCCAGGGCGACCACGCGAGCGCCAACCTGGGCCTCTACGCCGATCAAGGACCTCAGGCTTTCTGTGGGCGTGGCTAGCAGGCGGGCGAACCACGGGTGCTGCTTCAGCCAGTCGCGCACCTGGGCAGACCGCACTGGCGCCCCATGGAAGCGCTCGCACGCCAAGGCGTGATGATGTGAGCCAGCCACGTACAGCGTGCCCCCGCCGTGCGCGCCAACCGGCTCAAGGAAGGTGAAGATCCTCAAGGTGGGCAAGGGACTGAGCGGCTCCTGGCCACCAATATCCAGATGCCACGGCGGTCTTGGGAGAACCGGGGCCAGGCTCGGAAAGGTGACCAGAGGCGCGCCCCAATGCTCTGGCGCCGCCCAGCGGCCTGGGCCGATCAGGGCGTCGGCAAGGGCGAACAGCTTGGGCGACGCCAGGGCCGCGAAGGCGCCAGAGCGCCTCAGCTTCTGAAACTGCGACGGCGACGCCGTCGGCCAGCTGGCGGGGTGCTGGCGACTGAGCCGATATCTCGCCTCAAGATCCTCCCAGAGGCGGTCGCGCATGATCGCGATGTCAGTCGTGGAGAAGAACCCAGGCAGGGACAGCACGCCTTTGCGCGCGATTTCGTCCTGCTGATCTGCGGTGAGGGGGTGTGGCATTGGCGTCT
Organism: Phenylobacterium sp.; assembly: GCF_022402485.1. Lineage (GTDB taxonomy): Bacteria > Pseudomonadota > Alphaproteobacteria > Caulobacterales > Caulobacteraceae > Phenylobacterium. Next base: position 221,784 of record NZ_JAKRSA010000009.1, on the reverse strand, counting down.
CCTGGCTGAGACGCCCCGCGGTGAATCATCCCTCCGGCGCGAGCGCCAGAACGACTGATCCACCACGGCGGTACCGCGGCTCACCGCGAGGCGCGGTGATCGTTCGCAAATTTTCTGACCGATCACGAGGCGGGTCAAGAGAGTCTGAGCGCTCGATCCCGGTCGGCCGACTTGCATTGCAGTCGCTCAGGCGTGCGGCTAGGCTCGCGCCGTGAAGATGAGCTGAGCCCTTCTCGCGCTCTGCGCGAGGCCGTGAACGCCCAGGCGCGCAGGCCTGCGCGCCTGTCGGCTCGCCTCAATCTTCTCTCAGGATCATCTCGTGAATACGACACCCCACGGCCCGCCGGCTGCGATGGACGTCTACGCCCGCGCCCAAACCCTTGCGCCGATTTCCGCCAGCCGAAGGCTGAACCTTTGCATCACGGGCGAGGGCCCCATCACGGTGGTTCTCGCCGCAGGCTACCTCGGCATTACCCTGGATTGGGCGCTCGTCCAGCATCGGCTCTCGCGGCGGTTTCGCGTCGTCTCCTTCGACAATGCGGGCCTGGGTTTCAGTGACCCCGGGCCGGAGCCCAGAACCTCAAGCGCCATCGTCAGCGATCTGCGAGCCGCCTTGGCCGCGGCGCAGTTGGGTCCGCCCTACATTCTGGTCGGGCACTCGGCGGGCGGGATACGCATGCGCCTGTTCGCCGCCCACTATCTTCAGGACTGCCTGGGTCTGGTGATGGTCGATTCCTGCTTCGCAGATTGGGAGCAGCGCCTCTATGGCGGGCCAAGCCCGCACCTCGACCAGGAGCGGGAGGTCTTCCAGCGATTGTTGGAGCGGGCCGAGGCGGGACGGCTCACACCTGAGGCTGCTGACTACAAGGCTCGGATCGCTGTGCCACGATCAGACCTCTCCCCGGCCATGAACGCGACCTTCCACGACATGTGGACGCGCCCGTCCTACCTGCGCACGGCCATATCGGAGAGCCTGCATCTGCGGGCCTCAACCGCCATTGAGGCGGCGGCCGACAAGAAGCCGCTCGGCCAAACGCCGCTCGCCGTGCTCAGCGCTACGGACACGACGCAAAGCGCGTTCCTGGAAAACGCCGCGCAGACGGCGGCTTGGTTCGGTATGCACGATGAGCTCGCCGACCTATCGGAGCGAGGCTTCCGGCGCCTCGTCGACTGCGGACACAACATCCCCATCGAGCACCCAAAGGCCGTTGTCGCCGCCGTCGAAGAGGTGGCCGCGATGGCGGGGTAGGGCTGGGGAGGGGGTTCAGCGCTCAGCTGACCCTTATCCGCTTCGTTGTGGAGATGAGCGCTGGATGGCCAAACAAGCCGTCGGCCGGGGGGGTCAGCCAAAGCTGTGGTATCAGCTCCTGGTCGGCGCTGGCGTTCGTCGAATGTCGCGCCAGTAGACGTCAGCGACATCGGGGTCCACGTCGGCTGCTTGGGTGATGCGTCCGTAGAGACCATCCGCGCCATCGCGCCGCGGACCGGAAATCCAGAAGTGCTCGCCGGTCGCAACGTCGTAAAAATTGCCTTGAATCCGGCCCCCTTGAGGCTCTGGAAAGTCCGTCCTGCATAGCTGAGCGTTGCGCCAGTCTTCGAGAACGTCACCCTCCCGATGCGGCCAACCGCGTCCAGGCCACCGGATTTGTCTTCGATGTACATGATCCGCGAGCGCATTCAGCATGACCTATATTGCTACCGGCTAGGAGCTGTGAAGACTCTGACAGCTCGACCCAGGAGATCATCGAAAATGGGCTTGGGTCCATTGCGGAGCTCCGCAGCCCTTCGTGACCGAAAGCAGACGGAAACGCCTCTACACCACAGGCAGCGTACTGCGCAGATCTAAGGCGAATACAATGAAGCCCCGAGTGACCGTGAGCGTTCAGCCCGATGGGACGTTTGAGATTGCGCTTAACGAGGCCGGCCGGGAACTCCTCGTCCAGGAACTGGAGGGACTAAGCCGCGAGTGGGACCACTTCCACCTTGATCACTACGACGATCCTGCGCTCGCCGACGCCACGGATGTTCCCCTCGCGGACCAGGCCTACAGTCCCGGCGATCGGGTGCTGCTGAACGGGAAGGTTCTGTTTCGTCCTGATGACTGGGACGCCGAGTATTTCCCGCATGTCCTCCGATCAGCCGGAGGCTCATGACCAGGCGCCCCAATCTAACCTCGCTTTCTGGCCTGCAGTCGGGGCGCGTAACGCATACTGTTTCAGACCCTTACGGAGTATCAATCACAGCTGCGCCACGCTCAGGCGAAGAGCATCGCGCACGACATGGATCGCTTCCTCACCTGCAGTCGAGAGCTGTTCAACACCTACTTCCGTCAGCCTGACCCATGGAGTGATCCCCACAGGGCGTGGCATCTGCGGGATCGGTTTGAACCGGTGCGCAGCGCCCTGTTCCGTGGGCTGGTGGCGGAGCCCCATGGCCTTCAGCCCCTCGACTATGGCCAATTGCACCCTCAGATCTCTGTTGTAGCCCGGCAGGCCGGGGAGCTGCCGGTGCTGCTCAATCGGGAGAGCGGAGCCACCGCCGGCTATTGGGATGCCCCCGTGAACCGTCTGACCCCGGAGGCGCAGCTCCGGTTTGTGAGTTTCTTCGATTGGGCGGAAATCGAACGCGCGGATTATCGCTTCGTCATGGCGAAGGTGGTCGCTTGGCCAGGCGTGGACCTCGCTGGGCGCTTTGGCCTCGTGGAGACTAAGGACGTCACCTTTGAGCGGGCGGACTAGGTCAGGGATGAGCTCGCCGGCCGGGGCTTCCGGCGCCTGGTCGATTGCGGACACAACATCCCCATCGAGCACCCAAGGGCCGTTGTCGCCGCCGTCGAAGGGGTGGTGGCGATGGCCAGGTAGGGCCTGCGGTCGCGGATGCGTTGCTGAACGCATGTCTCCAGGAGCCGCTGTCACATCGGACCAGCCCGTCGTTCTGTCCAGTACGCGCGTCGAGAAATCGACGCTTCACCGCAACCTTCACTTGTGCGATCGAGGCGGCGAAAGCGACGCTGGTTGAGCCTTGGGGGGTAGAGCGATGCGATTCACAATAGGCGCGATCCTGGCGTTCGCCCTTGCCTGCGCTGCACCGGCGATGGCCGCACCGACGCCCAGCATCTTTGAGCTGGCGCGCGATGACGAGATTGCCCAGTTGCGTAATCTTCTCGACCGGGGGGCTCAGATTGATCAGCGCGACGAGCATGGCTTTACGCCTCTGATGTTTGCAGCGGGCGGTGGTGATGGTCCCGCCGCGCGCCTCCTGTTGGAGCGGGGCGCCGATCCCATGGCGGTGAGCAAGCAGGGCGCGACGGCCCTGCATCAGGCCGCCTTTAGCGGTAGCGAGGAAGTGGTTTGGCTGCTGCTCCAAAGGGGCGTGCCACTGGATCCTGTCACCACGAGGGGCAATACGCCGTTGCACTTCGCGATCCGGGCGCAGCAGTGGTCGGTGGTGCGGACCCTGCTAGCCGCGGGCGCCGACCTTCTGGCTACCCCGCGGGGCAGAGCTGCGCTAGCCGATGCACTGAGCTTCGGTGACGAGCTCAACTACGAGCGTACGGAGCCGTTGCCGGTTGATTTAGCGCAGACCCTGGCGGCTAACGGGGCGTCACTGGACGGGACTGACGAAACGACCGGCGGCAGCCTGATTCACTTGGCCGCCGCGTGGCGCAACGCGCCGATGGTCGAGTACCTGCTTGCGCAGGGGCAGTCAGCGCGCGCAGTGGATAAATCAGGAGTCACACCGTTGCAGCGGGCGGTGGCGACGTCCTCCCTTGAGAGAGAAGCCGATTGACTAGGAAAACTGGGTGATTACGCTGAAAAATCAACGCACGAACACCGCGCTCACCCGACAACTCAAACCTCGCCCATTTACCGAACCACCGCTGGAACCACCTCCGCATTTGTGAGCCGCATCAATCTGAAACGGCCTAGCGAAACTACCAAATTCAAGCGCACCCGTCCAACGGATAGGGCCATTCCGGGTTGGGACGGCCAGATGGCTTAAGCGAGACACTCCCCACGCAAGGAGCACTTTATCGGTGTCAGCCAAACTGGCTGACAGTGCCACCGGCGCTCCCGCTGGTGTGAGCCGGACTGGCCGAGGGTGACAGCACCATCGGCACCATCATTAGAGTTTTTGGTGACGCCCGCCCGGGCGGAGGCGGAGAAACCACTGGCGACTGCATTCACAGGGGCTGATGGCCGAGACGGCCTTTACACCGCTAGACCATTCGGCGCTCAAGTTGGTTCGTATCCGTCGTGGCGGAAGTAGTTGGCGCATTCGGTTGGCGTGAAGGCTTTGATGACCTCAGCGATGCGGTCCCAGAGGGCATCGACGGTTCGTTCGCCGGCGCTTCGCAACAGGGTCTTGAACTTGGAGAAGGCCAGCTCGATGGGGTTGAGGTCGGGCGAGTAGGGCGGCAGCAGCATCAGCCGGGCCTGCCGGGCCTCGATCCGCCGCCTGACCTCGTCACCCTTGTGGGCGGGCAGGTTGTCCATGACGACGATGTCGCCCGGCCTCAGCGTCGGCCCGAGCACCTTGTCGATATAGACGAGGAAAGCCTCGCGGTTCATGGGGCCGTCGAGCACGAAGGGCGCGGTCAGACCGTCATGACGCAGGGCGGCGGTGAAGGTGGTTGTCTTCCAATGACCGAACGGCTGGCGGGCCAGGGCGCGCTGGCCTCTGGGGGCGCGGGCATAGGCCCGGACCATCTTGGTGTTAGCTCCCGTCTCGTCGATGAACACCAGCCGGGCCGGATCAAGATGGGGCTGGTTGGCCTTACACAGGGCGCGCGCCTCGGCCACGTCGGGCCGCGTCTGCTCGCTGGCGTGCAGTGTTTTTTTTGACGGTGATCCGATTGCGCTGGAAGAACCGCCGGATCGAGGCCTCGTTGGTCCGAACCTCCCGGTCGTCCAGCAGCCGTTGACCGATCTGGGCCAGCGTCAGGTCGTTCTCCACCGCGATCAACGCCAGCAGCCAGTCCGTGTGCGGCGCCAGCGGCGACCGTGGCTTGCCGCCCCGAGGCCGCTGTCCAATGCCCCCCGTCTGCGCCTTCAGCGTCACCCAGCGGATCGCCGAAGACACCCCCACCTGGAACCGGGCCGCCGCCTGGTGTCGAGACATCCCCGCCGCCACCGCCGCGACCACCCGCTCCCGCAAATCGTCCGAATGCGCCTTGCCCATCATAGCCTCCCAGATCAGAGGCCGATGGACTCATGGTTCGCACGCCAAGGGAATCCCCGCCCGATCACATTCGATTCAACTCAGCGACCGATTGCTCTAGGCGTGCTCCAGCGCCACGAACAGCGGAATGACCAGCAGGAAGGCCAGGCCGTCGCGGAGGTTGGTCAGCAAGAAGGAAGACCGCACTTCCAGCGTCTCCTGATCGCGCCATTTGCTGAAGTCGGACCACAAACGCGGCATGCGCGCCACATAGGCAGCATAGGGCTCGTCGAACACCGCGTGCCCAGCCATTCCTCCCCGCGCCGCACGGTGGCGTAGAAGGCAACCACGGCGATCAGCAGGAACAGGATGATTGATCCTGTCTACGCGCTTTGTCGAAGGCGCTGATCAAAGCCAGGCCACGGTCTCGATCATCTCATGCAGGCCGCGTCCTCCACGCAGAGTCTGGCTGAACGCCACCAGCACGCCCCTGCGCAACAGTTCAGTTCCGTCCCGCCATCGGACCTGGTTGTGCTCCTACTCACAGCCGCACGCGGTTGAGGCGCAGTGCGTTGGTCACGACGCTGACGGAAGACAGCGCCATCGCCGCCGCCGCGATCATTGGCGAGAGCAGGATGCCGAAAAAGGGATACAGAACCCCCGCCGCGATCGGCACTCCGGCGGCGTTGTAGATGAAGGCGAAGAACAGGTTCTGTCGGATATTCGACATCGTCGCCTTACTCAGTTCGCGAGCCCGGACGATCCCGTTCAGATCGCCTTTCAGAAGCGTCACGCCCGCGCTTTCCATGGCGACGTCGGTGCCCGGCCCCATCGCAATGCCGACGTCGGCTGTCGCCAGCGCAGGCGCATCATTGACCCCGTCGCCAGCCATGGCGACGATACGGCCTTCCTGTTTCAGCCGCGCGACGACAGCGGCCTTCTGATCGGGGAGCACATCAGCCTCGACGGCGTCGATGCCGAGTTGACGCGCGACCGTTTCGGCCGTCGTGCGGTTATCGCCCGTCAGCATCACCACGGTGATGCCATCGGCGCGCAAGGCGGTGAGCGCTTCGGCCGTGGTCGATTTGACCGGATCAGCAATGGCGAACACCCCTGCGACCATGCTGTCGATGCCCATGAAAATCGCGGTCGCCCCATCCGTGCGAAGTTGGTCGGCCTGCGTCGCAAGGGAAGAGGTGTCGATCCCGGCCTCTCCCAGAAAGCGGGCATTGCCCAGCGTGATGCGTCTGCCCTCAATCGTTCCCACCGCGCCCTTGCCCGTCGGCGAATCGAAGTCGCTGACGGAGGGGATTTCGATGTTGCGGTCCATCGCCGCGTTGACGATCGCCAACGCGAGGGGATGTTCGGACGCCCGTTCGACCCCGGCGGCGATGCGCAGCAGTTCTTCCTCCTCAAAACCCTCTGAGACGATAATCCGGGTGACGGCAGGCTTGCCCTCGGTCAGCGTCCCGGTCTTGTCGACGACCAGGGTGTCGACCTTCTCCATATGCTCCAGGGCTTCAGCGTTCTTGATGAGGACGCCGAGGCCGGCGCCTCTTCCTACGCCGACCATGATCGACATCGGTGTCGCCAGCCCCAGCGCGCAGGGGCAGGCGATGATCAGCACCGCCACCGCCGCGACCAGTCCGTGCGCCAGGCGGGGCTCCGGTCCCCATATGCCCCAGGCGACGAAGGCGATCACCGCGACCACCAACACCGCCGGCACGAACCATCCGGCGACCTGGTCAGCCATACGCTGGATCGGCGCTCGCGACCGTTGCGCTTCGGCGACCATCTGGACAATGCGGGCCAGCATGGTGTCACGGCCGATCTTGTCTGTGCGGATTACCAGCGCGCCGCTCTGGTTCATCGTCCCGCCGATCACCGTGTCGGCGACCGTCTTGGTGACCGGCATGGATTCGCCTGTCACCATCGATTCATCGAGCGCCGAGCGGCCTTCCTCGACGACACCATCGACCGGCACCTTTTCACCCGGCCGCACGCTCAGCCGGTCCCCGACCACAACCAGTTCGAGCGCGACTTCCTCTTCGCTGCCGTCATCGGCGATACGCCGCGCGGTTTTCGGTGCCAGGTTGAGCAGGGCCTTGATCGCGCCGGAGGTCCGCTCGCGCGCCCTCAGTTCGAGAACCTGCCCGAGCAGCACCAGGGTGGTGATCACGGCGGCAGCTTCGAAATAGACCGCAACCGACCCGTCCGAGGCCCGGAAGGCGGCCGGGAAGATGTCCGGCATCAAGGTCGCAATGACGCTGTAGCCCCAGGCCACTCCTGTCCCCATGGCGATCAGGGTGAACATGTTGAGATTGCGGGTCTTCAGCGACGCCCATGCGCGTTCGAAGAAAGGCCAGCCTGCCCAGAGCACGACCGGCGTCGCCAGGACGAACTGAATCCAGATCGACAGCTTCATGGGCACGAGATGATGCAGCGCGGGGAAGAGATGCGCGCCCATTTCAAGGACAAACACGGGAAGGGTCAGCACCAGTGCAACCCAGAACCGGCGCGACATGTCGGTCAGTTCGGCGCTGGGGCCAGCGCCTGCGGTCACCATCTCCGGTTCGAGCGCCATGCCGCAGATGGGGCAGGCCCCAGGGTGATCCTGTCGGATTTCCGGATGCATCGGGCAGGTCCAGATCGACCCCGCCGGGGCTTCCACAATCCGATCAACAGACGGACTCAGGTAATGTTCAGGATCGGCGACGAATTTTTCTCGGCAGCCTGCGCTGCAAAAATGGTGATCATGGCCGGCATGGGTGGCGTGGTGGGCCGTCTTCTGCGGATCGACGGTCATGCCGCAAACCGGATCGACGGCCGTGTCGGAGATTCCGTCCGGCCCGTGCTGTGCATGACTTGCGGACCCATGAGGTCCAGCAGATGCGTTGTGTTTCGACTCGGCCATGAGCCGCCCCTTTTCAATCGCAGATCGATCCGGCGCCCGACCCGATGTCGGGCCGACAGTTGTTGATCCTAGTGAACCATGAAGCTGATGGAGCCGGACATCTTGTGCCCGTCCGGGGCTTCGGCGGTCCATACGGCAGTGTAGGCCCCCGGAGCGAGAAGCGGCAGGGCGACGCTGACAATCGCGGCGGCGGGCGCGAGCGGGGCTGCGACCACGATCGGCGCCTGGCCCTCGGCGGTGAGGGTGACGGTCTTAAGAATCATGGGGTGCGGGAAGGTCGCACTGAAGCGTTCCGGTGACCCATTCGTCATCGCGCCGTCGGCGGGCGTGGTGACGATGCCCGATGGCGCCAGGGTCGACTGCTGCATCCCGGCGTGGCCGGCGTGCGGGTCCTGGGCGGCGGCGGCTCCGGCGACCGTCAGAACGGCGGTGAGAACGAAAATACGCATAATGAGTCCAATATCCTCGATTAGAACCAGGCCTTGATCCCGACGATCAGGCGAACATCTTCGGCATCCTCGTCACGCGCCCTGGCGTAGTCGGCGGTGTCGCCCAGCGACCGGCTCCACTCGACCCCGACGTAGGGCGCGAACTCCTTACGGATTTCGTAGCGCAGGCGCAGGCCCGCCGTGACCGAGGTCAGACCCGAACCGATCTCCAGTTCTGGAATGTCGCTGGCCGACATCGCCACTTCAATGGCCGGCTGAACGATCCACTTCTGGGTGATGCGCTGGTCATATTCGACCTCGGCACGGGCGGTCAGGTCGCCTTCGGTCGACAGGAAGGCGGCGGCGTTCATTTCGAACCAATAGGGGGCGACGCCCTGAACGCCGACGGTCAGATAGGTGGTGTCGTCGCCGTCGGGGCGGAAGTCCTGCCTCACGCCCGCTTGAACGTCCCAGAAGGGGGCGATGGCGCGGCTGTAGAGAGCCTGGACCTCGGCTTCGTGCAGTTTGCCGCCGAAATCGCCTTCGCCCTCAGTCTTCCACCAGAAGCGGTTGATGTCGCCGCCGGTCCAGCCCTGGGCGTTCCAGCTATAGCCCTCCTCGCCGTCGCCGAAGCTGGCCTCGATCGAGTCTACAAAGACGGCCGTAGTGCGGACGTCGCCGTTCTCGACCAGCAGTTGCCTGCGTGACGCAGCCATGACAGCCGGGTCGAACAGCAGGTCCGCCGCATGGGCAGGCGCGGCGCGGGCCGCAGCGGGCGGCGGCGTCTCGACCATCCGTCCGCTGACGCTGTCCACGCTGGTGGGGATGTTCGGCGCGCCGCCCGCCATGCCGCTCATGTCGTGCCCGGCATGCGGGTCGGCGGTGGGCGCAGGAACCTGACTCATGTTGTGACCCGCGTGAGGATCAACGGTGGGTGTCTGGGCCGGGGCCATCTGCATACCGCTCATGTCATGACCTGCATGGGGATCAACGGCAGGCGTCTGCGCCGGCGCCGTCTGCATCCCGCTCATGTCGTGACCCGCATGAGGATCGACGGCGGGCGTCTGGGTCGGAGCAGCCTGCATCCCGCTCATGTCATGGCCAGCGTGGGGGTCTTCCGGCGGCTTGCCGTGCATGGGGCACGGGCGACCTTCACGCATCATCGGACAGTCGTGCGCGGGCTCGGCGGCGGGAGGCGTCGTCTGCTGAACGGGGGCGGGCGCCGCTGGAGCATGGCCAGCGTGTCCGGCGTGGCTCTGGGCGACGGCCGGGCTGGCGGCAAGGATCAGGGGCGCGAGCGCCAGGGCCAGGGTTTTCACGAGACGGCTCCGTCCAGCGGGCGAATGGTGACGACGTTGAACATCCCCGCGTGCATGTGCATCAGAAGGTGGCAGTGGAAAGCCCAGTCACCAGGCGCGTTTGCGGTCAGGTCGAAGGTGACCTTGCCCCCTGGCGCGACGTTGACCGTGTGCTTCAGCGGCTGATAGCCGTCATGGCCATTGACCAGTTCGAAGAAGTGGCCGTGCAGGTGGATCGGGTGGGCCATCATGGTGTCGTTGACCAGGGTCACGCGCACCCGCTCGTTCAACTCGAACCGGATTGGCTCGACCAGTTCCGAGAATTTGCGACCGTCAAAACCCCACATAAACCGCTCCATATTGCCGGTCAGGTGGATTTCCATGCTGCGTGAAGGCGCGCGCGTGTCCGTGTTTGGCGTCAGCGAGCGCAGATCCGTATAGACCAGCACCCGGTGATCGACGTCCTGAAGTCCCTGAGGCCGCTCGCCCAGACGATTGGCGGGCGCGGGCGCAATGGCGTCCACCCCGACGCCGACCGCCATGTCGGCTGGGGCGTTGTTCGGGTCGCGCATGCTCATGTCGCCGTGGTCCATCGGCGCTGCGGCGGCCCCTGCTGCGGCCCCCGCAGCGGTTCCGTGACCCATGGCCGAATGATCCATTCCAGCCATCGAGCCGTGGTCCATCCCAGCCATGCCGCCCATACCCATATCGGTCATGGTCAGGTTCGGGACTTCGCGTAGCGGCGGAACCTCGGCGGTCATGCCCATGCGAGGCGCCAAGGTCGCCCGCCCCATGCCGGAACGGTCGATGGCCTCGGAGACGATGGTGTAGGCGCGGTCGTCAGTCGGACGGACGATGACGTCATAGGTCTCGGCGACCGAAATCTGGAACTCATCGACCTCGACCGGGCGGACGTGCTCGCCGTCAGCCTGGACCACGGTCATGGCCAGGCCGGGAATGCGGACGTTGAAGATCGACATGGCCGAGGCGTTGATGATGCGCAGCCGCACCCGCTCGCCGGGCCGGAACAGGCCGGTCCAGTTCTCCTCAGGCCCGTGGCCGTTGACCAGATAGGTGTAGGTCGTGCCGTTGACGTCCAGGATGTCGCGCGGGTCCATCCGCATGGCCCCCCACATCCGGCGCTCGTCCACACTCATACGGTCGCTGCCGTCGAGCAGCCCCGCGAGCGTCGTCTTCTGCTGGTTGAAATAGCCGGGATTCTTTTTCAGCTTGGCCAGAATTTCGTGCGGGTGCATGAAACTCCAGTCCGACAAGACCAGCACATGCTCCCGGTCGTAGCCGACGGGATCAATCCCCGCCGGGTCGATGACGATGGGGCCGTAATGGCCTAAGGCCTCCTGCAATCCCGAGTGGCTGTGATACCAGTATGTGCCCGACTGTTTGATCGGGAACTCATAGACAAAGGTCTCGCGCGGCCGGATGCCGGGGAAGCTGACGCCTGGCACACCGTCCATCTGGAACGGCAGCAGCAAGCCATGCCAATGGATCGAGGTGTCCTCGTCCAGGGTGTTGGTGACCGACAGGCGCACGTTCTGGCCTTCGCGCATCCGCAGCAGGGGGGCGGGCAACAGGCCGTTGACCGTCACCGCATGGCCGGTGCGCCCGCCGACGATGAATTCGGAGCGGCCCACCGTCAGGTCGATATTCGGCCCCGCCAGCGTCGGCAAATCGGCGCGCAGCCCGGCTGATCCGGTCTGAGCCCAAGCGGGTAGGAGCCCTTGCAATCCCAGCAGGCCGCCACCCGCGACGGCGCCACGAAGAAGGGTTCGACGATCGAAGTGTGGGGTCGACATCAGCAAGAAGTTCCTTGATCTGCTATTCAGCCATTCGTTCAGATACGCATCCTGGCGACCAAGCCCTTGCGACAGGACGCCACAGCCACCCAGATCAAAGCCTTCTGCGCCTTCCCATCATGGCGGGGTCAGGCGCCTTCGCTCGGCGTGGCGCGCCAAGACCTCTGATAATTTCTTGCGCGCGCGGGCGATGCGGGTCTCCACAGCCTTCAGCGTGACGCCCAGGATTGTTGCGATCTCGGCATGAGACCGCCCTTCGAGCGTCGCGAGCAGGAGGGGAGCCTTCAGGCCGTCCGGAAGGTCTGCCAACGCGCGTTTCAGGTCCGCCACCCTGCGCTGGTCGTCCAGCCGGACCTCGGGTGTAGGCGTATCGTCGCTCACCGTTGTCGCCTCGGGCGCATCAAGGCCCATGACCCCGCGCACGACGCGGCGAACCGCTCTCCGACGGCTCCAATCGCGACATTTGTTCAGGGCGATGGAGCGCAGCCAGACATCGAAGGGCCGCGTCGGATCGTATCGTCGCACGGCCAGCCAGGCGGCGACATAGGTCTCCTGCAACAGGTCGTGGGCCTCGTCCTCGTCACCGACATAGCGGCGGATGAAGCGATGCAGATCGCCCTTGGTCGCAGCCATCAGGGCGGTGAAGGAGGCTCGGTCTCCGCCTGCCGCGCGAACCTCGATGCTCTGCTCGGCTTCCACGCGCGGCGCTTATCCGGCGTCGTGACGCAAAGCGTCGACGACCGCTTTGTCGAACACCTCGGCCTGGGCCGGGGTCAACACGGATCGCATCTCGAAGACATGGGCGATTGTCGCCTTCTGGAGATCGCCCATGGCGACATGGAAATGATCCACCGCCGCTTGAACCTGGGGCGTGTCGCCGTTGCTGGCGGCAATGGCGGCCGCCAGTTCGCGATTGGCGGCGCGGACTTCGGCCTCCAGCGCGGGTCGTTGAACGGCGAAGCGGGCTTCGATGACGTCAAGGCGATGGTCTTGATCTGGACTCAGATCGAGTTTTTTATGGACGATGCTGTGAAGGTTAGGAGGCTGCCGCTCTCGCATGACCCAGGTCGCGGTCCCCCAGGTCGCCGCACCGCTGGCCAGCGCCGCCAGGATCGCCGTGATGAGTATGGACTTCCAGTTCGCCCTCATCCCTGGACGTCCAGGGTGGTGAGCGGCGACAAACCGGCCGACACGGTGAAAATCCGCATTTCGGAAGGCTCCGGCCGAGGCGCTAGAAGCATCAGACCTCCATTCGTGACGCCGACGACAAGGGCAAGCGCCACAGCCGCTACCCGGACGTGGCCTAGGCGCGCACGGTCCTTGCGTTCACTGACCCGCGCCCAGACGGCATCTTCCACGCCGGCGAGCAGCGCGGTGTCATCTGGCGCAACCATTCCAATCAGTCTGTCCATATCATCAATCATTCCGCACCTGCCTCACGCCCCATCTGCCATACGCGCCAGCTTCGCGTTCCCCTTACGAGGGGATGAGCCGCCGCCCGCGTAGATACCAGAGAACGACCGGGACATCCCGTCGTCCAAGGGGGAGCGATATGAACGACAGATCAGGCCCCATACGGGTTCCTTTTCCTGACGTGCTCGATCCGCTCACCGGCGTGAGGTTCTTTCTCGCGCTCGGCGTCGTCCTGTTTCACTACCAGCTTCAATGGACGCTTCCCGACGAAGCCGTCGGGCTGTTGGATCGCGCGCGGCTAGGCGTGGACGTCTTTTTCATCCTGTCAGGCTTCATCCTCACGCACGTGTATCTGCAAGGGGACGGCGTCCCCGATTACCGAAGGTTCCTCGCGGCGCGGTTCGCGCGGATTTATCCGGCTCATCTGTTCATCCTGCTGGGCATGCTTGGACTTGTGTTGCTTGCGCCTCTGTTCGGCGTCGGATTGGAGCCGGGCCGCTTCAACCCTGCTGACTTCGCCGGCACTCTGTTGCTCGTCCAGGCCTGGTTTCCGCGCGAAACCATGGTCCTGTGGAATGGTCCAGCCTGGTCTCTTTCGGCGGAATGGTTCGCCTACCTTGCGTTTCCCGCCTACGCCGCTCTGGCTCTCCGGCTGCGGGCGAGACCGTGGGTCATCATCGCACTTGCAGCGATACTGTTCGTCGCGCTCGACGCATTCTATCGCGCTCAGTTCGGTCGGGTGTTGCCTCGGGCCGAGGACAGCATGGGCATCCTGCGCATCGTCCCTGAATTCCTCTATGGCATAGGTCTCTACTACCTCGGTCAGCGCTGGACGCCGTCGCCCCGCGTGTCGGTCATGGGCGCCTTGGCGACCACGGCCGCGCTGCTCACTCTCATGCAACTCGGCGCCGACGACCGCATTATCGTCGCGGCGGCCGGTCCCTTCGTTCTGTCGCTCGCTCTGTTGGCCAAGGCACGTGTGCGGACCTGCCTGTCCCATCCCGTGGCCCTGTTCGCAGGCGAGGCTTCGTTCGCCCTCTACCTCGTCCACATCCCAATCCTGATGGTTTGGCGCAACGCGGCGCAAGCGTTCTTCGGCTGGCCCGGTGACTACCGGATGGGCATGGCAGAGCTGGCCGCCATGCTGGTGTTGACGCTCGCCGCCGCCGCAGCCATCCATGTCTTCGTCGAGCGCCCCGGCCGTCGGCTGCTCCGGGCGTGGATGGCGCCGCAACGCGCTGATCCCGTGGAAGCCAGACGATCCATTCACAGCGATCAAGGAGAACCCTTTTGAACCCCGCCAACTTGAACCGTCGCCTGCTGCTGGGCGTCGGCCTGTTCATCGGCTTGACCGGAACCGCCTGCGCTCAGACGCGTCCGTCGAGGAACCTGACGGTCTTCAAGACGCCGACCTGCGCCTGCTGCGACGGATGGATCGCGCACATGCGCGCGGCAGGCTTCAGCACCACCATCACGGTTCTTCCAAGCCTCCAGTCGATCCGGAGCAGTCGGGGAATGCCGGACGCGCTGGCCTCCTGTCACACCGGCCTGATCGATGGCTATCTGGTCGAGGGTCATGTGCCGGCTCAGGATGTCATCCGCCTGCTGGCCGAGCGACCGACCGCAATCGGTATCGCCGTGCCGGCCATGCCGCTCGGTTCGCCCGGCATGGAGACGCCGCAGGGACAAAAGGAGCCCTACGACACCCTGCTGGTGCTTCGCTCGGGCGCGACCCGCGTGTTCGCTCGCCACAACCAACTGGCCTGACGCAGATCGCGCTCAGCCCATTCAGATCACCCACAATCCGGAGCCTGTAATGTCTCGCACATCCCTTGCCCTCATCCTGTCGTTCGCCGTGTTCACGGCGACACCCGCCTTCGCCCAGGACCACGCTCACGGTCATGATCCCGCCGTAGGTTCGGTAGCTGTGGCAGCAGCGGACGCCGCCACCGCCGTTGATGCCTTTCACGCCGCGCTCAAGGCCGGCGATACGGCTGCCGCGCTGGCCCTGTTGGCACCGGAGGTGATGATCTTTGAAGAAGGCGGGGCCGAGCGGTCGCGCGACGAATACGCCTCCCACCACCTGGGCTCAGACGCCGCCTTCGCCGCTGCGTCTGAGGCGACGGTGACGCGGCGGTCCGGCTGGGCCGACGGCGATGTCGCCTGGATCACCAGCGAAGGCCGCACGACGGGCCAATTCAACAGCCGCGCCGTGGACCGGCTCACGACCGAGACGATGGTCCTGAAGCGGCACGCCGAAGGCTGGCGCATCCATCACATCCACTGGTCGTCGCGCGCCCCCAGTTAGGCGTCCGCTACGTCACATGGCCGACGGCGGGGCGAGCGTGCCCATCACCGCGACGACGGCCAGCAACGCAGCCCCGACCAGCGTCTCCGCGACGACGCTGCGTCGGAGCCGTTGAAGCGCCTGTCGAGTGTCTTCGCCGCCCGCCAGCGCCGAACCCAGGACAGGTGTCAGGCGAAAGCGGTTTCCGGCCGCCAGGGCGAGCATCAGGCCGAACAACACGAGTTTGGCGATCAGAAGCTGGCCGTAGACGCTGGCTCCCAGGTCTCCAACGCGTGCGGGGCCGACCAGGAACCAACTGTTCACGAGGCCGGTCAGGACCAGCAGTCCGACGGCCAGGGTCCCAAGGCCGGCGAAGCCGTGCAGGGCGTTGTGGATGGTCAAATCGTCCGGCGCGGCCCGGCGCAGCAGGAGGATTGTCAAGGCTGCCAGAGCCCCCAGCCACAATGCGGCGGCCGCAGCATGGATGATGTCGGCAACAAGGTGGAGAAGCCCGCCAGCCCCCTCGGTCGCGGCCCCATGGCCGGTCCAGGCGAAGCTGGCGGCCACGATCAATCCTGCCCCCACCGTCAGTCCCCAGAGCGTTCGCCCAGGCTTCAGAGAGGCAAGTGCGACAAGGCTGAAAATTGCGACGACAGCCCGAGCGACCATGGCCATGCCCAAGGTCGTGCCGGTGACCATGAAGGATAGCGAAGCGGGCTTGACGGCTTCGCTCAACGAACCCGCCATGACGGCGGTCTGCATCACCAAGGCGGCCAGTGAGCCTATCGCCACGACGACCGACGAGACGATCAACGTGGGACGCGCCCAGGTCAGGTTCAGGGCGTCGCCGCCCTTGAAGCTGTAGAGCAGGAACAGCGGCGCGCCGAGAAGGACGACCGCACCGCTGTATTGAAGCCAGCGGAGGGCGATGATCGCGAATTCGAGCACGGCGTCAGCGCACTGAGAAGGTGTAGGAACCCGTCATCCGGTGGCCGTCGCTTGACGCGATGCGCCAGTCGATACGGTAGGCGCCAGCAGCCAGCGGGCGGGCCAGGGTCCCTGTCAGGGTTTTACCGTCTTCAGCAACCGAATTCCGAAGTGGGACCTTCTCCCCCGCCGCATTGACGACGTCAAAGCCGGAAAAAGCGGCAACAGAGCGCTCGCTGAAGGTGAGCGTCAGTGTCTGAGTCGCAGCCACGGTCGAGTTGGGCGCGGGGTTTGCGCTGACCAGACGGGCGTGAGCCGCCGCCGGTCCAGCGGCGAAGGTTACGACCGCCGCGACGGCGATGAAGGGCGCGGGATTGAAGTTACGCATAATCGTCTCCAGACATTGGCCGATCCTGGCCCTGTGTATCTCTACGCGCCCGACCGGTGCTTCCCTCAAAGGTGGCCGATTCAGGGTCCGACGCTGGAGACGTCGACACCCTCATCATGTTGGTCATCTCCGGCGCGATGGCCGCCCATCCGGACGGCTGCGGTTCTGAGCCAGCCTAGGGCAACCCTCTAAATCGCGTGCTAGCCGCCCTCGCCATGGCCGCCCGCTGATCTCGGGGGGCAGGGATACGGGGTCTGCACGCCTTCAATTGACGCCGACTGCGCGAGAAATCAGCTCCGCCCTGATCTGAGTCTTCATCTGGGCTGCGGTGGGCAGGGCGAGGAGCGTCGCACCGGCGATCACCCCAGCGGCGTCTGCCGCTCGACCTTGCAGGACCACCGCGATGTGAGGTGGCGCCGGAAATTCGGACAGTTGGCTAAGGTAGGTTCGACCTCGATGAAGGACGGACTTTATGACTGGGAAGCGGAAGCGGTACACGGCTGATTTTAAGGCCAAGGTGGCGCTGGAGGCGTTGAAGGGTGAGCTGACCCTGTCGCAGTTGGCGACGAAACACGGCGTCCATCAGACGATGATCGCGGCGTGGCGGAAGCAGGCGATCGAGGGTCTTTCCGGGGTGTTCTCCGGCAAGGCTGAGGCGAGCGAGGGCGCCCGGGAGGGCGAGATCGATAAGCTGCACGCCAAGATCGGGCAGCTGGTGGTGGAGCGGGATTTTTTAGCCAAGGCCTTCGGTCGTTGAGCCTGGACCGGAGGCGGCAGATGATCGAGCCCGAGCATCCCCGGCTGTCGATCCAGCGCCAGTGCGCCCTGGTGTCGATCAGCCGGTCGGCCTTCTACTACCAGCCGGCGGGTGAGACCCCGCTGAACCTGGCGCTGATGCGGCTGATCGACGAGGCGTTCCTGGAGACGCCCTGGTACGGCTCGCGCCAGATGGCCCGGCATCTGCGCCGCCAGGGTTATGAGGTGGGCCGGATGCGGGTGCGTCGGCTGATGGCCAAGATGGGCCTGGCGCCGATTTATCAGAAGCCGCGCACAACGATCCCGCACCCCGAGCACCGGGCCTACAAGTACCTGCTGCGCGGCCTGACCATCGAGCGGCCGAACCAGGTCTGGTGCGCCGACATCACCTACATCCCGATGCGGCGGGGCTTCCTGTACCTGGTGGCGGTGATGGACTGGGCGACCAGGAAGGTCTTGTCTTGCCGGCTCTCCAACAGCATGGACGCAGAGTTTTGCATCCAGGCCCTGGAGGAGGCCCTGGCCCGCTACGGGACGCCGGAGATCTTCAACACCGACCAGGGCAGCCAGTTTACCAGCCCCCGCTTCGTCGACGTGCTGAAGGACGCCGGCGTGCGGGTCTCCATGGACGGCCGCGGCCGCTGGATGGACAATGTCTTCATCGAGCGGCTCTGGCGAAGCCTCAAATATGAGTGCGTCTATATCCACGCCTTCGAGACCGGATCGGAGCTGCGGACCGGGCTCACCAAGTGGATCGGCTACTACAACACCAACCGGCCCCACTCGGCCCTTGCCGGGGCCACCCCCGACGAGGCCTATGGACAAATCCAGGCGCCGCCCTATCCGGGGCTCGCCCCGGATAGGGCCAACCCTGAGCACAAACTGGCGGCGTAATCTGAACCCGAACCAACCTTAGCCAAGCCGCCAAACTGTACGGAGAACCGGCGCCACCTCAGACCTGGGAAGCCGTCCTGAACGTCGAGGCCTTCCTAGAGACGGTGTTGGACCGGATTGCGTTTGAACCGCCCCAGACTGCGGAGTGATTGCTTAGCGGCGCGGGGCAAAACTTAGACAAGCCCTTACAAACGAGAATCCGGAACGAAAGAGATCCTTCCCTAACAAAGGGGCGAGAGTACCCACAGCGGACCTAGAGTCTACCGGGTCTGCATGCGGACCTTCGGAACGTCGGCGATGAGCCCCAAGCGGCCGCCTCATACCGCTCCATGTGCGGGGGGCTGAATCGGCGGGGAGCTCGGACACCTGTGCGTGGGCGTTAGGTCTTGGAATGAAAGAAGAGAGGAAGGGGAGGGGAGAGCGACGTTAGCTCTCAAGAAAGGTCCATCCCCATGGGCGCATCTCCTCCCTGCTTCTGGCCGGCCTATGAGGCCGGCTGGCGCCTTGACGACGACCTCGTTCAGCTGATCGACGAGGAACTGACCAGGCCGCTACCGAAAGGCATATCGAAGCTTCAGCGACACAACACGCTGCAGCGCCGCCTGGCCGAGCTCGGCAGCCGTCTCGGCTATAGTTCAGCCATTGAGGTGGCTACCGGCTACCGCAGGTACGTGCAGACCGGGCGCTTCGATGTGGCATGGACGCTGCCCGGTGGTCAGCCGCCGATCATCTTCGAGATCGACAGCCGCTGGCGTCATGAGTCGCTCCTCAAGCTGGGCCGCGTCGGCGAGGAAGCCCAGAAGCTCTGGATTTACTACGGGCAACGGCCCCGGCCGCCTGAACCCACCGAGCCTGGGTTTCGCCGCCTCAACATCCTGAAGATCGGGCCCTGGCGGCTGGGCGTGAAGGAAGGGCGCCGGCAACAAGTGATCTCACCCGGTCAGTGGCCTGAGGCGCTGTTTCCCCGGATGGCCAACCATCACTGCGGCTAGCTTAGTCCAATTTGATAATGGCAGCGCAAGCGGCGCGGCCCCGAGTTGGCTGCGAAGGAAGCGCAGCAACTTGTCCAAGCCGGGCGCTTGTGGCGATCTGACGAACGAGGTCGTCCCACTCCCAACTAACTAAGTCCAGGCAGATTATGATGAACTCAAGCGTCCAGTATCCCGGTCCCAACGACTTCGCCGATGTCGAAGCCTCCGCCAACCGACTGGCCGCCAAAGGCCTTTCGACGTCGGCGGCCTTCGCCTTTGCGGTGATCGTCAAGCGCAGCAGGGAGGAGGATTTCGATGCCCTCCTCGCTCGAGATGAACTCCGACGCGCGGGGTACACCGCCGCCCAGGCCGACGCGATAGTTCACGAAGTTTGTCTCTGGCGGACATCGGAAGGCCTAGGGGAGCAGCGCCGCCCGCCGGTCGCCCTGACGAGGCCAATGGCGCTCTTGTTCGGTTAGCTACTGGCCATCGGAGTACGGCGGGGCGGCCCGTGGTGGGGACCGGAAGCGGATGACCGAAGTCATCGAATGATTCGACGATACAGACGTCGGACGCCGCCCTGGCGTCCGACGTTCAGCGCAGGGCTATTGCTTCCTGATCGCGGTGACTTCGCCGCCGCCGTTCTCCAGCTTCAGATCAAAGCTCACCTTGTCGCCGGCCGCGACGCCTTGGGTCACGGCGGGGCTCGCCTTGAAGCCCATGACCATGGCGGGCCAGTTGGCCTCCGGGATGGGCGCATGGTCGATGGTCACGGTGCCGGCGGCCTGATCGATAGCCGTCACCGTCCCAGTGCTTTGGATCGCCATGCCATCGGCCGACGCCATGTCCATCTCGTCCATGTTGTGGGCGGGCGCCGGCGCGACCTTGGCCGTCTCCGTATCGGTCCGGCCGCCGCAGGCCGCCACGGTCATGGCGAGGCCAAAGGCGGCCGCCATAGTCAGAACGCGCTTCATGGGGAATCTCCTTGGGTTGAAGGCTGTTGATGTCGATTGGCCTGCCGTCGTCGCAGCAGCAGGAAGCCGGCGGGTATGACCAGCATTGAGAGAAGCGGGGCGCTCAGCATGCCGCCGATCATGGGGGCCGCAATCCTGCTCATCACCTCCGAGCCCGCCCCGTGGCCGATCAGGATTGGAGTGAGTCCTGCAAGGATTACGGCCACCGTCATGGCTTTCGGCCTGACCCGCTGGAGCGCCCCATCGCGTACTGCGGCGTCCACCTCGGCCCGGGTAGGGTTGGGGCCCCGTTCGGCCAGGGCGTGCTTCAGATAGATCAGCATGACGACACCGAACTCGGCGGCCACCCCGGCCAAGGCGATGAAGCCGACGCCGGTCGCCACCGACTGGTTGTAGCCCAGCAGGTAGAGCATCCAGACGCCGCCTGTCAGCGCGAATGGCAGGGTCGCCATGATCAGCGCGGCCTCATCGAAACGCCCGAAAGTGAGGTAGAGCAGGACAAAGATGATGGCGAGCGTCGCAGGCACGACGAGCTTCAGGCGGGCGGCCGCCCGCTCCAGGTATTCGAATTGGCCTGAATAGGCGATCGACACCCCCGGCGGCAGTTCCACATCCTTTGCGATCGCCTTCTGCAGATCGCCGACGACGGAACTCAGATCGCGGTCGCGGACGTCCACATAGACCCAGGTCGATAGGCGAGCGTCCTCGGTTTTCAACATGGGCGGACCGTCGGTGATTTCGATCTGCGCCACCGTGCCAAGGGTGATCTGCTGCCCCGACGACGTGTAGATCGGCAGAGTCCGCAGGCCTTCGAGACTGTCGCGAAGCTCCCGTGGGTAGCGCACGCTGATGGGATAGCGGGCTGTCCCTTCCACCGTCTCACCAATGTTCTCGCCGCCGACCGCGCCGGAGACGATGGCCTGCACATCGGTGATGTTCAGCCCGTAGCGGCCAGCCAGCGCCCGATCGATGTCCACTTGGACATAGCGTCCGCCCGTCAGGCGTTCGGCCAGGGCCGAGCTCACGCCAGGAACGCCCTTGGCGATCAACTCGACCTCTGCGGCGACCTTGTCGATCTGGGCCAGGTCGGGGCCCGCAACCTTCACGCCGATCGGGCTCTTCACGCCCGTGGCCAGCATGTCGATACGATTGCGGATGGGTGGGACCCAGACATTGGCCAGGCCGGGAACCTGGACGACGCGATCCAGCTCCTCGACCAGCTTCTCTGGGGTCATGCCGGCTCGCCACTGGCTGCGCGGTTTGAACTGGATCGTGGTCTCGAACATCTCCAGAGGCGCCGGGTCGGTGGCGGTCTCCGCCCGTCCGGCCTTACCAAAGACGGTCTCCACCTCTGGGACGGTCTTGATGAGGCGGTCAGTCTGCTGCAGCAGTTCGGCCGCCTTGGCTGCGGAGATCCCCGGCAGGGCCGAGGGCATGTAGAGCAGGTCCCCCTCGTCCATGGGCGGTATGAATTCACCCCCCAACCGGCTCAACGGCCAGGCCGTGGTCGCAAACACCACGAGCGCCAGCAGCAGGACCGTCCTGGGCTTGCGCAACACCCAGTCGATGGCCGGCCGATAGGCCCGCGTAAGCCCGCGATTGATCGGGTTGGCGTCCTCAGCCGGGATGCGCCCACGAATGAGATAGCCCATCAGCACCGGCACGAGCGTGATCGACAGGATCGCCGCCCCGGCCATGGCGTAGCTCTTGGTGAAGGCCAGGGGCGAGAAGAGACGGCCTTCCTGAGCCTGCAGCGCAAACACCGGCACAAACGACAGGGTGATGATCACCAGGCTCAGGAACAGGGCGGGCCCGACCTCAACTGCGGCGTCAGTGATCAAACGCCAGCGGGTGGCTTCGTCGATGCGACGGTCGGGATGTTTCTGGGTCCAGGCTTCAAGGTGTTTATGGGCGTTCTCGATCATCACAATCGCCGCATCAATCATGGCCCCCACGGCGATGGCGATGCCGCCCAGAGACATGATGTTGGCGTTGACCCCCTGCATCCTCATCAGGAGGAAGGCGAAGAGAACCCCCAGGGGCAGGGTGATGATCGCCACCAGAGCCGATCGGGCGTGCCAGAGGAACAGCAGGCAGACGATGGCGACGACGACGAACTCTTCAATCAGCTTCTGACTGAGGTTGGCCACGGCGCGGTCGATCAGCTGTGAGCGATCATAGGTGGTGACCACTTCAACCCCTGGGGGCAGGCTGGGCTTCAAGCTCTCCAGCTTGTCTTTTACAGCCGCGATGGTCGCCCGGGCGTTTTCGCCGGACCTCAGAATGACGACCCCTCCGGCCACTTCCCCCTCGCCGTTGAGTTCGGCGACGCCGCGGCGCATCTCCGGTCCGACCTGGACGAAAGCCACATCGCCGAGTCGGATGGGAACGCCCCCGGCCGCGGTGCGCAGGGGGATGGCGCGGAAGTCGTCCAGGTCACGGAGATAGCCGTCAGCGCGGACCATGTATTCCGCTTCGCCCAGCTCCAGAATTGAGCCGCCTGCCTCCTGATTAGCGCCTTGGATCGCCGCGACCACCTCCTGGTGGGTGACGCCGTAGCTGGCCAGTTTTACCGGGTCGAGCACCATCTGATACTGCCGCACCATGCCGCCAATGCTGGCGACCTCCGATACCCCTGGCACGGTCGTGAGCTCATAACGGAGGAACCAGTCCTGCAGGCTCCGAAGCTGGGCGAGGTCGTTCCGGCCGCTCCGGTCAACCAAGGCATATTCATAGATCCAGCCGACGCCGGTGGCGTCCGGCCCCAGAGATGACTCCGCGCCTTCGGGAAGCCGGGCCTGCACCTGGTTGAGGTATTCCAGCACCCGGGAGCGGGCCCAGTACAGGTCTGTGCCGTCTTCGAAGAGGACATAGACGAAGCTGTCTCCAAAGAAGGAATAGCCGCGGACGGTGCGGGCTCCAGGCACCGACAGCATGGTGGTGGTTAAGGGATAGGTGACCTGGTTCTCGACGATCTGCGGGGCCTGGCCGGGATAGGTGGTTCGGATCACCACCTGAACGTCTGACAGGTCGGGCAGCGCGTCCACCGGCGTGGTCCGTACGGCCCAGGCGCCGGCCACCGTCAGGGCGAGCGCAGCCAGGAGGATGAAGAAGCGACCCCTGACCGAGGCGCGAATGATAGCCTCGATCATTGTCCGCCTGCCTTGGCCAGATCGCGGACGACCGGACCGGCCGGCGTCTGTTCAAACGTAAAGCTCACGCGGTCGCCAATCTCGGCCTGGGACGCCAGCCGGGGCGAGGCGAGCTTGAAGGCCATGGTCATGGCGGGCCACTGCAACGCGGCGATGGGCTCATGGGACAGGGTTACCGAGGTTGGTGAGATCTCCTCGATCCGTCCCTGTGAACGGTACAGGGTCGGCGCGGCGTCCGCCTGTGCGGCGGCGGTGACCGGCCGGGCCTGAATACCCGACAGACTGGCTTCCGACTCCAGTAGGAACTGACCCGACGCAA
Source organism: Phenylobacterium sp. (assembly GCF_022402485.1). Classification (GTDB taxonomy): domain Bacteria; phylum Pseudomonadota; class Alphaproteobacteria; order Caulobacterales; family Caulobacteraceae; genus Phenylobacterium. The sequence goes on along the minus strand of NZ_JAKRSA010000009.1, from coordinate 198,089 downwards.
CGACCTGCTCGCCGGCGGCGAGTCCCGCCAGGATCTCGGTCTTACCCGCGGACTCACGGCCAATCTGGATTTCCGCTGGCACAAAGCGGCCACCGTCCTTGGCGAGCATGACGAGCGCGCGCTTGCCGGTCCGGATGACTGCTTCTGAGGGGATCAGAAGGGCTGATCGGGTCTGGCCGCCAAACTCGACCGTAGCGAACATGCCCGGCCGCAGGCGACCGTCCCGATTGGCCAGCTCAATGCGTGCGATCAGGGTGCGGCTGGCCGTGTCGGCCTGAGGCAAAATGGCAGTGACCTGGCCGCTGAAGGTTTCGCCTGGATAGGCCGCGAGGCTGGCCTGCACGGTTTGCCCCACTCGAACCTGTGCCGACTGGGCTTCGGGTACGGCGGCGTTCAGCCAGACCTGGGCTAGGCCGTTCACCTCGGCGAGGGTTTGGCCGGCCATCACGGTCATGCCTTTGCGCACGGCGAGCGTCTTGATCATGCCGCCGATGGGCGTCGTCACCGTCACAATGTTGCGAACACGGCCGCTCTGTTCGACCGTGGTGATCAGCTCGGGCGTCATGCCAAGCAGACGCAGACGATTTCGCGCCGCGCTGATCAGGGGTGGATCGCCTGTGCGAACCACCGCAAGGAATTCAGCCTGCGCCCCGGCCCACTCCGGAAAGAGCAGGTCCGCCAGGGGCGCGCCAGCCGGCGTAACATCAGCCGGCGCCCGGCCATACACCCGCTGGACGAAGCCCGCGGCCTTCGCCTGAATGACCGCTACATCGCGGTCATTGAACTCTACCGTCCCCGTGGCAGTGAGGCCGCTCGGCAGGGATCCCGTCTCCGCGGTCGCCAGTCGGACCCCGAGGTTCTGAGTGACCGCCGGGTCGATCTGCACGCCGCCGCCCTCAGCGACCTCGTCGGCGTATTTCGGCACGAGTTGCATGTCCATGAACGGCGACTTGCCTGGCTCGTCGAACCTCTGGCTCGGCGCCATTGGGTCGTACCAGTAGAGCACCTCTCGCTCGCTAGAGGCGGCCTGTTCCGCCGTCGGCGCGGCGCCGAGGCCCCCGTCGAAGACCCGGCCTGCGCCGAAGCCGAGGCCGAGGAGGACCGCAGCGCAAGCAGCCCCCAGGGCGAGCCGCGCCCGGTTGGAGGTCGGAAGGGTCATGGGTTGTCGCTCCCGTAGGTGAGCAGGATGCGAGCGCCGTCGCGGGCGACCAGCGCCTCGCGGTCCAACGCGGCGAGCTTGGTGTCGGCGAGGTCGGTGAAGGCCTCGACGAGGTCGGAATAGTCGGCGCGGCCCGCCGCGTAGCTGGAGGTCTCCAACTGCGCCACTTGCTCAGCGATGGGGACCAGCACGTCGGTTGCGCGGCGCCACTGTTCATGATTGGCCGCGTAGGCGGCCAGATCGGCCTCAAGGGATGCGGCAAGTTCGCGCCGCATGTCGGCCTCCAGTAGTCGGGCGCGGCTGGCCTGGGCGGTTCGCGCGGCGATCGTGGGATCTTGGCGCTGGCTGGCGAACAGCGGCAGGCTGACCGTGACGGCGGCTGAGACCATGTCTCCAAACATCGGGTCACGACGACCGTACATGACCTCAAGACCCCAGTCCGGGCGGCGGGCGGCGCGGGCCCCTGCCACCTCAGCTGCGGCGCGCTGCGTCGCTGCCGAAAGAACCTGTAGCGCCGGATGGTCGGCAATCCTCGCCCGTAGGTCCGCGGGCGTGATCTCCACGTGTGGCGGCGCTCCGGCGGTCTTCGGGTGCAAGGCGCCTGTCCAGCGGGTGAGGTTGGCGCGGGCCTGGGCGACGTCGGCCGCCAGCTGGCTGCGTCGGTTGTCAAATTCCGCCTCGAGCCGGGCCGGTTCAAGCCCTGCCGCCGGCCGCGCCGATCCTGACTCGATCCCTGCTGGAACGCCTTCCCAGAGCGGGCTCAAACCCTCAACGAGTTGGTCGAGCACCGCGAGTCGGCGCTCCGCATAGGCGAGGTCAATCCAGGCGAGCGCTGTGGCGACGCGCACCTCCCGCCGCTGCAGGTCTGTGTCAGCCATCGCCATCTGGGTTTCGGCCTGCGCAGTTGCGGCGGCGGCCCGGCGACGTGCGGCGTTTGGAATGTCCTGCATCAGGCCGACCCGGACCATGCTCATCTCGGCGGCGTCCCAGCGACCGGCGTAGGGCCCAGAGACCGGGATGTTCTCCATCCCCAGGGACAGTTTTGGATCGGGCAACCGCCCCGCCGCCCGCTCGGCGGCGCGCGTGGCCTCAACCTGGAGGGCGCTTGCCTGAAGTGTGGGCGCCGCGCTCTCGGCGAGTAGCAGGGCGGCGTCATAGGTGAGGGGGTCTGCCTGAGCGGTGCTGGCGAGCAGCGCTACGGCCAGGGGAATCCAGGTTCGCATTTGATCTCGCTTGGCGGCGCATAGGGCCTCGCGGCCGGAGACCCGGCTACGGGACCGACGCCAGCCGTGGTTCGGCAGGCCCGCAGGACTGCTGAGTTGGCGGGGCATGGGAGGAGGGCGACGTCGCAAGGAGCTTCAGCCACCAGCGGCGTGTCGTCAGGCGACGACAGGCGAGCAGATGTGCTGGGCCTCAGCGTCTGCTGGTCAGGCGATGGCTTTAGGGGGGCGCTTCAAGCCGGGCGGCGCAAACGGACGGATACTGTCATCGGTCCGCGGAACAAGCGTGGCGCGGTCGAGACGCAAGATCGCGAGCCCCGGCGCGCTCGAGAGGGCGACGCTGATTCCGCCCATTGCAATGCAGTCCTGGGCGCAGGCGCCGCGATCATGTTCGGATGACTGCAGGTTCTCATCGCAGCACGCATGAGCAGCGTCGGCCACTTCCGCAACCGCTGCGCCAGCGTCCATCACCATGGCTATGTCGCCATGCTCGTGCACGCAGCGCATCGCCGCAGCCGAGGCTGCAGCCGGACTGAGCATCAGGCCTATGAGGGCCAATGTAACCAACAGGGGCCGCATGATGGGCCGAGTATGAGCCTAGGGCTGGGAGAAGTCATCGAATTTCACCTCTGTGTCGCCGCCGCCATGCCGCCATCTCGTGGATGATCAGGACGCGACGGCGGCATGGGCATGGATGCTGTCGCCCCTACGAGATGTTGTGATCACCGCAAGAAGGCGAGGACGCCCTGGCCGGCGCGGCCGCGGGCCAGCGACGCAATGTCCTTCGCTCAGGTTGGTAGGGGGGCGGTTAACGGCCCAGCAAGGTCGATAGTGCTCCGCTGCCGAAATCGCTGCCTCATTGGATGACCGGAACGTGCGCGAAGTAGAATCACAGCGCCTAGCGGTGCTCCGGGCGATGGGCGTTCTGGATACGCCCCCTGAGGCGATCTTCGATCACATCACCCGGCTGGCTGCGATGACATTCGGGGTGCCGACGGCCGTTGTTTCGCTGGTGGACGCCGACCGCCAGTGGTTCAAGTCGCGCGTCGGGCTTGATGCGACGGAAACCGGTCGTGATGTGGCCTTCTGCGACTACGCCATCCGCCAGGAAGGGGTGATGGTGGTGCTGGACGCGACAGCCGATCCTCGATTCTGCAACAATCCATTGGTTGCCGGCGCTCTTGGCATCCGCTTTTACGCGGGGGCTCCCCTCAGGCATGCCAGCGGTGCGCGCTTGGGGACGCTCTGCATAATTGGCTATGAGCCGCGCACGTCCTTCGACGAGGAGCGCCAACAGCAATTGGCCACCATGGCCGAGGCTGTCATGGCGGCCATTTCGATGCGGCACGACATCTCCAGCTTTCTCCGGATCGACGCCGAACGGGCCGAGCGCGAGCGTATGCTGGCTCAGGTCGAGACGCTAGCCGGAGTCGGGCATTGGTCTTTGGATCTGCAGACCAACAATACGACCTGGTCACCTGCAGTCTATGCCATCCATGGCCTCGATCCCGCGGCGGGGTCGCCACCCTATGAACAGGCGCTCGGGTGCTACCATCAGGACGATCGTGCAAGGGTGGAGGCCGTAGTTCAGCACGCAATCGAGGCTGGCGAGAGCTACGTCTTTCAGGCGCGACTGATCAGGACTGACGGTGAGGTGCGACATGTGAAGGCGCACGGCGAGCCACGGTTCGATGACTCCGGTGAGATCATCGGCCTTGATGGCCTTTTCATGGATGTGACGGATGTCGTCACGACCGATGAGGCGCTGCGGAGAAACGAAGCGCGACTTCAATTTCTGACGGAGAATGCGGCAGATTTGATCCTCCGCGTGGAGCCCACGCGCGGCGTTACCTGGGCGTCACCGAACGTCTCTCGCTATGGCTATGATCCGGAGACCCTTCAAGGAAAGGCCGCCCTTGACTTCGTCCATCCCGAGGATTTGGGCGCCCTTCGCGCCTCTGAAGCCGCCCGGCTCAGGGGCGAGGTGGAGGCCAATGACGGACGCATAAATTTCCGTTTCCGAACAGCCGAAGGCGCGTGGGCGCGATTTGAGAGCAGTTCCACCGTTATCCGTAGCGCCGAAGGGGCTGTTGCAGAGGTGGTCATGGTCATGCGCGACATCACCGAGCAGCAACAAGTTCAAGAGGCCCTCACCGAGAGCGAGGCGCGCTACAGGCTACTGGCTGACAATGCTTCTGATCTGATCGCCTGCTTCGACCAGCATGCTCGGTTCACTTACCTGTCCCCAGCAGTCTGGAATCTGTTGGGGTATGAGCCGGAAGAGCTCATTGGGAAATCGACCAATGCTGTGATGCATCCTGATGACTACAAGGCCGCACTGGCCGCCTACTCCAATCACCTGGCCAGCGATCAATCTGCTGAGAGCTTTGAGTTTGAGTATCGGGCCTACCGCAAGGATGGCCAGATGGTCTGGCTGGCCGGCCACCCCAAGGCGGTGTTCGACAGTGACGGGACCCTTTCAGGTTTTCAGGACGTTGTCCGCGACGTCTCAGATCAACGCCGCCTGGAAGATGATCTGCGCGCAGCTCGTGACGAGGCCGCCGCCGCTGCTCGGATCAAGGCTGACTTCATGGCCAATATGAGCCACGAAATTCGCACACCTTTGACGGCGATCCTGGGCTTCACATCCCTCTTGGCCGCCGACAACGACCTCAAACCGGACGCGCGTCACAGTGTCGGCCGGATCTCCGCCGCTGGACAGGCGCTGATGGCCATCGTCAACGATGTGCTCGACTTCTCAAAGCTTGAAGCCGGCGAGATGTCGATCCGGCGCCGGCCGACGGCTCTTGATGAATGCCTATACGAAGCCCTTTCATTGTTCAGCCCCCAGGCCGAAGCGAAGGGGATCGCCCTTGATCTTGCCTGCGATGACGAGATCGCTTGGGTGGACCTGGACCCTGACCGGCTGCGTCAAATCCTTCTGAACTTCATCGGCAACGCAGTGAAGTTCACCGAGACTGGTTCAGTCAGGGTATCCGCCTTTCGAGAGCCGGCGACCGGGTTACTCAGGGTCGAGATCCAGGACAGTGGACCTGGAATGGATGCTGCAGAGCAGGCTAAGCTCTTTCAACGATTTTCGCAGGTCGACGGCACTTCGACCCGCAAGCACGAAGGAACAGGTCTAGGGCTGGCGATCTCGCGGGGCTTGGCGGTCGCGATGGGCGGCGAGGTCGGTGTCCGGAGCACCCCAGGCGAGGGGTCCACATTCTGGTTCACAGTCTTTGCTCCAGCATGTGAGGCGCCCGATCTCGTCGAGGATACGCCACTCGCCGACTATGCGCTTCGGGGCAGCCGTCTGCTCGTGGTTGACGACAACCGCGTGAACCGCGAGCTCGTCAAGGCGTTGCTGAGTCCCTTCGGGGTCGTGATCACCGAAGCCGAGGATGGCCTGCAGGCCGTAGAGCTGGCTGCAGCTGAACCGTTTGATCTCATACTCATGGACATGCGCATGCCCCGGTGCGACGGGCCGGACGCCACACTTCGGATCCGACAGAACGAGGGCCCCAACCGCCAGGTCACGATCCTGGCGTTCACCGCCGACTATGATCTGCAGGTTGTCGGCGAGCAGGCGGTGCGCGGCTTCGATGGAGTCGTTCGCAAGCCGTTGGACGGCAGCAGCCTCTTCGTCCAGGTGGCCGAGGCGCTCGTTCGTTAGTTCGCTGAGGAGAAGCCGAAGGGCGCGGTTACAAGGAAATTCGGCTCAATTAGATCTGCGCGTCTCAACGGATTTTATCGGGCCACCTCTGATGTAAATCATCGATCAAATAGGCGTGCTGGTGACTGGTTGCTCCGCCGTGCCTCGTCAGGTGCGCGTGGCTGGGCGGCAGGTCGGGATGAGAGTGGGGGAGCGTCTCCGGATCCTCCGCGGGCCACAGGGCGATCGCGATCGCCACCCCGCCTGCGGCGATCACACCCAGGATGGCGAAGGTCCAGCCCATGCCAAGCGCGGCGCCAACGGCGCCTGCCACCGAATAGGTGATGAGCCAGCCGGCGTGGGAGAGGGCGAACTGGGCGGCGAAGACGGCGCTGCGATCCTCTGGGGCAGCCGAGCGCCGCAACAGGCGTCCGCCCGGCGTCAGGACCGCGGAATAGCCAAGCCCCAGCATCGCCCAGAGGCCCAGGAGAACTGGCCACGACAGCCCTGCGCCGCCAATCATCAGCAGGGCTGCAATGCCGAGCCCGCCCACCAGGAGGGCTGAGCCCCCCAGCATCACCGGGCGGTCCGACAGCCGGTCGAGCAGACGCGGCAGGGCGAAGGCTGCGACCATCGATCCGCCGCCAAACGCCGCCAGGGCCAGGGCGACGTCGTCGTTGGAGCGGCCAAGGCCGGTGCGGACCAGCACGACGGTATTGACGATCACCATGGCGCCGGCCGCTGCGGCGGTCAGGTTGAAGGCCAGCAGGCCCCGCAGACGGGGGGTCTTGAGGTATATCCGGGAGCCGAGCGTCGTCCGGACATAGACCCCGCCTGTCCGTGGCTTCCGCGGCGGTTGGGGGATGGTCACCGACAACACCAGGGCCGCTGAGGCCAGGAAGCCCACCACCGTCCCGGCGAACAGCCAGTGAAACGAGATCAGGGACAGCAGGGCGGCGGCCAGCATCGGGCTGACCAGGCTCTCCAGGTCATAGGCCAGACGCGAGAGGGACAGCGCGCGGGTGTACTTCTGCTCATCAGGTAGAACATCGGGGATCGCCGCCTGGAAGGTCGGGGTGAAGGCCGCCGAGGCCGACTGCAGCAGGAAGATCAGCACATAGACCTGCCAGACCTGATCGACGAACGGCAGGCTGAGCGCCACGACCGCTCTGACCACATCCATAGCCACCAGCAGGGTCCGGCGGGGGATCTGGTCGATGAAGGCGTTCACCACCGGGCCGACGCCGATATAGGCGATCATCTTGATGGCCAGGGCGCCGCCCAGCACCGCGCCCGCATTGGCGCCGGCCAGATCGTAGGCCAGGAGCCCCAGCGCCACGGTCGCCAGCCCCGTGCCCAGCAGGGCGATCACCTGGGCGGCGAAGAGATGGCGGTAGGTGCTGTTAGTCAGTACCTCAAGCATAGCGTAAAACGATTATCCTGTGGGCTCAGCCGTGCTCTGCGAGGCGACGAGGTGTTGTCCAAGTGTTTCTGATCCACCGGCGGGCGGGACGCTCGATGACAACGTGAAGAGCGACACCTGCGATCAGGATCAGGGATACCAGCATGAAGACCTCCCAGCCGGGAAGCACGTAGCTACTATCGCCACCGGCAAGGATCGCGCGTGCATTTTTCCACACAACGATGGCGGGGAGATGCACCAGATAGATGGCATAGGACGCCTCTCCGAGAAAAACGGCAGAGCGACCTCCCACTATACCTATCGTGCCCGGCGACGCCGCGAGTGAGACGATCCACGCGCCCGCAGTGGCCACCACGACGGGCTCCGCCGCGCCAGTGTGCATGCACCAGAGCAGAAGGACTGTCATGCCGAAGGTTGCAAGTCGGGCCCGCGTCGGTGGCCAGTCGAAATCAACGGTCAGTCGCCTAAGCGCGATCCCTGCCAGGAAACTCGGAATAATTCGCAGAACGCCAAGGTTAAATTCGGCATGCAGCAGCGGCTGGTGAAACCATCTCCTGTAGCCGGCATCGATCACAAGGTAAGACAGGGCCGCAAAGAACAGCAGAAGGGCGGGCCGGCGCCGAAGGACAAGCATTATGACTGGAAACGCGAGATATGCTGCCCACTCAGCCGACAAAGACCAGGACGGGCCGTTCCATTCCACTGCGGCGCTGTGGGGGCGCCAAGCGTGCACCATCAGCGCCGTTTCGAGGAAACCTAACGCGCTGTAGCGTTCGGGATCGAGCCGCTCGCCCAATATCCATGCTGCAATAGCGACAAGACCCATCACGGCCAGAACCGCGAGATGCGCGGGGTAGATGCGTGCAAGACGCGCCACAATGAAGCGTTGGTAGCTGAAGGATCGAGTATCGAACTGTCGATCATATACGTGAGCGAGGACGAACCCTGACAATATGAAGAAGGCGTCAACGCCAAGTCGGGCTCGCTCAATAAGGCTTGTGTGTTCCAGGGTTGGCCATGACCACATGAGCTGAAGGTGAAAGAGGACAACGCCCATCGCCAGGAAAAACCGGGCCGCGGTCAGGGCGGGCATTGTCTGTACTTCACCGGTCGTCGGAACGGGCGCCGTCATGACTTGCCCAACTCGTTGGGCGCGGCTGTCGCGCCACTAAGTCCATGTTGGTTGGATTGGGTTACGACGCGGCCGCCTCCACCAGCCGCGCGCAGATAGACCGCGGGCAGGACCAACATGTTCAGGGCCGTCGAGGTCGCCAGTCCGCAGAGAATGACGATGGCCATAGGCGCCTGGATCTCGCTCCCGGGCCGGCCCATGGCCAGGGCCAGGGGCACGAGGGCCAGGCCCGCCGAGATGGCGGTCATCAGGATCGGCACGAGTCGCTCTTCGGCGGCGCGACGGACGGCGGTTTCGAGGTCTGCGACGTCTTCGACCTCGCGCAGGTGTTTCACATGGCTGATCAGCATGACCCCGTTTCGGGTGGCGATGCCGAACAGGGTGATGAAGCCGATGATGGTCGCCACCGACAGGACGCCCCCCATCAGCCATAGGCCGACCACGCCGCCCACCAAGGCCAGCGGCAGGTTCAGCATGACGATGGCCGCATCGCGGGTCGATGCGAAGGCCTGCCGTAGCAGCAGAAACATGCCGATCAGCACCACCGCGCCGAGGCCGAGCAGGGTGCGGGTGGCCGATGCGGCGCTTTCGAACTGGCCGCCAAGCTCGATCCGCGCGCCTTCGGGGAGGTCCATGGGATCAAGGGCGGTCCGAATGTCATCGACCACGGCGCCGAGATCGCGACCCGAGACATTGGCCAGCACCAGCTGGACCCGCTCGACGCTTTCGCGGGAGATGGCGTTGGGGCCCTGGTCGCGGACCACGTCGGCCACGGCGGCGAGGCTGATCAGCCGACCGTCATGGGTGGAGAGCAGCATGGACTCCAGGTCCGCGCCGGCTTCGAACTGCGCTGGATCGTAGCGGACCACCACGTCGGTCAGGACCGGCCGTTCGATGAGCGTCCCGACGACCACGCCGCCGATGGCGGCGCTCACCGCCTCTGTGGCCTCCTCGACCGAGAGCCCGGCCAGGGCCAGATCGGCGCGGCGGAAACGCAGCCTCAGATAGGGAACCTGGCTCTGGGTGTCGGTCTGGACATCCACGGCACCTGGGACCGCCTCCACCCGCGACTGTACGTCCCGCGCAAGGCGGGCCAGGGTCTGGCTGTCCGCGGCGAACACCTTGATGGCGATGTTGGCCCGCGCCCCGGACAACAGGTGGTCGATCCGGTGGGAAATGGGCTGGCCATAGATGGCCTGGACGCCGGGGATCTGCCCCACCTCGGCGCGGAGGGCGTCAAGCAGCTCCTCCCGCGGTCGACCGCCGGGGCGCAGGGCGGCTTCGATCTCTGAGGCGAAGACTTCCTGGGCGTGCGGGTCGCCGGGCGCGCGCCCGGTCCGTCGCGCGGTGGTGGCGATTTCGGGCTGGGCCAGCATGACCGCCTCCACCTGGGCCGCGGCCCGGTCAGAGGCTTCCAGGGAGGTTCCGGGCAAGGTGGTCACGTTGACCGTCAGGCTGCCCTCGTTGAACTCCGGCAGGAAGGCGCGGCCGGAAACGAAGAGGCCCACGCCCGCAGCCAGAACCAGGGCGAGGGACAGGGCGCTCAAGGCCCGCCATCTTGGCAACAGGCCGCTCAGCAGCCGGACATAGCGCGCCTTCAGACCGAGCACCCATCGCGGCTCCTGGCCCAGCGCCCGGTCACCGCGCTTGAGCACATCCCGGCCAAGCACAGGCGTCAGGGTGAGCGCCACAGCCAGGCTGGCGAGAAGCGCCACGCCATAGGCCAGGGCCAGTGGCTGGAGCAGCCGCCCCTCGATCCCCGTCAGCCCGAACAGCGGCAGGAAGACCAGCAGGATGATGAGGGTCGCAAACACGATGGAGCCCTGCACCTCAGCGGTGGCGGAGGCGACCACCTGGACGACGGAGGGCCGCGTCGCCTCGGGGCTGGCCTCGGCCAGCCTGAGGCGACGGACGATGTTCTCGACCACGATGATGGCGTCGTCCACCAGGACCCCCAGGGCGATGGCGATGCCCCCGAGCGTCATGGTGTTGATGGTGCCGCCCACCAGACTGACGGCGATCAGCGCGCTGACCACGGAGACGGGGATGGCCGCCAGGGTGACCAGGGTCGCCCGCCAGGAGGCCAGGAAGATCAGGACGATGATCGAGACGAGGACCAGGCCCTCGATCAGGGCGCGCACCACATTGTCGATGGCCCGATCGATGAAGTCGGCCTGACGGAAGACCTGCGTCTCCAGAGTCATGCCGGCGGGCAGGGTGCGCTGAACGTCGGCGAACACCAGGTCGAGCTGCTCGGTCAGATCCAGGGTGTTGGCGTTGGGCTGCTTTTGAATGGCGAAGATCACCGCCGGCTGGGCGTTGAACGACCCTGTGCCGCGTTTGAGGCCTTCACCGACCCTGAGATCGCCGATGTCGCGGGCAAGGACGGGAACGCCGCCCTGCTCCCCGACAATGACCTCTCCGAAGGCCTCAGGCGTCTCGGCGCGCCCGACCCCCTCCACCAGCAGTTCCTGGCCATTCTCCACCACGACGCCAGCCGAGCGGGTGGCGCTGGCCTGCTCCATCGCGGAGATGACATCGTTCATGCCCACGCCGCGGGCGCTCATCCGCCCGGGATCGACCAGCAATTGGACCTGCCGCTCGTCGCCGCCGATGGTCATCACCTCGGCGACGCCCGGAACGGCCAGCAGGCGGCGGCGGACCGTCCAGTCCGCGACGCTCTTCAGCTCCATTGGCGAATGGGTGTCTGAGCGCAGGGCGACGAACATGATCTCGCCCATCACCGAGGAGGCTGGCGCCATCACCGGCGGCGGCAGGTCGTCGGGCAGCGCCCCCGCTGCAGCCCCCAGGCGCTCGGAGACCACGCGCCTGGCCTCGGCGGCATCTGTCGTCCAGCCGAACTCCAGGGTGACCACGGCCAGACCCGTGGTGGAGTTTGAGCGAATGCGCCTCAAGCCTGGCGCGCCGTTCAAGGTGGTCTCCAGGGGAATGGTGACCAACTGCTCCACCTCAGTGGGGGTGTAGCCGCCGGCGTCCACCACCACCTGCACCGAGGGTGCGGTCAGATCCGGCAGAACATCGACGGGCATGCGGCTGGCCACCCCAATGCCGCCGATCGTCAGCAGCATGGAGAGGGCGTAGATCGTCAGCCGGTTGGCCAGGGCCCAGGCGACAAGGCGCTCGATCATCGAGGGGAGTCCTTAGTGTGCATGGCCATGGCCAAAGGCGTCGGGCGTGGCGGCGGCGGCGCGGACGGTGGCGGCGCCCTGGGTGACCACCCGTTCGCCGGGGCGGAGATCACCTGTGACGGCGATGCGATCCCCGCTGGCCCGGCCGCGGGTCACCATGCGGCGTTCAAAAGCCTCGCCGGAGACCTGGACATAAACGACGTCCTGGCCACCCTCGTTGATGATGGCTTCCGCAGGCACGCTGAGGGCGGAGGCCCCCTGGCCCCTGGCCAGACGTCCTTGGACCCGCTGGCCGGGGCGAAGCTGATCGCCGTCATAGGCGAAGACCACCTCGGCGGTGCGCGTCCTGGGGTCAATCATGCTGGCGTCGCTCACCCGCCGCAGGTCGCCGAGATCCAGGCGTTCGCCGTTGACGATGACGTCCAGCCCGAAGGCAGGGCCAAGGCCGACGGCCTGGGCCTCAGGAACCTGGGCCACAAGCCACAGGCGTGTCGGATCACCGATCCGCATCAGCTCGTCACCGGCCGCGACCGGCGCGCCGCGCACGAGTGCGGAGGCCAGGATACGCCCTGAGATGGGTGAGGTGAGTGGTACGGCCGGGCCGCCGCCGGCCAGGGCGCTGCGGCGGTTCTGGGCGGCGGCCAGTTGGGCCGAGGCCAGTTGCTCTGCGGTCCGCGCTTCGTCCAGCCGCCGTGATGGCGCGGCCTCGGCGGCGACGAGCCGCTGCATGCGCGCCGCCTCGCGTCGGGCGGCTTCAAGGGTGATGCGGGCTTCGGCGATGCCTAAATCCAGGGCCGCGACATCCTGACCCTCGCCCAGCCGGGCGCTGATGCTAGCGAGCTGCTGGCCGCTCCGTACGGCTGCGCCGACCATGGGGACCGTCGCGCCGGTGCGGATGACGCCGGACACGGGCGCGGTCACCACAGCCTCTGCGTCGGGCGCGAGCCGCACGTCGATCATGACCGGCACGGTCTGGGCGAGTAGCCCCTCGACCACGGGGCGCGTGGCGAAGGGGACGCGCCACTGCGCCTCTTTCGGGAAGGCGATATGGTCGGGGTTCTCCACATGCTCTGGCGCAGCCGCTGCGCCGGCCTCGCTGGTGGCGTGCACTGTCACCGTCCCGAGGTCGTGAACGCTTTCGCCACCCGGGCCCACATGGCGCAGGCGAAGGCGCGCCTCTCCGGACCGTGTCGAGGTGAGCAGGGGGCGGAAGATGCCCGGGGTGTCGGACACCTTGGCGGAGCCCTGGTCGACCTTGCCGTCTGGCCAGGTCAGTTCGACGAACAGCTCGCCATCGCTCACGGCCCGATAGTCGGACAGGCGGCTAAGGTGCGCATCGAACCGGCGTCGCCGGTCGAGCACCAGGGGGCGGTACTCCACGAAGAGTTCCGTCGTCTCCGCATAGTCGGTGACGGTGACGCCTCCCGCCGCGTGCCCTTCAGCCGCGGGCGCGCCGCGGTCAGAACAGGCGGAGAGCAGGATGAGCGCCGCCAGTGCGGCGGGAAGCATCGCCTTCATGATTGGTCTGTCCTTCAGTGCGGGTGATCGGCGTCTTCGCCGTCATGTTCGTGGCCGTGCTCTTCGGCGCTCTCGACCGGCTCGGCGACATCGTCGTCCTCATGGACCGGCGCGGCCGTCTCGGCCGCCGCCGGGGCCGCCTCAGCGGCGTCAGTGGCCGCTTCGGTCGCTGTCTCGCTGGCTGGCGAGCAGGCGGCGAGCAGTCCCGCCAGCAGGATCGCGGGCAGAGTGGTGCGAATGATCATGGGGTAGGTCCTCCTTGGGCGAGATCGAGTTCGATGGCGGCCAGGACGGCGCGCTCCGTCAGCTCGAGGGTTGAAGTCTTTGCGTCGTGGGCGGCGCGATAGGCGTCGATCAGTTCGGCCACCCCGATTTCGCCTGCGGCATAGGCGACCTCTGCGATTTCGCTGAGACGCCCGGCGTCTGCGGCCGTACGCGCAGCGGCGCTCGCGGCCTCCGTGGCGGCGACGGCGCGGGCCCGGGCGGTGGAGGTTTCTGCAGCCACGGCGCGGCGCGCCAGAGCAGCGTCGGCCGCGGCCAGGCGCGCCAGGGCTTGAGCCTCCCGGCTGGCGGCCCCACCCGAATTGAAGAGGGGAACGGTCGCGCCGATGGTGACGGCCGGGCCATCAGAGGATCCAAAGGGGGTTTCGACGCGCCGGTAGCCGATGCCTACCTCCAGCTCCGGGAGGCGTGCGCGGGCCGCGGCCCTGGCCATGGAGCGGGCCGCCTCAAGCCGGCGCTCCGTCGCCTCGAGGTCCAGTCGCCGGGCGCCATCGGTCGGTGATGAGAGGGGCGGAGGCCTCAAGGGGCCGGCGCTCCTGGCGCCCTCCAGCCCGGTGATCTCAGCCAGCGCAATACAGGTCGCCGCCTGCTCACCAATGGCGAGACCGGCCTGCGCCTCTGCGGCGCTCAATTCGACCCGAACGCGCCGGAGGTCATAGGCCGCGGTGTCACCGGCCTCGACCCGTTCACCGACGATGCGCAGGGCGCTCTGAAGCTCGTTGACGAAGGTCGTATGGACCCCGGCGATCTCTTCGGCGACGGCGCATTGCGCATAGGCCCGGCGGGCCGCCGCCTTGCGTTCTTCCAGCCCCCGGCTGGTCTCGGCGATCACAGCAAAGGACTCGGCCTTGGCCGCGGCCCTCAAGGCGTTGCGGCGTCCCGAGATGTCGATGGGTTGCACGATCTGCGCCTGCCACTCCTCCTCCTCATCGAGGGCGCCGCTTAACCGGCTGCGGGTGACCGAGACGGAAGGGTTGTCCAGCACGCCGATCGTCTCGGCCCGGGCGCTGGCGGCCGCGCGAGCCGCCTCGCTGGTGGTCAGATAGTCCGGATCGCCCAGGGCGCGGGCGATCGCTTCGGCCTCATCAATGCGAGCATTCGCCGGCTGCGCCTGGGCGAGCGGCTGCGCCGCGAGAAGCAGGAAGACGAGGACGCTTGACCCACAAAGGAGCGGGCGAAGGCGCGAGGAGGGCATGAGGTGGCTCCGCTTGAACGACATGAAGCCGACACGCAGGCGCGCGCCGGCCAAAGGCGATCAAACGAGGCGGGGCGGGCGACCGTCTGGGGGCGGCGACAGGCCGCGCGGGGTGCGATCCGTCTCGGCGCGAACGGTCGACTGCAAGCCGAAATCGGCCAAGCCGTGTTCGGCCATCAGAGCCGGCGCCACACAGGCGAGGCTGGTGACGGGGCCATGGTCGTGGCTGGAGCGGTCCTCGTCCGGCGCTTCGTTATGATGGCCGTGCGAGGCGACCACGGCGCCGGTCTCATCATCATGGTGATGATGATCGCCGACGCTCAGTGGCGAAACCCAGTGCGAGACCGAGTGAGCGTCCACCGCCAGGGCCGGGGTGGCGATGGCGAACATCACGAGCATCACGCCAACAAGGCGGGCCAGATGATGGCGGAGCTTGGACACGCGAGACTTGTACTGCGACGCAGCCAGGCTCGCAATCGGTCGCTCAACGACCTGACGTCCCGAAAGGGCAGGGGAGAGACCAACGGCCATGTTCGGCGGAACGTCCGAGCCGCAGGGGTCTTCAAGCGGCGCCGGTTGTGCTGCGAAGTGGTCACTCTTCGACACGTTCCGCTTTCTCGCCTGGGATCCCACCGCGGGGAGCACGCCCTGAGGGGCCTGTGGGTAGCGGAGTAGGTATGTGGATAAGTGATGGTGACTAAGTAGCCGAATCAAAAGTGGAAAATGCCTTAGATTCGAGTCCTGCCGGGCCCACCAGCGGGGGTTTAGCGACCGTGGTCTCAGGTTAGCCTGCGAGCCAGATCGGCGGCGCTCTTGGGCACTTGTCGAGGTCAGGATCGATGGACAGCTCCCAACCGGCGGAACGATTCTCGCTGATGGCCTGATCGTGCTGGGCGAGCAGCAGCAGGAAGCGTCCGATTGATGATCCTGCCGCCCAGCGGGGTCTCTCAAAGAGGTCTTCGTGGTCAAAGAAGTAGACCGCTGGGGTTTGACGTTCTGAAGACAAATCCAACCCGTAGAGGCTTCCGCTACCGTCGGAGAAGATTGGCACAGCCTGGGCATGCAAAAGCGATCTGAGAGCGCCCTCCCGCCGCCACTCCGGCCGCGCGTTCCACCTCGCAGAATGGCTGCAAAGTCGCAGACGCTCTGCACCCTTTCGCGGTAGAGCGCTTCCAGCTCCGCCGGCATCTGGCCACCAAGGAGCTCGCGGACCTGTTGGACAATGCCGTCCGACTGGTCCCCGGGCTGGCGACGAAGCACGCCTCGCGCCTCCAACAAACGACAGGCTTCCGAAATCGTGATGTCCATCACCAGCTCCATCCTCAAGGGGCCGGAGGCGGCCGAGCAACCCCGGCTCTCAAGACATATGGCTCGATGATCTTATCCAGTTGAACGGTGTGCGACCAAGCTGAGACGCGGCTAGTCGGCCAGTCAGGAGGACTGCCCCCTCCGCGAGAAGCGGAACGACCATAGGTACCCTCCCATTCGACCCACCGCTCGCGGCGTACCAGGACCCAACCCCATCAACTCTACATCGAGCGGGGCGCTAGGCAAGAACAAAGGCAGAACATATGTGGCCGCTGGCCGCGAGCAGTCAGCGGCCTATCCCCGACGGAAGCAAACGCTTTCGCGGTGATCATCAAGCGCAGCAGAGAGGAGGACTTCGATGTGTCCCTCGCTCGAGATGAACTCCGACGCGCGGGCTATCTCGCTTCCCAGGCCAACGCCATGGTGCACGAAGTCTGTCTCTGGCGGCTCTCTGCAGGGCCAGGGAGGAAGCGCCGCCCGCCGGTTGCCCTGGCGAGACCACCGGCGTTCTTGTTCGGTTAGCTTCGCCATCCGAGAACGGAGGGGGGCGAGCACTTCAATCGGCGCGCGGGGACGCCCATCGGAAGCGGAGCAGTCCGGGGTTGGACAAATCGACTCTGCCTCGAGGGCGCAAAGCCTCGTGCGCTAGTTTTCCGCACGGTTTGGCGGTTTCGCCGAAGCGGGTTCATGGCGGCGAGCCGGGGCTAGATCGCCTCCCATGCGGACTCCAGGCGTGGCAGGCGGGCCTGAATCCCTGCGGCGATGGAGTCATGGATCGGCTCCGGAAAATCAGGTGGCATTTTCTGTAGCGCCTGGGCCGCTGCGTCCGGCGCGGCCGCCAGAACACCCTCCAGGACTTGCCGAATGACAGCCGGTCCCAGGCCTGCGGCCTTGGCGGTCTCGACGAAGTGCCCGCCGTGGATATCCAGGATCTTGTAGTGTGGGTTAGCGCCCAGCGACATGGCCAGGGTGAAGCCCCTGTGTGGGATGCGCTTGGCGTCGAACGCCGGCTGGGCGCTGAGGACATCGTAGAACGGGGTGAGCTCGAAGCGACCGCCCGGACGCAGGAAGATGCTGAAGTTCTTTGCATGCCCATCGGTGGCGCCCATGAGCCAGAAGACGATCTGGCTCTTGAACACCTTGGCCTGGGCGACCAAGGGCTCGTCGCTCTCCTGAAGTTTGGTCAGGATGTTGACAACGCTTGGGCCTCCGTCGCGTTGGTATTTGCGGCTGGATGGGACCGATAGCGCCTGGCAGAAGTCCTCCTGCGGCAAACGCAGGATGTGGTCGCCCCGAAGGCGGCGATCAAAGCGTTCCACCACCAGCACACGGCGCACTCCAAAGGTGGCGATCTCGGTCCGTGCGACGGGCAGACCGAAACTCTCCAGCAGGGTCAGGCAATAGTGCTCGTTCTCGACGCTGTCGCTGAGATCGATCACCCCCGAGGAGGTCGGAATCTCTCCGAGCTGAGGCTTGAGAATATGCGTGGTCGGCGTCGTTCCGATCGGCCGCATCCACTGGCCTTGGTGACGAAGAAGCGCTGTCTTCTCCTGGGCGCCGGCGACCGATATCCGGAACTCCTGCTCAGGGTCTATGCCAAGGGGCACCCGGGCAAGGTTGGCCAGCAGCGCCTCGATCTCCGCGTCGCTGATCGGTGTGCCCTCGATGGGCTGTAATGCGTCCGCCCCGTCCTCTTCGGGAAGGAACTGCATCGCACCCACGCAATCGCGTCCGATCTGAGCGAGCAGGCTGTAGGCGTCAGCGCCCTCTGCGCCCGTGCGCTCGGCGACTTGTCGGCGAACATAGGGGTTGTCTGGCAGGAGGTTGTCGAACACGGAGACGACGGCCTCTCCGCGCCACGGCGCGTTCTGCAAAGGCAGGGAGAGGGAGACCGGAAAGGCCGGCGCCCAGGCCAACCAACCGGGGTCGTACTGGAAGCTTATCGCGCCGCTGGCCTGTTTTTCCAATCGACCGCAGAGACGGTTGTTGATCAGCACCTTCAGGGGGGCGTGGGTGCGACGACGGGGCATCAGAAGATGTCCTCGATGTCGGCCGTCGAGCTCTGGCTGCGCGGCTCAAGGGTCATTTCAAGCCCTAAGGCCGCCAGCACGTCGAACAGAGTGGAGAGCTTCACGCCGCCTTGGCCAGTTTCGATCTTTGAGATCATTTCCTGACGTTGGCCGGCCAGTTGGGCGAGCTGCGTCTGGGTCAAGCCCTGCTCCAGGCGGAACCGTTGGATCAGGCGACCAATCTGGCCGGATGAACGAGCGATCGTGAGGGGCATGGTGGCTTTCTGATTATGCCGTAAGCGGCATATGCAGCGTTTATGTGTTTTCTGGCATATTCCTAGTTTATGCGAAAATCAACATAATATGCATTTATGTGGATTGTAGCATAATCGGGCATGACTTGTTCTGAATTGACGGACGCCCGCGCCAGGTCCGCTTAATCAACCAACGAAGGCAAAGGCGGCTAAATTCTAGCCGTCAGGGGATTGCTGGTAGGCGCGCGGGTAGGGTCGAGATCAAGTGATCATAACGCATTATTTTAGCAGTATAATTGACCGCCGTTTCGAGTCCTGCCGGGCCTACCAGCGGGGGGCGATGCACTAGGCGGTCGTGGTTCTCGAAAGGGGTGCAAGGGAAGAGACGTCCGCTAAAGGGCGTGCGTCAGCGGACGCTGCCATGGTCAGAGCCGGAGGCGAGAGGGCGTAAATCCGCTAATATTCATTCGATCAAAGTTATTCAGGGCGCTGGTGAACAGTAGCGAGGCTTGGCTCATCAGATTTTTCTTGTTGCCCATCATGGCCTGGACCAGCTGAGCATGGACCTGGGCCGCTGTTTGCGCGGCGCTTAATCGATTTAAATCGGGCACGACCAAGCGGGTCATGCCTGTATCGACGATGTCAGTCATGCGCTGCTGCATGGTGACGTCGCTATTTATGTTTCGTCCGACGCTGCCATAATAGGCTTCGATATTTCGAAGATTGCTAAGAGATTGAGATATATCACTATGGACCATTCCCCAATCACTCCCACCTGGCGGAGTTGGCCGCCAGTTTTGAACACCGTTTTCTGACTGAGCGTTCACTGTAGATATTTCGTTAGAATTTAATGCTCTTTTGTATATTGATAAATTATCAATTTGCGAATTTGTGCCGCCAAATAAAGTAATATCGTTTCTAATTGTTGGCAATCCAACTCTATATTGTATGTTTCCCAATAAGCTATCATTCAAAAACACGCTTGCGTTTCCAGACTCAGAAACGGAAATGCTTATGCGAATCCATTCCCCTAAATTTACAACTGGACCAGTAATTGTTGATGTTCCGCTAGCAACAATTCGATTTGAGCTGTTCAGGCTAACGGTCACTGCGTCTCGAAGATCGCCGGAAACGATATGCTGGATGATAGCTCCAGGCTGATTTGGTCTGATGGATGCGCTGACGGTTGCGCCAGCGGTGGGCGAGAAACTTAGACCGGTATAAGAAGCCTGAATGGAGAGATTGCTATTTTCTCCATCAGTATAAGTAACTGGAGCAAACGATCTCACCCGCGTATGGGAATGTGGCCCGAGCGCTGCGGGGGTAAAGTTGCCTTCGAAGGCGAAGGCCGCGCCCAGATCATTCAAAAGCGGTGCCTCGATCGGGACGCTGAGGGGCAGGATCGCGCCTTGGCCCTTTCGCAGGTCGTGGGCTGTGATCTGGGTCCCTGAGGGCAGGGTGATGTCGCCGGTCTGGTCTGCGGCATCGGGATTGAGCAGGTTGCGGCCGGCGAAGCTGGCTGCCTTGGTAATGTCATCGATGCGCGCGTTCAGGGTATCAAATTCGCTCGCCAGGATCTGGCGTTGATCTGCGCCAAGGCTGTTGTCCTGCAGGCGGATCGCCAGGCCCTTCATCTCCTCAAGGGTGCCCCCCAGGGCTTCGGTCACGTTCAGGGTTACGTCAACCAGGCTGCCAACCCGTTGCAACGTGTCGATCGCATGAAGATGGTTGAGCCTCTGGCTGAGCGCATGGGTGGCTTGAGTGGCGACCACGGCGTCGGCCTTGAACCCTGGACGGTCGCCGTAGCCTGAGACCTTGGCCGCCACGTCCTCCGAGGTCGCCCGAACCTGCGTCAGGGCGTTGGGCACCATGGGTATGGGTGACAAAGTGAACAGGGTACACTCAGCGTCTGAGAATGATCGACGGTGGCTCAGATGCCTTAGCGCAACCTGAACACCCCATCATGCAGGGGCGCCCCTTACAAAAACCCTAAGACCTGCGTTCTGCGAGTGTCTGAAGGCGGTCTACGCATCAAATGGCCTTTGGGAAGTGGTGAGTTGTTGCCTGTCAGGCCAGGTCCGGCCTCCCAGCGACCACGCCAGGACAGGGTCGGATTTTCGCCGTCCCTGGCAAAGCTTGGGCTTGCAATCGTGATATTATAACATATCACCTCGACCCATCTTCTGGGGTTTTAGGGGTGAGACGGACTCATGCGGATCAGACAGTTCGGAGCCATGGCTCTGCTCGGAACCACCTGCCTGGCGTTTCCGGGCGTGGGCCTGGCCGATCAGAGCGTCGACGAGGTGATCGTCACTGGACAACGGCAGGCCTATCGCGCCGGTGTCCCGCTGCAGGACGTCCCCCAATCGATCACCGTGATCGAGGCTGCGGCGCTGGATCAGGCTGGTCTGACCAAGCTGTCGGACGCCCTGGACCTTTCGGCCTCGGTGGTGCGGCAGAACAATTTCGGCGGCCTCTGGGACAGCTTCGCGGTGCGGGGCTTCGCCGGGGATGAGAACCTGCCCAGCGGCTATCTGGTCAATGGCTTCAATGCCGGCCGGGGCTTCGGCGGCCCCCGGGATGTGGCCGGCATTGAGAGGGTCGAGGTGCTGAAGGGCCCCAATGCCGCGGTGTTTGGCCGTGGGGAGCCGGGCGGCAGCGTCAATCTGGTGACCAAGCAGCCGAGCTTTGCGCCGGCCGGGTCGGTCAATGTCCGGATTGGCGAGTTTGAACTCTATCGGGGCGAGGTGGACTGGACCGGCCCCCTGGTGGACGACCGCCTGGCGGTGCGTCTGATCGGCTTTGCCGAGGAGGCGGGCAGCTTCCGCGACACCGTCCAGAGCCAGCGCCACGGGATCTACCCCTCGGTTCTGCTGCGTTTCAACGACAGCACCAGCCTGACCTATGAGCTGGAAGCCACCCGCCAGGAGGTGCCCTTCGACCGTGGCGTGGTGTCCATTGCGGGAAACCTGGACGCCCTGCCGGCCAGCCGGTTCCTGGGGGAGCCGGGCGATGGGCCCCTGCGGGCCGAGGTGCTCGGCCACCAGCTGCAGCTGCAGCATGATTTTTCGCAGGACTGGAGCCTGCTGCTAGGGGCCGGATGGCGGGAAACCGACCTGAAGGGCTCCTCCAGCGAACCTGAGCTGGCCGCCAGCCGCCAGCGCCTGTTCGTCGATGGGCGCACCCTGTCGCGCCAGTTCAGATTCCGTGATTATGAGGCCGAGCATTTGGTGGCCCGCGCCGAGCTGGCCGGGCGTTTTGAGGCTTTTGGCGGCCTGCACAGGGTGCTGATCGGCGCCGACTGGGACGCCTTCGACAACAGCCAGTACTTCCTTCGGTTCCGACCGCCGGCGGTCTCGGGCAACCCCACGGCTCAACAGGGTTACGTCCTGGACGTGTTCGCCCCGGTCTATGGCCGCTTCCCCGCGCCCACGGCACCGGTGCAGACCAATCGCCTGGATGAGCAACGGGCGTTTGGCGTCTATGTCCAGGACCAGATCCGCTTTGGCGAACGGCTTGAGGTGCGGATCGGCGGCCGGTTCGACAGTTTCGAACAGACCTCCACCAATCGCGCCAACGGCGCTGTGAGCAGCTTCGACGACACCCGGTTCAGCCCTCAGGTCGGGGCGGTCTTCCATGCCACGCCACAGATTTCGCTCTATGGCGCCTATGGAGAGGGCTTCCGGCAGAATTTCGGGGCCACCGCAGGCGGGACGCCCTTTGAGCCGGAGACCTCCCGGTCGACGGAGGTCGGCATCCGGGCCGGCTTCGGCGGTCTCACTGGAACCTTCGCCGTCTTTGCGCTGGAAAAGACCAACGTCCTGGCCTCTGACCCGGCCAATGCCGGGTTCTCCATCGCCATCGGGGAGGTGGAAAGCCGCGGCTTCGAGGCCGACGTGACGGGCCGTCTGCCTGGAGATATCGATCTATGGGTGTCCTACGCCTATACCGACGCTGAGGTGTCCAAGGCGGTCATCGACGCCGGCACAGGCCTGATGATCTCCCCAGGGGACCGACTGCTCAACATTCCCGAGCAGAGCCTTAGCGTGCAGGCCACGAAACTGGTCCAGCTGGCCGACACCCAGCTGCGTCTTGGCGGGGGCATACAGCATGTGGGGACCCGGCTCGGGGAAACCGGCGCCCGGTTCGAGTTGCCCGCCCACACCCTGGCCCGGCTGTTCGTCAATTGGGAGATCACCGAGCAGGTGGAGGTCTCGGCCTATCTGAACAACGTCTTCGATGAGACCTGGTACGCCAATTCCTATTCCCGCCTTTGGCTTCAGCCTGGGGCACCGCGAACCGCCTCCGTGTCCGTCCGCTACCGCTTCTAAGGCGCGTCCATGACCTCTCCTGTTCTCTCGGTGACCGATCTCGTCGTCGCGCGGGGTGGCCGATCGGTGATTGACGGCCTGTCCCTGACCGTCTCGGCGGGGGAAGTCTATGCCCTGCTGGGGGGCAATGGCGCGGGCAAGTCGACCCTGTTGTTTGCAATCCTGGGCCTGCTGCGGCGCTCAGGGGGGACGGTCACGGTCGGAGGGCATGACCCGGCCGTGGCCCCCGATGAGGTGCGCCGCGTGGCGGCCTATCTGCCTGAGAATGTCGCCCTCTATGACCATCTGACGGCGGTGGAGAACGTGCGCTACTTCCTCGATCTGGCTGAGGAAAAGCGCAGTCTTGCGGAACTCGATGCGGCCTTTGAGGCCGTGAAGCTGGATGCGGCAGCCCAGCGGCGGCGGGTGGGCGACTTTTCCAAGGGCATGCGTCAGAAGACCGCCATCGCCCTGGCGATCCTGCGCAAGACGCCGGTCCTGCTGCTGGATGAGCCGACCTCTGGCCTTGATCCGGCCGCGACCAAGGACTTCCACGACCTGGTTCTGGCGCTGCGTCAGCAGGGGACGGCGGTGCTGATGGTGACCCATGACCTGTTTGGCGCTGCAGAGATCGCCGACCGGGTGGGCGTACTGCAAAACGGCGTAATGGGGCGGACCTGGTCGGCTGGGCCAGAGCCCCAGAGGTTCGACATCCAGGCCCTGCATCGCAGCTACGCCGGACGGGAAGAGGCATGAGGCGGGTCTGGCGGATCGCCGCCGAAGAGCTTCGGCTTCTGGCGCGGACCCGGGTGGCCTGGCTCGGACTCCTGGCGCTGATCATCCTCTCGGCGGTGGCGGCGGCCACGTCGGCGGCCCATGTGGGGCGCGAACAGGCGATCCGCGCCGAACAGCAGGCGGCGGCTGATCACGCGTTTGAGGCCCAGCCTGACCGCCATCCGCACCGGGTGGTGCATTATGGCGCCTATGTGCATCGGCCCGTCAGCCCGCTTGCGGCCTTTGAGCCAGGGGTCGACCCCTTTACCGGCACGACGCTCTTCCTGGAGGGGCATCGGCAAAACTCCGCCACCTTCGGGGCCATGCGGGAGTCTTCGGGCCTCATACGCTTTGGCCAGCTGACCCCGGCCTTCGTGCTGCAGGCCCTGGCGCCCTTGCTACTGATCTTCCTGGGATTTTCGGTGGTGGCGCGGGAGCGGGCGACCGGAGTTCTGCGGCAGCTGCGCGTCCATGGGGCCCGGCCCGGCGAGGTGCTCTTGGGCAAGAGCCTGGCCCTGGGGGCTGTGGCGGCGGTGGCCCTGGCCCCGGCCTTGGCCGCCCTGGTGATCGCCGCCTCAAGCGCCCCGGGGGAAGCGACCGCCGGCGCGCTGATCGCGGCGGCCTTCATGATTTATCTGGCCATCTGGGTCCTGATGGTGGTGGCCGTTTCAGCCCTGGCCGGATCCAGCCGGGGTGCCCTCTTGGGCCTGATCGCACTCTGGGCCGTGGTGGTCGTGCTCACCCCCCGGGCCGCCTCGGCCCTGGCCGCCCAGGCTGAGCCCGCCCCGCCCCGGGTGGAGACCGACCTGCGGATTACCCGCGAAGCCCGGACCATCGGCGACAGCCACAATCCCGATGATCCGTTCTTTGCCGCCTTCCGCGCGCGCACCCTGGCCGAGTACGGGGTCAGTCGGATTGAAGACCTGCCGGTCAACTATCGCGGCCTGGTCTCCGCCGAGGGGGAGGCCCTGACCTCGCGCCTGTTCGCCGACTATGCCCGCCGCACAGCCGACCAGCAGCGGGCGCAGTCGCGCTGGCTGGCGGCCGGCGCGATCTTCAGTCCGGCGCTTGCGGTGCGTAAGGCGGCCATGGCCGGGGCGGCGACGGACCTGGAAAACCATGTCCGCTTCCTGGAGCAGGCCGAGGCTCATCGCTTTGATCTGGTGCAGCGGCTGAACCGTCTGCATGCCGAGGACGTGCGTCCGGAGGACGACGCGGCGCGGAGTAGCGATTCCGAGGCCGAACAGCGGACTCGGGTTGCGGCGGAGAACTGGGCTGGCATGCCAGACTTCAGCTTCACCCCGGCCACCCCGCAGGCCCGCGTCGCCTCCATGATCCCAGGCCTTGGGGTCCTGGCCCTCTGGCTTGCCGCCGCAGTGGGCCTGCTGGTTCTGGCCAGTCGACGACTGATGGGAGAGTCACGATGAGGGCCATCCTGCGCGAACTCTGGTTCCTTGGACGGTCACGGTCGGCGCTGAGTGCCATCTTGCTCCTGGCTGTTCTGGCCAGCGTCGCCGTCGCCTTTGGCCTGGCCGAGACAGCCCGGGACCGAGCGGCGATCGCCCAGGTGCTCGCCTTGCAGGCCGAAGAAGATGTCACCGTCGCCGCCCGCACCAGCGACGCCGGCGGCTCGGCCTATGGCACCTATTTTCCCACCTGGGACTCCCCATCGCCCCTGGCCTTCGCCGCCCTGGGGCAGCGGGACCTCAGCCCCTCGGTCCTGAGGGTACGTGCCCTGGCACTGGAGGCGCAGCTCTACGAGAACGAGCAGGCCAACCCGGAACTGGCCTTGCCCGGACGGTTCGATCTGGCCTTTGTGACTGTGTATCTCGCCCCCCTGGTGCTGATCGTCCTGCTTCATGACCTGTGGTCGGGGGAACGGGAGGCTGGCCGGCTGGCGGCGCTCCAGGCGATCCCCAGATCCCTGAGCCGGATCTTCATCTCGAGAGCCGGGGTGCGCGCCGCTCTGGTGGCGCTCGCCCTGCTGGCCCCCTTTGGTGTCGGGGCCCTGGTCGAGGGTGCGGCCCTGGGCACGGCCCTGATGTTTGCTGCAGCCTTGATCGGGGTGGTGGTCTTCTGGACCTTGGCGATCCTTGCCGTGGCTCGGCTTGGGGCTCGCTCCACCGTCAATGCGGCAGCCCTGGCCAGCCTGTGGTTTGGTCTGACCCTTGTGGGGCCGGCAGCGGCGAACCTCGTGGTCACGGCCGCCGTGCCTGTGACCGAAGGGCCGCGTCTGGCCCGGGAGAACCGGGACGCAGTCCACGGCGCCTGGGATCTGCCCCGCCAGCCGACCCTCGACCAGTTTATCGCCCTCTATCCGGAGTGGGCGGACACAGCCCCCATGACCGAACCCTTTCATTGGAAGTGGTACTTCGCTTTCCAGCATCTGGGGGACGTGGCCGTGGCGGACCTGTCCCAGGCCTATCGTCAGGGGATTGAGCGCCGGGAGCAGCTGTCGGGGGTGGCAGGCTGGCTGATGCCGCCGGTGGGCCTGCAGCAGATGATGCACCGGCTGGCGGAAACCGATGTCACCGCCCAGCTGGCCTATCAGGACCGGGTCCGCGCCTATCACACTGAGATCCGGGAGTTCTACTATCCCTATCTCTTCAGGGATCAGCCCTTCGGCCCGGAGGACTTTGCCAAGGCACCCAGATATCAGCCCGACGGGGGCATCCCCTAGGGCGCGGCTCGGCGGCCTCCACTGGCGGACCGCCTCAGGGTCTGGCCAGGGCGATGGCCTCGGCGACCTTGATGCCGTCCACCGCCGCCGAGAAGATGCCCCCCGCATAGCCTGCCCCTTCGCCGGCCGGGTAGAGGCCGCGCACGTTCAGGCTCTGGAAATCCGCCCCGCGGGTAATGCGGATGGGGGAGGAGGTGCGGGTTTCGACCCCGGTCAGCAGGGCGTCGGGGTCGTCATACCGGGGGATCTTGCGGCCGAACACCGGCAGGGCTTCGCGCATGGCCTCGACCACATAGTCCGGCATCAGCGCCGCCACATCGGTGGGCCGCACGCCCGGGCGATAGCTTGGAACCACTGGGCCAAGGTCGGTGGAGGCCTGGCCCGCGATGAAGTCGCCCACTCGCTGGCCCGGGGCGAAATAGTCCCGTCCGCCGGCCACGAAGGCC
This sequence comes from Phenylobacterium sp., assembly GCF_022402485.1. Taxonomy (GTDB): domain Bacteria; phylum Pseudomonadota; class Alphaproteobacteria; order Caulobacterales; family Caulobacteraceae; genus Phenylobacterium. Next base: position 171,575 of record NZ_JAKRSA010000009.1, on the reverse strand, counting down.
CGAGCCTCCAGGTCCCGCTGCAGCTCAATGCCGGCCAGGGGATGGTCGCTTCCGTGGTCGGCCGGCGAGATGCCGACCACAAAGCCAGCATTGGCGTTCCGCTCATTGCGCGAATACTGACTCATGCCGTTGGTCACCAGGCGGCCGGGTTCGGAGGCCGCCGCCACCACCGTACCGCCAGGGCACATGCAGAAACTGTAGACCGTGCGGCCATTGGCGCAGGGGTGAGACAGGGAATAGGCCGCCGCCCCAAGGTCGGGATGACCCGCGCAAGCGCCAAACATCGCCTGATCAATCCAGGACTGCGGGTGCTCGATCCGAAAGCCAATGGAGAAGGGTTTGGCCTCCACATGGACGCCTCGGTCATAAAGGGCCTGGAAGGTGTCCCGCGAGGAATGGCCGATGGCCAGCACCACCTGATCGGTCTCGAGGAACTCCCCGGTGTGCAGATGGACGCCGCGTAGGCGGTGTGCGCCGTCCGCGGCACGGTCGAGCTCAAGGTCGGTGACCCGATGCTCGAACCGGTATTCGCCGCCCAGGGCCTCGATCTTGGCCCGCAGGGATTCCACCATGGTCACCAGACGGAACGTGCCGATGTGGGGATGGGCCTCAGTGAGGATCTCAGCCGGAGCCCCGGCGGCGACGAACTCGGTGAGCACCTTGCGCCCCAGGAAGCGGGGATCCTTGATCTGGCTGTAGAGCTTGCCGTCCGAGAATGTGCCGGCCCCGCCCTCGCCATACTGAACGTTGGACTCCGGGTTCAACTCGCTGCGCCGCCAGAGACCCCAGGTGTCCTTGGTCCGCTCCCGCACCACCTTGCCGCGATCGAGAATGATCGGTCGAAAGCCCATCTCGGCCAGGATCAGGCCGGCAAACAGCCCGCAGGGGCCTGCGCCGATGACCACAGGGCGCAGGCGGCCAGGCGGCGGGGCCTTGGCCACATGGCGATAGGTGGTGTCAGGCGTTGGGCGGATATGCGGGTCATCGCTGACCCGGGCGCGCACCACGGCCTCGTCCGCGACCTCCACATCTACGATATAGACCTTGAGGATCGCCGACTTGCGCCGGGCGTCATGGGCCCGCTTCCACACCGACCAGCGGGTGATGTCGGCCTCAGTCACCCCCAGCCGCGCGGCGATGGCCGCCGGCAGGGCGTCAGGGGCATGATCCAGGGGCAGCTTGAGTTCGGAGATCCGCAGCATCGCCCCCCTTTAGCCGTTTGGCGCGTTAGACGCACGCAGGCCGTGAAGCCACAGACTGAGCTGCGCCGTATCTCTGCGGACCGCCCGTGATCCTCAAAAGGAGCCCCGCTATGTCGCACACTTCCGTCCTTGCCGCCGCCCTGGCCGGCCTGTCTCTTGGGGCGGTTGCCGCCCCCGCGCTGGCGGCTGATCCTCCGACCGCCGGGCCGCTGGCCGTCGAGGTGTTCTATACAGGCGTCTGGTACGAACAGGCGCGGACGCCGACCAGCCTGACCCGGGGCTGCGAATACGCCACCACCAGCTATGGGCGCACCGAGCGGGGCGAGATCGCCGTGACCGACGCCTGCCGCCAGGGCGGGCCAGAGGGCCGCGAGCGGGCCATCTCCGGGGTCGGAGAGATCCTTGACCCCGGTCAGAACGCCGAGCTTGCCGTCCGCTACCGCTTTGGCCCCTTCCGCCCCAGCCGGACCTATCGGGTTATTGCCCATGCCCCCGATGGCCAGTGGTTCATCTCCGCTGAGCCGGGGTTCGAGAAGATCTACATGTTCAGCCGCCCCACAGCCCTGCCGGTCCCGGAGATCGAAGCCCAGATCGCGGCGGTCCGGGCCAAAGGCTATGCTGGGGAGGTGGAGATCCTGGCCACGCCAGGTCGCTGACGTTGGAAGCCTGAGGGATTTCCAACGGCGAGGTCGGGAAAACCGGGGGCTGAGCGCGCCCTAAGCGCGCACGCCGAGCGAGGCGGCCAGGGCGCGTTCGACCCGGGCCACCACGCCCTCATCGGCGCCCTCAGCCCAATTGGCGTAGACGCTGGCCAGGGACTCGGCATGGTGCTCCTGCAGGCGCACACCGGCCGCCGCATAGGCGCGCTGCACGGCTGACTTGAACCGGTCTTCCAAGGTCACGTCTGCTCTCCACATGGGGAGAGCCGTGGTCCGCTTTGCCAAACAGCAGGTTAATTTGCCGCAGGGTTTTTTAGCCGCCAGACGCCTTGCGGCGGTCCCGGGTGAAGCCGCCCTCGCCGTGCTTGCCGACGCTATCGAACTCGGCGTCGCCGGCCTTGTGCACGAACTGCTCAGCCACCAGCCAGGCCTTGACCGGCCGCAGGCTGCCCAGGCACCCGCCGATCATGGCCGGAAAGGCCACGGCCATCTGAGCCCAGATCGGCGGCTGGGCCATCACCGCCCAGATGGCCCACAGGGTTGTGACGACGACGCCCACCCCGGTCATCACGAAGAAGGCTGGGCCGTCAGCCGGGTCGGCGAACCCATAGTCCAGGCCACACTGGTCACAGCCTGCGGCCAAGGTGAGATAACCCTTGAACAGCTTGCCTTGGCCACAGTTGGGGCAGCGACAGCGCAGGCCGGCGCTGAGGCTGGAGGGGGATGTGGGGTGTGTCATGCTCGGGGCTTAGCAGGTCCGCCCCTTCAGGAGAAATCGCGCTGCGGCCGGTGCCGTCTTAAACGAGGAGGCCTGCGCCATGGAGGCCAAGGCCGGCCGCTGCGCAGCCGAGCAAGAGGGGGACGACGCCAATCCGAAACCCGAAGGCCGCGATCGCCGCAGCGAGGGTCAGGCCAAGGCTGGCCAGGTCCACGCTGTCGAGTACCGGGACGCTGAGGGCAAGCCAGTCGGGGCCCGCCTCCTGGACCTGGGCAAAGAGGACGTGCAGGGCAAACCACAGGGCGAGGTTCAGGATCACGCCCACCACGGCCGCGGTGATCGCGGCCAGGGCAGCGTTCAGGGCGCGGGCGCTGCGCAGGGCCTCGACAAAGGGCGCTCCAAGGAAAATCCAAAGAAAGCAGGGGGTAAAGGTTACCCAGGTGGTCAGGATCCCCCCCAGCACACCGGCCCAGAGAGGGTCGAGGCCTGTCGCGTTTCGCGCCGCCCCGAGGAACCCCACGAACTGGGTGACCATGATCAGGGGGCCAGGCGTGGTCTCGGCCAGGGCCAGACCGTCGAGCATCTCACCTGGTCGCAGCCAGCCATAGGTCTGCACCGCCTCCTGCGCCACATAGGCCAGGACCGCATAGGCACCGCCAAAGGTGACCACGGCCATCTTGCTGAAGAACACCGCGATCTGGGTGAAGACATTGTCCCAACCGAGCGAGAGCCCGAGCGTCAGCACGGGCGCCAACCAGAGGACCATGATCACGGCTCCCGTCCGCAGGGCCCAGGCGAGATTGGGCCGCGTATGCGCAGGGCTGGACTCGCCAAGCACGGTCTCGCCCTCGGAGACGCCGCCGTCAGCCAGGCCGCTGTGGCCGCCGCTGACGGCGAAGGCGGGCAGGTGCATCCTTGCCCCCAGAAATCCGATCAAGCCAGCCGCCAGGATGATGAGCGGAAAGGCGACGCCAAACACCGCAATCGCCAGGAAGGCCGCCGCTGCCAAGGCCATCAAGGTCCGGTTGCGCAGGGCGCGACCGCCGATCCGAAGCATGGCCTGAACGACAATCACCAGGACGGCGGCCTTTAGCCCGAAGAAGATCGCAGCCACTGGTCCCAGGGCTCCCAGCGTCATGTAGAGAATGCTCAGGCCCGTGATCGCCAGGAAACCTGGCAGGACAAACAGCAGGCCCGCAGCCAGTCCGCCAGCCGTACGGTGCATCAGCCAGCCGATATAGATGGCCAATTGCTGGGCCTCAGGCCCCGGCAGCAGCATGCAGTAGTTGAGGGCATGCAAGAACCGCTGCTCGCCGAGCCAGCGCTTCTCTTGCACCAGGATCCTGTGCATCACCGCGATCTGACCGGCGGGGCCGCCGAACGACAGGGCGGCGATGCGCGTCCAGACCCGCAGGGCTTCAGAGAAGGGGATCGGAGCGGGCGGGGCGGGAGACATGGGCGCGCTCCGGAGCGTTGGCCCTGTTCCTAAGCGAAAACATACCAAAGGACGAGAAGACAGTCGCAGGAGTCATTGCGAAAGGTTCGCATTTTCTCTAAGGCTCCTGGTCAGCATAGGAGCCATCTTCATGACCCCACGCCTGACCCTCTCCGCCAGCCTTGCCGCAGCCCTGGTGCTGGCCGCCTGCAGCCCTGCTTCAGAGCCCGCCGCCGCGCCCGAAGCTGCCGCATCCGGGGAAGTGAATGTCTACAGCGCCCGCCACTACGACGTGGATCAGCGGATCTACGAGATGTTCACCGCCACCACGGGCATCAAGGTCAACAAGATCGAGGGGTCCGCACCCCAACTCATCGCCCGGATGCAGAGCGAAGGCGCTGCCAGCCCCGCCGATGTGTTTGTGGCCGCTGATGCCGGCGCGCTCTGGCGGGCGCAGGAGGCCGGTCTCCTGGCGCCGGTGAGCTCAGAAGTCCTGAACGCCGCCATCCCGGAGAACCTCCGCGAGCCCGAGGGCCGCTGGTTTGGCTTCCAGCGTCGGGTCCGGGTGGTGGCCTATGATCCGGCCAAGGTTCGACCCGAAGAGGTTGCTACCTATGAGGCCATCGCCAGTCCGCGGTTCCGCGGCAAGCTCTGCGTCCGGTCCTCTGACAATATCTACAATCTGTCCCTGGTGGGCGGGCTGCTGGAGGCCTGGGGCCCGGAAAAGACCGCCGACTGGGCCAAGGGCATCGTCGCCAACCTCGCCCGCCAGCCGGAGGGCGGCGACCGAGACCAGATCCGTGCGGTGGGCGCGGGGGTCTGCGAGATCGCCCTCACCAACAGCTACTACTATATCCGCATGGCCGAAGGCGGCGAGGAGAGCGACCGCGCCATCACCGAGAAGGTCAAGCTGGCCTACCCGTCTCTGGACGGCCAGGGCGTGCATGTGAATGTCTCGGGCGGTGGGGTTACGGCCAATGCCCCCAACCGTGAGGCGGCGATCAAGTTCCTGGAATTCCTGGCTTCGCCCCAGGCCCAGACCCTGGTGTCCCAAGAGAATGGCGAGTTTCCAGCCACGCCGGGCCTGGCCGTGCCGGCCCCGACCAACGCCTATACCGAGTTCACCGCCCATCCCATGTCGGTGGCGACCTATGGACCGCGGCAGAATGAGGCCCAGACCCTGATGACCGCGGCAGGCTGGCGATAACGGCACCGTCGACACTTTCGAAGGGGGCCCTGGCCGGGGGGCGCTTCGGGCTCCTGGGCCTGCTGGCCGGGATGGCGGCGGTGGTCGCCATCCTGCCGCTCGGGGGGATCGTGGCGGCCGCCCTCACTGGGGAGACCGCCGCCATTCCGGCGCGGGATATTGCTCGCTATGGTGCCACCTCCGCCGTCCTGGCGGTCATGGTCGCCCTGGCCACGGCCGTCGTGGGGTCCGTGGCCGCCTGGTTGGTGGTGATGCACCGGTTTCCTGGCCGGGATGTGTTCGCCTGGGCGCTGGCCCTGCCCCTGGCCGCACCGGCCTTTGCGGTGGCCTATGCCTATGCCGATCTCTTCGACGTGGCGGGGGACCTGCGGATCTGGCTGCGGGCGGTGGCGGGCTTTGACCTGCCCTTCGAGATGCGCACCATTCCAGGGGCGGCCTTTATCCTGACCTGCGCCTTTTATCCTTACGTCTACCTCGCCATGCGGGCGGCTTTTGTGAACCAGTCGGCCCATGCGCTTGAGGCGGCGAGGGCCCTGGGCTGTACCCCAAGGCAGGCCTTTCTGCGGGTGGCCATGCCCATGGCCCGCCCAGCACTTGCGGCAGGGGTCGCCTTGGCGGTGATGGAGACCCTCGCCGACTATGGGGCGGTGAAGTTTCTGAGCGTTCAGACCCTGACCACCGGCGTGGTCCGGGCCTGGTTTGTGTTTGGGTCGCTCACATCTGCGGCTCAGTTTGCTCTGCCCCTTTTGGGGGCGGCGGCCCTGTTGCTGTGGATCGAGCGATGGGGCCGGGGCGGACGGGGTTATGAGAGCGCCAATGCCCGTTGGCGGCCCCTGCCTGTGACCGAGCTCAAGGGGGCAGCGGCGGCGGCGGCTCACCTGTTCTGCCTGGCGCTCATCACCCTGGGGCTGCTGCTTCCGGCGGCTTGGCTGGCGGTGGCGTTTCTCGGGGTGACCCCGGACTGGCCAAGGCTCATCCAGGCTGGGAGCAACTCTTTGTTCCTGGCGACGGTCGGGGCCGTCGTGACCGTGGCCCTGGCGACCGCCCTGGCCCTGGGGGCCTCTCGGGTTCCCAATCTGGCCAGACTGGCCAGCCTGGGCTATGCGACCCCTGGCGCGGTGATGGCCATTGGCCTTCTGGTTCCCGCCGCCCTGGTCTGGCGCCTGGCACCAGGTGCAGCGCAAGGGTTTGGAGCAGGCCTCATCATGCTGATCTACGCCTATGCCGCCCGCCTGATGGCCGCTGCCCTGGAGCCGATCGACGCGGGACTTTCCAGGGTCACGCCCTCCATGGTTCAGGCCGCAAGGAGCTTGGGGCGCAGCCCGGTCGGGGCAGCCTGGAGCGTGCAACTGCCCATCGCGCGTGGCGCGCTGCTTACGGCAGGCCTTGTGGTGTTCATTGATATCCTCAAGGAGCTGCCGGCGACCCTGATCCTGCGCCCCTTCAACTTCGACACCTTGGCGGTGATCGCCGACAACTACGCCCAGGATGAGCGCCTGGCCAATGCCGGCTGGCCTGCCTTGCTGGTGGTGCTGATCGCCCTGCCGGCCGTGATCTGGCTGACCCGAAAGATCGCTGTCTCCCGGCCAGGAGCCGCGCCATGACCCGCGCGCCTGCGGACCGGGCCCCGGTGCTCCAGACCCGACGACTTACAAAAACCTATGGAGAACGACAGGCGGTCATCGAGGCCGACCTGACCCTGCACCAGGGCAAGATCACCTGTCTCCTGGGCCCCTCGGGTTGTGGCAAAAGCACCCTTTTGCGGATGATCGCGGGCCTTGAAGTCCCCGATAGCGGTGAAATCGACGCCCAGGGACGCAGGCTGTCCTGGCCCCACGGTGGTGTCCCGCCTGAGGACCGGGGGATCGGTCTGGTGTTCCAGGACTATGCGCTGTTTCCCCACCTGACCGCCCTGCAGAACGTGGCCTTCGGTCTTGGTGACATGTCCCGCGCCCAACGGCGTGACCGGGCTGAGGCCATGCTGGCGGCGGTGCAACTGGAGGGCAGGGGCGGGGCCTGGCCCAATGCCCTGTCCGGGGGGGAACAACAGCGCGTCGCCCTGGCCCGAGCTCTGGCAAGAGGGCCTGGTATCCTGTTGCTGGACGAGCCGTTCTCGGGACTGGACGCCCACCTCAAGGGCGAGGTTCGCCTGTCGCTCACAGAAGCGCTGCGCGCAGCTGGGGCGACGGTTCTGGTGGTCACCCATGACGCCCGTGAGGCGCTGCTGATGGCCGATGAACTGGTACTGATGCATGCCGGGCGCATTATTCAGTCTGGGCCCCCGCGGGCCTGTTACCTGGATCCCGTATCCCCCGACGCAGCCCGGCTGCTGGGTGAGGTTAATCTGCTGGCCGCAGAGGTAACGGCTGGGATGGCTCAGACCGCCTATGGCCCGTTGGCGGCGCCGGGTCTCTCGCCGGGGCCAGCCGTGGTGATGGTGCGCCCCGAGGGGCTGAAGCTCGCGCCTGAGGGCGCACCAGCCCGGGTGTCACAGGTGCGGTTCGGCGGCGGCTATCACGAGGTGCAGCTCATCGCCGATGGTGTTCGGGCGCACATGCATGTGTCTGGTGAGCCCCCTGCCGAGGGGAAGGCCGTCGCCATTCAGATCGATACGGAGCTCGCGCGGGCCTTTCCAGATCCCGCCCGTTAACCTTGACCATAAACCCCATATCAAACCGTAGGTGGCATCCTCGGGTCGACGGGGGAGTGGATGAACAGGCGGCGGCACCTACCCAGCGCGAATCTGAAAGCCGATGACCTGACGCAACTGCGGGTCCTCGTGGTGGACGATCACGTCAATACGGTCCGTTTGATTGTGGACGTTCTGCGGGCGGCCGGCGTCGGCACCGTATCAGCGGCCACTGACGGGCTGCGGGCCAGATATATACTGTCTCGGGATGAACCCGATGTCCTGTTCACAGACTGGCGCATGCCGTTCATGGATGGGCTGGAGCTCACGCGCTCAATCCGGCAGGCCGCGGTGGAACGGGACACCACCGTGCCAAACCCGGCGATCCCGGTGATTATGGTCACAGGCCACAGGACGGCGGCGGAGGTGGAAACCGCGCGTGAAGCCGGGGTCAATGAGTTCGTCATGAAGCCGTTTACGCCCGCGGCGCTGCTCTCGCGCCTGCAGGCGGTTCTCACCCAGCCCCGTAGCTTTATCGTCAGCGACAAGTATTTGGGGCCAGATCGGCGACGAAAGGCCGAGATCAGTTATGCGGGTCCTCTGCGTCGCACCAGCGACCCGGAGGAAGTGGTGGATGTGGTCGAGCGCCAGGTGGCCCGAGAGACCATCAGCGTCGAGCTGGAGGCCATGCGCCGACTTATCGTCGCCCGGGGCGGCGTCGACCGCGCAACGCTTCAGATGACCTACCGTGTGATGCAACATACCCGCTTCCGCGCCCGTCAGGTGCGCGACCGCATGCTGGAGCGGGCCACAGACGCCCTCCTGGTCTATGCCGAGGAAGTCGGCGGCATGGAGCAGTGCGAGCCCGATGTGGTCGAAGCTCACCTGACCGTTCTGGGGCAGATCCTGGAAGGCGACGATCACGACGCTGTCGGCGCAGCCAAACTGGTTCGCGGCCTGGAAGCCTTGATCCGCCGCAAGCGCGCCGCTCGGCAGATCCTCGCCGCCTGATCGCTTACAGATAACCTGGCTTTGCGCAGGGGACCGTCAGACGCGGCAGCCCCTCGGACGCAAGGCAGACGTGCCGAGGCCTTTGAATCGTGCTTTAGGGGGGTATGGCTGAAGCCTTCAATGACCTGATCCTGCCGACCGACAAGGCTGAGCGCTATGCCGTCTTGGCCGAGGAAATCGCCGCAGTTCTCCACGGCGAACCCAATCTGACCGCCCGTATGGCGACGGTGGCCTCCATGTTGGCGGCCAGTTTCGACCACTTCTTCTGGACCGGCTTCTATGTGGTGGACCCCGACAAGCCGCGGGAACTGGTGGTCGGCCCCTACCAGGGGACCTTAGGCTGTCTTCGGATCGCCTTTGGCCGCGGGGTCTGTGGCACGGCGGCCGAAACTGGCGAAATCCAGGTGGTGGAGGATGTTCACGCCTTTCCCGGCCACATCGCCTGCGACGGCCGCTCGGCCAGCGAGATCGTGCTCCCTGTCTTTGACGGCGCAGGTCGGCTGATCGCGGTCCTGGACGTGGATTCCGAGCAGAAAGCCGCCTTTGACGCGGTAGACGCAGACCGGCTGCGGGCGATCCTTGAGGCCGTTTTCGCTGCAGGTGAACCGGCCTGAGGTTTGCACCGTCTACTTTGACTGATCCCTCTCTGGGACGGTCTAAGTGGATTGTCCTATGCGCCAGCGTCACACCTTGCACCCGGGTGATCTTTCCCCGGAGGAAATCTCTGCCTGGGGCGCGATCACCGCATCCCATCGCGCATTTGCTTCGCCCTTGCTGGGGCCAGATTTTGCTCTGGCCGTGGGCGTCGTCCGTCCGGACGCCCGGGTGGCGATCTGGCGGCGGGACGGCGAGGCGGTCGGGTTTCTGCCCCATCACCTGAAGGCCAGCGGCCTGGCACGGCCGATTGGTGCGCCCCTATCGGACTACCATGCCCTGGTCAGCAAGGCGCCGATGGATGTCCGCGCGGGTCTGGCTGAAGCTGGCCTGGGCGCGCTCAGGTTTACCGGTCTGATTGATCCGCTAGGGCTGTTCGAGCGCACTGTGCGCACGCGCGCCACCGCCTATGTGATTGAGCTTGAGACCGACGCCGAGCCTTATCTTGAGGCTCTGCGCGCCCAGAGTCCCAAGAGGTTCAAGAACTATCGACGGCTGCAGAGCAAGATCGCCCGGGAGGTGGGGGAGTTAACCCTTTGTGCCCCAGACCGCGACCCACAGGCCTTTGCGCAACTGATCGCCTGGAAGCGCGACCAGCTCAGCCGGACCGGCGCTCACGACTTTCTGGCCCCGGACTGGACCCGGCAGTTGATGGAGAACCTCTTTCAGACCCAGGACGGCGACTTCCGCGGCCTGATGCTGACGATGCGGGTGGATGGGCGAGTGGTGGCCGGTCACTTCGGTGTGCGTCTCGGTGAGGTGTATCACCCATGGATCGCGTCCACGGACCCCGAGATGGGGGCCTTCTCGGTGGGGCAGCTCTTTCTGTTGCAGGCGATTGAGGCCATGCCTGGGCTGGGTCTGCGGACCTATGACCTGGGCCCAGGTCACGACCACTACAAGGCCCCCTACGCCCTGACCCAGCAGCAGATCGGCGAGGGCACGGCTGTGGCCACGGGCGCGGCGGGCTGGAGCTCCCGGCTGGGGGAGGGTGCCTGGCGTCTGGCCGGTGCAGGCTGGGGCCCGGTCGCTAGCCAGGTTCGGCGCCGTTTCGAAACCATCTCCGATCTAGAACAGACCTTGGGCGGTCAGATGCGGGGTCTGGCCAGCGCTGTCGCTGCCAGAGGGCGTCGCAGCGGCGTGGAGATCGAGGGGTGAGTTCGACATGGTGGAGCCGATCAGTGTGGTCATCCCCACCCAACGCAGGCTGCAGGGTTTGACGGTGGCCGCCCGCAGCATCCTGGGACAGACCGGCATTGACCCGGCGCGCCTGGAACTGGTGGTGGTCGACAATGACAAGGTGCCTTCTGCCCGGGAGACGGTCGCGTCCCTGGCCGCCGAGGCGCCCTTTCCGGTGATCTATGTGCATGAGCCGGAGCCCGGCGTGGCCAACGCCCGTAACGCCGCCCTGGCCAAGGCCAGCGGCGGGCTGATCGCCTTTCTCGATGATGACGAGGAGGCACCGCCGACCTGGCTGGCCCAGCTGTTGACGATCCAGACCGACCTCAAGGCTGATGTGGTGTTTGGTCCGGTCCGGGGACGTGTGCCGCTGACGATCACCCGGCATCGGACCTATCTGGAGACCTTCTTCTCCCGGCAGGGGCCCGCTGAGTCGGGCCTCATCGAGGACTATTATGGCTGTGGCAACAGCCTGCTCCGCCGGGCGGCCTTGCCTGATCCCCATGCGCCGTTCTCGGCGGTGCGCAATCACACTGGTGGCGAGGACGATCTGCTGTTTGGCCAGATGAAGGCCGAGGGCGCTCGGTTTGCCTGGGCGGCGGAAGCCTTCGTCTGGGAAGATCCCGTCCCGGCCCGACTTTCGCTGGCCTACACGATCCGCCGCGCGTTTGCCTATGGCCAGGGGCCCCCCGCCGCCTGTGCTGCGGCGACCCCGCCCAACTATCCAGGCCTGCTGTTCTGGATGTCACAAGGACTGGTGCAGGCCGGGGTCTTCGGGCTCATCGCCGCCTTCAAAGGTCTGACCCGTGCGCCGGACTTCGCCTTCACCCTAGACCGCGCCGCCCGCGGGCTGGGCAAGACCCTGTGGTGGGGCCCTTTCAAGATCGAATTCTACGGCCGAAGCGCCGGCTGACCCTTGAGGCCATGAGATGATCATTCAGGACTGGACCCCCGAGAAGGCAAAAGCCTTCGGACGACAGACCCTCCACTTCACCCACGACCTGCACCAGCGACCGATGTTCTCCGATGATGGCCTGGCCCAGGCGCTGGAAGACTATCCCCGGTCTAAGCTCGGGGTGTTCACCATGGGCGAGGATCCCCGGGCGTGGACCACCTGGCGTAAAGGCTCAGCCGACGGTCTGTCGGGGGCGCAACTGCTGGATTCCGCCAAGGCCGGCCGCATCTGGCTCAACCTGCGAGAAGCCAATCTCTACCTGAAACCCTATGCCGATCTCGCCGATGAGGTGTTCGCCGAGAAGGAGGCGAACGCTCCTGGCCTGCGGACCTTCAAGCGCGACCTTGGTGTCTTGATCTCCTCGGCCAACGCCCAGGTCTTCTACCATCTGGACGTACCCCTGGTGTCGCTCTGGCAGATCCGGGGGACCAAGCGCGTCTGGGTCTATCCGCCTGAGGCGCCCTATGTGGGCGAAGAGGCCTTGGAGAAGATCGTGCTGCGGGAGACCGCTGAGCAGTTCGCCTTTGACCCTGCCTGGGACGCCGGCGCACAGGAGGTCGAGCTGACCCCCGGTCGCATGGTCACCTGGGCGCAGAATGCCCCGCACAGGATCGAGAACGGGCCGATGCTTAACGTCTCCCTGTCCATGGAGTTCATGACCCCTGAGGCGCTGCTGCGGGCCAATGTGATCTACGCCAATGGAGTCCTGCGCCGCCGGGCAGGACTGAGTCCTCGGCTGCGCGATGGCGTCAGCCCCGCCAACCTCGGCAAGTTTGCCCTGGCGCGGGGGGCCAAGGCGCTGAAACTGCAGAAGACCCAGGAGCGGATCCTGCCGGCCTCGTTCCGCCTTGACCCCGCCCAGCCTGGTACCTTGATGCCCCTCTGATCGGGTCCCGCCCAGCTTAAACAGCCCGTTGGCTTACCTCGCGGCGCCTGAATAGACTTGCTTTCGACGCGCCAAAGGGTGCGCGGCTAGCATGAGATGATCGACCCGTCGGCGGGCTCAGATGGTGGCATCTGACCCGGGCGCGGGTCCAGGCAAGGGAGCGGAACAATGGGCGAAGCCTATATCGTCGCAGCCACACGTACGGCCGGCGGCCGCAAGGGCGGCAAGCTGAAGGATTGGCATCCGGTGGATCTGGGTGCCGTGGTGCTCAACGATCTGGTGGATCGCACGGGCATGGATCCGTCGCGTATCGATGACGTGATCATGGGCTGCGTCATGCAGGTGGGCGAACAGGCCATCAATGTGGCCCGCAATGCGGTCATGGCCTCCAAGCTGCCGGAAAGCGTGCCGGGCACCTCCATCGACCGCCAGTGCGGTTCCTCCCAGCAGGCCCTGCAGTTCGCCGCCCAAGCCGTGATGAGCGGCACCCAGGACGTGGTAATTGCCTCGGGCGTCGAGAGCATGACCCGGGTGCCCATGGGCTCGTCTGCTGCCCTGGCCGCCAAGGCTGGCATGGGCCAGTACAAGAGCCCCCGGATCGAGGAGCGTTATCCCAACATCCAGTTCTCCCAGTTCATGGGCGCTGAGATGATGGCCAAGAAGTACGGCCTGACCAAGGATCAGCTGGACGAGTACGCCTATAACAGCCACCAGCGGGCGATCGCTGCCACCCAGGCCGGTGCCTTCAAGGACGAAATCGTCGCCCTGAAGATCAAGGACGAAGCCGGCGCCGAAAGCGATCACACCATCGATGAGGGCATCCGTTTTGACTCAAGCCTTGATGGCATCCGTGGCGTGAAGCTGCTGGTCGAGGGCGGGGCGATCACGGCCGCCACCTCCAGCCAGATCTGCGACGGCGCTTCGGGCGTGATGATCGTCTCCGAAAAGGCCCTGAAGGAATTCGGCCTGACACCCCTGGCCCGGATCCATCACCTGTCGGTGCTGGGCCATGACCCGGTGATCATGCTGGAAGCGCCGCTGCCCGCCACCCAGCGGGCTCTGGAAAAGGTCGGCATGAAGATCGACGACATCGACCTGTTCGAAGTCAACGAAGCCTTCGCCTCCGTGCCCACAGCCTGGCTCAAGGCCACTGGCGCTGATCCTGAGCGCATGAACGTCAATGGTGGTGCCATCGCCCTTGGCCATCCGCTGGGTGCTTCCGGCACCAAGCTGATGACCACGCTGGTTCACGGTCTGAAGGCGCGCAACAAGAAGTGGGGCCTGCAGACCATGTGCGAAGGCGGCGGCATGGCCAATGTGACAATCATCGAACGGCTCTGATAGTCTGGGCCCCATGAGCCCACGCATTATCGCTGTCACCGGCGCCTTTGGCGTCCTGGGGGAGGTGGTCGCCAAGGCCGCCGCCGCCCAGGGCGCCAGACTGGCGCTGATCGATTACGCCCCGGTTGCGCCGGTGGGACTTGTCGAGTCCTGCGGCCACGACGCGGTCATCTTAAGCGGTGTCGACCTGGCTGATCTGGCCAGCGCCGGGGCGGCCATGGCGGCCATCGAAGCCCGGTTCGGCCGTCTGGACGGGCTCATCAACATTGCCGGAGGCTTCCGCTGGCAGACTCTTGAGCAGGGGGATCCTGCGGTCTGGGATCTGCTCTACGCCACCAATGTGAAGACGGCGGCCAATGCCAGCCGGGCGGCGTTGCAGCTACTGAAAGCCAGTCCGGCGGGCCGGATCGTCAATATCGGTGCCGCTGGAGCAGTGAAAGCCGCGGCAGGCATGGGGGCCTATGCGGCGGCCAAGTCCGGCGTCCACCGCCTCACTGAGAGCTTGGCGGAAGAATTGAAGTCCACCTTGGTCACCGTGAACGCCGTTTTGCCCTCGATCATCGACACGCCGGCCAATCGCGCTGACATGCCCGATGCGGACTTCACGACCTGGGTCAGCCCGGCCGATCTGGCTGCGGTGATCTTGTTTCTGGCCTCCCCCGAGGCCCAGGCCGTCACGGGCGCCCTTGTCCCCGTGACCGGTCGGGTTTCCCTCTAGCCGGGAACTGATCGGCGGCCGACGCGTTCAGGACGACCGACCGCATGTGGCACACAGCCCCGTGTCGCGGCTCCTAAGGCCCGGAGACTGTGATCCCATGAAGCTCTCTCGAATCAGCGCCGACGATGGCGTCGTGATGTACGCCGGGGTGATCGAGAAGGTGGGCTATGAGATCCTGAGCGATGAGAAGATGAAAATCGGCAAGGGTCAGCTGATTGGCACCCCCGAACTTATGCGGGATGCTTTCCGCCATGGTCGCCTGACGCTCAAGCTGGCGGAAGGGTCTGATCTGCGCATTCTGATGGTGGCCCATACTGAGGGCGGCGAACGGGCCTATTTCGAAATCGAGACCTGAGCAGACGTCTTTCCGCCGCGCCCCCGGCTGAACCCCCTGGTCGCGCCCTGCGTTTCCCGCCAAGCTGTCTGAAAACAGAATAAGACAGCTCCGGGGAGGAGCAGGGATGATCCTGACTATCCTGGCCGCCAGCGCGGCTGGCCTGGCCATGGCGCAAGCTGAGCCCTCGCCAGCCCCGACCCCGACCCCGACCCCTGCTGTTGCGGCTCCGGTCGCCGAACGAGGGGTGATCGCCTATCCTCCCAGCGCGTTCGCCGAGGCCGCCCCCGACACAGCCTTTGACATGATCCTGCGCCTGCCGGGCTTTGCCTTCGACAAGGGCGCTACGGTTCGCGGTCTGGCGGGATCAGGGGGCAATGTGCTCATCGATGGGCAGCCACCGGTCTCCAAGAATGACGCCCTGGACGAATTGCTAAAGCGGATTCCGGCCTCGGCAGTGGCGCGGATTGAGCTGATCCGAGGCGGGGCCCCGGGCATCGACATGCAGGGCCGCTCAGTGATCGCCAATGTGGTCCGCGCCCGCACCGGCGGTGCCCAGGGCGCGGTGATGACCTCGGCCCACTTCATCAATGATGGACGCGTACTCACCAGCCTCCGGGCCGAAGGCCAGACCGAATGGGCCGGCCGTCGGTTTGAAGGCTCTTTGGTGTTCGGCAAGGGGCCGGACGACACTCTGGGCGATGGTCCCCGGATCAGGTTTGGCCCCAATGGCGAGGTGCTGATCGCGTCTCTGGTCGACGCCGATGCTGGGGGTTTGCGCGCCTGGACGACCGGAGCGATGGACGGCCCCTTGGCCGGGGGTCGGTTGCGGCTGAACGGGGCCTATATGCGCACCCCTGCCAGCGCAGAGATCACCGACCGGATCACCGGCGGGGGCAAGGAGTACGAGTACTTCACCAATGTGCGCCTGCAGCAGGAACTGGGCGGTCGTTACAGTCGCAGCCTGGGAACGCGGACCACCTTGGAAGCCGTGGTCTTCCAGCAATGGAATGACCTTGCGACCCGGGCTGATTTTGAGGCCCCGGGCCTTCGCCGGGATTTCGACCTGAACAAGGCGGTCACCGAGACGGTCGGGCGGCTCACCCTTCGTCGGACCCTGAGTCCGGCGCTCAGCCTGGAGTTTGGTGGGGAGGGTGCCCTCAATCGGCTGGACAGCCGCACAGCCTTCACCCTGAACGGACGGGCCGTTCCCTTGCCCGCCGCCAAGGTCGAGGTCGAGGAAAGCCGCCAGGAGGCCTTTGGCACGCTGACCTGGCGCAGCGGCCCCGCCCTGACCCTTGAAGGCGGCCTGCGCCATGAAACCTCGTCCATCGCCTCCAGTGGTGATGTGAACCTGGAAAAGTCTCTGGCCTTTACCAAGCCCCGACTGGCCTTGACCTGGTCGGCGGGTGGGGGGCGCCAGCTGCGTTTGCGGGTCGAGCGTGAAGTCGGTCAGCTCAATTTCGACGACTTCGTCGCCTCGTCCTCGGCGGTGAGCACAGGCGCGGTGCTGGCGGGAAACCCTGACTTGCGACCGCAACAGGCCTGGGTGAGGGAAGCAGCCTTTGAGCAACGCTTTGATGGTGGCGCAGTGGTGGTGGCGACCCTCCGGGCGTCTGACCTCACAGATGTGATTGACCGGGCGCCGGTCTTTGCCCGAGGGGTCGCCGTTGCCGACGCCCCGGGAAACCTGGGGGACGCCATCCGCCGGGAGGCGGTGGTCAATTTCACCTTGCCCTTGGATCGTTACGGCCTGGCTGGCGCACAGCTGAAGGGGCAGGGGACCCTGCGGGAGTCTGAGGTCGATGATCCGCTTACCGGGCAGGCCAGAGAGATTTCCGGTCTGCGACCTGCCGAATGGGAAGTTCGCTTTACTCAAGACCTGCCCGCCCTGCGGACCAATTGGGGCGTGGATGTCTTGGGCGGATTCCGCGAGCGGTTTTTCCGCCTGAGCGAGGTTGAGACCCGCAAGGTGGGGACCTGGGTGGCGGCCTTCGCCGAATACAAACCCCGGCGCGATCTGATCTTGCGGGTCGAACTCCAGAACCTGGGCGAGCGCAATGTTCAGCGGATTCGGGAGGTCTATGTGGGACCGAGGACAGACGGGCGATTGGCCTATGTAGATGTCCGGGATCTGAAGTATGGCCGGGCAATCTTCGTTCGCCTGCGCAAGACCTTTGGCTGACGGCTACAGAAACTGACACTGTCAACTAAAAGGGGGCGAGAGATAGGTAAGCTACACTGCGTCAATTCGTCACTTCCGTAAGGGCCGCAGGGCTTGTGGCATTTAAGATGTCGTTAGGCATGGCGGCGCATCCACTGGTTCCATAGCCACATCCAATCGCAAGGTTGGGAAAGACGACAAAAGGGCGGACCAGATGGCCAAGTCTTCGGAAGTACAGCAGCGGCTCGATTTTATGGGCATCGATCAACGGGCTGTTGAACGGCTACGAGGCCTGCGCGGCTTCGTCACCGGGGCAATTGGTCCAGCGCTGGATGTCTTTTACGCCAAGATCCGCAAGACCCCTGAGGTGCAGCGGTTCTTCAAGAACGACAGCCATATGGCCGGTGCCCAGGGCCGACAGGCCGACCACTGGCGGATCATTACCGAGGGGCAATTCGGGGAAGACTACGCCAAGGGCGTCAGGACCATTGGAGAGACCCACGCCCGCCTTGGGCTCGAGCCCCAGTGGTACATCGGCGGTTACGCCCTGGTCCTCGAACAGCTGATCCATGCTGCTGTCGCCCGACAGTGGCCGTCCCTGACCCGTCGGACCAAGTCCCAGGATGCCGCCGAGACGATTTCGGTCCTGGTCAAGGCGACCCTGCTCGACATGGACCTGGCGATCTCCATCTATCTTGAGGCCCTGGAGGCCGAGCGTGTCCGGTCTGAGACCGCCCGGCTTCAGGTGGAGGAACAGCAGGCCGCGGCCATGGCCGCTCTGACCCACGCCCTCGGAAAGCTTGCCGACGGTGACCTGACCAGCCGCTTGGACGCCCCCCTGGCCCCCCAGTTCGACGGGGTTAAGGAGGACTTCAACGGGGCGGTGACCAAACTCTATGACGCCCTGCGCCTGGTCTCTGAGTCCTCGGGGGGCATCCGCGTCGGGGCCGATGAGATCGGTCAGGCCTCAGACGACCTCTCGCGGCGGACCGAGCAGCAGGCGGCCAGCCTGGAGGAAACCGCCGCCGCCCTGCACGAACTGACCGAGAGCGTCCGCAAGGCTGCCTCAGGCGCCCGGGAAGCGTCCCAAATGGTCGGCGCCGCCAAAGGCGAGGCTATCCATTCCGGCGAAGTGGTCGACCGGGCCGTGGCCGCCATGGGCCAAATCGATGTCTCCTCCAAACAGATCGGCCAGATCATCGGGGTCATCGACGAAATCGCCTTCCAGACGAACCTTTTGGCGCTCAACGCGGGGGTCGAAGCGGCCCGGGCCGGTGAGGCCGGTCGGGGCTTTGCGGTGGTCGCCTCAGAGGTTCGCGCCCTGGCGCAGCGGTCTTCCGAAGCCGCCAAGCAGATCCGCAATCTGATCACTGAGAGCGCGGGCCAGGTGGAGTCTGGCGTGAACCTGGTCGGAGAGACCGGTGAAGCGCTCCGCCGCATCGTCGAAAGGGTGGTGGAGATCGATCGCAGCGTCGCCGAGATCGCAGCCTCTGCCGATGAGCAGGCCCGCGGCCTGGCCGAGGTCAACTCCGCCGTCAGCCAGATGGACCACGTCACCCAGCAGAACGCCGCCATGGTCGAAGAGGCCACGGCCGCAGCCCACTCCCTACGGCGGGAGACCGACCAGCTGAACGGTCTGGTGGGCCGCTTCGTTCTCGAGCCTGCCGCCGCCGGACGATATCGCTCGGCTGCTTAGGGCGTCGTGGCCTGAGGGGCCGGTGGCTGCGGTGCGGGCGCCACGCGCCAGACCGCGCCGCCGGCGTCGTCAGTGACCAGAAGGGCACCCCGTTTGTCCACGGCGACGTCCACCGGCCGCCCCATGGCTTGCCCCTGCGTGTTCAGGAAGCCCGTCAGGAAGGCCTCTGGATCGCCCTGGGGCATCCCGCCGGTGAAGGGCACGAACACCACCCGGTAACCACTGAGCGGCTTGCGGTTCCAGGAACCATGCTGACCCACAAACACCCCTCCCTGATAGCGGGCCGGGAAGGCGTCTGCGGTGTAAAAGCTCAGGCCCAGAGAGGCGGTGTGGGGGCCGAGGGCGTAGTCGGGCCGGATCGACTTGGCCACCAGATCAGGGCGCGGAGGCTCGACCCGGGTGTCCACCGTGTCGCCGAAATAGGCATAGGGCCAGCCATAGAAGCCGCCCTCCTGCACGCGGGTCATATAGTCGGGCACCAGATCGTCGCCCAGCATGTCGCGCTCATTGACCGCCGTCCAAAGGGCACCAGTAACCGGCTCAAAGGCCATACCGTTGGGGTTACGCAGGCCAGAGGCATAGAGGCGCAAGGTCTTGGCGGCCGGATCGACTTCCAGGATGGCGGCGCGGTTTTCCTCCGCTTCCATGCCGTTCTCGCCGATGTTGGAGTTTGACCCTGAGGTGACGAACAGACGCTGGCCATCGGGAGCGGCAATCACGTTCTTGACCCAGTGGTGGTTCAGGGGCCCGGCCGGCAGATCGACGATCTTCGTCGGGATGCCCTCCATCCGCAGTTGTCCGTCGCGGTAGGGCGTGGCCACCAGAGCGTCGGTGTTGGCGATGTAGAGCGTCCCGCCCACCAGGGTCATGCCCTGAGGGCGATTCAGGCCTGAGGCGAAGACCTCGCGCACCTCGGCCAAGCCATCACCATCGGCGTCGCGCAGCAGCATGATGCGGTTGGGGCTGGGCTTGAGCGCGCCGGCATAGGCCTGAACCCGCTGGGCAATGCGGTCCATCAGGCCCTTGGGCGGGCTGGGTTCGGAGCTGGCCTCGGAAACCAGCACATCCCCATTGGGCAGCACCAGCAGCCAGCGCGGGTGGATCAGGTCGCCGGCAAACCGGGTGACAACAAAGCCCTCCGGCGCAACCGGGGCGGCGTCAGCGGGCCAGCCCACGGCCTTGGCCGGGCTGACCCGGGGCAGGCCGCCTGTTTCCGGCGCGGGCAGGTTGGGGTTGGCGCCGAACCCGACGAACGGATCCTCAGACCCCGACGAACAGCCTGCGAGAAGGACGCAGGCCAGTGCAGTGCCCATCAGGTTGCGCATCATATTCCCCCTTTTCGCCCCATAAGCCGACGGAGCCGACCTTGGTCCCTCGCGCCGTTTGGGTCCATCCCCCCGAGGTGGCGACCTGGCGGTCGTCGCATTTCGGAGCCACGTCCCATGAACGCGCTCTAGGAGATTCCGACCACCCGATCGGCTGACAAACGTCCACCTGTGGGGGCTGCAGGTCCGGCCGCAGCGTGCCAAACTTTTTCCACGTCCAAAGCTTGGCCGTGTAACCCTTCCGCGGCGGTGCCGAAGTCACAGGAAGCCAAGGCGTGGAAGACTTCGACCTGCAGATCCAAAGCCTCATTTCCCGAAGCCTTGAGGGCGACGGGGCGGCCTATGGCGAGCTACTCGCCCTGCTGGCCCCGCGTCTGCGCGCCTATTTCGGCCGACGGCTGTCTGATGCGGCCGATGCGGAGGACCTCGTGCAGGACACCCTGATCGCCATCCATACAAAGCGATCTACCTATGACCCGGCTCTGGCCTTCACCCCCTGGGTCTATGGGATCGCGCGCTACAAGCTGATTGACCACTTCCGCCGCCAGGGTGTCCGCCGCCATGTGCCCCTGGAGGACGCCGGCGTGCTGTTGGCCCAGTCCGACACCGAGGCCGGCACGGCGCGCTCAGATCTGGCGCGTTTGCTAGTCCGGCTTCCCGAGCGGCAGCGTCGGCTGGTTGAGGATGTCCGGCTTCGGGGCATGACCATCGTCGAGGCCGCCCCTCTGCACGGTTACAGCGAGGGGGCGGCCAAGGTCGCCCTGCACCGGGCCATGAAAACTCTGTCCGCCAGTGTGGCTTCCGATGAAGACTGAAGACCTGATCGCCGCCCTCGCCCTGGAGCCTGACTTCCCCGGACCCAGGCCGTGCCGACGGCGGATTGCCCTATGGAGTGGGGCGGGGGCCCTGGTGGCTGCAGCGGTAACGCTGTGGGTCATGGGACCTCGCCTGGATCTTGGCGAGCTTGCCGGACAGGCCTCCTTCGCAGGCAAGGCAGGCTACACCCTGGCCCTGGCCGTGGCCGGGTTCTGGCTCCTGGACCGACTGGGGCGTCCGGGTGCTCAGGCAAAGCCCCCGGCCCTGGCTTTAGCCCTGCTGTTGCTCAGCGGGCTGATCGCCACAGTCATCGAGCTGGCCATGACACCGGCGGCTGGCCGCCTCAATCAGTTGATGGGCGGCTCGGCGCTGATCTGCCCGGTCGCCATCCTTGGCCTGGGGCTGTTGATCCTGTTGCCCACGCTATGGGCGACGCGGGTCATGGCCCCTGTCCGCCCAGCCTTGGCCGGCGGGGCTGTTGGCCTGCTGGCTGGCGGGCTGTCCGCCACCGCCTATGGGCTGCATTGTTCGGAGACGGCAGTCAGTTTTCTGGTGGTCTGGTATGGCCTTGGCGTCGCCCTGGTCGGGCTCGTCGGCGCGGCCCTGGGCAGCCGCCTGCTTCGGTGGTGAGCCCAGGATCGTTGGTCTCTAGACCCGATGTCCGGTGGTCTGACCTGAGCGAGACCTAGTGAATCTGGTTGTCGGAGTCGTCCATGAGGATGCGGGCCGCATCGCCGGCGGGATCGTCGTACTGGCCGTTGCGCAGGGTCCACCAGAAGGCGGCCAGCCCCGCCAGGCCGATGGCCACCGAGATTGGGGCGAGGATCAGGATAATGCCCATCAGTTTTTGCCAGCTCCATGCATCCGCAGGGCGTTGAGGGTCACCACCAGGGACGAGCCCGACATGGCCAGGGCCGCAATCAGCGGGTTGACGAAGCCCAGCATGGCCAAGGGGATCGCACCCACATTATAGACCGCCGAGAAGCCGAAGTTCTCCAGGGCTCGGCTGCGTGCGGCGCGGGCCACCCGGATGGAGTCCGCCACGGCAGATAGGGCCTTGCCGGAAAACACCAGGTCGGCGGCGTTCTGGCTGGCGTCAAGGGCACCGCCCGGTGCCATGGCGGCATGGGCCTTGGCCAGGGCCGCGGTGTCATTCAGTCCGTCACCAACCATCAGGACCTTGCGCCCCTGGGCGGTGAGTTCATCGATGGCCGCGGCCTTATCCTGCGGGGTCTGACCCGACCGCCAATGGTCGACGTGCAGGGTCTGAGCCGCCCGGGATACGGGACCTTCCAGATCGCCAGACAGGATCTCCACAGTCAGACCCAGGCTCCGCAAGTCGGCGATGGTCTGTGCGGCATCTGGGCGCAACTGGTCCGAAAACCGGAACCTGATCGGTGTGTCGTCCTCACTGGCGAACCAGAGCTCGGTGTCCCCGGCGCGGACTCCTTCAAGGCCGACAAAGCTGGCGCGCCCCAGGCGCACCCGCTGGCCCTCGATCAAGCCCTCGACCCCTTGTCCGGCGGTTTCGATCACTTCGGTCGCCCGGGGGCCAGGACCAGCCTGGGCCGCCAGGGCCCGGGCCAGGGGGTGGGCTGAGGTCCGGGCGAGGGGCGCGGCCAGGGCGATAGCGCTGGCGGGTGCCTCGATCAGCCGAGGCCGACCTTCGGTCAACACGCCGGTCTTGTCGAACACCACATGATCGACTTCGGCCAGCCGCTCCAGGGCTGCGCCGGACTTGACCAGCACACCCTTGCGGAACAGCCGGGCTGAGGCGGTGATCTGCACGGCCGGCACCGCCAGACCCAGGGCGCAGGGGCAGGTGATGATCAGCAGGGCCGCGGCCCGCAGCAGGGATTCCCGCGGACCAAGGCCATAGGCCAGCCCGCCGAACAAGGTCAGGGCGGCCATCGAATGGATCACCGGGACATAGATCGAGGCCGCCTTGTCAGCGAGGCGAACATAGAGCGACTTGGTCTGAGCACCGGCCTCTACCAGCCGGGCGATGGCGGCCACGGCGGAGTCTTCTGACCGGGCGATGGCCAGGATCCGAAGCTGGCCGGTCAGGTTGACCGAGCCCGCCCGGCAGGTGTCGCCCGGTCGAAGGTCGACCGGCGTGGTCTCACCGGTGAGCAGGGCGTTATCCAGTTCAGAGACCCCGTCCTCGACGAAGCCATCTACCGGGATGCGTTCGCCAGGCCTCACCAGGATACGGTCGCCCACCGCCACTTCGCTGAGCGGCTTGATCCGCTCCAGGCCATCGGTTCCCAGGACGGTGGCTGCGGGTGCCTGCAGGGCCAGAAGATCGGCAGCAGCACTGCGGGCCCGGGCCCTTAGGCGGTGATCCAGCCAGCGGCCGATCAGCAGCAGGAACAAGAGCGAGACGGCGGCGTCGAAATAGGCGTCGCGGCCGTTCAGGAAGGTCTCCACGAAACTGATGAACAGGGTCAGGATCACGCCGATGGAGATCGGCACGTCCATGTTCGCCCGGCCCGCCTTCAAGGACCTCCAGGCCGATTCAAAGAACGGCAGACCGGCATAGAGGGCGCAGGGGGTGGCCACGATGGCCGATAGCCAGAGCATCACACTGCGGGTGGCTGGTCCCAGTTCCTGGCCAAACAGACCCGCCCATACCGGGACGGAGAACATCATGGCGTTTCCGGCCCCGAAGCCCGCCACGGCCAGGGCCAGGATCAGCCGGCGGCTTTCCTTGTCGTGGGCCTCCATGGCCTTGGCTGGATCAAACGGGGTGGCCGGATAGCCGAGCTTGTCCAGGGTGTCGATCACCCGACCGGCGTCACCCCGGGCACCGCCAAAGCGCACGGAGAGACGGCCTTCTGTGAGGTTCAGTCGGGCCGCCGCCACATCGGGGAGGCCTGCAATGGCGGTTTCGATCTTGGACATGCAGGCCGCACAGCGGGCCCCCTTGACCAGCAGGTCCAGATTGGCGGTCCCATCCTTGTCCTTGCGCAGGAAGGCCGACAGGTCTGGCGCGCGCCCCAGGTCGTAGGTCAGGGCCATGTGAGTCTACGCTCGCCTTCAAACAGTTGCCCCTTGGCGTTCTGGGCCTGGAAACTCAGATCCCAGACGCCGGTCACGCCCCCCAGTTGGGCCACATAGAGACCAGGCTCGGTCTCCTGGAAGCGGGGGGTCAGGGTGCCCGCGGCGGTGGCCGGGCGACGCAGTTGTCCGCTGAGGGTCAGATCCTGGACCGGGGCACCGGTCGCATCCTGGACGCGTAGCGTCACAGTGTCGCCCTGGGCACCGGCCGCGGCGCGCCAGCCGAGTTCAGCCTGGGCGGCCTGGCGGGCCAGCCGGGCGTTATGGGCCAGCCCATCCTCGTAGGGGGTCACCGAGACCTCACCCGGATAGGTGCGAAGGGCCGCGGTGATGAACACCGCATTCACCGAGGCGATGACCCCGAAGAAGGCGATCATGGCCACCAGCACGTGCCAGCCGCGAATCTGGAACCCGCCCTCGCGGTCGCCGTCAGCTTTGTCCATGAGGCTCATCGCGCGTTCGCGGCTCCAGAGAGGAAGGTGGTTTCAACCGCCTGAGTTGCTCCGGCGGCTTTGACGGTGAAGGTGGCCGGCATGTTGGCCTGAGGCAGGGCCTCGCGCGGCGCGGTCACAAACACTCTGACGGTCCGGACCTGGTTCGGCTCGACGACCAAGGTTGCCGGGCCTTGGGTGATCTCGACCCCGGGCGTCTTGATCTGCACGCCGGTGACGCCGCTGAAGGCGACCTGGGCGGTCATCGGTTCGAACGTCCGATTGGCGATCTTCAAGGTGTAGCCATTGCGGACATCCCCATCCTGCATCCGCACAAAGGTCGGATTGCGATCGCGCAGGACGTGAACGTCAATTGGACTGCGGGTCGACAGGCCCCACAGGGTCAGGCCGCCGACCAGGGCCAGGGCACCGGCATAGTAAAGCGTGCGCGGCCGAACCAGCTTGTAGGTCGGCGTCTCCCCACAGGCCCGGGCGGCCACGGCGGAGTCGGTGTCGTAGGCGATCAGGCCCTTGGGCTTGTCGATCTTGACCATGATCTCGTCACAGGCGTCGACGCAGAGACCGCAGTTGATGCACTCCAGCTGGGAGCCGTTGCGGATGTCGATGCCCATGGGGCAGACCACGACGCAGGCGTTGCAGTCGATGCAGTCGCCGCGGCCTTCCCAGGTGGCCCCCTTCTTATGCGGCCCCCGGGGCTCGCCCCGGTCAAAGCGGTAGGTGACCTGCAGCGAGTGCTGGTCGAGCATGGCACCCTGGATCCGCGGCCAGGGGCACATATAGATGCAGACCTGCTCGCGCATGGTCCCGGCCAGGATGTAGGTGGTGAAGGTCAGGATGGCGCAGGAGACATAGGCGGTCATGGGCGCCTGACCGATCCAGAAGCCCCGCAGCAGGCTCGGGGCGTCATGGAAATAGAAGATCCAGGCACCGCCCGTGCCAAAGGCCACCGCCAGCCACGTCGCGTGCTTGCCCCCCTTGCGCCAGGCCTTGTTCACCGACATGGGCGCGGCGTCGAGCTTCATGCGGGCATTGCGGTCGCCCTCGAACATCCGCTCGATATAGATGTAGAGGTCAGTCCAGACCGTCTGCGGACAGGCATAGCCGCACCACAGCCGGCCAAACAGGGCCGAGGTCAGGAACAGGGCCAGCGCTGCGATCACCAGCAGGCCGGTGATGAAGTAGACCTCCTGAGGCCAGAGCTGGATGAAGAAGAAGTAGAACCGCCGCCCGGCGAAATCGACGAGCACTGCCTGGTCCGGCAGGTCGCCGGGGCGATCCCAACGGATCCAGGGAGTGATGTAGTAGACGGCCAGGGTGAGGACCAGCAGGAGCCACTTGATGTTCCTCCAGCGGCCCTGGACCAGCTTGGGGTAGATCTGCGCGCGGGGCTTATAAAGTCCGCCGCCGGCGTCGCCCTGGCCCCGCGCCCGCGCGGCGGCGGACTTCGGCCCCTTGGGGGCCGGGTCGCCTTCCGGGGGTTTGGTGCGATCGATGACGACGGTCATGGGGGCTCCTAGCGTCCGCCGGCATTGGCATGGACGTAGACGGCCAGGGCCTTGAGCGTCTCATCGTCAAAGCGTCCCGCCCAGGCAGGCATGACGCCATTGCGGCCGGCCCAGATCTGGGTGCGGATCTCCTCGCGGGAGTCGCCATAAAGCCACTCGGCGTCCGTCAGGTTCGGCGCACCCTGGGCGGGATCGCCAAGGCCGGTGACCCCATGACAGGAGACGCACTGCTCGGCGTAGATCGGACGCGCCCGATCTGCGGCGGCTCGGTCGCCATCCTGACCCGACATGACGAGGACCAGGTCGGTCAGATCGTTGATCTGGGCTGAGGTCAGGAGCTGGTCACGGCCAAAGGCGGGCATCTGGGAGAAGCGCGCGCCCGGTTCCCCAGAGCGGATTCCCACCTGCAGGGTGTGATGGATTCCATCCAGGCTGCCGTCCCAGAGCCAGATGTCATCCAGCAGGTTGGGATAACCCTTGGCCCCACCCCCGCCGACGCCATGGCAGGTGGCGCAGTTGTCGCCGAACACCGACTGACCCACGGCCATGGCGTACTGCTGGAGCGCGGGATCGGCTTCGATTTCCTGCAGGGTGGCATTGGTCAGGCGAGCGGCACCTTCGCCGCGGACCTCCCGCAGGGTCTCCAGTTGCTGGGCCACCTGGGCCCGGTCGGAATGACCCCTGATGCCCTTGGTGTAGCCGTTGATCCCCGGCCAGGCCGGCATCAGCACCCAATAGACGAGGGCGAAAGCCACGCTGGCGTAAAACACCCAGAGCCACCAGCGCGGCAGGGGGTTGTCGAGTTCCTTGATGCCATCCCATTCATGGCCCGTGGTCTCGACGCCCGTGATCTCGTCGGTCTCACGCTTGGACATTGTCGTCCTCATCCTTTTCGAGGGGCAGCATCGCGGCGCGGCGGAAAACCTCGCCATTTCGGGGCCATAGGGCGTAGGCCACGGCGACGGCGAAGATCGCGGCGAAGTAGAGGGTGCCGCCCTGCTGGGCGAACCGCGCTACTGTTTCATAGGACAGGGCGCTCATCGCAGGTTCTCCGGGGCTTCGGCCTGATAGGTGGAGAAGTCGACGAGGGTGCCGAGCATCTGCATGTAGGCGATCAGGGCGTCCATTTCGGTCAGTCGGCTGGGGTCGCCGTCGAAGTCCCGCTGCAGGACCGCATCGCCATACCGGCCCTTGAAGTCACGGGCTGGGGCGAAGGGATCGGCCTGGGTCTGCAGGTCGGTCTTGGCGTTGTCGATCATGTCCTGGGTGTAGGGGACGCCCACCTTGGTCATGGCCCAGAGCTTGGCCTCGATGTCCTTCTGCTCCAGCTGACGACCGGCCAGGAAGGCGTAGGGCGGCATGACCGACTCCGGCACCACAGAGCGCGGATCGATCAGGTGATCACGATGCCAGTCGTCAGAGTACTTGCCCCCCACCCGGGCGAGGTCTGGCCCCGTGCGCTTGGATCCCCATTGGAAGGGGTGGTCGTACATGCTCTCGGCGGCGAGGCTGTAGTGCCCGTAGCGCTCCACCTCGTCGCGCAGCGGCCGGATCATCTGCGAGTGGCAGTTGTAGCATCCCTCGCGGATGTAGATGTCCCGGCCCGCCAGCTCGAGGGGGGTGTAGGGACGAACGCCCTTCACCTTCTCGATGGTGCTCTCCAGGTAGAAGAGCGGAGCGATCTCCACCAGGCCGCCCACCGAGACCACCACAAGAATGGAGACGGTCAGGAGGAGGGATTTGCGTTCCAGAACGCCGTGTTTTTTCCAGATGTTTTTCACCAGAACCCCCTTACTCGGCCGGTATCAGCGCAGGGGCGGGGGTCGCTGCCGCCGAGGCAGGGCTCGGCAGGCGGACCGTTCGCCACAGGTTGTAGGACATGATCAGGGCGCCAGCGAGGTACATGAGGCCACCCACCATGCGGATGACGTTCTCCACGTGCTTGGCCGCCACGGTTTCGACGAAGGAGTTGGCGAGGAAGCCTTGGGGCGTGTATTCGCGCCACATCAGGCCTTCCATGATGCCGGAAACCCACATGGCGCAGATGTAGAGAAGGATGCCGGTGGTCGCGATCCAGAAGTGCCACTCCACCAGCTGGTTCGAATACAGTCGGTCTTTCTTCCACAGCCACGGCACGAGGCAGTAAATCGCCCCGAAGCTGATGAAGCCGACCCAGCCCAGGGCGCCAGAATGCACGTGGCCAATGGTCCAGTCCGTATAGTGGGACAGGGAGTTGACCGCCCGGATCGACATGAGCGGACCCTCGAAGGTCGACATGCCGTAGAAGGCGATGGCCACCACCATCATCCGGATCACGGGATCGGTGCGCAGCTTGTCCCAGGCGCCCGAGAGCGTCATCAGGCCGTTGATCATGCCCCCCCAGGACGGCATCCAGAGCATGATCGAGAAGGTCATGCCGAGCGTCTGGGTCCACTGCGGCAGAGCCGTGTAATGGAGGTGGTGCGGGCCCGCCCAGATGTAGATGAAGATCAGCGACCAGAAGTGGACGATGGAGAGGCGGTACGAATAGACCGGCCGCTCCGCGCGCTTGGGCACGAAGTAGTACATCATCCCCAGGAAGCCTGCGGTCAGGAAGAAGCCCACCGCATTGTGGCCGTACCACCACTGGGTCAGGGCGTCCTGGACACCGGCAAACAGGGAGTAGCTGCGGTGATGCAGGGCCCCGACCGGCATGGCCAGGTTGTTGATCACATGCAGGAGGGCGATGGTGACGATGAAGGCCAGATAGAACCAGTTGGCCACATAGATGTGGGGCTCTTTGCGCTTCCAGAGCGTGCCGAGGAACACCAGCAGATAGGCGACCCAGACAATTGTCAGCCACAGATCCACATACCATTCCGGCTCAGCATATTCGCGGCTCTGGGTGATGCCGGCCAGGTAGCCCGTGGCGGCCAGAACGATGAACAGCTGGTAGCCCCAGAAGACGAACCAGGGCCAGGCACCACCGGCCAGGCGGGCCTTGCTGGTCCGCTGCACCACATAGAATGAGGTGGCGATCAGGGCGTTGCCGCCGAACGCGAAGATCACACCAGAGGTGTGAAGGGGGCGCAGACGCCCGAAGTTCAGCCAGCCGTGCTCGGGGAAATACATGATGCTGGGCCAGGCCAGCTGGGCGGCGATCACCACCCCCACCAAGAGGCCGACGACCGCCCAGAACATGGTGGCGATCACCCCGGCGCGGATCACCCCGTCGGCATAACGCTCCTGGGCGCTGTGCAGCCGCCCAGAACTCAAGGCGACGGTCATCAGTGCAAAGGCGACCGTGAAGGCGCCGATCAGCAGATAACCATGGAAGCGGAACAGACGATCATCTGAAAACGCCGTCGCAAATATCGCCCCGAGGGCTGCGAGCCCCACAAAGACGTAGAGCAGGATGGCGTCCAGGGGCGCTCGATCCGGCTCGGTGATTGAATGATTCATTTTCCCCAGCGACTCGGTGCGAAAGACCGATCACCTCTGACCCGCCCGGGTTCCATGGGCTTTGATCCATCTCAAGGCCCCGGCGTTCAGGGCTGGCGATCAAGGGGCAAAGAGGAGTCTGTTCATGCGTGCGTCCTTCCTGACCCAAGGCGAAACCCGGAGCATCGCAGGCGTTTCGGCCTGGGTCGCCGCAGCGCTCAGCGCCGAATACGCCTGGCTGCATGCCCGCTCGACCGCCGCGCTCTATGGCGCCATCTGCGGTGAGGGGCCGGTGCTCCACTGCGCCGCCTGCTATGCTGCACCCCTGTTCGCCCTGGCCGGCGCGGTGCTTTTGGTGCCGGAAGGCCTTCGCAGGCTAAGGGGCAGGACCGCGCGCTAGCCCGAGCGGTGACCTTCGGGGGTGGCCCCTGACCGCATGTTCGGGTTTTGTTCTTGACGATCTCAGGCAGTTTCATGCATAACTAAGCATGCCTGACCCGGCCCATGATTCGAGCGCGTTCCAGGCGTGTGAAATCATTGAGGAGATGGTGGAGGCGGCTGCCGATGTTTTTTGGCGGTCAGGCTTTTCCCGCTACGACTCGTCGCGCGCTGACTTCATGCTTGTTCGTGAGATGTTGGAGGCCGTCGTTCGTCGTGCTGTTCCATAGCCCACTCAACGCCGAACAGGTCATCGGTCACAAGGCGCTTAAAGTTGTCTTCAATTGCGAGCAGGTCTGCTGCTGCAAGTTTTGATCGCAGCTTTCCAGTGTATCGCTCGTGCGATGAAATTTTGTATAGGTCTATATCAAGGAAGGTTCGAGAGCCCTTCTTTCGCCGTCGATCATATGTGCAAGCCGAGTGTGCGATTTTATTTCTTATCTCGGCTTTTCCTGGCAGCTTATTGTAGACTGTTCGCCACACCCCTTCAACGGGCGTTCCAGCGTATCGTACCGTCATTGCGGCGTGCGTCATTTGCAGTTTGGCGTGAAACGAGTTCACGGCAAAAAATGCGGCGGCGGTGGCGTCTCTGTTGGGGCAGCCAAGGCTGCGCCAAAAGACCGCGCCAAGCGCCCATTCAACGGATGCCCAGCGGGTTAGCGCGCGACCTAGAGCTTCGGCGAAAAGAGAGTACTCAGACTCCTGTTGGGCAATCAGATCTGCGACATTTTTGGACATGACCGATAACGCCTCTAATAACGACAAGCGGGAAGACGCAGACGCGTAGTTTCAGCGCGTCCTCGGCAACCTGGTGAACATGCCCCACAAGGAGCATCCGAAGCCCGAGCCGGGCCGGAAGAGGGGGCGTCCGATTGGGGCGGAAAAGGACGCGGGCGGAAGCCCGCGCCTAGTAGGGATCGTTAAAGCTTTACCGATTAGCGTTCCACGCCGCGATGAAGCTGGCGCTTTCCACTAGGAGATTGCGGAATGACGCATCTACGGCTTCCAGAACGATCACCTGATCGTTCCGATTCAGAAGCGCGTCAATTTCACGGAACAGATCGGCGCGAGAGCCCGACCAGCCAACGTACCAAACCGTTTCGAGAATCCGGGCACGCGTTGCCCCAAGTCGCTCCAGCAGAGCATCGACTTCCTGGTGCGACGGGTTAGGCCCGTTCAGGTCATAGCTGACGATAAAGTTTGCCACTTTCGAAAACCCTTTCGGTTTTGAAGTGGCCGCTCATCCAAATCTAATTTCGAAAACCAAAATGTTGTCTGGAGTTTCGAAACTTGGTAGAACCATGTTGTTAACGCGATCTGGCTGAGCGGCCGGGTTGAGAATAAGCCCAGCAGCGTTGGCGCGTTGCTGGGCCTTTTCATTGTATCGCGGTCCCGCTGATTCTCTTCCAGCCTTCCATGCGTCAGGTTGACGCACCCCTGCGCTTGTTAAGGATGCGGTTAGCCTTCTGCCTAAGCGTGCGCGGCTTCACCAATCCGCCGATAAGTCGGGCGCTTAACGCCAACCCGCGCAGGGCTTCGTTGGTGCGGGCTTCGTCTTCGATCCCGAGACCAGAGGGGTTGGAGTAGCGGAAATCGAACTTCGCGCGATGGCGGCTTGATGAGCTCCGACATGGTCGAATGCGGAACCATTCCAGTGTATACGGCCCGTGTCCTCACGCGTTCCGAAGCCGGAAACCCTAGCCCCTTGTCTTTGCCGCCCGCCGTCCCATCCCATCGCTTCTCCGTCGCCCCCATGATGGACTGGACGGACCGGCATTGCCGGAGCCTGCACCGTGTGCTGTCCAAGCAGGCGCTGCTCTATACCGAGATGGTGACGACGGGGGCGGTGCTGCATGGGGACCGGGAGCGCCTGCTGGGCTATGACGCGGGTGAGCATCCCGTGGCCCTGCAGCTGGGCGGGTCTGACCCGGCCGATCTGGCTGCGGCGGCCAGGATTGGCGCTGACCTTGGCTATGACGAGATCAACCTCAATGTCGGCTGCCCGTCTGACCGGGTGCAGAGCGGCCGGTTCGGAGCCTGTCTGATGCGCGAACCGGCCCTGGTGGCCGAGTGCATGGCCGCCATCGGGGCGGCGGTGGCGGTGCCTGCCACCGTGAAGTGCCGCATCGGCGTCGACGACCAGGATCCCGAGGAAAGTCTGTTCACCCTCGTCGATCTCTGCGCCCAGGCCGGGGTGCGCAGCTTCGTGGTCCATGCCCGCAAGGCCTGGCTGAAAGGGCTGTCGCCCAAGGAGAACCGGGATGTACCGCCCCTGGACTATGAGCTCGTTTACCGCCTGAAGCGTGAGCGCCCGGACCTGACCATCGTCCTCAATGGAGGCGTGCCTGATCTGCCGGCGGCAGCGTCACATCTTGAGCAGGTGGACGGGGTGATGCTGGGTCGGGCCGCCTATCATACCCCGGAGATCCTGGGCGCCGTGGATTCTCTGGTGTTCGGCGGCGGCGATATCATCGACTCCGCTACGGCTGTCGCGCTCTACCGGCCCTATCTCGCCGCCCGGCTGGAGGAGGGAACCCCCCTCGCAGCCATGAGCCGGCACATGCTGGGCCTGTTCCATGGTCGCCCCGGCGCCCGAGCCTGGCGGCGTATTCTCACCGTCGAAGGGGTAAAGCCCGGCGCAGGGCTTGAGGTGGTGGACGCCGCCCTTGCGGCAGTGGTCCAGGCCATGGCCGAGCGCGAGGCGAGGGCCGCCGCCTGAGATCGGTCGATCAGGTTCAGAGCCTTGAGAGATCATCCAGGGTCATGAATGCGGCGGCGGGCCCGTAGCTGGCCACCTTGGCCGCAAGATCTTGGGAGATCGGGCTGGGCGGGATCCAGCCCAGGCGCCGCCAAAACTCGCCCGCCCCCTCCACAGCCACCAGCTCTGACCGGCGCAGCCCCAGGGCCATCGCCCTGTCGCGGCCCTGCCTCAGCAGGCGAAGGCCCAGGCCAAGCCCCCGGGCGCTGTCCGCCACCGATAGGTCATGGACATACCAGCAGGCCGCAAGATCAGGCGGCGTCAATCTGGCGTCCACCGGGGGCGGTGCCCCAGCGTCCCAGGGGTGGCTGACCAGATAGCCCGCCAGCCCGTCCCCCAGATAGGCCACCAGGTTGAGGTCTGGCGCCAGGGCCATGCGGCTCAGAAAAGCGTCTGCGGAATCATGGAGCGCCGGGGGGTAGCCGTTCGCCTGGAGGGCCAGGACGGCGTCGAGATCCTGCGGCGTCATCGGACGCAGGTCGACAGGGGCCATCAGGGGCGCAGGATCATCGAGGTGCGGGTCGCCTCAAACTTGCTGAGCCGGCCCAGATAGCTCATCCCCAGCAGGGAGGTGTCCAGGCCGCTCTCGATAACCATGGCCTCTACATTGGTGACCTTGGCCCCGGCTACCGAAACGGCGGCAAGCTGCACGACGGCGGCACGGGCCTCGCCCGAGGCGGTCATCACCTTCTGACGATAGTCCAGTTCAGCAGGGTCAAACCCCAGGCGTCTGGCATCGTCCAAAGTCAGAGCCACAGCGGTGGCGCCAGTGTCCACCAGCAGACGCACCCGCGCCCCGTTGACGTCCGCATCGGCCCAATAGTGCCCATCGCTGGCCTTGCTGATCGCCGCAGCCTGTCCCACCTCGGTCGGTGGGGGCGCATGGCGAAGGGTCGCCACCAAGGCCGAGGCCCCCCGGGCTGGGTCAAACGCCACCACGGTCTGCGCCGCGCCCACAGCGGACACGGCAGCGACAAGGGTCAGCATCGCAAACTTGAGCATCTCGAAACCCGCCTCACCAAAGGCATAACGGCCATTTGTGGCCTTGTTGTCAGGCCAGCTTTAAGGCGTGCGGGTTTGCATCCGGTGAATCAGTCCTGGGGCACCAGGATTCAGAACATGGCGAGCTTTTCCGGCGCGATCCGACCGCGTCGGTCCGGGAGTTCAGCCATCAGGCTTTCCCGGGCCTCTTCAGACAGACGCCCCCAGCCCGCGACCTCCGGCAGGGATCGGAAACACCCCATGCAAAGGCCGCTGGTCCCATCGATTACGCAGACCTTGATGCATGGCGTCTTGATGGGGGGCGGGGGCGTCTCAGTCATGATCGGCAGACTAGGGGGAATGCGGCGGCTTCGCAAAGGGCGCTCAGTCAGCGCGTTCATCGATCACTGTTATTGAAAAATGTAGACACTATACAGATTACGGATACGTAATGTTCCATTCGATTCATTTCAAAAGGTTCATTTGATAGTATTCGGTGAGTCCGGCAGTCTCCTGTCATTGAATTCAAGGGAGAAACGCTATGAAGTTTGTTGCCATTGTTGCCGGCATCGCCGTGATCGCTGCTGCGGGCTCGGCCAGTGCGCTGGAAATCAACGATATGGAGTATCTGACTGCCGTTCGCTGCCACGCCCTGGCGGGCTCACCGCTGATCGGGGCCGATACCGCAGCGATCGACGCCCTGGTGAGAGACCAGCGCCATGGTCGCAGCCCCTATGTCCAGGACCGCGCCAAGTCCGAGCGCAGCCGCGCCGCCAGACAAGCGCGATCGTCTGATGAGTCGGTCCGCACCCAGGTTCGCCAGGAAGTCGCCGGTGCCTGCCAGGTCTGGCTCGGTGGGGAGGAAAGCCTCCTGAACGCCCGCGCCCAGGCTGCTCCGTCCAGCTGATCGGGTCCTCGAGCTGTCGCCAGCCTTACGGGCGCGCCTCCCCCTGGCGCGCCCGTCTTTTTATCCCCTTCATTGAAACCCCAACTGGCCTGCGCGCCTTCTTGCTCTGGCGCGCTCCGCCGTGCATGACCTTGAGGCGATGAGCATTCTGACCCCAGGCAACACCTGCTGGCGGCTTGAACATGCCGCGCGGGTGGCGTTCCTCGTGGACACCGAGGCCTATTTCAACGCCCTGGCCGAGATCCTGCCCAAGGCGCAGAGATCGATCTATCTGCTGGGATGGAGCTTTGACCCCCGCACCCGCCTCAAGCCCGATGGGTTCGATGGTCCTGACGACCCCGATGAAATCGGCCAGATTCTGGTGGCGCTGTCCCGGCGGCGGCCTGAGCTGGATATCCGGCTGCTGATCTGGAAGTCAGCCCTGCCGATCAGCGCCAGCCAGAACTTCTTTCCCCATCGGGGACGTCGATGGTTTCGCAACACCACGGTCCAACTGCGCCTGGACGAGTCTGTGCCCTTGGGGGCCTGTCATCATCAGAAGGTGCTGATTGTCGATGACGCGGTGGCTATCTGTGGCGGTGGAGACATCTCCGTCGACCGATGGGATACGGCGGCCCATCTGGATGATGATGAGCGTCGGATCATGCCCGATCAGGACTATCACCCCCCTCGGCACGAGGTGATGATGATGGTGGACGGGGCGGCGGCCAGTGCCCTGGGAGACCTGTTCCGCATCCGCTGGCGCAGGTCGGCAGACGAGGTGGTGCCAAAGGCGATCCCCGTCTCCTCCGACCCCTGGCCCATGCGGGTGCCGGCCCACTTGCACAATGTCCAGGTGGGGATCGCCAGGACCGAGCCGGCCTGGAAGCGCGACGAGATGGTGGAGGAGATCCGCCGCCTGACCCTGATGTCGATCTTTGAGGCCAAGGATCTGATTTATCTCGAAAATCAGTACTTCACGTCGCCCATCTACACCGAAGCCCTGGCCACCCGGCTCGGCGAGCCTGACGGGCCAGAGGTGGTCCTGGTCTCCACAGGCTACAGCCCGAGCTGGTTTGACCAACTGACCATGGACAGGGCCCGAAACAACATGCTTGCGCGGCTCCAGGCCGCTGATGTCTTCGGTCGGCTGCACACCTACTGGCCGGTCACCCGTGCTGGCCAGGAAGTGATCGTGCACTCCAAGGTGACGATCATCGATGACCGCTTCGCCCGGGTGGGATCTGCCAATCTCAACAATCGCTCCGGCGGCTTTGACACGGAGTGCGAACTGGCTGTGGAGGCGAGGACGCCAGAGGATCACATGGCCATCAGCGCCCTGCGCGATCGCCTGATTGGTCACTTTATCGGCTGTACCGGGGATGCCGTCGGCAAGGCCCGAGAAGAGCACGGTGGCCTGGGCGGCGCCATTGAAGCCCTCGACCTTGATCATAGACTTCGCCGGCTTGGCCCTCGCAAAATGAGCACCCCCGGGGAAATGATCGCGGCCTTCCACATTGGCGACCCCGCGGACGTTGCGGATTCCTGGCGCGTGTTTCGCCGGCGTGAGCGTCTCTATGCGGCCTCACGGCGGCTCAGTGAGGCCTTGGCCGTAGGGCGTCGGCGCGCCCTTCAGGACAGCTCAAAATCCATCACCAGCGGCAAGTGATCCGACGCCAGGCGGGTTAGCCGGTCATAGGGCGCGAAAACGTCCAGGACCTTCACGTCATCACTGACAAACACGTGGTCGATCCGCAGCACCGGCAGGATCGAAGGGAAGGTCGCTGATCGGGATTGCTTCAGCGTACAT
This sequence comes from Phenylobacterium sp., assembly GCF_022402485.1. Taxonomy (GTDB): domain Bacteria; phylum Pseudomonadota; class Alphaproteobacteria; order Caulobacterales; family Caulobacteraceae; genus Phenylobacterium. The sequence continues at coordinate 135,336 of NZ_JAKRSA010000009.1, read as the reverse complement.
CGCCTTGCTGGCTGAAGCGTTCTGGCCAAGGTCCGGAAGACCTCCGACCCTGAGGTGACGTTGAAATCCCCCAGCAGAATGGTCGGACCTGATCGGTCTGGGTGGCCCAGCCATTCCGGGCCCACCAAGGCATCGGCCTGATTTCTCTGCTCCCGAGGCACCAGACCCAGATGGGTGTTGAACACCTGGACCTCGCGGCCATCCACATCAATCGAGACCCAGAGGGCGCCCCTGGGTTCCAGCTGTGAGACTCGCTCATGGCCGGGCAAGGCGGCGGACTTGATCTTGCGCTCCGGGTACCGGGTCAGGATGGCATCGCCATAGAGCTCTTCCTCCACCTTCATGGCGGGGTGAAAATGGAAGGCCATTTCCAGGCGGCGGGCGATCTCATGGGCCTGGTCGACCCCGTTGGTCCGCATCCGCCCGACGTCCAGCTCTTGTAAGGCGACAATGTCGGGTTCAAGCGCGGCAATGACATCAGCCACCCGCGCCACGTCCAGACGTCGGTCAGCGCCGACACAGCGATGGACATTGTAGGTGAGGATGCGCGGCATGGATGAGGTGTTCTGCGCGCCGGCGCCGGCACAGGCAAGGGGGGGCGACCGTGTGGACCAGCCCAGTTGATTACGTTGACGTTAGCGTCATCTTTTCTCCAGCGCCCGGGACGCCTATTGTTCACCTCGAGCGTCGGCGACAGTCTCGTCGACCCAGGAGCAGCCAGGGAGCGCCCCATGAATCTTGATTTCTCCCCCGAGGACGTCGCCTTCCGCGAGGAAGTGCGGACCTTCATCGCCGAGAATTATCCCAAGGACCTGCGCGCCAAGCAGGACAGCGGCGAACCGCTGAGCAAGGACGACTATCTGGCCTGGCACAAGGTGCTGGCCAAGAAGGGCTGGGTCGCCCCGTCCTGGCCCGTCGAACATGGCGGCACTGGCTGGACCCCGACCCAGAAATACATCTGGTCTGAGGAACAGGCCCGGGCGGACACCCTGGCCGTCCTGCCCTTCGGTGTGAACATGCTGGCACCGGTGGTCTATACCTTTGGCACCGAAGAGCAGAAGAAGACCTTCCTGCCTGGCATCTACAACGGCGAAGTCTGGTGGTGTCAGGGCTATTCCGAGCCGGGTGCCGGTTCGGATCTGGCCTCCCTGAAGACCAAGGCCGAGCGCATCACTGGCGACGACGGCAAGGAATACTACATCGTCAACGGCCAGAAGACCTGGACCACCCTGGGCCAGTTCGCCGACTGGGGTTTCTTCCTGGTCCGCACCGATCCTGACGCCAAGCCCCAGGCGGGCATCAGCTTCCTGCTCATCGACATGAAGAGCCCGGGCATTGAAGTGCGCCCGATCATCACCCTTGAGGGCGGGCACGAGGTTAACGACGTGTTCCTCGACAATGTGAAGGTGCCGGTCGAGAACCGTATCTTCCACGAAAACCAGGGCTGGACCTGCGCCAAGGCCCTGCTGGCCCATGAACGCTCCGGCATTGCCGGGGTTGCCCGGTCCAAGCGCGGCCTCGAGCGTCTGCGCGAGATGGCGACCACCGAGCTCTCCGACCTGGGTGGCCCCTTGCTGGCCGACGCTTTCTTCAAGCGCAAGGTGGCCGAGCTGGAGATCGATCTCACGGCGCTGGAATACACTGAGCTGCGCACCCTGGCCGGTGAGTCCAGCGGCAAGGGCCCTGGCCCGGAATCCTCGATCCTCAAGATCAAGGGCACCGAGATCCAGCAGCGCTTGCAGGAACTGGCCCTGGAAGCTGCTGGTCACTATGGCGCGCCCTTCCTGCATAACCTGGGTCACAACGCCAATATCGGTCCGAGCTATGCTGACGGTGTGGCGGGCGACTATTTCAACGGTCGCAAGACCTCGATCTATGGCGGCTCCAACGAAATCCAGCGCAACATCATCGCCAAGATGGTGCTGGGCCTTTGAGCTGAACACCGAAGACACCCCTCCCCCTGGCGGGGAGGGGCTTTTCTTCTCTGCGCCATTTCCGAGTTTCCAAGCCTGCCCCAATGCGGACAGGTTCTGAAGAGGACCCCCCATGGACTTCAGCTTTACCGACGAACAGTCGATGCTGCGCGACACGGTCGCCAGCTATCTGGCTGACCACTACGCCTTCGACGCCCGCCGCGCGGCGATCCGGAGCGAGGCCGGCTGGCGGCCTGAGGTCTGGAAGGCCTTCGCCGAAGAGCTCGGCATCCTCGGTGCCCCGTTCTCCGAGGACCTGGGCGGCCTGGGCGGCGGCCCGGTCGAAAACATGGTCGTCATGGAGGAGTTCGGCAAAGCCCTGGTCATCGAGCCCTATATGGGCACGGTGGTGATCGGCGGCGGCTTCCTCAAGCATTCTGGCCATGCTGCAGCACCTGACCTGATCGAGAAGATCATCGGTGGCGAGGCGATCTTCGCCTTTGCCTATGCCGAGCCCCAGGCCCGCTACACCTGGCAGGACCTGAAGACCACGGCGACCAAGGACGGCACGGGCTATGTGATCAACGGCCAGAAGGCCGTGGTCATTGGTGCGCCCTATGCCACCCACCTGATCGTCACCGCCCGCACCGGCGGCGGTCAGCGCGATGCGCAAGGGGTCTCGGTGTTCCTGGTGGACAAGAACGCCAAGGGCGTCACCACCCGGGACTATCCCACCGTGGATGGCCAGCGGGCGTCTGAAATCACCTTCGAGAACGTCTCGGTGGGCGTTGAGGCCTTGATCGGCCCCGAAGGCCACGGCCTGCCGCTCGTGGACAAGGTGATGGATGAGGCGATCGCTGCCACCTGCGCCGAGGCCTGTGGCGTCCTGCGCCGCCTGCAGGAAGGCACGGTGGAATACACCCGCACCCGCAAGCAGTTCGGGGTTCCGATCTCGTCGTTCCAGGTGCTGCAGCACCGCATGGTCGACATGTTCATCCAGCTCGAACAGTCCATCTCCATGACCTACATGGCCACCATCCGCCTGTCGGATGAGGCGCCTGCAAGGGCCCAGGCGATTTCGGCCGCAAAGGTGCAGATCGGTAAGGCCTGCCGCTTCGTTGGCCAGAACGCCGTCCAGTTGCATGGCGGCATGGCGATCACCGACGAGATGGCCATCGGCCACTACTTCAAGCGCGCCACCATGATCGAAGGGGTGTTCGGCTCCACCGACCATCATCTGGCCCGCTATGAGGCCCTGTCCTTCGGCAAGGCCGCCTGAAGGTGAACGGCCGCGCGCCGCCCGGCTCACCCCTGGGCGGCGCGCATTCGCCTTGCCATGCGCCTTCGAAGCGCGCTTAAGGCCACGGCATGGCCCTGCGTGATTTCGCCCTGATCGTCCTCATCTGTCTCATATGGGCGACCAACAACATCGTCTCGAAGTATGTGGTGGCCGATCTGGCTGTGCCGCCGCTGTTTTACGCCGCCGTGCGCTTTGCCCTGGTCGGGCTCATCACCCTGCCTTGGCTGTTGCCCATGCCGCGCCCCCGTTGGCGATTGCTGGTGGTGGCCCTGTTGATGGGGGGCGGCAACTTTGCCCTGCTGTTCATTGGCCTGCAGACGGCCACCGCCTCGGCGGCCGCCGTGGTTATCCAGCTGGGCGTCCCGATCACCACCTTGCTCTCCATGCTGATGCTCGGGGAAAAGGTGCGGTGGCGCCGGGGCATCGGCATCTCGCTAACGCTCTCCGGCGCGCTGCTGGTCATGTGGGATCCCGGCGGGTTTGTAGTCTCAAGCGGCCTGCTGTTTGTGGTTGCCGCCGCCTTCCTGGGCTCGCTGGGTGCGGTGATGATGAAGCAGATGGACGGGGTGCGCCCCCTTCAATTCCAGGCCTGGGTCGGCTTTGCGTCCTTCTGGCCCCTGGCGGGGCTATCGCTGTGGCTGGAGCCCGGGCAGGTCCAGGCGGGCATGGCCGGGGGCTGGCCCTTCGTCATTGCCGTGGTGTTCTCAGCCGTCATCGTCTCGGTGGCCGCCCACACCGCCTATTACGGCCTGATCCAGCGTTATGAGGCCAATCTGATCTCGCCTCTGACCCTGATGACGCCTCTGGCCACCATTGCCCTGGGGGTGCTGATCATGAGCGACCCCTTCGGACCTCGCATGGCCATCGGCACGGCGGTGGCGCTGGCTGGGGTGCTGATTATCGCGCTGCGGCCCAATCAGGTCGCCCCCCTCTTGCTCGCCTGGCGAAATCGCGCCGAATAGGGCCATGGACATCATCCCCGCGCCTTCCCCCAACTTCAACGAACGGGCCGGACCGCCCGACATCCTCCTGTTGCACTATACGGGGATGGAAAGCGGCGAGGCTGCCATCGCCCGCCTGCGCGATCCCGAGGCCAAGGTCAGCTCCCACTATGTGGTGGAAGAGGACGGCCGGATCTTCACCCTGGTGGCCGAGGAGCGGCGCGCCTGGCACGCCGGCGTGTCGTTCTGGAAGGGCGAGCGCGACATCAATGGCCGCTCCATCGGCATCGAGATCGTCAATCCCGGCCATGAGTTCGGCTACCGACCCTTTCCCGACGTCCAGATCGCCGCTGTCATTGCGCTGGCCACCGATATCCGCAGCCGCTGGATGATTGCTGACGGCGATATCATCGGCCATTCGGACGTGGCTCCGTCCCGCAAGATCGACCCGGGCGAGCTGTTCCCCTGGAAGACCCTGGCCGAGGCTGGCCATGGGCTTTGGGTGGAGCCTGACCCCGCCCCCGGCGCTCCCCTGGGGGAGGGCGCAGAAGGGGCCGGCGTCTTTGCCTTCCAGGCCGGCCTCACGCGGCTGGGCTATGAGTGTCCACCGTCCGGTCAGTTTGATGCGGCGACCACCACTGTGGTCAGCGCGTTCCAGCGCCACTGGCGACCCCACCAGGTGGACGGGATCGCCGATGGCGAGACCCGAGCCCGACTGATCGGTCTACTTCGGGCCCAGGCCTGATGCATCCGGCCCCGCCCTTTCGGGTGACGGACGTCGAGGCGATCAGGACGCATCTGGCCGACTATCCCTTGATGGGGATTTTCGCCGCGGGCGAGGCGGGTCTCCTGGTGGCGCACGCCCCAGTCATCCTACGGCAGGACGGGGAGGTGGTGGTTCTGGAGTTCCACCTGTCGCGCAACAACGCCCTGACGGCCGCCTTCGCCCGAGGCGGCGCGGCCCTGGCTGTCTCCCAGGGACCCGACGCCTATGTGAGCCCGGACTGGTACGAAATCCCCGATCAGGTTCCCACCTGGAACTACCTCACGGTCGAGGCCGAGGGGCAGGTGACGCCGATCGGCGAGGATGGGCTCATCCAGCTGCTGGACGACCTGTCGACGCAGGCGGAGGCCAGGCTTGCGCCCAAGCCACCCTGGACCCGCCACAAGATGTCGCCGGGTCGGTTTGAGGCCATGCTGGCCGGTATCACAGGCTTCCGACTGCGGCCCCACCGCCTGGAGGCGACCTTCAAGCTCTCGCAGAACAAGTCCCCTGAGGTGCGGGCTCGGGTCGCCGCTGCGCTTGGCGATCATCCCATGGCCCGCGCCATGGGACCGGGTGCCTCTGACGTACACCCTTGACCGCAGGTTCCCCTGCGCCCACTGATCACGGCGGATCAGACGGCTGGGCGGCCGCGGCCGCCTTGGCGGTCGAGGAAAGTCCGGGCTCCACGACGACATGGCGGCGGGTAACGCCCGCCGGGGGCGACCCCAGGGATAGCGCCACAGAAAGCAAACCGCCTCTCCATGAGGGGTAAGGGTGAAAGGGTGCGGTAAGAGCGCACCGCGTTGGCGGCGACGTCGACGGCACGGCAAGCCCCGCCAGGAGCAAGACCGAATAGGGATTCCGCGCCGGCGCAAGTCGGTAGGGCCGTCGTTGGCCTGAGGCGTCCGGGTTGGTCGCGAGAACCGTCCCGCAAGGGACGGTCCAGAGGAATGGTCGCCGCACCTGGTGCCAGGGTTCGCCCTGACTCCCGGTGGCACAGAACCCGGCTTATAGGCCGTCTGATCCGCCACCCCTGGTCAACCGCAGCCCCGCAGGAGTTTCAATCCCCACTATACTTAACATGTTCCATGTATGTTCTGTAGAGTGTTGACGCGTGTTAACCATAAACCTGCCGCGACAGCTTTGATTTCTGGGGATTCCATCACTCAGAGTCATTGCGACCCAATCCATCCCATGTTAACCCAATTCCTGTTCGCTGCGGGCTGGCGGACTCCGTCGGGGTACCGGCGGGATCAATGGGCGGGACCTCTCGGGGTCTAGGGGAGAGGGCGTCGGGCGCGAATGTTTGTCTCGACCTTCGAGAAGCAGTTGGACGCCAAGCGCCGCCTCGTGGTGCCGCAGGAGTTCCGCGCCCTCGTGTCGGGCCCCTTCGACGGCGTTGTCTGCTTTCCCTCCATTGAGGCCGATTGCATCGAAGGCGGCGGCCAGGCCCTGTTCGACCGATATCGGGGCGTGATCGACGAGCTTGAGTTCGGTGACGCCTTGCGCTCGGCGCTGGAGGTTTCGGTCCTGGGCGGCATGGCGCGCCTGTCCTTTGACACCGCCGGTCGGGTTACCTTGCCAGAAACCCTGTGCGACCTGTTCGGCCTCAGCGACTGGGTGGTCATCGTCGGCCTCGGCGACCGGTTCCAGATCTGGGAGCGGGAAGCCTTCCAGGCCCATCGTGCCGCCCAGCGTGAACTGGCCCGCGAGGGCCTGGCCAAGATGCGCGCCGACCAACGCGCGGCGCGTCTGGGGGCTGCGTCATGAGTGCGCCCCATCTTCCCGTGCTGCTGGCTGAGGTGATCGAGGCCCTGGCCATCGCCCCTGGGGATGTGGTTGTCGATGGCACCTTTGGGGCCGGGGGCTACAGTCGCGCCTTTCTGGCGGCGGGCGCCAAGATCACGGCCTTTGACCGTGATCCCACGGCCGCACGGTTCGCCGCCGACCTGTCGTCAGACACCTTCACACTTGTCTGCGCCCGGTTTTCGGACATGGACGACGTCTTGGGGGCGGGGGCCGCTGATGGCGTGGCCCTGGATCTGGGCGTGTCCTCCATGCAGCTGGACGAGGCAGAGCGCGGCTTTTCATTTCTACGCGACGGCCCCCTGGACATGCGCATGGGCGACCAGGGGGAGACCGCCGCCGACCTGGTCAACACCGCCGAGCCTGAGGATCTGGCCCGTATCCTCTGGGTCTATGGCGAGGAAAAGAAGTCCCGTCGGATCGCCGGTGCCATCGCCCGCCGCCGGGTCCAACAGCCCTTCAGCCGCACGGCGGAGCTGGCGGATTTCATCGAGGCTGTTTTGGGCGGACGCCAGGGTGCCAAATCCCATCCGGCCACCCGGTCCTTCCAGGCCCTGCGCATCGCGGTCAATGATGAGCTGGCCGAGCTTGAGGCCGGGCTCATTGCCGCCGAGCGGGTCTTGAAACCCGGCGGGCGACTGGCAGTGGTCACGTTCCATTCCCTGGAAGACCGGATCGTAAAGGCCTTTCTCGCCGAACGCGCCGGGCGCACGCCCGCAGGGTCACGTCATCTGCCGCCGGTGGAAGATACCCGGGCACCGAGCTTCACCCTGTCCTTCAATGGCGCGCGCACATCGGGCCAGGTCGAACTGGACGCCAATCCCCGAGCGCGGTCGGCCAAGCTCCGGGCGGCCGTCCGCACCGAGGCCCCGATCTGGAAGGCTGCGGCATGAGCCTCCTGAGCCATCGTGTCCGTGGGTTCCGGCTGGTGGATGTCATCGCCCTGGGGTTGCTCGTCCTCCTGATCATGAGCGTCTATCTCGCCAAGACCATGGCCGGGCGGGAGCGGGCAGAGATCGCCTCAGTGGAGCGCCTCATCGCCGCAGAGCGCGCCCAGATCCGTTTGCTGCAGGCCGAAGTGGCCCACCTGGAACAGCCGTCGCGGATCGAGCGGCTGTCCAGCGCCTATCTCGACATGGGACCGGTGGCGGTGACGCAGGAGGCCACGCCTGAGGCCCTGGCTCAGCTCAGCCTGCCTGCCGCCGCCCGCGCCAAGCCCGCGCCCGCCCCTGAGGCTGCCCCATGAGCCTGATGGGCCTTGTCACCCGGCGGTTCCCCTTTGGCCTGCGCTGGCTGGGGGCCTCGTTCTGGCGACTGGAGCATGCCTTTGAGCGCGCCCGTGCCGCCGGCCGAGTGGAGGATGACGCCCGGATCAGGATCTTCGTGGTCATGCTCTGCTTTGGGTTGGGCTTCGGGGTCCTGGCCATCGGAGCCACCCAGGCGGCTCTGTTCTCGGGTGCTGCGCGCCACGCGGTTACTGGCTGGACGCCGCCCCAGGCCAGGGCCGACCTTGTGGATCGAGAGGGGCGGCTGCTGGCGGCGGATCTTCTGCACTTTGGGCTGTATGTCGATCCGGCTGAGGTCTGGGACCTGGAGGCGACCCGTGTAGCCCTGGCCCGCGCCTTGCCTGAGGTCGACGCCGAGCGGCTGGAGCGTGCCCTGTCCGGCGAGCGACGCACGTTTCTGGTGGGCGGGATGACCCCGGTCGAGAAGGCCGCCCTTCATCGTCTCGGTCTGCCGGGCATCTCATTCGAACCTGAACAACAGCGGGTCTATCCGCTGAACCATACGGCCTCGCATCTCATTGGTTTCGCCGACACCGGTGGCCAGGGCCTGGCGGGCGCTGAGCTGGCTCTGAATGACGACATCAGATCCTTGGCTGGGGGTGGCGGCGAAGTGGCCCTGTCCATCGATCTGCGTGTCCAGGGTGCCCTCGAGGACGAGCTTCGCAAGGCCGCTCAGGCCTATGGGCCCAAGGGTGCCGTGGGCATTGTCGCCCATGTGCACACCGGAGAGATTCTGGGCCTGGCCAGCTATCCAGACTTCGACCCCAACGAGGCCAGCGCAGCCACCGCTGACCAGCGTCTCAATCGCGCGGCGTCTTCGGTGTTCGAGATGGGGTCCACCTTCAAGGCCTTCACCGTCGCCATCGGCCTCGATACCGGCGTGGCGACCATGGCCTCGACCTTCGATGCCCGTGAACCCTACCAGCTGGGCTATCGGAAAATCAGCGACTTCCATGCTTCCCGCAAGGTCTTGAGCCTGGTGGAGGTGTTCCAGCACTCCTCCAATATTGGCACGGCTCGGCTGGCCGTAGGCGTCGGGCCGGAACGTCTGAGCCGCTATTTCACCGACCTGGGCCTGACCACCGCCGCAGCCGTCGAGCTGAAGGAATCTGCCTCGCCCCTGACCCCCAAGGTGTGGAATCAGGACGCTGTGGCCTCCACATCCTTCGGACACGGCATGAATGTCTCTCCCCTGGCGCTCACCCGGGCCATGTTGCCCCTGCTGAACGGTGGAAAGATGATCCCCCTTACTGTCCGCCGTCAGGCACCGGGCTACCGGCCTGAGGGCAAGCAGGTCCTGTCTGAAACCACCTCGGCGCAGATGCTGCAGATCATGCGCGCCAATGTCACTGGCGGCAGCGGCGGGAAGGCCGATGCGGCGGGCTTAAGCGTCGGCGGCAAGACCGGCACGGGCGAAAAGTACGATCCGGCCATTCGCCGCTACAATGACAAGCGTCAGGTCTCGTCCTTTGCCGCGGTCTTCCCCTCGGATGGCCCCCTGGAGAATGACCGCTATTTCGTATTGATCCTGCTGGATGAGCCCCATGGCTCGCCGGAGACCTTCGGCTATTCCACCGGCGGCTGGGTCGCTGCCCCCGCCACGGGGGCCCTGATTTCACGGATTGCGCCGTTCCTGGGCATTTCCCGGCACATCGGTCCGCTGGAGCATCAGCCCCGGTTGGCTTCGGCTCCCACGATCCTTGCGGAGGCCCGTTGATGCCCCGGCTCTCCACCCTGATCGCCCAGGACCTGCCTCAGGATCCCGATATTACCGGTGTCACCGCCGACAGCCGCAAGGTCAGGCCAGGCTTCCTGTTCGCCGCCCTGCCAGGGTCCCTGGCGGATGGTTCAGCCTATGCGGCCCAGGCGGTCAGCGCTGGCGCCGCTGCGGTGATTGCGCCACATCCCTTGCAGGATCTGGGGGTGCCCGTGGTCGCCACGGCTGATCCCCGTCGGGCCTATGCTCTGGCCGGCGCCGCCTTCTGGGGGGCCCAGCCCCCGGTCTGCGTGGCAGTCACCGGCACCAACGGCAAGACCTCGGTGGCCACCTTCTGCCGGCAGATCTTTGCCAGCGCCGGGCGCCGTGCCGCCAGCATGGGCACCCTCGGCGTGCTGGCCACGGGGCCTGACCTGGACGAGCAGCTGACGCCGCCGGGCCTCACCACGCCGGATGCCGGCGACCTGGCCGAACTGCTGGCGCGTTTGGCCCGCCTCGGGGTCACGCACCTGGCCCTGGAGGCGTCCTCCCATGGGATCGATCAGCGCCGCCTGGACGGCGTACGGCTGAAGGCAGCGGGCTTTCTCAATCTGACCCAGGATCACCTGGACTACCATGGCGACATGGACACCTACCGGGCCGCCAAGCTGCGCCTGTTTGAGACCTTGCTGCCCCGGGGCGGCGTGGCGGTGCTCAATGCCGACTCTGACAACTTCGGCCCCTTCGCTGCCGCTGCGATCCAGGCGGGCCAGGCGATCCTGTCGGTGGGAGAGGCTGGCCAGAGCCTGCGGCTGAACCGGCGGGAGCTGTTGCCGGACGGTCAGCGCATGAGCCTGTCCTATGATGGCCGGACCTTTGACCTCCGACTGCCCCTGGCCGGCGCCTTCCAGGCTGCCAATGCCCTGGCGGCTGCAGGTCTTTGCCTGGCCGCCGGTGAGAGTATCGAAACGGTGCTGGCGGCTCTGGAGCGGCTGCAGGGGGCCCCTGGTCGTATGCAGCGTGTGGGGTCTGGCCCCCGGGGCGGTGAGGCCTATGTGGACTATGCCCACACTCCCGATGGCCTCAGGACAGCCCTTTCTGCGCTTCGGCCCCATACCCGTGGCCGGCTGATCGTGGTGTTCGGGGCCGGCGGCGATCGGGACGCCACCAAGCGTCCCCTGATGGGGGCGGCGGCGGCGGAACTGGCCGATGTCGCCATTGTCACCGACGACAATCCCCGCAGTGAAGATCCAGCAGCCATCCGGGCGCAGGTTCGGGCTGGCGCGCCACAGGCCCAGGATATTGGCGACCGACGGGCGGCCATCGCCGCGGCTGTGGCCCTCCTGCGCGAGGGCGACGTGCTGGTGGTGGCCGGCAAGGGCCATGAGCAGGGCCAGACGATCGCGGGCGTCGTCCATCCCTTCGATGACGTGGCGGTGACCGCTAAGGCCCTGGAGGGTGTCCATGTCTGAGCCCCTCTGGACCGCGAACGAGATCGCCCAGGCCGTCGGTGGCGAGGTCATCGGTGGCAACTTCTCCGTCAGCGGCCTGTCCATCGACAGCCGCTCGGTGGAACCTGGTGACCTGTTCATCGCCCTGGCTGGCGTCCGCGATGGTCATGAGTTCATTCCCCAGGCCATGGGACAGGGTGCCGCTGGTGCCTTGGTGTCGCAATCACAGGATGGTCCGGCCGTCCTGGTTCCGGACACGTTCAAGGCCCTGGAGGCCCTGGGGGTGGCCGCCCGCATCCGCGCAGCCCAGACCCGCCGGGGTGCGGTCACCGGGTCGGTAGGTAAGACCAGTGTCACCCAGGCCGTACGGGCGGGGCTCGCCCTGGCCGGCAAGGCCCATTCGTCGGTGAAGTCCTATAACAACCACATCGGCGTGCCGCTGACCCTGGCGCGGATGCCCCGGGACACCGAACGTGCGGTGTTCGAGATTGGGATGAACCACGCCGACGAGATCACGCCGCTGTCACAGATGGTCGCGCCCCATGCGGCCCTGATCACCACCGTCGGGCCGGTCCATGTGGAGAACTTTCCTGACGGCGAGGCCGGGGTGGCCAAGGCCAAGGCCGAGATCCTTGATGGCCTGGAGCCTGGTGGCGTGGCGATCCTGAACGCCGACAATGTCTGGTTCGACCCGTTGCAGACCGCCGCCCGCCGGGTGGGGGCGCAGGTGGTGACCTTCGGGACAGGCGAGGGGGCCGATGTCCGGCTGCTCGGCTTCAATCCGGGGCCAGGCCAGGCGATGGTCAAGGCCCGTCTGCATGGCCAGACCCTGGACTTCCCCATTCTTCAGACGGGCTTTCACTGGGGCCTGAACAGCATGGCCGTCCTGGCGATGCTGCATGCCCTGGATGTGACCCTGGAGGACAGCCTCACTGCCCTGGGAGCCTTTGAGCCCCTGGCGGGACGTGGCGCTGAGCGCCAGGTCTCTTTGGCTGGTGGCGACTTCACTCTGATCGACGAAAGCTACAACGCCAATCCGATCTCCATGGCCGCCGCAATTTCAAGCCTTGGGGCCCGGAAGACGCAGGGGCGACGGATCGTCGCGCTGACGGACATGCTGGAGCTCGGGGGCGAGGCGGAGGCCTTCCACCGCGCCCTGGCTGAACCGCTGGAGGCGGCCAAGGTGGATCTGGTCTTCTGCGCCGGGCCGCTGATGAAATCCCTCTGGGACGCCCTTCCTTCGACTCGTCGGGGCGGCTACGCCGAAAGCGCAGCTCAGATTGGGCCGCAGGTCGCCCAGGCCGTAGAGCCTGGCGATGTGGTGATGGTGAAGGGGTCGAACGGCTCCCGATCCGGGGTGGTCGCGGCCGCCCTGGTTGAGGCGGGACGTTCGTATGGGGAGCGGGGCTAATGTTCTATTGGCTCTATACGCAGTTGGCGGCGGACGGACACGTCCCCTTTCTCAACCTGCTGAAATATCTGACATTCCGGACGGGAATGGCTCTGTTTACCGCCCAGCTGGTGGTGATCCTGATGGGGTCGCGCTTCATCCGCTGGATGCAGGCCAAGCAGGGCAAGGGTCAGCCGATCCGGGCTGACGGCATTGAACGTCACATCGTTGAAAAGGCCGGGACCCCGACCATGGGCGGGGTGATGATCCTCGCCGGCCTGATCGTCGGCACCCTGCTCTGGGCCGACCTGTCCAACGTCTATGTCTGGGTCGTGCTGTTCGTCACTGCCAGCTATGGCGTGCTGGGCTTTACCGACGACTACGCCAAGGTCACCAAGCAGAGCACCGCCGGGGTTTCCAGTCGGGTCCGCCTGATCCTGGAGCTGGCCGTGGCCCTGGCGGCCGTGGCCATTCTGATCATCTATGGCGCACGCACAGCCGAGTCGCCGGACCTGAACACCTCACTGGCCTTCCCGATCTTCAAGCACTTCCTGCTGGATCTGGGCTGGTTCTATCTGGTGTTCGGCGCGCTGGTGATCGTAGGTGCCGCCAATGCGGTGAACTTCACCGACGGCCTCGATGGCCTGGCCACCGTGCCGGTGATGATCGCCGCAGCCGCCTTTGGGCTCATTGCCTATCTGGTCGGCAACTACCTGTTCGCCAACTATCTCCAGCTCCACTTCGTGCCCGGGGTGGGCGAGGTGGCGGTGTTCTGCGGCGCCATCATCGGGGCAGGGCTGGGCTTCCTCTGGTACAATGCGCCCCCCGCAAAGATCTTCATGGGCGACACCGGTTCCCTCGCCCTGGGGGGTGCCCTCGGTACCGTGGCGGTGGCCACCAAGCATGAGATCGTCCTGGCCATTGTCGGCGGGCTTTTCGTGCTCGAGACCCTTTCGGTGATGATCCAGGTGGTGTCGTTCAAGCTCACCGGCAAGCGCGTATTCCGCATGGCACCGATCCACCACCACTTCGAAAAGCTCGGCTGGTCTGAATCCACTGTGGTGATCCGGTTCTGGATCGTGGCGGTGATGCTTGCCCTGCTGGGTCTTGCGACCCTGAAGCTGCGATAGAGAGGCCAGAGCAGACCCATGATCCCGGTCCGTGGTTTCGAAGGCAAGACGGTGGCGGTGTTTGGCCTCGCCCGCACTGGGCTTGCCGCTGCCCGCGCCCTACAGGCCGGCGGCGCGAACCTGGCGCTCTGGGATGATCGCCCGGCAGCCCGGGAAGCGGCCATCGCCGAGGGTTTTGAACTCACTGACCTTACATCTGCCGACTGGTGGAGCTTTGCGGCCCTGCTGTTGTCACCCGGGGTTCCTCTGACCCACCCCGCGCCGCACTGGACCGTCGAGCGCGCCAAGGCAGCGGGGGTAGAGGTCCTCGGGGATATCGAGCTCTTCGCCCGGGCTGTGAATGCCGCCCCTGAACACAAGCGGCCCAAGGTGGTCGCCATCACCGGGACCAACGGCAAGTCCACCACCACCGCCCTCATCGCCCACATCTGCTCCAGCGCCGGCCGCGACACCCGCATCGGGGGGAATATAGGCTACGGTGTCCTGGGCCTGGACGATATGCATGGGGGGGCGGTCTATGTGCTGGAGATCTCCTCCTACCAGCTGGACCTCACCTCCAGCCTGAAGCCCGACGTCTCGATCCTCTTGAACATCTCCCCCGACCATCTGGATCGCCATGGGGGTATGGAGGGCTATGTGGCGGCCAAGCGGCGGGTGCTGCTGAACCAGGGCAAGGGCGACACCGCCGTCATTGGCGTCGATGACCCCTACGGCCAGCGGATCTGCACTGAGGTGGTGGCCGCCAATCGCCGGACCATCGTGCCGATCTCCGCCTCCAAGGCGATTGGGCGGGGGGTCTATGTCCTGCAGGGCCTGCTCTATGACGCCACCGGGGAGCGGGCGGTGGAGATCGCCGATCTCCTTCGGGCCAAGTCTCTGCCGGGCCGCCACAACTGGCAGAACGCAGCAGCGGCCTACAGTGCCGCCCGCGGGCTTGGCCTCACGCCGGAAGAAGCCGCTGAGGGTCTGATGACCTTTCCGGGGCTCGCCCATCGGATGGAGACGGTCGGCCAGGTGGGTCGGGTCCGCTTCGTCAATGACTCCAAGGCCACCAATGCGGACGCCGCCCGCCAGGCCATGTCCAGCTATCCCAAATTCTACTGGATCGCCGGTGGACAGGCGAAAACGCGCGGCATTGAGAGCCTGAACGACCTCTTTCCCCGGATTGAGAAGGCCTATCTGATCGGTGAGGCCGCGCCGGCCTTCGCTGAGGTTCTGGAGGGTGCTGCGCCGGTGGCCCAATGCGGCGATCTGGAGCGCGCGGTCCAGCAGGCCTATGCCGACGCTGCGGCCACAGGGCAGGACGCCGTGGTGCTGCTGTCGCCAGCCTGCGCCTCCTTTGACCAGTTCGCCGACTTCGAAGCCCGGGGTGAGGCCTTCCGGGCTGCGGTCCTTGGCCTCGACGCGCCGGTCCAGCAGGGCGCGCGGGCGTGAGCGCGGCCGACCCCGTGGCCCGGTCAAACCAGGCCCATGCCTTTGCCCGCAGCGACCGCTCGCCGCTTGGGGTCTGGTGGTGGACCATCGACCGCTGGCTGCTGGGTGCCGTCGCCCTTCTGATTGGCCTTGGGATCCTGTTGTCCTTCGCCGCCAGCCCGGCGGCAGCGGCGCGGATGAATGTGGGCGATCCCTTCCACTTCGCCATTCGTCAGTGTGTCTTCGCCATCATGGGCACCGGCGTCATGCTCGGGGTCTCCATGCTGGACATCCGCTGGGTGCGACGGGCCGCCTTCTTCATTTTCCTCGGCGCGATCCTCCTGATGATCGCCCTGCCGTTCCTGGGGCATAACGCCAAGGGCGCGACCCGCTGGATTCAGTTCGCAGGTTTCACCCTGCAGCCCTCTGAGTTCATGAAGCCGGCCCTGATCATCCTGGTGGCCTGGATGTTCTCCGAGGGCCAGAAGGGGCAAGGGGTGCCCGGCGTCAGTATCGCCTTTGGCCTCTATGTCCTGGCGGTGGGTCTGCTGCTGATGCAACCCGACCTCGGGCAGACCGTGCTGATCACCATCGCCTTCGGCGCCGCCTTCTGGATGGCGGGCGTGCCCCTGTCTTGGGTGATGCTGCTGGCCGCCACAGCACTTTGTGGCCTGTTCGCCACCTATTTCGTCTTTCCCCATGTGGCCGACCGGGTGAACCGCTTCTTCCGGCCCGAAGCCGCCGACACCCATCAGGTGGACCGGGCCGCTGAGGCCATCGCGGCCGGCGGCCTGTTTGGCCGTGGGCCAGGGGAGGGGGTCATGAAGCGTCACGTCCCCGACCTGCACAACGACTTCATCTATTCGGTGGCGGCCGAGGAGTACGGACTGGTGTTCAGCCTGATCGTCATCAGCCTGTTCGCCCTGATCGTCATCCGCGGCCTGCATCGCGCCATGAAACTCTCCAACACCTTCGAGCAGGTGGCCGCCGCCGGGCTCTTCGTGCTGGTGGGTCAGCAGGCGATCATCAACATCGCGGTGAACCTCAACCTGATCCCCACCAAGGGCATGACCCTGCCCTTCATCTCCTATGGGGGATCGTCCCTGATCGCATCTGGCCTCACCCTTGGCCTGGCCTTGGCCCTGACCCGACGCCGGCCCGGGGCCTATGCCCCTGCCGAGGGGCTCGCCAAGGCCGGCGCCTTCGCCTAAACGAGCCCTTATGCGTAAGCTCGCCGTGGTTGCCGCCGGGGGAACCGGAGGCCATCTTTTTCCCGCCCAGGCGCTCGCTGAGACACTGATCGCCCGTGGCTGGCGCGTGGCGCTGGCCTCTGATGAGCGGGTCGCGGCGTTTGCCGAGAGCTTCCCCGCCGAGGAGCGCATCGGCCTGTCGGCCAGCACCTTCCGGTCCGGCGACCCCATCGGCATGGCCAAGGCCGGCCTCGCCATCTTCCAGGGGGTGATGCAGGCCCGCGCGGCGTTCAAGCGCCTGGACCCGGCCGTGGTCGTGGGCTTTGGCGGCTACCCTTCGGTTCCCGGCCTGCTGGCGGCCATCACCCAGGGCCGGCCGACGGTCATCCACGAGCAGAACGCGGTCATGGGCCGGGCCAACCGGCGCCTGGCCAGCCACGTGACCGCCGTGGCCTGCGCCTTTCCCAGTCTGCAGAAGGCCCCGCCCAAGGCCGCCGCCAAGGCCGTGGTGGTGGGCAATCCGGTCCGCCAGGAGATCCGCGACCTGGCCGACAAACCCTATCTGCCCCCTGAAGATGGCGGCACCCTGCGCCTCTTGATCACCGGCGGCAGTCAGGGCGCGCGGCTTCTGTCGGAGCTGATGCCCGAGGCCATCCTCGCCCTGCCAGAGCATCTGCGGGTCCGCCTGCGGGTCCAGCAGCAGACCCGCAAGGAGTCCATGGACATTGCCCGGCGCACCTATGCCGACGCCATGGTCGAGGCCGAGATCGCGCCATTCTTCCGCGACATGGCCACCCGCCTGCGTCAGTCCCATCTGGTGGTTGGCCGCTCCGGGGCCGGCACCGTGTGCGAGTTCGCCATCGCCGGTCGGCCCTCTATCCTGGTGCCCCTGGCCGTCGCCCTGGATGATGATCAGGGCCAGAACGCCCAGGTGATGGTCGAGGCCGGCGGCGCGGTGATTGCCCGGGAGAACCAGCTCACCGTGGAGTCCATGGCCTCGGCCCTGGAAAAACTGCTGACCAATCCCAACCGGCTGGCGCGCATGTCCGCCGGTGCCCGCTCCATCGCCCGCCCGGACGCCGCCGAACGGCTGGCCGACCTGGTCGAACAGACCGCCAGATAAGGGCCGCTCGGCCCGCTCCCCTCCAGCCACAGGCCCCGTCGCCCATGAACCGCCGCCGCCCCGTCCCCTTCGAGCTTGGTCCCGTGCACTTCATCGGGATCGGCGGCATCGGCATGAGCGGCATCGCCGAGATCATGCTGCGCATCGGCTATACGGTGCAGGGCTCGGACTCCAAGGCCAGCGCCAATACTGAACGCCTGGAAAAACTCGGCGCGAAGATCTTCATCGGCCATGAGGCCGCCCAAGTCGAAGGTGCCTCGGCGATCGTCTATTCCACCGCCGTCAAGCCGGACAATCCCGAGATGCAGGCCGCCCGGGAACGGCGCCTGCCGCTGGTTCGCCGGGCCGAGATGCTGGCCGAGCTGATGCGCCTGCAGTTCTCCATCGCCGTGGGCGGCACCCACGGCAAGACCACCACCACCTCGATGATCGCATCCCTGCTGGACGCCGGCGGCCTTGATCCCACCGTGGTCAATGGCGGGATCATCAACGCCTATGGCACCAACGCCAAGGTGGGCGAGGGCGACTGGATCGTCGTCGAGGCCGATGAGAGCGACGGCACCTTCCTGAAGCTGAAGTCGACGGTCGCCGTGGTCACCAATATCGACCCCGAGCACCTGGACCACTACGGCGACTTCGAGGCGGTCAAGAAGGCCTTTCAGGACTTTGTCGAGAACATCCCCTTCTACGGCTTTGCGGCGGTCTGCACCGACCATCCCGAAGTCCTGGCCCTGACCTCCCGGGTCGAGAACCGTCGGATGGTGACCTACGGGGTCAACCCCCAGGCCGAGGTCCGGGCCGAGAAGATCTCCATGGGCCCCGACGGTGCCCGCTTCGATGTGGTGATCCGCCCGCTACAGGGGGAGCCCTTGCGGATGGAGAACCTGCACATGCCCATGGCGGGCATGCACAATGTGCTGAACGCCTTGGCCGCCGTCGCTGTGGCTCGAGAGCTATCGGTGGGGCCAGAGGCCATCGCTGCAGGCCTCACCGGCTTTGGCGGGGTCAAGCGCCGCTTCACCACCACCGGAACCTCGGGCGGCGTGCGGGTCATCGACGACTATGGCCACCATCCCGTGGAGATCAGCTCGGTCATGAAGGCCGCCCGGGCGGTCACCGAGGGCCGGGTCGTGGCGGTGGTCCAACCGCACCGCTATTCGCGGCTGAAGGACCTGTTCGAGGACTTCTGCGCCTGTTTCAGCGACGCCGACGTGGTGATCGTCGCTGACATCTATGCCGCGGGCGAAGCCCCCCTGGAAGGCGCCAGCCGCGAAGCCCTGGTGGACGGCCTGCGCCGCTATGGCCACCGCCGCGCCCTGCCGCTGTCGGGCCCTGAGGACCTGGCCCGGCTGGTGCTGCAGGAAACCCAGGACGGCGATCTGGTGGTCTGCCTGGGGGCCGGCGACATTACGACCTGGGCCTATGCCCTGCCTGGCGAGCTGGACGCCCTGCGCAGCGCCGCCCCATGAGCTGGCGCGAGGCCCTGCCGGCGGTCCGCGGCCGTCTGCTGAAGGACGAGCCGCTCTCGCCCTTCACCTGGTTCCGGGTGGGCGGGGCCGCTGACCTGCTCTTCCTGCCGGCTGACGCCGAGGATCTGGCCGACTTCCTGCGGGGCCTCGATCCGGCCGTCCCCGTCACGGTGCTGGGCGTCGGCTCCAACGTCATCATCCGCGACGGCGGGATCGAGGGCGTCGTCGTCCGTCTGGCCGGCAAGGCCTTTGGTCAGGTGACGACCGAGGGCCTGCGGGTCACCGCCGGCGCCGCGGCCCTGGACGCCATGGTCGCCCGCGCCGCCGCCAAGGCCGGTATCGCGGGCCTGGAATTCTATGCCGGCATCCCTGGCTCCATCGGCGGCGCCCTGACCATGAACGCCGGCTGCTACGGGGCCGAGACCAAGGACCTGCTGGTCTCTGCCACCGGCATCGATCGCTCAGGCGCCCGGCGGGACTTCACCCTGTCCGACTTCGGCTACACCTATCGCCACAGTCAGGCGCCGGCCGACATCATCTGGATCGAAGCGGTCTATCAGGGCCAGGCCGACGACCCCGCCGCCATCACCGCCCGCATCGACGAGATCACCGCGAGGCGGGAAACCACCCAGCCGATCCGCGAAAAGACCGGCGGCTCCACCTTCAAGAACCCCCCCGGTCACTCGGCCTGGAAGCTGGTCGACGAGGCCGGCTGGCGCGGCAAACCCCACGGCGGGGCCATGTTCTCCCCCCTGCATTCCAACTTCATGATCAACACCGGCGAAGCCACAGCCGCCGACCTGGAAGGCCTGGGCGAAGCAGTCCGCGCCGACGTGGCCCTGAAGCTGGGCGTATCCCTCGACTGGGAAATCAAGCGGATTGGGCGGGCGGGCAAGGGGCTCGGAGGGGGCGGCTGACAACTATGCAGCCCCCTTGTTTCGGGTGTGATCCCGCCCGTCCTCACTCGGCCTTGCGGCGTTCCGCGGCTCTGTAGACCTCGTTACGTTCGCGCTTGCCGACGGCGACGATGAGAACCAGCAGTTGCTGATCCTTCACCTCATAGACCAGGCGATATCCAGCATTTCGAAGCTTGATCTTGTAGCGCGCCTTGGCGCCATGCAGGCGCGCTGAGGGGATTTTCGGGTTCTGCAAGCGCTCAGCGAGCTTGGATTTGAACTGCGCGCGGGTGGCGTTGTCGAGCCTGCGCCACTCACAGGGCCTCGTCCAGGAAGGCGAGTTCATAGGTCATCCAGCGAGACCCTGTGGATCTCCTGGCCTTGGCGCGCATCGGCTATGGCGTTGAGTTCCAGGTCTTCAAGCCGCTCGAGCATGGCCTCATAGGCCCTGGCGGGGACGCAGTAGAAGGCCGGCTCATTACGGTTGAGGATGGCGACCGGGAATCCCTCGCCGGCCGCAACCGTGCCCATGGGGTTCTTCTTTAGTTCTGAAACGCTCGCCGTCGTCAGGGCGTGAATCTGGTGCGGCATCAGAAAGGCTCCTTAAAAGCACCAATAATAGCATTTTTAACTGGTCTCCACTAGCGGCTGAGCTGGCATGGCCGTCCGCCAAACGCCGTTCCTATTTACAACGTAAGCTAACGCTGTTTAGATCGCCCCTCAGCCAGGGAACGGGGTGGCGTCATGCAGGGTCGCGTCAGGCAGCTTAGGCACACAGTCACGCTCACCGCTATCGCAGGTGTCGCCTCGATTCTGGCGGCCTGCGGGGGCGGAGCGGAGACCCCGGCCGCCGAGGCGCCGCCGCCGGCCGTGGAGGCCGCGCCCGTGCGGGCCGCCAGCGCCGAGACCCTGATCACCGCCACCGGGGCGCTCGCCCGCCAGCGGGAGGCGCAGCTGGCCTTCCGGGTGCCCGGGGTCATCACCAGCCTCACCGTGGATGAGGGGGATATCGTCCAGGCCGGCCAGGTGATCGCCAGGCTCGACCCCACCGCCGTGGAGGCCGGCCGCCAGCAGGCCAAGGCCGCGCTGGACCGCGCCCGGCGGGACCTGGAGCGGGACCAGGCCCTGTTCGACAAGGGCTTTGTCAGCCGCCAGCGGATCGATGATCGTCGCACGGCCCTTGAGGCTGCCGAGGCCGCCTATGCCGCCGCCGCCTTCGATCGCCGTTGGGCGACGCTGTCGTCGCCGACGTCTGGCGTCGTCCTGGCCCGCGCTGCTGCGGCCGGCCAGGTGGTACAGCCGGGCCAGACGGTGGTGACCGTGGCGGATGCCGGCTCGCCCTTCGTGCTGCGGGTTCCGATCCCCGACCGTCAGGCGGCCCGCATCGCACCAGGTGCCGCCGCCCAGGTGGAGGTGGGTGACCAGTCCCTGCCGGGGCGGGTCATCCTGATCGGCGGAGCCAGTGCGGCCGGGGCCGGAACCGTGGATGTGGAAATCGAGATTGCCGCCGTCCCTGGCCTGCGCAGCGGCCAGGTGGGTCGTGCGCAGATCACCGCAAAACCGGCGACTTCAGGTGCCACGGGCTTTGCCCGGATCCCTGCCGAAGCCATCCAGGAGGCCCAGGCCGACCAGGCCTTCGTGCTGCGGCTGGATGGGGATGTGGCCCGGCGCACCGCGGTAATCTTTGGCGGCTTTGACGGCGACGACGCCCTGGTTTCGGGCCTCGCCCCCAATGCCCGAGTCATCACCGCAGGCGGCGGCTTCGTGGATGATGGGGACAAGGTGCTGGTGGTCGATCCTGCCGCCCTGGCCGCCCAGGCCAAGGGGGCGACCCCCCAGGGCGCGGCCTCTGAGAGCGCCGCGCCATGAACTTCGATCCCGCCGGTTTTGCGGTTCGCCGCTGGCAGTTCACCCTGGTCGCCTTCGCGCTCCTGACCATGCTGGGTTTGAACTCCTTTGCCAGCATGCCGAGGTCCGAAGACCCGCATTTCCCCATCCCGCTCATGATCGTCCGTGCCGTCCTGCCCGGTGCCGAACCGACCGAGATGGAGCAGCTGATCGCCGATCCCCTGGAGGACGTCCTCGACGGCCTCGACGATGTGGATGAGATCCGCTCCACCAGTCAGGACGGGGCCGCCGTGGTCCAGGTGCAGTTCAACTGGGATGTGGACACCGACCGCAAGTTTGACGAGGTCGTGCGCGAGGTGAACGCCCTGCGCCCCCGGCTGCCGGACGGCCTGGTCCTGCTGGAGGTCCAACGGGCGCGGACCACTGAGGTGGCGGTGGTTCAGGTGGCCCTGGTCAGCGACCACCTGCCCATGCGGCGGCTGGAAAAGGTGGCCGAGCGGCTACGCGAGCGGCTGGCCCGCGCGCCGGGTGTCCGAGAGGCGGAATACTGGGGCGCGCCGGCGTCGGAGGTGCGGGTCTCCCTGGACCTGCCAAGGCTGGCGGCTTTGCAGCTGCCGCCCACGGCTGTGGCCGACGCCCTGGCAGCGGCGGGGGCCGAGGCCCCGGTCGGTGCCGTCCATGCCGGAGACCGGCGATTCAACGTCAAGGCCGGCGGCGCCTTCCGCGAGCTCGACGACATTGCTCAGACCCCGGTTCGCACGGTCGATGGGCGTGTGGTGCGGGTGGAGGACGTGGCCACCGTGGCCTGGGCTGAGGCTGAGCCCACCCACCTGACACGGTTCAACCGGGAGCGGGCGGTCTTCGTGACGGTGAAGCAGCGGGACGGTGCCGATGTCGCCACCCTGACCACCGCCGTCAACGCCGCCCTGGATGAGTTTGAGACCAGTTTGCCGCCTGGGGTCCGTCTGGAGCGGGGCTTCCAGCAGGCGGAGAACGTCAAGTACCGGCTGAACCTGCTGTTCCGGGACTTCGGCATCGCCCTGGGGCTGGTGCTGATCACCCTTCTGCCCTTGGGCATCCGGGCGGGCGTTGTGGTGATGATGTCCATTCCGCTCTCCCTGCTCAT
Organism: Phenylobacterium sp.; assembly: GCF_022402485.1. GTDB lineage: Bacteria > Pseudomonadota > Alphaproteobacteria > Caulobacterales > Caulobacteraceae > Phenylobacterium. The sequence continues at coordinate 112,592 of NZ_JAKRSA010000009.1, read as the reverse complement.
CGGCCTGTCGGTGATGCAGGGGCTGGGTTTCACCCTTAACCAGCTGGCCATCGCTGGCTTCGTGCTCAGCCTGGGCCTGCTGGTGGACGATTCCATCGTGGTCACCGAGAACATCGCCCGGCGTTTGCGCGCGGGCGAGGACCGCGTCTCTGCAGCGGTCAACGGCACCCGCCAGATATCCCTGGCGGTGATCGGCTGTACGGCGACCCTGATGCTCGCCTTCCTGCCGCTGATGTTCCTGCCGGAGGGCTCTGGCGCCTATATCCGCTCCCTGCCCGTGGCGGTGCTGGCCACGGTGGCCGGCTCCCTGCTGGTGTCGCTGACCATCATCCCCTTCCTGGCCAGCCGCATCCTGTCGCGGCACGAGGACCCCGAGGGCAACGCTCTCCTGCAGGCGATCAATGGCGCCATTCACCGCTTCTATAGCCCGATCCTGCATCAGGCCCTGGCGCGGCCATGGATCGCCCTGGGCATCACCGTGGCCATCTGCGCCACCACCGTCCCCATGCTGGGAGCCATTGGGTCTTCTCTGTTTCCCCCGGCGGAGACCCCGCAGTTCCTGGTGAAAATTGAGACCCAGCAAGGCACCTCCCTGGAGAAGACCGATGAGGTGCTGCGCTTTGTGGAGGCCCGGCTGGCGCAGGAAGAGGCCGTGGTCTGGCAGGCGGCCAATCTGGGCCGTGGTAATCCGCAGATCTTCTACAATTCTATCCAGGCCGAGCCTCAGCCCAACTATGCCGAGGTCTATGCGGCCTTCGAGTCCTGGGAGCCCGGCGAGAGTCCGGCCCTGCTGGACGCCCTGCGCGCAGATTTCGACCGTTATCCAGGCGCGCGCATCCGGGTCATCGTGTTCGAGAACGGCCCGCCGATCGAGGCGCCCATCGCAGTTCGTCTCCAGGGGCAGGACCTCAGTGTTCTCAAGGGTCTGGCCGCACAGGCTGAAGCGATCTTGAAGGCCACCCCGGGCGCCCGGGACGTGAACAATCCGATCCGCCTGGACCGCACCGATCTGGATCTTGGCCTGGACGAGGCCAAGGCCGCGACCCTGGGGGTGCCGGCTGGGGCCGGCCGCCGGGTGACGCGACTGGCCCTGTCAGGGGAGTCGGTGGCCCGCTACCGCGATCCTGACGGCGACGACTACAGCGTCAATGTCCGCCTGCCCATGGGTGCCCGCAACGAGGTGGCGGCCCTGGAGGACATCTACCTGCCCTCCACCACGGGCCAGTCGGTCCCTCTGGCGGCGGTGTCCAACCCGGTCCTGACCTCCAGTCCGGCCCGGATCGACCGGGTCGATCGCCAGCGCACCGTCACCATCACCGCCAATGTGGGCACCGGCTTCCTGACCTCTGCGGTGACCGCCGAGGCGGTGGAGCGTCTTGAGGCCGGGCTTGCCCTGCCCGTGGGCTACACCCTGCAGCTGGGCGGCCAGGCCGAGGCCCAATCCAACAGCTTTGCGGGCCTGGGGGCTGCGGTGTTGATTGCGGTGTTCGGCATCCTGGCGGTGCTGGTGCTGGAGTTCGGCAAGTTCAAGACCGCCCTGGTGGTGGCCGGGATCATTCCGCTCGGCCTGTTCGGGGCCGTGGGGGCCCTTTGGTTGACGGGCAATTCCCTGTCCTTCACCGCCACCATCGGCATGATTGCGCTCATTGGCATCGAGATCAAAAACTCGATCCTGCTGGTGGATTTCACAGAACAGCTGCGCCGCAACGGCATGGCCCTGCGACCGGCCATCGAGCGGGCCGGCGAGGTCCGCTTCCTGCCGGTGCTCTTGACCTCAGTGACCGCTATCGCCGCCCTGACCCCCCTGGCCCTGGAGAACTCAGGCCTCTACTCCCCCCTGGCCATCGCCATCATGGGGGGGCTGGTGACCTCAACCGTCCTCTCGCGGGTGGCGACGCCGGTCATGTACTGGCTGCTTAGCCGTGGGGAGCCCGAAGGGATGGCCGAAGAGCAGATCGTGGCTCCCGGCGCGGCACCGATGATCTGAACGGGCGAGGGCGCTTGACGCGGGGGGCTTGGCCGACGAAGGGGAAGGCCAATCCCTCCGCAGCCCGAGACCCCCATGGCCTTCTCTGTCGTCGGTAAACATGTCGCCGTCCTGCTGGGGGGGCTTTCTCCAGAGCGCGAGGTCAGCCTCGTGTCTGGCGCGGCCTGCGCTGACGCCCTGGAGCGTCTGGGGGCGCGGGTCAGCCGCGTTGACGCCGGCCGCGACCTGGCCGCCCGCCTCACCGAATTGAAGCCGGATGTCTGCTTCAACGCCCTGCACGGGGAGTGGGGGGAGGACGGCTGCGTTCAGGGAGTGCTTGAGACCCTGGGCCTGCCCTACACCCATTCTGGCGTCCTGGCTTCGGCTCTGGCCATGGACAAGGCCAAGGCCAAGGCCGTGCTGGCCGCGGCCGGCGTCACCGTTCCTGGCGGCGGGCTGTTCAACCGGTTCGAGGTCGCCGCTGACCACGTCATCGCTCCGCCCTATGTGGTCAAGCCCAACAGCCAGGGCTCCTCAGTGGGGGTCTTTATGGTGTTCGAAGGTGCGAACCAGCCGCCTCAGGCGCTGGTGGCACCCAGCTGGACCTTTGGCGAGGAGGTCATGGTCGAGCCCTATATCCGGGGCAAGGAGCTGGCCTGCGGGGTCATGGCCGGCAAGGCGATGACCGTAACCGACATTGTCCCCAAGTCGGGTTTCTATGACTATGAAGCCAAGTATGGCGAGGGGGGGTCTGACCACATCATTCCCGCGGATATTCCTCCCCATGTGTTTGAAAGGGCAATGCAACTCAGCGAGCAGGCCCATGCCGCCCTGGGGTGCACCGGGGTGACGCGGTCCGACCTTCGTTATGACGACATTAACGACATTCTGGTCCTGTTGGAGGTCAATACCCAGCCCGGCATGACGCCGACCTCGCTCGTCCCCGAGCAGGCGGCGAAGCTCGGGGTGGGTTTCGACCAACTGGTGCTTTGGATTACGGAGGACGCCTATGCCCGCGGCATTGCGGGGGGGAGCGCAGTCTAAGGCGAAGCCCCGGGCCAAAGCGCCCGTCAGTCCTCGAAAGTCCCGCGGTCCCTCAAAGGTCCAGGCGGGCTACACCCCGGCCAAGCTCGGCGCGGCGGGCCGCGTCGGTCTGTCTCCAGCCCATGCCATGGTGGCGGCTGGTGGCGTGCTTGCGGTCATGGCGATCGTCGCCCTGGCCACCGGCGACCGGGCCGAACGGCTCGGGCAGGGCACCGAGACCGCCATCGGCGGCCAACTGGCCAATCTGGGCTTCCGTCTGAACGCCGTCCATGTTCAGGGCGCTTCGCCGGCCGCTACGGCGGATATCTTGGCCGCCACTGGCGTCTACAAGGATCAACCCCTGTTGGGCATGGACCTCGAAGCCCTGCGCCTGCGGGTGGAGGCGGTGGGCTGGGTTGAGGAAGCGCGAATCGTGCGGCTTCTCCCCGATACCCTGATCATCGCCATCACCGAGCGCCGCCAGCTGGCCGTGTGGCAGCACCATGGAACCAGCCGGGTAATCGATGTGGACGGTAAGGTGATCCCGGAGGCCAGTCCGATGCAGTCGGCCGGCCTGCCTCTGGTGGTGGGCGAGGGTGCTGATCAGCACGCCGCCACCATCCTGCCCCGAATTGCGGCGCGGCCCCGGCTGATGAACCGGGTGGAGGCCCTAGTGCGCGTGGATGATCGCCGCTGGGACCTGCGCCTGAAGGACGGGTCCCTGGTTCAGCTGCCTGCGGTGGATGAGGAAGCAGCCCTGATTGCGCTGGAGCAGCTGGATCAGCGCTCGCGCATTCTCGAGCTGGGATTTGCACGGATTGACCTGCGCGATCCGACGATGGTGGCGGTGCGGCCGCGTGAACAGGTCCGCTCCGGCGGCCTGGTCGCCGACGGCGCTTAGGTGGTGGAAGGAAGAACCGTGCCGTTCGGGACCAAAACGGTCGATCGCAATAGCAGCCGCGAGAGCCTGAAGGCCGCCCTGGGTCGTCAGCCCCTGGTGGCGGCTGTGGATCTGGGTGCCTCCAAGGTGTCCTGCTTCATCATGAAGCCGGAGGGGGTCCGCCGTGCCGATCGCACCCTGACCACCGCAGGGGTTGGCTATGTGCAGTCGCGCGGGATTCGTGGCGGCGCCATTGTCAATCTGGACGAGGCCTCAGACGCTATCGCCCAGGCCGTGGAGCGGGCCGAGAACGTGGCCGGGCTCAATGTCCAAGGGGTCACCGTCACCATGGCGGGCGGCATGCTGGCCAGCCACCGGATTTCGGGCCGGGTCAGCCTGGGTGCGCGCCCGATCTCTGACCATGACCTGGTCCGCGCCATTCAATCGGCCCTGGTCCCGGTGAAGCTGCCCGACCGCCGCGCCATCCATATCCTGCCCATCGCCTGGCGGGTGGATGGTCAGAGCGGGGTCCGCGATCCCCGCGCCATGTTTGGCCGCAGCCTTGCGGTGGAATTGCTGGTGGTTTCGGTGAGCGAGACCGCCTTCCAGACCTTGGGGGCCTGTGTTGAGCGGGCCCATCTGCAGTTCGAAGGCGTTGTTGCCGCCCCCTTCGTCTCGGCCCTCGCGGCCCTGGAAGAAGACGAAATGGACCTGGGCGCGGTCTGTATCGACATGGGCGGCGGATCGACCTCGGCGGCGGTCTTCACCGCCGGCAGCCTCGTGCATGTGGAGACCCTGCCGGTTGGGGGCCAGCATGTGACCGCCGATATCGCCCGGGGCCTGTCCACCTCCATGGCCGGTGCCGAGCGGATCAAGACCCTGCACGGCTCGGCCATCGCCTCGGCCAATGAAGACCGCGAGATGATCGAAGCCCCGCCCCGGGGAGATGATCCCGGCGCAGGTCCTGTCATCGCCCCGCGCTCCCTGCTCAAGGGCATTATCGCCCCGCGGGTGGAAGAGACGCTGGAACTGCTCCGTGATCGCCTGAAGGCCTCCGGCGCGCCCGTGGAGCCAGGCGCCAGTCTCGTCCTGACCGGCGGCGCCAGCCAGCTGGCCGGCGTGCGGGAGGTGGCCGTCCGGGTCTTTGACCGTCCCGTCCGGCTGGGGCGTCCCCGGCGCGTGCCGCATCTGGCGGACGCCGCCTCTGGTCCCGCCTTCTGCGCCGCCGCCGGCGTTCTGCACCGGGCGGCCTTTGGGCCCCGTGAGGCCGTGTCGCCGAAATCGATGTCCGGGGCCCGCATTCGCCGGGAGAGCCTGGATCCCCGGGCCAATCCGGTCACCAAGGCTGCGGCCTGGCTGCGCGAAAACCTGTAGAGACCAGTCTAGAGCCCGGCGACTCAAGTCTACGGCGGCGCAGCTAGACGAGCGTTTGGCCTGCGCTACGCCGCCGCAGCCCCCCGGTCGACGCTGCCCCAGGGATCACCGCAAAAACTGGGCCTGGGCCTTATGGAGCAACAAAAATGCTCCCAACTTGGGTCGACGGGCCTCCGACTCAATGTAAGCGGTTTACGTTCGATTAAGGATGATGGTCGCTAAGTTAACCGCATCCCAATCGGAGCGTGTCGCGGGCGGGTCGCGGACGCTTCAACAGATTTGCGGAGGACGGTAGGTCCTATGGCTATTGCACTGACGGCGCCTCGTGAGACCGAGCTGAAGCCGCGTATCGTGGTGTTCGGCGTCGGCGGCGCAGGCGGAAACGCCGTGAACAACATGATCGAGGCCCACCTCGAGGGGGTGGAGTTCGTGGTCGCCAACACCGACGCCCAGCAACTCGCCTTCTCGAAGACCGACCGCCGCATTCAGCTGGGCGCGACGGTCACGCAAGGGCTCGGCGCTGGTGCCCACCCTGAGGTCGGCATGAGCGCCGCCGAGGAATCGATCCCCGAGATCGGTGAGCACCTCGACGGTGCCCACATGATCTTCATCACCGCCGGCATGGGCGGCGGCACCGGCACTGGGGCGGCCCCGATTATCGCCAAATGCGCCCGCGAGCGGGGCATCCTGACCGTCGGCGTCGTGACCAAGCCCTTCCATTTCGAGGGCCGGCACCGCATGCGGCTGGCCGACTCCGGCATCGCCGAGCTGCAGCGCTACGTCGACACCCTGATCGTCATCCCGAACCAGAACCTGTTCCGGGTGGCCAATGAGCGGACCACCTTCTCCGAAGCCTTCGGCATGGCAGACCAGGTTCTGCACTCTGGCGTCCGCTCGATCACCGACCTGATGGTGCTGCCGGGTCTGATCAACCTCGACTTCGCCGACGTCCGCACGGTCATGACCGAGATGGGCAAGGCAATGATGGGTACCGGTGAAGCCACCGGCGATGATCGCGCGCTGATGGCAGCCCAGAACGCCATCCAGAACCCGCTGCTGGACGAAGTCTCGCTGAAGGGTGCCAAGGCCGTCCTGGTCAATGTCACCGGCGGCCTGGACATGACGCTGCTGGAGGTCGACGAAGCCGCCAACGCCATCTCCGAACAGGTGGATGCGGACGCCAACATCATCTTCGGCGCAGCCTTCGATCCCTCCCTGGACGGTATGATCCGGGTGTCGGTGGTGGCCACCGGCATGGACGGTGCCTCGATCGCGGCCATCGAGCCCAAGGTGGAAGCCCGCCGCCCTGCCGCCCCGACCCAGCCGGTCCATCAGCCCCTGCATACGCCCTCTCGGCAGGCCGAGCCGGTCCGTCAGGCCGCACCGCCCCCGTCCTATGTGGAGCGCCCAGCGCCGGTCTCCTATGCCCCTGAGCCTGCGCCGCGCGCGCCTGAGCCAGCCCCACTGGCCTATGCGCCCCAGCCCCAGCCCCAGCCCGTGGCTCGGGCGCCTGAACCCCCGGCCCCGGCCTATGAGCCCCCAGCGCAGCAGCCCGAGCTCTATGCCCGTCCCGCCGCGGCAGCCGAGGCACCGGTCCCAGAGGTCCAGATCGAACGTCCCATGACGCGGATCGTCGACCCCATGGTCGCCGACGACGAGGATGAACCCCTGTTCGGCGACGCCGCCTTTGCTGATGACCGTCGGCAGCGGGGTGGGTTCCTCAGCCTGTTTGGTGGGCGGCCCCGATATGACGCCCCAGCTGCCCCTGCAGCCCCGGCTCCGGCGGCGGCCCGCTCTGGTGCCCCGGCCCGGGGCGGTGCCCAGCCGTCCGAGGCTGCAGAGCCCGAACGGGACGGTGGTGAGGATCTTGAGATCCCCTCGTTCCTGCGACGCCTCGCCAACTAAGCCTCGAGTTCGCGGCGACGCGAGCGTCAGATCATCGACCTGCGGCCGGTCCCCCTGGGGCCGGCCGTTTGCATTTACGCTCGGAGCGAGGCGAGCTCGCCCATCAGGCGACTGAAAAACATGGGAAAAGCGAAGGCCACTTCACGCGAAACATTCGGAAACAGGACTTGTCTTGCGGCGCCGCAGCATGGGTTTTAACCGTGACCTTGGATGACCGTGGCCGCGCCCACGATCGCCGTCCTTTGAGTTCGATCGCCGAGGTCCAGTCCGTGCACGCAGCCAACGCCCAAGCCGCCGCCGTCCTGCAGCACACTGTGCTCGGTCCGGCCATCTTCGCCGGCGTCGGCGTGCATACGGGGGCCCATGTGCGGGTCTCCGTCCGGCCAGCGCCGACCGACACCGGCATCGTGTTTGTCCGCACCGACGTCACCGACCGGGACAATCGTGTGGCTGCGGCTGCAGAAGCCGTCTGCAAGACCCAGCTGGGCACGGTGATTGGCAATGGCGAGGGCGTGACGGTCTCGACCATCGAGCACCTGATGGCCGCCTTCGCCACCTTGGGCGTGGACAACGCCATCGTGGAACTCGACGGTCCGGAAATGCCGATCATGGACGGGTCGTCAGAGCCCTTCGTGCAGATTCTCGACCAGGCTGGACGTCGCCAGCAGGACGCCCCCCGTCGCTACATCGAAATCCTGGCCCCCATCGAGGTGGTCGATGGCGACAAGAGCGCCCGCCTGCTGCCCAGCAGCCAGTTTGAAGTGGCTTTCGAGATCGTGTTCGACTCGCCCGTCATCGGTCGTCAGGCCGTGGATCTGGTCATGTCCGAAGAGGCCTTCCGTACCGAACTGGCCAATTGCCGCACCTTCGGCTTTGCCCATGAGGTCGAGGCCCTGCGCGCCATGGGCCTGGCCCGCGGTGGGTCCCTGGAGAACGTGGTGGTCATCGAAGGCGACCGGGTTCTCAATCCCGAGGGTCTGCGCCGTCCCGATGAGTTCGTGCGCCACAAGGCGTTGGATGCCATTGGCGACCTCTATGTGCTCGGCGCCCCGATCATCGGGCGTTTTGAAGGCCGGCTGGCTGGCCATGCGATCAATAATCAGCTGGTCCGCGCCCTGGTCGCCCAGCCGGACGCCTGGCGCATTCGCACCTTTGCCCCTGAGTTGGCCCTGGCGGTCTGAGCTTCCGTTTGCGCCGGTGCCCGCGTGGTGTAGAAGCGGGGACTCGCGGCGCGGGGGCGCGCGTTGGTCCTTTTGAGGTGAAGGTGTCTCTGCTTCACAATTCCCTACGGGGTCCCGCCCTGGCGACTTTGGTCGCCGCCCTGGCCCTCACGGCCTGCGCCGGACGCGAGGAGCGTCCACGGCTGGCCTATGAAGAGCGCCCGGTCGAGCTGCTCTACAACACCGGCGCCAATCGCCTGGATCGCGGTCTTTGGACCCAGGCGGTGGACTATTTCGCCGAAGTGGAGCGCCAGCATCCCTATTCGGTCTGGGCCCGCCGCTCGATCCTGATGACGGCCTACGCCCAGTATCAGGCCAATGACTATGCTGAGGCGATTTCCAGCGCTGACCGCTTCCTGACCCAGGCACCGGGCAATCCGGCGGCGGTCTATGCCTATTACCTCAAGGCCATCTGTTACTTCGAACAGATCGTCGATGTGGGCCGCGATCAGGCCGCCACCGGCCAGGCCCTGGCCGCCCTGCAGGAGGTGGTGCAGCGCTATCCCGACAGCGAATACGCCAAGGATGCGCGGCTGAAGATCGACATGGTCCGCGACCAGCTGGCCGGCAAGGAAATGACCGTTGGGCGCTACTATCTGCGCGACGGCGACGTTCTGGCCGGTATTGGCCGGTTCAACACGGTGATCCAGCGCTACGAGACCACCAGCCACACGCCCGAAGCGCTCTATCGCCTAGTGGAGGCCTACCTCACCCTTGGCCTCACCGAAGAGGCCAAGCGCAACGGGGCGGTCCTGGGCTTCAACTATCCCGGCAGCATCTGGTACCGGGACGCCTATGACCTGCTCAACAGCCGGGGGCTACAGCCGGCCAACGCCCCCAGCGCGCGTTCGGGCGGTGGGTTTTTCTCGAGAATTCCCTTCGTCGGTGGTCGCAATTCCGATGAGCTGGAACGCGACAAGGACGCCACCCTGCGTCCCCCGGCGAACCAATAGAACCTAAGGCGAACGGGCGGGCTTCCGCCCGAGGTGATTCCAGGCAATCTTGCACCCCATGCTGATCGGACTGTGGATCCGCGACGTGGTGCTCATCGAGGCGCTCGACCTGCCCATCGGGCCGGGGCTCACCGCCCTGACCGGGGAGACGGGGGCGGGCAAGTCGATCATCCTCGACGCCTTAGGCTTGGCCACCGGCGCCCGCGCCGAGTCTGCCCTTGTGCGCCAAGGGGCCAGCCAGGCCCAGGCGACCGCCCTGTTTGCCCCGACCCCTGATCATCCGGCCTGGGCGCTGCTGGAGGAAAAGGGCCTCGCCTATGACCTCAGCGAAGATCTGGTCCTGCGCAGGACGGTGAGCGCCGATGGCCGCAGCCGGGCCTTCGTCAATGATCAGGCCACCAGCGTCGGCGTGCTGCGCGAACTCGGCGCACTCCTGATGGAGGTTCACGGCCAGCATGAGACTGTGGGCCTGCTGGATACGCGCACCCATCGCGGCCAGCTGGACGCCTTTGGCCAGCTGACAGGTCCTCTGGCCAAGGTCAGCGAGGCCTGGAAGGCCTGGCGGGGGGCTCTGGCCCGCCGTGACGACCTGGCCTCCGCTGCCAGCCAGGCCGCCGCCGAGATGGAGGAGCTGAGCCTCCGGCTGGCCGAACTGGATCGTCTGGAGCCCCGGGAGGGGGAGGAGGCCGACCTGGCCGAGAGCCGCGCCATGCTGGGGGCGGCTGAAAAGGCCCTGTCGGACATCGCCTCGGCCCGGGAGGCCTTTGATGGCCTGGCGCCGCGCATGGCCCAGGCGGTGCGCGCCCTGGACCGGGCCCGGGAGCGGGCGCTGCAGGCTGGCGCCGCCGAAACCGGGCCGACAGTTGCGCGCATGGCGGCAGCCACCAGCGCCATCGACCGCGCCCTGGTGGAGGCCCAGGAGGCTGAGGCCGCTATCGATGGTGCCGCCGAGGCCTTCGACTTCGATCCTGATCGACTGGAGAAGACCGAAGAGCGGCTGTTCGAACTTCGGGCCATGGCGCGCAAGCTCAATGTCAGCGTCGAGGAACTGCCGATCCTGCGGGTTCGGTTCGCCGAGCGCTTGCGGGCGGCTGAGACGTCTGGGGACGATCTGAAGGCCGCCGAGGCCGCCCTGGTCGGGGCTCAGGCCGACTATCTGGCGACCGCTCAGACCCTGAGCGAGGCCCGGCAGGCGGCCGGCGAACGGCTGGCCCAGGCGGTCATGTCTGAGCTTGGTCCCCTGAAGTTGGACAAAGCGCGGTTCCGCACCACCCTTGAAATCCTCCCCCCGGACAAGGCCGGCCCCCAGGGCCAGGACCGCGTAGCCTTTGAGATCTCCACCAACCCCGGTGCCCCCTTTGGCGAACTGGGCCAGATCGCCTCGGGCGGCGAACTGGCGCGCCTGGCCTTGGCGCTTAAGGCCGCCCTGGCCGGCCGCGCCGAGGCCGCCCAGCCGCTGATGATCTTTGACGAGGTCGACCAGGGCGTCGGCGGTGCCGTGGCCGACGCCGTGGGCCTGCGCCTGCGCCGACTGGCCTCTGCCGCCCAGGTTCTGGTGGTCACCCATAGCCCCCAGGTGGCCGCCCGGGCCGACGCTCACTGGCGGATTTCCAAGGCCGGCGACGCCGAACAGGTGCGCACTGCGGTCGAGGTCCTGTCGCCAGCCGACCGGGAGGAAGAGATCGCCCGCATGCTGGCTGGCGCTCAGATCACCGATGCGGCCCGCGCCGCCGCCCGGGCCCTGATGGATGCCTGACCTGCCTGCCCGAAAGTCCCCGGCCGAGCTCACCGAGGCCGAGGCGGCCGAAGAGCTGACCTGGCTTGCCGACACCCTGGCAACCCACGACATCGCCTATTTCCAGGACGACGCCCCCAGCATCTCTGATGCTGAGTATGACATTCTCAAGCGCCGAAATGCCGAGATTGAGGCCCTGTTCCCTGACCTGGTCCGGGAGAACTCCCCCAGCCTGAAGGTGGGGGCGGCGGCCTCGGCCCAGTTCTCTCCCGTGGAGCATGGCACGCCCATGCTCAGTCTCGACAACGCCTTCTCTGATGAGGACGCGGCGGACTTTGAGGCCAGGGTGCGCCGGTTCCTTCGCCTCGATGACGCCCCGATCGCCTTTACCGCTGAACCCAAGATCGACGGGCTCTCGGCCTCCATTCGTTACGAGCAGGGCCGACTAGTCCGGGGTGCTACCCGAGGGGATGGCCGGGTGGGCGAAGATGTCACCGCCAATCTGCGGACCCTGTCTGACATCCCTGAACGCCTGGCCGGGTCCGGCTGGCCCGACGTCATCGAGATCCGTGGTGAGGTTTATCTGGAACATGCGGGGTTTGCCGCCCTCAATGCCGCGGCCCTCGCCGCCGGCCAGAAGACCTATGCCAATCCCCGCAACGCTGCAGCGGGCTCATTGCGTCAGATCGACCCGAAGATCAGCGCCCAGCGGCCCCTGCGGTTCTTCGCCTATGCCTGGGGTCTGGTGAGTGCGCCGTTTGCCGAGACGCAGTGGACGGCGCTGGAGCATCTGAAGGCCTGGGGGTTCCAGACCAATCCCCAGTCCAGGCGGGTGGAGGGGGCGCAAGGGCTGCTGGCCGCCTACAGCGAGATGGAGGTGCTGCGGCCCCGCCTTGGCTTCGATATTGACGGGGTGGTCTATAAGGTCGACCGCCTGGACTGGCAGCAACGCCTGGGCTTCGTCTCCCGCTCGCCGCGCTGGGCCATTGCGCGCAAGTTCCCCGCCGAGCAGGCCCGCACGATCCTCAGGGCCATCGACCTGCAGGTGGGCCGCACCGGGGCTGTGACCCCCGTGGCGCGGCTGGCGCCGGTCAGCGTGGGGGGCGTGGTCGTGGAAAACGCCACCCTGCACAACGGCGACGAAATCGCCCGCAAGGACGTGCGCATCGGCGACATGGTCATCGTCCAGCGGGCCGGCGACGTGATCCCCCAGGTGGTCGGGCCGGTATTGGCCGAACGGCCCAAGGACGCCGTCCCTTACGTTTTCCCTGACCATTGCCCCTGTCCGCTGAAGACCCCCCTGGCCCGGGAGACGACAGCGTCCGGCGCCGAGACGGTGGTCCGCCGCTGCACCGGCGAATTGGCCTGCCCGTTCCAGCGCATCGAGCATCTGAAGCACTTTGTCTCCCGACGGGCCTTCGACATCGAGGGTCTGGGGGAGAAGCAGTTGCAGGCCTTCTTTGACCGGGGCTGGGTCAAGGAGCCGGCGGACATCTTCCGCCTCGCCGCCGATGAGGCCAAGCTGGATGACCTGCGCTCAGCTGAAGGCTATGGCGAAACCAGTGTCGCCAACCTGAAGGCCGGCATCGACGCCAAGCGGACCATCCCGCTGGACCGGTTCATCTATGGCCTGGGCGTCCGCCACATCGGCGAGACCACCTCCCTGGCCCTGGCCCGACACTTCGAGACGGTGGCGGGGTTCCTGACTGCGGCAAAGGCCGCTTCAGCCCAGCGTGCCGGGTCGGCCTATGAGACCTTCGCACAGCTGGACGGGGTGGGGCCAACCGCGCTGGAGGCGATCCTGACCTGGGCGGTCAATCCCCATGAGATGCTATTGCCGGAGGCCGTCAGTCTGGAGACCCGGCTCAAGGCCGCCATCCCCAAGCTCAACAAGACCGCCCGAGAGGCCCTGGAACGCCGCTTCGGCGACTGGCTGACCTTCGAGACCGCCGCCTTCGCTGCGGCCGCCCAGCGTCCTGGTGAGGCATTCGCCGAACTGGCCGGCGTGGACGGGGTCGGTCCGGTGGCCGCCCGGATGATCGCCGAGTTCTTCGGTGAGGATCACAACAAGGCCAAGCTGGAAAACCTGCTGGCCTATCTTCAGGTCCAGGCGGCCGAACGTCCCAAGACCGACACCGCCGTGGCCGGCAAGACCATCGTCTTCACCGGTGCCCTTGAAAAAATGACCCGTGACGAGGCCAAGGCCCAGGCCGAGGCCCTGGGCGCCAAGGTCTCTGGCTCGGTGTCAAAGAAGACCAACCTGGTGGTGGCCGGTCCCGGCGCCGGCTCCAAGCTCAAGACCGCCACCGACCTCGGCATCGAGGTGATCACCGAAGACGATTGGCTGGCCTTGGTGGGGCAGGCCTAGGCCCAGCGCCGGCCTCCAAACCACCGTCACCCTCGGGTTTGTCCTGAGGGTCCCTGTTGACGGCGGGCGCAAGCGGCGGAAGAGATCCTGGGCACAAGGCCGAGGATGACGGCGTTGTGGCGTCTGCGACTCGACGCTCACCGCGAGAAACCAAGCCTTGGAAGGCGCCTGGACAAGTCGCGCAGTCCACAGGAAACTCGACCATGATGATCAGCCAAAGTCTGCGAACCCTTGTGGTCTTATCGACTTGGGCTGCGATTTCTGTCTGGGGTGCCAATGGTGCGTTGGCTCAGGATACATACTGCTACGATGCCGAAATCTCGGCTCGCATCGTTTCTCAAACACCGACCGTTATGCCTGACTGCGCTGACTGCATAGTCACGAGTTGGCCTTGGATCGTGGATCTTGATGTCCGCCGCGTGCATTCCGGCGAAGTAAGGCGGGGCCGACTGTCCGTCTTGACTGTCCAGTCCACATACTTGCGTCGCGATATCGGAACTGTTCGTTGGAAGCTGAGACGCAACACGCAGGGCGGGTTCAACGTCGTGTGGTTTGGTGACGACCCCGAGCGCCAGTGCTCGCCGGGGGAGCCATTCGACTCAGCCTACTTGACGCCGCCGGATGGTATGACCCTTGACGACCTGCGCTCGGAAGGCCGCGAGCAGTTCGGTCGAGACAACTGAGATCGCCCCCAGGCAGAGCGGGAAACTTCACGACCTTCCCCTCTAAATCGCACTCGCGTCTTCCGAGGCCTTGCTGGCGCTGTGCGCCTCAGGGTGAAGGTGATTTCAACCCCTCCCCGCAAGGCCGACGGGCTTTGAGGCGACCGGCCTCAGAGGGGTGCGCACACCTCTTCCAGCCAGGTCTTAACCTCCCCGTCCACCAGGGGACCGATCTCGCGCAGCACCCGGGCGTGATAGGCGTCCATCTGGGCCCGCTCCTGCGGTGTCAACATCTCGACCACGATCAGCCGGCGGTCGATGGGGGCGAGCGTCAGGGTCTCAAAGCCCAGCATGGCCCGCTCACCGCCCGCGATCTCCTCCGCCGCAGTGACGAACTGCAGGTTCTCGATGCGGATGCCATAGGCACCGGGCTTGTAGTAGCCGGGCTCGTTGGAGACGATCATGCCGGGCAGAAGGGCGACGCTATTGGGAGCCTTGGCGATCCGCTGGGGACCTTCATGCACCCCCAGATAACTGCCAACCCCATGGCCGGTGCCATGGTCATAGTCGAGCCCGGCCATCCACAGGGGGGCCCGGGCCATGGCGTCCAGGGCTGAGCCCGTCGTGCCCGCCGGGAAGCGCACATGGGCCAGGGCCAGATAGCCCTTGAGCACCAGGGTGAAGCGCTCGGCCATTTCCCGGCTGGGCTCGCCGATGGCCACGGTGCGGGTAACGTCGGTGGTGCCATCCAGATACTGGCCGCCAGAGTCCACCAGCAGCAGGGAGCCGGCCTCGGTGCGCTTGTTCAGGCGCTCGGTGGGCCGGTAATGGACGATGGCCCCATTGGAGGCCGCGCCGGCGATGGTGTCGAAGGACAGGTCCTTCAGGGCACCGGTGGCCTCCCGGAAGCCCTCCAGGGTCTGAACCACGGTCTTTTCATCCGGCAGGCTGGTCTGGGCCTCGGTGGCCAGCCAATGGAGGAAATGGGCCAGGGCCGCGCCGTCGCGGACATGGGCCCTGCGGGTGCCGTCGATCTCCACGGGGTTCTTGCAGGCCCGGGGCAGGGCGCAGGGGTCCTCACCGCGCAGGGTCACGGCGCCGGCGGCTTCCAGGGTGTCGAAGTACCAGGCCGAGGATTGGGCGGGGTCCACCAGCACCTTCTGGCCCTTCAACGCCGCCAGGGCTCCTTGCAGGGCCTCCGGAGTTTCCAGGCTGACCTCATTGCCCAGCCAGGCGGGCAACTCATCGCTGACCTTGGCGGGGTCGAGGAACAGACGGGCCTGCCCGCTGGCATCGAGGATCGCCTGGGCCAGGGGCAGCGGGGTGCGGATCACGTCCCCGCCTCGGATGTTGAACAGCCAGGCGATGGAGGCCGGGGCGGTGATCACGGCGGCCTGAGCATCCTTGGCCGCCAGGGCCTGGCCGATCCGGGCCCGTTTGGCCGCAGAGTCTTCCCCCGCATAGTCCAGCGGGTGAGGCACGACAGGCGCCTGGGGCTGAGGCGGACGCTTTTCCCCCCAGGCAGCGTCCAGGGGATTGCGCTCCACGGGCTTCAGCTGCGCACCAGCCTTCTCCACCGCAGCCCTGACCTTGGCCAGGGCGTCCGGGCTGTGCAGGCGGGGGTCGTAGCCGATGGCCTGGCCCTTGACCGCCGCAGTCTCCAGATAGGCGGGCACGCCGCCCTCGACCAGATCGCGGATCTCGAACAGGTCTTCATCCACCTGATCGCGAACCTGCAGGGTGTAGCGGCCATCGACAAAGACGGCGGCCCTGTCCTTGAAGATCACCGCAGCCCCGGCCGAGCCGGTAAAGCCGGTGGCCCAGGCCAGTCGGTCATTGGCCTCAGGCAGGTATTCGTTCTGGTGCTCGTCCTCATGGGGGACAAGGAAGCCATCCAGCTTCTGCTCGGCCATGGCCTGGCGGATCAGGGGCAAGTGGCGGGCGCCAAAGGCGCGTTCGGTGGTTTCATCAAAGGTCTGGCGCATGACTAAGAAATAAGCCCGACTGCGCCGAAGCGCCATGGGGATCGTGCGCCCTTCAAGCTCAGGCGTAGGCGATCCAGCGCCCCAGGGTGCCGACACTCAGCCAGAGGCTCAGCGAGCCCAGGGCCATCAGGCGCCCGGCCAGCGGGGGGTCTGTGTCCCAGCTGTCCAGGCGACTGCGCCAGAGCCAGCGAAACAGCACCGCATGGCCAAGGCCAAGGCCGATCAGGGCCAGCTTCAGGCGGAAGATCTCTGAGGCGACCATGGGCCCCGCATCAGCGGCGAACATCACCGCCCCGCTCAGCGCCAGCAGGGCCAGACCCGCCAGGGCAAAGGGGGTCATGGCCTTGCTCAGGGGCACGGTCGGCAGGCTGGGCAGGAACCCCGCCAGCCGCAGGTCGACCACCCCGATCCCGCCGATCAGCAGGACAAGCCCCAGCAGGTGCAGAACATTGGCCACCGGATAGGCGATGGCCGACCCCCGCGCCCATTGGCCAAGGGCCGAGGCCTCCAGCAGGGCGGCCAGGGCCTCCATGGCTTAGCGCAGCTCGACGGTCTTGCCCTGGGCGATGATCCGCTCCAGCCGCAGCTCTGCGGTGCCATCCCGGCGGGCATAGCCTTCCAGGGTGACGGTCTTGCCGGGGCCGAGCATCTCCTGGGTCAGACCGCGGGCCTCCATCCGGGCGACCGGCGCCAGAATCACATCCCAGGTCTTGCCCTGATGGGCCACCTTGGCGGTTCCATGGGGGTTGCCCCAGGCCAGTTCCGTCAGCGGCGCGGTCACCCGCACCAGCACCGTGGCGTCGTAGGAACTCCAGCCGTGATGGGCGAGGCTGGCGCCTGGCGCTGCAGTCAGGGCCAAGGCCAGGGCGGCGGCGGCGATGGCGAAGGTCTTACGCATGGGTCCTCCAGGGTCAGGTTTGAACGCCTCAGGGCACTGAATAACGCGTCTGTTTCGGGGCTATTTCAGCCCAATATCGACGGAAAATGCGCCATTTCGACAAGGTGCTTTTGAGGCAGTCCGTCAGACCCGCCGATAGGTCATGATGGAGCCGTCCTCCAGCTTGCCGCGCAGTCCAGCCCAGGCGCCGGCACCGTCGTACCAGTTGTCGATCTCAGCCTCGCCGCGCAGGGTCCAGCGGGTGGCCGGCGCGGTCTGACCGCTGGCCAGCTGCACATCATCGGGGCCAACCCGGGTGGCGCGAATGCGCATCATCTTGCCGAGCTGCGGATTGAACAGGGGCCGGGAGAAGGCCGCCGGATTCCAGTGGGTGAGAGGGGCCGCAGCGGCCGGAGCGGTCAGCCGTCCCCCTGGCCCTTCGATGGCGACCCCGGCCGCAGCGGCCTCGGCCGTGACCTGCTCAACCTTGCCATTGGTTTGGGTCCGGGTGGTCAGGCTGACAAAGCTGTCGCCCCGCCAGCGTTCGGTGGCGGTGTGGGCATAGCGAAACACCGGGACAGGCCCCAGGCGCACCTGCATCTCCACCTCGGTGGAGACCGTCAGCCCCCCGCCAGCCCGGGCAAAGCCCATCACATGCTCGCCGACCTTGTCCTTGCCGCGAAACACCGCAAAGGTCAGTCGACCGCCCGGGGGCGGGGCGGCGAAGGCACCCGGGGCGGCCAGGGCGCTGAGACCCACGGCCAGCAGGCTGCGGCGGCTCAAGGACTTCAGGTCAGGCGGGGTCACAATAGGGGTCTCCGCAGGTTGCGCCGTCAGGCTTCCACTCCACAGTACGCCACAACAGACCGCAAGGATGCCCTAGCTCCGTCGGAGCACCAGGGTGGACCAGGCGTCGCGGTTCAGGCGGGTCACCAGGACAAAGCCCCTGGAGCGATAGGCCGCCAGCACCCGGCGGGCCTGGGAGCGCAGCAGGCCTGACAGGATCGCCACGCCGCCGGGTCGCAGGGCGCCCTTGATGTCCTGGGCCAGCATGACCAGGGGCGCGGCCAGGATGTTGGCGAAGACCAGGTCGTAGGGGGCGTGGGCCCGCACCAGGCGGTGGCCAAGGCCCGAGGCATGGACGAACCGGGCGCGGGCCTGGTTGAGGGTAGCGTTCTCCCGGGCGATGCGCACTGAAGGTCGGTCGATGTCGGTACCCACGGCCACCGGCGAGCCGGTCTTGGCCGCAGCGATGGCCAGGACGCCGGTGCCGGCTCCCACGTCCAGGACGCGGTTGAACCGGCCGCGTTTCAGCAGGGCGTCATAGGCGAGCAGGCAGCCCACCGTGGTGCCATGGTGGCCGGTGCCAAAGGCCGCCCCGGCCTCAATCCGCAGATTGACCGCGTTCGGCGGCGCCAGACCCCGGTCATGGGCCCCATAGATAAAGAAGCGGCCAGCCCGCACCGGCGGCAGGCCCGACAGGGCCATGGCCAGCCAGTCGGCGTCGGCCAGGACCTCGGTGGACACCATCAGACCCCCATGACCTTCCAGCACCTGCCGCAGGGTGTCGGCCTCGGCCGGCTCGGTGGGGAAGGCATCGATGCGCCAGACGTCGCGGTCTTCGTCCTCCTCCAGGATGGAATAGGTCACCGCCTCCAGGCCCGGATGAGCGTCAAGGGCCTCAGCGGCGGACTCGGCGATAGCGCGGGGACCGCGGGCGATGATCTGAACAGCGTCGTGCGTCATGCGCCCTCTCTAGAGCATTTTCCGACGCGTGCGACGCGATAGCCGTTCCACGCCGATCGGGAAATGCCCCAGACGTCGGGACCGCCCTCAGGTGTTCCACTTCAGGATGGCCGACCGGACAGGGTTCAGGAAACCAGCAGCCTTGGGAGAGGCGGCATGGGCGGCCTTCAGCTGATAATACCAGAGGGACGGACGGTCAGGATCCCCGGCGAACAGACCTAAGGGGCCCGAGGCCCGGCGCTCCTTTTCCAGCCGCTCCAGGATCTGGGCGTCTTGGCGCAGGAAGTGCGCACCAATGACCGCCAGCGGGGCCGAGAGGATGCGCAGCCAGGGCCGATCGGCATAGATCAGGTTGCGAATGAGCACCTCCCCATCATCCAAGGGGGTGATGGTGGTGAGGTTATTCAGCCGCAGGCGCTGGCCCAGAATGCGCTCATTGCGGACGCTGGGCAGGCGGAATTCGATCTCAACCGTCTGTCGGCCCACCACCTCATAGATGGCCGCCGAGGCGAACGCGTCCACCGCCCGGGCTGTGAAGCCGAAGGGCGAAGGATCATAGGCCTTGGTCTTGACCCGGCGGGCCTTGGAGGGGGGGCGCCACCACCAGGACTGGTGGATCATGGGAACATGGGCCGGATCGACCAGCCCCAGCACGGCCTGATCAAACTCGCAGCGGGCCCGGACGGCGCTCTCGGCGATCGGCACGACTCCCTCGATCAGGCCTGGCAGCTCGGGGGCGTGATCGACATCACCGAGGCAGAGCCAGATCAGACCATGGGCGACCTTCAGGGGAATTTCACGTCCGTCCGCCAGGGACCGGGCGACAGGGCCGGTGGCACCGGGCTGGACCTGCAGGGGCTCGCCGAGCAGGCTGATGTCAACGGTCCTTGCCCGCCGCAACTGGCGTTCGCTGGCGACCACATACCAGCTTGAGCGGGGCGGGCCGATGACCCGTCTGTCCTTGGGGGCGTCGTCCAGGCCGCCTTGGACCGGGAGATCGGCCGGGGCAGGGGCAGGGGCGGCGGAACGGTCGGGTGCGACCTCTGCGACGTTTTCCAACCGGTTCATCTGACTTGCCACCGTTCCCCGAAACCTGGCCCGCAGGGGCTGGCGAAATTGTCCGGGGGACAGGCACCCGGCCTTGCCATCCGCACCTGCGGGTTCAGATCACCTTGCACCTTGCGCAAGGTCTCACCGGGACGCAAGGCGGAGCGCCTCAGCGGCCCGTGATGATCGCCAGTGGCCTCAGGCCGGTGCCTTCTCCACGAAGGAGTCGATGACCTTCTTTTCGCCGGCCTTGTCGAAGGCGACGGTGAGCTTGTTGCCCTCGATGCCGCGCACCTGGCCATAGCCGAACTTCTGGTGGAACACCCGGTCGCCCCTGGCGAAGGCGCTGCTGGAGGCCGAGGGATCAGAGACCGCCACCAGGCGGCCCTCGCCCTCGATCACCTGCTGGCGTCCCGGATGGCTGCCCTGATAGCCCCGGTCCTGGGCGCGCCGCCAGCCCGGTGAGGAATAGCCCGAGCCGAAACTGGGGCTTTCGTCCCATCGGCTGCCATGTTGCTGCATGCCAGGCCCGCCGCCGTAATAGCCGGTGTCCGATGCCGCCTCCACATGGGCGAGGGGCAGTTCGTCGACGAAACGCGAGGGCAGCTGGCTGGTCCAGCGGCCATAGACCTGGCGGTTGGCGGCGAAGGAAACGTGGGCCTGCTCCCGGGCGCGGGTGATGCCCACATAGGCCAGGCGGCGTTCTTCCTCGAGCCCCTTTTCCCCGCTCTCGTCCATGGAGCGCTGGGAGGGAAACACCCCTTCTTCCCAGCCCGGCAGGAAGACCAGCGGAAACTCCAGGCCCTTGGCGGAGTGCAGCGTCATGATCTGGACGGCGTCCTCGCCGGCCCCGCGATCGAGGTCCATGACCAGGGAGACGTGCTCGAGATAGGCGCTCAAGGTCTCGAAGTTGCTCATGGACTGGACGAGTTCCTTGAGGTTTTCCAGCCGGGTCTGGGCGGTGGGCGTCTTGTCCAGGCGAAGTGCGTCGGTATAGCCGCTCTCCTCCAGCACCATCTCGGTCAGGCGGCTGTGGTGCAGGGTTTCCCCCTGTCCCCGCCAGCGGTCCAGGTCGCGCAGGAAATTGGCCAGGGAGGTGCGGGTGCGCGCCGCCAGCTCGTCGGTCAGCACGATCTGGCGCGCCGCCGTCGCCGCTGGAACGCCGTTGAGCCTAGCGATCTGCAGCAGCTTCTGGACCGTGGTTTCGCCGATCCCGCGCTTGGGAACATTGATGATCCGCTCAAAGGCGAGGTCGTCGGCCTCGGACTGGATCAGTCGAAGATAGGCGTGCGCATCCCGGATCTCAGCCCGCTCGAAGAAGCGCGGCCCGCCGACCACCGTGTAGGGAATCTGCAGCAGGACGAAGCGTTCTTCAAAGGCGCGCATCTGGAATGAGGCCCGCACCAGAATGGCCATGTCCTTGTAGGGCCGAGGATTGCGCTCGGTGGTGCCCTTGCGGGCCCGCTCGATCTCGTCGGCGACCAGCCGGCTCTCGGCCTCACCGTCCCAGACCCCGCGGACCACCACCTTTTCGCCGCCGTCGGCCTCGGTCCACAGCGTCTTGCCCAGGCGGGACTTGTTGGTGGCGATCAGGCCTGAGGCCGCCCCGAGGATGTGGCTGGTGGAGCGATAATTGCGCTCCAGCCGGATGACCTTGGCGCCCGGAAAGTCCCGCTCGAAGCGCAGGATGTTGTCCACCTCGGCACCCCGCCAGCCATAGATCGACTGGTCGTCGTCGCCCACGCAGCAGACGTTCTGCCGCTTCTGGGCCAGCAGCCGCAGCCACAGGTACTGGGCCACATTGGTGTCCTGGTACTCGTCCACCAGGATGAATTTGAAGCGGTCGTGATACTCGGCCAGCACATCGGGCTGCGAGGTGAAGATGGTGATGTTGTGCAGCAAGAGGTCGCCGAAATCGCAGCCGTTCAACACCCGCAGCCGCTCTTGATACATTCGGTAGAGCGCCTGGCCACGATTGTTGGCAAAGGCCGCGCCCTCGGCCGGCGGCAGGCGGTCGGGCGTCCAGCCCCGGTTCTTCCAATGGTCGATTAACCCACCCAGGGCCTTGGCGGTCCAGCGCTTGGAATCGATGTTCTCGGCTTCCAGAAGCTGCTTCAGCAGTCGCTCCTGATCGTCGGTGTCGAGGATGGTGTAGCTGGACTTCAGCCCCACAAGCTCGGCGTGCCGGCGCAGGATCTGGGCGGCGACGGAGTGAAAGGTGCCCAGCCATCTCAGGCCTTCGGCCTCGGGGCCAATGAGGGCGGCGAGCCGTTCACGCATCTCCCGGGCGGCCTTGTTGGTGAAGGTGACGGCCAGCAGCTCCCAGGGCTTGGCGCGGCCGGTGGCCAGAACGTGCGCCAGCCGGGTGGTCAGAACCCGGGTCTTGCCGGTGCCGGCACCGGCCAGGACCAGGACCGGGCCGTCCACCGTCTCGACGGCCTCCCGCTGCTCGGGGTTCAGCCCCTTCAGATAGTCTGGCCGCGCATCGGGTCCGCCCACGCGGGCAAGGTCGCTGATACGCGGGGGGGTGGCGGGAACTGAATCAGGGGCTGACATTGGAACATATGTAGCACATGCGCGCCGGGGCTTAAGGGCCTCAGACCAGCATCCAGTCGCCCAGGGTGGCTGCGGTGACCCCCACCAGTGTCATCTGTGCGCCGCCGACCATGTTGATGACGGTATCGGAGCCCGAGAATACCAGGGTCCAGCTTGTCCCGGGGTCAAAGCGCACCCGGTCGCCTTCGGCGCTGTTGAAGTCCAGCACCCGATCGATGCCGGCGTCGCCAAAGGTGCTGAAGATGTCGGCC
Organism: Phenylobacterium sp.; assembly: GCF_022402485.1. GTDB lineage: Bacteria > Pseudomonadota > Alphaproteobacteria > Caulobacterales > Caulobacteraceae > Phenylobacterium. The sequence continues at coordinate 90,044 of NZ_JAKRSA010000009.1, read as the reverse complement.
CCTGGGCCGCCGCTGAGGGTGTCATTGCCCCGGTCGCCGGACATCCAGTCATTGCCGGGACCGCCAAACAGCTGGTCATCCCCCTGGCCCCCCCGGATCAGGTCATGGCCGTCACCGCCATAGCCGGTGTCATTGCCGAGATTGCCATAAACGATGTCGTCGCCGGCCTCTCCGTGCAGGAGGTCATTGTCCCGGCCGCCCACCACCCAATCGTCGCCGCCAGCGCCCCACAGGGTGTCATTGCCGGCATTGCCGTGCAGGTCATCGAAATCTCGGCCGCCGCGGATCTGATCGTCCCCGTCGAAGCCACGCAGATAGCTGCGCCCGTCTCCGCCGGTGATCACGTTGTTGGCGCTGTTGCCGAGAATGGTGTCGGCGCCTGAGCCGCCGATGACGTTCTCGATCACCGTGTTGTAGGCGAGCCCCAGATTGTTGGTCCAGGTATAGGTCTCAGGATCGAGGATGTGTTCGTTGAAGAAATCCTGCGCCCAGGGGAAGCGCACTAGCATCTCAGCGATCTGGGCTGTCGCTGTGAACTGGGCGATGGAGGAGTAGGCACCTGGCGTCAGGTCGATCACTGAGCCCCGGGTGTGCCCGGACAGATCGAAGGTGTCGACGCCGCCGGCGTCATAGATGGCCTGAAAGAACGGCCGGTTCTGGTCCCAGCTGTAGGTGGTGTCGCCGGCTGCGGTGGTGGCATCGGCACCGTACCGCGCCTGGATCGCCAGGATGTCGAACACCATGGGGGTTTCAGGTGCCACCCGGGTCGGGACGATCCTTACCCCCGTCGCTGTAGCTTCCGCCTGCCAGAACACGCTGTCGGCGGCGGCGGTGTAGGACATCAGGGTGTAGCGGGTAGTGTCGTAGGCCGTTGGCAGCACGGCCCCGTCTTCGAACGGGTGCTTAAGCCCCAGGGCGTGCCCCAGCTCGTGGAGCATGGCGCTGAAATCATAACTGCCGGCCGGAAACGTGGCGTTGACCTTGTCCTTGGTGATCCAGGTGTCGCCCATATAGGGGAGGCCCGCTGAGCCATTCAGGGGCGGGAAATAGGCAAATCCCCAGCTGGCCTCCTCGTCGTCGTGTTCATGGTCGACGGCGGTGAGATCCGTAAAGGCGATCCGCAGCTGGCCGGGGGACGCCACATCGTCAGTCTGGACGAAACGCGTGGCCACCAGCCTGTCCCAGGCCTCGATGGCCGCCGAAAACCGCAGACCCTGGGCGGTGTTCAGGACGCTGTAGCCGGGCACATTGGGTTCTTCACCCGTCCCATAGCCGGGCCAGGTCGAACCCTCTCGCGGGATGCTGTAGGTGATGGTCGATCCCCCCCACCAGCGGCCGGGGGCGATCAGACTGGCGATAATGCTGCTGGCATCGGGGGCGGCCATAAGCGCTCACGCGTTGAGATTGAGACGATTCAATAGCGCAAGGTTCAAGCCTTGGCCCGTAAGGAACTGCTAACACACCGGCGAGTCACCCAGATTTGAGCCGCGCCGCCATCCCGTGAGACCCTGATGCCCGACATGCCCCCCCTGGTCGACGAAGTGCAGGTCACCGCCCCGCGCCTGGCGCCCAGTCCGGCTGACCGGGCCTTTGCCATTGTCAGCCTGGGGCAAGGTGTCCTGGGGGAGGCCCCGCGACTGGACGACGCCCTGCGGGGGGAGCCCGGGGTGGCCCTGTTCCGCCGCACCGGCAGCGAGGTGGCCAACCCCACCATTCAGGGGCTGTCCCTGCGGTCCATCGCCCCCTCTGGCGCGGGCCGTGCCCTGGTGACCCTGGACGGTGCGCCGCAGAACGATCCGTTTGGCGGCTGGGTGATCTGGTCGGCCCTGCCCCCCGAAGGCCTCGCGCAGGCCCAGATCATCAAGGGTGCGGGCGCAGGTCCCTATGGTGCGGGCGCCCTGACCGGTGTGGTGGCGCTTACCGAGCGCGACCCAGGGGAGGGCGTCTCGGCCCTGGACGTCTCCGCCGGTTCACGGGGAACCTATCGCGCCGCCGCAGCCCTGGGCACGGCAAACCTGTTGGCGGTGGTCTCGGGCTCTACGACGGAGGGCTATGTGCCCGTGCGTGGCGCTCGCCGGGGTCCTGTCGATGAAGCTGCTGGCCTGAACCAGGTGTCCGCCGCCGCCCGCCTGCAGGGCGAAATCGCCGGGGTTCGTGCCGCCTTCCGTCTCGATGCGTTTGAGGAACGGCGAGGCGGGGGCGCGATCGGGATCGGCTCTGAGGCCAGCGGAGGGTCGGCCACCCTGTCCCTGGCTCAACCTGAGGCCTCGGGATCCGGGGGCTGGCGGGCCCAGGTCTGGTTGCGGACCAGTGACCTCAAGAACCGCTTCGCCGCCATCGATGCCCGCCGGGCCGTCAGCCGACCGGCGGCTGAACAACTGGCGACCCCGGCCCTGGGCTATGGCCTCAACGCCGCCTGGCGGCAGGAGACCGGTGCCTGGACCTGGGAACTGGGGGGGGATGTCCGGGCCGCCGAGGGGGAGACCCAGGAGTTTTTCCGTGATCTGGGGGCAGGGTTCACCCGGGGCCGGGTGGCCGGCGGCCGGACCCTGGTTGGCGGGGCCTACGGGGAGGCGACCCATGTGGGAGAGCGTCTGCTGCTGACCGGCGGCGTGCGGGTGGACGGGTGGTCGGCCACGGAGGCCCGGCGGATCGAGCGGGACCTGAACGGCGGGGCCGTGGTTCTGAACTCCAGCGCCCCGGATGCTTCGGGTGTGACGCCCACCGCCCGGCTTGGGGGGCGGTTAGAGGTTTCTGACAGCATTCATCTGCGCGGTGCCGCCTATGCCGGCTTCCGCCCGCCCACCCTCAATGAGCTGCACCGGCCGTTCCGGGTCGGCAACGACATCACCGAAGCCAATCCGACCCTGGAGCCTGAACGCCTCTATGGGCTTGAGGCGGGGATCGGCGGCGGTCGAGATATGGTTTGGACCGCCAGCCTGTTCTTCAACCGCCTGGAAGACCCCATCACCAATGTGACGATCGGTCAGGGGCCCGGGACTTTCCCCATCGCCGGCTTCATTCCGACCGGCGGGGTGCTGCGCCAGCGTCAGAATGCTGGGGCGATTGAGGCCCTGGGCCTGGAAATCTCGGCCTCGGGCGATCTTGGCCCGCTCCAGGTCCGGGCTGCGGCGGTGGCCACCCGGGCCGAGGTGGACGGCGGAACCGTTCTGCCCCAGCTCACCGGGCTTCGTCCCGCCCAGACGCCGGAATTTGCCGCCACCCTTGACCTCGACTGGCAAGTCAGTGCGCCGCTGAGGGTTTCCACGGAGATCCGGCATGAGGGGCGGCGGTTCGAGGATGATCTCAACACCCGGGCCCTGGCGGCGGCCACCACGGTTGATCTGCGGATCGCCTGGCGCATCGCCCCGGAAGCAGAAGTCTATATCGCGGCCGAAAACCTGCTGGACGCCGAAATTGAGACCGCCCGAGCCGGCGATGGCCTCCTGACTCTTGGGGCCCCTCAGACCCTGCGCGTGGGCTATAGCTTGCGCCGTTGAGCATCCCCGAGCCGCGTTTGGAAAAAGGCGCTGGAGCTTGCCAAGCAAGCCTTGTGCATCGGCCAGCAACCCGGTCATAGTTCAAATAACAAGGGTTGGTCTGGGGGTTGTCATGCTTGTTCTGCTGTTGGCTGCCAGCCTTGGTGGCCAGGCCTGCGCGCCGGTGCAAACCCTCGCCGAGGCGGCGCTGGGATCAAGCGGTGCGGTGGCGACGGGACCGGTCGCCTATCCCGGCCAGCCCGACGCCCCTGGGTGCTTGGTGACGCTCTCCGGCGGCCCGCAGCTGGGCGACAGTTTCATCAGCGTCGCGGCCAAACTCGATCAGGCGCTGACCGGGGCGGGCTGGACCCGCGACCTCGGTGCGGACGCCGATGGCCCAGATCAGACAGCGGCCGGCTATGGCCAGGCGGGCGACCGGCTGGCCGTTTCGGTCACGCAGTCCGGACATGGGGCCGCCCTGTCCTATGCGGTGGTCCTGGGCCTGCAGTCGGCAGGCGGGGCGGTCGCCGAGGCCACGGCCAGCGTCTCGGCGGTGGTGCTTGATCCAGCCTGCCTGTCCAAGACCGCCTGGGCTGTGGATCCGGCCAGCGACACCATCCAGGCTTTTGGCTGCCGGCCCTTGAGCGACATTCCAGCCCCCGATGCGGATGGGTACATCAGCTACTCCCGTCCCCTGGTGGATGGCCTGGATGGCGGCTTCACCCGGGTCAAGGCCAGCGACGGTGCCCCGGCCGGCCAGGTGTCGTTCGTGGTCCAGGACAATACCGGCGGGAGCTTTACCGCCCAGGCCACCGTCACGGGGGTGCTGGGGGCTGACGGGACCATGCAGTCCCAGGGCCTCTCTGTTCAGTGATCCAAGTTCAGTGATCTGGCCGACTGGCCGGCGCCTTGCGCCCAGTCATGGCGCGGCCCCCGCAGCTTAGTTTGAAACCCAGATCGGAGACGTTCATGAAGGTTGTTCTAGCTCCCCTCGCCCTTGTCCTGACCCTGGCAACGGCGGGAACCGTCGCGGCCCAGTCGACCTATCTCTGGGAGGAACTGGGGTCGGGGGATGGCATGACCGCCAGCTACAACCCCCTGACAGTCAAGCATGAGAATGGGGTGGTCACCTTCCTGGAGAAGATCAGTTACGCCACCCCGGGCGAGCTGCCCGATGGACGGCTCATGGGCTATTACACCGTCAAGATGACCATCGACTGTGCGGCCAAGACCTATGCCCACGCCGACTACACTGCCTACACCGCCGCCGGCGTCGTCGTCCCTGGGGTCGCCGACTCTACCCCGGCGGGGATGAACGCCATATCGCCGGGGGGCGTGCCCGACGACTTCAGGGTCAAGTTCTGCAAGTGATCGGCCCGGGGTCAGCCTCGCGGCGGCTCTGAAGGTCAAAGCCTCGGCGTCTTTTGGCCGGCGCGATGATTTCATCTTGCCTGCAAAGGCTCTAGGACGGCGGGGACGTTCCCCGCCGCCGAGGTCGCCTTGAACTATCGTCATGCCTTCCATGCCGGCAATTTCGCGGACCTGATCAAGCATGCCGCTCTTCTGCGCCTGCTGGCGTCGCTGAGGGCCGACAAGGCGCCCCTGAGGGTTATCGACACCCATGCGGGGTCGGGCCTCTATGACCTTCGGGGCCCGGAGGCGACGCGCTCAGGCGAGGCTCAGGCCGGGGTCATGCGGCTGATGGGGCAGGCCACCCCGCCTGCTGCCCTGTTGGCCCTGGCTGACGAGGTCGCTGCCGCCAATGACGGGGGCGAGACCTGGCTCTATCCCGGCTCGCCCTGGCTGATCGCCCGAGGCCTGCGGCCTGGAGACTCCTACCTGGCCTGCGAGATGCAGCCGCAGGAACATGAGCGGCTTGCCGCTGTGCTGGGATCGGTGCCGGGGGTTGCGACCCTTTGCGCGGACGGCTTTGCGGCAGCTGCTGAGGCCGTCCGTCCTGGCCAGCGCACCCTGATCCTGGTCGATCCGCCGTTTGAAAAGGCCGATGACTATGGCCGGATCGCAGCCCTGGCCGGAACGGTGCTGGCCCGCGCGCCCAAGACGATGTTCCTGATCTGGCTGCCCCTGAAGGATCTTGAGACCTTTGACGGCTTCCTCCGTGACCTGGAGGACGCCTGCGAGCCCGCAGCCCTGCTGGTGGCCGAGGTGCGGATGCGGCCCCTGACTGATCCCATGAAGATGAACGGCTGCGCCCTGGTGCTGATCAATGCGCCAGACGGACTTGAGCCGGTCCTTGCCGAGGCCTGCGCCTGGGTGGCCGATGGCGGCGAGGACGGGCGTGGCCAAGTCTGGCCCCTGGCTGGAGTCTGAGGCCCTGCCGCGATAAGCCAGGGCGCTGGGGATGAACCGGGGGCGTGGGCCGTCTTGATCAAGCGTCTGTTCGATCTGATCGCGGCCCTGTCAGGGCTGTTGCTCCTGTGGCCGCTGTTGCTGGCCCTGGGTCTGGCGGTTCGGCTGACCTCTCCCGGGCCGGCGATCCACTGGTCCCGGCGGGTGGGCCGCGACAATGTGATCTTCCTGATGCCCAAGTTCCGCAGCATGCGCACCGACACGCCTGATGTGGCCACCCATCTGCTGGACCATCCAGAGCAATGGATCACCCCGATTGGCCGAGTTCTGCGGCGCACCAGCCTGGACGAGTTCCCCCAGCTCTGGAGTGTCCTGATCGGCCAGATGAGCCTGGTCGGTCCCCGGCCGGCCCTGTTCAACCAGGACGACCTGGTGGCCCTTCGGACAGAGGCCGGGGTTCACCGCCTGAGGCCTGGGGTCACTGGCTGGGCACAGATCAATGGCCGCGACGACCTGCCCATCCCCGACAAGGTCCGCATGGACGCTGAGTATGCCGAGCGCCAGACCCTGGCCTTCGACATCCGCATCATTCTGATCACCCTGCGTGCCGCCCTATCGGCCCGGGGGGTCTCGCACTAGGCCCAACTGGGAATGGAAGACCCCGCCGCACCAGCGACGGGGTCTGTCATCACCTTGGTTCAGGTCGGTCTCAGCCAACCGAGCGGTCGGCGGCCTCACGCAGGCAGCCCAGCCAGGCGTCTTCCCGGGCCTTCTCGGCGGCGCGGAGTTTTTCCTCAGCCTCCTGAACGCCGGCGTCATGCTTGCGCCATTCGGACACCGCGCCTTCCCGGGCGGCCCGGGCGGCTTCCATGGTCGGGAAGCGGGCGAGCACCGCACGCACGGAATAGCTCACCGGCGGCCCGACGGTTTCGCGGTCAGGATAAAAGCCTGTCACCGAGTCGCCGGCTTCCTTCTCGATATGGAAGACGTCGGCCCAACCGGCGTGATGGCGCATCAGGGCCCAGGGCCGTTCGATCTGGTCGGTCATCAGGCACTCCTCAAGTTCGATGGGAGGAAAATAGCGCAGGAACGCGCCGGTCTCCAATCGCATCCTCAAATGATTTGCAAGGCGTTCAGTCTGGACCGAGGACGCCTGGCTTCAATTCCGTCCCGCTGCCCCCTATCTGGTGCCATGTGGCTCTATGGGTTCCGCGGTCTAAAAGTCGGGCCTGGGGGCGATTGAGCGCCTCTTGAGGGCGCAACTTGGAAGATCATTTCAATTCCGGCGCGTCTGCCCCATCGACAAGGGCTGTTCTTGCCGGGTAAATGCGCGGTTCCAACGCGCGTCCCAAACGGCCCATCCGGGCCGCGCCGACGTGCGCCCGTAGCAAGTGGAAGGGAGTCCAAATGCGGACGCCAGAGCGACAGGGATTGTATGATCCGCGTAACGAGCATGACGCGTGCGGCGTAGGGTTTGTAGCCAATATTAAAGGCCGCAAATCGCACGAAGTCGTGCAGGCGGGTCTGCAGATTCTGGTCAATCTGGACCATCGCGGTGCGGTGGGTGCCGATCCCCTGGTGGGCGACGGCGCCGGGATTCTGATTCAGATTCCGGACGGACTCTATCGCGCCTGGGCCAAGGACCACGGCGTCGATCTGCCTGCGGCCGGCGAATACGCCGTGGCCATGTGCTTCCTGCCTCACGATGAGGCGGCCCGCGACGTCGCTGTGGCGCAGTTCGAACACTTCATGAAGGTGGAAAAGCAGCCGGTTCTGGGCTGGCGGGACGTGCCGGTGAACCTGGACGGCATCGGCCAGGCCGTGCTCGACGCCATGCCCGTGATCCGCCAGGCCTTCATTGGTCGCGGCCCCAACATCAAGGACCAGGACGCCCACGAACGGAAGCTGCTGGCCGTGCGCAAGCAGATCCAGAACCCGATCGCCCAGCTGGCGGAGAAGAAGGGCCTGCCCGGCCTGAAGGAACTCTACCTGCCGTCCCTATCGACCCGCACCGTGGTCTATAAGGGGCTTCTGCTGGCGGGACAGGTGGGGACCTTCTACGAGGACCTGGCCAACCCCCTGGCGGAATCAGCCCTGGCCCTGGTTCACCAGCGTTTCTCCACCAACACCTTCCCGTCCTGGCGGCTGGCACACCCCTACCGGTTCATGGCCCACAACGGTGAGATCAACACCGTCCGGGGCAATGTGAACTGGATGAACGCCCGCCGGCGGGGCATGGAATCTGAGCTGCTGGGCGCTGACCTGGACAAGATGTGGCCGCTGATCCCGCACGGTCAGTCCGACACCGCCTGCCTGGACAATGCCCTCGAGCTGCTGCTGGCCGGCGGCTATTCGCTCGCCCATGCGGTGATGATGCTGATCCCGGAAGCCTGGGCCGGCAATCCGCTGATGGATTCCAAGCGCAAGGCTTTCTACGAGTACCACGCCGCCCTGATGGAGCCCTGGGACGGGCCGGCGGCTGTGGCCTTCACCGATGGCCGCCAGATCGGCGCGACCCTCGACCGCAACGGCCTGCGTCCCGCCCGCTTTGTGATCACCGACCAGGACCATGTGATCATGGCCTCTGAAGTCGGCGTGCTGCCGGTCGAGGACGAGCGCATCGTGCGCAAGTGGCGGCTGCAGCCGGGCAAGATGCTCCTCATCGACATGGAGGAGGGGCGGATCATCGAGGACGAGGAGATCAAGGCCTCCCTCGCCAGCGCCAAACCCTATGAGGAATGGCTGGCTGAGACCCAGTTCAAGCTGGAAGACGTGGTCGACGCCGAGGAGTCCGAGCCGGTCAGGATCGACGACGCGGCCCTGCTGCTCGACCGGCAACAGGCCTTTGGCTACACTCAGGAAGATCAGCAGTTCTTTCTGGAGCCCATGGCGCTGCAGGCCGACGATCCCATCGGCTCGATGGGCGGCGACACGCCCATCGCCGTGCTCTCGCAGCGTTCGAAGCTGATCTACGAGTACTTCAAGCAGAACTTCGCCCAGGTCACCAATCCGCCCATCGACCCGATCCGTGAGGAACTGGTCATGAGCCTGGTGTCCATGATTGGTCCAAGGCCCAACCTGCTGGGCCGTCAGGCGGGCTCGCACAAGCGCCTGGAAGTCGCCCAACCGATCCTGACCAATGAGGCCCTGGCCAAGATCCGCTCGATCAATGAGCTCCTGGACGGTGCCTTCCGCACCGCCACCCTGGACGCCACCTGGTCGGCTGATGAGGGGGCCGGCGGCCTGGAGCGGGCGCTTGAACGCCTATGCCGCGAAGCCACCGACCAGGTGCTGGCGGGTATGAACATCCTGATCCTCTCGGATCGGGCGGTCAGCGCTGATCGTATTCCGATCCCGGCGGCCCTGGCCACGGCCGCGGTTCACCATCACCTGATCCGCCAGGGTCTGCGCATGCAGACCGGCCTGGTCATCGAGACCGGTGAAGCCCGTGAGGTGCACCACTTCTGCGTCCTGGCCGGCTATGGCGCGGAGGCGGTCAACCCCTATCTGGCGTTCGAGACCATCGAGCAGCTGCGGGTACAGAACAAGCTCGACATCTCGGCCAAGGATGCGCGCAAGAACTACATCAAGGCGGTCGGCAAGGGCATCTTGAAGGTCATGTCCAAGATGGGCATCTCGACCTACCAGTCCTATTGCGGCGCGCAGATTTTTGATGCGGTGGGCCTGAACTCCGAGCTGATCGAGAAGTACTTCACCGGTACGGCGACCACCATCGAAGGCGTCGGCTTGGGCGAGATCGCCGAGGAGTCCGTGCGCCGCCATCGGGACGCCTTTGGCGACAACCCGATCTACCGGCACATGCTCGATGTGGGCGGCTCCTATGCCTATCGCCTGCGCGGTGAGGCCCACGCCTGGACCCCGGATTCTGTGGCCCGTCTGCAGCACGCCGTGCGCGGCAACCTGCCCGACGAGTACAAGTCCTTTGCCGCCAGCATCAACGAGCAGAGCGAGCGGCTGCTGACCATCCGCGGCCTGATGCGCTTCAAGCTGGCCGACAAGGCTATCCCCATCGATGAGGTCGAACCGGCCAGCGAGATCGTCAAGCGCTTCTCCACCGGTGCCATGAGCTTTGGCTCCATCAGCCGGGAAGCTCACACCACCCTGGCCGTGGCGATGAACCGCATCGGCGCCCGGTCCAATACCGGGGAAGGCGGCGAGGAGGCTGATCGCTTCACGCCCCTGCCCAACGGCGATTCCATGCGCTCGAAGATCAAGCAGGTGGCGTCCGGTCGGTTCGGCGTCACGGCGGAATATCTGGTCAATGCCGATGATATTCAGATCAAGATGGCCCAGGGTGCCAAGCCCGGCGAGGGCGGCCAGCTGCCCGGCCACAAGGTGGACAAGGCGATCGCCAAGGTTCGCCACTCGACCCCTGGCGTTGGTCTGATCAGTCCGCCGCCGCACCACGACATCTATTCGATCGAGGATCTGGCCCAGCTGATCCACGACCTGAAGAACGTCAATCCCAAGGCCCGCATCTCCGTGAAGCTGGTCTCCGAGGTTGGCGTGGGCACCGTGGCGGCCGGCGTCTCCAAGGCGCGCGCCGATCATGTGACCATTTCGGGCTTCGAGGGCGGCACCGGCGCTTCGCCGCTCACCTCCCTGACCCACGCGGGATCGCCCTGGGAGATCGGCCTGGCCGAGACCCAGCAGACCCTGCTGCTGAACGGCCTGCGCTCGCGCATCGCCGTCCAGGTCGATGGGGGACTGCGCACCGGTCGGGACGTGGCCATCGGAGCCCTTCTGGGCGCCGAGGAGTTCGGCTTCGCCACCGCGCCGCTGATCGCAGCGGGCTGCATCATGATGCGCAAGTGTCACCTGAACACCTGTCCGGTGGGGGTGGCGACCCAGGATCCCGTGCTGCGGGCGCGCTTCAACGGCCAGCCCGAGCATGTGATCAACTACTTCTTCTTCGTGGCTGAAGAGCTGCGGGAGATCATGGCCCTGCTGGGGCTGCGCACCCTCGACGAAATGGTCGGTCGGGTGGACCTGATCGACACCGCCCCGGCGGTGGACCACTGGAAGGCCCGTGGGGTGGACCTGTCGCGTCTGCTTTATCAGGCGCCCATGGAGCACCCGAAGGGGCTGCGCAATACCGAGCAGCAGGACCACGGCCTTGAGCTGGCCCTGGATCACCAGCTGCTGGCTGCGGCCAGACCGGCGATCGACAAGGGCGAGGCCGTCCGTGGCGAGTTCGAGATCCGCAACATCAACCGCACCGTGGGGGCAATGCTCTCGGGTGAGGTGGCCATGGCGCACGGCCATGCGGGCCTGACCGACGGCACGATTTCCTTCACCTTCCGGGGCACTGGCGGGCAGAGCTTCGGCGCGTTTGCAGCCCGGGGTGTCACCCTCGAGCTGGTCGGCGACTCCAACGACTATGTGGGCAAGGGGCTGTCGGGCGGTCGCGTGATCGTCCGCCAGCCGCCGAACTCCAAGCGCGAGCCAACCCAGAACATCATCATCGGCAATACAGTTCTCTACGGTGCCATCGCCGGTGAGGCCTATTTCGAAGGGGTGGCCGGCGAGCGTTTTGCCGTCCGCAACTCCGGCGCCGTGGCGGTGGTCGAAGGGGTGGGCGACCACGGCTGCGAGTACATGACCGGTGGGGTCGTGGTGGTGCTGGGCGACACGGGCCGTAACTTCGCAGCCGGCATGTCCGGGGGCGTGGCCTATGTCTATGACCCGACCAACCGGTTCGCTGCTCTGTGCAATAAGGCCATGGTGGAGATCGAGGCCATTGCCCCGGCTTCAGCCACCGACGGTGCCGACGACGCCCTGCGTCCCCGGCAGAAGTCGGTGTCGGTTGAGGACAATGGCATGGGCGATGTCCTGCGGTTCGACGCCGAACGCCTGCGCATCCTGATCGCGCGTCACCAGCTCTATACCGGCAGCGCCCGGGCTCGGATGATCCTGGAGAACTGGGACACCGAGCTGGCCAATTTCCGCAAGGTCATGCCTACCGACTATCGGCGTGCCCTGCTGGACCTGGCTCAGGAACGCAAGGCCGCCGCCGCCGTCGCCGCCGAATAAGTCTGAAGATCGGAGTATCATCATGGGAAAGCCCACTGGCTTCCTTGAGATCGAACGTCAGGATCGTGGCTACGAAAAGCCCGAGTCCCGCCTGAAGACCTGGAACGAGTTCGTCAAACCCCTGGACCAGCCGGACCTGACCAAGCAGGCGTCGCGCTGCATGGATTGCGGGATTCCGTACTGTCACAACGGCTGTCCGGTAAACAACCAGATCCCGGACTTCAACAACCTCGTCTACCGCGAGCAGTGGGAGTCGGCGCTGGAGAACCTGCAGTCGACCAATAACTTCCCCGAGTTCACCGGTCGGGTCTGCCCCGCGCCCTGCGAGGCGGCCTGCACCTTGAACATCGTCGACAACCCCGTGACCATCAAAACGATCGAGTGCCAGATCGTCGACAAGGGGTGGGAAGAAGGCTGGATCACGCCACAGCCGTCCCCGCGGGGCACGGGCAAGCGGGTGGCGGTGGTGGGCTCTGGGCCCGCAGGGCTGGCCTGCGCCCAGCAGCTGGCCCGCGCCGGCCATGCGCCCACGGTGTTTGAAAAGAGCGACCGGATCGGTGGCCTGCTGCGCTACGGCATCCCCGACTTCAAGATGGAGAAGCACCTCATCGACCGCCGGGTGCGCCAGATGGAGGCCGAGGGCGTCATCTTCCGCACCAACTTCGAGGTCGGCGTGAACGTCTCGGTCCAGCGGCTGCTGGATGACTATGATGTACTGGTCATGGCGGGCGGGGCCGAGAAGCCCCGGGATCTGGAAATCGAGAACCGCGATCTCGATGGCATCCACTTCGCCATGGATTTCCTGACCCAGCAGAACCGTCGGGTCGCCGGCGATCCCGAGGAGCGCGCCGCCCCCCAGGGCACCCTGTCGGCCAAGGGCAAGCACGTGGTGGTGATCGGCGGCGGCGACACCGGCTCGGACTGTATCGGCACCTCGAACCGTCATGGGGCGGCGTCCGTCACCCAGCTTGAAATCATGCCCCAGCCGCCGGCCCGGGAAAACAAGCTGATGACCTGGCCCGACTGGCCCCTGAAGATGCGCACCTCCTCAAGCCACGAAGAGGGCTGTGAGCGCGACTTCGCTGTGGCGACCAAGCGCGCCATCGGCAAGGACGGCAAGATCGAGGCCCTGGAATGCGCCCGCCTGGAGTGGGTCAAGGGCGAGGATGGCCGCATGGTCATGAAGGAGATCGAGGGCAGCACCTTCCAGCTGAAGGCCGACCTGGTCCTGCTGGCCATGGGCTTTGTCAGCCCCCGGCACGAGGGCTTTGTCGACCAGGCCAAGGTCGACATTGACCCCCGCGGAAATGTGAAGGCGTCGGTCGACGACTATCGCACCTCAGAGCCGCGGATCTTCGCCTGTGGCGACATGCGCCGGGGCCAGTCCCTGGTGGTCTGGGCCATCCGCGAAGGCCGTCAGGCGGCCCAGGCGGTGGACGCCTATCTCATGGGCGCGAGCAAGCTGCCCCGCTAGGGCAAGCGGAGGACTTGCGCCAACCGAACAGAGAGAGGCGGCCAGGGACCCCTGGCCGCCTCTTTTCGTTTCAGGCGAGATCAGGCGGCAGGTGCCCGCCCGCCGGCCAGATAGTCCATCTTGCCGATGGGTGCGCCTTTGTGGCGGAGCAGGGCGTAGGCCATGGAGACGTGGAACAGGAAGTTCGGCACCGAATAGGTGAACACGAAATCCTTGGCCGTGAATGTGAAGGCACCGCGGGGCATGGGCAGTTCTATGATCCGCTCAAGGTCATCGCTGATCTGATCTGGGGTGATGCCCTTTACGAAGGCCAGGGTGGCTTCGACCCGCGCCTTCAGGTCCGCATAGGTAGTTTCGGTGTCAGGCATGGATGGCGGCGTGACCCCCGCCAGCCGGGCGGCACCTCGTATGGCGGCGTCGCTGGCCAACTGCACCTGACCGATCAGGGAATGCATGTCTGGCACCAGGCGCGCCTCGGCAAGCTCGCTGAGCGGCATCCCCGTGGCTGTGGCGTGGGCCTCGGCCTTGTCCAGCAGGGCGGCGAGGTTGCGCAGCATCTGTACGTAAACCGGGATCGAGGCGTCATAGAGGGTCAGGGCCAAGGGGCGTCTCCGAGAGCATGATGATTCACTCGACCTGAAATGGGGCGCCGCAGGCCTCGCCGCCATGGCCTGTCGCGGTTCATCCACACTCAAGACTCTGAACCCAAAAAAGAAGGGCGGAGCCATGGGGTTCCGCAGAACCCCTGACCCCGCCCCTCAAGGGGTTTTGGGAGGACTGCGGTCCTTCAGAAGGTCTGGGTGACCTCGAAATAGCCATAGAGGGGCTCGCCGCCCGTGGCGTTAGGCGCCTTATCCAGGAACTCGCCGTTGATCAGGGTGGCGACGCCCATGTCCAGCCGGGTGGCCTTCGGTACGATCCAGTAGCGGGCGCGGGCCTCGACCTGATGACCCGCAAAGTCGCCGGCGCGGCCCGAGGCGTCGCGGACCCCGGTATTGGCGAAGGCGTCGCCAGCCTCATCCAGCCACATGGCGCGGTAGAAGATCATGGCGTCCCAGCGCGGGTTGGGAACCACTTCAAACCGCACCCCCGGTGAGTTGATGTTGGACCGGCCAATGGGGCCGTATCCGCTGGTGGGGCCAAAGTCGGTGCGCCGGGGGCCGATCAGGCCGTCAAAGCGGTTAAAGTCCCCATCGGCGCTGCTCTTGTCGCCGCTGGCGAAGTCGTATTCCACGGTGATCCGCGGCGACCAGGGCGCCTTGAAGGTCCGACCGACCTCCAGGTGCAGGAGCTGGGCGTCCACATCGAGGTCGCGGCGATCTGCGGCGCTGGTGGAGTTGCGGGCCGTGCCGGTCTGCCAGGCGCCCTCAACTTCGTAGTCCCACTTGCCGGGGGAGGGGTTGCGTAGGATGCGGCCCCCAAGGGTGGTCAGCTGACGATTGCGGGTGGCCATGGTTGGGGAGTCGTCCTCCTCCAGGCGGAAGCCATAGAGCTCCAGCTGGCTGCCGTCCGCCAGCTTGGGGGCCGTGTAGAAGGCGCCGGCCAGGATCAGGTCATCGGTGTGACGGTCGGCCTCGATCTCGTTGTCGAGAATGCTGACCCGGTCTGAGGGGCGACGCTGGGACAGATAGCTGTAGAACAGGGTCGCAGACCCGGCCGATTTGGCGCTCCATTCCCCCCGGACCCCGGCCATGGCGTTGGTGGAGTTGCCATAGGCCGAGCGACCCACGAGGCGGCGAGAGCCCAGGTCCATGGTGAAGCGGCCAAGGGTAAGCGAACCCTTGGCACCCTCGACAAACAGGTCGTTCACATCGGCGGCCACATAGGCCTGGATCAGCTCCAGGGCATTGACGTCAGCGACGCCGGTTGGGGAGCCGCTGTCGTTGAGAAAGGCGCGGGCGTCGATCAGCTCGCCGCCGATCCGGACGGGCGAGAGATCCAGCTCGGCAAACAGGGTCGCGCGCAAGAGCAAGCCTTGGTCAGAACCATCGCCCAAGGCTGGGCGGTATTGGCCCTCCAGGCTCTCGTAGCGGGCCCGAACCGATCCCGAGAGCTTCAGATTGTCTGGGGCGCCAACCGCGTCATGCAGGGTCCAGGGCTTGGATTGTGCCGCAGCCGGGCTGGTGGCCAGGCCGCTGGCCAGGACCAGGAGGGCGGTGGCGGTGGCGAAGGAGCTCCGCAGTGGCATGGTGTTCGGCTATCTC
Organism: Phenylobacterium sp.; assembly: GCF_022402485.1. GTDB lineage: Bacteria > Pseudomonadota > Alphaproteobacteria > Caulobacterales > Caulobacteraceae > Phenylobacterium. The sequence goes on along the minus strand of NZ_JAKRSA010000009.1, from coordinate 74,523 downwards.
TCTGGTCGGACAGTTTGGATTGTCCCCCGTGAGCTAGGCCTGAAGTCTTGCCTTGGGCTTAAGGCTTGCCGAACGGTACCTCCGCCCGGCCCCTAGCGCGGCAGGAAAGAAGTTCAATAAAAACAGAATCCTGGCTGATGACGCAGGCTTGCGGCTCAGGGGAGCCCATTGACCATGCGCGACGATCCGTCGCGTGGCCCCTGGGTCAGGGGGGCCAGCGCGAGGCAAAAGGCACCGGAACGTCTCGCCTAGGGCATGACAATCTCGAACCAGAACTCGAAGCGATCCAGGCAGGCGAGCAGGGCGGCAAGGTCGTCGGGGCGGGCGGTTTCCACCTCGCCCTTGGCCATGGCACCGGCCAGGTCGGTTTCTCCAAGCACCAGGGCCACCAGGGCACCACGGGTCAGGCGGACGGGAGTTGCGCCGGGCGCGGCGCGATCACGGCCGTGGTGCAGGACGGCGTTCTCGATCCTCAGGCCAAACCGCTCACCGGTGTCGGTGAAGCTAATGTCGAGGGCCACAGTCACCTCGCCGGCCCGCTCGCCGTTCAGGCGCACCGACAGGGAGTCCAGCAGCTGTTCGGCCGGCAGGTTACGGATCTGGCCCGCCGCCCCCTGGCGCGGGGTGGGCGAGGGGGGGCGCACGTGGCGCAGTTCCTGGGCCCCGGTGAGGTAGAAGGCCCGCCAGGGTCCCGATTCCGCCTGATAGCCCATCTGCTCCAGGGCATCGGCCTGCAGTTCCCGGGCCTCGGCATGGTCGGGCTGGGCGAAGACCAGGTGGTTCACCAGCTGAGCGGTCCAGCGATAATCGCCGGCTGCAAAGGCCTCGCGGGCCTTGGCCAGCAGGGGTTCGGCACCGCCCGCCAGATCCACATAGCGCTTGCCGGCCTCGACCGGCGGATGGGGATGGAGGTTGGCGGGATTGCCGTCAAACCAGCCGAGATAGCGCTGATAGACCGCCTTGGCGTTGTGGTTCAGCGTTCCGTAGTAGCTGCGGGTGAACCACTCGGCCTCCAGGGTCGGCGGCAGTCGGAGCACCTCGCCGATCTCCAGGGGTGTCATCCCGTGATTGGCCATCCGCAGGGTCTGGTCGTGGATGAACTTGTAGAGATCGCGCTGCTTGGCCAGGAAGCCCCGGGCCCTTGCCTCCCCCCAGCGGGGCCAGTGGTGGCTGGCGAACAGCACCTTGGTCCGGTCTGCGAAAAGGTCTGCGGCCTCGTCGATGTAAAAGGCCCAACGCTTGGCGTCGCGGACCTGGGCACCCCTGGGGGTATAGATGTTGTGCAGGTGGCAGGAGCAGTTCTCGGCCATGCAGAGGGCCCCAAATTGCGGGAAGAAGAAGTTCATCTCCGCCGGAGCCTCGGTGTCCGGGGTCACCTGGAACTCGATCTCGATCCCGTCGATGGTCAGCTTTGTGCCGGTCTTGCTGATGCTCTCGGTGGGAGGGATCAGGCTGACCGAGCCCATGGAGGTGGTCTTACCGAGGCCAGAGTCCACATGGCCCTTGGCATTGCGGGGCAGCAGGGCACCGTACATGTAGGTGGCCCGGCGACCCATGGCGTTGCCCGCCAGCACGTTCTCGCTGACCGCCTCCTCCAGGAAGCCTTCAGGCGCAATGATCCGCATGCCAGCGGCGATGTCGGCGTCAGAGATCACCCCGCGCACCCCGCCATAATGGTCCACATGGGAGTGGGTGTAGATGACGCCGGTGACCGGCTTGTCCCCGCGATGTTGGCGCATGAGCGCCAGGGCTGCGGCCGCCGGCTCGGCCGAGATGAGCGGGTCGATGACGAGGTAGCCCTTCTCGCCCTCGATGAAGGTGATGTTCGACAGGTCAAAGCCCCGGACCTGATAGACCCCCGGCGTCACCTCAAAGAGGCCGTGCAGGGCATTGAGCCTGGCCTGGCGCCAGAGGCTAGGGTTGACGGTGGGCGGTGCCTCCTCGGGCTCCTCGAAGGCAAACGCCCCCATGTTCCAGACCACGCCGCCGGTGGCGTTCTCGATCCTGGCGTCGGGAATGGAGCCCAGATAGCCCCGCCGGGCGTCGACCCAGTCCTGACCATCCTCCACCGGCAGCCGCGCCTTGAGGGCGGCCTGGGCCTGCAAGGTGGCGTCTGTGGCGTCCTTAGGCGTGGTCATCGTCCCGCTCTCCCTGATCGGTCTTCTTATTTTTGAGTTGCGACTAGTAGCCGCTGCCCGGCTTGTCCTCCACCGCCTGACCGCGGGCGGGGATCAGCATGTCGCGTCGGAAGGTGGCGATCACCACGCCGTCCTGGTTCTTGCCCAGGGTCCGGATCGTGACGATCCCCTGGCCCGGCCGGGACTTGCTCTCACGCTTGGCCAGAACCTCGCTCTCGCCGTAGAGGGTGTCGCCGGCGAAGACCGGGGCGGGGAACTTGACTTCGTCCATGCCCAGATTGGCGATGGCCTTCTGGGAACAGTCGCTGACGCTCATGCCGATCAGCAGGGCCAGGGTATAGGTCGAGACCACCAGATTGCGGCCAAACTCGGTGTGCTTGCCGTATTCGGCGTCGAAGTGCAGCGGGTGGGTGTTGAGGGTCAGCAGGGTGAAGAGGTGGTTGTCGGCTTCGGTCACCGTTTTTCCGGGGCGGTGCTCATAGACATCGCCCACCACGAAGTCGTCGTAGTAGCGGCCAAAGGTCTCCCGGTAGCGCCCAGGGGCGACCTCCTTGACGGTCTTCATCGGCTCATCCTCTCGCGCGATCCACAATCCTGCGGGCGGCGCGGGCCACCGGCAGCTCGATCAGTCTTCCATTCAAAAGCGCCGGGCCCCCATTGGCGGCGTCAAAGGCCTCAATCACCGCCTGCGCCCGGGCCAGGTCCTCGGGGCTTGGGGTGTAGGCGCTGTGGATCGCGGCAATCTGGTCTGGATGGATGGCCGCCCGGCCCGTGAAGCCAAGCCTTCGGGCGCGATCGGTCTCCACCGCCAGGACCTCAGGTTCCCCCACCAGGGCCGGGGGAGCGTCCAGGGCCTGAATGCCCGCCCGGGCGCAGGCCGCCGCGATCTGGCTGCGGGCAAAAAGCAGGGGCTCCCAGCTCATGTCGCAGCCGACCTCGGCGCTGAAGTCGAAGGCGCCAAACAGCACGCCCGCGACGCCTGGGGCATCGGCGATTTCCCAGCAGCGCATCAGGCCTTCTGGCGTTTCCACCAGGGGCCAGAGCGGGCGGGCGTCGCCCAGGGCCCGCTGCATCATGGTGAGCTCTTGGGCACCTGCCGTCTTGGGCACCATGAAGAAGTCGGCCCGGGCGTTGGCAGCGGCCCTCAGGTCATCGGTGAACCACGGGGTGGTGCGGCCATTGAGGCGAACGCCGACAGGGATGCCACCGGCCGGTCGGCCGGCCAGAAACTCGACGGCGCTGGTCCGGGCCCGGGCCTTGTCGGGCGGGGCCACGGCATCCTCCAGGTCCAGGCAGACGGCGTCGGCGCCGCTGGCCAGGGCGCGCTCAAAGCGGTCGGGGCGATTGGCCGGGGTGAACAGCAGTGAACGGAACTGGGCCAAGCATCCTCCTGACGGACCGTTGCGAGTCGGCAGGCCAGGATATGACACTCCCGCGCGCCCAAGGGCCAGGGCGTCCCCAGCGTCAACCGGCACCTATGCTATGGGTCGTGGAAGGCGCATCGCAAGCGCCAACCGGGCCGGGAGCGCGCCATGTATGATCTGTTGAAGGGCCTTACGGTGGTCGAGGGCTCGGCCTTTATCGCCGGCCCCACCTGCGGACTTTATCTCGCCCAACTCGGCGCCGAGGTGATCCGGTTCGACAATATCGGCGGCGGTCCCGACTTCCGCCGCTGGCCGCTCGCCCCCAACGGATCGAGCCTCTATTGGGAGGGGCTCAACAAGGGCAAGAAATCGGTGGCCCTCGATCTCTCCCGTCCCGAGGGGCGCGAGCTCGCCCAGCGGCTGGCGGCTTCGCCGGGACCCGACGCGGGCCTGTTTGTGACCAACTTCCCCGTCGATGGCTTCCTGTCCTATGACCGACTGAAAGCCCTGCGCGAGGATCTGATCTGTGTGCGGGTCATGGGCTGGGCCGATGGGGGCCCTGGCGTCGACTACACGATCAACAGCGCCATCGGCGTGCCGCTGATGACCGGCCATCCCGACGATCCCCGACCGGTGAACCATGTGCTGCCCGCCTGGGACCTGCTCACCGGCGCCTTCGCCGCCTACAATCTGGTGGCCGCCCTGCTGTCGCGGATGCGCACTGGTCAGGGCCGGGAGATCCGTATCCCCCTCTCCGACGTGGCCGCCGCCAGCCTGGCCAATATGGGTATGACCGCCGAGATCCTGGCCGGGACCGGCGTACGCGGCCGCATGGGCAACAGCCTCTATGGTGCCTTCGGCCGGGATTTCCTGACCCGGGACGGCCGGCGCCTGATGGTCGTGGCTATCACACCGCGCCAATGGACGGGCCTTATCGAGGTTCTGGGGGTCGGGCGCGCCGTCGCGGCGGTAGAGCAGGCCAGGGGCGTCGATTTCCGTAAGGACGAGGGCGTGCGCTTTGCCCATTCCGACGCCTTGATCCCCATCTTTGAGGCGGGTTTCGCCGCCCTGTCGGCCGCGGACATGCTACCCAGGTTCGATGAGCTCGGCGTCTGCTGGGGTCCTTATCAGACCCTGGAGGAGGCCCTGGAGGACCCCCGCCTGTTCAAGGGCAGCCCGCTGTTTTCAGACCTGGCCCAGCCCAGCGGCGCGACCTATCCCGTGCCGGGCTATGCCGCGACCCTGCCGCAGGATGTGCGCGCGCCAGCCCAACCAGCGGCCCGGCTCGGCCAGCACACCGAGCAGGTGCTGGCCGAGGTTCTGGGCCTGCCTGCCGCCGAGATCGCCCGCCTGCACGACGCTGGCATCGTCGCCAGCGCCTGAGGCCGCCTAGCCCCTCTAAGCCTTGGGCTTGGTCAGATTGCCCAGCAGGGAGCCCAGATCCATGGGCATCGGGAAGACGATAGTGGTGTTCTGATCAGCCCCGATGTCGGCCAGGGTGTTCAGATAGCGCAGCTGCATGGCCTCAGGGATGGTCGCCAGGGTCTGGGCGGCTTCCAGCATGGCGTGGGCGGCTTGCTTTTCCCCGTCCGCATTGATGACCCGGGCGCGGCGGTTGCGTTCGGCCTCGGCCTGCCGGGCGATGGCGCGGATCATGCTCTCGTCGATATCGACATGCTTGATCTCCACATTGGCGACCTTGATGCCCCATTCTTCGGTCTGGCTGTCGAGGATTTCCTGGATGTCGCTGTTGAGCTTGTCGCGCTCGGCCAGCATCTCGTCCAGGTCATGCTTGCCGAGCACCGAGCGCAGGGTGGTCTGGGCCAGCTGGCTTGTGGCCTCCATATAGTTTTCCACCTGGATCACCGCCCGGTCGGCGTCGATCACCCGGAAGTACAGCACAGCTGAGACCTTCACCGAGACGTTGTCGCGGCTGATCACATCCTGGCTGGGCACATCCAGGACGATGGTGCGCAGGTCCACCTTGACCATCTGCTGGACCACGGGGATCAGCAGGATCAGGCCGGGGCCCTTGACGCCGGTGAAGCGGCCCAGGGTAAAGACCACGGCCCGCTCATATTCCCGCATCACCTTCACCGCCTGCAGCAGGATGATGATGAGGAAGACGAGTAATGCGCCGTAGCTGGCGATATCGAACATGGGCTTGATCCTTCTGCCGCCTCAGGCGGGTTTGTCGGGTTCGACGGTGAGGGTGAGGCCGTCCCGGGCGGCAATCCGCACCGGTTGGCCAGGTGAGAGAGAAACGCCTGAGACGGCGTGCCAGTCCTCGCCCTGGGCATGGACATAGCCTTGCTGGCCCTCCCAGCTCTTGACGACGGCATGGGCGTTGAGCAGGGCGGCCTGACCCGTGGTCACGCCCCGCCGGGCCGCTTGCACCGCCGCCCGCAGGGCAATGAGAAAGAAGCCGACGCTGAGGCCGACGGACGCCAGGACCACATAGGGCGACAGCTTGAAGCCCGGGGCTTCCCGAAACAGCATCAGAGACCCCAGGGCCAGGGCGACCGCACCTGCCGCGCCAAACAGGCCAAATCCGGGGATGAACACCTCCACCAGCAACAGGGCGATGCCGAGGGCAATCAGGGCCGCGCCGGCATAGTCCACCGGCAGCATGTTCAGGGAAAACAGACCCAGCAGCAGGGATACCGCCCCCACCGCCCCTGGCCCCACAGCGCCAGGAGAGGTGAACTCGAAGATCAGCCCGTAGATGCCCACCAGCATCAGCAGATAGGCGATGTTGGGATTGGTGATGACCGCCAGGATCTGCGCCCGCCAGTCCGGCGACAGGGTCTCTACCTGGGCTTCTGCGGTGTTCAGAACCAGGGGTTCGCCATTCAGCAAGACGGTGCGCCCATGGGCGGCGGCCAGCAGGCCGTCCATATCCCGGGTCAGGATCTCGATCACCCCCTGATCGAGGGCCTCAGTGGCCGTCAGGGTCTCGGCCCGCCGCACGGCAAGCTCGGCAAACACCGGGTCGCGGCCCTGTAGCCCGGCGAGGCTGCGGATATAGGCCACCGCATCATTGGTCACCTTGGCCGTCATGGCGTCAGGCTGGGGCGTCCCAGCCGTCTTGGCGCGCTCGGCGCTGTCGGGGGTGGCAGGCGCCTCGCGCTCAGGCATCAACGGGCTGGACCCGCCCATCTGCACCGGCGTGGCTGCGCCCAGATGGGCACCCGGCGTCATGGCCGCCAGATGGCTGGCATAGAGGATGTAGGTGCCTGCGCTGGCCGCCCGTGCCCCAGCCGGGGTGACAAACACCGCCACGGGCGTCGGTGAGGCCAGGATGTCGGCGATGATGTCCCGGGTGGAGGAGTCGAGCCCGCCGGGCGTATTCATGCGGATGACCGCCAGGCTCGCCTCACGAGTGGCGGCCTGTTCGAGCCCCCGCTGCAGATACTCCGCCGTGGCCGGGCCCACCGCACCGTCCAGGTCAAACACCAGCACCAGCGGGGGAGGGGTCTGGGCCGGCTGAGGCGTTTGGGCAAGAGCCCCATGGGCGCTTGCCAGACACAGGGCTAAACTGGCGAGCCATAGCCCCGCCTGTCTCCACCAATCCCTGATGTTCGGCACCGGGCCGGACATGTCTTTCTCCCTTGGCGACTTCGGGCGCACGCTCCGCCCGCCATGGTGGCGCAGATCATATCATCTTCTGCGCCTTAGGGGGGCTTCTCGTCCCCGACGCTTGATCCGGGGGGCGCGAGGCGCCACCAGGGGCCGGAAAACCTACGGAGCCCCGCCATGAAGACCCGCGCCGCCGTCGCCTTTGAAGCCAAGAAGCCCCTGGAGATCGTCGAGCTGGATCTGGAAGGGCCCAAGGCCTTCGAAGTGCTGGTGGAGATCAAGGCCACGGGCATCTGCCACACAGACGCCTACACCCTGGACGGCCTGGATTCCGAAGGGGTCTTCCCCTCGATCCTGGGCCATGAGGGCGCGGGCGTGGTGGTCGAGGTGGGGCCCGGCGTCACCAGCCTGAAGCCCGGCGATCACGTGATCCCGCTCTACACGCCTGAGTGCCGCCAGTGCAAAAGCTGCCTGTCGCGTAAGACCAACCTCTGCACGGCGATCCGGGGAACCCAGGGCAAGGGCGTCATGCCCGACGGCACCAGCCGGTTCTCCTATAAGGGCCAGATGGTCCACCACTATATGGGCTGCTCGACCTTCTCCAACTTCACGGTCCTGCCGGAGATTGCGCTCGCCAAGATCCGCTCCGACGCCCCCTTCGACAAGGCCTGCTACATCGGCTGCGGCGTGACCACCGGCGTGGGCGCAGTGACCAATACGGCCAAGGTGGAGCCAGGCGCCAACGCCGTGGTGTTCGGCCTGGGCGGCATTGGCCTCAACGTCCTGCAGGGCCTGCGCATGGTCGGCGCCTCGATGATCATCGGCGTCGACATCAATCCCGACCGCGAGGAATGGGGCCGGCGGTTTGGCATGACCCACTTCGTCAATCCCAAGACCCTGGATGGCGACGTGGTCGCCCATCTGGTGGAGATGACCGGGGGCGGCGCCGACTACACCTTCGACTGCACCGGCAATGTCCAGGTGATGCGCCAGGCGCTCGAGGCCTGCCATAGGGGCTGGGGCGAGAGCATCATCATCGGCGTGGCCGAGGCCGGCAAGGAGATCGCCACGCGCCCCTTCCAGCTGGTGACCGGCCGGGTCTGGAAGGGCACGGCCTTTGGCGGCGCCCGCGGGCGCACCGACGTGCCGACCATCGTCGACTGGTACATGAACGGCAAGATCGAGATCGACCCGATGATCACCCACACCATGCCGCTCGAAGACATCAACAAGGCCTTCGACCTGATGCATGCGGGCGAAAGCATCCGCAGCGTCGTGGTCTTTTGAGCGCGCCGATGAGCCTCGAGACCGTCCAGCAGCACCGTGTTCACGGCGGGAGCCTGCGCTATCTCCGCCACCAGAGCGCGGTCACCGGCACGCCCATGCGGTTCTCGCTCTTCCTGCCGGAAGGCGCGGGGCCATTCCCGCTGCTGGTCTGGCTGTCTGGCCTGACCTGCACGGAGGACAACTTCACCACCAAGGCCGGTGCCTATGGCCCCGCCGCCGCCCACGGCCTGGCGGTCCTCGCGCCCGACACCAGCCCCCGGGGCGAAGGCGTGGCCGACGATCCCGCCTATGACCTGGGGCAGGGGGCGGGCTTCTATGTGGACGCCACCCAGGCGCCATGGACGCCGCACTTCCAGATGGAGACCTATGTCACCGGCGAACTACTGGACACGGTGGTTGCCGAGTTCCCCATCGCGCGGGACTGCGTCGGCGTTTCCGGCCACTCCATGGGCGGCCACGGTGCCCTGACACTCGCCCTGCGCCGCCCGGACATCTTCCGCTCGGTCTCAGCCTTCGCGCCCATCTGCTCGCCCACCCGCTGCCCCTGGGGGGAGAAGGCGTTCACCGCCTATCTGGGCGAGGATCGCGCCACCTGGGCAGACCACGACGCAGCCTTGCTGATCGAGGCCGGCGCGGCCAAGGGCCGGTTCGACGACATCCTGGTGGACCAGGGCCTAGGCGACAACTTCCTGGCCGAACAGCTCAAGCCCGAACTCCTGGAGGCCGCCTGCGCCGCCGCCGGCCAGAAGCTGACCCTGCGCCGGCAGGCCGGCTACGACCACTCCTACTTCTTCATGGCCAGCTTCATCGTCGACCACGTGGCGTTTCACGCGGAGAAGCTGCGGGGTTGATAGGGGCTGCCTGAGGAACATCGGCTCACGACCCATTGCGGACGTTGGCCGAAATAGGGAACCTGCCCGAATGGAAGTTCGCCCGGCGTGCATCGATGATCTTGAGCATTTGGCTAGAATGCGCGCGTCACTTTGGCCGAGCAGCCCAGTCGATCAGCATGAGCAGGAATCGCGCTCTGCGCTCACATCCCCAGACAACGATAAGATTGTGCTCGTTGCAGTAGACCTCGCAGGAGTGGTGTGCGGCTTCACGGAGGCTGCTCTGCGTCACGACTACGTCAACGGCTGCCACACCTCACCCGTCGCCTTCTTGGAGGGAATTTACGTCGTTCCGGAACGCCGGGGTAGCGGAGCGGCACGAGCACTCACCTTCGCCGTCGAGGCTTGGGGACGTAGGATGGGGTGCACAGAGTTCGCGTCGGACGCTCTGATCGACAACTTGGCGAGCCATGATTTTCATGTAGCGGTCGGGTTCGAAGAGACGGAGCGCGTGGTTTATTTTCGCAAGAGACTTTAGGTCCGCTTCCCACCCGTTGCCGCCGCTCTGAGAGTCGGCTTCCAGGGCACAGCCCACCCCCACCGCGTCATGCTCGCCCTTGTGGCGAGCATCCCTGTCGAGGGCGGGCGCGGGCGCGAGGGGGATACTCGACACAGGGCCGAGAATGACGGGAGCAGCGGCCGCCGCCCTAGCGCTTCCTCAAATCAGCCCCCAACCGGAGCCCCGGCAATTGCGATCACCCCCAGGGCGTTGTGCCATAAGGCGCCCACGGGTCTGATCGTACCCACGCCCCAGGCCGAGCCGGCGCCAGTTGCGGCTTCATCGCCCCAGATCTAGGCCCAAGGTTCGGGCGACTTAAGATTGACGGCACCGCTGGGTCTGGACCATGAGACCATGGAACACCGGCGTCCTCGCCGATCCCTGGTCCAGACTCGACCCTAGAATTCGAGCTGAGGCCGGTGATCGAGGGCGCTGATCAGAACAGCGGAGGACGACCCATGCGCCTGGCCAAACCCCGGATTGAACCCCTCGCCGACAAGGATATGGACGCCGATCAGCGGGAGCTGCTGGCCCCCATGGCCGAGCGTGGCCGGGTGCTGAACATCTTCCGCACCCTGGCCCGGGAGCCCAAGGCCATGAAGGGTTTCATGGGCTGGGGCAACTATATCCTGTCCCGCAGAAACGGGCTGCCGGCGCGGGAGCGGGAGATCGTCATCCTGCGCATCGGCTACCTCTGCCGTTCGGGCTATGAGTGGACCCAGCATGTGCCGATCGGCAAGCAGGCGGGCCTTACCGACGACGAGGTGGCCCGCATCAAGCTTGGCCCCGACGCGCCCGGCTGGAGCGCGGCTGATGCGGCCCTGGTCCGTGCCGCCGACGAACTGCACCATGACCAGTTCATCACCGAGCCGACCTGGAAGGCCCTGGACGCCCATTTCAGCGATAAGCAGAAGATGGATGTGGTGTTTTCCGCCGGTCAGTACACCCAGGTCTCGATGATGCTGAACACCTTCGGGGTGCAGCTGGACGAGGGCCAGACCCTTGATCCGGACCTCAAGGGCTTCTGATGGGCCGGCTGGAGGGGAAGACCGCCCTGGTCTGCGGGGCGGGCCAGACGCCGGGCCAGACCATCGGCAATGGCCGCGCCATGGCGCTGCTGTTTGCCCGCGAAGGTGCCCGCGTGCTTTGCGTCGACAAGGTCGCCGAGCGCGCCCAGGAGACGGCGGACATGATCGCTGGCGAAGGTGGAGCGGCCTATGCCTTCGCCGTCAACGTCGCCAAGGCCGAGGGCGCGGCCGGCGTGATCGCCGAGGCTGAGGCGCGTCTCGGTCGCCTCGACATCCTGGTGAACAATGTGGGGATCGGCGGCGGTGATGGACCGGCCCATCTGGTCGATGAAGACGCCTTTGACCGTATTCTGGCGGTCAATCTGAAGAGTGCCTGGCTGACCAGCAAGGCCGCCCTTCCGGGCATGCGGGCCCAGGGGGGCGGGGCCATCATCAACATCTCGTCCCTGGCGTCGATCGCCGGCGGGACCCAGGTGGCCTATGAGGTCTCTAAGGCGGCTATGAACCGCCTGACCACCAGCATCGCCCAGTCCAACGCCAAGTACCGGGTCCGCTGCAACGCCATCCTGCCGGGCCTGATGGACACCCCCATGGCTGTGGCCGGCATCGCCCAGGCTACCGGCCAGGATCAGGAAGCCGTCCGCGCGGCCCGGGGTGCCCGGGTGCCCCTGGGCGCCCAGATGGGCACGGCCTGGGACACCGCCTATGCGGCCCTGTTCCTGGCCAGCGATGAGAGCGCCTTCATCACTGGCGTTCTGCTGCCGGTTGACGGCGGCATGTCCAGCCGTATTGGCTGATCCCGTTTCAACCGACGTTTTCCAGGAGATTGGGCTTTGAAGAATCTGTTCAGCGTTGAGGGCAAGGTCGTCCTCGTGACCGGCGGCAGCCGGGGCATCGGCGAGATGATCGCCCGCGGCTATGTGGAAAATGGCGCCAAGGTCTACATCTCGTCCCGCAAGGCCGAGGTCTGCGACCGGGTGGCCGAGGAGCTATCGGAGTACGGGACCTGCATCTCGCTGCCCTTTGATCTGGGCGGCATGGCGGGAATCGAGGGTCTGGCGGACGCCATCAAGGAACGTGAGAGCCGTCTCGATGTGCTGGTCAACAATGCCGGCGCCACCTGGGGGGCGCCGATCGATGAGTATTCGGAGGACGGTTGGGACAAGACCGTCGACCTGAACGTCAAGTCGATCTTCTTCCTGACCCAGAAGCTCTTGCCGCTTCTGCGGGCGGCCGCCACCGCCGAAGAGCCCTCGCGGGTCATCAATATCGCCTCGGTGAACGGCATCGCGCCGCCGACGCTGGAGACCTACGCCTATTCCACCTCCAAGGCCGGCTGCATCATGCTGACCCGCCACCTGGCCAAGCGCCTGGCCCCCGAGCACATCCTGGTCAACGCCATCGCACCTGGGCCCTTCCCGTCGAAGATGATGGCCGCGACGCTGGCCCAGGCGGGCGACGCCATCGCCAAGGGCAATCCCCGCGGCCGCATCGGCCAGCCTGAGGACATCGCCGGTGTGGCGATCTTCCTCAGCAGCCGGGCCTCGGCCTACACCACCGGAGCGGTGGTGCCCTGCGATGGCGGCTCAGCCGAGTTCTAGCGTTTTGATCGGAAGGCCTGAGGTTGCCGTGCGGGCACCTCAGGAATAGCCGCGCGCGGCGATGTAGGCGTCCAGCTGCTGGACGCGCGCGGCGTCTGAAGGATGGGTCGACAGGATGGCGGGGGTGGCTGAGCCTCCGCGCGCGGCCATCCGACGCCAGAGGTTGACCCCCCGTTTGGCGCTGAAGCCCGCCCGTACCATGAGATCAAGGCCAATGCGGTCAGCCTCCAGTTCGTGCTGACGGGAATAGGGCATCAGGACGGCGACCTGCAGGGCCGGGGCGGCATAGCGGCCGAGGGTCTGAGCCAGCTCGCTCTCGGCGTTCTGGGTCACGGCCCCGATCACCCCTGCGCCGACCTGGGCGAGCGTCGACTGGGAGTAACGCTCGGCGGCGTGATTGGCCATCACGTGGGCCACCTCATGGCCCAGCACCGCGGCCAGTTCATCATCATTGGCGACAAAGGCCATCATGCCTGTGGTCACGCCCACCTTGCCGCCGGGCAGGACGAAGGCGTTGATCGATTTGTCCTCGAACACGGCATATTCCCAGGCCTGATTTCCCAGGTTGGTGGCGGCGACGATCTGGTTGCCAATCCGGCGAAGCCGGGCATTGGCGGCGGCGTCATTGGACAGCTTCGAGGTCTGCTTCATCTGCGACCAGGCCTGTGCCCCCTGCTGAGACAAGGCGGCGGGATCCACCAGCAACATCTGCTGGCGGCCCAGTTCTTCGCTGTAGGAACAGGCGGTGAGGCCCAGGGGAATCGACAGGGCGGCCGCCAGGGCCAGGGTTTTCAAAGGGCGCTTAGGCCTGCGAGCGGTCATCTTCATGGTCGGTCTTCCCTTGGAGCGTGGTCACGATAGCGCAAGAACGCGCCGGGCGGGAGATGACCTCAAAGGAGGTTTGACGGCGCCGTCAGAGCAAGCTAACGCTATTAAGAACTAGTCGCAACAAAGAGGCGTATGTCATGGCTGATGATGCAGGGGGTCGGATCGAGGTCGACAGGGTCCTGGCGCCTTCTGACCTGACCAGCGGCGAGCAGGTCGTCCTGGCCGGGCTCAGGCTTTGGGCCGGGCTGCGCCTGTCGGGGGAAGCACCACAGGCCTGCGTGCGCCAGCTGATGGCCGAGCAGGTGAGCGATCGGGCCGGGGCGATCTTCGTGGCCCTGATGGAGGCCTTGGAGCGTCAGACCCGGCGGCCCTTGCAGATCGCCTGCAGCGGCTGCGCCGGTTATGGCGAGGACGAGCAGAGACTGATCGTGGCCTGTGGGGTGTCGCGGGTGGACATGGGAATCGCCCGCGCTCTGCTGGCGCCGCTGGTCATCCAGCCTGAGCCGGTGGCGATCTTTGCCCGGGCCTTGAATATGGTCCTGGCCCATGAGGGCCTTGGCCTGCCCGCGAGGCTGGAAGGTGGCACTTCGCCCCCCTGTGGCCGGCCCAAGGGCGCGGTCTTGCACTAGGGCCAGGTTCATCACGGTGCGCCAACCCCAAGACCCGCGGTTCCCGATGCGCTGAGCCTTGGCTCTGTCAGTCTGGCACGCGCCATATGACAGGGTCGCCCGGCTATGCTTTTGTCCCGGCGGCCGGCCGCAGATGAGACCGGTCTGGGCAAGGATAAACGGCATGCGCGTGAGCGAATGGCGCCCCTGGGGGCTTCTGGGCGTCTTCAGCCTGCTCCTGTTCCTGATCTCTGCGGCGACCTTCTCGTCTCTCGGTGTGGTTCTGCCGGCCATGGTGGCTGATCAGCAGTGGAGCTGGGCGCAGGCGGGCCTGGGCTTCACCCTGCTGGGCGCCTTCTGTGGCGGCTCGGCCTGGCTGCCGCCGTTGATCATTCGCCGGTTTGGGGTTCGGGCCGCCCTGTTGCTGGGCACAGGGGTCATGGCGGCTGGCTTTATCTGCCTCTACCTGACCCCCGGCGTCTGGATCTATTTCCTCGGCACGGCGCTCTGCGGGGTGGCCTACCAGCTGATGGCCCTGATCCCAGGCACCCACGTCCTGGCGGCGGTTTTCCAGAAGCGCGCCATGGCCTTTGGCCTCTATTTCACCCTGGGGGGCCTGGGCGGCGTGGCGGGCCCCTGGATGGCGATTGGCGTGATGGAGGCGGCCGGCGGTGCCTGGCGGCCGTTCTGGGCCTTGCAGGCGGTGGCGGCGCTGACCATCGGCGTGATCTGTTCCCTGCTGATCCCCGACACAGCCTGGCTGAAGGACTCTTCGGAGCGGATTGATCGCGCGGTCAAGGCTGAGGCCGAGGCCGCCGCCGCCGCGCCGCGCCTGGCGCCCCTGGCGGTCTATCGCACAGTCCATGACTGGACCTTGCGGCAGGCCATGGCCACGCCGCAGTTCTACGTCCTGGTCCTGGCCTATTTCATTCACCTGCTGAGCGGGGTGACCGTGTCCAGCCTCTCGGTGGCGCACCTGTCGGAGCGCGGCGTGGGGGCGGGTGTGGCCGCGGGCATGCTGAGCCTCGAGGGTCTGATGGCCACTGTCGCGCGCCTGGGCGGCGGCGTCATCGGGGACCGGATCGATCCCAAGTGGCTGCTGGTATTCGCCATCGGCGTTCTGGGGGTGGGTTCGATGGCCCTCAGCGTGGCCGATACCTACCTGCTGATGGTCATCTATGCGGTGGGCACGGGGATCGGGTTTGGGCTGACGGCCCTGGCGGTGACGATCCTGCTGCTCAACTATTTTGGGCGACAGAACAATCTGGAGATCTTTTCCACGGTCTGTCTGGTGGGTGCCCTGTCGGCCCTTGGCCCCCTGATCGGTGGATACATGCGCGATGGGCTTGGCAGCTTTGCCCCCACCTTTCAGCTGTTCGGTGTCGCCGCTGCCCTGGTGTTTGTCGCCGCGCTCTTCATGCGACCGCCACAGCACTAGCCCCTTGTGATCTCGAGGGCATTGTCACAGACCAGCCTTGTCAAGGATGACGCCCAGGGCTTACCCACATGCCATTCATTTGCGGGCGAAGAGGTTCAGAAGCCAGCATGACCATGCTCGACCCACCCGGCCACGACCCTAGGGGAGGCTGCCGAGTGGCCCATCGAACGCGACCCCGGGACGTTCGGTGGTTGACGAGGCTTTGGACCGCGTGATGGACGACCCCACGTCACCCAACGGGCCTCATTCTGCCCTCGGCCTGGACCCCCAGGCCTGGCGTCGCGCCATGGGGAGTTTTGCAAGCGGCGTTGTGATCGTCACCACACCAGATGACTCTGGCCGCCCCCTGGGCACGACCGTCAGCGCCTTTTCATCGGTCTCCCTGACGCCACCCTTGCTGCTGGTCTGCCTGGACCAGAGGAGCCGCACCCTGGCAGCGGTCCGCTGGTCCGGGGTCTTCTGCATCAACATCCTTTCGGCGGGACAGGGCGAACTGGCGCGGTTGTTCGCCAACCCCCTGGCCATGGACCGGTTCAAGGATGTGCCGTTCACCGCTGGTGCCACCGGCGCGCCCAGACTCTCAGGGGTGCTGGCCAGCATCGACTGCCACCTTCACGCCCACCATGAGGCCGGCGATCATGAGCTCTTGATCGGCCGCGGGCTGCAGATGCAGGTGATCCCGGGCGAGCCTCTGATCTACAGTCAAGGCAAGTTCCTGAACCCAGGGGGCGCGGCGGGGTGAACCCCAGCCCCTCTGGGGTTCAGATCGCCTTGGCATGACGCTGGGCGTCGGGTGCCAGATAGGCGTCGAACAGGGCGCAGATCGAGCGGACCAGCATGCGGCCTCGGGGCGTGACCGTCAGGCGCTGGCCGTCCCAGGTGGCCAAGCCGTCCTGTTGGAAGCCGTGCAGGCGGGCAATGGCGTCGTCCACATCGGCGAGCGTCCGGCCATGCCGCTCACAGGCGGCGGCCAAGTCGACGGCGAAGTCGCACATCAGGCGCTCGATGATATCGGCCCGGAAGCGGTCGTCGTCCGTGACCGCGACGCCTCTGGCGATCGGCAGCTTGCCGTCGGCCACCGCATGTCGCCAGCCCAGTTCCTGGGTGATGTTCTGCACAAAGCCCCCCGGAGTGGTGCCGATGGCCGAAGCCCCCAGGCCCAGCAGCGTGCCGGCCAGGTCTGTGGTGTAGCCCTGGAAGTTCCGATGCAGGTTGCCGCTGACGGCGGCCTTGGCCAGGGAGTCTTCGGGCAGGGCAAAGTGGTCGAGGCCGATCTGGATGTAGCCCTCGGCCTTCAGGCGTTCGGCGGCAGCCTGGCTTTGCTCCAGCCGCTCGGCCGGGCCGGGCAGGGCGGCCTCATCGATCAGCTGCTGGTGGGCCTTCATCCAGGGCACATGGGCATAGCCGAACAGGGCCAGGCGCTCGGGCTTCAGGGTCAGCACCGCGTCCAGGGTGGCCAGGGTGTTCCGGGTGGTCTGGAGGGGCAGGCCATACATCAGGTCGAGATTGATCGAGCCGACGCCGGCCTGGCGCAGATCGTTCACGCACTCGGCGATGTCCTCGAACCGCTCCTGCCGATTGACGGCGCTCTGGACCTCTGGGGCCAGATTCTGAACCCCGAGGCTCGCCCGTGACAGTCCGTGATAGGCCGCGGCCTTGATCCAGTCCCGCGACAGCACCGCAGGATCCAGCTCAGCGGCGATCTCCGCATCCGGGGTCACCCGGAAGACATGGCGCAGGCCGCCAAAGATCGTCGCCAGCTCCTCGGCATTGAGCATGTTGGGGGTGCCGCCCCCCAGGTGGATGTCGCCCACGGTCATCTTGCCGGGCAGGGCCTGCTCCAGCAGCGAGAGCTCGGTCATCAACAGGGCAACATAGTCGCGCACCGGTTCATGGCGGCTGACGGCGCGGGTGTTGCAGCCGCAGTACCAGCAGAGCCGGGCACAGAAGGGGATGTGCAGATAGACCGAAACCGGCGTCGTCACCGGCAAATCGGCCAGCCAGGCACGGTAGGTGGCATCGGTCACCTTAGGGGTGAACTGCACCGCTGTGGGGTAGCTGGTATAGCGGGGCGCGCGGCCATCGTACTTGGCGATCAGGTGCGCGTCGGCGGGGGCGTGGGGATTGTAAAGCACGGTCATGCCTCATCATCCCCAGGGGCGCGCGGTTTGCCGTGACGCAGATCAAAAGCGGAAAAGGCCGCTACGCCAGGGCGTAACGGCCTCCCGGAGACATGGGCACAAAACGAACGCCTAGGCGAACGGGGCCTCATCCTCCTCATCGTCAATGGGCAGGCTGAACTCGTGCCAGAGGCCGTTGAGAATGCCGAAGGCGACTGCCAGGCCAATGCCCAGGATCCAGGCGAAATACCACATGTCAGGGTTCCTTCAGCCGTCAGTAGAGGTCGGGGTTGGTGCGCAGGCTGTCCAGGGTCACCCGGCCCCAGAGGACCTTGAAGACCCAGGCGGTATAGGCCAGCACGATGGGCAGGAAGATCACCGTCACCACCAGCATGACGAACAGGGTCAGGTGGCTCGAGGACGAGTTCCAGATGGTCAGGCTGGAGCGGGGGTCGATGCTGCTGGGCAGGATGAAGGGGAACATGGACAGTCCCACCGTGGCGATGATGCCCAGGGCTCCCATGGAAGACCCCCCAAACGCCAGGGGCTCCCGACCCATGCGGATGCCGAGGAAGGCCAGGGCTGACCCCAGGAAACCCAGGACCGGCGCGGTGATCATCCAGGGATAGAGGGTGTAGTTGTCCAGCCAGGCCCCTGGCGCTGCGATTGTGCCGCTGCGCAAGGGGTTGGACGGGCCGGCGATATCAACGCCGGGGTCCAGGCGGAAACCCAGGTCCCCGAACCGCACAAAGGCAAAGCCGACGGCAAACAGCACGAAAGTGCCCAGGGCTGCGATGGAGCCAATCGCCCGGGCGCGGTCACGGACCGCCCCATGATCGGCCTTGATGGTCAGCCAGGCGGCTCCGTGGGTCAGCAGCATGGCTACCGACAAGAGGCCGCAGATCAGGGTGAAGGGGGTAAACAGTCCCAGGAAGGTCCCCTCATAGAAGGACCGCAGATCGCTATCGAGGCGGAAGGGCACGCCTTCCAAGACATTGCCCACGGCCACCCCGAACACCAGGGCCGGCACGAAGCCTCCCACGAACAGGCTCCAGTCCCAGAAGGCCCGCCAGCGGGGGTCGGGGCGCTTGGAGCGGTACTTGAACCCCACCGGCCGCAGGATGAGGGCTGACAGGACCAGGAACATGGCCAGGTAAAAGCCGGAGAAGCTGACCGCATAGACCAGGGGCCAGGCGGCGAAGATCGCCCCGCCGCCCAGGATGAACCAGACTTGGTTGCCTTCCCAGGTCGGGCCGATGGTGTTGATCACCTGCCGGCGTTCGGCGTCGTTGCGGGCGACGAAGGGCAGGAGGGCGGCCACCCCGAGGTCGAAGCCATCGGTGAGGGCGAACCCGATGAGGAGGACCCCCATAAGGCCCCACCAGATCACGCGGAGCGTCGGATAGTCGAGCAACAGTTCCATAGGGATGATCCTTACTCGGCCGCCACGGGGATGGGTCCGGTCGGCTCATCGACCGGATGCTGATCCGCGCTCTTGGCGTACGGGCCCTTCTTGATGGTGTGGAGGATGAGCCCGACCTCGACGATGGCCAGGACGCTGTAGAAGAGGGTGAAGCCGATGATGGTGGTCCACAGCTGCGGCACAGTGAGGCTGGAGGCCCCCAGGAAGGTCGGCAGCACCCCTTCGATGGCCCAGGGCTGACGGCCCACCTCAGCCAGCACCCAGCCGAGCTCGGCGGCGATCCAGGGCAGGGGAATGATCAACACCGCTGTGCGCAGGAACCAGCGGGTTTCATGCCGCCGCATGGAGGCCAGGACGAAGGCGGTGGCGAAGAAGCCGATCATCAGGAAGCCAATGCCGGCCATGATGCGGAACGACCAGAACATCAGCGGCACATTGGGGACGGTGTCCCAGGCCGCAGCGCGGATGGCGGCTTGGTCGGCCTGCCTTGGGTCATCCATATATCGGCGCAGCAGCATGGCGTGGCCAAGATCGTTCTTGTGCGCCTCGAACTGCGCGCGGGCGGCCAGGTTCTGGGGGTCGGTCTTGAGCTGTTCCACCGCGTCATAGGCGATGATGCCAGACTCGATGCGGGTCTCGGCCACGGCCACCAGATCGATGATGCCCTCGACCTTCTGGTCAAAGCTGCGGGTGGCGATCAGGCCCAGCGCATAGGGAATCTTGATTTCGGCTTCGGTGGTCCGGGTCTCGAGATTGGGCAGGCCAAACAGGGTGAGACCTGCGGGTGCCGCCTCGGTCTCCCACATGGCTTCCAGGGCCGCGAGCTTCATCTTCTGATTGTCGGTGAGGGCGTAGCCCGACTCATCGCCCAGGACCACCACCGAGAGGGAGGCGGCCAGGCCGAAGGCGGCGGCCACGGTGAAGGAGCGGATGGCGAAGGCCCGGTGACGCTCCTTCAGCAGATAATAGGCGGAGATCCCCAGGACCACGACGGCGGCCAGGACATAGCCGGCGCTCACCGTGTGGACGAACTTGGCCTGCGCCACGGGATTGAACAGCACCGCCTGGAAATCGACGATCTCCATCCGCATGGTTTCAGGATTGAACGCCGCCCCCACGGGGTTCTGCATCCAGCCATTGGCAATCAGAATCCAGAGGGCCGAGAGGTTCGACCCTAGCGCCACCATGAAGGTGACCCCCAGGTGGGCGAGCTTGGAGAGCTTGTCCCAGCCGAAGAACATCAGGCCAACGAAGGTGGCCTCCAGGAAGAAGGCCATCAGGCCTTCGATCGCCAGGGGCGCGCCGAAGATGTCCCCCACATAGTGTGAGAAGTAGGACCAGTTGGTCCCGAACTCGAACTCCATGGTGATGCCGGTGGCCACCCCGAGGACGAAGTTGATCCCGAAGATGGTGGCCCAGAAGCGCGTGATGGTCCGCCAGATCTGGCGACCGGTCATCACATAGATGCTCTCCATGATGACCAGCATGAAGGAGAGCCCCAGGGTGAGGGGCACAAACAGGAAGTGGTACATCGCCGTCAGCGCAAACTGCAGACGCGATAGCTCGACGACAGCGAGGTCCATGGGGGACTCCTTGGGGTGTAGCGAGGCTCGTATATTCGATGGTCTGCATATTCCTTGATCCAGATCAGGCCTAGACCAAACTCCTGGCCCTAGAGGGGTGTTATGGGTTTTCCGCTCTCTGAACTGCTGGCAAAGGGGCCGCAGGCTTCCCGCCTGGGGCCTGGCCTGCTTTGGGTCCTGGACGCCTGTGGGGCAGTTGTCTTCGCCCTGGGTCTGGCCGGTGCCGTCACGGGGGCGATTCTGGCCGGGACGAGCCTCTGGCCCTGGCTCGCCCTATTGGTCTTTGGAGCCCTGTTGCGGGCGTTCGCCCTGTTTGCCGCCACCGCCGCGGGGGCCCGGCGCGCCCGTCGGCTCAAGCGGTATCTGCGAGAGGCCACCCTGCGCGCCGCCCTGCGCGCGCCTCCTGGTCAGGCCGCGCCTGTGGGGGAACGCGCCGCGGCGGTGGTCGACGAGGTTGAAGCTCTGGACGGCTGGTTTGCCCGCTACGAGCCACTGGGCCTGGCGGCGCGGATCAGTCCGGTCGTGGTCCTGGCCGCGGTCGCCGTGGCGAGCCCGATCACCGCGCTGATCCTGGTCGGGGCCCTGGTTCCTTTCGCCCTGATCATGGCCCTGGCCGGCATGATGGCGGCTGAAGCGGCGCGGGCGCAGTTTGCAGCCCTTGGCCGGCTGTCGGGGCTGTTTGTCGACCGGGTCCGGGCCCTGCCGGTGGTGCTGGCCTTCCAGGCCGAGGTGGCCGAAGCCGCACAGGTGGAGGGGGCCGCCCGGGGGGTGGCCCGTCGAACCCTGGCCGTCCTGCGCCTGGCCTTCCTGTCCTCGGCAGGTCTTGAGTTTTTTGCAGCTCTCTCGGTGGCCCTGGTGGCCGTCTATGCCGGCTTCAACCTGTTGGGCCTGCTGCCAATCCCGGTTCCCGAAAAGCTGGATCTGGCCCGGGCCCTGTTTGTCCTGGCCCTCGCGCCGGAGGTCTATCTGCCCCTGCGCCGGCTGGCGGGTGCCTATCACGACAAGCAGACCGGTGAGGCGGCGGCCGAGCGGCTGGCGGCCCTGTTGAGCGGGCCAGCGATTCCGGTGCCCGCCGACACAGGCCCTGATCAGGCTCCAGAGATTTCCTTCGAGAAGGTTCAGATCACCTATCCCGGCGGCGTGGAGATCGGACCGGTTAGCTTCACCGCCCCCGCCGGCAAGATCACGGTCCTGTTGGGCGCCAGCGGGTCTGGCAAGACCTCGCTGCTGTCGGTGCTGGTGGGGGCAGCGCCCCTGTCGGGGGGGGAGGTCCGTCTGGACGATCTCAGACTGTCGACGGCCCGTTCTTTTGCCCGATCGGTGGCCTGGGCCGGCCAGAGTCCCGCCCTGGCACCTGGAAGCGTGGCGGCCAATATCGCCCTCGGTTGTCCTGGAATCGCCCCTGAAGATGTGGCGGCAGCGGCCAGGACGGTTGGGCTGGAGCGCGCCATGGGGCACCGCGCGGCGGGTCTGGACACCGTTCTGAATGAACGGGGATCTGGGCTCTCGGGGGGCGAACGGCGGCGGATCGGATTGGCCCGGGCCTGGCTGAAGCCCGCGCCAATCCTCTGTCTGGATGAGCCGACGGCGGATCTGGATGCGGGGGCTGAGGACGAGATCATTGAAATCCTCACGACCCTGGCCGGTGGGCGGACCGTGCTCATCGCCACTCACTCCGAACGGGTAGCGGACATGGCTGATCATGTGGTGCGCCTGACATGATGGGATCGCTTCAGGATCTGGTGGCCGAACAGCGAGCGCGACAAGCGACAGCCCTGGGGCTTTCGGCCCTGTCGGCGGCGGTCCTCGCCCTTTGCGCTGTTCTGCTCATGGGGCTGTCAGGCTGGTTCATCGCCGCCGCCGCCGCCGCCGGCGCAGGCAGCACCGCCGTGATCATGGCCTTCAACTATCTGCTGCCGAGCGCCGGCATCCGGCTGCTGGCCATCCTGCGCACCGGCGCGCGCTACGGCGAGCGGCTGAGCGGTCATACCGCAGCCTTGAACGCCTTGGCCGAAATCCGTCCCGCGCTCTACCGGGCCCTGGCCCGGGGGCGGCCGGAGGCGGCGCTCGCCCTGTCCTCTGGGGAGGCCTCGGCCCGCCTGGTTCAGGACGTGGACGCTGTGGAGACCCTGTTTGTGCGGCTTTCGGCACCTTGGGCAGCAGCAGCGGCGCTTGCTGCGGGACTGGCCCTGACGCTGCTGGCGGGACTTGCGGCGGCGCTGTGCCTGCTTGGGGCCATGGGAGTTTTGCTCGGGGCCGGTTGGGTGCTGGCCCGAAGGGTTTCCACCGAACCCGGACGGGAGGTGCAGGTGGCGGTCGGGGGCCTGAAGGACGCTGTGGCCGCCTATCTGGCCGCAGGTCCGGACCTGGTCTGCTATGACCTGGAGGATGTGGCCGTTGCCGCTGTGCTGTCCCATGACCAGCACCTGGGCAAAGCTCAGGGACGACTGGTGGACGGCGAAGCCCTGATGGCCGCCTTGCAGGCGGTGACCAGCGGCCTGGCGGTTGCCGCCGTGCTGGTGGTCACCCGGGATGCGGCAATACCCATGGTCGCCCTTGCGGCCTTGAGCACCCTGGTCTCCCTCGAAGGTGCCGCGGGGCTGTTGCGCGCCTATGAGCGGGCCGGTGCCGCCGGCGAGGCTGAGCGCCGTTTGAACCAGATCCTGGCACCGGCAGCGGCCTCGACGCCGGGCGCGGACCCCTTTGGTCCGCGGGATCTGACCCTGCCGATTGGTGATGGCGTGCAGCTCTCCCCAGGGACCCGCGCGGCGCTCATGGGCCCCTCAGGCTGTGGCAAGACCCAGATGCTCGAACGTCTGATTGGTCTGCGCACCGAGGGGTTGGGGGGGCTGGCCATCGCAGGCGCCCCCCTGGCGCGTCTGGCCCCGGACTTCATCCGCGCCCAGTTCGCCTATGGGCCTCAGGATGCGCGCCTGCTGACGGGCAGTATTCGGGACAATCTGCGCCTTGGGTCGCCACGGGCAGGGGATGCGGAGATGTGGCTGGCCCTGGCCGATGCGGCCCTGGAGGAGCGGGTCTCGGTCTTGCCAGGAGGTCTGGACGCGTGGATCGGCGACGGGGGTGCAAGGCTCTCTGGGGGGGAGCGGCGACGCCTCTCCCTGGCCCGGGCCCTGCTGCGTCCGGCACCCTGGCTGGTGCTGGATGAACCCACCGAAGGGTTGGACGGCAGGACCGAGGCCCTGGTCATCGACCGACTGTCCCAGCGACTGGCACGCACGGGGCAGGGTCTGCTGCTGGTGACGCACCGGCCAGCGCCCCTGGCCCTGTGCCAGCATCGTTTTGCCCTTGCCCCCGATAGCCGTCGCCCCGAGACGGAGCCTGCGGCCGGATGAAAAAAGACACCGGCGCAGCGGGTCCAGTTCCGTCTGGGGCGGAACCGGGCGCTGCGCCGGCGAGCGCTGAGTTTCCCGCCACAACGGGGTAGGTGCGGCGGGCATTCTATCTCGTCAGGTCCGGGCGCGGGCCTTTGGCGGGCCGTGCGCTCGATGGCCTATTCGGCGAGACGTTCCAGCGCATCCCAACGGGTCACGCGGAACCGCCGGCAGCCGTCGAACTCGACGACCGAGGCGCCCTGGAGCTGGGTCAGCATCCGCGAGACGGTTTCAATGGTCAGGCCCAGATAGTCGGCCATGTCCTGGCGACCCATGGGCAGGGCGATCTGATCGGACCGGTCCCGTTGGGCCAGGTCCATCAGGAAGGAGGCGACCTTTTCGCAGGCGGTCTTGCGACCCAGCACCAGCAGGTGCTCCTGGGTCCGCTCGAGCTCACGGCGGGTGGCCTGCCAGAGGGCGCGGTCAAGGTCTTCATCGCCGGCGAAGGTCTTCACCGCCGAGCGCTTGACCACCAGCAGGGTGGAGTCACAGAGGGCTTCGGCGGAGAAGCGATGCAGCTCGCCGGTCTCCAGGCCCACAAGATCGCCGGGATAGTAGAAGCTGCCGACCTGACGGCGGCCGTCGCTCAACAGGCGGGTGGTCCGAACCGCACCGCTGACGACGATGTAGAGAAGATCGGCCTCCTCATCCTGGCAGAAGATCTCCTCGTCCTTGGCGAAACTCATCCGCAGGCCTAACCGCTCCATCACCTGAGCGATGCCGGGTGCGGCGGTGGCGAGGGGGGCGTCGGAGGCGTAGGCGAGGGTCATGGCGGAGGTCCTTGAGCCGATGACCTCATCCTGGCGCGCGCCGCCTTGGCCTGACATTCGGGTCTGCTACCTAAGTAGTTGTCCGGATAGGCACCGCGTGGAACCAAATGGCCTTATCTCGCAAGGCCTGTCCTTGACCCTGGTCAAGGCGAGCAGGCTGCATCCAGGATCAGTTCAGGTCGTCAGGAGCGCGACCCATGACCAGCCCCCGAACCCCAAGCCGCAAGATCCTGTTGATCAATGGGCATCCAGACGCCCATCCCAACCGCCTCTGTTCGGCGCTGGCCACGGCCTATGGGGAAGGCGCAGAGGCCGCTGGCCATCAGGTCAAGCGGATCGAAGTCGGTAGCCTTAATCTGCCCCCCATTACCTCGAAGGTGGCCTTTACGGCTCCAGTTTCCCCAGACGTCGCCGAAATCCAGGCCGCCGTTCGTGACGCCGATCACCTCGTGATGATCTATCCCCTTTGGCTTGGTGCGCCGCCGGCGGTGTTTAAGGCCTTTCTGGAGCAGGTGTTCCGTTATGGCCTGGCCCTGGCTGCGCCGGGGGAGGCCAAGGGCGTGAAAGGTCTCCTTGGCGGCCGTTCAGCGCGGGTGGTCGTGACCATGGGTATGCCGGGCTTCATCTTCCGACTGGTTTTCTTCGCTCACGGCTTGAAGTGCGTCAGCCGGGGCCTGCTCTGGATTTCAGGCGTCCGTCCTGTGCGCGAGATGGCTCTGGGACCTGCGGAGTCCCCCAGCCCCGCCCAGCGTCTGCGGTGGCTGGCGCGTATGCGTCGCCTGGGCGCAGCAGCGGCCTGACCCTCAGAGCGGCAGGATCCGGTGGATATGCCCCAGCAGAAGATCGCCGAGCAGGGGCTTTTCGACCACCTGCGCCTGTAGCCGCACGGCCCTGGATCGCACACCAGGGGTCGGATTGCTGGTGATCAGAATGGCTGGCAGGTGCACGCCGCGATCGCGCAGGCTCTGTAAGGCGTCGAGTCCCGACATGCCGCCCAGGCGATAGTCCAGAACCAGACAGGCCTCATCCTCTGGCAGGGGCTGCTCCACCAGTTCCTCGCCCGTGGCGCAGGACTCCACCCGGTAGCCCTCAATCTCCAAGGAGAAGGTCAAGGCCCGACGCAGGGCCGCATCGTCGTCCAGCAGGACGACCACGGGCGCGGGGCGGATCAGGGTCATAGACTCGGCAATCATGGGCCACGCGGTCAGAGAGCGGGAGAAGGAATCATATGGTCGGCCAAGGCCACGGGCCTTGATCCAACGCAAAAGGCCTCGATCAGACGCTATAGCCGCGCCCCTAGACGGCTGATCTACGGTCGAACCAACAGCACCATACGGATGAGTTCAGATAGCCCCCGGGCTCCTGTCTTCGACATCACATTGGCGCGGTAGACTTCCACAGTCCGCGGGCTGATGCCGAGTTCATGGGCGATGACCTTGTTCAGTTTGCCCTCAACAACCCCATCGAGAACCTCGTGTTCCCGAGGCGACAGGCTGTCGAGCACCGTACGAATGCGCTCGCGCTCGGGATCTTCGCTGACGGAGGCTGGCGGGGCCTGGGCGGCGCGGATCGCCGCCAGCAGAGCGTCCTCCTCGAAGGGCTTTTCGAGGAAATCGACCACCCCGGCCTTCATGGCCTCCACGGCCAGCGGCACGTCCCCATGTCCCGTGATCATGATAACCGGATAGGTGCAGCCACGGGTTTTCAGGCGACGCACCAACTCCAGGCCGGTCATCTCCGGCATGCGGATGTCCGTGACGATGACACCGGCAGGCACAGTCTCCAGCGCCTCAAGGAACTGGAGCGCCGACTCGTAGGTTTGCGCCTTGAGTCCGGCGGTATCCAGAAGGAAAGCGAGGGAGTCTCGCATCGCTTCATCGTCGTCGATTACGTGGACCACAGACTCAGTCATTGGTCTCCAAATCCTCACGGCTTACCGCCCGAAGGGTGAAGCGGAAGATCGTCCCGCCGGTCGGATTGGGTTCGGCCCAGATCCGACCCCCGTGCGCTTCTACTATGGTTCTCGAGATCGACAGCCCCACTCCCATACCTTGCGGCTTGGTGGTGACGAAAGGCTGGAACAGTTGATCCATCATCTGGGGGGCGATACCGGGCCCGGTGTCCTGAACAACCACCTCGACCCTGTCATCGGCCGCCCGCCGCGACAGGACCGTCAATTCCCGCTTCGTGGAGGTCTCCATGGCGTCGATGGCGTTGCGCATCAGGTTCAGCAGCACCTGCTGGATCTGCACCTTGTCAGCCAGGACCAGGGCCAGTTGATGATCCAGATCGAAGCGCAGACTGACCCCACGCTCCTTGGCACCGATCATGGCCAGGGCGCCGGCCTCTTCCAGCAATTGCGGCAGGTTCTCGATGCGTCGGTCAGACTCGCCCTTGGACACGAAGTCCCGCAGACGACGAATGATGTGCCCCGCCCGTAGGGCCTGTTCGGTGGCGCTGGACAGGGCACCCTTGATCTTGTCGCGGTCCAGCTCCGGGGCGTCTAACAGGCGCTCAGAGCCCTTCATGTAGTTGGCGATCGCCGACAGAGGCTGATTCAGTTCATGGGCCAGGGCTGAAGCCATTTCTCCCAGCGCCGTCAGACGGGAGACATGGACCAGTTCAGACTGCAGATCCTGCACCCGGCGCTCGGTGCTCTGGCGCTCGGTGAGGTCGCGGACAAAGCCGGTGAAGAACCGCTTTCCGGCGGTTTCCATTTCGCCGACCGCCAGCTCCATGGGGAAGGTCGAGCCATCTCGGCGGGCCCCCACCACCACCCGGCCGATGCCGATGATCCGCCGTTCGCCGGTCTGCATATAGCGTTGCAGATAGCCATCATGCTGCTCCCGATAGGGACCGGGCATCAGCACTGAGACATTCTTTCCGATGGCCTCTTCGGCAGTCATGCCAAACAGCCGCTCAGCGGCAAAGCTGAAGGACCGCATCATCCCTTGATCGTCGATGACGATCATGGCGTCTGGCACCGTCTCCAGGATCGAGCGCAGTCGGGCTTCGCTCTCTGCCAGATGCAGCAGCGCTTCAGCGCCTTCGGCGGTACGTCTCTGGAGGTGGGCGCCGGCGGCGGCGATGGCCAGTCCGCTGATCACGAACAACAGGCTGTCGACCCGGTTGGGTGCCCCCGTGAAGATGGCGTGACCGCCCAGTGCCCAGATGCAGGCCATGCCGCCAAAGGTCGCCAGGAGGGCAGGGCCTGCGCCGCCCAGGAGCCCCCCCACCACGGCAGCGGGCAGGAACAGCAGATAGAAGGTGCGCTCCCCCACCAGGGGCAGGAGCGCCACGTAGAGCGCGCCAGACAGGGCCGTGGCCACCGCCGCCCAAAGGTAGGCTGTCCAGGCGGGTCGGCGACTTGCGACGCTTTGCCAAGTGAGCCAGTGCATGGAGAGATGCGGTAGAAGGGCGCGAGGCGCTTGGCAAGCGGTCGGAAAGCCCTGTGCGGACCCCAGGGGCAGGCCGGGGTGTTTATCCTCGATGGCGACAGGGTTGAGGGAGGCTTCTCAGAATGGATGGTTTCGGGTGGTTGCCGTTTCTCATGGCGGCGGTGCTGATCGAGCTCACCCCCGGACCAAACATGGGCTACCTGGCCTTGGCCAGCGCGCGACGGGGCTGGGGCGCTGGGATGCTGACGGTGGTCGGCGTCACCCTGGGCCTTGCCGTGCACATGATTGCTGCGGCCGTCGGGCTCTCACAGTTGGCTGTGGCCCAGCCCGTTCTCTATCAGGCCCTGCGATGGGGTGGAGTGATCTATCTGCTCTGGCTGGCCTGGGACGGTTGGCGCAGCCAGGGCGGCGCAGCCGAGCCTGAAGAGCGTGCCCTGGGGGACTGGCGGGATGTTCGCAGGGGCTTTGTCACCAACCTGCTCAATCCCAAGGCGCTGATCTTCTATGTGGCGGTCCTGCCGAGCTTCGCCCCCGCACAGGCCGAGATTCCCTTGAGTGCATTTCTGCTGCTGGGCACCGTTCACCTGGGGGTCTCAGTCGTGATCCACACCGCGATCGTGGCCCTGGGGGCCAGGGCCTATGGTTGGGTGGCGCGGGCTGACAAATCGCCTCTGGTCCAGGCCGGCTTTGCGCTCGGCCTGGTGGCGGTGGCGGGCTGGGTCGCCTGGAGCACCCGGGGCGGCTGAGCGCCCGGGTGCGATACAGGACGGCTTAGCGCTTGGCGCTGTTAACCCAGGTGGACACGCCGAACAGGGTGACGGCAAAAGCGGCGAAGGTGGCCAGGACCAAGCCCAGATACAGGTCGTGAGCGCTCATGGAAGTTCTCCTCTCTCGGGAGGCGCAGGATCAGTCCAGTTTAGTCGGGCGACTATTCCGGAGCGGTGCCTAGGTAGGACTACGGAGGCTACGGCGCCGGGCCCCCCAGCTAGAATGGGACGTCCGCAACGGTGGAGACTGGCGATGCGTAACGCTCTGGTGGTTCTCAGCTTGGCGGGGGTTCTGGCGGCCTGCGCGTCGATGGCACCGGGGCCTTCGATGCCTGCAAGTCCTGCCGCCGAGCGCGGCCTGCAGTTTGTCACCCGCTCCTGCGCTGGCTGCCACGCGGTCGGCAATGTCGGACAAAGCGCCAACGCCGTGGCACCTCCCTTCGCCAGTGTGCGCATGCGCCATACGGCCATTGGCCTCGAACGGTCCCTGGCCCAGATTGCCCGGGACGGTCATGGGGAGATGCCGCCGATCTATATGACGGCGGCCGAGGTTCAGGACATCGTCGCCTATGTAGAGTCGCTTGCGCCCGTGAGCTAGCGGCGCACGCCAGCCTTGTACATCGACCCACGGGCTCGGCTCCGCCGGGATGCTTCTGGAGTCACATGACGGCGCGGTCGGCCCAGTAAAAAGGGGTCGGCGCGGACGCCGACCCCCTGTCGTCTTTGTCTCTAAGTCGGTTTGAACCGGCTCAGGCCGCTTGCAGATTGGCCGCTGACATCTTGCCGTTGCGGGCGTCGCGCTGCATTTCGAAGCCGAGTTTCTGGCCCTCATGCAGCGACGCCATGCCGGCGCGCTCCACAGCTGAAATGTGAACGAAAACGTCGGCACCGCCATCATCAGGCTGGATGAAGCCGAAGCCCTTTTGGCCGTTAAACCACTTCACGGTTCCCGTGCTCATGTTGATCCCTTTCCGGGTCTAAATATTCACACGCCCAATATTGGTCATGCGATCAAATCTTCGGAGAGGGTCCAGGAGTCCAGTCGTCGTACAAAGTGCGTCGCGGTGGAATTTAGGCTAGCCAAAACGATATTCGATGGATGTTTATCGCACGAAAGACACGAAATTTGCAAGAATATTTTTAAGCGCAGCCAGACTTGCAGCGAAATATCCTATACACTGCTCACCATATCTCGTTCTGGCCGCCGGCTCTCAATGCGTTCATCGCCCTGTGGCGGCTGCGGCCTGACACTTCAGGAGCCTGCCATGCGCGAAATTCGGGATCGGATCATCTTCACGGTGGCTCGCCATGACGGCTACTGGGCCGTTGAGCAGGATGGCGCCTTCTCTGATCACAGCATCGACAAGGAAGAGGCCAAGGCCGCCGCCAACAAGCGGGCCCGCGCGGCTCAGGATAAGGGCCAGCCCTGTCTGGTTCGGGTCAGCGGCGAGCACGGCTTCTTCGCAACGGCCTGATTCCGGTACAGCCTGTACACGCATTAGGCGCCCCGCAGTGGTCCTGTGCAGCTTCCTCTTTTCACGTGGAGTGAAACCTGCGCCATAATTAGGGGAAGAGACTCATTGCGCCTTGGCGCGCACCCTGACTGAGGACTTCAAGACCCATGCCTTTGACCCTTTCTTCCGACATCTGGTCCCACGCCCGTCGGGGCCTGATGGGCGCGGCTCTGGTTCTCCTGGTTGCCGGCTGCGGCCAGCAGGCGAGCGAGGAGGCCGCGACGGAAGCGGCGGTGCCGGCCCCGCCGGCGGTGGCCGAGCGTCAGGAAGGCTTCAAGGCCATGGGGGCTGCCTTCAAGGTGGTCAATGATCAGCTGAAGTCGGATGCGCCAGACATGGCCGCCATCGCCGAGGCCGCCGACCGGATGAATGGTCTGGCCGGCGAGATCCCCACCTGGTTCCCAGCTGGCTCTGGCCCCGATGATGGTGTCAAGACCGACGCCCTGGCCACGGTCTGGAGCGATCCGGAGGGCTTTGCCGCGGCTCAGGTGACCCTGGTCACGGCGACAGTCACCCTGCAGCAACTGGCGGCGGCTGGGGATGCGGCGGGCTTGCGTGAGCATGTGAAGATGGTCGGCGCCAGCTGCGGCGGCTGCCACGACAAGTACAAAGCCGAGTAGTCTGCGGTGACCCCCAAGACCACGCCGGTCAGGGTCTGGGATCTTCCCACCCGGCTGTTCCACTGGCCCCTGGTCGTCCTGGTGGTTGTGGCTTGGCTGACAGCCGGCGAGCAGATGAACATCCACCGCTACAGCGGTTACGCCATTATCGGCCTGCTGGTCTTCCGCCTCTATTGGGGGGTGTTCGGCGGGTCGACGGCGCGGTTCTCCAGCTTCGTGCGAGGCCCGGGCGCGGTGCTGGCCTATGTGCGCAACTGGCGGACAGCGCCGCTCGTCGCCGGGCATAACCCCCTGGGCGCACTCAGCGTGCTGCTGCTGATCGGCCTGCTGATCGTCCAGGTGGGCCTGGGGCTGTTCGCCATCGACGTGAACGGCATCGAGTCTGGCCCCTTGGCTCAGCACATCACCTATGAGGCAGGACGTTGGGTCTCAGAGGTACATGAACTGAACTTCCGGTTCCTTCAGGCGGCCATCGCCCTGCATCTGCTGGCCATCGCCGTCTATCTGTTGGGCAAGCGCCGGAACCTCATCACTCCGATGATCACGGGCCAAGACGCCGTTGCGGGCCTGCAAGGTGAACTCCAGCCCGCGCCGCTCTGGCGGCTGGCCGTGGGGGTTGTGTTGTCCGCCCTGGTGGTGGCCCTGATCGCCCAGGCAGGTTAGACGGCTGACCCCTACCTCCTGTCTGTGGGCTTGAGCGTTTCCCACCTTGTGAGAAATGCTCTAGTCAGCCGGCCCATGATCCTGACCCTTTCCTGCGCTGACCGGCCCGGCATCGTCAGCCGCGTGGCAAACTTCCTGTTCGAGCGCGGCGGCAATATTCTCGACGCCCAGCAGTTCGGGGATGTGGAAACCGGCCGGTTCTTCATGCGCGTGGTGTTTGAGGCCAGCGATCGCCCCGTGGAAGGCTTGCGAGAGGCCTTTGCGTCCATCGGCGCAGAGTTTTCCATGACCTGGACGATCCGTGACCCCAGGGTGCGTCGCAAGGTCATGATCCTGGCGTCCCAGGCCGACCACTGCCTGTCAGACCTGATCTGGCGCTGGCGGCGGGGCGAACTGCCCATGGACATCCGCGCGGTGGTCTCAAACCATCCGGCTGAGACCTATTCCAGCATCGATCTCAGCGGTCTGCCCTTTCACCACCTGCCGGTGGGACGGGACACCAAGTTGGAGCAGGAGAGCGCCATCTGGGCGCTGATCCAGGCCACCGGCGCTGAACTGGTGGTGCTCGCCCGCTATATGCAGATCCTGTCCGATGGCCTGGCCGCCAAGCTGGAGGGGCGCTGCATCAACATCCATCACTCCTTCCTGCCGGGCTTCAAGGGCGCGCGGCCCTATCATCAGGCCCATGCCCGCGGGGTGAAGGTGATCGGGGCGACGGCCCACTATGTTACAGCCGACCTCGATGAAGGTCCGATCATCGAGCAGGACGTGGAACGGATCAGCCACCGCGACACGCCCGCCGCCCTGATCCGCAAGGGCCGCGACATTGAGCGCCGGGTGCTGGCCAGGGCGGTGCGCTGGCACCTTGAGGACCGCGTCCTTTTGAACGGTGCCAAGACCGTGGTCTTTACCGACTAGTCCGCTGCCTCAGTAGGAGCGCGGCAAACCCAGGACGTGCTCAGCCAGATAGGCCAGGATCAAATTCGTCGAGATCGGGGCCACCTGATAGAGGCGGGTCTCGCGGAACTTGCGCTCTACATCGTACTCCTCGGCGAAGCCGAAGCCCCCGTGGGTCTGGATGCACATGTCGGCCGCCGCCCAGGAGGCCTCTGAGGCCAGGAGCTTGGCCATATTGGCTTCTTCACCGGCCCCTTCACCGGCTTCGTAGCGTGCGGCGGCCTCATAGGTCATGAGTTTGGCCGCCCGGACCTGGGCATAGGCCCGGGCAATGGGGAACTGCACCCCCTGGTTCTGACCGATGGGACGGCCAAAGACCACGCGGTTGGTGGCATAGGCCCGCGCCTTGTCCACGAACCAGCGTCCATCGCCGATGCACTCGGCGGCGATCAGGATGCGCTCGGCGTTCATGCCGTCGAGGATGTAGCGAAAGCCCTTGCCCTCTTCGCCGATCAGGCAGTCGGCCGGAATTTCCAGATCATCGAAAAAGAGCTCTGTGGTGGCGTGGTTGAACATGGTGCGGATCGGCTTGATCGTCAGGCCGCGCCCGACGGCCTCGCGCATGTCCAGCAGGAAGACCGACAGCCCGTCGGTCTTCTTAGTGGTTTGATCCCTCGGTGTAGTCCGGGCCAAGAGGATCATCAGGTCGGAGTGTTCAGCTCGGCTGATCCAGACCTTCTGGCCGTTGATGACATAGGACTCGCCCCGGCGCACCGCCTGGGTGGTGATGGCGGTGGTGTCGGTGCCGGCGCCAGGTTCGGTGACGCCAAAGGCCTGCAGCCGCACTTCGCCAGAGGCGATCTTCGGTAGCCACTGGGACTTCTGCGCCTGGCTGCCATGCCGCAGCACGGTGCCCATGGTGTACATCTGGGCGTGCACGGCTGCGGCGTTGCAGCCGCTGGCATGGATCTCCTCCAGGATGGCGGCGGCCGCCGACAGACCCAGGCCGCTGCCCCCATAGGACTCTGGGATCAGCACGCCCAGGAGCCCGGCCTCGGTCAGGGCCTGGACGAATTCTGTGGGGTAGCTCCGTTCCCGGTCTCGGGCGCGCCAGTACTCTCCAGGGAAGCCTGCGCAGAGCCGGCGCACGGTCTCCAGGACCGCATCGTGCTCACTGTCATGGCCCATGATCGTCTCCCAGCTGGACGGTGTCTTACAGCCCTTAGAGGAGGCGGCGGTCTTGGGAAACCACGCCCCAACGTCAAGGGGCGCAGAGTTCTCGCCCGTCGCCTCACGCCCCGCTGGCGCTTGGCCGCGGGATGCGGCAGATGGCGCAGATCAACCCGATCCTTATGGAGCTCGACCCTTGGACAAGCTCAAGGCGCTGGTCACCTCGCCGCGCACCGAGAAGATCGTCACCGCCCTGATCGTGCTCAATGCGATCACCTTGGGACTGGAAACCAGCGCCTGGGCCATGGCCAATTTCGGCCCCGTCCTGCTGGCCCTCGACCGGGCCATTCTGGCGATCTTCGTGGTGGAGATCGTGGCGCGGATCGCGGTTCATCGGCTGGCCTTTTTCAAGGACCCCTGGAGCCTGTTCGACTTTGCGATCGTGGCGATCGCCCTGGTGCCGGCATCCGGGGCCTTTTCGGTGCTGCGGGCCCTGCGCATCCTGAGGGTGTTGCGGATGATCACCCTGGTGCCGTCCTTGCGCCGGGTGGTCGGCGCCCTGATCAGCGCCCTGCCGGGGATGGGCTCGATCATCCTGTTGATGACCCTGATCTTCTATGTGGCGTCCGTGATGGCCACCAAGCTGTTCGCCGCCAGCTTCCCGGAGTGGTTCGGGTCGATCCCCGCCTCAGCCTATTCCCTGTTCCAGATCATGACCCTGGAGAGCTGGTCCATGGGCATCGTGCGGCCGGTGATGGAGGTCTACCCCTATGCCTGGGCCTTCTTCGTCCCGTTCATCCTCTGCACCACCTTCACCATGCTCAACCTGTTCATCGGCATCGTGGTCAATGCCATGCAGAGCGAGCACGAGGAAGAGGCCCAGGCTGAGCGCCAAAAGATCGAGGCGGACTTGCATCAAGCAAGCCTTGAGCGTCAGCAGGTTCATGCTGAAGACGCCGCCGATCTTGCAGCGCTGCGGGTTGAGCTCTCAGCTCTGCGTCAGGAGATCGGGACCCTCACGGGAAGACTCGCCGAGCGCTGAACAGACTCAGGCTTAAGCATTGGTAGAGAGGCTATCGGCTAGTTTAGGACTCAGTACACTCTATTCGCCCGTTTTCAGGAGGTTCTCCCATCGCCCGAGGAAGCCGCCAACTCCTGATCGCTGTCGTGCTCTGCGGCGGCTACATGGCCAACCTCTGGCTGACCAATGCCTTGCGGGATGCCACCGGCGTCGGGGCGGTCTGGACGGCCAATGCCTTTGTCATCGGTGCCATCCTGCTGCTGCCGGCCAGGTGGACCCTGGCGTGTCTTGCGACCGGATTTGCCCTTCAGACGGCCCTCATTCTGGCCCTGGGGAACCCGCTCTACGCGGCGGTGGGCTACAGTCTGTTGAATGTGCTGGAGGCCCTGGCGGTGGTCTATCTGGCGCGGCGTTTCAATGCGGTGCGACTGACAACCCCTGGCCGCTTCGCCACCCTGATCTTCCTCGTTCTGGCACCAGTGCTCGCCGTGGCCGCCCTTCTGCTTGGCCTGGGAACTCTGGCCATTACCGGCGAGTTCCCCGCCGCCATGCTGCTGAACCGGTTTGCGGCGAAGCTGCTGGGCATGTCGATCGTCCTGCCTGCTATCCTTCTGCTGGGTCAGGAACGTCGCAAGAGTCTGCTCTCCAAGCGCTCCTTTGAGATGGTTCTAGGCTTTGCCGCTGTGGCGCTGCTGGTGTTCTTGATCATCACGCCGGCCGCGCCCATCGCCCTGCTGGCCATGTTCCCCGTGGTGACCATCCTTGGCCTGCGCACCGGCCCCCAGGCTGTCACCGTCGCCATGGCCGTTGCCTGTGTGGCCCTGATGACCGTCGGGGTCGCCTGGGGGCGCACCCCGGTGCTGGCCGATACGCACACCCTGTATCAGCAGGTCACCATCTTTCAGGTCTATCTTGGCCTGGTGTTCGGGACGGGCCTGATCACCGCCTTGATGGCCATCCACCAGCAACGGCTGCGGGACCTGATCCTTCGGCGCTCAGTGACCCATCAGCGGGCCAGACAGCGTGCGGAGGCGGCCTCGGTGGCCAAGACCGACTTCCTGGCCACCATGAGCCACGAAATCCGCACCCCGCTGAACTCCATCATCGGCTTTGCCCAGGTGCTGGAGCTCGACAAGGACATGCGCTCCGACAGCCGCCGCCAGATCGAGCTGATCCGGAGGTCCGGCAACGCCTTGCTCACGGTCGTGAACGACATCCTCGACTTCTCCAAGGTTGAAGCCGGACGGATCGAGCTGGACCCCAAGCCCGTGGATCTGACGGTGGTTTGCCGCGAAGCCCTGGCCATTGTCGCAGAGGCGGCCAACGCCAAGGGTCTGTCCCTGACCATGGTGACCGACGGCGAGCTGATCGGCGGCCATGTCTGCGACGATCATCGCCTCTGCCAGGTGCTGCTCAACTATCTGAACAATGCCGTGAAGTTCACGGATGCGGGCCATATCACCCTGACCCTGGCCGTGACGCCTGAGGGCAGCAGAGACCGGGTGCGGATCTCTGTCGCCGACAGTGGCGTTGGCATCGCCAACCCGGCGTTGGCGGGACTGTTCCAGCGGTTCAGCCAGGTCGACTCCTCCGTCAGCCGGACCCACGGCGGGTCGGGGCTGGGGCTGGCGATCTGCAAGGGTCTGATCGAGGCCATGGGGGGTGCAGTCGGGGTGGAGTCTGCCCCTGGCGCCGGTTCAACCTTCTGGCTGGAGCTGAGTCTTGAGCGGGCTGGAGAGCCTGTTCAGGCGACCGACGAGGCCCACGGGGATGAAACGCTGCAAGCCCATGTGCTGCTCGTGGATGATCACCCGATGAACCGGGAGCTGGGCGTTCTGATGCTGCAGATCCTGGGCTGCACCGCCGATGTCGCCTGCGACGGCCGTGAGGCGATCGAGGCGGCCAAGTCCCGCCGCTACGACGCGATCCTGATGGACGTGCATATGCCGATCGTCGATGGACTGGCCGCCACCCGCGCTATTCGAGCCCTTGAGGGGCCTATCGCAAGTACGCCGATCATCGCCATGAGCGCCGATGTTTTGCCGGAACAGGTGGCCCGCATGCGAGAGGCTGGCATGGTCGACAGTGTCGAAAAGCCGGTGAAGATTGAAAACCTTCACGCCTGTCTCAGCCGTTGGATCGGCGGGAGGACTTCAGGCGCCGAAGCCGCCTGAAGCGGATCTGCCATCGTCAGGGGTGGGAATCGCGCTCAGCGGTTCGAGTTTTGTCCCAGGCGCCGAACTCATAGGCGATGCAGCGGTCGATCAGGGTTCGCCAGACAGGCTCGGCGATAGCCTCTGACAGGCCGGCGTCACGGGCGGCGGCCCGGACCTTGGCCACCACATCCTCAATCCGCGCCTCGTCGCGCACCACGCCCCGATGAGGCTTGATCCGCGCGGCGGCGTCCATGAACCCCTGGCGTTCGGCCAGCAATTTGACCAGCGCCCGGTCGAGGGCATCGACCCCCTGACGGACCTCGGCCATGGTCTGGCAGTCTGCAGGGGCCTTGTGGTCGTCGATCTCAATCAGCATTCAACACTCTGGTCGCTTCGGCGGGCGTCGGACTAGATGCCCGCGCCGTTGTCTATGGCCCGCAGGGCAGCCTCGTGGGCCTCAGCCTCAGCTGTAATCCAGGCGGTGAACGCCTTGACCTGCGGCAGCCGGCCCTTGGCCTTGGGATGGACGAGGTAATAGGCGAAGTCCACCGCCGTGGCGATCTGTAACGGTGCCACCAGTCGCCCTGCCTCCAGATCGGCCTGGGCCAGGGTGCGCTTGGCCAGCGCCACGCCCCGGCCATTGGCGGCGGCCTCAATCACCAGGCTCGACTGGTTGAACCTTGGACCCCGGGACCCGTCCACGGTCTTGAGGCCCCGGGCGGCCAGCCACATGGCCCAGTCCGGGCAAGAGGCGTCGAGTTCAGCCGATCCATCGTGCAGCAGGATGTGATTGATCAGGTCAGCGGGGTCCTGGAGCGGGATCTTGGCCATCAGGTCGGGACTGGCCACGGCCAGCACCGTTTCGCTCATCAGGCGGGTGACCTCCAGGCCGGGATAGCGGCCCGAGCCATAGCGGATGGCCAGGTCAACCTCGCCGGTGCTGAGATCCACTAGCTCCATGCCGGCCGACAGCCAGACATCGACCTGGGGATGGGCCTCTTCGAACTTGCCCAGGCGGGGGACCAGCCACTTGGCCGCGAAGGATGGCGCGGCCGTGATGCTGAGACGGCGACCGTCCACGGCAGCGGTAAGCAAGGAGGCGGCCTCAGCCAGACGGTCGAAGGCCTCGCGCAGGGCGGGCAGGGCGGTCTGGGCGGCGTCGGTGAGCAACAGCCCCTTTGGGGTGCGCTTGAACAATGCCGCGCCCACATAGTCTTCCAGGTTCTGAATCTGCTGACTGACCGCGCCTGGGGTCACCGACAGCTCATCGGCGGCCCGGCTGAAATTCAGGTGGCGGGCGGCGGACTCAAAGGCCCGCAAGGCGTTCAAAGGTGGCAGCCGACGGCGGTCGCCGCTACGTTCAGCCTGTCGTTCCATGAGTTTTCCTGAACCCCCGGGCAGAACTCCTTGGGTTGCGAAGTGGGGGAGTTGTCGCCAGTTTGCAAGCGTCCGGCGATGTAATGGCCCTTTTATCGGCGGAGATTCGACGGAGTGGACCCTGTTCCGCTCCGTCGGCTTTTGGGGCTCAAGAGTATTAGAGAAGCTAAACCCATGGTGCCCAGCGAGCGATCCAACCGGCGAAACGGCGGCCTCGTCCTGCTCGACGGCTCAAACGCGCGCACGGTGGGGACGGTCTGGCTGGTGGGCGCAGGCCCCGGCGATCCGGAGCTTCTGACCCTGAAGGCCCTGAAGGTGCTGCAGGGGGCCGATGTGGTGGTCCACGACGGCCTGGTCTCGGCGGAAATTCTCGATCTTGCGCCAACCGCCGCCCAGAGGATCAGCGTCGCCAAGCGCAAGTCGCGCCACGCCTATCCCCAGGACGAGATCAACCGAATGCTGGTGGCCTTCGCCCTTCAGGGCCTGAAGGTCGTGCGGCTGAAGGGCGGCGATCCGTTCATTTTTGGTCGGGGTGGCGAGGAGCTTGAGGCGTGCCGCGCGGCCGGCGTCGCCTGTGTCGTGGTGCCGGGTGTGACAGCGGCTCTCTCGGCCGGGGCCAGCGCTGGTGCGCCCCTGACCCACCGCGGTCTCGCCCAGGCCGTGACCTTTGTCACCGGCCATGCGGCCCGGGACGGAGAGCCGGACCTGGACTGGGAAAGCCTGGCCCGCCCCAATCAGACGGTAGTGATCTATATGGGCGTCTCCACGGCGGCGGGGATCGCCCGCAGGCTGATCGAGGCCGGCCGAGCGCCCGCGACACCTGCACTGATCGTCGAGAACGCCAGTCGGCCGGACGAGCGCCGGATCGTCACCCTACTGGCTGACCTTGCCAACGCCGCTGCGCCTGTGAAAGGCCCGGCCCTGCTGATCGTCGGTGAAGCCATGGCCCTGGCTGTGGCCGGCGAACCTTGGCAGACGACGCAGATTGAGGCTCGCGCCGTCGAGCTGGGAGGCAAGTGAGATGAAGGCCCTGACCGCCAACCGCCTGATCGACGGCGATGTCGTGTTCTGGAAGTCCGGCCAGTGGGTCGAGGGCTTTGGGGACGCTGACCTGTTCGACGACCCCGCCGCTGCGGAGGCCGCTGAGGGCCAGGCCAAGTCGCAAGCCACCGTGGTCATCGACCCCTATCTCATCGATCTGATGGAGTCCGACGGTCTCTGGGCGCCGCTCAGCTACCGCGAGCGTATCCGCGCGCTCGGCCCCACCAATCACCCGACCCACGGCAAGCAGGCTGTGGGCGGCGAGGTGATCGAAGCCCTGCTGCATGCCGACGGTGCCGCCCGTTCCAGCGGCCGCGTCAATCTGATCAAGCGTAAGTAAGGAGGCGCGGGGTGTACCAGTACGACTCTGTCGACCAGGAATTCGTCGCCGACCGCTCCCGTGAATTCCGCGAACAGGTGGCGCGGCGTCTGTCGGGGGAGCTGAGCGAGGATCAGTTCAAGGCCCTGCGGCTGATGAACGGTCTCTATCTCCAGCTGCACGCCTACATGCTGCGGATCGCCATTCCCTATGGCTCGCTGAATTCGCGCCAGATGCGCCGCCTGGCGCACATCGGTCGGGTCTATGACCGGGGCTATGGCCACTTCACCACCCGCCAGAATCTTCAGTTCCACTGGATCAAGCTCAGGGACGCCCCCGACATCCTCGACCAGCTGGCCGAGGTGGACATGCACGCCATCCAGACCAGCGGCAACTGCATCCGCAATGTGACGTCTGATCCCTATGCCGGCGCCACGGCTGAGGAGCTGGATGATCCCCGGGTCTGGTCCGAGGCCATCCGCCAGTGGTCGAGCCTGCACCCGGAATTCTCGTTCCTGCCGCGCAAGTTCAAGATCGCCATCACAGCCTCGGCCAAGGACCGCACCGCCGCCAAGGTGCACGACATCGGCCTGATGATCCGCCGCGGCCGCGACGGCCAGCTGGGCTTTGAGGTCATTGTCGGCGGCGGTCTTGGCCGCACCCCCTATGTGGGCCCGACCATCACCGAGTTCCTGCCCGCCAACCGGTTGTTCTCGTACCTGGAGGCGATCCTGCGGGTCTATAACCGCCATGGTCGCCGGGACAATATCTACAAGGCGCGGATCAAGATCCTGGTGGCGGCCCTGGGCGCGGAGGAGTTCGCCCGGCAGGTGGCCGAGGAATGGGCCAAGATCGGCCCGGAGGGCGATCTGCCCGACACCGAACTGGCCCGCATCCGGGGCGCCTTTGCCAAGACCGCCTTCGAGCCTTTGCCGGCGGTGTCGGCGATCTTCGAGGCGGCCAAGGCAGCTGATCCGGCCCTGGCAAGGTTTGCCCGCAACAATCTGCGGCCGCACAAGAAGCCCGGCTACGCCATTGTCGAGGTGTCGCTGAAGGCCATTGGCGAGACTCCGGGCGACGCCACCTCCGACCAGATGGACGTGATCGCTGATCTGGCCGAGCGCTATGGCCAGGACGACATCCGGGTGACCCACGAGCAGAACCTGGTCCTGCCGCATGTGCGCCTGGACGATGTGCCGGCCGTGTTCGCCGGGCTTCAGGCCGCGGGACTGGCCAGCGCCAATGTGAACCTGATCTCCGACATTATCGCCTGCCCGGGGCTGGATTATTGCGCGCTCGCCAATGCCCGGGCCATTCCGGTGGCCCAGCAGATTGCCCAGACCTTCGCTGATCCCGACCGCGCCGAGGCCATTGGCGAGCTGAAGATCAAGATCAGCGGCTGCATCAATGCCTGTGGCCACCACCATGTGGGCCACATCGGCATCCTGGGCGTCGATAAGAAGGGCGAGGAATTCTACCAGCTGACCCTGGGGGGCTCGGGCGCCGAAGACGCTGCGGTGGGCAAGATGCTTGGCCCGGCCCTGCCTTACGACAAGGTGGCCGGCGCCATCGACACCCTGGTCGAGGTC
Source organism: Phenylobacterium sp. (assembly GCF_022402485.1). Classification (GTDB taxonomy): domain Bacteria; phylum Pseudomonadota; class Alphaproteobacteria; order Caulobacterales; family Caulobacteraceae; genus Phenylobacterium. Next base: position 33,443 of record NZ_JAKRSA010000009.1, on the reverse strand, counting down.
TATCTGCGCGAGCGCAAGGACGGCGAGCGCTTCCTCGATACCTATCGCCGCACCGGCGTCGAACCCTTCAAGGAGGCCGTCTATGCCGACGCTCATTAGGCGACAGGATGACGACCAGTTCAGTCTGGCGGAGGATTCCTTCACCGCTGTGGCCGATGACGCGCCGTTGCCTCCAGGCGATGTGATCGTCTCCTTCACCCGCTTCCAGGCTGAGGGTGACCGCCTGCTGGCTGAGGGTCGCGCCGTGGGTGTGCGCCTTGAGCCCGCCGAAGAGGTTGAGGCCCTGGCCTATGACCTGCCTCGGATCGCGGTGGTGGCCCTGGCTTTCCCCAAATACCGGGACGGTCGGGCCTATACGGCGGCCCATTTGCTGCGCCAGCGGCTGGGCTATGCCGGCGAAGTGCGCGCGGTGGGCGAGGTGCTGCGCGAGCAGGCGGGCTTCATGGTCCGGTGCGGCATTGACTCCTTCGTGCCAGCCGACGGCGCGACGCCGCAGGACTGGGCCCATGCCGTCCATCGGCATCGTCACGTCTATCAGCGGGCCGCTGACCTGCGTGTCCCGGCCTATGTGGAGCGCGAGGGAGGGTGACCATGGCCTATGACCAGACCGATGAGCTCTCCGTCGCCGACCGGCTTGACGGTGAACTGCGCCATGCTGATCCGGCCACCGTTGTCGCCGCCGCCTATCGGGAGTTCGGCGACAGACTGGCCCTGGTGTCGTCCTTTGGGGCGGAGTCGGCGGTGCTGCTGCATCTGGCGGCCCAGGTGAGCCCGGACATCCCGGTTCTGTTCCTGGACACCGGCATGCTGTTTGGCCAGACCCTGGACTATCGACGGAACCTTTCGGCCAGGCTGGGCCTGACCGATGTCCGCGACCTGCGTCCTCACTATCAGGACCTGGCCGTATCAGACCCGCAGGCCAAGCTGTGGGAGACCGACGTGGACGGCTGCTGCCATATCCGCAAGGTCCTGCCCCTGGACCGGGCTCTCGGGGAGTTCGACGCCTGGATCACCGGGCGCAAGCGTTTCCATGGGGGCGATCGGCTGGCCCTGCGGGTCGTGGAAGCCGCGGAGACGCAGACCAAGTTCAACCCCCTGGCCAATTGGGGCAAGGACGACCTAGACGCCTATGTGGTGGCCCACGATCTGCCGCCCCATCCCCTGGTGGCGCAAGGCTTCCCGTCGATCGGCTGCTGGCCCTGCACCTCGCCGGTGGAGGACGGCCAGGATGTTCGGGCCGGCCGCTGGCAGGGTTCGCAAAAGAGCGAATGCGGCATACATGTCGCCCGCGCGCCCGGCGTGTCGCTGATCGGCGGCGGCTCGGGCAATGTCGGCGGCGACATCTGACCGGCGCCTGAATAGAGAAGACCTGGTGATGACTGACGCGACTGTGGCCGCTGTGGCCCCCAAGAAGGCCGGCGCTTTCCACCTGGAAACCGTGACCTGGGTCCAGCATTGGACCGACAGCCTGTTTTCGTTCCGCACGACGCGGGATCCGTCCCTGCGGTTCTCAAGCGGGCAGTTCGTGATGGTGGGCCTGGAAGTGGACGGCAAGCCGCTGTTGCGCGCCTATTCCATCGCCAGCCCCGCCTGGCACGAGGAGCTGGAATTCTATTCCATCAAGGTGCCTGACGGTCCGCTGACCTCTCGCCTGCAGAAGATCCAGGTTGGCGATCAGGTGCTGATCGGCCGCAAGCCCACGGGCACCCTGGTGCTGGACGGGCTGAAGCCTGGCAAGAGGCTCTACATGCTCGGCACCGGCACGGGTCTGGCACCCTGGCTGTCCCTGGCCCGGGACCCTGAGGTCTATGAGCGGTTCGATGAGGCCATCGTCACCCATACGGTGCGCAATGTGGCCGACCTGAACTACCGCGAGCTGTTTGAGACCGATCTGGCCAAGGACGAGATCTTGTCTGAAGTGATTGGCGACAAGCTGCGCTACTACCCCACCGTGACCCGGGAGCCGTTCAAGACGCAGGGCCGGATCACTGACCTGATCGCCTCGGGCAAGCTGTTTGAAGACCTCGGCGTTCCGCCGCTGGATCCCGCCGTGGACCGGCTGATGCTGTGTGGCGGTCCTTCGGTTCTGGCGGACCTCAAGACCCTGCTGGTGGACCGCGGCTTTGAGGAAGGCTCCCTCGCCAAGCCGGGCGACTTCGTCCTGGAAAAGGCCTTCGTCGAGACCTGATCAGGCGACGGCGTCGGCCTATTGGGCTGGAGGGCAGCCCTTGAACTGGCCAACCTTGGTGACCGTCAGTTCCGACAGGTTGAGCGGCATCATCGGCTTCATGGAAGCCCGTCCATGGCCGGTAAAGAGGTCGATCTTCTCACCCTTGATCGCCCCGCCCACATCTGAGGCGTACCAGTAGCCGTCATGGACGCCACCGTCGGGCATGGGCAGGCCGACGGTTTCCTTGATGAACAGGACTGTGCGGCGGGGGATCAGGGTCTTGTCGATGGCGGCCGTGCGCATGGCGACCACCTTACAGCCCAGGGAATCCAGGGCACCGACGCCGACGGCTCCAGCATGATAGAGTGTGGCGCGCAGCCTGTAGGCCGGTGTGCCCGGCAGGCCCCCGGTCATGGCCCCGACAATCAGGTCACCGATCGGATCGCTGATGGGGGCCTCGCTCGAAGCCTGGGCAGAGGTGGCCAGGGCCAAGAGGGGTAGAGCCGCCAGGGCGGCGAGGCGGCGTCGCATGGCGGCGTCATCCTGCGTCGTGAAGCTGGTGTCCTGTCCCTAGCGGCCCTGGCGTCATGGTGCAAGCCGGGCAAATGAGGTCTTCTCGTGGCGCCATGAGTCTAACTGGCTGGGCGCTGAGCAGGGATAAGATATTTCTAGCCTGTGGTTAGGGGCGGAGATTCTAGATGAGCTTGAAGATTTATGGAGACTCCGCCTCGGGCAATTGTCTGAAGGTCAAGTGGACCGCCCAGAGGCTGGGCCTGGACTTTAGCTGGGTCGAGATCGACCTGATGAAGGGCGAGACCCGGACGCCAGAGTTTCTGGCGATCAATCCCGCCGGTCAGGTCCCGGTGGTGGTTCTGGAAGATGGCCGGCCCCTGGCCCAGTCCAACGCCATCCTTTTGCATCTGGCGCAGGGCTCCGACCTGATTCCCGCAGATGCCTATGAGCGCGCCCAGATGCTGGAATGGCTGTTCTGGGAGCAGTACAGCCACGAGCCCTATGTGGCCGTGGCCCGGTTCCGGGTGCGCTATGAGGGCCAGGCTGTCGAGGACCTGGATCCCAAGCTGGTGGCTCGGGGTGCCAGCGCCCTGCAGCGCCTGGAAGATGGCTTGAGCACCGGTCAATTCCTCGTTGGCGATCAGCTCAGTCTCGCTGATGTCGCCCTGGTGGCCTATACCCGGCTGGCCGGCGAGGGCGGTTTCGACCTGTCGCGCTATCCCAAGGTTCAGGCCTGGATCGCGCGGGTGGAGACCGACCTGCCGATCACGTCTTAGGAGCTCCCGCGATGCGCATTGCCACGCTTCCCCTGGTCCTGGCGGCGCTCGCCATCCTGGCTCCCCAAACGGCCCTGGCCTGGGGCGGGCATGGCCACAGGATCATCGGGGTTGCCGCCATGGAGGCCCTGCCCGAGGAGGTGCCTGCTTTCCTCCGAGATCCGTCCACCATCACCCAGATCGGCGAACTGAGCCGTGAGCCAGATCGCTCCAAGGGGGCGGGCCGAATCCATGGCTCCAACCGTGATCCGGCGCACTATGTGGACATTGATGATGCAGGCCTGGTGATGGGCGGTCCGCGTTTCGAGATGCCCATCGCGCCCACCCGCGCCGATTACGAGGCGCAATTGCAGGCGGCCGGGTCTGACAGCTGGAAGGCCGGCTATCTGCATTACGCCATTATCGACCAGTATCAGCAGCTGACCCTGGACTTTGCCTACTGGCGGGTTCTGGTGGCCGCCGAGGCCCGGGAGGCCGACCCTGGCCGCCGGGCCTGGTACGCTGCCGACCGGGCCCTGCGCGAGTCCCTGCTGAAGACCACCATCGGGACCTTGTCGCACTATGTGGCCGACGGCGCGCAGCCCCTGCACACCACCATCCACTTCAATGGCTGGGCCAGTGAGACCAACCCCAAGGGCTACACCACCGAGAAGATCCACAGCCTGTTTGAGGGTGAATTCACCCGCGCCAACGTCAAACTCGCCGACGTAAAGGGGGCGATGGCCCCTCTGCGGCTATGCGACTGCGCCGTGGAAGCTCGGACCGTCGACTACATCCTGTCCACCTTCACCCTGGTGGAGCCGTTCTACGCCCTGGAGAAAGCTGGTGGGTTCGCCCCAGCCGACCCCCGCGGGATCGCCTTCGTCATCCCCCGCACCGGGGCAGGTGCCTCAGAGCTGCGGGACCTTGTGGTCGAGGCCTGGCGCGACAGTGCCGACTCCCAGGTGGGCTGGCGACCGGTGAAGGTGGCTGATGTTGTGTCGGGTGAGGTTGATCCCTTCAACGCCCTGTTCTCCATCGATTGAGCCTGTGGTCGCTGAAGACCGGCGCGGGGTTTGCGTCGGCGGGCGAGACGCCTTAGTGGCAGGCCCACTCACCCCCGACCAGGAGTCCCCATGCCTCAGGCCCAGATCATCGACGGCAAGGTCTATGCTGAGCGCGTCCGCCTGAGTGTGGCCGCGCAGGTGGCTCAGCTGCGGGCCGACCATGGCCTTCAGCCTGGCCTTGCGGTGATCGTCGTTGGCGATGATCCGGCCAGCCAGGTCTATGTGAAGTCCAAGGGGGAACAGTCTCAGGCCGTGGGCATGTATTCCGTGACCCATCGCCTGGCCGGTGACACTGAGCTCGCGGCGCTGCTGGAGCTGATCGAGGCGCTCAATACCGACCCCCGGGTGCACGGCATTCTGTTGCAGCTGCCACTGCCTGGTCACCTGGACACCCGCACCGCGCTCGCAGCCATCCATCCCGACAAGGATGTGGACGGCCTGCATGTGGTCAATGCCGGTCGGCTGGCCAGCGGGGAGCCGGCGCTCACACCCTGCACCCCCCTCGGATGCATGATCATGCTGCGGGAGACCCTGGGGGATCTGACGGGCAAGACCGCCGTGGTGGTGGGACGCTCGGTGCTGGTAGGCCGACCGGTGGCGCAATTACTGCTGCAGGCCGACTGCACGGTGACTATCGCCCACTCTCGGACCCGTGATCTGGCTGCGGTTTGCCGTCAGGCTGATATCCTGGTGGCCGCGGTTGGGCGCCCGCAGATGATCCGCGGGGACTGGATCAAGCCCGGCGCAACGGTCATCGATGTGGGGATCAACCGGGTGCCCTTCGACAACCCTGAAAAGGCCGCAGCCGGCAGGACCAAGCTGGTGGGTGACGTGGCGTTCAAGGAGGCCCGTGAGGTGGCTGGCGCGATTACGCCCGTGCCCGGCGGTGTGGGCCTGATGACGGTGGCCTGTCTGCTGCAGAACACCCTGACCGCCGCCCGGCGCCAGCATGGGCTGGAGCCGTTCGAAGGATAGGGGCGACGCGGCTTGCGCCGCCCCCGTAGGTCTCACTGCGTCCAGTAGGGCTCGGTCTTCAGGAACAGTGACTTCGGCACCGTCCCATAGATGATCTCCACCCCGTCCACCGCCTCGGCGACGGCGAAGTCCACGGCAAGGCTGGAGAGGGAATAGGCGTCGGCTGTGCTCAAGCCGGCGTGGGATCCCAGGAAGGCGACCGTGTTCTCCACCGACTTGCGCATGGCGTTGTCCAGGTCCTCATCGAGGCCCATGACATAGAAGTTCTCGGCGTCCTCGGCGAAGGGCGCGGGCATGGTCGCGCCTTTTCCCTTGTGAACGATGAACTGCAGCGTGGCGGTCAGGGAAGCCTCAAGGGCATTGCCAGAGACTTCCCCGTCCCCCTGAACCGCGTGGGAGTCGCCGGTGTAGAATAGCGCTCCAGGGTTGAAGACCGGCAGATAGAGGGTCGAGCCCACCAGCAGCCGGTTGAGGTCCATATTGCCGCCGAATATGCCCGGCGCGCGGGAACCCACCGAGCCAATGGCCGGATCAGGCGCCACCGCCATAATCCCCATGAAGGGGGCGAGAGGGATCTCGATCTCTGGCGAGAAGAGCGCCACATTGCGCTCCAGATCGAGCTTGATGATCTTCTGGACCTGCTCCTTGAGCAGGCCCTCGACCACGCCGCCGGTGCCGGGGCTGTTCACGCCATAAGGGACGCGGTGCTCCAGGTTGACCACACGGATTTCCAGCATGTCGCCGGGCTCAGCGCCCTCCACATAGATGGGGCCAGTCAGGGCATGACCCCGCCAGCCCGCCCCGGTGCTGGCTGCGGCAATGTCCTTCACGTCCTGCAGCACCTCATCTGCGGGAATTCCGGCCTGGGCAAAGTAGGCCACGGGGTCATCGGTCATGCCCGAATGGGAGACCGTATCGATCCGCACGGTCTGACCCGAAGTAATGCTCAGGACCGGTGACCGGGTGGCCGAGATCGACCCCCGAAGCACCGTTTCCGGGGTTGAGCGAAGATGGGCGTCGGGGGTGGCGCGCAGGGGGATTGGCTCCTGCGCCAGGGCCGGTCCCGCCAGGGCGGCGAGCGCGACGGTAAGGATGGCATGTCTGATCACAGCGCTGAGTCCAATTTGGGGTTCAAGGGGCGACATCTAGAAGGTCATCCGAACGCCGGCCTTGAAGGCGCGGCCGACCAGGTCATAGGGCGAGCCACCGAGGCTGATGGCCACGATCGGCGGGTCCTTGTCGAACAGGTTATCGATGTTGAGATAGGCCTGGATCTGCCGGCCCGGCTGGTCGACGACCTGATACCGGAGGCTGGTGTTCCAGTAGACCGCCTCGGGCCAGACGTTCTTGTTCACGCTGTTGGAGGCGGCCGGGTTGTAGTTCGGGTTCTCAGGTCCCACGAGATTGACGTTGTATTTGATGGGGCTCGTGTAGCGGACCATCAGGTTGGCGGTGACCCGACCCAGGTTGTAGGTCGCCTGGCCGTTCCAGGACCAGGTGGGCACGGTGGCACCGGCGTTATCGGTGTCTCGCACGCCAGCGATCGTCCTCAGGTCGTCAACCCAGGTTCCCAGGGCGCGCAGGGTCAGGTCGCCCGGCACGTTGAGGGTGTCGAGGGGCGCGCGATAGGCCATCTCGATGTCCACCCCGTTGGTCTTCAGGGCGTTGAGATTGAGCTGGGGCACATTGACCCGGGCCACGCCGATCGGGCTGGTGGGGTCCAGATCCACGAACCGGGCAAAGGATTGGTCGCCGCCGACGAGCAGACGGTCGAGGATTTCCTGAACCCCCAGGGTGGCGATCACATCGCGGATTTCGATGTCATAATAATCCACCGAGGCGCGGAAACCCGTGGTCCACCCCCAGGTGGGCTGGAAGACGAGGCCGACCGTCGTGGTGTCGGCGGTCTCCGGGACCAGCTGATCATTGCCCACCGTATTGCTCTTGGTGAAGCCTGAGCGCCCGGTGACCCGGTTCACCACATTGGGGTTGCCCTCCGAGCCGGGATTGAACAGCTCGTTGATGTTGGGGGCTCGGATGTCCCGGGAACGGGTGAACCGCAGACGCAGGGCGTCGACGGGCTCCCAGGTGGCCCCGACCTTCCAGGTGGTGACGGAGCCTGAGGTGGAATAGTTGGTCCGTCGGATGGCGCCGTTCAGATCCAGGCTCTGGGCCAGGGGCAGGTCGCGCAGCAGCGGCACGCCGCCTTCCAGATAGGCTTCCTTGACCTCGATCTCGCCGGTGTAGGTGGGATAGTTCTGGTTCATCAGGGCCCCACGCTTGCAGTCGGGGCAGCCGTTCACGTCGGCCGTGTCCTTGCGCCATTCGAAGCCGGTGGCGATGGCGACGGGGCCGGCCGGCAGTTCCATAATGTCGCCAGCCAGGTTGGCCTGAACGGTGTACTGGCGCAGGTCATTGCTCTGCTGGGAGGCGGAGTTGAAATAGGCCAGGGCGGCCTTGTTCTGCTCCACATTGGCGCCGAAGATATTGTAGGGCACGCAGCCGGGCGACAGGTTGGCGATCCACTTGGCGCGCTCATCCGGTCGCTGAGCAAGGTAGTGCGGGTTAGTGGCCACCGGGCCGCAGGCCGGTTTGCCGTCCGGCCCCGTCACCACATAGGCGGCGGCAAAGAAGTCGGCGGTGCGCGGCGTGCCGCTGAGGTTGGGATTGAAGGTTGCCCGACCCAGCCCCAGTCCGACGTCCCAGCTCCAGTCGCCGAAGATTTCCCCATCCAGACCAAAGTCGGCTTGCAGGCTTTCCGTGCGGTTCCTGGAGCGGATCGAGCCCACGTCGTCGCGGCGGGTGGCGCTGTAGGGGATGCGGTCGACCCCGGCGGTCCGCATGGCCGCCACCACGGAGGCTGGCAGGAAGGGGTTGGAGATCAGGACGGGATAGTTGTTGTAGTTGGGAATCCGCGCACCGAACGACTGACCATAGGTCAGCAGGTTGCCGTAGTGCAGCTGCGCAAAGGCATCGATTCCGGGGGTGAGTTCATACTCGACCCTGGCCAGGGCAGCGCTGCGGTCATAGGCCGGACGCAGGCGCTGGTCAGGATTCTCCCAGCTGTCGACGGTGCCGCCGATCATCTCGGTGTTCCCGATGATCGAGCCGTACTGGTACTGGAAGACGCCGCCATCGGCGTTCCAGGCTGTGCCCCGCAGGGGTCCCGAGGGCACCAGGCCGTTGGAGTTGTAGGCTGAGGTGAAGACGTTGTTGGAGATGATGGTGGCGGGCAGGCCGGCCGGGCGGTTGGCGGGGAGGGACAGGACGCCAGGATAGCTTTCCCCCCATTCCCGAGAGTCCATCAGACCCGAACCGTTGTTCAGGGTGAAGTCGCCGCCGATGATGAAATGGCCGCGGCCATCGGCGAAGGAGGTTCCATAGGCGGTGGCACCATTGACCTCGACATTGTCCCCCTGCTGGGACACGCCGTAATGCAGATTGATGTCGAGCCCCTCCATCCGGTTGCGCAGGATGAAGTTGACCACCCCGGCCACGGCGTCAGAGCCGTAGGCCGCCGAAGCGCCGCCGGTGACGATCTCCACCCGCTCAATGAGGCTTGTGGGAATGAGGTTGGTGTCGAACAGGCCAGTCTGGCCGTCGGGCACATGGCGGCGACCGTTCATCATCACCAGCGTCCGCTGGCTGCCCAGGCCGCGCAGGTCGAGATTGGCCTTGGAGGCGTTCTGGGCGCCTGTGGAGTTCACGCTGGGGCCGCTGGAGCCCCGGAAGCTCGGAATGTCTCGCACGATCTCGAAGACGCTGGCGGAGGCCCGCTGCTCGATCTCTGCGGCACCGACGGTGGTCACCGGGGTGGGCGCCTGGAAGCCGCTCACCTGAAGGCGGGAACCCGTCACGACGACCTCTCCGACCTCGATCTCGCCGGCCGGTGTGGCCTCGAGGGGCGCAGCGGGCGCCGTGGTCGGCATGGGGGCGGCAGCCCCCTGCCAGGCCGTACGGATCAGGGAGGTGGGCGCAGGACCCAGGGTGATGGTGCGGCCATCATCGGCCACCACCACGAGGTTGGTCCCGGCGAGCAGCCCCTCCAGGGCCTGTCGAACCGGCAGGTCGCCCTGCACGGTACGGGTCTGCTTGTTGCGGACTTGGTCGGCGGCGACGAGGATCTGCACACCGGCCTGGCGGGCGAACTCGGCTATGCCCGACGAGGCGGGCTGGGCGGCCACCTGAAACGGCTGGACCTGGGCCCAGACCGGGGCCGCCGTCATCATCGCGCCCACAGCGGCTGCGCCGAACAACCGACGCCGCCACACGCCCATGATCTTGGAACTGGTGCTCATACTATCCCCCATCTCTCGAGCCGGCTCCATCCGGCGTCATGGGGGAGGACGAGGGGGGGTGAACAATCCGGGGCCGCCGGAGGCTCACCTTGGGGCATCCGTCGATATCGCTCGAAAATTAGTCAGATATGTCCGGGTGCCGACGGGTTCAGCGGCGCCGGAGGCGCAGTTCCTCGCCGACCCGGTAGGACTCTGCGCCGGTGAGACTGGTCACGGACGCCACAAAAGACTCCGGATCACCGGTTCGGAACAGCCCTACGAGCCGTTCCTGCCGCAGCTCCGGGTCCTCCACCACAATTTTCAGGGTGTTGTAGCGATTGAACTCACGGGCGGCCTCGGCGAGGGTCTCGCCGTCCAGGACGACTTCTCCCTGGCGCCAGGCGAGGCTTCGCCGGATGGCAGCATGATCGGGCCTTACAACAAGGGGGCCGGCCTCACCGCTGAGGGTCAAGCGGTGTCCCGCGCTCACCACAGCCCGTTCATTGCTGGCGGTGACCCACGCCTCGACCGTGCCTTCGGTAACCTGCAGATCTGTCCTGTCGCCAAGCCGCCTGACGCTGAAGGCCGTCCCCAGGGCCTGGAACTGGGCTTTGCCGGCCTGGACTCGGAACGGTCGTTCGGTCTCCTGCGCCACGTCGAACCAGGCCTCGCCGTTCAGGAGCTCCACCCTTCGCTGGCGCGCGGTCAGTCGGATTTTAAGGTCGGTGCTGGTGTTCAAGACCACCTGGGTGCCATCGGCCAGGGGGGCCCGGCGGATTTCCCCAAGACCCGTACTCTGTCGCGTCTCACCGAGGTTCATCATCACAACGGCGCCGCCGGCGGCAGCGACTGCGCTAGCGCCACCCCAGGCCAGCAAAGCCCGACGGGGGATCGTATGGACCGTGATGATGGGCTCGAGTTCAGATGGGGGCAGCGCCCGCGCCCGGTCGACTAGGCTGAGCGCAGCCTGGGCTCGAAGATAGGCGCCGGCGCGACGGGGATCACCAGCCAGCCATGCATTGAGTCCCGGGTCAGCTTCTGCAGAAGGATCACGCCCATCGGTCTTGACCGCCCAAAGGGCGGCCTCGTCATCAATCTCTCTGGCGACTTGACCCTTTGACATCAGACTGCGTGCGGCTAGCCGCCTCTTTCCCTCCGTCGTCCTCGGTCAGGGCACTCAGGATGAGGCGCAGTCCGCGCGCCGCCTGGGCCTCAACCACATTCTCGGTCACGCCGAGCCGCCGAGCGATCTCCCGCTGAGACAGCCCATCCACCCGGCGCAGCATGAATATCGTTCTGCATCGCTCCGGCAAAGCCTGGATCACGGCCTGGACCCGGCGCAGTTCCAGCCGACTGGCCACGATCCGCTCAGCGGAGGGTTCATGATCTAGGACGTTCAGCAGCGCCAATTCCGTCGGGCGGGCGATTGAGATCACGCGGGCCTGTCGCAGTTTGTCTGTCACGACACTGCGGATCGTCTGGAAAAGGTAGGCGCGGCCATTCTGAATATGATCGATGCTCACCAGCGCAGCGATGCGGCAATAGGCATCCTGAACGATGTCGTCGATCTCATCGCGTTTCCATCCGGCACGGCTCAGCCATCGGCGCACATCGCCCTCGTGGGGCAGGATCTGCGCGCCGACCCAGGCCACGAACTTTTCGCGGGCTTCGGCCATGCTGGTTTCCGCTGGGGGCGCAAAGTGCGCTGACCATCAGGATCAAGGGTCCAGCGGCCGTGGGCCTTATCAAGCTGCAGGCGGAACTCGGAAGGGGGTTCAGGGCCAAGCTGACTTCAAGCCGCCCAATCCGGGCGAACCTTGCGCACCCGTCTGCACAGTCGTCAGGCGAAGGTCGCAAGTCGCCGTTTGCCTGGAATACACGCCTTGAGGGCGATTACTAGAGATACCGTTTTGGGTTGCGCGAAAGGTGCAGCGGCGGTCGCGACCTCAGGGGTTAGGCCGCCCCTCCCGATTAGACCAGTCGACGACGGACTCCAGGACCTGGCCCACCGCAGAGTCGTAGGCAGCGACGATCTGTCCGACCCGATTATCTGAGGCCCTGACCTGAGCTTCGAAGATTTCCTCGGCCACCTGAGTGCGGTCGTCTCGGGCTGTCAGGGTCGCGCGCACACGCACGACGACCACAGGGGCTGTAGCCTTGCCTGGATCATAGACCGTCTCAAACCGGCGAACATCCAGCCGCAGAAGGCTTGAGGCCGGGCGGACTTCGCTCCGGGTGATCAGCCGGGCAGGGCCTGAATTACGATCAAAGGCCTGGGCCAGGGCTTCATCGAACAGGATGCTGGCCGGGGCCACCCACCGGGCGCCTGCCACATAGGCGGCCTGGCTGCCGGTGAGGGTCAGGATCTGGTCGCCGCTGGACGCCCTGGGGAAGCTGGAGCCCGACAGCACCACGCCGACGCTGCCTTCGGTCCGCGCAGCAGCTGAGGCGTCGGCCACACCTCCGCCGAAGCGATAGAGCTGCGCAGGTTTTGTCTCCGGGATCAGCGTGACGCAGGCCGACAGGCCAAGGGCGAGACCGGTGATAACCAGGGTGCGCACAAACGTGATCATGGCTGGATTTCCATTTCCTTGGCCGGTGCCTTGCCCACCACGCCGCGGGGATTGGCATTGACCTCGTTGGTCAGGCGCGAAAGGGACTCTGCAGCCTCCTCCAGGGTTTCGGCTGCGCGGGCCACCTGGGGCAGGCCATAGGTGGCAAAGTCCGAGGTGGGGCCTTCAAGGGCCGCCAGCATCCGCCGCAGGTCGGCGGCGGCGGACTCGGTTTCTGTGGCGGCTTCACTCAGGCTCGCCATGGCCGCGCGGCCATCGGTATCGACAATGTCGCGGGTGGAGGCCGCCAGGGCTCTGGCTTCCTTGGCGGCTTCGCCGATGTTCTGCAGAGCGACCTGGGCGTCGGCGATGATCGCCTTGCGTTCGCGCAGTTCAGCCGTCACCGCCTGGGCATCGGAAATGGCCGCCCCCAGGGTCACAATATTCTCGTCGGACAGGACGCGATTGACCCGGTCCAGGGCCTCCACCGTGCGCGACAGGACCGTTCCACCCCCTTCCAAGAGGTCCGCCAGCGCGCTGCGCTGACTTTGGATCACGGGCACCTCACCCTCGGGTGCGGCCTCCTTCAGCAGGGGCCTCGTCGAGGTGCCGGCTGAGATCTGCACATAGTTCAGGCCCGTGATGCCCTGGGGTTCCAGGGTGGCGAAGGAGTCCACCCGGATCGGCACATCGGAATTCACCCGCACCCGCGAGATCACCCGGCTGGGATTTGTCCGGTCGAGCGAGATATCCGTGACCTCGCCAACCTTGATGCCGTTGAAATGCACCTCGCCACCCTGGGTCAGGCCTCGAACAGGCCCCTGGAACAGGATGTCGTAGACATCATAGTCCCGGGCAAAGGCCACACGCGCCAGCCAGATGCTGAAGATCACCAGCCCGACAAACAGGATCAGGGTCGAGAGGCCCACCAGGGCGTAATTGGCGTTCTTTTCCATGGTCAGGCGAGGCTCCCCTGGGCGGTGGCTTTCGCCGCAGCGCGGCCCCGAGGCCCCAGGAAGTATTCCCGGATCCACGGGTGATCAGATGTTTCCAGTTCGGCGACCGGGGCCTCGGCCACCACCTTGCGGTCGGCGATCACCGCCACCCGATCGGTGATCGTGTAAAGGCTGTCGAGGTCGTGGGTGATCATGAACACGGTCAGGTGAAGGCTCTCGGACAGATCATGGATCAGTTCGTCGAAGGCACCGGCCCCGATCGGGTCAAGGCCGGCGGTCGGCTCGTCCAGAAACAGCAGCTCGGGATCCAGCGCCAGGGCCCGGGCCAGCGCCGCCCGCTTACGCATGCCGCCGGAAAGCTCGGACGGTTTGAGGGCCCCGGCATCGGGGCGCAGGCCGACCAGGGCGATCTTGAGGTCGGCCAACTCTTCCATCTCCTGCGGCGACAGCCGGGTGTGCTCGCGCATGGGCGCCTCGATGTTTTCCCGCACGGTCAGGTTGGAGAATAAGGCACCGTGCTGGAAAAGAACGCCCCAGCGGCGTTCCAGTCCCCCGGACTCCCGGGTCCGGGCGACATCTTGGCCATAGACCTTGACGATCCCAGCCTCGGGGACCTTCAGACCGATGATCGAGTTCAGCAGCACCGACTTGCCAGACCCTGACCCGCCAACCACCGCGACGATTTCACCCCGACGGACGTTCAGGTGCAGATCCTCGTGGACCACATGATCGCCGAACTGTGATCGCAGGCCCTCGACCTCGATCACATAGTCCTCTGCCGGCTCGGCGGGAGAGGCGAAGCTTGGGGTGAGGGGACTTGGACCGGTCAAATGTCCAGCTCCATATAGAGCAGGGCGAAGGCCGCATCGATCATGATGATGGCGAAGATGGCGTGCACCACCGCGGCGGTCACCCGTCGGCCCAGGGACTCCACGTCACCGCCGACCTCCATGCCCTGCCGACAGCCGATCCCGGCGATGACGATCGCCATGATCGGGGCCTTGGACATGCCCACCCAGAAATGGGTAGGGCCCACATATTCCAGGATCCGCTGGAAGAAGAAGCTCGGCCCAATATCCAGCACGGTCCAGGTGATGGCCAGACCGCCGCAGAGCCCGGCCAGGGTGGCCACGAAGGTCAACAGAGGAATGGTGATCAACAGGGCCATGAAGCGGGGAAAGACCAGGGCTTCGAAGGGATCAACGCCCATGACCTTCATGGCGTCGACTTCCTGGTTCATCTTCATCGAGCCGATCTCGGCGGCGAAGGATGAGGCCGAGCGTCCAGCCAGCAGGATGGCGGTGATGAGGATGTTGAACTCCCGCAGCACCGCAACGCCAATCAGCTCGACGGCAAACACCTGGGCGCCAAACTCCCGGAGCATGTTGGCGCCCAGCAGGCCCACCACAGCGCCAATAAAGAAGGAGGTCAGGGCGACAATGGGGATGGCGTCCAGTCCGGCGCGCTCGGCCAGGGAGAACACCGACGCCCAGCGGATCCGGAAGGGATTGATCAGGCTCTTGGCCAGAACGATCAGCAGGTGACCGGCAAATACCAGGGTGTCGAAGGCGTCATAGCCGGTGCCGACCACCCCCTTGCCGATCCGCACGGTCATCTCGTGCCAACCGCGGGGCTCTTCCTTCGGCACCTCTCGTTTTGCCGCCGCCCTGGCCACAAGCTCGATCAGCCTCTGGCTTTCTGGCCGGGCCTCGACCCTCGCAAGGTCCAGGGTGCCCCCGGCAGCCCGGATCAGCGCAAAGGCACCTGCGGTGTCCATCCGGCCCACATCGGTCAGATCGTAATGCTGTACCGGGGCGCTGCGGAGCGCGGCCGACAGGCGCCGACCTTCCCGGTCGACCGCATTCAGGGTCCAGTCGCCGGTCAACTTCACCGTGCGCACGTCCCCCTCGCCAACGAGTTCGAACGCAGCGGGCAGGTCACCGGTGGGGGAAACCTTGGAAATGGTGCGGCTCCAAACTCATGGCGGACTCGACAGGGGCCGCCCCGCCAATCTTAGCAGAGCCGGGGGTTCGGTCGGAACGCCTTATGGCGACGGTTGTTCCTGAGCACGCGAAAGTGCTGAAATTCACGAGCTTGGCTGTGAATGGCGTCTCGCTTTCGCCCAATTCGACCGTGTAGAGAGGGGTCTGTCGGCGGCTTGATCGCCGATCCCTTGAAAATGCGTAGACTAGGCTGGGAGCGTTGTGTTGGCCCGCCAACTGGATTTCGTCGGCAAGACCGGCGCCACTTACCGTTATACCGCCCTGGAGAATGACCGCATTCCGCCTATGGCGGGGGCAAATTATGTCATCTCCGACACCGGTCCAGAGGCCGAGACACGGCTCATCTATGCCGGTGAGACGGAAAACGTGATGGGCACCGATCTGATCGCCCGTCTCAGCGACGTGCGGCGGCGGTGGCCGTCGGCTGAACTGCTTCTGCGTCTGAATGTGCGACGTGCTGTGCGGCTGGCCGAACGGGACGATCTGGTGGCCGCCCATCTGCCGCCGTTGAACGATCCCCCGGAGACGGCGCACACACCGGAAGAGCGAGCGTCACCAGGGGCCTGAGCCCTGGCCGGTGCCGGCTTTAGGGGGCTCCGATGGCCTTGAAGCGATCAGGGGGTCTGCCCGCTGCCTCTGCAGGCCCGAAGGCCACGCAGAGGCAGGTGGGCCTGCCCTATGGCGGAGCGTCTACTGGCGTGCGGCGTCAAACAGGCGGTTGACCTCATTCCAGTTCACCACCTCCCACCAGGTGGTGAGATAGGCCCCGCGATTGCTCTGGTGCTTCAGATAATAGGCGTGTTCCCAGACATCATTGGCGATGATCGGCGCGCCCTTGACGGGGGCGTCGTCCATCAGCGGATTGTCCTGATTGGGCGTTGAGGTGACCACGAGCTTGGCACCGTCCCAGACCAGCCAGGCCCATCCTGAGCCGAACCTCTGGGCGCCGGCGGCCTGAAAGGCCGTCTTGAAGGCCTCCATGGACCCGAAGTCCTTGTTGATCTGCGCCATCAGCACAGCACTGGGCTCGCCCCCTTGACCCTTGGGCGCCATCAGCTCCCAGAACAGGGTGTGGTTGTAGTGCCCCCCAGCATTGTTGCGCAGTACCGCAGGATGCTTGGAGGTCTCCTGATGGAGGTCCAAAAGGGACTTGCCAGCCAGGCCAGGGGTCGCTGCCAGGAACGCGTTGAGATTGTTCACATAGGCCTGATGATGGCGGCCGTGATGAATGCGCATGGTTTCGGCGTCAACCAGCGGCTCCAGGGCGTCATAGGCATAGGGCAGCGGGGCAAGGCTGAAGGCTGCGGCCGGTGCCACGGCGGCCGGCGCTTCGGTCGCCGCTGTGGCCCCCTGGGCCAAGGCCGGGCTGGACAGCAGGCAGGTGCCCAGAAGGGCAAGGCGAAGCGCTTTAGCGGACATAGGGAGGCTTCCTTCGGGGTTGGATCGGGCAGGTCCACGCGACCTTATCGAAACGCACCGCCCATGGGCGACCCGTGTCGACATCATGATAGCCAATCAGGACGAAAATCAGACCCGCTCGGGAGGGATCAGGCGCCGGCCTTGCGCATCAGGTCCTGACGTTCCTCCAGGCCGCGATGCAGCTCCACCAGAACACGGGCGGCGAGGGGGTTCTCTTGGATTTGCCGCCAATAGGCACCGACCTTTGGGGCCTCTTGCAGGGGATCGGGCACATCAAAGGTCGGGGTGACGTTCTCTACCAGGAACAGGGCCGGGACCAGGGTGCAGTCGGCCAGGGTCAGGGCACCGCCCACTGCAAAGCCGGAGCCATCGAGATAGTGCTCCAGGGTGCGAACGCCCCGGGCGGTCTGGCCGGTCAGCAGGTCGCGGACGGCCTCACTGCGGGTGGAGCGCCGGCCCTGGGGGATGCACATGAAGATGTTGTTCATGACGTAGATGTCGGCGATCCGCGAGATCGTGCGGATGCGGGCCCGTTCCCGGGGTGAAGTGCCCAGCAGAGGCGGGGTCGGATAGACCTCCTCCAGATACTCGCTGATCACCTCCGACTCGGCGATCACCTCATCCCCCAGGTCGAGGGCCGGAATGCGGGCGATGGGGGAAACCTTGCTGAAGCCGGCCTGGGGGAAGCCAGGCGGCGGCGCCAGTTCAATATCTTCGATGCCCTTGGCGTAGATCTGCATCCGCACCTTGGCGGAATAGGGGCTCAGGTCCCCGCTATAGAGTTTCATCATCGGCCACTCCCCTGGTTCCCTGGGCCTTGATAGCCCTTCGCCACCCCGCAGGGTGATACAGGTCTAGAGCATTTTCCATGCCCTGTGACGGGCTGAGCGGCGACCGGCTCATCCCTCCAGCAGGGCCAGACCCGCAGCGAGGGCGATGGCCTGGGTACCAGCAATAGCGGCCAGCCGGGCCCCAAAGGGCTGTTTGCGGGTCTTGTGGCGCAGGATCTGCTGGGCCGCGAGGGCCGCTGGGGACCCGCCCAGGGCGGCAAGTCCCAGGAGTGTGCGCTCAGGCACCCGGCGGCCACCGGTCTGCGCACGAACCTTGTCCAGGGCGAAGAGGGCGAAGGTGGTGCCGTTGATGATCGACAGGCCCAGCAGGGCAAGCATCGACATTCCCGAACCTCGCGCCAGACAGACCAAGCCCTTCACGGCCCGACCACCAACAGTTCTCATGGGAAAACTTGGTGGGTGCAGTAGGATTCGAACCTACGACCCGCTGATTAAGAGTCAGCTGCTCTACCAACTGAGCTATGCACCCATCGCGTCGGAGCCCGATTGACGGGGGTCCCGGCGAGGGCGCGGAACATAGCCGGATTTCCGGGCTTGGCAAGCGAGGGACTGAGAGTTTTATGGCGCGACGCGATCTGACCGGGGCGGTGGACTTCGCCTATCTGGAATCCTATGCCGCCGGTGACCTGGGCGTGGTGCAGGAAGTCCTAGAACTGTTCCGTCAGCAGGCCAGCCTGTGGGCGCCGATGATTGTCCCGGGCCAGGAGGGCTGGCGCGACGCGGTCCATACGATCAAGGGAACGGCGCGGGGCATCGGGGCTGGTGCCTTGGCTGCAGCCTGTGAGGCCGCCGAGGTCGAGGGGGAAGGCCAACTGGCGGCGGTCCGTGACGCCCTGGACGCCGCGCTCTCCGACGTGGCGGCCTATGTCCACGAGCTGATGCTCCGGTCCTTGAGGTCGCCGAGCGGGGGCTGATTTGCACTGACCAGGAGGGTCAGTGGGCCTTGCCGCCATCCATCTCGGTGTCGTCGTTGGCGCTGGCCCCGTCGGCACCGATCTCTTTGCCCGAGGCGCCGTCGTGGTCGGCCTCTGGGGCGCTTTCGGGGGGGGCTTCGGCGTCATACTGTGCCAGCACCCCGTGCAGGCCAAGCAGGGCGTCCTGAGTGACCACAGCATGGAGCCACACCTCGTAGCGCCCGTCATCCATTGGGCGGTAGTTCAGATGCGGGGGCTTGCTCATCGCGGGGTCCGAATCGGCAAAGGGGTCGTGGGCAGCCTAACCCATGGCGGAGGATCGGGGCCCTGATGAGGTTGCAGCCCGTCGAACTCTATCGCCTGGCGCGCAAGGTGACGGCGAAAACACAGGGATTGAGCGAGGCAGGGGTCCGGGCCATGGCCGTCCGGCCAGCAATGGGTCTAGGATCGGCTCATCCGGAGCGCCGCAGGGTGCCCTCAAGGAGTGTCCCGATGAAACGTGCCCTCACTGTTGCCGCCGTGGCCTGGCTGGCCTTCGCCCCTGCAGCCCTGGCGCAGAGCCCGGCCGGTGAATTCTTCGATGCCCTGGGCAAGCTCTGCGGCCAGAGTTTCTCGGGCAAGGTGGCGGCGGGCAACGAGACCGATGCGGCGTTCCGGGAGGCCCAGTTGGTGATGACCGTGGCCAGCTGCAGCGCAACCGAAATCCGGGTTCCTTTCCATGTGGGCGAAGACCGCTCGCGGACCTGGGTCATCACCCGCCTGGGCGAGGACCGCCTGCGGCTCAAACATGACCATCGCCATGCTGACGGCGTGGAGGACGAGATCTCGCAATATGGCGGCGACAGCCTGGAGGCCGGATCTGCGGGCCGTCAGAGCTTCCCCGTGGATGCAGACTCCATTGCCCTGTTCAACCGCACCGACCGGACGGTGTCCAACACCAATGTCTGGTCCCTGGAGCTGTCGCCCGAGACCTTCACCTATGAGCTCGCCCGGCCAGGCCGCCTGTTTCGGGTCGACTTCGACCTGACCCAGCCTCTGGCCCCTTAAGGCTTGTCCTAGCGGACGATCAGTTGGCGGGGCTCGAAGCTCAGGCTGGACTCGAAATCCGCGAACATGTCGAACAGATCCTCAGTGGAGATCTTTGGCCGCGCCCCGACGGGGAAGCGATAGCGCCAGAAGCTGACAATGTGGTCGACGCTCCCCAGCCGCTCGCCAAGTTCATAGAACAGGCTGGGCGCTTTCAGCAGAAACTCCCGGAAGGCGGCGGGTTTGCCGTTGTGCGTCAGGTCTCGATAAGCCTTGTCATAGACCTTCAGCGTAGACCTGACCGTCATGCACGCCGCATCGACCGATTGGATCAACCGTTCCCTGGCAGCGTCCATATAAATCCGGTCTTCCAGATTGGGTTTATCGACGGGGCGCACAGAGGCAATCTCATCAGAGACAGGTTTGATCTGGGGTAGAAGGTTGTTCAGGGTCCACTTGTAATAGATGAATCCCTTCCAGCAGAACACGCCCTCCTCAAAGGCGTGCTTCTCCATCCCCAGTCCAAGCCGCAGCGGGTCAAGATCAGCGTCAGACGAGTTTGACATGATCTTGTGGGCCAGTTTTTCAGCCTTCTCGAACAGCCGGACATCCAGATCGTCAAAGGTCAAGCCAACCAGGGGGCGAAGTTCCTGCCGGACAAACTCAAACATCTGAGCAGAGTCGGCCTCAGACAGGTCAAAATAGCAGCGATCGGGGGTGAACTGCTCCTGCCGGAGCCGTTCGCGCATCAGAAAGGGATCCAGCGAAGGCAGGCCATCGAGCACGTTGAGCAAGGCCTCATCTCGGCGGTCAGCGGACAGGTCGCCGGTGGCCACCTCCTCCAGTAGCGAGCGGTAGCCCGTCTGATGAATAAAGAACGAGCGCGCCCCTACCCGCAGGTCCGCAGGGTCCAGCGGCAGGATCACCTTGGTGGCGTTGGTCCTGGACGAACCCAGCAATTCCATCTCATCGGCCCGAAGCCGGTGCTTCAGGACAATGGCCCGATTGAGGACCGGGCTCTTAAAGAACGGATGCTCGACATAGGCGGACTCACCTTTGTGCTTCCGCCAGACCGCCGTCAGGTTCAACGCCCGAGCCGTCGAAACCCCAGACTGCAGGCTGAGGAGACTTCGCACGGCACGGTTGTTGTTGGTTCGAACCTGACCCATTCGCGGTACTCTAGTGCCCCTCGCTCCGACCCGAGCCATAGGGCCTAGACCATTCAGAACTATGAATCGGAACCGCAGGGCTGCCCCAAAGTCACTCGATATGAGTTGTGCTGGGCGCGGGAACACAGTTGCCGCACCATGACGGGGCCTACCGCGCCTGACCCTGGCTTGCGGCAACTCACTCGATTTGGGTGGACCCTATCTGGCCTCGTTCAAGGTCCAGGCGGCGCAGGTCGACAGGCCTGAAATCCATGCGCGGCATGGCTCGAACAGGCCCGTCAGCACTCCAAGAGCGGGTCTAAAGGGGGCGTCACGGCCAACCCTTGAGCGCCCGGGCGCGCGGCGCCTGGTCGTTAACATTAGTATGTCGTTAGGGAGTGCTCACCTAGCCGTTGAGCGTCGTTATCCGTCGCATCTGGCGGGGGCGAGCCTGGCAGCCTTAGGTGGGGGTCACCCATTTTGATCAAAAGGAAGTCCGCCCCGCTTTTGGACCAGAGCCTGGCTGGTCATGCCATGGACGTGCTCAGCCTGGCGGCGTTGGTGACGCTTATCGCTCTGATTGTGTTGCTGGTTTTGCGTGCCGGTGACGATCTGGCGATGGCGGAGAGTCTGCCGGCTGTCCTGGCCGGCCTGATCGCTTCGGGGCTGATCTTGCTGCGACAGTGGAAGAATGGGCGCAATGCCGAACGGGCGGCGCGGGGCACCACCGCCTATCGCCAGCACCACGATCCGGTGACCCAACTCCTTAACGCGGACGGCTTCATCGAGGCCCTTGGCCGGCAGACTCAAGCGCCTCATGGCCAGGATCAGTCTCTTGTGGTGGTCTCTGTCCGGCTTGGGCGGTTGAGGGACATCTACGACCGGCTTGGTGATGGCTGCGGGGACGAGGTTCTGCGCGAGTTGAGCCGTCGCCTGGTCTCCGCCTTTGGCGAGCGCAGCAGCGTTGGCCGCATCGGCGAGAACATGCTGGCGGTCTTTCATCCGGCCACAGGCGGCATCCGGCAGGCCTTGGTCGGTGGCCAGATCAACAGGCTGATGGACCTGCCAGTGGCGACGCCGGTCGGTGAGGTGGTGGTTCCCAGCACGATCGGCGTCAACTTCATCCATGCGCCAGGGATCGCCCCCCGGGACGCCATCCGCCAGGCTCGCCTGGCCAACGCTGCGGCCCAGGCCTCAGGGGCGGCCATGGCCTTCTTTGACGACTCTCTCGATCACGCCCAGCGCCTGCAAATGGACCTGGAGGTCGAACTTCGGCAGGCGTTGCAGACCGGCGATCTGCAGATGGTTTATCAGCCCCAGATCAATGAGACGGGCGCGACCATCGCCGTCGAGGCCCTGATGCGATGGCCCCATCCCACCCGGGGCCAGATCTCTCCGAGCGTGTTTGTGCCCATGGCGGAGGCGGCCGGTCTTGGCGAGGCCCTGGGCCGTTACGCCATGGACAAGGCGTTTGCCGACTCCAAGCTGTGGCCGGGGCTGCGAACGGCCATCAATGTTTCCCCGATCCAGCTACGGTCCCCAGCCTTCATGTCCACGGTCAGGACCTTGCTGGAGAAAAACGCCGTCAAGCCAAACGACTTCGAGTTCGAGATCACCGAGGGGGTCGTGCTTGAGGCCGACGCGGTGGTCCTCCAGAACCTGGAGCATCTGCGCAAGATGGGCTTCCAGATCGCCCTGGACGACTTCGGCACCGGCTATTCCAGCCTGAGCTATCTGGGCCGCTTCCCAATCGACAAGATCAAGATCGACCAGTCCTTCGTGACGCCCCTGGAGGAACGCCAGGATGCTGCGCCGATCATCAAGGCCATCAGTGAACTGGCGTCCGCCGTCGGGCTGAAGATCCTGGCCGAAGGCGTCGAGACCAGGGGCCAGCTCGAGGCCCTCCGCGCCCAGGGCTGCAACCAGGCCCAGGGCTACCTCATCGGTCGCCCCATGGCTGCCAGCCAGATCATCGAGTTCCAGGCCGACGCCCAGGGCGCAGATCACCCCCAGAAAGCCGTCGCCGCCTAGGGGCGGGTCCGGACGGCGGTATGTCGGCGACGAGGATCACACGTCACACGATGTCAAAAAGAACATGTCGTGGGGACCAGCGGGTTCAGGACGCCAACTGGACCGCCTCGGCCAGCACAGCCAGCTCGGCCTCGGCGACCGTGCGCAGGTCGAGCAAGACAAGATCCTGGTCGATCCGGCCAAGCACGGGCGTCGCGCCGGTGCGCAGGCGCCGGGCGAAGGTTTCGGCGCTGAATCGATGACTCCGAATTGCGACCGCCCGGCTGGGCAGGGCCTGCATCGGCATGGCTCCGCCCCCCGCATACCCTTGGGTGTCCTGCAGAGTGGCCTCAAGCGCCGGCGTAGCCTCGATCGCGGCCATCAGCACTGCCGCGCGCGCGGCCACCATGGACACCGGTTCGGTCAGCATCCGCAGGACAGGGATGCGACTCGTGGGATCGGATGGCGGTCGGTAGAGGCGCAAGGTGGCGGCCAGGGCTGCGACCGAGAGTTTGTCCAGGCGCAGCGCGCGCGCCAGCGGGTGACGGCCCAGTCGATCGACCAGTTCCCGCCGGCCGACCGCGATCCCGGCCTGGGGCCCGCCCAGCAGTTTGTCGCCGCTGAACAGCACCAGATCGACGCCCGCCTTGAGGCTATCCTGCACCGTCGGCTCGCCCGTGATCCCGTAGGGTGCCAGGTCGACCAGCGCCCCACCGCCCAAATCCTCCACCAGCAACAGGCCGTGGGCGTGGGCGAAGTGGGCCAGGGCATCCAGGGCCGGCGCGCTGGTGAAGCCAGTGATGCGGAAATTGCTGGGATGGGTGCGCAGGATGATCCGCGCCGCAGGATGGTCGGCCAGGGCCTGCTGGTAGTCGCGCAGGTGCGTGCGGTTGGTCGTGCCCACCTCGACCAGCGCCGAGCCGCTCTGAGCCACCACGTCGGGCACCCGGAACCCGCCGCCAATTTCCACCAGCTCGCCCCGCGACACGATGACCGGCGCGCCCTCGGCCAACGCCGCCAGGGCCAGCAGCACCGCTCCGGCGCAGTTGTTGACGGCTAACCCGGCCTGGGCGCCTGTAACCCCGGTGATCAGCGAGTCCAGATGTTCGTGCCGCGCAGATCGCCGGCCGCTCTCCAGATCCAGTTCGAGATTGCCATATCCCGCCGCGGCTTGGGCAGCCGCCACGGCCTCCGGCGCCAACGGCGCGCGGCCGAGGTTGGTATGGATCACCACACCAGTCGCGTTGATCACCGGAAACAAGCTCTCGCGCGCGCCAGCCTCCAGGCGAGTACTGGCGATCGAGAGCAGCTCGGCGACCGTCGGGGCCACTTGTCCGCCTGCCGCGAGGGCGGTCCGGGCCTCCCCCAGGGCTTCTCGCACCGTCCGCGCCAGCGCCTCGGCACCGAACTGCGCGATCAGTGGCCGGGCGCCAGCGTCTCCGCACACAACGCCCACAGCCGGGAGGCGGCGGCGCGGGTCCGCGCGAACGGTCTCGGAGGCCTTGGGTGAAATGGGGCGTCTCCCGTTGTAGCCCCAACCTTACAGACCGGCCTCGGCCTTTGCCAAGCCGACCGGATGACGTAGTGGATTCCCCGATGTCCGCGCCGGCCCAACCTCCTGAACCGCCATCGACACCCCTCAGCCTCGCGGTGATCGGCCACGTCAACCATGGCAAGACGGCGCTGGTGCGGGCGCTCACCGGCTTTGAGACCGACCGACTGGCGGAGGAGAAGGCGCGCGGCCTCTCGATTGCTCTGGGCTTTGCCTGGCGGGACTATTCGGGCGGCGGCATCGAGTTCCTGGATGCGCCGGGACACGAGGACTTCATCCGGGCGATGGCGATGGGCACCGCAGGCGCCCGGGCGGCGCTTCTGGTGGTATCCGCCGTCGAGGGCGTCGGCCGCCAGACGCGCGAACACCTGCGGATCGCCAGTTATCTGGGTGTCCGGGCCGGGTTGGTGGCGATCACCAAGTCAGATCGGCTGGCGGCGGAAGACCGGCCCGCGCTCCAGCGCCAGATCGTGGACGATCTCGCCGACAGCTTCCTGAGCGGGGAGCCGGTGGTGTTCTGCTCAGCGGTGACGGGTGAAGGCCTCGATGCGGTCCATGCCGAGCTTGAGGCGCTGGCCGCCCGGGCTCCGCGCCTTGAGCCGCTGTCGGGTGCCTTCCTGCCCCTCGACCGGGTGTTCAGCCTTACCGGTGCCGGCACGGTCGTCACCGGTACGCTTCAGGGCGGGTCACTGAAGTCAGGTGAAGAAGCCCTGCTGCTGCCATCGGGGCGGAGCGTCAGCTTGCGGCAGTTGCAGGTTCACGGCGAGGCCGTGGAGACGGCCGGCCCCGGCGGCCGAGTCGCGGCGGGCCTGCGCGGCGTCGCCGTCGAGCAGGTGGCGGTCGGGGAAGTCCTGTGCGCGCCGGGGGGCTACGAACCGGCCCTCCGGGTTGATGTCGAACTGGCCGTCGCGCCGGACACCCCACGCCCGCTCAAGTCCGGCGACGAGCTGAGGGTGCTGTGGGGCGCCCGGCAGGACATGGCCCGAGTGCGATTGATCGACGCGGCCGCAATTCAAGCCGGCGGCCGGGGCCTGGCGCAGTTGCGGTTCGCCAGTCCGACGATCACTCACGCCGGCCAGCGAGGCGTGCTGCGTCGGCTCTCTCCGGCCGAGACGATCGGCGGCGTCACGGTGCTCGATCCGACGGCGCCCCCGCTGCGCGCCCGGACTCTGGACAACCGTCGGGCGCTGCTTGAGGCGGTCAGCGAGCGCGAACTCGATCAGATCGCCGCCCATTTGGCCGAGCGTGACGGCGGCGTGGTATCGGCAGCGGAGGCGGCGCGGCTCTCGCGGTGCCTTACAGAGCAGGTCCGGGCACGCCTGGCGGGCGCCTTTGAGCGGCTGAACGACGACCTGTTGGCCTCCGAGGCCGCGATCATCGAGGGGCGACGGGCCTATCTGGATCGGCTCGCCGAGGCCCACCGCGATCAACCCATGAAGGCCGGCGCGCCGCTCGGCACCTTGCGGGGCGAACTCGCCCGCGTCATGTCGCCCGCCCTGATCGCTCATGTGGAACAGGGGCTGTCGGCGGGTGGCGATATCCAGCTTAGTCGCGGCCTCGTGGCGCTGAGCCGCCATGACCCGTTCGCCGCCCTGTCCGCCGCCGCGACCCGGCGGGTCCGTGACATCGAAGACCAGTTCCGCGCCGGCGGGATGACCCCGCCGAGCCCCAAGGACCTGGTCGGGACGACCCCTGACGATCCCGCCCTCGTCGACCTGCTGACCGACACTGGAGGGCTGGTCTCGCTGCGCAACGTCGCGCTGCGTCAGACTCTGATCTTCCACGCCGATGCGTTGGACGCAGCTGTCCAGACCTTGAGCGCGGCCTTTCCGCCGCCGACCGAATTCACCACCGCCCAGGCCCGGGAGGCGCTGGCCACGTCCCGCAAATTCATTGTGCCGGTGCTTGAGCACCTGGACGCCCGCGGCGACACGGTCCGAGCGGGCGACACACGCCAGGTGGTCAAGGTGTGGAACCCGAATTAAGGTCCCGACGCTGGAGGTGACTGGAGTCTGGTGGCTTCCCCGGTCTTCAAAACCGGTGACACGTCCCAAAGGCGTGTGGTGGGTTCGATTCCCATCCACCTCCGCCAGAAACGCGATCCGAGGCGCTATCCATGACCGCGACCCCACCGGCCTTCTCCCTGCGCGACATGGCAGGCGGGGCGCGCGCCTTCCCGACCGGTCGGCCCACCCTGATCGCCTTCGTCAAGGAGGACTGCCATACCTGCAACCTGGCCGCGCCGGTGCTGGAGGCATTCCACCAGGCCTGGGGTGATGTCGCCGACATTTGGATGGTCGGCCAGACCAGCGATGGCAATGCCATCCTCAAGGACCGCCACGGCCTGACCCTGCCCATTCTGGACGACAGCGCGCTACGCGCTTCGCTGGCCTGGGGCTTTGAGATCGTTCCCGCCGTCTACTGGAGCGGTCAGGACGGCGTGCTGCGGTCGCCGCTGGAAGGCTTCGTGCGTGCGGAGTGGGAGGCGCTGGCCCAGACGGT
The DNA here is from genome assembly GCF_022402485.1 of Phenylobacterium sp. GTDB lineage: Bacteria > Pseudomonadota > Alphaproteobacteria > Caulobacterales > Caulobacteraceae > Phenylobacterium. Next base: position 6,753 of record NZ_JAKRSA010000009.1, on the reverse strand, counting down.
CGCCACAGATCTCCAGGCAAGGCCCGCCGCCATCGCATGGGCCGACCTGCCGGACTGGCGGCCTGGCTGCGGCTCCAAGCACCTCGACCCCGAAATCCACGATCGCCTGCTGGCCGAGGCCGAGGGCAGCGCGATCCGCGCACGGCGGATCGAGATCGCCAGCGCCGACGACATCGCAGAGTTCATGTTCGATCAGGGGTTCAGCGACGGCCTGCCGGTCGTGCCCCCCACCCCAGAGCGGGTGTTGCGGATGCTGTCGGGCACGACCCGCGACCCACAGGACATCGTGGCGATCGTGCCGCCCAACCTGGCCCCTGCGACGGTGGAGAAGATCGCAATCAATGCCGTGATGGCCGGGTGCAAGCCCGAATACCTGCCGGTGGTGATCGCCGCGGTCGAGGCGGTCTGCACTGACGAGTTCAACGCCCACGGTGTCAACGCCACCACCATGGGGGCGTCCCCGGTGCTGGTCGTCAATGGCCCGATCCGCGAGCGGATCGGCATGAACATGCGGCTCGCGGCGCTGGGTAACGGCAATCGCGCCAACGCCACCATCGGCCGCGCGCTTCGGCTGGTGATCCGCAACCTGGGCGGTGCCCGGCCCGGCGGTGTGGATCGCTCCACCCTGTCCAATCCGATGAAGTTCACCATGTGCTTCGCCGAGTGGGAGGAAGGCTCGCCCTGGGAGCCGCTGCACGTCGAACGCGGCTTCAAGCGGGAGGATTCGGTGGTTACCGCCTTTGCCATGACCAGCGGCCCTGTGCAGATCGTTGACCAGGACTCTCGCCAACCCGACCAGATCGCCGGAACCCTCGGCCTTGGACTTGAAGGCATGTTTCTGCCCAAGATCCGCCGGATGCCGACCGATGCGCTGCTGGTGGTCTGCCCCGAGCACATCCAGACGCTCACGGTCGACGGTCCCTACTCCAAGCAGCGCCTGCGTGAGCGCATCCAGGCGGTCACGGCCAGGCCGCTGCGCGAGATGGTCGCCAGCGAGGTTTCCGGCGCGGGCATCTCGCGGTCCTCGGCCGCCAAAATGAGCGAAGCCCAACTGGACACCCCTGTCGGCAAGTTTGCAGACGGCAAGTTCATCCACATTGTCGTCGCCGGGGCCGATGCCGGGAAGTTTTCAGCCGCCTTCCACGGCTGGGTGACCGGCCCGATGGGCTCGACGGTCGTTTCCCGCAAAATCGATTGCTGATAGCATCGCGATAGAAGTTTGGAGTCTGCCGATGACGACAATCCTGGACCCCACCGACGAACGGGTGCCCGTCACCCGACAGGTCACCCCGCGCACGGGGGATATCTCCGGCGTGATCGGCCTGCTCGATATCTCCAAGCCGCGCGGTAGCGTGTTGCTGGACGAACTGGAGCGGCTGCTGGCGGCGCGTTACCCCAAGGTGGTGATCAACCGCTACGCCAAGCCGACCTTCACCAAGCCCTGTCCCTCCGATCTCCGGCTCAAGATCAAGGCAGAGTGCAGCTTGCTGGTGGAAGCCCTCGCCGATTGAGGATCCTGCATGACGTGCAGTCTGCACGACATTGTGTGGTTCGAGATCCAGGGCGTCCCCGCCGTCAGCATCGCCTCCAGCGAGTTCGCCGAAGCCGCCGAGGTCCAGCGCAAGGCGCTTGGCATGGAGGATGCGCGCTACGTACTGGTCGACCATCCGATCCAGGACGCCACCGACGACGAGATGCGCGCCAAGGCCCATCAGGTGCTGGAATCGGTCGTGGCAGCCCTGTCGGCTTGATCAAACGGATCTCCGAGGAGGCCGACTGATGATCCGCATCTAGGGCTGCGGCGGTGCCCGCTCGCGCCACGCGCTCTGAACGTCTGGTCCATTAGCCACACCGCGAGCGGCCAAGACCTTTTCCTGATCCCCCTGTTCAACAGGCCGACCGCAGGGGCCGGTTCGAGCTCGTTTCTGGGGAGGTATACGGGGCGTGGGTGGAGCCCGTCAGGCTAACCCACTTTAAGGAGTGGTAGGGTGGGCAGTCTCGCCGTCACCCGTCTCCCAACGCCGGTAAATGTTCTTGTTGTGTTCTTGATCGTCCGAGGCAGTTATATACTTGACAAAGCAGGGTGAGCCGCTAGGTTGTCAATCAAGGAGACGGGACATGCCAAAGTTTCAGCCGGGCCAGATGCTTCAGGGCGTTCAGTGCAAAGGCTGCGCGGTGGCGTTCCCGTTCGAAGATCAAGACGATCTGCCATTGGAGAGCTTTCGGGTGGTGTGTCCGCGATGTGGCGCGGATCACGAGTATCAGCCGGAAGAAACTCGATCCCTTCTGGCGCATCGCAAACAGTGACGTAGCGAACCATGAACCTCACCGATCCAATCTTCACCGACGCAGACAAGGCCCGCGCCCATCTTGAGGCGACCCGCTGGCCCCATGGCCCGATCTGCCCTCATTGCGGTTCGGTTGATGACGCGACCAACGTCGGCGGTAAGGCCGCGCGCGCGGGCGTCTATCAGTGCAACGCTAAGGAATGCCGTCAGCAGTTCTCTGTGACGGTCGGGACTGTGTTCGAACGCTCCAAGGTGCCGCTCAACAAGTGGCTGCTGGCGACCTACCTCATGTCCGCCAGCAAGAAGGGCATCAGCGCCCACCAGATCGGGCGCACCCTTGGCGTCACCTACAAGACCGCTTGGTTCATGTGCCATCGCATCCGCGAAGCGATGAACCCGACCAACCCCGCCCCCATCGGCGGTGAAGGCAAGGTCATCGAAGTCGATGAGACCTATGTCGGCGGCAAGGAGCAGAACAAACACCGCAACAAGCGCCTAGCCAAGTTCGACCATCTTGGCGGCAAGCAAGCCGTCGTGACCCTGGTTGAACGCGACGGTCGCGCTCGTTCGTTTCATGTGTCCCGCGTCACCGCGAAGACCCTGCGCCCGATCATCGTCAAGACCGCCGACCGCGCCTCGCACCTCATGACGGACGGCGCTCGCATGTATCCCGCCGTCGGCAAGGAGTTCGCCGCGCACTCAGCCGTTGATCATGCCGCTGGCGAGTACGTCCGTATGGGCTTCCATCACTCCAACACGGTCGAAAACTACTTCTCGATCTTGAAGCGTGGCGTCATCGGCACGTTCCATCACGTCTCGGAACAGCACCTCGCCCGCTACCTCGCAGAGTTCGATTTCCGCTACAGCAACCGCTCTGGCCTCGGAATCGAAGACGAAGCCCGCACCAACGAAGCCCTTCGCGGGATCGGAGGCAAGCGCCTGACCTATCGGCGGCCTGACGAAGCCGCGCACGTTTAAGCAGAAGGCGAAAGGGCTTCAGCGCATTAGGTCGCTTGGAAAGTAACGCGGCCTTGCAGCTGAAAGTCGTTCAGTCGGCTCAGTCGGCGGTACAGCGATAGGACCACCTTCGCCGCAACCAAGGGGTCATTTCCCGATAGTCGCAAGATGGTACCCCAGGGCGCATTGGGAAGCATCGCGCTAAATTCCGCCCCTTGTACGGCCACGCTCTTCGCTAACGGCGTGTCCTTGTCGAAGTCCGCTGCCTTCATGGAAAGGAGCTTGTTCGCCTGGAGGTAGTTGTAGAGGGCCTTGTAGCCCTTAGCGATCTCAGCCTGCTCAGCCTCAAAGTTCCTAAGCATCGCAGTCACAGCTTTCAGAAGGTCGGAACGACCCTCCAAATCCACGAATCCAGGCGAATGATATTCGAAGCCTCCGAGCCCAAGACGTTCCGACGGCGATTGGGCTTTCCGCATCGTTCGGTAGAACGAGCCGTAACTTCCACCGCCTTGCCACTGCTTTTGGAACGCGCCCATAATCTCCCTTTTATCTTCAAGGGAGGTGATCTGAGACTCAAACTTTTTTACACCGTCCGTAAAGCTATAGAGATCCGAGTACCCGCCGTACAGATCTCCGAAGTCTGAGATCTCCCAATTTCCATCTACTAATATTCTCTCTTCAGCACGACTAACGATCTCTCGGCCAAGCGTCACCTCTTCTGTGAAGTCGTCGGCAAAGAAAGTTCTACCGGGAAGGTACTCCACAGTGGCGGGACTTAGGGGCGTCTCAATAAGTTTAACGTCAGGGCCATCGTCAAGGTCCGCCAAATCTAAGATGAATCTCATCTTGTATTTCGGCTTGAGAAATAAGTACCTAACGCTATACTCTTGCTCCAAAAGGCAATGCAGTTGATCTAGCGTCACTTCCGCGCCGTAGAATGGCTCGTCAAATTCTTCATTAACGATGGCCACGGCGATGATATAGCTTGTACCAGGTGTTTTCAGCAGGATAAGCTTCGGTCCGTCGTACTCGTATAGAGTCTGAACGAAGCGCGCGCGACGGTATGTCTTAGCTCGCAGCATTCGCGTCTTCCTCCGGAGGGACGGGAACGACTTCTACAACGCACTCGGTCAAGCACTTACCAGCATAGCACCAAAAATCGATGTGTACCGTGCCATTCTTAGACTTAGGTTTCGACTTACCAACACCGGCTGGAATACTCAGCCGGGCTACGTGCGTGTGCACCTTCCTCATGTTGGGGATGTTTTCAAGGTACTTATGCCAATCTGCAAGCAGAGAGCACGATGAGAAACCGCACAGATCGGCGTTAGTCCGATTCTTCTGGCCACGCTTTGCGTGCGAATGGAACTCGTCTGGCGAGGCATTACCGCTGCGCAGGAAGCGGTAAACCACCTCTAGCGGCGCGTCACTGGCCGCTTCAGGCGGACACGCCGGCGGCAGTTCCTCTGCGTAGTCTGACAATTCACCCCCCGCTTGTTTTCCGGGGTGTTACTGCCTCAGGTACTCTTTGGCAATCGTGGAGTAACTTTGGACGGGACCGCCCGCTTCGCCCTCGGTGCCTTGTGCGGCTTGTGAGGCGTGTTCACTAGGTTGCCGAGGACGCGCTGAAACTCCGCATCTGCGTCTTCCCGCTTGTCGTCTGCCTTGGATCGATCATTAGCCATGCAAAATCTCTATGACGTCGCGCCGCTCTCGGACAAGGGGGATCCAGAAGATGGCGCGCTGTACGAGGCGGTGGGGCGGGCGCTAACGCAATGGGAAACACTTGAGGGAATCCTCGCCGAAATCTTCGGCCTGCTTTGCGGCGCCAACCTTAGCGAAGGGGGAGCTATCCGCGCATATGGCGTCGTTTCCGCCTTTACTGGGCGCAAGGACATGCTGGATGCCGCGTTTGAGGTGTGCCCGTTCAAAGAAGGCGCTGAGGTATCGACATTACCCGCGCTTCTAAAGCGCGCCAAGATGTTCAGCGCGCGGCGTAATGAGATCGCCCACGGCGTCGTTCTAGGCGTGACTGATAAGGCGAGCTTTCGCGGCTACTACTTAGTGCCGGCTCACTACAATTCCAGAAAGCGCGAGCCGATATCCCCAGATCAACCGGACTTTGCGGATGCAATCAGCCGAATGATATTCGGCAAATACGGCTACACAGCCAGGCAGATTGACGGCTATCGGGAACAGTTTTTTCACCTGACGAGCGACGCCAGCCGCATAGCGCAGGCGCTATTCTCCGCGCGCCTCAAGCAAGGCAAGCACTAGATCGGCCACCTGCAAGCAATGCAGCGGGGCGGCGTCGAAACTGTCCTCAAGCAGGTTCGCCACCGCCTGCTGGAGCGCCGGCCTGTCGAGCGAATCAATAACCGAGCAGGTCTGCTTTGTCATGTATATAACTGCCTCGTTCGAAGCGTTCATGCATGGTTTGACCTCGTGCCGCCGCGGCTTGGCAGGTCGCGCGCGCCGCCACCACAACATGGCGAAGGATGCTCTATGGCGCAGATGCCGAAAGGAGGGCCGCGTTCCGTTCCAGACCCGGCGGGTGAACGCTATGATGAAATGAATACGCAAGACCGGTTGAAGCGAGAGCGCGCTGAAGCCGCAGTCGGATAAGCGCCGGTGAGCCCGACATTTCCCGCCCTGGCGCTTTACCGCGACGTCGGTCGCTACGCCGAGGCGGGGCGTGAAAAGGTCAAGTACTTCATCGACCCTGAGGACTTTTCCACCTGCACCTCATGGCAACTGAAATATGGCGAACGATTGGGCATGGTGCTGGTCGGGCCCGATCTGCGGTGCTGGAAGATTGTCGGGGTCATTGACCAGGGCGTTGTCGGACCATTTTGGGAGCGAGTGTTCCGCTTCCTCGTGCAACAAAGCGTTCATCGGATCGATCAGCAGATCGAGGCGATCGATCCGATGACATTGGACGAGGTGAAGGATCGGGTGGCCGCCTCGATCCAGGTCAATCCTGACGATTGGCGCGACGATGAGGCGATAGCCGGCGAAGCCGGTCCACCCCGAGAGGAACAAGAACTTCTGGATGAACTAAAGGCTTCGGTTCGGGCCGCCGTGTCGCTGCCGCAGATCATCAATGTGCTTTTTTCGGAAAAGCTTGAGGGCTGATACGGGTGCGGCGCTTCCAACCCGGATCACGCGCCCATTTTGGGGACACCGAAAGCGCCCGACGAGCGAACCGCACCACTTCCAAGTCGTGGCGGTTCGCGGAACCAGCCAGCCACGAGCGCCTGTGCGCTTTAAACTGTCGCGCGGCGGCACGGCTCAAATACGAAGGTGGAGATTTTTCGCCCGTGCCTGACAGCGCCAATTGGCTCGAACTGCGACCCTCGGAGCGCTGGGCGCAGGGATGCATTACCGCCTAACCGGCGGACTTCTCGGAGGCCTTCGTGGGGAAGGAATTCACGCCGGTTCAGCGGCGGAAGGAATGGTGGATGCGACAGGGATTGAACCTGTGACCCCCTCGGTGTGAACGAGGTGC
>NZ_JAKRSA010000008.1 GCF_022402485.1 Phenylobacterium sp. | reverse complement strand
CCAGCTTCACCGGGGCTTCGTAGCCGGGCACCAGGCGCTTGTAGCTGTTGGTGGTGGAGTTGGCGAAGGCGTTGATGGCCTTGGCGTGCTTGATGATGCCGCCGATGTACCAGAGGCATTCCTGCGAGAGGCCGGCATACTTGTCGCCAGCGAACATGGGCTGGCCGTCTTTCCAGATCGACTGGTGGACGTGCATGCCCGAACCGTTGTCGGCAAACATCGGCTTGGCCATGAAGGTTGCGGTCTTGCCGTAGGCGGCAGCGACGTTGTGGATGACGTACTTATAAAGCTGCATCCGATCGGCCATGGTCAGCAGATCGGCGAACTTCAGGCCGAGTTCGTGCTGGGCCGGGGCCACCTCGTGGTGATGCTTCTCGGGCTGCATGCCCAGCTCACCCATGACCGCCAGCATCTCGCCGCGCAGATCCTGGGCGGAATCGATGGGGTTGACCGGGAAATAGCCACCCTTAGGGCCCGGCCGGTGACCCATGTTGCCCTCGGGGTATTCCTTCGAGGAGTTCACCGGAAGTTCGGTGGAGTCGAAGGCGTAGCCGGTGTTGTGGGGAGAGGTGGACCAGCGAACGTCGTCGAACAGGAAGAACTCGGCCTCGGGGCCGAAATAGACGGTGTCACCGATGCCGGCCGACTTCACATAGTTCAGTGCGGCCTTGGCGATGGAGCGCGGGTCGCGGTTGTAGGGGGTGTTGGTGTCGGGGTTCAGCACGTCGCAGAACAGGCACAGCGTCGTCTGCTGGTAGAACGGGTCGATATAGGCCGAGTTCAGGTCCGGACGCAGCTTCATGTCCGACTCATTGATGGCCTTCCAGCCGACGATGGACGAGCCATCGAACATGGTGCCGTCGGTCAGGAAGTCGTCATCGACCAGGTCAATGTCGAAGGTGACATGCTGCATCTTGCCGCGGATGTCGGTGAAGCGGACGTCGACATACTTCACGTCCTTCTCAGCGATCATATCCAGAATGTCTTTGGCGGTCGTCATGGCGGTTATCCCCTAACTCGCGTGGTAGGTCAGAACGTCAAACGGCAAGCGCGCCGGTTTCCCCGGTGCGAATGCGCAGAACCTCGATGATCTCGGAGACAAAAATCTTTCCGTCTCCGATGCGGCCCGTACGCGCCGCAGTGGTGATGGCCTCAAGGGCCCCATCGAGCTGGTCGTCAGCGACCACCACCTCGATTTTTATCTTGGGCAGAAAGTCCACGACATATTCAGCGCCGCGGTACAGCTCCGTCTGCCCCTTCTGCCGTCCGTAGCCCTTGGCCTCAAGTACGGTCATGCCCTGCACCCCCATTTCTTGCAGCGCCTCCTTCACCTCGTCGAGCTTGAAGGGTTTGATGACGGCTTCGATCTTCTTCATAGGGCCTCGTCGAACTGAACGCGCCGCCCTGGGCAGGGGGGTCAGGCGACGGAGCATGCCGGGCCGACAGGCGACAAGAGGGCGCCGGGCCGAGACAACGGGGCAGGGGGGCGAAATCGACCCTTGCGCATAAAATAGGCGCCAGGCGCCTATGAAATGTGCGGTGCCGAAATGGCCTTGTGAGCCGCCGATAGGCCCCTAGGATCGCGCGGCGAAGTTGGGTGCGGAGGCGTTGCCATGGACGATAGAACCCCAGTTCTGATCGGGGCGGGACAATTCACTTATCGAGGTGAACCGCAGGTCTCGCCAGCACCGACTCAACTGCTGAAGATTGCGGCGCTTGCGGCGGCTGAGGACGCCGGCCTGTCTGCGGTCGCCCTGCAAGGGATCGACAGTCTGGCCGTGGTCGGCTTCACGGTCGATGCCCCAGGCGGCGGCAGGCCGACCCCGCATAGCTCCAATCCGCCGCTCAGCCTGTCCAGGACCTTGGGGGCTTCGCCAGCCTGGGCGGTGTATTCCCACATGGGCGGCAACAGTCCCCAGCAACTGATCAATGTGCTGTGCGAGCGGATCGCCCGGGGGGAAACCCAGCTTGGCCTCGTGGTCGGATGTGAGTTCCTAGGTTCAGCCACCAAGCGCCTGACCCGTGGGCTTGGTTTTGAGGACTGGAAAGAAGACACCGGTCTGCCAGCACCCGAGCGCATTGGCGATCCTCGCCCGGGAGCCACCCCCTATGAGGCGCGGCACGGACTGGGGCGGCCCATCAATACCTATCCCCTGTTCGAGAATGCCCTGAGGGCGCGGGATGGCCGAAGCATCGCCGATCATCAGGCCAGGCTCGGGGCCCTGTTCGCACCATTCACCGAGGTTGCGGCGGCAAATCCCGACGCGTGGTTTCCCATCGCCCGGTCGGCTGAGGAACTGATAACGGTCACCGACCGTAACCGAATGGTGGGCTTCCCCTACACCAAATACCTCAACGCCATCATGGATGTGGACCAGTCGGCGGGCGTCCTGGTGGCCAGTCTCGCCAAGGCCAGGGAGCTGGGCGTGCCGGAGGACCGGCTGGTGTATCTGCATGGCTGTGCCGACGCCGCCGATCTCTGGTATCCCCTTGACCGGCAGAACTTTCATTCCAGTCCCGCCATGCAGCTGACCGGCGCTCGCGCCCTGGAGATGGCCGGGATCAGCCTCGATGAGGTCGGGATCATCAACCTCTATTCCTGCTTTCCCGTCGCTGTGGAGATCGGGGCTGAGGCGTTGGGCCTGTCCCTGGACGACCCCCGGGGGCTCACTGTTACCGGGGGGCTGCCCTATGCTGGGGGCCCCGGTAACAACTATGCCATGCATGCCATCACCGTGATGATGCGTCGGCTGCGCGCGGCCCGCGAGACCTATGGCCTTGTGACCGCAAATGGCTGGTTCCTGACCAAGCAATCCACCGGGATCTATTCCTGCCGTCCACCGAACGCGCCGTTCGAGCGACAGGACCCTGGCGTCATTCAGCGGGAGATCGACGCCCTGCGACATCCGGTTGTCACAGAGACCCCTCAGGGTCGCGCCGTGATCGAGACCTATACCGTCGTGCACGGCCGAGAGGGCTACATGCTGGGGATCGTGGTCGGGCGCGATGAGGCCGACCGTCGCTTCGTGGCCCATACCCCGACAGACGCTGCCGTCCTGGCTGGGTTGGAAGCCGTGGAATCTGTGGGCCGAACCGGTACGGTGGGGCCCGCCGCCGAAGGTCAGCGTAACCTCTTTATTCCGGACTAAGCCCTATGCCGCGCCTCTATCTGATCCGCCACGGTAAGCCTGCCGCCAGTTGGGGCGGGCACGACGATGATCCTGGTCTGGACCAGACCGGTCACGACCAGGCCGCTGCTGCCCGGGACTTTCTTCTGGGCCAGCCGGAGGCTGAGCGTCCTCGTCGGGTGGTCTCGTCTCCCTTGGCCCGTTGCCGGGAGACGGCCTTGCCGACGGCACACGCTCTGGGGGTCGAGGTGGAAATCGACGCCGGAGTTGGTGAGATCCCGACCCCTGCGGCCCTCCCGCCTGAGGCGCGAGGCGAGTGGCTGCGTCAGGCCTTTGAGGGGGCCTGGGGCGAGATCAAGGGGGACCTGGACTATGACGCTTGGCGACGTCAGGTGGCCCAGGCCCTCTATCTCCGCGGCGACACGGCGGTGTTCAGCCATTTCGTGGCGATCAATGCGGTGGTCTCCTTGTTGACCGGCGAGGATCGGGTGGTGAGTTTCCGTCCAGATCACACCTCAATCACTATACTTGAAACTGATGGCAAGTCCCTGACTTTAATCGAAAAAGGGCGTGAAGCCTCAACAGGCGTGTTGTAATCCCTCAAGGTGGCCAGGTGACGCCCAGACACATTCTCAGCGTCGCGCAGATGGGCGCGGCCGATCGTGCTGCCGTCTCGGCCGGTACGCCGGCCGTCGAGCTCATGTCGCGGGCAGGGGCCGCAGTCGCTGCGGCGGTCAGCGAGCGTTTTGCCCCCTGCGAAACCCTTGTGCTCTGTGGGCCCGGTGACAACGGCGGCGATGGCTATGTGGTCGCCAGACTCCTGGCGGACCGGGGTTGGCCTGTTCGGGTTGCCGCATTGGCCGCTCCACGGTCGGAGACTGCCAAGGCTATGGCGGCGGCGTGGGGGGGCGTGCCCCTCAGCCTTGAAGCCGACCTGTCAGCCGATCTCTATATTGACGCCCTGTTCGGTGCGGGTCTGTCTGGCCCGCTGGCCGGCGATGCTGCGCGAGTCATTCAGCACTTGAACAGCTCCCCTGAGCGGGTGGTGGCGATCGATGTCCCCAGCGGCCTGCCTGGCGATACCGGCTTGCCCGTGGGGGTTTGTGGTCGCGCGGCCCTCACTGTGACCTTTCATGCCCGTAAGCCCGCCCATGTGCTGGAGCCGGGTAGGGGTCGGTGTGGCGAAGTGGTGGTGGCCGATATCGGACTTTCCCCCCTCGCCACCGATGTCTTCGAGAACACGCCGGAGCTTTGGGCACCGCGCTTTCCCTGGCCCAATGCGGCCTCGCACAAGCACGCCCGCGGCCGGCTTGTGGTGGTCAGTGGGCCGGCCTGGAGCACAGGCGCTGCCAGACTGGCCGCCCGGGCGGGGCTGCGGATTGGCGCGGGCGTGGTTACAGTCCTGTCGCTCACAGATGCCCTGGCCTCAAACGCGGCGCACCTCGAAGCGATCATGCTCCGCGCCTTTGACACCGAGGCCGAACTGGAAGCCCTGGCCACAGATGTGGATGCCGCCGTGATCGGACCGGCTGCGGGCTTGAGCGAGTCGACGGTGATGAACGTCCTGGCCCTGGCCCGAACCGGCGCGGCCTTGATTCTCGACGCTGATGCGATCTCGGTGTTCCGCGAGGACCCTGAGGAGCTGTTTTCGGTCCTCGACCGTGATGATGTTCTGACGCCCCATGCCGGTGAGTTTGAGCGCCTGTTTCCGGGGATGCTGGAAAATGCGCCTGAGCGGATTTCCGCAGCCCGCAAGGCGGCAGAACTGGCCGACGCCGTCGTGCTCTTGAAGGGGCCAGATACGGTGGTGGCGTCGCCGGACGGACGGGCGGCTGTCAATCTCAATGGCTCACCCTGGCTGGCCACGGCCGGCAGTGGCGATGTCCTGGCCGGCTACATCGCTGGCCTGGTGGCCCAAGGGATGGATAGCTTCGAGGCGGCCTGCGCGGGGGTCTGGATTCACGCCGAAGCCGCGCAGACCCATGGTCCAGGTCTGATTGCAGAAGATCTCCCTGGGCTTACGCCAGCGGTCCTGCGCAGCCTATATTCGGGCCGATAACCCCGACGAACCTCGACTTTCGACAGTGTCCGAGGCTGGCGGCTTGACGACGCCGGGCAAACCGACGATGGCAGGCGTGGAATGCGGGCGTGGCGGAACTGGTAGACGCACTGGATTTAGGTTCCAGCGCCGCAAGGCGTGGAGGTTCGAGTCCTCTCGCCCGCACCAACCTTTACTCTTGGACACCGAATGCGCCCGTGACATAAGAGCGCCCTCCCGCCGCCTCGATGTAGGCGGCGCTTTCCGTTTCAACCTTAGGCGGACCGTCAAGAGCGCGTGACAGCGCCCCGGAGTCCGGAAGCAAGAATGTCGATGCAGATCGTTGAAAAGTCCGGTGAAGGCCTGAGCCGCGTGTACGGCGTCACTGTTTCGGCAGCGGACCTGGCCGAGCGCCTGGATGCGCGCATCACCGAGATCACGCCCCAGCTGAACATCAAGGGCTTCCGCCCGGGCAAGGTGCCGCCGGCCCATGTGCGTCGGGTGCATGGCAAGGCCCTGATGGCCGAGCTGGTTGAGCAGACCATCACCGAGAGCACTCAGAAGGTGCTTGAGGACAACAAGCTGCGCCCGGCTGGCGAGCCTGACCTGAAGCCGGAAGGCGACCTGCAGGACGTGGTGGACGGCAAGGCTGACCTGTCGTTCGAGATCGCCCTGGAGATCATGCCGGAGTTTGATCCGGTCGATCCCTCGACGCTCGAGCTGGTCCGCCCGGTCTACAAGCCCGGCGACGCCGAGGTGGATGAGGCCGTGGCCGAGCTGGCCAAGCAGAACCGCAGCTTTGAGCCCCGGACCGCCAAGACCGCGAAGGCCAAGGATGGCGACCAGCTGACCATCGACTTCGTGGGCAAGATTGACGGGGTCGCGTTTGAGGGCGGCTCGGCCGAGGGCGCTCAGCTGGTGCTGGGGTCAGGCAGCTTCATTCCTGGCTTCGAGGACCAGCTCGTGGGTGCCAAGGCCGACAGCGATGTCGTGGTCAAGGTGACCTTCCCCGAGGACTATCAGGCCGCCCATCTCGCCGGCAAGGGAGCCGAGTTTGAGGTCAAGGTGACGGCGATCGCCGCGCCTGTGGACACCGTCGCCGACGACGCCTTCGCTGAGAAGCTGGGCATTGAGAGCCTCGAAAAGCTCAAGAGCCTGCTGCGCGACAACATTGAGCAGCAGTATGTGAGCGCCTCACGCTTCAAGCTGAAGCGCGCCCTGCTCGACGCGCTCGACACCAAGCACGACTTCCCGCTGCCGCCCAAGATGGTCGAGGCCGAGTTCGCCGCCATTTGGACCCAGGTGCAGCAGGACAAGGCCCAGGAGTCCCTCCCGCCGGAAGACGCCGGCAAGACCGACGAGCAGCTGGAAACTGAGTACCGCAAGATCGCCGAGCGTCGGGTCCGCCTGGGCCTAGTCCTGGCTGAAATCGGCCGGGTGAACAATGTCCAGGTGACCGAGCAGGAACTGCTGGAAGCCATGCGTCAGGAGGCCATGCGTTATGGGCCCCAGGCGCAGCAGATCTTTGACATGTTCCGCCAGAATCCCAACGCCCAGGCTCAGCTGCGCGCCCCGATCTTCGAAGACAAGGTGGTCGACCTGATCGTGGGTCAGGCCAAGGTCGAGGACAAGGACGTCAGCAAGGACGAGCTGATGGCCGAGGACGATCTGCCCGAGGGCTACGGCGAGTAAAACGCCTTCGTCGCGCCGTGGCGGCGATGATGTTTCAGGCTAATGATCCCGGCGTGGCCTTGGCGCGACGCCGGGATCATGCGTTTTTAGGGGTTCTGAAAGGCGCAGCGTCGGAGGGTCGTCTTGCAACCGCCGACCACAGACGCGATATCGAGTAGGACGGCGGCGATCTGACGTTCGCCAATCGAGAAGGGCTTTCAAGCTTATGCGTGACCATGTGACCACCGCGCTCAACCTCGTGCCCATGGTGGTCGAGCAGACCAGCCGCGGCGAACGGGCCTTCGATATTTTTTCGCGCCTGCTGAAGGAGCGAATCATTTTTCTCAACGGCCCGGTCGAGGACGGCATGACCGCCCTGATCTGCGCCCAGCTGCTCTATCTGGAGTCTGAGAACCCCAAGAAAGAGATCTCCATGTACATCAATTCGCCCGGCGGGATCGTGACCTCCGGCCTGGCGATCTATGACACCATGCAATACGTGAAGAGCCCGATCTCCACGGTCTGCATGGGCATGGCGGCCTCCATGGGCTCGTTCCTGCTGATGGCGGGTGAGAAGGGGCAGCGGATTTCCCTCCCCAATGCCCGGATCATGGTGCACCAGCCGTCTGGCGGCTACACCGGCAAGGCCTCGGACATCCAGCGCCACGCCGAAGACATCATCAAGACCAAGGGCCGGCTCAACGAGCTTTACGCCAAGCACACCGGCCAGCCCATCGAGGTGGTCGAGCAGACCCTGGACCGCGACCATTTCATGACCGCCGAAGAAGCCAAGGCCTGGGGCCTGGTGGATCACGTCTACGAGCGGCGCACGGAAGACTAGAGACGATCCCGCGCAGCGCTCAACAGCGCTGCGCGGCAGGGCTCCAGGCAGGCCGCATCAAGGGGCTTCCTTGAAGACCCGGTAGCCGGCTTCGTCGGCGATCTTCAGCATTTCGCGGTCCCCGCTGGTGTCGCCATAGGCGGCCCGCAGGCGAAGCTCTTGGCCAAACACGGCCTTTAGCCGCGCGACCTTTTCTGGACCGCGACAATTGCGGCCATCGAAAATGCCGGAAACCCGGTCGTCGGCGTCAAACATCAGGCGCGTCGCAATCAGATGGTCGGCACCAAGCCCCCGGGCAAAGGGCTGGACGATGATGTCAGGGGAGGCGGTCACGATGGCCATGGTGGCCCGCCGCCCACGCCAGCGTCGCCAGGTCAGAAGGGCGTCCGGGCGCAGGAGCCTGGGGGCATAGGCTTCGGCAAATGCCCTGGCGTCGGCTTCCAGTTTGGCCCTGGGAACGCCGAGCAGGAATTCACGGACGGCGGCAGCCTTGAGCCGCCCGCGGTTGCGATGAAATAGATAGGCCGCCGCTGCGGGTGCCAGTCGGCGCATACCCTGGGCATAGCGCGCACCGCCTGCTCGCCAGCGCAGGAAGGCGGTAAAGCTGTCCTTGGTGGTCAGGGTGCCATCGAAATCGAAGGCCACGACGCCTGTGTCGTCAGCCGGATCGTCCATACTTCCCCCAAAACTCCAGCTTGCGCCGAAATAGCGCAGTCTGCCCTCAGAACGCGCCTACCTAAGCCCCCATGCCAGAACTGGGCCGGAACGTCCCCAGGCTGGGCCGTGTTCATCCCCATATCCTGCAAGGGAGTCATGGGGCGACTTGCTTCAATCCGATACAATCCCATCTAGAGATTCGAAATTGCGCGCCATCTGGTGTGGCGGAACGGGAACAACCGGTAGCCACCAAGGCTTGTGATCCTGGCGCGGATCGGGGAATGTCAAGGATTAGACAACCCCAGGCGCGTATCCTGCAAGGACGGCGGGAAAATGCCGCCCGCGCCACGGGCACGGTTCCGACCGGCGTCGTCGAGAGAGTGAGACTGAACATGACCAAGGCCGCGAGTGGGGACTCCAAGAGCACGCTGTATTGCTCTTTCTGCGGAAAGAGCCAGCATGAAGTCCGCAAGCTGATCGCGGGCCCGACCGTGTTCATTTGCGATGAATGCGTCGAACTCTGCATGGATATTATCCGCGAGGAGCACAAGATTTCCTTCGTTAAGTCGAAGGACGGTGTGCCAACCCCCCGCGAAATCCGTGAGGTGCTCGACGATTACGTGATTGGGCAAGACCACGCCAAGAAGGTTCTCGCGGTTGCGGTTCATAACCACTACAAGCGCCTGAACCACGCCACCAAGAACAACGATGTTGAGCTGGGCAAGGCCAACATCATGCTCATCGGGCCGACTGGGACAGGTAAGACCCTGCTGGCCCAGACCCTCGCCCGGATTATCGACGTGCCCTTTACCGTGGCCGACGCCACGACCCTGACCGAGGCTGGTTATGTGGGTGAGGATGTCGAGAACATCATCCTTAAGCTGCTGCAGTCGGCCGACTACAATGTTGAGCGGGCACAGCGGGGCATCGTCTATATCGACGAGGTCGATAAGATCAGCCGCAAGTCCGACAACCCCTCGATCACCCGCGACGTGTCGGGGGAGGGGGTCCAGCAGGCACTTCTGAAGATTATGGAAGGCACGGTGGCCTCTGTGCCGCCCCAGGGCGGCCGCAAGCACCCCCAGCAGGAGTTCCTGCAGGTGGACACCACAAACATCCTGTTTATCTGCGGCGGGGCCTTTGCTGGCCTCGACAAGATCATCTCGGCCCGCGGTCAGGGCACCTCTATCGGCTTTGGGGCCAAGGTATCTGACCCAGACGATCGTCGCACCGGCGAAATCTTCCGCCGGGTCGAGCCGGACGATCTGCTGCGCTTTGGCCTGATCCCGGAATTTATCGGCCGTCTTCCGGTGATCGCCACCCTCGACGATCTGGACGAAGAGGCCCTGGTCAAGATCCTGACCGAGCCCAAGAACGCCTTCGTGAAACAGTATCAGCGTCTGTTCGACATGGAGAATGTCGGCCTGACCTTCACCGACGACGCCCTGAACGCCGTGGCCCGTAAGGCCATCGCACGCAAGACCGGCGCCCGGGGTCTGCGTTCGATCCTGGAAGGCATTCTGCTCGACACCATGTACGAGCTGCCGACCTATGACGGTGTCGAGGAAGTGGTGGTCAATGCTGAGGTGGTCGAAGGCCGAGCTCAGCCGCTGATCATCTATGCCGAGCGCCGGGACAAGGGCGGAGCGGCCTAAGGGCCGCTTAAATCCCTAGTTTCTGTTGCGGTGCCGAAGACAACTTGTCTCGTGTGCCCCGGTGCCGCTTGAACCGGGCTCCGAAGCGTCCACATAAATAGACTGAAACCACCGCCACATCGGCGGACGGACCGTCCGACTCAGGCGCATCGTCTGATGTAACTGCGGCCCGAGGGTCGAGCCCTGCTTATGTGTCGAGGGGGCTGGCCGGGAGTGAAAGCATATGTCTGAGACCAAGAAGACCCTGCCTGTCCTACCGTTGCGGGACATCGTCGTGTTCCCGCATCAACCCGTGCCGCTGTTTGTCGGGCGGGAGAAATCCGTGCGGGCGCTCGAAGAGGCCATGCGCGATGACGGTAAGGACATCCTTCTGCTGACCCAGAAGGATAAGGATGACGATGATCCCGCCCCGATCGCCATCTACGAGATCGGTGTCGTGGCCACGATCCTGCAGCTGCTCAAGCTGCCCGACGGCACCGTCAAGGTGCTGGTCGAGGGCAAGACCCGAGCCGCGGTGACCCGCTACACCAACCGGGCCGACTACTATGAGGCCGAGATCGCGGACCTGCCGGAGGATGCCAAGGCATCCCCCGAGGCCGAGGCACTCTCACGGGCCGTGGTCGAGCAGTTTGAATCCTATGT
The DNA here is from genome assembly GCF_022402485.1 of Phenylobacterium sp. Lineage (GTDB taxonomy): Bacteria > Pseudomonadota > Alphaproteobacteria > Caulobacterales > Caulobacteraceae > Phenylobacterium. The sequence continues at coordinate 21,751 of NZ_JAKRSA010000008.1, read as the reverse complement.
GAAGCTCAACAAGAAGGTCCCGCCTGAGGCCCTGGCGGCCATGCCGCAGATCGAGAACCCCGGGGAGCTGGCCGACCGCGTCGCCTCTCACCTGTCGGTGAAGATCAGCGACAAGCAGGCTCTGCTGGAAATCTTCGACGTCGTGAAGCGTCTCGAGAAGGTCTACGCCCTGATGGAGGGCGAGATCTCGGTGATGCAGACCGAGAAGAAGATCCGCAACCGCGTAAAGCGTCAGATGGAGAAGACGCAGCGCGAGTACTATCTCAATGAGCAGATGAAGGCGATCCAGCGGGAGCTGGGCGAGCAGGATGATACCCGCGACGAGCTGAATGAGCTTGAGAAGCGGATCAAGAAGACCAAGCTCTCTAAAGAAGCACGCACTAAGGCTGAGGCGGAGCTGAAGAAGCTGCGCTCCATGAGCCCCATGTCGGCTGAATCTACCGTCGTGCGGAACTATCTGGACTGGCTGCTGTCAATCCCATGGGGCAAGGCCAAGCAGAAGGCCATCGATCTGGTCCGCGCCGAAGAGATCCTCGATGAGGATCACTACGGCCTGGAGAAGGTGAAAGAGCGGATCCTCGAATATCTGGCCGTTCAGGCCCGAACCGGGGCGCTGAAGGGCCCGATCCTCTGCCTTGTGGGGCCACCAGGCGTGGGTAAGACCTCGCTCGGGCGCTCTATCGCCAAGGCGACGGCGCGGGAATTTGTGCGTGTGTCCCTCGGCGGCGTACGTGACGAGGCCGAAATCCGCGGTCACCGCCGGACCTATATCGGCTCGATGCCAGGCAAGATCATCCAGTCGATGAAGAAGGCCAAGACCACAAACGCCTTCTTCCTGCTCGATGAAATCGACAAGATGGGCGCTGATTACCGGGGCGATCCGGCTTCAGCCCTGCTGGAGGTTCTCGATCCGGCGCAGAATTCCACCTTTGCCGACCACTATCTGGAGGTGGATTACGACCTGTCGCCGGTGATGTTCGTCACTACGGCCAACTCGCTGAACATGCCCCAGCCTCTGCTGGACCGCATGGAGATCATCCGTATCCCGGGCTACACCGAGGACGAGAAGGTCGAGATTGCCAAGCGACACGTCCTGCCCAAGCTGACCAAGGATCACGGGCTGAAGCCTGAGGAGTTCGTGGTTTCCGAGGACACGATCCGCGACCTGATCCGCTATTACACCCGGGAAGCCGGTGTGCGGTCGCTGGAGCGGGAATTGGGCAACCTCGCCCGCAAAACCGTCCGCGACATCGGCCGCGAAGGGGTGGCCAGCATCACCATCGATCCTGAGCGTCTGGCCAAGTATGCCGGCGTGCGGAAGTACCGCTATGGGGAGATGGATGCCGAGGATCAGGTCGGGATCATCACCGGCCTCGCCTACACCGATTTTGGCGGCGATATCCTGACCATCGAAGCGGTCAAGATGCCCGGCAAGGGGCGTATGTCCATCACCGGCAACCTGAAGGACGTGATGAAGGAGTCCATCGCGGCGGCCAACTCCTACGTCCGCAGCCGAGCTACCCAGTTTGGGATCGAGCCCCCAGCTTTCGAAAAGACCGATGTGCACATCCATGTGCCTGACGGGGCGACACCCAAGGATGGTCCTTCGGCGGGTGCGGCGATGGCGACGGCGATCGTCTCGGTGCTCACCGGCATTCCAATCCGCAAGGATATCGCCATGACCGGCGAGGTCACTCTGCGGGGCCGGGTGACGGCCATCGGCGGCCTGAAGGAGAAGCTGCTTGCAGCCCTGCGTTCCGGGGTCAAGACCGTCCTGATTCCGCAGGAAAATGAAAAGGATCTGGCTGATATTCCGGCCAAGGTGAAAGAGGGTCTGGAGATCATCCCTGTGAACACCATGGATGACGTGCTGGTCCGCGCCCTGACCAGGATGCCTGATCCTATCGAGTGGACCGAGCCCCCTTCCAAAGGTCCTGTCGCCGGAGATGACGGCGAGGCCGAGGCGATCATGACCCACTAGGGTCGCAGGCTTTTCTCCTTGCCAGACCACAGGCGGCGCGGGCTCACCCCCGCGCCGCTTTGTTTGACGCGCCCGCTGAAGCCCTCATAATCCCTTGGCGCGGAGGTGATCGCGGCTGCCAGCGCTTCGCGAAAAACAGAACAAGGGGCAGGGAGAGGAAACCAACCATGACCAAGGCTGAACTGGTATCGGCAATGGCCGATAAGGCCGGGATCACCAAATCTCAGGCGAAGGATGCATTGGACGCCTTCGTCGACTCCGTCACGGGGTCGCTCAAGGGCGGTCAGGAGGTGCGGCTTGTTGGCTTCGGTAGCTTTGTGCCGGTGAGCCGCGCAGCAGGTGTCGCCCGCAATCCGCGTACGGGGGAAAGCGTCAATCGGCCGGCGTCTCAGACGGCGCGGTTCCGGGTTGGCGAGGGGCTGAAGAGCGCCCTCAACAGTTGAGGCGCTGAAGAAGAATTCAGGCAGGGGCGGTCGTTGTGGGCGGTCGCCCCTTCTTTGTGGGATCGGTGCCAAAAGCGGCTCTGAATCTGTCGCCAGAGGGGGTATGAGGGCGTCGAGGGCGGCTAGCTCAGCTGGTCAGAGCACCTGGTTTACACCCAGGGGGTCGGGGGTTCGAACCCCTCGCCGCCCACCACTTCCTCCGGCCGATCACGCTGTCTGGCCCACGTTTCCATCCGGCGAAGAGCGCATGCGATATCGTCCCCTGGGCCGAACGGGTCTCTCGGTTTCAGAAATTGGAATGGGGTGCGCCAGTTATTGGGGGCTGAGCCGATTTGACGAGGGCGAGGCTGTTGCCCTGGTTCACCGGGCCTTGGACCTAGGCATCACCCTGTTTGACACAGCACCTGGCTATTCCCGAGGGGAGGCCGAGCCCAGGCTAGGTCGCGCCCTCAAAGGCCGCTTCACGGAGGGACTGGTGATTGCCACCAAGGCCGGCACCTTCCATGCCGGCGGGGGGCGTACTGGTCGGGACTTTTCACCCGGCGCCGTCACCGCTAGCGTCGAGGCCAGCCTTCGCCGTCTGGGGCTAGAGCATCTGGGGCTGGTCCAGCTGCATGGCCCTGCAGTTTCAGAGTTGAACGACCACCTGTTTGAGGCCCTTGAACGCCTGCGGGAGCGGGGTCTGGTAAGGGCGTTTGGGGCCAACAGCTTTGACCCGGATGTGATCTCCGCCATCATCGCCGCGCCCACCCTCGATGTGGTGATGCTGGACTACAATGTCCTGCGACCTGAACGCCGTGGGTTGATCACCCAGGCCGCAGCGCAGGGGAAGGGCGTTCTGGCGGGTATGCCCCTGGCCATGGGGCATGTGGACGGTCAAATCCGCAAACTGCGGGGCATGCGTGACCTCTGGTATGCCGCAAGAGCCTTGAAGAACCACCGACAGGAGCTGGCCTTGGCTGAGCGCTTCGCCTTTCTGCGCCGCCTGGAGGGCATGAGCGCGGCCCAGGCGAGCCTCGCCTATATTCTGGAACACCCTGGTGTCTCGGCCGCTGTCATGGGCACCACACGGTTGGCACACCTTGAGGCCAATGCCGCAGCGCCTGACCTGGCTCTTCCGGCCGATGTTCGGGCCCGCCTGGAAGCCGCGCAGCGGGGTTGAGGTTTCCACTTTCATCGAGCGTCCAGCCCGATATTGTCACGCAGCGTGCCGACTTCTGGTGGTGGAGCTGATTTGTGATCTTTGAACAAGCTGACCTGATGCCCCGTCCTGGGCGCTATCGCATCCTAGCGGGGCCCGGCTCGCCCTATTCGCACAAGGTTCGCGCGGCCCTGCGTTATCGGGGCATTCCCCACGACTGGACCGTTCCTTTGGGGGGCTTTGATGGAAACGGCCAGAGCGCAGGGCTGAAGGCCTTCGGGAAGCGGCTCTTGCCCGTGGTGCTCTATCCCGATGGGAGCGCCTGGAATGACTCCACTCCGATCCTGCACGAGATGGAAGCTCTGCATCCAGAGGGGCCGAGCCTCATGCCGCCGACCGCCGCACAGCAGTTCCTGGCGCGCCTGGTGGAGGATTTTGCTGATGAATGGCTGGCCGTGATCCTTATGGCGTTCCGGTGGACATCGGAGGAGGACGTTGCCTTCTGCGCCCGTCGGCAGATGGCGGGCTGGCTCGGGGACGTGGATGAAGACAGCCTTACCCTGGGCATCGAGAAGTTCACCGCCCGCCAGCAGATGGTGCGCAACCTCATCGGTGGCGGGGACCCCACCACCCACGCGGCCCTGGAACGGGAATATCTGGCGCTCCTGGACATCATCGAGCGCGGTCTCTCCCGGCGGCTCTTCCTGTTTGGCCAAAGGCCATCGATCGCAGACTTTGGGCTTTATGGGATGTTCAGCCAGCTGGCCATCGATCCCAGTCCGTCGCGCTTGATGCGCACTCATGCTGTGCGGACCTATCAATGGACTCAGTGGGTCGATGATCTCTCAGGACATCAGGGCGACTGGGGGGCGGAGGCCGCCCCAGATCAGACCTTGACGGAACTGATTGCTCTGGCGGGTGGTGGCTTCCGCGCCATGATGCTGGCTTCTGCCGAGGCGGCCGGGCTCGGCGAGCGGCGGTGTGCTTTCGAGGTTGGCGGGGTCACCCTGACCAGCTTCGCTCGGCCCTACACGGTGGACTGCTGGCTTTGGCTGAAGGCAATGTTCGCTGGCCTGCCCGACGCTGACCGCGAGGCCTTACGGCCGGTTCTGGAGCCAGCGGGGTTCTGGGACGTGCTGCCCTTTGCTCCCGGAGAGGCCGATCGGCTCAAGCCCTTCGCAAAGCTTTGATCCTGATCTGCGGCCAGGGTCACTTCGAACGCCGCTCACCCTGACCGGGGCGGCGCACTCAAAGGGAGCGATGGGTGTCCAGCCAGATCCGCAATTTGATCAGGATAGGCATGAGGTCTTCGACCTCCTCTCGGGAGAGGGCGGCCTGGGCGCGGGTGAGGATCGGCGCGGCCGCGACGATGGACTCCTTAGCTGCGTTGCGGCCTGCGGCCGTCAGCAAGACCCGCTTTGAGCGTCCATCCTTGGCGTCAGGCACAAGGGCGATGAAGCCCTTGGCCTCAAGCCGCTGCAAGGTGCTGGTCAGGGTGCCTCGGGTGACCTGAAACGCCGACGCCAGCTGGGCGGGAGTCTTGTTATCCCCAAGGCGGATGCAGTGGTTGAGCACGGTGAACTGCGCCTGGGTCAGGCCATGGGGCAGGACCCGTTCGAACGCCGTGCTGCTCAACTGATTGATGATGCCAATCTCATTGAACAGCGTGAACAACCGCGCCTCGTGAGAGGGCACCGGGCTGGCGTTTGGCTCTGGCTCAGACAAGGTGGGCGTTTAGTCCTCTGCGAGGTGTGGGGATCACCGGGTCAGCGTAGCCGATCCTGAACAGCATTTGCAGCCTCTCACCACCACCGATGAGGCCATGGACCTCTTCGAACAGACCCGACATCTCTGCATACTCCTGTAGCGCCTGGCTCCACGGGTGGATTCCGAGACCCAGCTCAGTGGCTTTGAGATTCATCCGTACGTAGGCGCGTCCGGCATTCAACTGGTCGGTGCGGGAGGCATTGGTGTTGGCCAGCCAGCCGAAGGCTCGAGCCGACATGGCCATCTCCTGGTACATGTCGAGGCCCTGCTGGAACCCCGTTGATGAAGGGTCGCCCAGTGTCTCGCGGCTGACCACTCCGGCAAGCCGTCCCGCCCCGATCAGGGGGCCCTCCAGCTCGATCCCGTCGGGATTGGCGGTCACTTCGCCGGCCCCAATTCGCATCAGATCCACCGATTCCTGCAGGGCGTCAGGGGTCGCCATCTCCGTGGTGTGGCCCCGCCAGGTCAGGTCCCGCAAGCGTGCGGCGAGGGGGGTATTGCCGATGCAGGTGGAGGATGTTCCGAACGCGCCCCCGGCCTGTGCCAGCTCCACAAGCAAAGCTTGGGGCACGTCGCGGGGATGGTAGGGGGTCTTGTTGGATCTGCGCGCGAGCACCTGGGCGAACAGGGGGTCTGGCTGGCCGCTTCCTGCCACGAATTTCACGTGGGCCACCGGACGGCGGTCCAGGTTGGCCATGTCTTCGCCCTCAGGGAAGGGCGTGATGATCGCATGATAGCCGTCCTCGGCCGCCGCGATCGCCAGCAGTTCGAGAAATGCGCCACAGCCGATGACGATCTGCCGATCCTGCGGATCGGTCACGGGCAGGCGTCGCTCAAGATCACAGAAAAGGGTCAGTTCCTGATCGCCATTGAGCTGGACGAGCCAGGGCTGCCGATTGTGCGGGTTTGGCGCGAGGAGAGCGTATGACAGGGCGCGGCGACGGAACTCGTCATACTGCCCGGCCTCCCGCCATGGAGCCCGGGCTGCCCTTGAGGGCTGGTTGAGGGCCAGAAAACCCCCCGTTGTGGTGGCCGCGAGGACAACGCCCCCGCCGATTAGCTTCAGGACATTCCGCCGCGATGACATTTGAGCCTCCCAAGTGGTATGATGCCAAACTAGTTATGCTTGATATCAAACCATCGTCAAGGGTGATGTGGCGCGACAGGGGTTGCCCGCGTCCGCAGATGCCAAGGGACAGGCGAAGAACCCCAGGGGGTCATTCAGAATTTTGTTGGGGGAGAAAGCGCCACTTCAGAAGAAGTGGCGCGAGTGACGGGACTCGAACCCGCGACCTCCGGCGTGACAGGCCGGCGCTCTAACCAACTGAGCTACACCCGCATATGGCGCTCGCGTTGCCGCGAGGGGGGTCTGATAGGTCCCGACCGGAATCGTGTCAACTGGGCACGAGTGATGATGTGGCTTGAGGCGGCGAATATTGCACTCCAGCCTGTGGACCAAGCGGCAGTTCGAAGGCCACCCACAGGCCAACGAGGATCAAACCGGCACTCATCATGGCGGCGGAATAGGGCAGCATCGTGCTGATCAGGCCCCCGACCCCGAAGCCTGGCCGCCATCTTTGGCAAAACCCAAGTACGAGGGCGAAATAGGGCATCAGCGGTGAGGCCATGTTGACGCTGGAATCGCCCATTCTATAGGCCGCCGTGGTCATTTCTGGGCTGATGCCCAGCAGCATGAGCATGGGCACCAGCACCGGCGCCAGGGCCGCCCACTTGGCGGAGGCTGAACCGATCAGCATGTCCAGGCCTGCGGTCAGGAGCACGATGGCCATCAGCAGCACCGGGATCGGCAATCCGGACGATCGCAAGGCTTCTGCGCCATTGATGGCGACAATGACGCCCAGGTTCGACCAGGTGAACATGGCGATGAAGTGGGCCGCAGCGAAGGCCAGGACGATGTAGGGGGCCATGGCGGCCATGGAGTCTGAGGCAAGCCTGACCACGTCCTTGTCGGACCGAATCTGCTTGGTCAGGAGGCCATAGGTCAGTCCTCCGGCGAGAAAGAGGACAAAGAAGCCGGCTACCAGAGAACGGAAGAAGGGCGTCCATTGTCCTGGCCCGGTCTGACTTTGGTCCACTAGGGGTGCGCCCGGCATGAGGGCCAGGGCCGCCCACAGGAGGATGACGCAAAGGATAGCAAATCCCGACCAGCGCAGAGCGCGCCGCTCGACCTGGGTCAGGGGGGCATCTTGCGGAGGCAGGTCTGCAGGGGGTGTCCAGGGGCCGAGGCGCGGCTCCACTACCTTGACTGTGACCCACCAGGCCAACGGGATGAAGAGCAAGCCTGTGGCCGCGGTGAAGTACCAGTTGCCCACCAGATTGGCGGTCCAGGTGGGATCGATAAGTCGCGCTGCTGGCTCCGACAAGCCAAGAATCAGGGCGTCAAACTGACCGGGCAGGGGGTTGCCGGCAAAGCTGCCCACCACACCGGCAAAGGCTGCGGCAATGCCTGCCACAGGGTGGCGGCCGACGGCAGCGAAGGCGGCCCCAGCCAGGGGTAACAGGATTACAAAGCCCGTATCGGCGGCATGGTTGGCGATCAGGCCCAGGAATATGATCACCGGGACGACCAACCGGCGCGGGGTCTGGCTCATCATGGCCCGAATCGCCGCCGACAGGAGCCCCACCCGTTCAGCGATTCCCGCCCCCAGCATGATCAGCAAGACATAGCCGAGGGGGGCGAAACCCGTGAGGGTCTTGGGCATCTCCACCAGCAAGGTGCGAATGTTGTCTGGCGCCAGCAGGCTTTCGGCCCTCAGCAGTTCCCCATTGATCGGATTGATCGCGCTGACCCCTAGCCCCGCGCAGATGACGCTGGCCAGAACCAGGGCACCAATGATCCAGGCAAAAATAAAGACAGGATCAGGGAGGCGGTCGCCCAGGCGCTCGATCCCGTCGAGCGCCCGGTGAATCAAGGGTCGCCTGGTCAATTGTCTCTCCCCCACATGGCCTTAGCCTAGGCTGCCCCCCACATGGCCTTAGCCTAGGCTGCGTAGGAAGGGGTGTAAACTACCACGGCAGCAGTTGAGAAGCATTCGCAGAATGAACTGGGGGATGCTTCGTTTGTGGGCGATGGATTCACCTCGCGACGTCTGGCCGCAGCCATCGAGGGCTTAGCCATGGCGTATCCAAGAAGGGGGAATCCGCTGTTTGAACCCTGCGCATTGCTGGTCTAGAAGGGCCCGCGACTCCTTCGAGGACTCCATGAACGCGTTCCTTCTGCAGTACCTGCCCATCGTGATTTTCCTAGGGATCGCGGCGGTTTTGGGCCTGGCCTTCGTGCTGGCCGCCGCCGTCCTGGCGCCGAGTTCGCCCGACCCGGAAAAGCTCTCGACCTACGAGTGCGGCTTCAACGCCTTCGACGATGCGCGGATGAAATTCGACGTCCGGTTTTACCTGGTCTCGATCCTGTTCATCATTTTCGACCTCGAGGTCGCGTTCCTGTTCCCCTGGGCTGTCAGCCTGATGAACCTGCCCACCGAAGCCATGCAGTTCGCCTTTTGGTCGATGATGACCTTCCTGGGCATTCTCACGGTTGGCTTCATCTATGAATGGAAGAAGGGGGCCCTCGAATGGGAGTGATCGTTCCGGCCAATTCGGCCGCCCGGGCGACGGTCGAAGGCTATGATCCCAAGGTTCACGACCCCTTCTTTGACGGGGTCAATGACGAGCTGGCGGACAAGGGGTTCATCACCGCAGCGGCCGATGACCTGATCACCTGGGCGCGCACGGGCTCGCTCATGTGGATGACCTTCGGCCTGGCCTGCTGTGCCGTGGAAATGATGCAGGCCTCGATGCCGCGCTATGACCTGGAGCGCTATGGCTTCGCGCCCCGGGCCAGCCCGCGTCAGTCTGACGTGATGATCGTCGCCGGCACCCTTTGCAACAAGATGGCTCCGGCCCTGCGCAAGGTCTATGACCAGATGCCAGAGCCCCGCTACGTGATCTCCATGGGCTCCTGCGCCAATGGCGGCGGCTACTACTATTTCAGCTATTCCGTGGTGCGCGGCTGCGATCGGATCGTACCGGTCGACATCTATGTGCCGGGCTGCCCGCCGACGGCTGAGGCCCTGGTTTATGGGGTGCTGCAGCTCCAGAAGAAGATCCGTCGCACCGGGACGATTGAACGATGAGCTGGCCCGTCTCCGCCGTCGATCTCCAGGGGCTTGGCCAGGCCATGGTCGCCAATAGCGCCGGTGCGCTTTCGGGGGCCCATGTGGCCTATGACGAGCTTTGCCTGACAGCACCTCTGCCGCGGATCGTCGAAGCCCTGATCTTCCTACGTGACCACCCCGACTATCGGTTTGAGGTGATGATCGACCTGACGGCGGTGGATTATCCTGAGCGGGAAAAGCGCTTCGACGTCGTCTATCACCTGCTCTCCATGAGCAAGAACCTGCGGGTGCGGGTGAAACTGGTCACTGACGAGGACACCCCGGTCCCGACCGCAACTCCGGCGTTTCCCAACGCCAACTGGTACGAGCGGGAGGCCTTCGACATGTACGGGGTCTTCTTCGAGGGCCATCCGGATCTGCGGCGCATCCTCACCGACTATGGGTTCCACGGCCATCCGCTCCGGAAGGACTTCCCCATGAGCGGCTATGTGGAGCTTCGTTATGACGACGAGCTCAAGCGCGTGGTCTATGAGCCGATCAAGATGACCGAGTGGCGCAACTGGGACTTCCTCAGCCCCTGGGAGGGCGCCGAGCGGGGCTTTGCCGCCCTGCCGGGTGACGAAAAGGCGGAGCCCAAGGCATGAGTGGCGAAGTGATCCCCGTGTCCGGCGGCGATTTGGCCACCGTGCCTGCGACCGAAACTGAAATCCGCAAGTTCACCATCAACTTTGGTCCCCAGCATCCGGCGGCCCACGGGGTTCTGCGCCTGATCCTGGAGCTGGATGGCGAAGTGGTCGAGCGGGTCGATCCCCATGTGGGCCTGCTCCATCGCGGCACCGAGAAGCTGATGGAGTATCGTCCCTATCAGCAGACGATCCCCTATTTTGACCGCCTGGACTATGTGGCGCCGATGAACCAGGAGCACGCCTATGTGCTCGCCATCGAGAAGCTGCTGGGGGTCGAGGTTCCTTATCGGGCCCAGTTGATCCGGGTGCTCTATTCGGAAATCGGTCGGATCCTCAACCACCTGCTGAACGTCACCACCCAGGCCATGGACGTGGGTGCGCTTACCCCGCCCCTGTGGGGTTTCGAGCAGCGCGAAAAGCTCATGGTCTTCTATGAGCGGGCGTCGGGTGCGCGGCTGCACGCCAATTATTTCCGGGTGGGCGGCGTTCGTCAGGACCTGCCGCCGGCTCTGATCGCCGACATCGACGCCTGGTGCGACATCTTCCCCAAGGCCTTGGGAGAAATTGACACCCTCATTACCGGCAACCGGATCTTTAAGCAGCGCAACGTCGATATCGGCGTCGTCAGCAAGCAGGAAGCTTTGGCCTGGGGCTTCTCCGGGGTCATGGTGAGGGGATCTGGGATCGCCTGGGACCTTCGCCGCAATCAGCCGTATGAATGCTACAACGAGCTGGAATTCGACATTCCGCTCGGCGTGAACGGTGATTGCTACGACCGTTATCTCTGCCGCATGGAGGAGATGCGTCAGTCGCTCCGGATCATGAAGCAGTGCTGTGAGCGCCTGCAAAAGACGCCGGGTCCGGTCCTGATCGAGGACAACAAGATCGGCGCGCCCCGCCGCGGTGAGATGAAGCGCTCGATGGAGGCGTTGATCCACCACTTCAAGCTGTTCACCGAGGGCTATCGGACGCCGCCCGGTGAGGTCTATGCCAGCGTTGAGGCCCCGAAGGGGGAGTTCGGGGTGTTCCTGGTCTCGGACGGCTCGAACAAGCCCTATAAGTGCAAGATCCGCGCCCCAGGCTTTGCGCACCTTCAGGCCATGGACTGGATGAACCGGGGCCACATGCTCGCTGACGTTTCGGCCATTCTGGGCTCTCTCGACATCGTGTTCGGCGAGGTCGATCGATGAGCGCGACAACGATGTCCGCCGCCGCCGCCCTGGCTCAAGGCCAGCTGGACGCCTACAACGCCCAGAACGTGGATGCCCTTTGCGGGTATTTCGCCCAGGACCTCATCGTCGCCGACTTCAATGGCGCGGTGACCGTGGATGGCCTAGAGGCGTTTCGGGCCAAGCATGTGGCCCTGTTCGCCGAACATCCTCAGAACCGCGCTGAACTGGCCCACCGGATCGTCATCGGTGACCGTGTCATCGATCACGAGCGGGTCTATCGCACGCCCGGCCCGGTCAGTTTCGAGGTCGCCGCCATCTATACCATTGCCGGCGGCAAGATCGCCCGCATCGACTTCGTGAAGTGAGGGGCATGTGAGCGTACGTCGTCTTTCACCCAACCAACCGACCAGTTTCACCTTCCAGCCGCAAACCCTGGAAAAGGCCAAGTGGTGGATCGCCAAGTTCCCCGCCGGCCGTCAGCAGTCGGCGGTCATTCCCATTCTCTGGTTGATCCAGAAGCAAGATGGCTGGGTGAGCGAACCCGCGATCCGGCTGGTGGCCGAAATGCTCGGCATGGCCCGGATCAGGGTGCTGGAGGTGGCGACCTTCTACACCATGTTCATGCTGGAGCCGGTGGGCAGTGTCGCCCTGGTCCAGGTCTGCGGCACCACACCCTGCCAGCTGCGGGGTTCTGAGAGCCTGATGGCGGTCTGCAAACGCAAGATCGGGGCGAAGGATCACCTATCTGCCGATGGCAAGTTCACCTGGCAGGAGGTGGAGTGCCTGGGCGCCTGCGCCAATGCCCCCATGGCGGCGATCAATGATTATTACTACGAGGACCTGACGCCGGAGAGCTTTGAGGCCCTGCTGGACGACTTTGCGGCGGGCAAGGCACCGGCCCCGGGGTCGGCGGTCAAGCGCCAGGGCTCATCGCCCGAGGGTGGACCGCTCACCCTGTTCGATCCGGCGCTCTATGACGGTTCGGCGGCCAAGCCACTGAAGAAGATTCCAAATGCCGCGCCCAAGGTGACGGCCAAGACGGAGCCGACCGCGTGAGCGCCGAGGCTCAGATCAAGTCCCGCTTTCTACGTATGGCGGTGATCAATGTGACCTGCCTGGTCGCCGCGGCCGTCGCCTTTGTCGGCGCGCTGATGTCAGGCCAAAACTGGCTGTTTGCGGTGTTTGGCGCCGCTCTGGCCGTGGGATTTGCGGCGCAGATCTGGTTCATCGCGGCCTTTCGGCGCGCGAAAGAAGGAGTTTGAAGGGCGTGGTCGGGATTCTCGAAGACAAGGACCGCATCTTCACCAACCTCTATGGCCTGCACGATTTTGGCCTTGAGGGTGCCAAGCGGCGCGGCGCCTGGAACGGCGTGCGTGAGATCCTGTCGCAGTCGCCAGAATGGATCTGTGATCAGGTCAAGAATTCAGGCCTGCGCGGTCGCGGCGGGGCGGGCTTCGGCACCGGCCTGAAGTGGACCTTCATGCCCAAGCAGGAAAGCGAGCGGCCGCACTACCTCGTGGTCAATGCCGATGAGTCCGAGCCGGGCACCTGCAAGGACCGCGAGATCCTGCGGAATGATCCTCATCTGCTGATCGAAGGGTGCCTGATCGCCAGCTACGCGATCCGGGCGCACACCTGCTACATCTACATCCGCGGCGAGTACGTCTTCGAGCGCGAGCGCCTGGAAGCGGCGATCAAGCAGGCCTACGAGGCCAAGCTGATCGGCAAGGGCAATGTCCATGGCTGGGACTTCGACCTGCATGTGACCCATGGGGGCGGGGCCTATATCTGTGGGGACGAGACCGCCCTGATGGAGAGCCTGGAAGGCAAGAAGGGCCAGCCTCGGCTGAAGCCGCCATTCCCGGCGGGCGCTGGAATCTATGGCTGCCCAACCACCATCAATAATGTTGAGACCATCGCCACTGTTGGCGCGATCCTGCGTCGGGGGGCCGAGTGGTTTGCCGGGTTCGGACGGCCAAACAACACCGGTACCAAGCTGATGGCCATTTCTGGCCATGTGAACCGTCCCTGTGTGGTCGAAGAGACCATGTCCATTCCCTTGCGCCAGCTGCTGGAAGACCATTGCGGCGGCATTCGGGGCGGTTGGGGCAATCTGAAGGCGATCATTCCGGGTGGCTCATCAGTGCCGATGATCACTGCCGAGATGGCCGAGACCGCGCTGATGGACTTCGATTCCCTGCGGGAGATGCGTTCGGGTCTCGGGACGGCGGCGGTCATCGTCATGGACAAGGACGCCGACATCGTGAAGTCGATCGCCCGGCTGTCCTATTTCTACAAACATGAGAGCTGCGGCCAGTGTACGCCCTGCCGGGAAGGCACCGGCTGGATGTGGCGGGTCATGGAGCGCATGGTGACCGGCGAGGCCGAGATGGCCGAGATCGACATGCTTCTCGATGTGGCCTCCCAGGTTGAGGGCCACACCATCTGCGGCCTTGGGGATGCGGCTGCCTGGCCGATCCAGGGTCTGTTCCGCCACTTCCGCCATGAAGTGGAAGATCGCATCACCCAGTACCGCGCCGGACGCCCGCACGTTCAGGGTGCCACGCTCGTGGCGGCGGAGTAGAGAACATGCCCATCGCAAAGGTTGACGGCGTCGAGGTTGAGTTTGAACCCGGCATGACGGTGCTGCAGGTGGCCGAACTCGCCGGGAAAGAGATCCCGCGGTTCTGCTATCACGAGCGCCTGTCTATCGCCGGCAACTGCCGCATGTGCCTAGTGGAGGTGAAGCCTGGCCCGCCCAAACCGCAGGCTTCCTGCGCCCTGCCGGCGGCGGAGGGCCAGGAGATCTTCACCGATACCCCGATGGTCAAGAAGGCCCGTCACGGGGTGATGGAGTTCCTGCTGATCAACCATCCGCTGGACTGTCCGATCTGCGACCAGGGCGGGGAGTGCGATTTGCAGGATCAGGCCATGGGCTATGGCCGCGACGATTCCCGCTATGGCGAGAACAAGCGTGCGGTCGAAGAAAAGTTCATGGGCCCGCTGATCAAGACGGTGATGACCCGTTGCATTCAGTGCACCCGCTGCGTCCGCTTCGTCACCGAGGTGGCCGGGGTGCCGGAGATCGGCCTGATCTCCCGGGGTGAAGACGTTGAAATCACGACCTATCTGGACGCCGCCGTCACATCGGAACTGAGCGCCAACGTCATTGATCTGTGCCCGGTGGGGGCCCTCACATCAAAGCCCTATGCGTTCAATGCGCGCCCCTGGGAGCTGAAGAAAACCGAGAGCGTTGATGTGATGGACGCTCTGGGTTCGGCCATTCGGGTCGACGCGCGCGGCCCCGCCGTGCTGCGGGTTCTGCCGCGCATCAATGACGACGTGAACGAAGAGTGGATCAGCGATAAGACCCGCTACGCCGTTGACGGCCTGTCTCGCCAGCGTCTGGACCGGCCCTATATCCGTGAGAACGGCAAGCTGCGGCCGGCGTCCTGGCCTGAAGCGCTGCAGACGGTCGCCGCCAAGGTGAAGGCCACGGCACCCGAGCGCATGGGGGTGATCGCGGGCGACCTGCAGGACGCAGAGTCCATGAAGGCCGCCCTGGACCTGTTTGGTGGCCTGGGCGTCACCAGCCTGGATTGCCGACAGGATGGCATGGCGCTGGGGGATGGGCCGCGCGAGAGCTGGCTGCTGAACTCCACCATCGCGGGCATCGAAGAGGCTGACGTGATCTTGCTGGTGGGGACCAATCCCCGCCTCGAAGCCCCGGTGTTCAACGCCAGGCTACGGAAACGGTGGCTGGCGGGTGCGCTGCGGGTCGGCGTGATCGGCGAGCAGGCGGACCTGTCTTTCGCCTATGACTATCTCGGCGCAGGGCCTGAAACGCTGAGCGGACTGTCCAAGTCCCGCAGTGATTTCGCCAAGGCCTTCAAGGCTGCCCAGAAGCCGGCGATCATCCTCGGGGCCGGGGCGCTGGCCCGTCAGGATGGCGCAGCTGTCGTCAAGGCTGCTGCGACTGTGGCCAAGACCTTCAAGGCGACTTGGAATGTGCTGCACACCGCCGCCGCCCGGGTCGGGGGGCTTGATCTGGGCTTTACGCCTAAGGCTGGCGGTAAGAATGCCCTGGATCTGACCGCCAAGGGCGGCGCTGACCTTCTGTTGCTCATGGGGGCCGATGAGATGGACCTCTCGGCCACCGACGCCTTCGTCGTCTATATGGGCACCCACGGGGATGCCGGTGCCCATCGGGCCGATGTGATCCTGCCGGCGGCGGCCTACACCGAAAAGAACGGCCTTTACGTGAACACCGAGGGCCGTGTTCAGCGGGGCGAGCGGGCCGTGTTTCCCAAGGGCGAGGCCAAGGAAGACTGGGCCATTCTGCGGGCCCTGTCCGAACTGCTGGACGCCAAGCTGCCCTATGACAGCCTCGACCAGCTGCGGGCCCGTCTGTTCGCCGATCACCCGACCTTTGGGCGCATCGACTATGTGCCCGACGTCCCAGGTGCCCTCGATCTGTCGGTCCTGGGCGGAGAGGGCGAGTTGTCGGACACGCCTTTTGCCAGCCCGGTGAAGGCCTTCTATCTAACCAATCCGATCGCACGCGCCAGCGTGACCATGGCCGAGTGCCAGGCGCTCGTCCCGGGCGCCGAAAAGATCGCCGCGGAGTAGGGCATGGACGCCACCACCAATTTCTGGGCGACACCGGGCGGCTGGACGCTGATCACCGTGGGCCAGATCCTGGCCGTCACGATCTGGATTCTACTGTCGCTGGCCTTCCTGCTGCTGGCTGACCGGAAGATCTGGGCCGGCGTGCAGATGCGCAAAGGCCCCAATGTCGTGGGCCCTTTTGGCCTGCTGCAGTCCTTCGCTGACTTCCTGAAGTTTGTGCTGAAGGAAATCGTCATCCCCGACGGGGCCGACAAGGTGGTCTTCATCCTGGCCCCTCTGATCAGCTTCGTCCTGGCCTTTGGGGCCTGGGCGGTGATCCCCCTGGCACCGGGCTGGGTGGTGTCTGACATCAATGTCGGCGTCCTTTACCTGCTGGCGATCAGCTCCCTGGGGGTCTACGGCATCATCATGGGCGGCTGGGCGTCCAACTCGAAATACCCCTTCCTCGGCAGCCTGCGTTCGGCCGCGCAGATGGTCAGCTATGAGGTGTCCATCGGCTTTGTGATCATCACCGTGATCCTGCTGGCCGGGACCATGAACCTGCAGACCATTGTGGAGCAGCAGGCGGGTGGGTTCTGGAACTGGTATGTGTTCGGCGGCGGCCTCTCCAACCTGCCGATGATCCTGATCATGGTCCCCATGGCCGTGGTGTTCTTCATCTCGGCCCTGGCCGAGACCAACCGGCCGCCCTTTGACCTGCCCGAAGCCGAGTCGGAACTCGTGGCCGGCTATCAGGTGGAATATTCCTCGACGCCGTACCTGCTGTTCATGATCGGTGAGTACGCCAACATCGTGCTGATGTGCGCGATCATCACCATCCTGTTCTTCGGGGGGTGGCAGGCGCCTTTCCCGACGCCGTTCATTGAGAACTGGCCAGCGACCGCGCAGAGCTTCTTCGGCTTCATGTGGTTCTTCGCCAAGACGGTCTTCTTCTTCTTCCTGATTGCCATGGTGAAGGCGATTGTCCCCCGCTACCGCTACGACCAGCTGATGCGTCTTGGATGGAAGGTCTTCCTGCCGTTCTCGCTGGTGGCTGTGGTGCTGGTTGCCGCCTGGCGCGTCTTCGGCCCGGCCCAAGGAGCGATGTGATGAGTTTCGCCGCCCGTATCAGCCAGGCCGCCAAGGGCGCGGCGCTCATGGACTTCATTGGGGCCTTTGGCCTGGGGATGAAGTACATGATGCGGCCCAAGGCGACCGTAATCTATCCCAACGAGCGCAACCCGCAGTCCCCGCGCTTCCGCGGCGAGCATGCCCTGCGTCGCTATCCCAATGGGGAAGAGCGCTGCATCGCCTGTAAGCTCTGCGAAGCCATCTGCCCGGCCCAGGCCATCACCATCGAGGCCGAACCCCGGGAAGACGGCAGCCGCCGGACGACCCGCTACGACATCGACATGGTCAAGTGCATCTATTGCGGTCTGTGCCAGGAGGCCTGCCCGGTGGACGCCATTGTCGAGGGGCCGAACCTGGAGTTCGCCACCGAGACCCGGGAAGAGCTGTACTACGAAAAGGATCGCCTGCTCGACAACGGAGACCGTTGGGAGCGGGAGATCGCGAAGAACCTGGAACTCGACGCGCCCTATCGCTAAGAGACAGGCGCGATTCCGGGGCTTTTGGACGTTGGCGTTCCACCTGGGCTATGCGCCCGGCGGGCGGACCAACCTGATGATTGAGGGGCGAAAGTTTAGCCGTCATGGCCATGCAGGCGATCGCATTCTATGTGCTGGCGACCATCACGATCGGCTCAGGCCTCGCCGTGGTGTCCGTCAAAAATCCCGTGCACTCGGTGCTCTTCCTCATTCTGACCTTCTTCTCTGCGGCGGGTCTGTTCCTGCTGCTGGGGGCGGAGTTCCTGGCGATGCTCCTGGTGGTGGTCTATGTGGGTGCCGTCGCGGTGCTATTCCTCTTCGTCGTCATGATGCTCGACGTGGACTTTGGGGCCCTCAAGCAAGGCTTTGCCCGCTACGCGCCAGTGGGGGCTGTGGTGGCCAGCATTCTGGCCTTTGAGATGATCCTCGTCGCCACGGCGGTCGCCACCGGCGGTGCTGCAGCTGGTCCCCGGGAGCCGATGTCGGCCCTGGACGGCTACTCCAATACCGAGACGATCGGCCGGGTGCTCTACACCGACTATGTCTACTTCTTCCAGGCGGCGGGGATGGTGCTGCTGGTGGCCATGATTGGCGCCATCGTCCTGACCCTGCGCCATAAGCCCGGTGTCCGCCGTCAGGTGATCGCCGACCAGGTGGCCCGTACGCCGGAAAGCGGCATGCGCACCGTTCAGATCAAGCCGGGCGAGGGGACGGGCGAATGACCATCGGGCTTAGCCACTATCTGGCGGTCGCCGCCATCCTGTTCACGATTGGGGTCTTCGGGATCTTTGTGAACCGCAAGAACGTCATCGTCATCCTGATGTCGATCGAGCTGATCCTCCTGGCCGTGAACATCAATCTGGTCGCCTTCTCGGCCTATCTGCATGACGTGGTGGGGCAGCTTTTCGCCATGTTCGTGCTGACCGTGGCCGCCGCGGAAGCTGCGGTGGGCCTGGCCATCCTCGTCACCTTCTTCCGCAACCGCGGCGGCATCGCCGTGGATGATGCCGCCGTGATGAAAGGCTGACGGACCCCATGACCCCTCAGTTTTTCGCCATCGTCCTGGTCTTTGCGCCGCTTATCGGCGCCTTGATCGCGGGCCTGTTCGGCCGTCGCATCGGCGATTTCGCGTCCCAGGCCATCACCACCAGCTTGCTTTTGCTGGCCTGTGTCCTGTCCTGGATTCTGTTCGTTCAATGGACCTGGGGTGGGCTTGAAGCCTTCACCCTGAAGCTCCTGCCCTTCATCAATATCGGAGACTTCCAGTCGGCCTGGTCGATCCGGTTCGACGGCTTGTCCGCGGTGATGCTGGTCGTCGTCACGTCCGTCTCGGCCCTGGTCCACGTCTATTCGTGGGGCTACATGGCCGAGGACGACTCCAAGCCGCGCTTCTTTGCCTATCTGTCGCTGTTCACCTTCGCCATGCTGGCCCTGGTGACGGCGGCGGACTTCATGCAGCTGTTCTTCGGCTGGGAAGGGGTGGGGCTCGCCAGCTACCTGCTGATCGGCTTCTGGTTCAAGAAACCCACCGCCAATGCCGCCTCGATCAAGGCGTTCGTGGTCAACCGGGTCGGCGACTTTGGCTTTGCGCTGGGCATCATCACCGTCTTCTGGATGTTCGGGACCATCGAGTTCGCCGAGATCTTCCCCCGGGTTCAGGAGTTTACCTCGGTGGGCTGGGAGTTCGCCGGCGCGACCTGGCACGCGGTCGATCTGGCCTGTGCGCTCCTGTTCATCGGGGCCATGGGAAAGTCGGCGCAGTTCTTCCTGCACACCTGGCTGCCGGACGCCATGGAGGGGCCGACGCCGGTCTCAGCCCTGATCCATGCCGCCACCATGGTGACGGCCGGTGTCTATATGGTCTGCCTGCTGTCGCCGATGTTTGAATACGCACCGGTGACCAAGCAGGTCGTGACCCTGGTCGGCGCGATCACCGCCCTGTTCGCCGCCACAGTTGGTCTGGCCCAGAACGACATCAAGCGGGTTATCGCCTATTCGACCTGTTCGCAGCTCGGCTACATGTTCTTCGCCGCTGGCATCGGTGCCTATCAGGCCGCCATGTTCCACCTGTTCACCCACGCCTTCTTCAAGGCCCTGCTGTTCCTGGGCGCCGGCTCGGTGATCCACGGCATGCACCACGAGCAGGACATGCGGAAGATGGGGGCCCTTTGGAAGCTGCTGCCGGTCACCTATGCGGTGATGGTCATTGGTACCCTCGCCATCACGGGCTTCGGTATTCCTGAGGTGAAGCTGGGCTTTGCCGGCTTCTACTCCAAGGACATGATCATCGAAGCGGCCTTTGCCGCCGGTCAAGAGAATGGCATCGCCTACTTTGCCTATGTGATCGGCATCCTGGCGGCGGCCCTGACGGCCTACTACTCCTGGCGCCTGGCCTTCATGACCTTCCATGGCACAGCCAAGTGGGCCGATGACGATCACGCCCACGATGATCATGCCCATGCCCATGCACCGGCCCAGAGCGAGAGTCATGGTGCGTCAGCGACGAGCGACGCCCATGATGATGGCCACCACCATGCTCATACCCCGCATGAGAGCCCGCTCATCATGCTGGTCCCGCTGTTGCTGCTTGCCGTTGGTGCGATAGGGGCGGGGATCGCCTTTGTGGGTCCGTTCGTCGGCTATGATCAGGCCGAATTCTGGCAAGGGGCGATCTATACCGCCCCCACCAACCATGTTCTGGAACATGCGCACCATGTGCCGCGCTGGGTGCTCTATTCGCCCCTGGTCGCCTCGATGCTGGGCCTCGCCGTGGCGTTCTATGTCTATGTGCTGCGCGAGGGCCTCGGCGCCCGGATGGCGGCCAAGGAAGGTCCGATCTGGAGTTTCCTCTATAACAAGTGGTTCTTCGACGAGCTCTACAACGCCACCTTTGTCCGCGCCGCCCGTGGGCTGGGGGACCTGTTCTGGAAGGTTGGCGACCAGAAGATCATCGACGGCCTCGGCCCCAATGGTGTGGCGGCGGTATCGGCGGTGATTGGCCGTCGGACCGGCAAGCTGCAGACGGGCTATGTCTACCACTATGCGTTTGTGATGCTGCTGGGTGTGGCAGGGCTGTTGGCCTTTGCGCTCGCCTTCTGGCCGGCTTGAGGCGGGGATAGGTCATGACTGGCATTCTCTCCCTCATCACCTACGCGCCTGTGATCGGCATTGCGGCGATCCTGGCCCTGCGTCTTGTGGCACCTGCCGGCAGCCCTCGGTCGGCCGAGCTGGCCAAGTGGGTTGCCCTGATCACCACCCTCGTGACGCTGGCCCTGTCCCTGGTCATGCTCGGACAGTTCGATCGCAGTACGGCTGAATTCCAGTTCGTGGAGGACTTTGCCTGGTTCGCGGGCATCCACTACCGGATGGGCGTCGACGGGATTTCTGTGCTGCTGGTGGTGCTTACGGCGTTCCTCATGCCCCTGTGCATCGCCGCCTCGTGGCGCTCGATCGAGCATCGTATCGAGGAATATCTGATCGCCTTCCTGGCGCTGGAGACCCTGGTCATCGGGGTGTTCTGCGCTCTGGACCTGATCCTGTTTTACCTGTTCTTCGAGTTTGGCCTGGTGCCGATGTTCCTGATCATCGGGATCTGGGGCGGCAAGAACCGGGTCTACGCGGCCTTCAAGTTCTTCCTCTACACCCTGCTGGGCTCGGTACTCATGCTTGCCGCCGTACTGGGCATGATCGGCATCACCGGGACATCCTCGATCCCCGAACTGATGGCCTTTGACTTCGGTCCTGAGATCCAGAACTGGCTGTGGCTGGCCTTCTTCGCGTCTTTTGCGGTGAAGATGCCCATGTGGCCGGTCCACACCTGGCTGCCTGACGCCCACGTGGAGGCCCCCACCGCCGGGTCGGTGATCCTGGCAGGCGTGCTGCTGAAAATGGGCGGCTACGGGTTCATGCGCTTTTCGCTGCCCATGTTCCCCGACGCCTCGGCCTTCTTTACGCCGATGGTCTTTGCTCTGTCGGCGATCGCCATTGTCTACACCTCGCTGGTTGCCTTCCGGCAGACCGACATCAAGAAGCTGATCGCCTATTCCTCCGTGGCTCACATGGGCTTCGTGACCATCGGCATCTTCTCGGGCAATGCGCAGGGTGAGCAGGGTGCCATTTTCCAGATGGTCAGCCACGGCCTGATTTCTGGGGCCCTCTTCCTCTGCGTCGGGGTGGTCTATGACCGGATGCACACCCGCGAGATCGCCTTCTA
>NZ_JAKRSA010000007.1 GCF_022402485.1 Phenylobacterium sp. | reverse complement strand
TCCACCGGGAAGCGCCCTCCTTCGCCGAACAGTCGACCTCGGCGGAAATCCTGGTCACCGGGATCAAGGTTATCGACCTGCTCTGCCCCTACACCAAGGGCGGCAAGATCGGCCTGTTCGGCGGCGCCGGCGTGGGCAAGACCGTGACCATGCAGGAACTGATCAACAACATCGCCAAGGCCTATGGCGGTTACTCGGTTCTGGCCGGCGTGGGTGAGCGCACCCGCGAGGGCAACGACCTCTATCACGAGATGATCGAGTCGGGCGTGAACCAGCCTGGCGGCGGCGGCGACTCCCGCTGCGCCCTGGTCTATGGCCAGATGAACGAGCCCCCCGGTGCCCGCGCCCGGGTCGCCCTTACCGGCCTCGCCCAGGCGGAGTACTTCCGCGACGAAGAGGGCAAGGACGTGCTGCTCTTCATCGACAACATCTTCCGCTTCACTCAGGCAGGTTCGGAAGTGTCGGCCCTGCTCGGCCGTATCCCTTCGGCCGTGGGCTATCAGCCGACGCTGGCTACCGAGATGGGCAATCTGCAGGAGCGCATCACCTCGACCAACAAGGGGTCAATCACCTCGGTCCAGGCCATTTACGTGCCCGCCGATGACCTGACCGACCCCGCGCCGGCCACCTCCTTCGCCCACCTTGACGCCACCACCGTGCTGAGCCGCGACATCGCCGCCCAGGCCATCTTCCCCGCCGTGGACCCGCTGGACTCCACCTCGCGGATCATGGACCCGCTGGTGATCGGCGAGGAGCACTATGCCGTGGCCCGTCGGGTCCAGGAGATCCTGCAGCAGTACAAGGCGCTGAAGGACATCATCGCCATCCTGGGCATGGATGAGCTGTCGGAAGAGGACAAGCTGATCGTGGCCCGCGCCCGGAAGATGCAGCGCTTCCTGTCGCAGCCCTTCCACGTGGCCGAGCAGTTCACCAACACGCCCGGCATCTTCGTCAGCCTGGAAGACACCATCCGCTCGTTCAAGGCGCTCTGCGACGGCGAATATGATCACCTGCCTGAGCCGGCCTTTTACAATGTCGGCACCATCGAAGATGCGGTGGCCAAGGCCGAAAAGCTCGCATCGGAAGCCTAGGGATCATGGCGGACAAGCTGCACTTCTCTCTCGTCTCGCCGGAGCGCGAGCTCTATGCGGGCCTGGTCGATCAGGTGGACGCGCCCGGAACCGAAGGCGACTTCGGGGTCCTGGCGGGCCACGCGCCGTTCATGGCCACCCTTCGGGAGGGCCGTGTGATCGTGCGTAACGAAGGCCGCGAGACCGTTTATGAGGTGAAGGGCGGTTTTGCCGATGTGACCGCTAGCGGCCTCACCATTCTGGCGGAGCAAGCGGCCCCCGCGGTCGCTTGACGCCTGTCTGGGCGTCACCCCGGCGCTGAAGTCGTCAAAGACGCGTGAGAGGTCTTGCGGTATCGGCCCGGCTTTAGTGTGATGCCACCAAGCCCTGCCAAGGGCATCAAGTCAGGGAAGACACTCATGCGCACCGTTATCGCCAGCCTCGTCCTGCTCGCAGGTCTCTCGGGACCCGCCCTAGCCCAGGATGTCGTCGATCCGGCGCCAGAGGCCGCTGCTGCACCGGCCGCCGAGCCCGCACCGGCCGCCGAGCCCCCGCCCGTTCTGCCCACCACCGGCGATGGCGCGGCGGTGCTGTCTGTCCTGACCCGAGCCTGCCTGCCCATGGTGCGGGAAGCTAAGAGCGTCGAGGACGTGGCCAAGGATCTGGGCATGCGCCGTGACCGCCGCTCTGGCAGCTATCAGATGGCCCTCGGCGGCGACCGCAACTTTGTCATCTCCGTGCTGCCCAAGGGCGCCAATGACAATGTCTGCAATGTCCAGATCAACTACGCCATCGGTGGCGAGACCCCCATCGTTGAGGCCTTGAACATCTGGGCATTCCTTCAGGAACCCCGCCTGCGCATGCAGCGGAACGACTTCATGGTCGGGGCGGACAACGTCAAGCGCGTCACCCTTTCCTGGGAGCATTTCACGGACACCGAATCCACGGGTCTGGTCTTTGTTCAGCTGAAGAACCCCGACGATACCCCCCTGGACCGTCGCTACGATCAGGCCACCCTGCTGTTCAGCGAACGCACGTTCTAAGGTCTGCAGGACGTCCGCCGAGTCCCTTGCCGGCCCGGCCTGCCAGACATGTGACCGCCTGAGACGGCTCAGGCGGTCGCCGTCGCCTGGGTTTCGATCCAGTCCAGGGCGGATTGCGCCACCACCTCCCACCCAGGCTCCCCTGGCAGCCAATGGCTCATGCCAGGGATCACCCTGAGGTCCGCGCCAATGCGGCTGGCGGTCAGCCGCGCCGTCGTCGGGGGGTGAACGACATCACGGTCCCCCACCATCACCAAGGCCGGGGCCTGAAGCTGAGCCCCCAGGCTGGTGGTCATCATCGGGTCCAGCCACCAGTTCAGCGTCTCCCAAAGCGCCCGGCCGCTCTCTGGACGCAGGCGCTCGAGGATCGGACGCCGGGCCCCCGGCGGCAGCCGATCAAGGCTGTAGCGGAGCATCAAGGTCCTGTCTGGCGACACGGCCTGGCTCCAGAATGGGCCCAGAAGGTGCAGACCAAAGGCGGTTACCCCCTCCTCTAGGGACCAGCCCGCCACGCCCCATGGCGGCGACGGTGCCAGGAGCACCAGCCCTGACACAGGCGCGCGTCTCGCCGCCAGCAGGCTCACCAGCCCCCCCATGGAATGGCCCACCAGAATGGGGGGCTCAGTCTGGCTACGGCAGAGGGCGGCAATGTCGGCGGCGTAATCCAGCATTGAAACGCCCACCACGGTCCCTGCCGTGTCGCCGTGCCCATGTCCGCGCAGGGCCGGGCAGGTCACCGCATGACCCGCCGCGATAAAGGGGGCCTGAAAGGCCTCGAAGGTCCAGTCGCCGCAGAAGGCGCCGTGCACCATGATGACGGGTGCGGCCATGGGTCTCCTTGCGGACAGAAGGACGCGATCAGCCGGCGGCGAAGACCGCAAAGGCGTCGACGACCTGTCTGTATATGGCCTGTTTGAAAGGCGCCACGATTTGCGGGGCCTCGGCCAGCCGTCCCCAGCGCCAGGCGTCAAACT
Organism: Phenylobacterium sp.; assembly: GCF_022402485.1. GTDB lineage: Bacteria > Pseudomonadota > Alphaproteobacteria > Caulobacterales > Caulobacteraceae > Phenylobacterium. The sequence continues at coordinate 2,171 of NZ_JAKRSA010000007.1, read as the reverse complement.
CCGCGGGCAAATGGGCGTCCAGGTCTATTTCCCGATCGTCGCCCTCAAAGCGCAGGGCAAACCACACCTGCCTCTGCCCTTTCCAGTCTCGCCCAATCGGCGAGCCCGCATGTTCAGGGGGAAAGTCATAGGTCAGCCAGCCGTCGGTGCGCCCCAGGACCGTGACGGAGTGCACCCCGGTCTCCTCGGCCAGCTCCCGCAGGGCGGCCGCTTGAAGGTCCTCGCCTGGGTCGACGCCCCCTTGGGGAAACTGCCAGTTTCGTGGCCCTGGTGCCCCGGCCCGGCGCCCAAACCAGACCCGACCGTCAGGGCGAAACAGGGCGACCCCAACATTGGGCCTGTAGGGCACCAGATGGGCCGGAACCTCGGACTCGGGGCTCATCGCCCGCTCATCGTTTTGTCAGGGCCGAGGCCGGGGCCAGCTGGTAACCGCGAGCCTCCACGGCTTGCGTCCACTGAGCCACCTGAGAAATGGTCAGGGGATAGGCAAAGCCCGACCCGAGCGCCTGGCCGTTCTGCAGGGCCTGGGCCTCAAGGGCCAGAAGCTGGGCGTCGATGGCCTCGCTCGACAGCTGTTCATCAATAATCCGCCCGGCCGAAGCCCGGGGAATGCCCAGGCCGCGCCCGGCGGCCTGGCCGTCATCAACGAAGGCCAGGCCACGGCTCTTCAGAACCGTGGTGAAGGTGGCCATGGCGGGGTCGGAGCTCAAGAACCGTGAACCCAGATAGTTGGTGAGGCCGAAATAGCCGGTGGCCCGCGACATCAGCCACTCCAGCCTTCGACTGGTCTCAGCCGGTCCAGAACTGGCCAGCAGGGTATAGGGCCCCGGATCATTATCGGGGTAATCCACCGGCTCCATGGGGGTTTCCAGCAACACCTCATGGCCGTGCTCCCGGGCCAGATCGATCCAACCCTGCAGACCCTCGGCATAGGGCACGAAGGACAGGGTGATCTCGCCTGGCAGGGTCTCGATGGCCTCACGGGTCGCGCGACTGTTCAGGCCCAGGCCGCCGACGATCAGGCTGACCTTGGGCTTGCCATTGGACTGGAAGGGGCGGGCATAGGCCTGGGCTGGCGTTCGGCCGTTGGCAGCGATCACAGGGAGCGGGCCGTTGGGCCCGGGATTGAACAGGCCTGCGATCGGGGCCGGGGGCAGGGCCTGGACCCGGCGCACAGCCGGTGCGCCTGGCAGGGTGATGACCGCCTCCCCCATGGGTTCAGCGTCTGTGATGGGCGTCTCCGAGAGCTCGAAGATCTCCTCGACGATCCCTGGCCCAGAGCCGTCAATGGTCAGGGCTTCGCGCCAGCCGGGGGGGGCGGCTGCAACCACAGCCTGGGCGAGGGGCAGGCGAATGACCGGTGCCCCAGCCTTTGGATCGCCGATGACCAGCACCAGCCCGGTCAGCATCACCAGGAAGAGGCCTGCAGCGCCGCCGGCGCTGATGTAGGGATTGGCAAGGGCCGCGCGTAGCTGGCCCATCGCCCCGGAGACGGCGGGTTGGGGTGACGCCGCAGCCGGCGTCAGGCTCTTTTTTGAGAACATTGCCATGGCTCGCCGAACCTCATCCTACAGACCAGCCTGAACCCGGTTCTGCGCGAACATGGTTAACGAAGGCCTTAAGCCCCATAAAGCCCGCCAAGCGCGGCAGACTCAGGGACTATTTTGGCTGTGGTGCCGTGGCGACCTTGTCCCGCGGGCCGATCACCTCGGCCAACCGCGCTTCAGGCTTGGGCAGCTTGGGTGTCGCGGCCACGGACCCGTATTTCAGCACATCCTGCGCGCGGACCAGCTGGAAGTCCTTCTTTTCGTCGAAGGACTCGGGCGGTGTCTCGGCCGGCTCGTGCGCGCCTCTGCGCGCCTGGCCCTCACCCGCGGTCAGAGCGTTGCGGAGAGAGGCCTCGCTGAACTGGAAGGCCCGGTTGGCGATGGCCTGGGCCTCGGCGCGGCTGGCGGCCACCTCGAGGTCAGGCTCGATTCCGGTCTGCTGGATGGAGCGGCCCGATGGCGTGTAGTAGCGCGCCGTGGTCAGCTTCAGCGCCCCGTCCATGCCGCCCCGCAGGGGGATAACAGTCTGCACCGAGCCCTTGCCGAAGCTGGTCAGGCCCACCAGTTCGGCCCGCTTACGGTCCTGCAGGGCACCGGCAACGATCTCGGCGGCCGAGGCCGACC
>NZ_JAKRSA010000006.1:0-2855 GCF_022402485.1 Phenylobacterium sp. | reverse complement strand
CTGGTGAAGGTGCCGACGCCAAGGCCCGTCTGTTTGACGGCTCCCCAGCCCGGCTGGTTCGGGTCGCCGACGCCCAGGCCTATCTGCCGGCCACCTATGCCGGGGCAAGCCTGGTGTTTATCGCCAGCCCCGATGACCTGTTTGTCCAGGGGGCGCTGACGGCCGCCCGGGCCGCCCGGGTCCCGGTGAATGTGGTGGACCGCCCGCCGCTGTGCGACTTTACCACCCCAGCGGTCATCGACCGGGGCGAGGTGGTGGCTGCGGTAGGGACCGGGGGGTCCTCGCCTATGCTGGCCACCATGTTGCGCAACACCATCGAGACTCGCATTCCGGAAGGGACGGGTCGCATCGCGGCCCTGTTCCGCCGCATGCAGGATGAGGTCCGTGAGGCCCTGCCTGAGCTGCCCCGCCGTCGAGCTTTTCTCCGCCAGGCCCTGGAAGGCCCGGCGGCGGATGCGGCCATGGCCGGCAATATGGAGGCTGCCGAGGCCCTTCTGCGTCGCGCCCTGTCGGAGGATGAGCCGCAACCGGGCAAGCTGCAGTTCGTGGCCGGTCGCGGGCCAGCGGACCTGATCACCTTGCGGGCCAGTCGCGCCTTGGCCGCAGCCGATGTGCTGGTGATCCCCCAGGACGCCGACCCAGAGATCCTCGGCATGGCCAGGCGAGACGCCGAGCGCCTGACTGGCGAGGCCGCCAGTCCAGACCAGCTGATCGACCTGGCTCGCCAGGGGCTGAAGGTCGTCAGCCTGATCACCGCCCTGCCGGACGCCGCCGCCCTGCGGGCCTATGCGGAGTCCGGCCTGGCCGTCGAGGTTATGCTGGCCGCCCCAGAGGCCTGAGGCGGGCTTCAGTCCAGGGGCTTGCCCTTGGTCTCGGGCAGGAACAGGCACACCACCACACTGATGCCGGTGAAGATCACCGGGTACCAGAGGCCGGAATAGATGTTGCCGGTCGCCGTCACGATGGCGAAAGCGCTGAAGGGAACAAAGCCCCCCACCCAGCCCGTGCCGATATGATAGGGCAGGGACATGGCAGTGTAGCGCACCCGGGTGGGGAACAATTCCACCAGGGTCGCAGCCATGGGCCCATAGAGGGCTGTGGCTGCCACCACGAAGATCATCAGGATGCCGAACACCGCCACGAGATTGGTCCGCGCCGGGTCAGCTGCGGCAGGGTAGCCATTGGCGCTCAGCGCCTCACGGATCTGGCTGTCCACCTCAGCCCGCGCCGCCTTGAGAGCGTCGGGCGAGAGCTGTGATCCATCGATGGAGACCACAATGGTCTGGCCGACCCGGACCTGAGCCGGGGCACCGGCCGGGGCAGCCTGATTGTCATAGGAGACCCCGGCATTGGCCAGGGAGGTCTTGGCAATGTCGCAGGCTGAGACGAACTGCGCGCGCCCGACCGGGTCAAATTGGAGGGCGCAGTCGGCGGGGTCTGCGACCACCACCACCGGTGTGGCCCGCTGGGCCTCAGCCAGGGCCGGATTGGCGGCCATGGTCAGGGCCTGGAACCCCGGGAAGAAGGCGATCAGGGCCAGGGTCATGCCAAACCACATCACCCACTTGCGCCCGACCCGGTCCGAAAGCCAGGCGAACATCACATAGAGCGGTGCGCTGGCGATGGTGGCGCAGATCATCAGGGTGTTCACCGTCGCCGGCGCCACCTTCAAAAACCGCTCCAGGAAGATCTGGGTGTAGAAGAAGGCGGTGTACCAGACCGCACCCTGGGCGCTCATGAAGGCAAACAGCGACAGGAGCACCAGCTTCAGATTGCCCCATTGGCCAAAGGCTTCCGCGAAGGGGGCCTTGGTCTGCTGGCCTGCGGCCTTCAGGCGTTCAAAGCTGGGGCTCTCTGAGAGCTTCAGGCGCATGAAGATCGAGATCGCCAGGAGGCCAGCAGAGACCAGGAAGGGGATGCGCCAGCCCCAGTCGGCGAAGGCTTCCTCTCCTACCGTGCGCCGGGTGACCAGGATCACCACCAGGGCGCCGATCAGACCAAAGGCCGCCGAGGTCTGGATCCAGCCAGTGAATTCGCCTCGGCGATGGTCAGGGGCGTGTTCGGCCACATAGATCGCTGCGCCCCCGTACTCCCCCCCGAGCGCCAGGCCCTGAAGGATCCGCAGCACGATCAGCAGGGCCGGCCCGATCAGGCCCGCCTGTTCGTAGGTGGGCAGAAAGCCAATGGCCAGGGTGGCCCCGCCCATGAGGGTGACGGTGACCAGGAACGCCGCCTTGCGCCCGACCAGGTCGCCCATCCGCCCAAAGATCAGGGCACCCAGGGGGCGGAAGGCAAACCCGGCGCCGAACAGCGCCAGGGCGGCAATCAGGCCAGCGGTCTCATTGAGGCCCGCAAAGAAGTTCCGCGAAATGACCGAAGCCAGGGCCCCAAAGATAAAGAAGTCATACCATTCGAAGGCCGTGCCGGCCGAGGAGGCCACCACCACGGTGCGCATGGGGGTCGGCTTATCGTCCCCATTCTGTTCAGTATCTGACTGCTGAGTGTCTGCGGCGTCCTGCGCCATGAGCGTTCCCCCGAACTTTGCCTTGGGCGCAGCAGTAACACTGGTCGGCGATCGTGCGGAAGGCGGGACAGGCCTCAAGATCAAAGGCCAAGGCCTCACGGGGACGGTGGCGCGGTCACCACACCGATAGGAAAGCGCCTGCCTGGCGCCCGCCCCAAGCCTGTGAGGATGCCCCCTGACCGGGGAGATTTCCCTGATCCGTCAAGGGAATCTCGGAGATCTGCCCAAGCCTTGCGCAGGCGGGGGCCAAATCTGTCGCAAAAAGTGGAAAAAGGCCGATTGACACTCATGGGGGTGGCGACTAGATACGCCGCTCCTCGCCGCTGACGGA
>NZ_JAKRSA010000005.1 GCF_022402485.1 Phenylobacterium sp. | reverse complement strand
CCCGTGGCTGCGCTGACCAGCAGCAGGGCTGCGATCAGCGCCGCCCACAGGATCATGGGAGCCGGGTTCTGCGCCACCGTGCGGAAGCTGGTGATGGTGGCGGCGAACACATTGCTGCGCGGGTCCAGCAGCATGGGGGCCGACACCACGATCAGGGTGAAGGTGAAAAAGGCGAAGATCCCGCCGACAATCGTCCCGGCCAGCAGCATGTTGTGCCCCTCGGCCGTGGTCAGGGCGAAGGCCACGAAGGCGTCGATGGTGTCGTACATCTGATAGGTGGACAGCCCGAACACGATCTGGGCGATCCGGCCCCAGAACAGATAGATCAGCAAGAGCGCGAGCCCCAGATAGGCCACGTCCTGGCGAAACGCCGGGCGCACAAACAGCACCTGCGACAGGGTCGGCTGCTCGCCGGTCTCCAGTCGCCGCCCGGCCTCATAGGTCCCCATGGCCAGCATGGGTGCCACGAACACAAAGCCGAAGGTCAGCGTCAGGACCCAGAACGCGGCGTCCGACACATAGAGACCGTACAAAAGGCCAAAGCTCAAAAGTGCAATCACCAGTCCGTAGACCAGCATCGGGCCTGGCACCCGCATCAGGTCTGACAACCCCTGGCCCAGCCAGAGGAAAGGGGCACCCAGGCCCACACGCCGCACGCCAGGCAGTCCGCCATTCGCATCCATCGTCTCGCTCCCTGGAGCGCGTTCCGCAAAAGGGGAAGCCGATTTTGCGGCCCGAACGCGCTCAAATCTTGAATCCAGCGGCTTTGCGCCGTCTCTAACGGGCAAGCCTAATCCCCCGTCTCCTGCCCCGTCACCCTAGGGTTAATCCCGAGGGTCCCTGCCCCCGCCACCCGCGCGCCGCAGGCGCTGTAAAGGCGAACCACAAAGCGCACGAAGTTCACAAAGGCGGGTGCAGGTCCCTTTGTGCCCTTTGTGGCCTTCGTGGTTGATCTGCCCTGCACCCGCCACCCCGGTTGCCGGCCCTAGGGGAAACCGGGCCATCTTCCCGCCAAAGCACAGCCGAGGGACATCGGCGCAGGAGGACCCCATGACCACGCCCCCCACCGCCTGCATCATCGGTGCGGGCCCCTCGGGCTTCACCACCGCCAAGCGGCTGAAGGATGAAGGCATTCCCTTCGACGTCTTCGAGATGTCCGACGACGTGGGCGGCAACTGGTACTTCAACAATCCCAACGGCATGTCGGCCTGCTATGAGAGCCTGCACATCGACACCTCGAAATGGCGCCTGGCCTTCGAGGACTATCCCGTGCCCGCCGACTGGCCAGACTTCCCGCACCACAGCCAGCTCCTGAAGTACTTCCGCGACTATGTGGACCACTTCGCCCTTAGGCCGCACATCACCTTCAACACCGCCGTGACCAAGGCGGTCCGCGAGGGCGACGGCCGCTGGGCCATCACGCTCTCGACCGGCGAGACGAAGACCTACGACGTCCTCTTCGTCGCCAACGGCCACCACTGGGACCCGCGCACGCCCGACTATCCCGGCGAGTTCTCAGGCCACGCCTTCCACGCGCACGCCTATCGCAGCCCGTTTGCGCCGGTGGACCTGCGGGGCAAGAACGTGGTGGTGGTCGGCATGGGCAATTCGGCCATGGATATCGCTTCGGAGCTGTCCCAGAAGCCCATCGCAAAGACCCTGTGGGTGGCCGCCCGCCGGGGGGTCTGGGTGCTGCCCAAATACATCAATGGCCGCGTGGCCGACAAAGCCGCCATGCCCCACTGGATGCCGCGCAAACTTGGCCTGCGCCTGGCCGCCAAGCGCATCCGCAAGATCGTCGGCAATATGGAAGACTATGGCCTGCCCAAGCCCGACCATGAGCCGCTCACCGCCCACCCGTCCGTCTCCGGCGAGTTCCTCACCCGGGCCGGCTGCGGCGACATCAGGTTCAAGCCCAATATCGCGAAGCTGATGGGCCACCAGGTCGCCTTCGAGGACGGCAGCATTGAGGCCGTCGACGCCATCATCTACGCCACCGGCTATCACATCAGCTTCCCGTTCTTCGAGGACGCGGCCTTGCGTCCCGACGCCGAAAACCGCTTCCCGCTCTTCAAGCGGATGATGAAGCCCGGCGTGCCGAACCTGTTCTTCATGGGCCTGGCCCAGCCCCTGCCGACCCTGGTCAACTTCGCCGAACAGCAGGCCAAGCTGGCGGTCGCCTGCCTCACTGGCCGCTACGTCCCGCCGGCTCCAACAGAGATGAACGCCATCATCGCCAAGGACGAAGCCCTGCACATGGGCCACTTCTACAAAAGCCAGCGCCACACCATCCAGGTCGACTTCGGACTCTATGTCCACGACCTGCTGAAGGAGATTGGGCGGGGGGAGAAAAGGGCGCGCCACGCCCAGCCAGCCCTGTAGCGCCTCCCGCCCCCGCCCCTGACAAAAGGCCGCACCAAAATGCGCCGCCGGAGAGGTCTCGTTAACCTGGGGTCGTCGATGATGTGGGGTAGTGCGATCAAGGGCGTAAATCCGGGGTAGCCCATCCCGGACCCCTGATCCAACTGGCCCACGGGGCCACAGCCGAGCGCTGGGAGGCGTTCAGAGCATGACCGGACAGCCCCTCGCCACCAGCGGCGAACTGATCACCGTCGTCATCGGCGAACAGCGGTTCGCCATCGACATCCAGCTGGTGCGGGAAATCCGCGGCTGGACCAGCTCGACCCCCCTGCCCAATGCACCTGACTACGTGCTCGGCGTCATCAACCTGCGGGGCGCGGTGCTGCCAGTGCTGAACCTGGCCGCCCGCCTGGGCCTGCCAGCCAGTGAGGCACGGTCCTCCTCCGTGGTCATCGTCGTTGATCTGGTGGGCCGCACCGTCGGCCTGCTGGTGGACGCGGTCTCCGACATCATCAATGTGGGCGAAGGCGAGATCCAGCCGGCCCCGGTGATCGGCGCGGCCTCGTCCAAGGGCCTGGCCCGGGGCATGATCACCACCGAGGAGGGGATCATCACCCTCATCGACATGAGCGGCATCCTGCCCACCCCGGAGCTGGCGGCGGCCTAAGAGAGCGCGTTCCGATAAGTGGGAACCGGTTATCGGAACAAAACGCGCGCCAACTTAGGCTAGCCTCAGCACTCCACCACATTGACGGCCAGCCCGCCCAGCGAGGTCTCCTTGTAGATCTCGTTCATGTCCTCGCCTGTCCGCTTCATGGTGGCGATGACCTTGTCCAGACTGACCGTGTGCTGACCATCCCCCAGCAGGGCCAGCCGGGAGGCATCGATGGCCTTCACCGCCCCCATGGCGTTGCGCTCGATACAGGGCACCTGCACCAGCCCCCCGATGGGGTCGCAGGTGAGGCCGAGATTGTGCTCCATGGCGATCTCGGCGGCGTTCTCGATCTGCGCATTGTCGCCCCCCAGGGCCGCCGTCAGGCCGGCGGCCGCCATGGAGCAGGCCACCCCCACCTCCCCCTGACAGCCGACCTCGGCGCCGGAGATCGAGGCGTTGCGCTTATAGAGCGCCCCGATGGCTGCGGCCGTCAGCAGGAAGGTCCGTCGCCCCTCCACCCCGCCCCGATAGAACCGGTCATAGAACCGCAGCACCGCGGGCAGCAGCCCTGCGGCCCCATTGGTCGGCGCGGTCACCACCTTGCCCCCGGCGGCGTTTTCCTCGTTCACCGACAGGGCCCAGAGATTGACCCAGTCCAGGGCGGCCAAGGGGTCGCTGATGTTGCGCTCCATCCGCCGCGTCAGTTCATTGAAGTGCTGGCGGGCCCGGCGTCTGACGTTCAGCCCGCCGGGCAGGCAGCCGTCCTGGCGCAGGCCCCGCTCGATACAGGCCTCCATGGCCTCGAAGATGGCATCAAGGCCGGCATTCACCTCATCTGGCGTGCGCCGGGCGGTCTCGTTGCGCCACATGAGCTCGGCGATGCTGACCCCCTCCCGGGCGGCCATGGCCAGCAGATCATCGGCACTGACGAAGTCATAGGGGATGGCGGGACCTGAAGAGACTGGCGGGGCACCAAACTCCGTCTCATGCACCACAAACCCGCCGCCAATGGAGAAGTAGAGCCCCTCAGCCAAGGGTGCCCCCGCCCCATCCAGGGCCAAGAACCGCAGGGCATTGGGATGCTGCGGCAGGCGGGTGCGCCCCTGCCAGAGGATGTCGTCGGCCGCCGAATAGGCAATCTCCGGCCCCCCGGCCCCTAGCGTCAGACGGCCGGACTCGGCGATCTTCGCCAGCTGCGCCTCGGCGGCGTCGGGATCGATGGTGGCGGGCTCGAACCCCGCAAGGCCGAGGATCACCGCCCGGTCGGTGGCGTGGCCACGGCCCGTCATGGCCAGGGAGGCATAGAGCGTGGTCTCCACCCGCACGACCCGGGCCAGATCGCCCTGGTCGGCCAGGGCGGCCAGGAAACGGGCCGCCGCCGTCATTGGCCCCATTGTGTGGGAGCTGGATGGCCCGACCCCCAGCTTGAACAGGTCAAAGACGCCGGCGCTCATGGGGAACTCTTGGGGCTCAGGTCGCAGAAGGCCGCGACCATAGTCCCTGGGCAGGCCCTGGCCAGTCCTGCCGCCTCAGGGCGCATAACTCGCCTGGCTTTGCCTTAAGATCGCAGATCAACGCCCGAAATTTGGCCGCGACCCGCCCCCCTTGAGCCTTTGACAAGCCCCCTTGCGCCGACCAACCTTGGGCCATGACCCGCGCCCAGACCCTTGCCGACCCGTCCCTTGCCGCCCTGCCGGCCCAGCCCGCTCATGTGCCGTGGCCCACTGCCGCCTGGCCAGAGGCGGACCTGCCCGCCCGCGCCAACCGCCCGGCCCTGGAGGCCTTGATGGCCTCAGCCTTCGCCGCGCCCGACACCGACCTGCTGGGGGAGACCCACGCCCTTCTGGTGGTTCAGGGGGGCCAGATTGTGCTGGAGCGCTACGGCGAGGGCTTTGGGCCGGACGCCACCTATCCCTCCTGGTCGAAGGCCAAGAGCATCACCCAGGCCCTGGTGGGCCTGCTGGTGGCTGAGGGAAAGCTCGACATCCACGCCCCCGCCGACGTGCCGGAGTGGCGGGAGAGCGCGGATGATCCCCGGGCCGCCATCACCCTGGACCAGCTCCTGCGCATGTCCAGTGGCCTGTCTTTCGTAGAGGACTATGTGCCGGGCCACGTCTCCGACGTGATCGAGATGCTGTTCGGCTCTGGCAAGGCCGATGTGGCCCACTATGCGGCCAGCCGGCCGCTGGCCCATCCGCCGGGGACCGCCTGGTCCTATGCCAGCGGCACGACCAACATCGTCGCCCGCTGCGCGGCCCGGGCAGCTAACGTCGATGGCGCAGGGTTTGAAGCCTTCATGCGGGGGCGGCTGTTTGACCCCCTGGGCATGACCAGCCCGGTTCCCAAGTTCGACGCCGCCGGGACCTTCCTCGGCTCGTCCTTCTGCTACGCCACCGCCCGGGATTTCGCCCGCTTTGGCCTGCTCTATCTGCGCGGCGGCCGCTGGGAGGACCGCCAGCTGCTGCCGGCCGACTGGATCGACTATGCCCGCACGCCGACCCCGCAGCCGGCGGTGCGCGAAGGCGACTATGGCGCCCACTGGTGGCTGAACATGGCCGGTCCCGGCTCGTTCAGCGCCAATGGCTATGAGGGCCAGTACACGGTGCTCGTCCCCGACCTCGACCTGATCCTCGTGCGCCACGGCAAGACGCCCCTGGACAAGAAGGACCACGTGAAAACCTGGATCGGCCAGGTGGTCGAGGCCTTTCGGTAGTGCATTCTCCCTCACGCTCCGGTAGCCGACACTCTGAGCGGCTGAGAAGGGTCGATTCCCGTCACGGAGCCCAAAGTGGACATCCGCGCGCACGCCAGATAGCAGACCTGCCGAACCGCCGAGAGGGGTGGGAATGCGACTTTGCTCGCCGACACTCCCCAGGTCTGTCGCTGACCAACACTGCGGTAATGCGGACAACCAGTCTGGCCGATGCGAGTATGCCTGCGCTCGTCGAGCGCGCAGACCACGGAACTAGCGAATGACAGCCTGGCTTTGGGAGTGCTTTGACGAATATCTGAATGGCGGCCACTTCGAAATAAGTGATCCGGGACCAGTGGTGGGACCGGTGCGAGAGATTTCAATTCGGCGGCTCGATAATGGCGGGCTGGAATTGACCACGATCTCGCCGCGACACGCGCCAATTGGCGACTACAGTGTCCCCGGCTCCATACGCACTCCTACCGAACGGATCGGCTTCACCAGCGACAGTGGATACGAAGCGATCGCCACGGAAGTCCATTGGCATAGCAAGTCAAATGGCGGCGACCTCGTCGTTGGCCCACGACACACCGCCCGGTACTACGTGGGCCAGATACTCATCACTCGTCCATCGCCGCCCCCCGTCGCGTTCACGATCGACTGGCTGAACAATGTCGACCGCCAGACCTGTCATTGGCTTGGCGGATCGATCGACGACCGGCGTGACGTCACAGAGACCAGAACCATCGGCCAAGGCGTGTCGAGCGTCACATTGAAGGGGTCGGGGGCTGGCGGTCGCTTGGGCAGCTATTCGGCCGCGCTGGAAATGGTGATCGGAGGCGTCCGACTATTTGTCTGCGCTTCTCGGGAAGGCCCGAAAGATCGCTGGCCCGGCTATATCCTCTATGAGGGGGCACCGGATGACGAGTTTCGTCAGCGGGTACGCGAAGTTGTAGGGTTCAGTCTGGGCTCCGGCCTAGTGTGGCTGGGCTCCACAGCGCTCGACGGAGACTCGCAGTTCGTTTGGACCTCCGCGCGGTCGGCCAGCCCGTTTGGCCGTGACTGGGTGGATGCGGCCGATCCGCCCGCACCCTTAAGTCGGCGGATGGAGAACGCCGTCGAACAAGACGCGGTCGGGCGTGTCGCCAGCTCTCTTTTCGACCACTATGACGAACTAAGTTTTCGAGCTTTGAGCTGGAACTACTGGTTCGCTGTCAATGCCCCACGCCATATGGCGGCTGGGCATTTCGGCGCGGCGATAGAGGCCTTGGGAACGGCTTACCTTGATGCGCATCCCGGCTTCAAACCCACCGGCCCCATCCAGGACAGGGCGCTCGCTCGTAGCGTACGCAAGGCTTTGAGAAAATGCGTTGAGGAACTGAAGCTCGATGACGTCGTGACACGACATCTCTGCGACAAGATTGGAAAATCGAACGATCCCAGCGGCGCAAGCCTCCGACGGCAACTCATGGAGCGGTTAGGTCTGCGATGGGGATCAGCGGAGAACGCCGCGTGGGAACGGCGAAACATCGCCGCTCACGGAACGGTACAGCACCGGGATGAGAGCATACCCACCGCCCGCGACACTGTGATCTTGCGCACAATCCTCAATCGAATGGTGCTGAAGATCGCCGGTGCAAGCCCCACCTATATCGACCGCTACACGCCCGGATACAGAGTGCGCGCCCTCTCCCAGCCCATCGACGACGACGGCGTATCTATCCCCTCAAGTAGCTAGTTCGCGACGGCTTACAGCGCTACGGATTACGCTGGCGTTAGCCTAGCCGCTCGGCTGCCGACGCTCCCAACGTCCGCAACGGCTGGAATCCCGTCACGGAGCCCGGAGCCAAAAGCGGACCTCAGCGCAGACGCCAGAAAGAAAACCTGCCGAACCGCTATGTCCCAACCTATCTCGGAGCCTTGCGGTGAGCGTCTAGTCCTCCACCGTCCGGCGCAGGGGCGCGAGCGCCACGAGGCTGACCAGGGCTGCGGCACCCAGATAGATGCCTACGGGCACCAGGCCGCCCCGGTCGGCGAGAATCTGGGCGACCATAGGGGCCAGACCGCCCCCCAGGATGCCCCCCACATTGAAGGCCACCGAGGCGCCTGTGTAGCGGACCCTGGCTGGGAACAGACCCGGCAGGAAGGCGCCCAGCGGACCATATACAAAGCCCATGCAGAACAGGGTCAGGGACAGGAAGCCGAACACCAGCCAGAGGGAGCCTGACCCCAGCATCGGTGCCAGCAGCAGACCCGCCACCACCACCATGCCGCAACCCCACATGAGCACGCCCCGGGGCGTGGTGGCATCCGACCAGTAGCCGGCGATGATGATGCCGATGGCCATGAACAGGATCGCCCCTAGCTGGATGGCCAGGAACATGTCCCGGGAATAGCCGAGCGTCGTGGTGCCGTAGCCCAGGGCAAACGCCGTCGACAGGTAATAGGTGGCGAAACAGGCGACCACCGCAAAGGTCCCCCCCAGGGTCTCCAGGGGATGGCGGGCGATCAGCTCCAGAAGGGGCGTCTTGGACGGCGGGGCATGCTCCAGGGCCTTGGAGAAGGCCGGGGTCTCGGTGAGCTTCAGGCGCACCCAAAGGCCGATCCCCACCAGGACGGCGCTGAGCAGGAAGGGAATCCGCCAGCCCCAGGCCATGAACTGTTCAGCGCTCAAGGACAGGCCAAGAATCAGGAACAGGCCGTTGGCGGCGATGAAGCCCACCGGTGCCCCCAACTGCGGGAACATGCCAAACCGCGCCTTCCAGCCCGGCGGCGCATTCTCCACCGCCAGCAGGGCCGCGCCCCCCCACTCGCCGCCCAGGCCAAGCCCCTGGCCAAACCGCAGCAGGCAGAGCAGGGCCGGGGCGATCCACCCGGCCATGGCATAGGTGGGCAGGAAGGCGATGAGGAAGGTCGAGACCCCCATCAGCAGCAGGGAGGCCACCAGGGTCGATTTCCGCCCGATCCGGTCCCCATAGTGCCCAAACACTGCGGCCCCGATGGGCCGGGCAAAGAAGGCGATGGCGAAGGTGGCGTAGGACGAGAGCAGCTGCGCCGAGGGCGAGGCCGCCGGGAAGAACAGCGGGCCAAACACCAGGGCCGCAGCCGTGGCGTAGATATAGAAATCATAGAACTCCACCGCCGTGCCCACCAAGCTTGCGCCCAGCACACGGCGGGTGTTCGGCGAGTTCAGCACCTCAGAGCCCTGCGACATGGTTTCCCCCTCCCGTCGAAGCGACAGGCCTTGGCTGTGGATGTCGTCCAGGTCAAGCCTCAGCCCCTTGCGAACACCCGGGGTTATGCCACCTTGGCGACCCAAGGATTAGAGCCGCAAAGCGGCCGACCAGCCCCGGGGAGGGCGAAGCCAATGACGATGTTGCCAACCACAGGCGCGCCCTGGACCGAGGTTTCCGCGCGCATGGACCAGATGGCCCAGGGGGACGTGAAGTGGCGCGACGGCAAGGCTGCGGTCTATGTCTTCAATGCCGGCCCTGAGATCGAGCAGGTGCAGAAGGAGGCCTACGCGAAGTTCGCCTCCGAAAACGGGCTTGGGCCCGCCGCCTTTCCGAGCCTGAAGCAGATGGAGGCGCAGGTGGTCGCCTTTGGCCTCGGCCTGCTGCACGGCGACGAGGCTTGCGTCGGCAACATGACCAGCGGCGGCACCGATTCCATCCTGATGGCGGTGAAGGCCGCCCGGGACCACGCCCGCAAAGTCCGTGGTCTGACGGGACAGCTCAACCTCGTCTTGCCCCGCTCGGCCCATCCGGCCTTCGACAAGGCCTGTGCGGTGATGGAGATCGAGGTCCGGCGCACGCCGCTGAAGGACCTGCTGGCCGATCCCGTGGCCATGGAGGCGGCCATCGATGGTCAGACGATCATGATCGTCGGATCGGCACCCTGTTTCCCCTTCGGCCTCATCGACCCCATTGAAGCCCTGGGTGCTCTGGCAGAGCGGCGCGGGGTCTGGCTGCATGTGGACGCCTGTGTCGGCGGCTATATGGCCCCCTTTGTGCGGATGAACGGCGCGCCGGTCCCGCCCTTCGACTTCGAGGTTCTCGGCGTCTCCTCCATGTCGGCCGACCTGCACAAGTACGGCTACTGCGCCAAGGGGGCGTCCACCGTCTTCTTCCGCAGCGAGGACCTGCGGGCCCATATGATCTTCGAGGTCGGCGACTGGCCGGCGGGCAAGATGGTCACCCCCACCCTGGCCGGCACAAGGCCCGGCGGTGCCATCGCTGCGGCCTGGGCGGTAATGAATGTCCTGGGGGTGGAAGGCTACCGGGCCAAGCATGCCGAGGTCACCGCCGCGCGCCAGGTGATTGCCGAGGGGGCGCAGGCCCAAGGCTGGTGCCTTTTGGGCGACCCGATGCTCGGCATCCTGGCCTTTACCCGCGAAGACGTGAATCCCTTTGCCGTCCTCAAGCACCTCTATGGGCGGGGCTGGGTGACCAGCGCGGTGACCGAGCCCGCTGGCCTGCACCTGATGCTGTCACCCGTTCACAAGGGCGTCGCCGATACCTATCTGGCAGACTTGGCCTGGGCGACCCAGGCCGCAAGGGGCGACGGTGCCCGTCCGGCGGAGGCACGCTATGGGGGATAGACGGTCCATCGCCTGGGGGCTGGTGGCGGCGGTGGCTGTGCCCACAGCCCTGGTGGGTGCCTTCCTCCTGGCCCGAAGCCAGCTGAACGACGAATCCGTGCCCCAGACCCAGGTCCTGCCCGGGGTCGGCGAAGGCGTCACCGTCCTGGTGGTCTGGGCCCATCCCGATGACGAGATCACCTGCGCCGGAACCCTGGCCCAGATGACGGCCGCCGGGGCGCGGGTGGTGCTGGTCTATCTCACCCGGGGTGAGGCCGCCCAAGGGACGGGCTACACCCCCAAACAGCTGGCCAAGGTGCGGACCGAGGAAGCCAAGGCTGCGGGCCGGCTGCTGGGGGCCGAGTCCGTGGAGGTGCTCGACTTCCCTGACGGTGGCCTGTCGCGGATCGACCCCGCCGGACCCAAGGCCGCCATCGCCGAGCTGATCGGCCGCTACCGGCCCCAGGTTCTGATCAGTTTCGATGAGAAGGTCGGCTTCTATGGCCATCCCGATCACGTGCGCACCGGAACCTGGGTGCGCGAGCTGTTCGAGGCTCCGCCGAGCCAGGGTGCCTGGCCGCGCCTGCTCTATCAGGTGACCCTGCCCAAGGCCCTGGTGCGCCTGGCCCTGCGGCTGGTGGAGGCCTTCCGCAACAACTATCCCAAGGGCCAGGGTGAGGGCCTGCCGGTGCCACAGATCGCGGTGAACATCTCGCGCCAGGCCCTGACCAAGCGGGCCTTGCTCGACGTGCACGCCTCCCAGGCCAAGGTCATTGCCGATGTGCAGCCCTATTATGACCGCCTGCCGGCCTGGCTCTATTACCGGCTGTTCGACCGGGAATACTTCGTCCAGCACCGCCGGCGCTGAGCCGACTCACGGCGCGGGGTCGCCAGCCAGAACCTGGCTGACATGCTGCAGGGCCACGGCGGCGGGCAGGCTGCTCCAACCCTGCAGCGGGCTACCCGGCGCATAGGGCGGGGAGAAGTACTCCACCGCCCCGGCCCAGCCATTCTGGAGGGATGTCTCCCACCAGCGAGTCAGCGGATAGCGCCAGCCGGGCAGGCCCCGCCGCAAAAGCTCGCCGGCATAGAGCCCGTCGAGCCAGGGCCAGTCGGCGCCATTGTGATAGCGGAAGCCAAAGGCGCTCTTGGCCCGCACATCGGCCCGGCGGCCATAGGGGGGGAAGGCGCACATCACCCCCCAGTCCCCCCAGGGCTGCCCGCCATTATTGCGGCTTTCCAGATTTTGAGCGACGGCGCTCAGCACCGCCCGGGCCCGGGCCGGGCTCACCGCGTCCCAGCGCAGGAGGGTCAGGCTGTCGAGGGCCAGATGCCCCTCGGCCTCACCGTCCAGGCCGCCATAATCAGCATACCAGGCGCCCGTCCAGAGCGCCGCGTCCAGGGCGGCTCGCGCCTCAACCGCCGCCTGTCGAGCCTCGGCGGCAAGGGTCGCATCAAGCCCCTCGCCGAGCCTGGCCACAGCATCGGCGGCGCCGATCCACAGGCCAATGTCATAGGCCACGGCCCCAGAGCGATAAACATTGTCGGCCCAGTCGCGGTCGTGGCGGGGCTTTAGCGGCAGCCCCTGGCCCGCCTTCGCCAAGCGCTGGTAGCGCCGGAAGATGGCCGTGATCGTCGTCCAGTGGCGCTCGGCGACCCCCCTGCGTCCAGAGACGCCGGCCAGATCATCCACCGCCAGCACGAAAAAGAGCGGGCTGTCGAAGTGGTCGCTCCACCATTCGTTCGTGCGACGGCTGTCACGCCCCACCTGTGGCCGGCGCCGGCGAAGCTCGTCCCAGGCCGCCGACTGGGCCGCGCCGCTGACGATCACCCCGCTGGGCGCCTCGCCATCCGGCCGGACGCCTGCGGCAAGGAGATCGATCTGGGCCTCCACCACATCGGGCGCCAGGGGCAAAAGGGCCTGCAGGGTCCAGTAGCCATCGCGGAAATAGGTCCGGGCCGGCGCGCTGTAGGCGAGGCCGGCGGCCAGGCCGGCAAAGTCGCCCCCCGGCCCGTGGCGGATGCTGGAGCGCGCCGCGTGCAGCCCCTGCCGCACCAGGCTCCGCAGCAGGGGTCCAGCCTGGGGCAGGCCATCGCAGGCCTCGGCATAGGCCCTGGCCTCGCGGCGAATCCTGTCGGGCGAGAGGGCCATGGCCCGGGAGAGCTCGTCCTCGTCGGCGCCGAGGGCGATCACGGTCTCCTCACCGTGGTTGCGAAGGGCCAGTCGTCCCCAAGGCAGGTCGACCCGATGCCACCCGTCCCGGGCGACAACCTTGGCGGGGGGATAGATGCGCTCATCCCAGCCGGCCGGTCGGCGAGCTGGACTCAGCCGGCCCTCAAGGTGGCCCGCCACCAGCAGGGCCGGAACGCTCTGGGCTGTCCAGAGGCCGCACCCGTTGCCCTCGACCAGGTTCGGCCCATAGGTGAGCCGTCCTTTCGGCAGGGCGAACCGCACCCGTCCCAGGTCGCCCCCGCCCCACAGGGCAAGCGAAAGCCAGCCATCAGCGCCCCACAGGCCCTGAAGCCTCGGCGACATGATCGGCAGATCGACGGGGGCGGTCGTACCAAGCCCGCCATCGGCCAGGGGCTGTAGCCTGGGGGGCGTCAGGCGGCGGTCGTCCAGAGCGGCGAGGCGACCTTCATGAAGCGCAGGCAAAACGTCACCCGGGCCTGATCCCGGCCGGTCCCCGGATCAGCGATCAGCACGTCGAACCAGGCGGCCTCGGCCTCGGGGCTTTCGGTCACCGCGTGCAGCCGGGTGCGGGCGACATAGGCCACACCAGCCCGCAAGGGGCCCTCCAGGAACTGGATCTCCACCCCGCCCAACTGGCCCTGGTCGACGAGGTCTGTGCCCACAACCGGTGCCCGGGCGGCGGCGGCGAGCGCGACCACCTCGGACGGCGACAGGGCCGCGCCTGGACCTGACCCTGGAGCGCGCAAGCCAATGTCCCAGGCCTCGGCACCGATGCTTAAGCCCGCCAGGATTCGGATGGCACCGCGGGGCGCGGCCTCCTGAGTCAGCAGCCGCCGGGACAGGTCCGAGCCCGCATCGGCGTGATCGGCGGCGGTCCCCTGGCACACCAGGGCCATGGCGGCGTCGCGCATTTCCAGCCGCGCCCGCTCTCGACCCGGCGTGGCCTCGGCCCGCAGGGTGCCGCCCTCGACCACAGGTTCCTTGAACATCAGGGAGAGATTCCCGCCTGCGCCCCAGGTCTCGCCGTAAAGCTCATCCAGCAGGGGGACAAAAGCATCCAGATGGGCAGCCTCCCCCAGGGGGCCGGCCCGGGCGCGTGACGGTTGCGGCGGCGCGACCAGAGTCGCCTCCCCCGCCGCCGCCTCATGTGCGACGCGCATCTTCGTTTCCTTCCCGTGCCCGATCATGTCGCCGGGCTTTTTGGTTTTAGGCAGGGAAGGCCGGCGAGCCCGCCGACACCCTGGTCCACCCGCGACGCTCTGGCCGCGACGGCCGACCAAGCCATCCTGGCACGACGATCCGAGAGCGTCACGGCACCAATTGTCGCCTGTCGGACACAGGAACGTCACCGGCGGTGGGGGCGGGGGCTGGAGGAAGAAGGGGACACGAAGGACACGAAGACGGCTTTGGCCTTGAGGACTGAGCCGAGACGGCCTTTGTCCCAGGCGGCGAAGGGTTTAAACTGGCTCAAGCACAATGGATGGATGCAAATGAGCGACGCGGTTGGCCCTGGCGATCTGGTTCTGTGTGTCAATGCGGCCCCCAATCACGCCAATGGGCGCCCCGTGCCCCTGCAGGCCGGCGAGACCTATCGCGTCTGGGCGGTGATGGACTTCCTCTGCCCCTGCGGCCGCTCCGACGCGCTCATCGATGTCGGCATCGACTTCGCCTGGTGCCAGTCCCGCTTCCGCCTGCTGCCCAAACCCAAGGCCCAGGCCAAACCCCAGAAGGTCTCGGCACCGAAGGAGAAGGAAACGGTGCGGTAGGTGGCGGCCTCGCCCCCTATTCCCGCTTCAGCAGGCGCTCGGTGAACAGCGTTCCCCACCACTTGGCGCGGAAGTCGGCCTTCATGGCGTCGGGCTGGTAGGCGGGGCTTTCCACCCATTCGACGAAGGACAGGCCAGCCGGCTCACCCTCCGCCAGGTAGCGTTCGAACACATAGTCCAGCACGCCGGTCTTGCCGGCCTTCATGTGCAGGTAGCGCAGGTGCAGCTGATCCAGCGCTTCGGCGATGGGCTTACCCTTGCGAAAGTGCATGTAGAGAACGCTCATGATGCCGGCCCGGTCCGCCCCGGACTTGCAGTGCATCAGGGCCGGATACTCGACGGCCTCAAACAGGTCCCGGGCACCGAGCACCCGGGCGCGGCTCGGCACCTCCCGCGAGGTGATGGTGAAGTCCACCAGCTTCAGGCCGAGCTCTTCACAGGCCGCTTTCTCCAGCACGTAGAAGCTGCCGTCGAACCCGCCGCGCAGATTGATGATGGTCTTGATGCCCCTGGCCTTCCAACCGGCCAGCTGCTCGGGCGAGGGCTGGTTGGTGCGCACCAGCTCATCGCTGATCCAGTGGGCGTTCTGGAAGCGCAGGCGCAGGAAGGCGTGGTCGTTCCACATATAGTCACGCCGGGCGCGCTTGCGGCCTTCCGGCGTCGTGAGGTCGAATTGGGCCAAGGGGCGCTCCCAGATTTGCCGCATAACTAGGCTGTAGCGGCGCCGAACGGAAGCCTTGGCCGCCGGCTGGCCCTTCCGGTCGACTTGACTTGCGGCCCGTGACGGACGACGCCAGGACCATGAGCACGACGGCCACATCAGAGCCGCCCACGACGCCCGCCCGCGTCCTGATCGGCCGCATTGCGCAGGTCTATCTGAAGCCGCGCTGGAAGGGGTTTGCCCTGGCGCTGGTGGCGGCCGTGGTTGTGGCGTTCTCCAGCGCCAAGCTGGTGCAGATCCTCGAGCCGGCGATCAACGACTTGCTGGTGGAACAGAAGCCCGGCGCCATCTGGGCCATCCCGCTCACCATCGCCGCCTACGCCCTCCTGCGGGGTGCCGCCCAAGTGACCCAGGCCTCCCTGGTCAACAGGATCGGCAATGGCGTCGTAGGCGACGTGCAGGTGCAGCTTTTTGGCAAGCTGGTGCGGGCCGACCTCGCCCGCCTGCGGGGCCAGCATTCGGGCGCCTATGTCTCCTCGGTGCTCTATGACGCCGGCCTGATCCGCGAGGCAGCGACCTCAGGTCTGGTGAACTACACCCAGCACTTTCTGACGGTGATCGGCGCGGTCCTGGTCATGGTCTCCAATGACCCGATCCTGACCCTGGCCATTCTGCTGGCCGCGCCCCTGGCGGCGACCATCATGCGGCGGTTCTCGCGGATGACCACCAAGGCGGCCAAGGGGGCCATGGCCGAGACCTCGGCGCTGTCCACCGCCATTATGGAGAGCCTGGACGGGGTCCGGGTGGTCAAGATCGAGAACCGCGAGGCCTTCGAGGAGGCCCGCGTCGCCGAGGTGGTGGCCCGGCGCCAGAGCCATCTGATCAAAGGTGCCAACGCCCGGGCCGCGGCTGCGCCGGCCACAGAGACCCTGATGACCCTGATCGTGGCCGGGGTCATGGCCTATGCCGGCTGGCGGGCCTCGACGGGGGCGATGAATGTCGGGGCCTTCGTCGCCTTCATCGGCGCGCTCGGCATGGCGTCCCAGTCCCTGCGCCAACTGGCCAATCTTCAGACTGTCTTCGCCGAAGGCCTGGCCGGGGCAAGGCGACTGTTCGAGGCCCTGGATGTGGAGCCGCTGATCGGCGAACCGGCCACCCCTCGCCCCCTGACCCGCAGCGAGGGTGCCATCGCCTTCGACAATGTGAGCTTTGCCTATGGAGAGGGCGCGCCGGCCCTGACCGGGGTCAGCCTGGCCGCTGGCCGCGGTGAGACCATCGCCCTGGTGGGCCCGTCCGGCGGCGGCAAGAGCACCATCCTCAACCTGATCCCACGCTTCTATGACGTAACGGGCGGCCAGGTGACCATCGATGGAACCGATGTGCGTGACGTCTCCTTGGCCGCCCTGCGCGACCAGATCGCCTTGGTGACCCAGGAGCCCTTCCTGTTCGACGACACCATCCTGGCCAACATCGCCTATGCGCGCCCCGACGCCAGCCAAGCCGAGATCGAGGCCGCCGCCCAGGCGGCCGCCGCCCATGAGTTCATCTCAGCCCTGCCTGAAGGCTACGCCACCCTGGTGGGCGAGGCCGGCGCGCGGCTGTCGGGCGGGCAGCGGCAGCGCATCGCCATCGCCCGGGCCTTCCTGAAGGACGCCCCCATCCTGCTGCTGGACGAGGCCACCAGCGCGCTGGACACCGAGAGCGAGGCCCAGGTTCAGGCGGCGCTCACCCGCCTGATGGCCGGGCGCACGACGATGCTCATCGCCCACCGCCTGTCCACCGTGCGCGGCGCCGACCGCATCTATGTGATCGATAAGGGCCAAG
This sequence comes from Phenylobacterium sp., assembly GCF_022402485.1. Taxonomy (GTDB): domain Bacteria; phylum Pseudomonadota; class Alphaproteobacteria; order Caulobacterales; family Caulobacteraceae; genus Phenylobacterium. The sequence goes on along the minus strand of NZ_JAKRSA010000005.1, from coordinate 23,862 downwards.
TGGTGGAGACCGGGGACCATGCCAGCCTGGTCAAGGCTCAGGGGCTCTATGGGCGGCTGGCCAAGAGCCAGGATCTGGAGACGGAGAGCGCCGTGTGAAGGGGCTGTTCCGCCGGCCAGGGGTCCAGGCGTTCCTGGGCTGGCTGCTGGCCACCTACCTTCAGCTGATCCTGAAGACCGTGCGCTGGCGCCACGTCAATGACGCCTGCCTCGAGCCATTTCTCACCGATCGGACCGGTCTGCTGGCCCTGATGTGGCACGGCCGCATTCCCCTGTCTCTGGCCACCGCGCCCAAGTGGTGGCCCAGGGGACAGACCCAGGTGCTGGTGTCCCCCTCCTCGGACGGAGAGTTCGTGGCCCAGGCCCTGGAGCGGGTGGGCTTTCCCTCCATCCGCATGTCCTCGGCCAAGAAGGGCGACGCCGCCAAGGCCCGGGCTGCCGTGGCGGGCTTTCGCCAGACCCTGAGCTTTGTGAACGACGGCGGGGCCCTGATCATCAGCCCCGACGGTCCCCGCGGCCCCAACGAGGTCGTAGCGCCAGGCGCCGTGCAGATCGCCAAGCGCACCCGGGCGCCGGTTTTCCTGATGGGTCTGGCGGCGGCACCGTCCCTGCGGCTGGACAGCTGGGATCAGGTGATGCTGGCCGCCCCCTTCGGGCGGGGTGCGGTGGTCTGGGCCGGCCCCCTCTATGCCCCTCCCGACGCCGACGAGGCTCAGGTGGCGGCCCTTTGTATCGAGTGGTCGGAAAAGCTGTCAGCCGCCACCCGCCAGGCCGAGGCCCTGGTCGGGGCACGCACGCCTGCGGCGGGTAAGGCCTAGGGCCATGGCGCACGATCATCCGGGCGAGGCCCATCATCACGCCCACGGCCATGACCATGGTCACGATCGGGGTCACGATGGGGGTCACGATCATCACCATGGCCTGGGGGGACACCACCACCACGTCCCCAAGGACTTTGGCTGGGCCTTCGCCATCGGGGTCGTGCTCAATGCCGGCTTCGTCGCCGTCGAGGTGGCTGCCGGGCTCTGGTATGGCTCGCTCGCCCTGCTAGCCGACGCCGGGCATAACCTCTCCGATGTGATGAGCCTGCTGCTGGCCTGGGGGGCGGTGGCTCTGGCCAAGCGCCAGCCCTCGGGCCGCCGGACCTACGGCCTGCGCAAGGCCACCATCCTCGCCTCCCTGGCCAACGCCATCCTGCTGCTGGTGGCTGTCGGGGCGATCATCTCAGAAGCGATCCGGCGGTTTGCCGAACCCACCGAGGTCGCCGCCGCCCCGGTGATGATCGTCGCGGGCATCGGCGTGGTCATCAACACCATCACTGCCCTGATGTTCATGGGCGGCGCCAAGGGCGACCTGAACATCCGCGGTGCCTTCCTGCACATGGCCGCCGATGCGGCGGTGTCCCTTGCGGTGGTGGTGGGGGCCGGGGTGATCGCCCTGACCAGCCTCTACTGGCTTGATCCGGCGCTCAGCCTGGTAATCGTCGCCGTGATCCTGGTGGGGACCTGGGGCCTGTTGCGGGACTCCGTCGACCTCGCCCTGGATGCAGCACCCCGGGGGATCGATGTGGAGGCGGTGCGGGCCTGGCTGCGGGCTCAGCCCGGGGTTACCGACATCCATGACCTGCACATATGGGCCATGAGCACCACCGAAACGGCCCTGACGGCGCACATTACCCGCCCTGAAAACCCCGATTCCGACGCCTTTCTGCACGCCGCCTGCGAGGGCCTGCAGCGCCAGTTTGGTATTGGCCATGCCACCTTGCAGGTGGAAACCGGCGAGGCTGATCATTGTCGCCTGTCCCCGGACGAGGTCGTGTGAGCCGCCCTCCCCGCACCCTTGGCCTCTCGGCCTACAGTCTGATCCTAGGGCTGCTGGAACCCCTGGCACCAGCCCTGCTCCGCGCCCGCGCTAGGCGGGGCAAGGAGGACGCCGAGCGCCTGCATGAGCGGCTGGGCCAGCCCCAGGCCCTGCGCCCGCCCGGCGAGCTTGTCTGGCTGCATGGGGTCAGCGTCGGCGAGAGCGTTTCCCTGCTGCCCCTGGCCGAGGCCCTGCGCACCCGCCGCCCCGACCTGACCCTGCTGGTGACCTCGGGTACCCGCACGGCAGCTGAGCTGCTGGCCCGGCGGCTGCCGGACGGGGTGATCCACCAGTACGCCCCGGTAGACGGCCCCCGGGCGGTGGCCGGCTTCCTCGACCACTGGCGGCCAGCCACCGGCATCCTGGTGGAGAGCGAGCTTTGGCCGAACCTGATCACGGCCGCCATTGGCCGAGGGACGCGGCTGGCCCTGGTCTCGGCCCGTATGACAGAGAAGAGCGCCCTGGGCTGGGGCCGCGCTCCGGCCACGGCCCAGGCTCTGTTGCAGGCCTTTGACCTGATCCTGCCCCAGGACGCCGAGACCGACTCAAGGCTGCGAAGGCTGGGTGCCAGCACCGGGCCGCAGCTGAACCTCAAGCAGGTGGGTGCCCCCCTGCCCTGCGACGGGGCCGAGCTTGGCCGGATGCGGGCGCTGACGGAGGGCCGGCCGGTGATCCTGGCGGCCAGCACCCATCCTGGCGAGGAGGCCCTGATCGCCGAGGCGGTCCAGCCCCTGCGGGCGGCCCAGCCTGGCCTGTTGCTGATCATCGCGCCGCGCCATCCCGAACGGGGTGCCGAAGTGGCCGAGATGCTGACCGCCGCCGGGGCCAACACCGCCCGCCGCAGCATTGGCGAAACACCTGAGCCCCTGATCAGCGCCTATGTGGCCGACACCCTGGGGGAACTTGGCCTGTTCTTCCGCCTGGCCAATGTGGTGGTGATGGGGGGCGGCTTCGTCCCCGGGATCGGCGGCCATAACCCCCTGGAGCCCGCCCGGCTAGGGGCGGCGATCATCACCGGCCCCGACGTGTTCAACGCTGGGCAGACCTACGCGGACATGTTCGAGACGGTGGCGGCCCTGTGCGCCCCTGACCAGGCCACCCTGACCCGGCATCTGGGGGGACTGCTGGACAATCCCGCCATTGCCCGCCGGATGGGGGAGGCCGCCCAGGCCTATGCGGCGCAGTATGGCGAGGCCCTGGATCGGGCTCTGGATCAGTTGGCCCCCCTGCTGCCGGCAAAGGACTGACCATGAAACTCTCCACCCCCCGATGGTGGTATGTGCGCGAGCGCGATCGGGCGTCCATGCCGATCACCCGGATGCTGCTCAGGCCCCTGTCCTGGATCTGGGCGGCGGCCACGGCCCGGCGGATCGCCCGGGCAAGCCCCGTTGATCCCGGGGCACCGGTGATCTGCGTCGGCAACATCACCATGGGCGGGACCGGCAAGACCCCGGTGGTCCGTGAGATCCTGGCCCGCCTCCGGGCGCGGGGGGTCGAGGCCCACGGTCTGTCGCGAGGCTATGGGGGGCGGCTTGAGGGCCCGGTGCAGGTCGACCTCGCCGTCCACAGCGCTGCGTCGGTGGGGGACGAGCCGCTGATGATGGCCACGGATGGACCCATCTGGGTGGCCAGGGACCGGACCGCCGGAGCCCTCGCCGCCCGGGCCGCCGGTGCCCAGGCCATCGTCATGGATGACGGCCACCAGAACCCCGGCCTGACCAAACGCTTGTCCTTGATCGTCGTCGACGGCGAGACCCGGGAGGGGGAGTGGCCCTTCGGCGACGGGGCGGTGTTTCCGGCCGGCCCCCTGCGCGAGCCCCTGGCTGTGGGCCTGGCCCGGGCTGACGCGGTGGTGCTGATGCTGCCGCAGGACGTCGCCGCCGCTGACCCGGCGCTCCTGGCGCTGTTTGGCCAGACCCCGGTGCTGATCGCCCGTCTAACGCCTGCAGAGCCCCCGCCGGCTGGACCGCAGGTGGGCTTTGCGGGGGTGGGCAAACCCTGGAAGGTGGAACGCGCCCTGCAGGCCGCCGGCTGCGAGCTGGCCGACTTCGCGCCCTTTCCAGACCATTTCGCCTATGACAGCGCGGTGCTCGCTCGGCTGGCCGCCCGGGCCGAAGACTTTAACGCCGGCCTCGTGACGACGGAAAAAGACTGGGTGCGTCTGCCTGCGGACTGGCGCGACCGCGTAGCCGCCTGGCCCGTCAGGGCGCAGTTCGAAGATGAGGCCGCCCTCGATGCCCTGCTATCGAGCGCGCTCTAGGCGGTGGCGCCGGCCTTCTGGGCGAAGGTCCAGCCGGCCTTGGCCAGCAGAGGCACCCGCTCAGCCATGGCAGCAGCCTGGGGGCTGTTGGCGGTGCCATCGCGGACCCGGCCCACGATCCCCTGGATGATCCCGCCCAGACGGAAGATGTTGTAGGCGAAGTACCAGTTCAGGTCCGGCAGGCTGTCGCGGCCGGTGAGCCGGCAGTACTCGGCCACATACTCCTCGATGGACGGCACCCCATGGGCCTCCAGGTCGGGAAGCTGGGCGATGGTGCCATTGACCCAGTTCATCAACAGATAGGTGAAGTCGGCCAGGGGCTCCCCCAGGGTCGAAAGCTCCCAGTCCAGCACCGCGGTCACCCGGGGCTCGGTGGGATGCAGCACCATGTTATCCAGGCGGTAGTCCCCATGGACGATGGAGGTGCGCTCCTGGGTGGGGACAGTCCTGGGCAACCACTCCATCAGCCGCTCCATCTCCTCGAGCTTGACCGTCTCGGAGGCGCGGTACTGCTTGGTCCAGCGGTCCACCTGCCGGCCCATATAGTTGCCGGGCTTGCCATAGTCCCCAAGGCCGATGGCCTCGTGGTCAGTGTTGTGCAGATCCGCCAGGGTCTTGAGCTTGGCCATGAAGATCGCCCGGCGCTCGGCCGGTGCATACTGTGGCAGTTGCTGATCCCAGAGGATGCGCCCCTCCACCATGTCCATGACGTAGAACATGGTCCCGATGACCTCGTCATCGACGCACAGGCCGTAGGGCCGGGCCACCGGGAAACCGGTGGGGTGCAGGGCGCTGATGACCTTGTATTCCCGATCCACCGCATGGGCCGAGGGCAACAGCTTACCCGGCGGCTTACGGCGCATGACGTATTTCTTGCCCGGCGTCACCAGCTGATAGGTGGGATTGGACTGGCCGCCCTTGAACTGACGGACCTCCAGGGGGCCCTCAAAGCCCTCCACATGGGCCTGCATCCAGGCCGCCAGCCGCGCCTCGTCGAACCGATGGGATTCGGCGACCTCCTTGGTGCCGGTGTTCAGCTGCTCGCGCTCTTGTTCGGCGGCGTCCACGGCCATGGCGGCTCCCCTTTACTCACGTCTTGGTGCGCGTGTGTCTTACGCTTGTTTGAACCCACCTTACCGACCCGCGCCCCAGGCCCGCAAGGCGTAGCGCATAGGCCCGTCAGGTCAGCGGTTCAGGGCCCGCCAGCCGATGTCGGTGCGATAGAAGCCGCCAGGCATCTGAATCTGGGACAGGGCACCATAGGCCAGGGTCCTGGCCGCGACCAGGTCATCCCCCAGCGCGCAGACATTCAGCACACGACCACCCGCAGCCCTGAGTACGCCGGCCTCGTCGCGGCGGGTGCCCGCATGAAAGACCGCCGTCTGGGGACCAAAGTCCGCCTCGACACCGGTGATCTCAGCACCGCTCACCGGCGCGTCTGGATAGCCCTCGGCCGCCATGACCACACAGACCGCCGACTCCGCCCGCCAGGTGGGCGCCGGCAGCCGGTCTAGTTCACCCTTGGCGCAGGCCATGAGGTAGGGAACGAGATCGCTCTCCAGGCGCAGCATCAGCACCTGGCACTCAGGGTCGCCGAACCGGACATTGAACTCCACCAGCTTGGGGCCCTGGGCGGTGGCCATGAACTCCACAAACAGCACCCCGCGATAGGGGGCACCCTCAGCGGCGATGGCGGCGAAGGCCGGCTCGGCCAGCTCCCGTCGTACCCGCTCCACCAGCGCGTCAGTGAACAGCGGGGCCGGAGTATAGGTGCCCATGCCGCCGGTATTGGGGCCCTGTTCGCCGTCATAGGCGCGCTTGTGGTCCTGGGCGTGGCCAAAAACCATGGAATGGGTTCCGTCGCACAGGGCGAACAGAGAGCCGATCTCGCCCTCGAGGAATTCCTCGATCACCACCCGCGAACCGGCCTCTCCGAATCGCCCGCCCAGGGCGTCGTCTATTGCCGCCTCGGCCTCAGTGCGGGTGGGGGCAATCACCACACCTTTGCCGGCGGCCAGGCCGTCGGCCTTGATCACATAGGGAGGCGCAAAGCACTCAAGCGCCGCCCGGGCCGTCGCGGCATCGTCACAGACGACATAGGCACCGGTGGGCAGGCCATGGCGGGCGCAGAAGTCCTTGGTGAAGGCCTTGGAGGATTCCAGCTGCCCGGCCGCCCGGGTCGGCCCGAAACAGGGCACGCCGGCCACGGCCAGGGCGTCGGCGAGGCCAGCCTCCACGGCTGATTCCGGGCCGATGACCACCAGGTCTGCCGCCACCTCAAGGGCCAGGGCGACCAGAGCCTGAGTGTCGGTGACCTTGACCGGTCGCAGCTCCCCGAGGCTGGCCATGCCGGGATTGCCCGGCGCCAGGACCAGGCGGCTGAGCAGGGGCGACTGGGCGATTTTCCAGGCCAGCGCATGCTCGCGCCCGCCTGAACCGACGAGGAGAATGTTCATGGGGGCGCTTTGCCGCGCCGGTGGACGGGCGTCAAGCTGGGGGGCTTAGCCTTCGAGATCGAGGGAGTAGCCCGCCGAACGCACAGTGCGGATCGGGTCGGCGGCGGCCTCGCGGTTCAGGGCCTTGCGCAGGCGCCCCACATGAACATCGACGGTCCGGGCCTCCACATAGACATCCGAGCCCCAGACCGCGTCCAGTAGCTGCTCGCGGGAAAACACCCGGCCTGGATGCTGCATAAAGTAGTCCAGCAGGCGGAACTCGGTGGGGCCGAGATGGATCTCCTGCCCCGACCGGCGAACCCGGTGGGCCACCCGGTCAATCACAAGGTCGCCGATCCGCACCCGGTCCTCCGCCAGGCCCGGCCGCAGACGGCGCAGGACCGCACGGATGCGGGCGGAAAGCTCGGACATGGAGAACGGCTTGACAATGTAGTCGTCCGCACCGGTGTCGAGACCCCGGATGCGATCGGTTTCCTCGCCCCGGGCGGTCAGCATGATGATCGGGATATTGCGGGTCTCCGTCCGGGCCCGAAGCCGGCGGCAGACCTCGATCCCGGAAACCTTGGGCAGCATCCAATCCAGCAGAATCAGGTCGGGCAGCCGCTCATTGATCATCATGAGAGCCTCCTCCCCGTCCACCGCCACGCCGACGGCGTAGCCCTCCTTCTCGAGGTTGTAGTTCAGGAGGGTGGCCAGGGAGTCTTCGTCCTCGGCGATCAGGATATTGGGCGTCATGACCCAGAACTTTCTCTAAGGCCGCTGCAGGTCGTCGGTCTTGGGACGGGCGGTGGCGATCGCCTCGTCCCCGGTGATTTCGTAGTGGATGATCTCGGCGATGTTGGTGGCGTGGTCGCCGATACGTTCCAGGTTCTTGGCGACAAACAGCAGATGGGCGCAGGCGGTGATCGTCCGCGGGTCGGCCATCATGTAGGTCAGCAGTTCACGGAACAGGCTGTTGTAATGCTCGTCCACCTCGTCATCCCGGGACCAGACGGACATGGCCCGCTCCAGGTCCGAGGCGGTGTAGGCGTCCAGCACCTCTTTCAGGCGGGTGACCACCAGCCGGCCCATGCGCTCGATGGAGCGGGTCAGGGGCACCATGGGGTCGGAATCGATGATGACGATGGTGCGCTTGGCGATGTTCTTGGCCAGGTCGCCGACCCGCTCGAGGTTATTGGCGATCTTCATGGCCGCCACGGTGCGGCGCAGGTCATTGGCCAGGGGCTGGCGCAGAGCGATCATGCGGATCGCCTTACGCTCGATATCGGCCTGCAGGACATCAAGCCGCTCATCCCGGGCGACCACGGAATCGGCCACCTGCTGGTCGCGACGGACCACAGCCTCCAGGGCGTCGGCCACAGCGGCTTCCGTCAGTCCGCCCATCCGCGCGCACTCGGCGGTGAGCATGTTCAGTTCGTCTTCGTAGGCCTTGACGATATGTTCGTTCATGGCGGCGTCCTTCCGGTCAGCCGAAGCGTCCGGTGATGTAATCCTGGGTGCGGGAGTCCCGGGGGTTGGTGAAGATTTCGTCGGTGGCCCCGGCCTCGACCACAGCCCCCATGTGGAAAAAGGCGGTGCGCTGGGACACCCGCGCGGCCTGGGCCATGGAGTGGGTGACGATGACGATGCAGTACTGACTGCGCAGATCGTCGATCAGCTCTTCGATCTTGGCGGTGGCGATGGGATCCAGCGCCGAGCAGGGCTCGTCCATCAGGATCACCTCAGGGCTGACGGCGATGGCCCGGGCAATCACCAGGCGCTGCTGCTGGCCCCCCGACAGGCTGGTGCCAGGCGCCTGCAGACGATCAGCGACCTCTTTCCAGAGCCCCGCGCGCTTCAGCGAGGATTCGACGATATCGGCCAGCTCGGTCTTGTTGTCAGCAAACCCGTGAATGCGCGGCCCATAGGCCACGTTCTCGAAGATGCTCTTGGGAAAGGGGTTGGGCTTCTGGAACACCATGCCGACCCGGGCGCGCAACAGCACGGGGTCGACGCTGCGGTCGTTGATGTTCTCACCATCCAGGTTGATCTGACCCACGACCCGGGCACCGGGGATGGTGTCATTCATCCGGTTGATGCAGCGCAGGAAGGTGGACTTGCCACAGCCCGAGGGGCCGATCAGAGCCGTAACCATGCGGTCAGGCATGTCCAGGTCGACATCGAACAGGGCCTGCTTGTCTCCATAGAACACGCTGACCTGCTGGGCCGAGACCTTGCCGGGGGCGACCGGGCGGGCGCTCGTGCCTGAGCCTGCAGCCAGGGCGTCATCGCGTTGGGCGGTCATCTTCAGGCTCGAGCTGGAAAGGAACGAAGGGTTCATCTGATCACCACCGGCGTTCGAAGCGACGGCGCACCAGCACCGCGACCAGGTTCATCAGCACCATGAACACCAGCAGGACGATGATCGCCGCCGCCGTCCGCTCATGGAAGGCGCGTTCTGAGGCGTTTTCCCAGATGAAGATCTGCACCGGCAGCACAGTGGCCGCGCTGGTCAGGGTCTCGGGCACCCCAGGCACGAAGGAGACCATGCCGATCATCAGCAGCGGCGCGGTCTCCCCAAGCGCATGGGCCAGGGACAGGATCACCCCGGTCATCATGCCGGGCATGGCCAGGGGCAGAACGTGGTGGAAGACGGTCTGGGTGCGCGAGGCGCCGACCGCCAGCGCCGCTTCCCGGATCGAGGGCGGCACCGCCCGCAGGGCCGAGCGGGTGGCGATGATGATCGTCGGCAGGGACATCAGGGCCAGGACCAGGCCGCCCAGCAGTGGGGATGACCGCGGCACCGCCAGCCAGTTGATAAACACCGCCAGACCCAGCAGGCCGTAGATGATCGAGGGCACAGCGGCGAGGTTGTTGATGTTCACCTCAATGATATCGGTCCACCGGTTCTTCGGGGCGAATTCCTCGAGATAGGTCGCCGCAAGCACCCCGATGGGTGCGGCCAGGAGGGCTGTGACAAACAGCATCATGGCCGAGCCGACCACGGCCCCCCAGACCCCGGCCTGTTCCGGTTCGGTGGAGTCGGCCCGCGACATGAAGGTCCAGTTGAAGCCCCCGGATACCAGATCGCGTTCCCGCAACTCGTCGAGCCAGTCCAGCTGACGGTCGCTGAGCAGCCGACCGCCGATCTCGGTGTCCCGGCTGATCTGGCCCTTATAGTAAAGGCTGGCATTGGCCTTCATCGGTCCACGGACCGTAATGGTCTGGCCCACCAGGGTTGGATCAGCGCGCAAACGGTCGAGGATCTGGAAGCCCAAATCCGCCGACAGAATGGCCATCATCTCCGAGCTGGCCTCCCCATAGGGGTCATCGGTCTCGCCCAGCAGGGCCAGGGCTGACTCTGCCACCATGAGGTTGAAGTTTGAGCCGCCGAGGTCGGCCATATCCACCCGGTCGGCATTCACCTGGACCGGAAGGCTGACCGTGTAGTCGGTAAAGGCCGAATAGCCCTGCAGGCCAATGCGGCCGAGCAGCAGCACCAGGAAGGACAGCGCCAGGATGATGGCTGCGCGGCCATAGAACCGGAACCGCGCCTCAGCGCGATAGCGGCGCTTCAGGCGGGTCTCAGCCTCGGCGCGGGCGCGGGCCTTGGCCGCCTGGGCAGGGGTGAGGGCCGCGTCAGTCATACTGTTCCCGATAGCGCTGCACGATCCGCAGGGCGACAATGTTGAGCAACAGGGTCATCACGAACAGGGTCAGGCCAAGACCGAAAGCCGACAGGGTCTTGGGGCTGTCGAACTCCTGGTCGCCGGTGAGCAGGGTGACGATCTGCACGGTCACCGTGGTCACCGTATCGAGGGGATTGAAGGTGGCGCGGGCCTGCAGGCCAGCCGCCATGGTGACAATCATGGTCTCGCCAATGGCCCGGGACACCGCCAGCAGCAGGGCCCCCATGACTCCGGGCAGAGCCGCGGGCATCACCACCCGGGTGATGGTCTCCGAACGGGTGGCGCCCATGGCCAGCGACCCGTCCCGCAGGGACTGAGGCACCGCATTGATGATGTCGTCTGACAGGGAAGACACGAAGGGGATCAGCATGATCCCCATGACCGCCCCGGCCACCAGGGCCATCTGGTTCTGGACCTGCAACAGATAGAGGCCCAGGCTGTCGAAGGGACCGCCCATCAACTGGGCGCCGATGTTGTTGAAGAAGCCCCGGAACAGGGGCCCCACCGTCAGGGCGGCGAAGAAGCCGTAAACCACCGTCGGGATGCCGGCCAGGATCTCCAGGAGCGGCTTGACCACCGCCCGCACCGTGGGACCGGCATATTCCGAGAGATAGATGGCGGCGAACAGCCCAACCGGCGCGGCCACCGTCATGGCGATCAACATGATCAGGAAAGTGCCCATGAACAGGGGCACGGCACCGAATGCACCGGACGAGGCCACCTGATCGGCGCGTATGGCGATCTGCGGGTCCCAGGTCAGGCCAAACAGGAATTCGAAGATCGGCACGACCTGGAAGAAGCGCCAGCTCTCCCACACCAGGGAGGCGACAATGCCCACCGTGGTCAGGACCGCCACCACCGAGCATCCAAAGAACAGGGCACCGATCCAGCGCTCGACCCGAGGCCGGGCGGCGAAATCCGCCCGCAGCCGTGGCCAGGCCATGACCGCCCCGGCCACGGCCAGGAGCAGGGCTGCGACCAGGACGGCCGTGGTCAAATACAGATGGATGCTCTTGGCCTGGGTGAGCTTGTCGGTGAAGGCCTGGCCAAGTGCGCCGTCATAAACCGTCTGGCTGACCTGACCGCCGGTCACCGTGGCGACCACGTCGTTATAGAAGACATCCTGCGTGCTGGCCGGCAGGGCGACCACCGCCGGGGGCGGCTGTCCGCGGAGGATGAGCTCTTCGACCTGGGCACCCAGGAGGCTGACCAGCAACAGCAGGATCACCGCCGGCGCTGCCGCCCAAAGGGCCAGATAGGCCCCGTGATAGCCCGGCAGGGAATGGAGCAGCCGCGAGCGCCCGCCGGCCGATTTCAGCACCTGGCGGCGGCCGGCCGTATAGGCCGAGACGGAAAAAAGGAAGAGCCCCAGCAGGGCAATCCAGATCAGCATTCAGGCCTTCGTCTTGCCGCTCTCAGCGCGCGTCACAAGGTCCGGATGGCATGATTGCCGTCCAGGTTCGCGGGCAGAACCTGCCCTCCCTTAGCGGATTGAACGCGACAGTTTCATGACGCCTGAATGACATTGTGAACGTCACGGGTTTTGTCGAGCCGGCGCTCGGCCATGGGGAAGTAGGCGGTGAACACCGTCCCATGGGCTGGGCGGCTTTCCACCGCCAAACCGCCCCGATGGCGATTCATGATGTGCTTGACGATGGCGAGGCCAAGACCCGTGCCGAGCTTCTCCCCGCTCTTCTGGCCCTCCACCCGGTAGAACCGCTCCGTCAGCCTCGGCAGATGCTCGCGCTCCATCCCCGGGCCGGCATCCATGACTGAAAGCGCGGCAAACCGCTCAGGCCCATGGTCGGGAGTCAGGAGAGACAGCCGGGCGGCCAGATCCATGCGCTGGGCGACGCAGGCCTCAGCGCTGAGACCTGATTCCAGTCGAATACGGATATGACCGCCTGGGGCGGAGTATTTCAGGGCATTGTCCACCAGGTTCTGGGCCACCTGGATCACCTGGTCCCGGTCCCCTGTGATGATCAGTTGACCCCTGCCCGGCGCATCAGCGTCCAGCACCACCCCCTTGTCGCGGGCCAGCGGCGACAGGGCGTCGAGCACGTCAAGAACCGCAGCGGCAAGATCAACATCCTCCAGGGGACGGACATGCTCATTGAGCTCGATCCGGCTGAGGGACATCAGGTCATCGATCAGGCGTGACATCCGTTCGGCCTGGACATGCATGATGGCCAGGAACCGGTCCCGGGCCCCCTCGTCCCCCCGGGCGTGCCCCCGCAGGGTCTCGATGAAACCGGCCAGGGAGGCCAGGGGCGTGCGGAGTTCGTGGCTGGCATTGGCCAGGAAGTCGGCCCGCATGCGCTCGACCCGCCGGATGTCCGTCTCGTCATGCAGCACCACCAGGGCCAACCGCCCCCCATCGGCCCCAACTCCTAGCGGGCGGGCATAGGCCCGGAAGATGCGCTCCTGGGTGCCGCCCAGCTCATAGACCGCCTCCCCTTCCAGCCCCCCGAACAGGGCTTCGTCCACCACCTCAAGCACATCGGGATCACGGATGGCGGTGACCAGCAGGCCCGCCTCCCGCTGGATCTTGAGGATCCGTCGGCCGGCGCGATTGACCATCACAAACCGTCGCCCGGTGAGATCATCGGGCTCATGGGCCGAGATCACCATGACCGGGTCGGGCAGGGCATTCAGCACAGAGGTATAGGGCAGGGACAGCGTCCCCTCCGCCACCTCCACATGGGTCTCGGCGACCTCGGCCTGCAGCCTTGCGGCCTCACCCCGCGCACGCCTGGCCTGAACATAGGTGACCGCCGCCAGGGGGACGGCCAGAAGCAGGGCCATCATGATGTGGGCATCTCCCACCAGGGCCAGGGCGACCAGGGCCAGGGCACCGGCCAAGCCCGTCATGACCACCGGCTGAGCGACCAAGCCTCGGCGCAGTCTGAGCGGCAGGGAGGGGGACGGTTGCGGCAAAGTCGAATCTCCGATCGCCCGATCATTCACCAAGCCGGACAGATGTGACACTGGCGTGACAGTCCGCCCAAGTCGATTGGCGAGACGTTCGCCCGCCCTCAGAACAGAAGCGCGCGCCCGCCTGATTGTTTTCCGGTGCGCCGGCGGACGACTTACATCCCTATCCACGGCCCTTGGGGCGATGCAGTTGGCACCGGGGCAGAGGGTCACTAGGATTGTGCGACTCCCGCGCCCCCGGGGCGTGGGCGCCAGACACAGCATCCCAGGACCAAGTCATGACTGATCGGATCGCCGAAGCCGAGGCCGCCCTGCGGGCTGGCCGACTCGAAGAGGCCATTGCCCTGACCGAGGCCCATCTGACCGATGAACCTGGCGCGCCTCTGCGGATCTATCAGAACTTCACCAGCCTGCTGTATCGCCGGGGCAAGTACGAACAGGGTGCCCAGTGGTGTCGCGCGGGATTGGAGACCTATCCCCGGGATACTGATCTCTGGAACGTCCTTGGGGTCTGCCTTCGACGGCTGGGGCAGTTTGATGAAGCGCTTGAAGCCCTGAATGCCGGCTTGAAAATCCGACCGAAGGACGAGGGCTTACTTCAGAATAAGGGCAATATTCTCAACGATTTGCGAGATGGCCCCGGCGCTGTTGCGATCTTCAGCCGGCTGGTCCGGAACGCGCCTGCCAATGCGGATCTGCAGCGCGCTCTAGGACGCGGCCACTGGCGCGCCGAAGAGTTCGACAAGGCCGAAATGCGGCTGCGGCTGGCCACCCGCCTCAAGCCGGACCTGATTGACGCCTGGCTCGACCTCTCGGCCCTGGTGGCCGAGGCCAGGAGCGCCGATGAGGCGGTCGCCATTCTGGAGGATGCCCTGAAGGTCCAGCCCATTCCCCGGCTGATGGAAGCCAAGGCTGTGGCAATCCGGCGTGGGCAGAAGCTCAGACAGGCCGAGGCCTATCTCAAGGAAGTCCTCGAAACCTACCCAGATGAAGCCTGGGCGCATTACCAGCTGGGCGGGGTGATCTCCGATTTCGACCGGCCCCGGGCCAATATCCACCTGCGCCGGGCTGTGGAATTGAATCCAGAGGACCTCGACTACCGTATGGCCCTGGTCGAATGCCTGGTGCGCTCACGGCATGGGAACGAGGCCGCCCATCTGGACGACGCCTATGCTGAGCTGAAGGCCGCCAACGCTATCGGAACCCTGTCGGGGCCAGCTCAGCTCAAGGTCGCCTCCGAGGTGCTGTCCAGGGTTGCCGACTTTGCGGGGTTGGACGAGGTCTGCGACTTCGTCGAAACCGGCCGACTTTGGGCCGAGCAGGGACGGCATACGGCGCTGCTCAGCCAACTGTCGCGGGTCAAGACTCCAGAGGACCGCGACGAACTGATCCACCAGCATCGGATCTGGGGGGAGTTCGTCCAGGAGCGGGTGAAACGCTACCCCCTGCGCCGGCCGACGGCGCCTAGGCCAGATAATGGCAAGATCAGGATCGGCATCATGTCTTCGGACCTGCGGATGCACCCTGTGGCCTACTTCTCCCTGCCGCTCTTCGAAAACATCCCGCGCGACCGTTTCGAGGTCTATTGCTACTCCTATTATCAGGGCCAGGAAGACAGCCTGCAGAAGAAGATCACCGACCTGGTGGATGTGTTCCGCTGGAACCAGGAGATCAGCGACTTCGACGCCGCCCAGATGATCTGCGACGACCAGCTCGACATGCTGATCGAGCTGGGGGGCTCAACCCACATGAACAAGCTCAATGTCATGGCGTGGAAGGCGGCCCCCCTGCAGGCCAGTTGGCTGGGCTATCCTCATTCCTCGGGTCTCGACACCATCGACCATCTTATTCTTGACCCCTATCTCGTTCCGCCGCGTCCCGAGCTGCTGGTCGAGCGGCCGCTGCTGATGCCTTCGAGCTGGATCGCCATGGGGGAGCTGGCCTTCCCAGAACGGACAATGGCGGCCGAGCCACCCGTGGTGACCAATGGCTACGTGACCTTCGGCACAGCCAACAATCCCTACAAATACAGCCGAGCCATGGTCGCCGAATGGGCCAAGGTGACCGCTGCAGTTCCCAATTCCCGCTTCATGTTCGTGCGACCCGAGGGCGGCACGGCCGCCTTCCGCGACAATATTTCCGCCATCTTCGAGGCCGAAGGGGTGAGCCGGGATCGCCTACGCTTCGAGGCGGTGCGGGGGGCGCACATGCCCTTCTACAACGAGATGGACATCTCCCTGGACACCTTCCCCCAGACCGGCGGCACCACCACCTGCGAGTCCCTTTGGATGGGGGTTCCGGTGGTGACCCTGGTGGGCCAGGCCCTGTTTGAACGGCTTAGCTGTTCGATCCTCGGTAATGCAGGCCTGCATGATCTCTGCACCGGGGACCTGGAAGCCTTTAGGAACACGGCGGTCCAGCTGGCGGGCGATGTGGAGCGCCTACGCAAACTCCGCCGCGAGTTGCGGCAGACCTTGAAGGCCAGTCGACTGGGGCAGACCAAGCTGTTCGCCGCTGACTTCTACAAGATGTTGGAAGCGGCCGTGGCCAACCATCGCCGCGCGGCGCACGCTCCGGCCCCTGAGTCTCTGGAACAGGCGATCTGACCCAAGGCGGCGGAGCCTTCAGGCGGTAGCCCGCCTAGACCTTCGGGCCGAGATAGAAGCCCGGCGCGGTCAGAGCCTGGGCGATCAGGTCCCTTGGGTCGCGGGGGTGAACGCCGAGCCCCCGCAGCCGGTCGGTGGCGCAGCGCGGCGCGCTGGGCATGGGCCGGTCCGGCGCCAGATTGAGGGTCCAGCCCGCCTGCTCAAACACCCCCGCGAGCTCGGCATTGGAGAGGTTCTGGCCGCTGGCCACATTGACCACCCCTAGCTTGCCTGCCTCACCTTCGGCCGACCCCATGGCCATCAGGCCGGCGAGGACATCATCTGCATGGACATAGTCGCGGACCGCGCCGGGGACGGAGTCCAGGGTCAGAACCCGGGCCCGCCGGGCCTTCTGCAAGAGCTCGGGCAGAAAGCCGCTGGCCCCTTCGGCCAGATCGAACACATTGGACAGGCGCGCGACGGCACCACGACCCCCCGACCGGGCCAGGGTGAGGTTCTCCCCCAGGGCCTTGGAGAGGTCATAAACGTTGCGCGGCGCGGCTGGGTCAAAGGCAAGCAGGTCGTCCTCCCGGCCGCCAGAGGCACCCAGGCTGTCATAGAGCCGGGTGGAGGACAGATAGATCAGGCGCGAAAACCTGGCCTGGGACAATACCTGGGCCAGGAGGGTGACGTGGGCCTCCACCGTATCGAAGGGCCGCACGGCGAAATCCCCGGTCAGGCCCGCACAATAGAAGACGCACCCCAGGTCCCGCGAAAAGAGCTCGGGATCGCCCCGGGCAGGGGCATAGACCGAGTGTCCCTGATCGCGAAGGGCCTGCGCCAGCCGACCGCCGATGAAGCCGCCGCCGCCGATGATGGTCCAGCCGCTCACCCCCTGCCGCGCTCCCCGATGCGCCGCACCGGAGCCCCTGCGTAGATTCCATAGGGTTCCAACTTGCCGCGCACCACAGCGCCGGCCGCCACCACACACCCTTTGCCGATTACCGCGCCGTCCAGGACGACGACACCGGCCCCCAGCCACACATCATCCTCGATGATGATCCCGCCCCGGCTGGCCATGAAGCCCTGGTCGCGGATACGGGCGTTCCGATCGGCGATCTCGTGATTGGTGGGGGCGAGCGTGCAGTTGGCGGCAATAAGGACCCCTTCCCCCAGACGCACCCCATTGCCGGTATAGATCACCGTGCCGGAGTTAATGGCCGAGTCCGCCCCAATGACGACCTCCCCAGATCCACCGACCGCCTTGATCTTGACGAAGGAGTCGATGAGCACCCGAGGTCCGATCTCAATCAGGGTGCCCCGCACGGAGCGCTCGATGTCGGCCAGGGGGGAGATGGTCGCGGTGGGATCGATCTTGAGCATCAGCGTCCTCCGGACGGGGCGTGCGGTGCGAAATCCGGATAGGTCGCATCCCGCTCTGAGATCACCTTCGGGGCAGCCGGCCAGGCGATGGCGAAGGCCGGATCATTCCACCTGACGCCCGCCCCATGGCCAGGCTCAAACATGGGCGCAATCTGGTAGAGCACGTCGGTCTCGGGCTCCAAGGTCAGGAAACCATGGGCCACACCCTCCGGAATGAACAGGGCGCGCCCCGCTGCGGCGTCCAGCTCGACACCGGTCCAGCGGCCAAGGCTGGCGCTGCCGGGGCGCAGGTCTAGCGCCACATCGAAAATCCGACCCCGGACGACCCTTACCAACTTGGTCTCGCCATGGGGTGCAGGCTGATAGTGCATGCCCCGGAGGGTCAGGGGTGCGGTGTTCCGCGACAGGCTGGTCTGGGCTGGCGCAAACTCTAGCCCGGCCTCAGCAAAAGCCGCCGGGCAATGCAGCCGGGCAAACGCGCCGCGATCATCCAGGACGGGGTCGATATCGACCACCACCACGCCCGCGATCTCCGTGGGCGAGAACCGCATCAGTCGAGGATCCGGGTCACCGGCGAGGCGATCACGAAACGCCCCCCCCAGTCCCGGATATAGGCCAGCTGATCCATGATCTCGTCCTTCAGGTTCCAGGGCAGGATCAGCACATAGTCTGGCTTCACCTCGGCGACCTTGTCGGGTCCGTAGATCGGCGCGTGGCTGCCCGGCAGGAAGCGGTCCTGCTTGTGCGGATTGGCGTCAAAGGCGCAGACGATATCGTCAGTCCCCACCCCGGCAAAGTTGAGGAAGGTGTTGCCCTTGGCCGCCGCCCCATAGGCCGCCACGGTCTTGCCCTCGGCCTTGGCCTTGGCGAGGAAGGCCAGGAAGCTATCGCGGACGGCCTCAACCCGGGCGGTATAGCCGTCATAGGTCTCGAGCCTGTCGAGCCCGGCCGCTGCTTCCCGGGCGCGCAGGGTCTTCAGGGCCTCAGTCTCCTGATGGCTGGACGCCTCATGGGCGCAGAACAGGCGCAGAGACCCCCCATGGGTGGGCAAAAGCTCCACATCAAAGGCCCGCAGGCCGTTGGCCGCCAGCACCTGGGCCACCGCCAGCAGGGACAGGTAGGAGAAATGCTCGTGATAGATCGTGTCGAACTGCACCAGCTCGAGCATGTTCAGAAAGTGGGGGAACTCGAAGGTCAGGACACCCTCAGGCTTCAGCACCTCCCGGAACCCGGCGACGAAGCCGTCAATGTCGGGCACATGGGCCAGCACATTGTTGGCGGCCATCAGGTCGGCCTGCACCCCCCGCGCCGCCAGGGCCTTGCCGGTCTCCCCGTGGAAGAACATGACCTCGGTGGGCACGCCCCGTTCGATGGCCGCCTCGGCGGTGTTGGCGGTGGGCTCGATCCCCAGCACCGGCACGCCGGCCGCCTTGAAGTGCTGCAGCAGATAGCCGTCATTGGAGGCCACCTCCACCACCAGGGAGTTGGGCCCAAGACCCAGGCGCGCGATCATCGCCTGGGCATAGCGCCGCGCATGTTCCACCCAGCTGGCGGAGTAGGACGAGAAATAGGCGTAGCCGCCATCGAAGATCTCGTCGGCGGCGACAGGGTCATCCACCTGCACCAGGAAACATTTGGAGCAGACCCGGGCGTGCAGGGGATAGGTGCGCTCGGCACCGGCGGCTAGGTCCTGCGCGGTCAGATTGCTGTTGGCCAGGGGCTGGAGCCCAAGATCCACCAGGGTGTGGGTCAGCGGCGTGCGGCAGAAGCGGCAGACAGGGGTCGTCATCACAGGCTTTCGTAGGCTTCGATCTGCGCCAGGCAAAGGGCGCGGGCAGCGTCGCCCTGCCCCTGTCTGCGGTACCAGTCCATGGTCCAGGCCACGGCGGTGGGGCCATCCAGGGCACTCTCGAAATCGAGGGCCTTACGGGCGAGGCTGGCGTCCACGGCCAGGGTCTTGGCCTCGATGGAGTTCGGGTCAACTTCGTGTCGCCAGGGCTTGGCGTCCAGGGCGGCGATGGCCTGGGTGGCCAGATCCCCCACCGTGATTTCCGCCGCGCCGGGACGGGGCCCGAAATTCAGGGCCCGTGGGGTGTCGGGGCGCTGCACCAGCGCCTCGGCAAACACAAGGTAGCCGGCCACACAGTCGAGCACATGCTGCCAGGGCCGCGTGGCCTCAGGATGGCGCAGCACGGTCGTCTCACCCGCCCGGGCGGCCCGGACAATGTCAGCCACCAGACGGTCGCGGGAAAAATCACCGCCGCCGATCACATTGCCCCCCCGCGCCGTGGCCACCGGCACGCCGGCCTTGTCGAAATAGGAGCGGGCGAAGCTGGCCGTGACGATCTCGGCGCAGGCCTTGGAGGCTGAATAGGGGTCCTTGCCGCCTAGGGCGTCGCCCTCTGCAAAGGCACGGCCCCCGTCATTATTGGCGTAGACCTTGTCCGAGGTGATCACCAGCACGGCGCGTAGGGCGTCTTCGTCCCGGAGAGCCTCCAGCAGGTGGGCTGTGCCCATGATATTGGTGGAAAACGCCCCCACCGGGTCCTCGATGGCCGTGCGCACAATGGGCTGGGCGGCCATGTGCAGCACGAGGTCGAAGGGCTGGCCTGAGACCACCTCCATCACCTCCCGACGATCCCGCAGATCGACGATGTGCGAGGCCGCCAGATGCTCATAGCCGGCCAGTTCGGCCAGGGCCGGGGTCTGATCCGGTGCCAGGGCCAGGCCCGTCACCTTGGCCCCCATGCGGGCCAGCCACAGCCCGGTCCAGGCCCCTTTGAAGCCGGTGTGCCCGGTCAGGAGGACCCGCTGGCCAGCCCAGAAGTCCGGGTTCGGACGGGTCATGCCCAGACGCGCCAGGGTGCCTCGCCGGACGCCCACAGGCTCTCCAGCTGGTTCTTGTCCCTCAGGGTGTCCATGGCCGCCCAGAAGCCGTCATGGCGATAGGCGATCAGCTCGCCGTCAGCGGCCAGGCCTTCCAGGGGGCCCAGCTCCCACACGGTGCTGTCGCCAGACACCCGGTCGATGACCGAGGGATCAAGGACGAAGAAGCCGCCATTGATCAGGCCATTATCGCCCGGCGGCTTTTCCACAAACCGGTCCACCCGGTCGCCGGTCATTTCCAGGGCACCATAGCGGCCGGGCGGCGCCACCGCCGTCACCGTGGCTCGCTTGCCATGCGCGCGGTGGAACTGGGCCAGGGCGGTGAGGTCCACATCGGCCACCCCATCCCCATAGGTGAAGAAGAACGGCTGGCCAGGATCGAGGAACTCCCGCACCCGGCGCAGGCGTCCGCCGGTCATGGTGTCGGCCCCGGTATCCACCAGGGTCACCTTCCACGGCTCGTGTTTGGTGGCGTGGTACTCAATGGCCCGGCTGGCGAGGTCGACGGTGAAGTCGGCATTGTGCAGGACATAGTTGGCGAAATACTCCTTCACCACATAGCCCTTGTAGCCCAGGCACACGACGAACTCATTGAACCCGTGGTGGGAGAACATCTTCATGATGTGCCAGAGGATCGGCCGACCGCCGACCTCGATCATCGGCTTGGGCCGCAGGTGGCTTTCCTCGGAAATCCGGGTGCCCAGGCCGCCGGCCAGGATGACGACTTTCATCGCAATTACTCCCCCCGCGTGATGCGGCTCAGGCGATCCGCTTGACGAAGGCGTCGGGCCAGTAGGTCACCCGGTCCTTCACCACCCCTTCGTTGAAGGGGAAGGTCGGCTCTTCGATGATGAAGCGCTTATCCTCGGCAACGAAGTCGTGCACCGCCTGCCGGGGATTGTTCCAGGTCCAGTCCGGCGCAGTGCGCGGCGCGCCCACCACCTGCTCCATGATCCCGTCGGTGGCGACGATATAGGAGCCCACCGGCACCATGTCGGCATAGGCCCGCAGCTCGTCGAGCACGTGGCCCTTGGTGTGGTTGGAATCCAGCACCACCAGCACGGTCTCGCCCGGCTTGATCTGCGCCTTCACCTGTTCGACCACCTCAGGGGCCGTGGACGAGCCTTCGATCAGCTCGATCCGCTTCTTCATGGGATGGGCTTCGATGGCCGTGCGGTTGTGCGGCCGGATCTCGATGTCGATGCCGATCACCCGGCCCTTGTTCATGGCCTCAAACAGCGAGGCGTAGAACACCAGCGAGCCGCCATGGGCCACGCCAGTTTCCACCAGCACATCGGGCTTTAAGTCCCAGATCACTTCCTGCAGGCGGACCATGTCCTCCGGCAGCTGGATGATCGGCCGGCCCATCCAGGCGAAGGAATAGACATATTTGGAATCCCAGGTCGCCCGGACCCAGGCCTTGGACGCCGCGGCAAAGCCCTCGGCGGTGGAGAGGCTGTGGCGCGTTTCAGTGTCGCCATCGCGGACGACGACTTCGCCCCGCTCTTCGTCGATAATGGTGATCAAGACCCCGACCTTGCATGCCGTTTCGCGCAGGCCGATGTTGTCACTGGCCCGCCATGTCGAACCCTCTTATCGCGCATCGGCGCGGCGATGAAGCCGTATCCCGCACGGCGGGTGCAGGAACAGGGGGTGCTGGTGCAGCCAAGGATCGACTTCATCATCGCCGGCGCCCAGAAGGCCGGCACCACGGCCCTTTTTGACTATCTGCAGGACCACCCAAACGTCGGGCTGTCGGACCTCAAGGAGGTCCACTTCTTCGATGACGAGGGCCAGGACTGGAGCGCGCCGGACTACGAGGCCTATCACGCCCATTTCGACCTGGCCGATAACAGCCGGGTGTGGGGCGAGGCCACCCCGATCTATCTCTATTGGAAGGACAGCCTGGCGCGGATACGGGCCTATAACCCCGCCATCCGCCTGATCATCCTGTTACGCGACCCGGTGGAGCGGGCCTTTTCCCACTGGAAGATGGAGTTTGCCCGCGGGGTTGAGACCCATCCCTTCGACTGGTGCATCCGAGCTGGTCGCCAGCGGCTGTTTGCCGCCGAGCCCTGGGGCTTCCATCGGGAGTTCAGCTATGTGGAGCGGGGCTATTACGGAGCCCAGATCGAACACCTGCTGACCCTGTTCCCCGCCCACCAGCTCCTGGTGCTGCGGGCCGAGGACCTGGAGGCGCAGCCAGATACTGTCCTTGGCCAGATCAGTGGCTTTCTCGGGGTCCCGCCCCCGCACGCGCTCACGCCACGCCGGGTGCATGTGGGGCGAGACATGGATTATCCCTCGCAGCTGACGGCGACGGATCGGGACTTTCTGAACCGGCTCTATGCCCCTGATATGGCCAGGCTCGCCGCCCTCTGCGGCGTCACCTTTGGCCAGGACAACTGAGGCGGGGCCACAATTTTGTCAGGGTATTTCGGCAAGACGTAGGGATGTCGTCCGCCCCCCTGCCCCTGCCCCTGCGCCGTTCAGTCTGGCTGCCCCTGGCGATCGTCGTTCTGGCGGCCTGCTCGGCCCCGCCTGGGGGCGCCAGCGCTGATCCGCCCCCGCCCCTGGGACCTGAGCTTGTCCTGCCGGTGGACTGCGTTCTGGGCCAGACCTGCGAGATCCAGAACTATGTGGACCGCGATCCGGGCCCCGGCGCTCAGGACTATCAATGCGAAACCCGCAGCTATCAGGGCCATAACGGCGTCGACTTTCGCATCCCCGACATGGCCGCCCAGCAGGCCGGCGTCGCGGTCCTGGCCGCCGCCCCTGGCCGGGTGATCCGTCTGCGGGACGGGGTGGCCGATGTTTCGGTGCGCACCATCGGCCTGGCGGCCGTGGACGGAACCGAATGCGGCAACGGCCTGGTCATCGACCACGGGGGGGGCTGGGAGACTCAGTATTGTCACCTGGCTCAGGGCAGTATTGGGGTCGCCGAGGGAGCCCAGGTGGCGGCCGGCGACCCCGTGGGCCGGGTCGGCCTGTCGGGCCAGACCGAATACCCCCACCTCCACTTCACGGTCCGCAAAGACGGAGTCGTCATCGACCCGTTTGCCCCCGAGGCCGGTCAAGGGGTCTGTGAGGCCACCCGCCCCCTCTGGGCCAAGCCGGTCAGCGACCAGATGACCTATCGGCGCGGGGTGGTGCTTAACACCGGCTTTGCCGCCGGCGCGGTTTCCATGGACGCAGTGGAGGGTGCCGACATCCCCGTGGCGGCCCGCACTGCGCCCGCCCTGGTGGCCTATGTCCGGGCCATTGGCCTGGAGGCCGGGGATGTTCAACACCTGAAGGTCACAGGGCCAGATGGCGCTCTTGTGGCCGAGAGCCGCATCGATCCCCTGGACGGACCCAAGGCCCAGTACCTGCTCTATGCCGGCCGGCGGACACCCGGGGAGGGATGGCCCCCAGGGGTCTATCGGGGGGAATATTGGATCGAGCGGAGCGGTCGCCGGGCCTTGGAGCGTAAATTTTCGGTTCAGCTCGACTGATCGGGCCAAATGGGGCGCTCAATTTTGCGTGAAATCCCCAACTCGGGTTGGGGACCCTTTTACAGACCTACAGACTAGGCTACAGTTTCTTGTCAGCTCAACTCTCCAGGGCTGTGTCGCTTCGGCCGAGTCATAGCATTCATGCCAGCTATGGCTCGGCCTTTGCCGCCCCGCTGACGCTCCTCAGAATTTTGGGTTTCATCGCTTCAGGCGGGGTCTGTCCGCCCTGTGAGCGGCCTTCCATAACGCCCGAACGATCGGCCTGCGGGACCCTCAAGCCCAAAAAAAGGGGGCCGTCCCGAAGGACGACCCCCAATCTTTGGTCTCAGAAACCTTC
>NZ_JAKRSA010000033.1:74928-81954 GCF_022402485.1 Phenylobacterium sp. | reverse complement strand
TCGTAGAGCATTCGTCTTCCGCCACTGCGCCTGCAGGGCATCCCATTGTTTGGACATGGACATCCTGCGGCTGGCGATGCCAGCCGTCCCCATCGTGTGGAAGGCCTAAGCTGAACGCGCAATCAGGGCGTCAGCAGACCGATCATGCCACAACGCGAGGTGGTGTCTAGAACAAAATAAGAACGAGAAACCGCGCTTCGGAGTGAACCCCTACCCCGCCGCCAACTCCGCAGGGTTCAGTGGCAGGCTCCGCACCCGTTTGCCGGTCGCCGCGAAGATGGCGTTGGCGACCGCCGGGACGATGGGCGGCAGGGCGGGTTCGCCCAGGCCCGTGGGCGGGTTGTCGGACTTGAGGAAGTGGGTCTCGATCAGCGGCGCGTCCTGGATGCGCAGCAAGGGGAAGGTGTCGAAATTGCCCTGTTCGACCTGACCGCCGGCGATGGTGATCTGGCCAAACATCTCCGAAATGCCGTCGATGACCGAGCCTTCCACCTGGTTGATGGCGCCCAGGGGATTGATGATCTGGCGGCCCACATCACCGGCCACCCAAACCTTTTCCACCCGCACAGTCCCATCCAGGGCCACGGCCACCTGGGCCACCTCGGCGAAATAGCCCAGATGGCTGTAATGGAAGCCGATCCCCTTGCCCCGCCGGGGACCCAGATCGGTCTTGCCCCAGCCGGATTTCTCCGCCGCCAGACGGACCACGCCGGCCATGCGGCTTGCGCTATAGGCCGCGCCGACGGCCTCGCCCCGGGCCAGCAGCCGCAGGCGCATCTCCACGGGATCGACCCCGGCCGCATGGGCCAGTTCGTCGATGAAGGACTGCACCACAAAGGCGATGGCGTTGCTGCCCGGTGCCCGCAGGGGGCCCGTGGGCACGCCCAGCGGCATCATGGACACATCGAGCTTGTAGTTGTCGAGGAACCGGGCCGGGAACTCGGTGGCGGCCATGCCGGCGCTGCGGGCGGTGGTTTCCCCCTGACCGAAGGTCACGAAGTGATTGGCCCAGGCGGTGATCTCGCCAGACGCGTCCACTCCGCCCCGGAAGTGGTGGAAGCCCGCCGGGCGATAGAAGCCATGTTGGGTGTCGTCTTCCCGGGTCCAGACCAGCTTGACCGGCGCGCCGGCCTCCCGGGCGATCCAGGCGGCCTCGGCCATGTAGTCGTTCATCAACCGCCGGCCAAAGCCGCCGCCCGACCGGGTCATGTTGACGATGACGTTTTCCGGGGCCAGGCCGAGGGTCTTGGCCACCATCTGGCGGCCAGGCTCGGGCAGCTGGGTCGGGGCCCAGATCTCCATCTTGCCGTCATGGAAATGGGCCGTGCAGTTCTGCGGCTCCAGGGTGGCGTGGGCCAGGAACGGGTAGAAGTAGTCGGCCTCTACCGTCTTGGCCGAGGCCGCGAGCGCGGCCTCCACATCCCCGTCGCTGCGCAGGGTCTTGCCCCCCTTGGCCGCGACCAGGGCCTCGGCCTGGGCGGCATAGCCGGCGCTGGACTGGCTGGAGGTGGGATGATCGGCCCACTGAATGTTCAGCGCCTGTCGGCCCTTGTGGGCCGCCCACCAGGTGTCGGCGACCACGGCGACGCCGGGCAGCAGGCCATCAAACTCGGTCCCGCCCTCGACGATGAAGGCCTTGCGCACGCCCTTGACGGCCAGGGCCGCGGCCAGATCAGCGCTGGCCACCTTGGCCCCGAACACTGGGGCCTTGGCATAGGTGGCGTGGAGCATGCCGGGCAGCTGCATGTCGACGCCGAACAGGGGCTGGCCGGTGACGATGGCCGGGGTGTCCACCTGGGGGATCGGCTGGCCGATGATGCGGTAGTCGGCGGCATCCTTGAGCTTCAGGCTGGCGAGCTCCGGCGCAGTCTGGGTAGCGGCCTTGGCGGCCAGGGACCCATAGGTCGCCCGGCGGCGGCTCGCGGCATGGACCACGACCCCGGGCTCGGTGGTCAGACTGGCGGCATCGACGCCCCAGTCGGCGGCGGCCGCAGCCATCAGCATGGCACGGCCGGCCGCGCCCACCTGGCGCAGCTGGTCCCAGTGCAGGGGCGTGGCCATGCTGCCGCCGGCAAACTGACGGCCATAGGTCGCCGGATCATTGCCGGCCTGGACCGTGCGGACATTGGCCCAGTCCACGTCCAGTTCCTCGGCGATCAGCATGGGCAGGGAGGTCTTGATCCCCTGGCCGATCTCCGGGTTCTTGGAGACGATGGTGATGATCCCGTCCGGGGCGATCTTCACATAGGCGTTGAGCTTGGCCGGCCCGTCCGCCGCAGCCCCCTTGCCGGCGAAGCTGAAGGCCAGAACCAGACCCCCGGCCCCGCCGCCGGCCAGAACCGCCCGGCGGGAGGGGGAAAAACCTTCAGTGATGTTGGAGACGATGCCCATGATCTTCAGGCCTCCTGGCCGGCGGCGCGCTTGATGGCGGCGCGGATACGAACATAGGTGGCGCAACGGCAGATGTTCCCGGCCATGGCCGCGTCGATATCATCGTCCGTCGGGGTCGGGTTCTGGGTCAGCAGGGCTGTCGCCGACATGATCTGGCCGGGCTGGCAGTAACCGCACTGGGCCACATCCAGCTCGCTCCAGGCCTGCTGAACCCGCCGGCCGACCTCCAGGGCGCTGGCGCCCTCAATGGTGGTGATCTTGGCCTCGCCAATGACCTCGATGGGGGTCATGCAGGCACGGATCGGGACCCCGTCGGCGTGGACTGTGCAGGCGCCGCACTGGGCGATGCCGCAGCCAAACTTCGTGCCCACCAGCCCGAGCGTGTCGCGGAGCACCCACAGCAGCGGGGTGTCGGGGTCCACGTCGGCGGTCATCGGCTTGCCGTTGACGTTGAGCTCGTAGGCCATGCCCCGTTCCCTCTGGTTCTGATGATCTCAGAAACCCAGACTACGGGGCCATACCGCTCACTGTAAACAGTTGTTGGGGGCCTGGCCCTACAGCCGCGGAATCTGGATCACCCCGTCGGGCAGCTCATTGGGATTGTCCTGCGCATTCGCGGGGAAATGCTCGGCCAGAATGTCGCCGACCTGGCTCACCGCAGCCACCAGCCCTGCGCCGGTACGCCCGGCCTTGGCCTCGGCAATCAGAGCCGCCATGGCGCCGTCCCACCGGGACTGGGCCACCACCGCAGCAATGCCCTCATCGGCGATCAGCTCTGCGGCGTGCTCGGCCAGGGAGACGAAGATCAGCACCCCGGTGCGCTCCCGGGTCTGGTGCAGATTCCTGGCCAGGAACAGTTCCTGGGCGTGCCGGCGGGCCCGCTCCAGCTTGACGCTGCGCGGGGTCATGAACCGCCGCACCGGCCCCAGGGCGCCGATGACCGCCACCACGATGAACAGCGCCGCCTGCAGGGCCAGGGTGGTGGTCAGCGCGCCGCGAACGGCCAACTCGACGGCCGCGCCGGCCTGGGCCGCCGTCCAGGGGGCAAAGGCGTCGGGGACGGAGACCTCCACCCCGGCCAGCAGCAGAATGGCGGGTGCCGCCAGGGCCGTCAGCCCGGCCCACAAAAAGGGCGTCTCCCGATAGTCGGAGGATTCCTCGGCGATGACGCAATAGAGTTCGCCCCGGGTGCGGGCCTCGGCGGTGCGGACGGCGGTCTTGACCGCCAGGATGTCCTGTTCGCTCAGCATGTCACCAGCTCCCCGAGGATCCGCCGCCGCCAAAACCGCCGCCGCCGCCGGAGAAGCCGCCGCCGCCGAAACTGCCGCCGCCGCGTCCGCCGCTGGAGAGCAGCAGGGGCAAGATCCACCACAGATTGCTGCCGCCCCGATGGCGTCGGCCCCGACCAAAGGCGCCCATGAAGCCGCCGATGATCCACAGCACGATGAACAGCACAAAGATGATCGGGGCCGCCACGCCCTCGTCAGCCTGAGGCTGGCTTGCCTGCGCGGCCCGGGCCAGAGCCTCGTCCTCCGGCAGGGCCAGCTGGTCGATGATGGCCTGGGTCCCGGCGATGACCCCGGCCTCCATGTCGCCGTTGCGGAACTGCGGCAGGACGACGGTCTGCAGAATGGTCGAGGACAGGGCGTCGGTGAGGATCGGCTCCAGGCCGTAGCCGACCTCGATGCGGACCTTGCGCTCATTGGGGGCGATGATGAACAGGGCCCCGGAGTCGGTCTCAGCCTCGCCAATCCCCCAGTGGCGGCCCAGCTGGTAGCCAAAGTCCTCGATCTCATAGCCCTGCAGCTCGGCCAGGGTGACCACCACCAGCTGGCGGCCGCTGGCGGCCTCCAGGGCGGCGAGCTGCTCGCTCAGCTGGGCTTCGGCCTGGGGCGACAGCATGTCGGCACCGTCCACCACCCGGCCGGTCAGCTCGGGAAAGGTGGGCGTGCTCTGGGCATGTCCCGTCCCGGCCAGGGCCAGGACGAGACCCAAGGCCAGGGCGCAGATCGCGCCAAGGGACCTCATGGGGCGGGCGCAGGCTCAGGGGCAGGGGCAGCAGCGGGGGCAGGGGCCGGACCCACCGCAGGCGCAGGCGCCGCCGGCTGCTGGAAGCTCACCGTCGGCGCCGTCTGGGCCGAGGCTGAGGCTTCAAACGTCTGCATGGGCTCAGCCCAGCCATGGACCGTGTTGGCCCAGAGCGCCCCGGGGAAAGTGCGGATCTCAGTATTGTAGTCCCGGACGGCCTCATTGTAGTCGCGCCGGGCGATGGTGATGCGGTTCTCCGTGCCTTCCAGCTGGCTCTGCAGAGCCAGGAAGTTCTGGTTGGACTTCAGCTCCGGATAGCGCTCCTGAATCATCATCAGGCGGCCAAGCACCCCCGACAGCTGGTTCTGCGCCTCAGCGAACCGCTGGAACTGGGCCGGATCGGTGATGGTGTCGGCATTGACCTGGACCTGGGTGGCCGAGGCCCGCGCCTCGGTGACCGCCACCAGAACCTCGCGCTCCTGGGCGGCAAAGCCCTGGACGGTGGCCACCAGGTTGGGAACCAGGTCGGCCCGGCGCTGATACTGGTTCTGCACCTCGGCCCAGGCGGCCTTGGCGCGCTCGTCCTTGGTGGGAATCGTATTGATGCCACAGCCGGCGAGCGCCAGGGGGACGACGATCAGGACGGCGGCACGGGCGAGGCGGGCGAGCAATTTGGGCAAGGGGGCGCTCCTGGGCGATGTTGGCGCAGCTTCGAGGCGAATGTGGCCCTGCCCTCGCCCCGGCGCAATGGGTGCCGCGCCTCAGACGCCCAACGCCGCCTCCACCTGCCCCAGACGATCCTTGCCGAAGAACATCTCCTCACCCACGAAGAAGGTGGGAATGCCAAAGGCCCCCCGGGCGGCGGCCGCCTCGGTCCCGGCCATCAGCTCGGCCTTCACCTCGGGGGCCTGGGTCGCCTCCAGCAGGCCCTTGGCGTCCAGTCCGGCGGCGGTGAGCACCTCGGCGACTACCGCGGGGTCATCCATCTTGCGCCCGTCCTCCCACATGGCGCTCAGCACCGCCTCCAGATAAGGCCCCTCGACGCCGGCCCGGCGGGCGGCGATCAGCCCGCGCATGATCAGCAGGGTGTTCACCGGGAAATGCGGGTTCATCTTGAAGGCGCTCAGGCCGTGATGGGCCACAAACCTTCTGGTCTCCAGGTTCTCATAGGCCAGCTTGCCCTTGACCTCGCCAAAGGCCTCCATGGGCGAGCGGTTGTTGGTCAGCTTGAACAGGCCGCCCAGCAGGACCGGCCGGACCTCGAGCCTCGCCCCGGTGCGCGCCAGGATCGGGGCCAGGGCCTTCCAGGACAGGTAGGCGTTGGGACTGCCAAAATCGAACAGGAATTCCAGGGTGGCGGCCATCGGGTATCTCTCCTTGTTCACCAGGTCTCAGACCACGGACGAAGATCAAGCTCATGGGTCCAGGCCGAGCGGGCTTGGCGGTGCAGGGCCACATAGGTGGCCGCGATATCAGCGGGCTTGAGCACCCGATCCTCGGCCAGTCGCTGCGCAAGATCAGGGATGTTTTGCCGGCTGAACACCCCGTCGATGGACCCGTCCACCACCACATGGGCCACATGGATCCCCTGCGGCCCCAGTTCCCGGGCCAGGCTCTGGGCGACGGCGCGCAGGCCGTGCTTGGCCGCAGCAAAGGCTGAGAACCCCTCGCGCCCGCGCACCGAGGCCGTGGCCCCGGTGAACAGGATCGTGCCCCGCCGCCGGGGCAGCATCACCCGGGCTGCCTCCCGACCGGTGAGGAAACCGGCGAAACAGGCCATCTCCCAGACCTTGGTGAAGACCCGGCTGGTGGTCTCCAGGATGGAGAAGCGGACATTGGCCCCGATGTTGAACACCACCACCTCGATGGGCCCCACCTCGGCCTCGATGCGGTCGAACAGGGCGGTCATCTCCGCCTCTTCCCGGGCGTCGACGCCGTAAGCCCTGGCCTGTCCCCCAGCGGCGATGATCTCATCAGCCAGGGCCTGAAGGGAGGCCAGGTTGCGGGGCCGGCGGGTGATGCAGGCCACCAGGCCCTCCGCAGCGAAGGCCTTGGCGATCGCCCCGCCCACCCCATCGCCGGCACCGATGACCACGCAGGCGCCTTTGGACTGGTCCGACATGGGCTACTCCGTTCGGTTTCTGAACTCAGGTTCGTATTGAATTTGGACGGAGTCAATCGCATCATTGGCTGGCATCAGGAGGCCAACCGCATGAAGTGGGATGATCTGGCGAACGAGCCCTGTTCGGTGGCGCGCACGCTGGCGGTGATCGGCGACCGCTGGACCCTGATGATCCTGCGCGACCTGTTCCTGGGGGTGCGGCGGTTTGAGACCTTCCAGAGCCGCCTGGGCATTTCCCGCAGCATTGTCACGGAACGGCTGAACCTGCTGGTGACCGAAGGGGTGCTGGAGCGCAGGTCCTATCAGGACCGGCCCCTGCGCCACGAATACCGCCTGACGGCCAAGGGCCTCGACCTGCATCCGGTGATCATGGCCCTCGTCGACTGGGGCGACCGCCACTATGGCGGCCAGGACGGCCCGCCGATCCTGCGCCGCCACAAGGTCTGCGGCTGCGACTTCCACGCCGTCCAGGTCTGCTCCGAATG
>NZ_JAKRSA010000033.1:0-74828 GCF_022402485.1 Phenylobacterium sp. | reverse complement strand
GTCGCAAACTCCGCATCCCCGGTGGCGGCCACCTGGGCGTCGTCGAAGGAGGCGTAGGCCGAGGTGTAGAGCCGCGAATAGAGACCGCCATTGGCCATCAGGGCCTCATGGGGCCCCTGCTCCAGGATCTGTCCCTGCTGCAGGACGATGATCTTGTCGGCGTCACGGATGGTGGCCAGCCGGTGGGCGATGACGATGCAGGTCCGGCCGGCAAACAGCACCTTCAACGCCTTCTGGATCGCCAGTTCGGTGAAGGAGTCGATGTTGGCCGTGGCCTCATCAAGAATCAGGATCTGCGGATTGGCCACCAGGGCGCGGGCGAAGGACAGCAGCTGCCGCTGGCCCAGCGAGATGTTGCGGCCCCGCTGGCCAAGCTGGGTGTCGTAGCCCTCTGGCAGGCGCATGATGAAGTCATGGGCCGACACCGACTTGGCCGCCGAAATCACGTCCTCGCGGGTGGCGCTTTCGGTGTTGTAGCGGATGTTCTCCTCGATGGTGCCGCTGAACAGGAAGGGCTCCTGCAGCACCATGCCGATGGTGCGGCCAAGGGAGTCCAGGGTCACGTCGCGCACGTCGCGCCCACCGATCAGCACCTGGCCCTGGTCCACCTCATAGAACCGGTGGGCCAGCGCAATGACGCTGGTCTTGCCAGAGCCGGTGGGGCCCACCAGGGCCACCACCTGACGGGGACGGACCTCAAAGCTCACATCGTGCAGGACGGGCCGGGCCGGGTCATAGCCAAAGGTGACATTGCGGAACTCCACCGTCGGCTCGACATCGGCCAGAGGGGTGGCGTCGGGCTTGTCGACAATGGTCACCGGCACATCGAGCACCTCGAAGATGCGATGCCCGGCCGCCATGGCCCGCTGCATGATGGTGTACTGCATCGACAGCATGCGGACCGGATCGAAGAACCGCTGCACATAGAAGATGAAGGCGACCATGACGCCCACGTCCAGGCGCCCCCCCAGGACGGCGTTGCCGCCGACCACGATGACGATGCCCATGGCCAGGCCCGTGAGGACATCCACCGTTGGCACCATCACCTGGGTCATGGCCGCCGAATTGTTCTGGGCGGACATGTTCTCCCGGGCCTTCTCCTCATAGAGCTTGAAGTTCAGGGCCTCGCGACGGCTCTCCTGGACGGTGCGGACCCCCTGGATATTCTCGGCCAGCGCGCTGTTGGCGGTAGAGGAGGCGTCCCGGGCTTCCCGGAAGGTCTTTTTGGAGAACGGCAGCCAGATGGCCCGGACCACGATCAGGGCCGGGATCACCGTGAGCGTCAGCAGACCCAGCTGCAGGTCCATGCTGAGCAGGGCCGCCGTAATGCCGATCAACAGCGCGATGTCGCCGACCGCGCCGGTGGTGCTCTCCAGAAACTCCTGCAGGGCGTTCACGTCCCCCTGCAGCCTGGCCATGATCCGACCCACATGGGTCTTGTCCATGAAGGACAGGGACACGTCCTGGAAGTGGCTGAACATGGCGCGGCGGACATCGAAGATGACCCGCTGAGCCAGCCGCGAGCTCATCCACTGTTCGAGGAAGAAGGCCCCGGCATTGAGGATCACCACGCCGACAAAGATGGCGATGATCTGGTCCAGGTGCGCGTCGTCGCCGCCGCCCACCGCAGCGTTCACCGCCTGGCCGATCATGTAGGGGATGGCGATGGCTGTGGCCGCCGAGATCAGCACGGCAATCTGTGCGCCGATGACGAAGGTCTTGTGGGGTTTGAGGAACGGGACGAACCGGCCCAGCACCTTGGGATTGATCGAGGCGAAGATTTCCTCGGCATCATCGCTGCCCAGGGTGGCGCGGGGCTTGCGGGGTGCCTGAGAGGCGACATCGTTCCCGCGGTCAAAGACAAAGTCGCTCATGCCCGCACACCGTCAGTCTGGCTGGCGGTCTGGCCAGCGGCTAGGACCTCGGCGGGCAGATCCTCCACCAGTCCGCCATGGTCAGCCCGCGTCTGCAGGGCATAGAGCTCGGCATAGATGCCGCCG
This sequence comes from Phenylobacterium sp., assembly GCF_022402485.1. Lineage (GTDB taxonomy): Bacteria > Pseudomonadota > Alphaproteobacteria > Caulobacterales > Caulobacteraceae > Phenylobacterium. The sequence continues at coordinate 72,828 of NZ_JAKRSA010000033.1, read as the reverse complement.
GCGGCCACCAGGCTCTGATGATCGCCGCGCTCTACCACCCGGCCTTCGTCCAGCACCAGGATCTGGTCGGCGTGCATCAGGGAGGACAGGCGGTGGGCGATGATCACGGTCGCCTTGGTCTTGGTGGCGCTGGCCAGGGCGTCGCGGACCTTGCGTTCGGTCACCGCATCGATGGCCGCGGTGGAGTCATCGAAGATCATGACGCCGGGGCCCGGCACCACGCCCCGGGCGATGGACATGCGCTGACGCTGCCCCCCGGACAGGGCGACCCCGCGTTCACCGACCCGGGTCGTGTAGCCCACCGGCAGGCCGGCGATATAGTCGTGCAGCTGGGCGGTCTGGGCAGCACCGACGATCCGGTCCTCCTCAGCCCAGGGATCGGCATAGGCGACATTGTTGGTCACCGTGGTGTCGAACAGGAAGGCCTCCTGCTGCACCAGACCGATGTATTCCCGCAGGGAGGCGAGGCTCACCTCGCGGATGTCCTGACCATCAATGGTGATCTGGCCTCCGGTCACGTCGTAGAAGCGGGGGATCAGGTTGGCGATGGTCGACTTGCCGCTGCCCGGCGCGCCGACCACGCCGAGGGTCTGGCCGGGACGAACCTCGAAACTGACATCCCGCAGCACCGGGCGGCCTTCGTCATAGGCGAAGTCCACATGTTCGAATCGCAGCACCCCTTCGGTGGGGGTTAAGGGCGGCACGTTGGCCGCATCAGCGATCTCTGGCGAAAGGTCGAGGATCTCGAACACCCGTCCCCCCGATGAGGTGGCCCGGGCGGCGGAGGCGAAGATCATGGCGATCTGCCGGATCGGGGCCTGCAGCAGGGTCATATAGGCGAGGAATTCGGTCAGCCGGCCCACCGACATGGCGCCTGCGATCACCTGGTGGCCGCCGTACCAGAGGAGCAGGGCCATGGAGCCATAATAGCTCAGCGTCATGGCCGTGACGGCGCGGAAGCGCAGGGTGATCCGTTTGAACGAGTATTGCAGGGCGTTGTCGGCGGCCAGGTCGAACTTGCCCATCTCGAAGGCCTTGGCTGAGAAAGCCCGCACCACCCGGATGCCCTGGAGGTTCTCCTCCATGGTGAGCGTCAGGACCGACATCAGCTGCTGGACCCGCAGCCAGGTGACCCGCAGCATGAAGCCCATCCGGGCCAGGACCCAGCTGGCGAAGGGCACGAAGGCCAGGGCCAGGAAGGCCATGGTCACGTCCGTGGAAAACATCATGAAGGCCGAGACCGAGAGCAGCATGACGAGCGTCAGGGTCTGCATCATGCCCCCCTGGATGAAGGCCCGGGTCCCCTCCAGATCGAGCATCCCCCGGGTCACCAGATCGCCGGAGTGGATCCTGTCGTGGAAGCCGAAGGACAGGCGCTGAAGCTGCTGGAAAAAGGCCAGCCGCAGATCATAGGCCACCTTCTGGCTGACCTGCTCGGCCACATAGCCCCCATAGCCGGTCAACAGCCCACGAAGGCTGGCCGCCCCCAGCACCAAAAGCGCGGTGTTGACCAGGGCCCGCTGCACATCCTCAGCCGTGGTGCCACCGCCGGCCAGCAACAGGTGCGCCTGGTCGACCGCCTTTCCGAACAGCCGCGGCAAGGTCAGGCCAAACAGGGCCGCCCCGATGGAGCAGCCGACGGCCAGGGCCACCAGGCCCGGATAGCGCAGGGCCAGCCCCATGATTCTGCGCAGCACCCGGGGCATGGCCGAGACGTCAATCGACACAGAATCCGCCGCCGCATCCCTGGGGGAGGGGCGTGAATCACTCATCTGAAAATGTCCAATCTTGGTATGGCACCATCATGCAGCGCCACCAGGGGTCACGCCACCGTCTTTTGACGCGCCCGCCAATTAGTCCGGAGACGTGACATCCATCCTGGTGTCCTGGCCGCAAAGGACCAGACAACCCGAGGTCAGGCGGGAAAGGGTCAGGCGGGCAGGGTTGCCGCCTGGGGTGCCACCGTGACCGGCAGGGCCGGCGGGGCCGGGCGCGGACGCAGCCGCCCGCCCTTCAGCCAGATCTTCAGGGCTTCCCAGTGGATGGCGCCCATCACGCCGAGGGTCATCCACGGGTGGGACAGCCAGGCCCCGAAAAGGGCGCGGTCGTTCAAGGGACGCCGGGCGCCCGCGAAGCTCGCCGACAGAAGCGGCCCGTCCCCGTCAGCCACCTGAATACTGACCGCCACACGTTCCCCTGGCGGACGGATGGTGAAGGCGTAGGTCAGCCCCATGTCCATGAAGGGGGAAACATAGAACCCCTTGTCGATGGTCTGGCGCAGGGTCTCACCCTCTGCCACCGGGGCGGGGATCAGATAGCTGTGCCGGTCGCCAAAGGTGTTGTTCACCTCATAGAGGATGGCGCTGAGCGCCCCGTCCGGGCCATGGCAGAAATAGACGCTCAAGGGATTGAACACGCCCCCCAGAACCCGGGGCATGCAGAGCAGTTGGATCGGCCCGCCGCAGGGCAATCCGGCCCGGCTCAGATGGGCCTCCACCTGCGCCTTCAGGGGTTGGTCTGAGCCCTCCCCATGGTCGCGGGTGTGGAGGCTGAAGGCGGCGGGCCTGTCGAACCCGAAGAGCCGACGCGCCTTGGACAGGGCCGGTGCCTCGTCGAGATCCACCAGCAACATGAAGATGCGATAGCGCATGGCATGAGCCTGCGGCCGCGTACGCCCGTGGACCACGAGCCCGGGATAGAGGCCCGAGGCCGGCGGATTCACGCGGCGACCTCGGCGGCGGTCTCGGCCGGGACCGGTCCAAGGTGGATCCGCGAAGACTCCCCCTGCACCGACCATGGGCGGCGCACACCCCCCAGCTGCTCGGCCACCGCCAAGCCCGACTGAAGACCATCCTCGTGAAAGCCATGACCGAAATAGGAGCCGCAGAACCAGGTCCGGTTCACCCCCTGCAGGGACCAGAGCTCGGCCTGGGCCGAAAGGGCGCCGGCGTCGAACAGGGGATGCTCATAGACCTCGGTGCGGATCACCGATTCGGGGGCGATTTCCCGGTTGGGATTGAGGGTGACGAACAGCTCAGGCTGGGCGGGCAGGCTCTGCAGCTTGTTCATCCAGTAGGTGACGCTGCCCTCCTCCGCCGCGCCGCGGCGACCCAGGTGGTTCCAGCTGGTCCAGGCCGCCCGACGCTTGGGCATCAGGGCGCGGTCGGTGTGCAGGACCGTGAGGTTTCGGCTGTAGCGGAAGGCTGACAACAGTCGCTGTTCCTCCGGACCGGGGTCCTCCAGCAGGGCCAGGGCATGGTCCCCATGGGTGGCGATCACCACCTCGTCAAAGTGCTCCACCTGACCATTGGCCAGACGGACATCGACCCCGCCCGCGTCGCGCCGCACGCCCACGACCCGGACGCCGGAGCGGACCTCCCCCTGAAAGGCCGCTGCCAGGCGATCCACATAGGTGCGGCTGCCCCCTTCCACCGTGCGCCAGAGCCCGCGGCCAAACAGGCTCATCATGCCGTGGTTTTGGAAGAAGCGGATCAGGGCGGCAGCTGGATAGGCACCAATGGAGCCCAGCGGGGTAGACCAGATGGCCGCTGCCTGGGGCAGCAGGTGGTCGTCCCGGAACGCCTGGCCATAGCCCTTCTGGGCGAGATAGTCGTCCAGGCTGGTGAGCGGGCCTTCCAGGGCCGCCAGGTCACGGGGGGCTTCCCGGTAGAACCGGGTCACATCCCGCAGCATGCCGAGGTAGCGCGGGCTGAACAGGTTCGTGAGCTGGGCGAACAGGGCGGCGGAGGAATACTCGAAGGCCCCGTCGTCCAGGGAGACGCTGAGCGCCATGTCGGCGTCCAAAGTGCCCACGCCCAAATGGTCCAAAAGGGCGGTGAAATTGGGGTAGTTGTCCTCATTATACACGATAAAACCCGTGTCCACGGGGACGATTCCGTCCGGTCCGCCGGGGGCCTCCACCGTGTTGGCATGGCCGCCCAGCCGGCTGTCGCCCTCGAACAGGGTGACCTTGTGCTTGGTCCCCAGCAGCCAGGCCGCCGATAGTCCCGAGACGCCGGCACCGACCACGGCGATCCGTAGCGGCCTAAAACTGTTGTCTGCGCCCACGGGAACTCCTTCAATGCAGATGATATGTCTGACCGCCGCCCCACCTGGCGTCGACCTCAAACCTTACGCGGTGAGTAAGGGGGCGGATGCAGCCCAGAGCCGACGCATCCGAACCTGCGCAGGCCGCGTAATCTGAGCGTCGAGCAGGCGCTGGTGCGCCAGAACCACAGCGCCATCCGGAAAGGACCCCGCCTCCATGAGCTTCATCGCCTCGGCCATCAAAGCCTTCGAAGGCGCCCCCGTACCCGATCCCCTTCGGCGGGCGGCCATCGAAATGCTGGTGACCCGCGCCCGCCTGCAACTGGGCCAGGCCACCCCTGACATCGAGGCGACCTTCGCCCTGGAGATGGCGAGCCGTCCCATCGCCGAGCATACCGCCGCCGCCAACGACCAGCATTATGAACTGCCGGCCGCCTTCTTCCAGAAGGTGCTTGGTCCGCAGCTCAAATATTCCAGCAGCCTCTATCCCGCGGGCGTGGACGACCTGGCTGCGGCTGAGGAGATCGCCCTGTCGGAGACCGCCAGCCATGCGGCCCTGGCGGACGGACAGGACATCCTGGAACTGGGTTGCGGCTGGGGCTCCCTGACCCTTTGGATGGCGCGGAACTTCCCGGGGTCGAAGATTACGGCGGTGTCGAATTCGGCCAGCCAGGGTGCCTATATCCGGGGCCAAGCCCAGGCCCGTGGCCTGACCAATGTCACGGTGCTCACCGCCGACATGAACACCTTCTCCGCACCAGGCCAGTTCGACCGGGTGGTTTCGGTGGAGATGTTCGAGCACATGGCCAACTGGCGGGCTCTGCTGACCCAGGTACGCGGCTGGCTGAAGCCCGATGGCCGGGCCTTCATCCATGTCTTCACCCATCGCACCACCCCCTACCGGTTCGAATTGGAAGACGAGTCGGACTGGATCGGCCAGCATTTCTTCTCCGGCGGCGTGATGCCCAGCCACGGCCTGATGGCCCAGTTCCCCGACCTGTTCGAGGTAGAGGCCGACTGGCGCTGGTCTGGGCGTCACTATGAACGCACCGCCCTGGACTGGCTGACCAATTTTGATCGCAATGACGCCGCCATCCGGGACGTGCTGAAGGACGTCTATGGCGATACCGCCCCGCTCTGGCGTCGCCGCTGGCGGCTGTTTTTCCTGGCGACCGCAGGCCTGTTCGGCCATCGGGGCGGCGAGGAATGGGGCGTCAGCCACTATCGCCTGAAGCCCGTGGCCTGACCTGGTCCCCCAAAGGAAGATCCCATGTTGAAATACGTTATCGGCTTTCTGGGCACGGGCCTGGCCTTCGCCATCATCGACGCGGTGTGGCTGACCACGGTCGGGCCACGGCTCTATCGCCCGACCCTGGACGAAGTGCTGGCCGACCAGTTCGCCCTGGCCCCGGCCATTGCCTTCTACCTCGTCTACATCACCGGGATCATGATCCTGGCGGTAAGCCCGGCGGTGCGTGACGGGGTCTGGACCCAGGCCCTGACCACCGGCGCCATCCTCGGCTTCATGTGCTACGCCACCTATGACCTGACCAACCAGGCGACCCTGAAGGTCTGGGCCACCCACATCACCCTGGCCGATATCGCCTGGGGCACCTTCCTCACCAGCGCCTCGGCCACCGCCGGCTATTTCGTGACCCGCTGGGCTGAGCGCACCTTCTAGAACACCCATCTAGCTGCAGTCAGGGGGGCTGCCCCCTGCCCCGGGCCGGCCGATCAGCTCCCCCGATCCAACCGCTGTTTGGATCGGGGGAGCCGTTGTCGTTGCGGAATTCCGCTGTCATTGTGCCGGCCAAGGACGGCCCCGGGCGGCGGTTTGGCATATTGCGCCCAATCGCCCCGGAGCCCCGCCGTCCCCCAATGATAATCAGATGTGTCCTGCGCCCGGCATCCCCGGTCAGCAGGCGCCGGGAGGAATTTCATGGATGATTTGAAAGAGCGCGCGGGCCTGGAGGAACGACTCGACCAGGCCGCGATCACGGGCATGACCATGGCCGTCTGGGCCGATGTGCAGCCCAACAAGGTCGCCGTCGTCGACGCCTACGGCAAGTCGCGGACCTTTGCGGAGGTCAATGCCAATGCCAACCGTCTCACGCGCCTCTTCCGCCAGCATGGGGTTCAGCCGGGCGACAGCCTGGCGCTGGTCTGTTCCAACCGGGCCGAGTTTATCGAGGTCCTGGCCGCCACCATGCGCGCCGGGGTGCGCATCACCCCGGTCAACTGGCACCTGAACGCCGATGAAATCGCCTACATCATCAATGATTGCGAGGCCAAGGTCCTGGTCGGCGACGCCCGGGTGGCGGTGATGGGCGAGGCGGCGACCCACTGCCCTCACCTGACCCTGAAGCTGTCTTTGGGCGGGGATATCGATGGGTTCGTAGACTACGATACCGCGCTCTCGCCCCTGGACGGCTCCAACATCTCGGACCCGGTGCTGGGCAACCAGATGATGTATACCTCCGGTACCACGGGCCGGCCCAAGGGGGTCTATCGGCCCACCCCGGTCGTCACGCCGGTCAGCATCCTGGCCGGCCGCGGCTATGACGACACCTCCATCCAGCTCTGCGCCGGCCCGGCCTATCACGCCGCCCCCCTGGCCTTTGACGTTCGGGCGGCCATGGGCACTGGCTCGCCCCTGATCTTCATGGACAAGTGGGATTCCGAACAGGTTCTGCGCACCATTTCCGAGCAGAAGGTCACCCATCTGCACATGGTGCCGATCATGTTCCAGCGCCTGCTGGACCTGCCGGCCGAGGTGAAGGCCAAGTACCCCGTCGACCATGTCCGCTATATCGTGCACGGCGCAGCCCCCTGCCCGCCGGAGGTGAAGCAGGCGATGATCGACTGGTTTGGCCCGGTGCTCAGCGAGTACTATGCCGGCTCCGAAGGTGGGGCGGGCTTCGCCATCAACTCCGATGAGTGGCTGAAAAAGCCCGGCAGCGTCGGCAAGCGTCCGCCCATGCTGCAGGTGCGGATTATCGACGAGCAGGGCAATGACTGCCCCAACGGTGTGGCCGGCACCATCTACCACCAGCTGCCCCCTGGCGGCGGGTTCCAGTACTACAAGGACGAAGCCAAGACCCAGGCCTCCCGGGTCGGCGACTTCTTCACCATGGGCGACGTCGGCTATTTTGATGAGGACGACTATCTGTTCCTCACCGGCCGCAGCGCCGAGACGATCATCTCTGGCGGGGTGAACATCTATCCCCAGGAGATCGACAATGAGCTGATCAAGCACCCGGCCGTGGCCGACTCCTCCACGGTGGGCATCCCCCATGCTGAATGGGGCGAGCAGGTGAAGGCCGTGATCATGCTCAATGAGGGCTACACGGCGAGCGACCAGCTGGCCCAGGAGATCCTCGACTTCGCCCGCAAGGCGCTCCCCGGCTTCAAGGTGCCGCGCAGCCTGGACTTCGTCACCGAACTGCCCCGCAGCGAGGCCGGCAAAATCCAGCGCAACAAGGTTCGCGCGCCCTACTGGGAAGGCCGCGCCCGGCAGATCTAAGGGTGACGCCGCGCCGGACTGGTACCGGCGCGGCGAAACCTTGCGAAAACATCCGTGTTTGGCGTGACCTCCGGGGCCATGGCATGTACCGCCGCCCTGGAGCATGATGCGATCTGGCGGAACCGTCGGATCGCACCCTGCTCTCACCTCTGAGATTTGAGCGCGTTTCGACCGACAACCGGCGCCCACTTGTCGGGACGCGCTCAAGAAGACCCGCGAGTAGCCGCCATGCCGATTCCCTTCATTGACCTGCAGGCCCAGCGCCTGCGCCTTGGCGAGCCCCTTGAAGCCGCCATCCTCGAGGTGGTGCGCTCAGGTGCCTATGTCATGGGACCGCAGGTGGCAGCGTTCGAAGCCGCGCTGGGGGCATTTGGCCAGGCGCCACACGTGCTCTCCTGCGGGTCCGGCACCGAGGCCCTGGTCCTGCCGCTGATGGCCTGGGGGATCGGGCCGGGGGACGCGGTCTTCTGCCCCTCCTTCACCTTTGCCGCCACCGCCGAGGTCATGCCCCTGGTGGGGGCCTCGCCGGTGTTCGTCGATATCCTGCCTGAAACCTACAACCTGGACCCCGCCCACCTGGAGGCGGCCATCGAGGCGGTGAAGGCTGAAGGCAAGCTGACGCCTAAGGCGGTGATCGCCGTCGACCTGTTTGGCCAGCCTGCTGACTACCCAGCGATCAGCGCTGTCTGCCAGAAGCACGGCCTGAAGCTGATCGCCGACTCCGCCCAGGGCTTTGGCTGCACCCTGGACGGCCATCACCCCCTGCACTGGGCCGATGTGGCCACCACCAGCTTTTTCCCCGCCAAGCCGTTGGGCTGCTACGGGGACGGGGGTGCGGTGCTCTGCAAGGACGCCCGACTGCACGACGTGCTGGTGTCCCTGCGGGTGCACGGCCAGGCGGTGAAGTCGGATTTGGAAGGCCGCACCTTCGACCATGATCCGAAGTATCTGAACATGCGGATCGGCATGAACGCCCGGATGGACACCGTCCAGGCTGCGGTGCTGCTGCAGAAGCTGTCGATCTTCGCCGACGAAATCGAGGCCCGGAACCGAGTGGCCGCCCGCTATGCCGAGGGCCTTTCCGACGTGGTGCAGACCCCCAAGGTGATCGCCGGCGGGGTTTCGGTCTGGGCCCAGTACACCATCGAGACCGAGAACCGCGACGGCCTGGCCGCCCACCTGAAGGCGGCAGAAATTCCCACGGCCGTCTACTATCCGATCCCCATTCACAAGCAGGGGGTCTATTCTGGCTATCCCGTGGGACCGGGGGGCATGCCGGTGACCCTGGCTGCGGCCGAGCGCGTCATCAGCCTGCCCATGCACCCCTATCTGGAGGCCGACGTGCAGGATCAGATCATCTCCGCCATCCGGGCCTTTGCCGGTCGAAACACATGAGCGGGACGCGCCAGGGCGGAGATCATCCGACGCCGGATGAGATGGCGGAGGCCTTTGAGGCGCGGGCGCATTCCCGGGACCTGACCATTGGCGTGATCGGCATGGGCTATGTGGGCCTGCCCCTGGCGGAGGGCTTTATTGGCAAGGGGTTCAAGGTCCTGGCCTTTGATCCTGATGAGACCAAGATCACCGCCCTGCAGGACGGACGCAGCTATATCAAGCACATCTCCGACGCCCGGGTGGCGGCCATGGGTGCCACCGGCCGCCTGGAAGCCACCGCCGATGAGGCCTGTCTGGCCAGGGCCGACGCCCTGCTGATGTGCGTGCCGACGCCGCTCAATGTGCACCGGGAGCCGGACCTGTCTTTCGTGGCCGACTGTGCGGCGATGATCGCGCGGCATCTGCGGCGGGGACAGCTGGTGGTGCTGGAATCCACCACCTATCCCGGGACCAGCGAGGAACTGATCCGCCCGATCCTGGAGGCCGCCACCGGCCTGAAGTCCGGAATCGACTTTGCCATCGCCTACAGCCCCGAGCGGGAGGACCCCGGCAATATCGACTTCGGGGCGACCACCATCCCCAAGGTGGTGGGCGCTGACACCGACGCCGAACGGCGGATGGCCATCGCCGTCTATGCCCCCCTGACCAAGGTGGTGCCGGTCAGCGACCTGAAAACCGCCGAGGCGGTGAAGCTCACCGAAAACATCTTCCGACTGGTCAATATTGCCCTGGTCAATGAGCTGAAGGTGGTCTTCGAAAGCATGGACATCGACATCTGGGAGGTGATCGATGCGGCCAAGACCAAGCCCTTTGGCTATATGCCCTTCTATCCGGGGCCAGGGCTGGGGGGGCACTGTATTGCCATCGATCCCTTCTACCTGACCTGGAAGGCCCGGGCGCACGGGGAGGCCACCCGCTTCATCGAGCTGGCCGGGGACGTGGTCGCCGCCCTGCCCCGGCGGGTTGTGGAGGCGGTGGCCGAGTCCCTGTCCAGCCGCCAGGGCAAGGCGGTGAACGGCGCCCGCATCCTCGTAGCGGGACTGGCCTACAAGAAGAACGTCGACGACATGCGCGAAAGCCCGTCCCTGCATGTGATCCGCCTGCTGCGGGAACGTGGAGCGCAGGTGGATTACTATGATCCGCACATCCCTGTGGCCCCTGACAATGGGGAACACCCCGAGGTGGCCGGCATGGTCTCCATAGGCTGGGATGAGGCGGTCCTGGCGACCTATGACTGCGCGGTGATCTGCACCGACCATGACCTGGTGGACTATGCGACCTTGACGAGGCTGGTCCCCCTGGTGGTCGACACCCGTAACGCGGTGGGCCGACTGGCCCCCGACTTCGCCGATCAGGTCCGCAAGGCCTAGCCCCCAACCAACCTCATGCTCGGCACCAGGCCGAGCATGAGGAGGAGGGCTGATCCCCACACCGAGGGAAGTCGCCTTATTTGAACCAGCAGAGCTGTTCGGTGGTGGCCAGCAGGACCCCATCCCGGGACCACAGCGCCCCATGCTGGTCGAAGAAGCCGCTCTCGAACCGCCGGGCCTTGGCGTCGCCGAGGATGAAGTCGCCCCCGACGGCCTCCAGCTCCGCCGGCGTGGCGTGGAAATATACGCTCATGCTCACCGTCGAGGCCGGTCGCCGCTCGGCGCTGCGATAGAAGATCCGCGGGGCGAAGACATCGGCCAGCCCCGCCAGCAGCACATAGTCCAGAGGCCTGGCCTGATGGTCACGCATCCAGTTGCGGGTCAGGCTGTCGGGATTCTCCTGCAGCGGGGCCGAGCCCTGGACTGGGCGCTGTTCGAACATGGCGGTGAAGAAGCCCGGACGGGCGGGGATGCTCTCGATCGCCTCAGGGGGCTTCACACCTTCAGGAAAGCTGGCCTCATGGGTGGAGTAAGTCTCCCGCCGCTGGCCCAGCGTCACCATCGCCATGGCCACCGGCGTATTGTTCTGGACGAGTTCGGAGGTCCAGAATTCCACCGACTTGCCCTGGCGGGCCGGTCGGGTGACGATCTGCAGCGGACTTTCGTCCAGGCCCCCCATCAGATTGACCGTCATGGCCACCGGGGTTCCACCATGGTCGCCCTCGGCCAGAACCGCCTTCAGCAGCAGGGCGGCGGTCCAGCCCCCCCAGGGGCCGATCATGTTCCAGTAGCGCTTGTCGATCCTGGAGTCCCACAGGCGGGGGCCGGCGGGGGTCAGCGACAGGGCTTCATCGAAATCGTGCAGGCGAACGGGCACGGCGGCGTCCATGGAATATCCCTCAAAGAAAATGCAGGCGCGACGGGGCGGCCGCCATCAATGTGGTGGCTTCTAGAAAGGGCGCCGTAAGGGAAGGCTAGATCGTCAGGCCCAGGCTGCGGCGATCCGCGCGGCCTCGGCGCGACCCTGTTCAACTCCGGCCCGGGCGGCCTCCGGCCGGCGGGCGAAGTTCATCAGATTCACCCCCATGGCCGAGGCGCTGCCGGCGTCGGGACTGATCAGCACCACCTCGGCACCGCCGGCCTTGAGCACGGCGATCTCCCCCTCGAGCTGCGCGGCCATGGCGTCGGCGGCGGGGCCTGCCGAGGCTCCGCCCCGCACCTGCACCAGGACGACCAGGTCATGCCCCTTGGCCATGTCGGCATTCAGAGAGGAGCGCATGCCCCCGTCGATATAGCGCCGCCCGTTCAGGGTGACCGGAGGATAGACCCCCGGCACCGAACAGGAGGAGGCCACCGCACGGCCCACCCCGACGCCAGACTCCTTTGTCCAAAGCTGAAAGTCGCCGGTCAGGGCGTCGACGGCGGTGCAAGCAAAACCCCGCTCAGGCCAGGCGTTCTCCCCCAGGCTGGCGAAGGTCCGGCCAAAGGAGGCGATGAAGGTCGCCTCATCCACCGTATCGGCGGCCAGGGCAAAGGCCCCGATATCGGCGCGGACCGCCTGGGGCGGCCTGGAGCCGGAACGCGCCTCAGCCATCATCCGCATCAGAGGGGTCAGGTCAGGGCCAGCGGGCTTAGGCTCGCCGGCCTTGGCCGGTGCTGCTCGGGGCCGATCAGCCTCAGCCAGGATCGGGGTAGCGAGGTCGGCGGCGGGATCGCCCATGGCCAGCCGGGCACCGACAAAAGCACCTGCCGACGTACCAAGGATAAAGTCCGCCGCTCCCAGGTCGACGCCGGCCTCGGCGAGGCCAGCGATGAGGCCAGATTCCCACGCAATACCCACCGGCCCACCGCCGCCCAGTACCAGAGCCCTGCTCATATCGTTCTCCCGCCCGTTCCTGTCTTTGAGAACAGGATCAGGCGCCGGGGTCGGCATGTCCATAAAGGGGGCCCAAAACGAATGAGAGCGCAGTCTTGAGACTGCGCTCTCTCCGTCAGGATGAGGCCGGAACTCCCCCAAGCCCGGCCGACGTCGCCACAGGGGTAGGGACGCTCCTAACAGGCCTTTTCGCGGTAGAGACCAAGCAGGTGGTTCATCCGCTGTTGTTGAGGCGACACGGTCGGCGCGGCGACCTCGCCCCCGGCGGCCACGGCCTGACCCACAGCTTGGGAGGTGGAGTCTGCCACCGCACTGAGCGCCTGGGCGGCGAAGGGGCTGAAGGCCCCGCCCACCATGCCGCGGGCCAGCCCATAGCGGGCCGCGCCGCCCAGGACGCCGCTGGCCAGGCCGCCGGCCATGCCCCGGCCCTGCTTGGCGCGCTGAGCCTGCTTGGCGGCTTCCGCCTGCTCGGCCATCAGCTGGGCGTTCAGTGTGTTGGCCTCCGCCCCGATCTGCTCACAGCTCATGGCCCGGTCGCCGGGACGCAGCACCTGATAGACATTGGAATCGATCAAAGGCGCCGCAACAGGGGCGACAGGAGCGGGACTTTCGGCTGGGGTAGCCCCAGGGGCCTGGGCAGTGGTCTGCGTCGACGGGGCGGCCTCAGGGCCAGAGGTCTGGGGGCCAGGGGTTTGGGGGGCTGGGGTCTGGGCGACCGCGGTGCCGGCAATCAGCGCCAGGGCGGCCGTGGCGCAGAACAAGCGCTTCATGGTTCAAAACTCCAAGGGTTGGACGAAGTTGGGGAGGATCATTGGCCCCGGGCCTTGCGGATCTCGGCCACCAGGGCGGCGTTGAAGCCCTGGTAGGCCGCGCGGCTCAGGGCGGCGTAGCGCTTGGGGGAGACCTCGGCGTCATAGACCAGGCTCTGTCGGTAGACCGACCCGAAGCCGATGCTCACCAGGGCATTGTGGGTGGCGATGGAGTCCGAACGATCCGCCGTCTGGGCCAGGATGCCAAAGGGCTGCGGGGTGAAGACGCCCTTGGTGGTGAACCAGCCGGGCATGGCCCCGCCGCCATTATTGCCCCAGACAAAGTCCACCTTGGAGATGGGATTGATCCCGAACCGTAGCTCGGCGTCCACCGAGGCCGAGCCGCTATAGGTCCGCTGCCCGGTACTCTCCATGTCGACATAGTCGAGCAGCAGGCGCGGGGAGATAATGACGGCGTCCAGGTCGCGGCTGGCGCGCCCAAACCGCATCAGGGCGCCAGAGGCGGCCACGGCACCCATGCCGGTCTCAAACGCATGGCCCTTGATGAGCGGCAAAGCGCGGGGCCCGTAGGCGACCCAGGCCTTGGTGGCGCGACTGTCGATGATGCCCTGGCCGCCCACCGGAGCGCTGTAGCGGGCCACCCCACTCATCTGCTCGGAGGCCTGGAAGCCCGCTGGATCAAGCACCTCGAACCCGGCGGCTCTCAGCTGGGCGACCAGGTCGCCATAGGCGGCGTCGGCCATGTCCTGAGCCATGGTATCGGTGAGGCCTACCAGGCGGGTGGCGATCTGAGTCCGACGCTGGCTGGTGTCCAGACCCGTACCGCCGCCAAAGGCGCTGGCGGTAGCGCCTTGGACGAAGGCCAGGGTGTAGCCAGAAATGATGATCTTCGGCCGGTTGGCGAGGTAGCGGGTCGCATGGCCCTGAAGCGCCACTGAGAACGGCGGCGCGTGGTCGGGCATCATGTCCAGCTGGGCGAGGCTGACCCGTCCGCTGGCGTCGGCACCCGCATAGGTGCGCCCCACAGCCCCGCTGACCGAGGTTGAGCCGGTCCGGCCGGAGGAGGCGTCCTTGGCCGGGGCCGTCCCTGGCTGCGGGCTATAGAGCGCCCCGAAGGGGTCAGCCTGACTGGATGCTGCCCCTGGCAGGGCCAGCAGCAGGGCAGCGGCCAGGGCTGCTGTGCCCCAGGGCGGGCGGAAGGCGGTGAGGCGCATGGGGGATGGCCTTGGACGGGGAACGCGGTCGTGTTGACCTCATTCCTGCCGCCTTGGGCTGGACATCGCATGATCCAAACGGACTAGGCGGAAATCGCCACCCTGCGTTGGGCGCCTTGCAGACCGCGCCGCGCCATGGGAAGGCTTGGCGTCAAACGTTTGTTTTAAGTCATTTGGGAGAGCCCCATGAAGGCTGCAGTTTATTACGAGAATGGTGGGCCCGAGGTCCTCAAATACGAGGAAATCCCCGACCCGGTTTGCCACCCCAAGGGCGTTATTCTGCGCGTCGAGGCCATCGCCATCGAGGGCGGCGACACCCTGAATCGCTGGCGTGGCCCCCTGATGACCAACCCGCATGTGGTGGGGTATCAGGCCGCCGGCGAGATCATCGAGATCGGCGAGCAGGTTACCAATGTGAAGGTCGGCCAGAAGGTCGCCACGGTGAACAATTGGGGCAGCCATGCCGAGCTGCGCTCGGTGCCGGCCCGCAACTGCTGGCCGATTCCGGCGGGCTTTGATGTGCGCAAGGCCGCTGCGATTCCGGTGACCTTCGGCACCGCCCACGACTGCCTGTTCGAGTTCGGTCGCATGAAGAAGGGCGAGACCGTCCTGGTCCAGGCCGGCGCCTCAGGCGTCGGGGTGGCCGCGATCCAGTTGGCCAAGCGGGCCGGCGCAGGGCTCATCCTGGCCACAGCCTCCTCCGATGAGCGCCTGGAGAAGCTCAAGCGTCTGGGTCTCGACCACGGCATCAACTACACCCGCGACGACGTGGTGAAGGAGGTTCGCCGCCTGACCGACAACAAGGGCGTCGATGTGGTGGTCGACTCTGTCGGCGGCTCGACCCTGCAGGGCTCCATCAACGCCCTGGCCTATCGCGGCCGGGTATCCATGGTCGGCGCCGCCGGCCGGGAGCCGATGGTGGTGGATGTGGGCTCGATGATGGGGGGCAATCGCTCACTCTCCGGCGTGTTCCTGGGGGCCGAAATCGGCACGGACCGGGTGCATGACAACATCCAGCAGTTGATCGAAGACGCTGCCAAGGGTGAGCTGGAAGTGGTCATCGACAAGGAATTCCCCCTGTCCGACGCCGCCGGCGCCCACGCCTATATCGAAAGCCGCAAGGCCGTGGGCCGGGTGATCCTGGTCCCTTGATCGTCTCATGATCGGACGGCGCGGGCGCAGGCCTGCGCCGTCCTCCATCTGCACAGACATCCTGCAATGACAGGGAGGCCTTGATGCCCCGCGCCGCCGTCAACGGTATCGAGATTGAGTACGAGACCTTCGGACCGGATGACGCCCCGGCCGTCCTGCTGATCAATGGCCTGGGGTCGCAGATGACCCGCTGGCCCATCCTCTTCTGTGAGAAGCTGGTGGCCCGGGGCTATAGGGCGATCCGGTTCGATAACCGCGATGTGGGCCTGTCGACCTGGTTCCAGTCTGGCGACCGTTACACCCTGTCAGACATGGCTGCCGACGCCGCTGGCCTGCTGGACCATCTGAACATCGAGACCGCCCATGTGGCCGGGGTCTCCATGGGCGGCATGATCGCCCAGACCGTGGCCATAGAACATCCCCAGCGGGTGCGCTCCCTGACCTCGATCATGTCGGCTACCGGCGCGCCGGGCACCATGGACGCGACCCCCGAAGCCGCCGCTGTGCTGACCCAGGTGGCCCCCGACCCTAAACTCGACGAGGAAGCCTTTGTTGCCTACGGGATGAAGAATGCCCGGACCATCGGCAGTCCGGGCTATCCGTGGACAGAGGACGCGCTGCGCAACCGGGTTCTTTCGGAAATGCGCCGGGCCTTCAATCCCAAAGGCGTTCAGCGTCAGCGCGGGGCCATCGGGGCCAGCGGCGACCGGACCGAAAAGCTGACCAGGCTCAACGTGCCTACGGTGGTCCTGCATGGGGAAGCCGATCCGCTGATCCCGATGGCCGGCGGCGAGGCCACGGCCAAGGCGATCCCTAGGGCGGACCTGCGGATTATTCCGGGCATGGGTCACGACCTGCCTGAACCGCTCTATGACACCATCATCGACGCCATTGTCGCCGCCGCAGAGCGAGCGCGCTGACCTCAGTTACGACTAGGGAGAGTTTCATGGGACGCCTCGAAGGCTTTTCGGCCGTGGTCACCGGCGCGGCCAGCGGCATCGGCCGGGCCAGCGCCACCCTCTTTGCCCGGGAGGGTGCCCGGGTTGTCTGTGTCGACCGCGCCGACACCGTCGAGGAGACCGCTGCCTCCATCCAGGCCCACGGAGGTCAGGCCATCGCCATGACCGGCGACGCGGGCGACGAGGCCTTTGTGCAGGCCTATATTCAGCGGGCTGTGGACGCCTATGGCGGCTTGGACGTGGTCTACGCCAATGCCGGGATCACCGGTGGGCCGACGCCGTTCTTCGAACTGACCCCGGAGATCTGGACCGAGGTGCTGCGGATCAACCTGATCGGTCCTTTCCTGGCCATCAAGCACGCCAGCAAGATCATGGTCCCCAAGGGCAAGGGCTCGATCATCTGCACGGCTTCGGTGGCCGGCATCCGGTCCGGCGCTGGTCCGGCCTCCTATTCGGCCTCCAAGGCCGGCGTCATCAACCTGGCCACCACCGCAGCCAATGAGCTCTATGGCACGGGCGTTCGGGTCAACGCCGTCTGCCCCGGCCTCATCGAGACCGGCATGACGCAAGGGGTGTTCGACTTCGCCCGCGCCCGGGGCACCGAGGACAGGATCGGCCAGCTCAATCCCCTCAAGCGCGCCGGCGTCCCCGATGAGATCGCGCACATGGCCCTGTTCCTGGCCAGCGATGAGGCCTCCTATGTAAACGGCCAGGCCATCGCCGTGGACGGCGGCTTGTCGTCGTCCCACCCGGTGGGCAAGCGCACCAGCGCCCGTTGAGACGCTGATCAAGGGGCGCGAGGTTTTGCCTTGCGCCCCGGCGAGCGCTAGAAGCGGCGCTCGCCTGTTTCATAGACCAGCCCAAGAGCCGAACAGCACCCATGGCCGGACACTCAAAGTTCAAGAACATCATGCACCGCAAGGGCCGCGCCGATTCGGTGCGCTCCAAGCTGTTCTCCAAGCTCAGCCGCGAGATCACGGTGGCGGCCAAGTCGGGGATGCCCGATCCGGCCATGAACTCCCGCCTGCGCCTGGCTGTGGCGAATGCCAAGGCGGAGTCTATGCCCAAGGACAATATCGACCGGGCGATCAAGAAGGCCTCTGGTGCCGACGCCGAGGCCTATGAGGAAATCCGCTATGAGGGCTTCGGCCCCGGCGGGGTGGGTCTGATCATCGAAGCCCTGACCGACAACCGCAACCGGGCCGCGGCCAATGTGCGGGCGATCTTCTCCAAGAACGGCGGCAATCTGGGGGAAACTGGCTCGGTCTCGTTCATGTTCGACCGGGTGGGCCAGATCGTCTATCCGGCCAGCGTCGGGTCGGAAGACAAGGTCATGGAAGCCGCCATCGAGGCCGGTGCCGAGGATGTGGAGTCCGACGAGGACACCCACACCATCTACACCGCCTTCGAAGACCTCTCAGAGGTGGCCCAGACCCTGGAAGCCGCCCTGGGCGCGCCCAAGTCCACCGCCATCGCCTGGAGGCCCAAGACCCTGACTCCGGTGGAGGGTGAGCCGGTCGCCACCTTGATGAAGCTGATCGACGCCCTGGAAGACGATGACGATGTCCAGAACGTCTATGGCAATTATGACGTCTCCGACTCAGACCTGGAGACCTATGCGGGTTAAGGCCCATTCCAGGCCCGTTGACGGGACTGGACGCCCCCCGGGCTCATGACCCTGCGCCTCTGGATCGAGATCAACCATCAGGCCCCCTATCGGACCGGGGGCTGGTCCTGGCTGTGTGAGCACGGTGAGGGCCTCACGGGCGCCGCCGGCGGGGCCCGTGAGATCGAGGCCGAGGCCTTTGGCGTGGCGGCCCTGCAGGCGGCCCTGGCCGACCTGCCGGAGGGCGCGGCGGTGGCCCTGCACCTTTCTGATGCCAGACTGATCGAGGGGGTCCGCACCATGTCCGCCCGGCGAACCGCAGGCTGGGTCAATGCATCCGGGGATCTGGACCCAGAGGCCAAGTCCTGGGAGGTGATCGCCAAGGCCCTGACCGGGCGGGCACTCAGCCTGGTCCGCACTCAGCCGGCTGACTCTCGGACCCCCGCAGGGTTCGCCGCCGCCTGGGCGGAGCTTGCCCGGGACAAGGCCAAGACCAAGGGGACGTTCAAGAGCGCCATTCCCCGACCGAACCTCGCCAAGATCCGCGGCCTTTAGGGACGGTCTAAACACCCCCTTAACCCTGCGGCGGGCTAATCGGCTGGTAGGAACAATCCCCGAACACGCCTATAGAGTCGCCCATGGCCGCTGTGCGAATCCTTGGACTGGACCCCGGCCTCCGCCGCACCGGCTGGGGGGTGATCACCATTGAGGGCGCGCGCCTGGCCCATGTGGCCCACGGCGTCATCGCACCGAAGGAAACCCTGCCCTTCTCTGAGCGCCTGCTGGTGCTGTTTGAGGCCATCAGCGCCCTGGTGGCCGAACACCAGCCTGACGAGGCTGCGGTGGAGGAGACCTTCATGAACAACAATGCCGCCAGCGCGCTCAAGCTCGGCCATGCCCGCGCCATGGCTCTGGTGGTGCCGGCCCGCGCCGGCCTGCCGGTGTCTGAATACGCCGCCACCGTGGTCAAGAAGGCCGTGGTCGGCACAGGCGGTGCCGACAAGGACCAGGTGGCCTTCATGATTGCCCGGCTGCTGCCAGCCGCGGGCGGGGTGACCGCCGACGCCGCCGACGCCCTGGCGGTGGCCATCGCCCACGCGCACGCCCGCACCGCCAGAAGCCTGGCGACGCGGGCGCTCTCGAGGAACATGGCGTGATGATCGGTCGGCTGCGCGGCACGGTCGCCGAGATCGGCGAGGAGGACGCCCTGATCGATGTGATGGGGGTGGGCTATGTGGTCCGCTGCGGCGCGCGCACCCTGTCGCGTCTGCCCCCGCTTGGGGAAGAGGCCTTGCTGCACATCGAGACCCAGTGGAGCGAGCAGGCGGGCATGCGCCTCTATGGCTTTCTCACCCGGGACGAGCGTCGCACCTTCCTGATCCTCAAGGAGATCCAGGGAGTGGGACCGAAGGCCGCCCTGTCGGTCCTGGACGTGCTGCCCCCAGCTGAGCTGGCCGCCGCCGCCAGCCGCCAGGACAAGGCCGCCATCGCCCGGGCTCAGGGGGTGGGGCCCAAGCTCGCCCTGCGGATCGCCACCGAGCTCAAGGACAAACCCCTTACCGACCTGCCGGTCAGCGCGTTTGCCCCCGGCGCAGACGCGCGCGAGCCCGTGCCCGCCCCCTCGGCCACAGGCGAGGCCGTGGCCGCCCTGATCGGCCTGGGGGTCGCTGAGCCGCAGGCCAGGCGCCTGGTGGAGGCTGCAGCCCAGCGGCTGGGTGAGGCCGCTCTGACGCCGGCCCTGATCAAGGCCGCCCTGCAGGAGCTGGGCCGATGAGCCGGCTGGTCAGTGGCGAGGCCGCGCCAATGGAGGGCAGCGACCGGGCCTATCGCCCCCAGACTCTGCTGGAGTTCGTCGGCCAGGAGCAGTCCAAGGCCAATCTGCGGGTCTTCATCCAGGCCGCCCGGGACCGGGGCGACACCCTGGATCATGTGCTTTTGTTTGGCCCACCGGGCCTTGGCAAGACGACCCTGGCCCAGATCATCGCCCGGGAGATGGGGGTCAATTTCCGCGCCACCTCCGGCCCCGTCCTGGCCAAGGCCGGGGACCTGGCCGCCATCCTGACCAATCTTGAGGCGGGCGACGTTCTCTTCATCGACGAAATCCACCGGTTGGCGGCCAATGTGGAGGAGATCCTCTACCCCGCCATGGAGGATCACGTCCTGGACCTGATCATCGGCGAAGGTCCGTCGGCTCGCTCGATCCGCATCGATCTCGCCCCCTTCACCCTGGTGGCGGCGACCACCCGGGCCGGGCTGCTGGCCACCCCCTTACGCGACCGGTTCGGCATCCCGGTAAGGCTGGAATTCTACACCACCGACGAACTGATCAAGGTGCTGAGCCATGCGGCGGGCAAGATGGGGGTCAGCCTGACCCGGGATGGTGCCGCCGAAATCGCCGCCCGCGCCCGGGGCACGCCCCGGGTGGCCGGTCGGCTGCTGCGCCGGGTCCGGGACTTCGCGGCGGCCGAGGGCGCAGCGGCCATCGACAAGGGCGCAGCCAGCCGGGGTCTGGCACGGCTGGAGGTGGACGAGGTCGGCCTGGACTCCCTGGACCGGCGCTATCTGCGCGCCCTGATCGACAACTACGGCGGCGGCCCTGCCGGGGTCGAGACCATCGCCTATGCCATCGCCGAGGCGCGGGATGCCGTGGAGGATGTCATCGAGCCCTATCTGATGCAGCAGGGCTTTATTCAGCGCACCCCTCGGGGTCGGGTGGCCTGCGCCAAGGCCTATGCGCACCTGGGTCTCACCCCGCCGCCCCAACCGCCTGGAACGACCCAGGCCCCCCTGTTCGACGAATAGCCGACCCCGGAGCCCCCATGACCCCTGTCACAGGCGAGCCTTCCCCCACGGGCGAACCCTCGGCCGGCTGGATCGAAGGCCGAGAGCACGTGCTGCCGGTGCGCATCTATTATGAGGACACCGACTTCACCGGGGTGGTCTATCACGGCAACTATCTGCGCTATTTCGAACGGGGGCGGTCCGACTTCCTGCGGCTGGCCGGACTGCGCCACTCTGACCTGTTGGACCAGGAAAGCCCCAGCGCTTTCACCGTCGTGCGCATGGAGCTCGACTTCAAGGCGCCGGCCCGCATCGACGATGCCCTGCAGGTCCGCACCACCTATGACGCGGTGAAGGGGCCCAGGCTGTTCATCGGCCAGAGGATTGTCCGGGGGCAAACCCTGATCGCCCAGGCCGCAGTCCTGGCGGCCTGCATCGGCCTGGATGGGCGCCCAAAGAAGCCGCCACCGGGCATGACGACCCTGCTGGCGCCCTATTTTGCGGCCACCGACGCATCCTGAATCCGTAGCCGCCGGAAGGTTGGCGGCAAGATCGGGCCGATGACAGGCTTTGAGTAACCCTATTGTTGTTCCACTGCAGGGGGTAGGCGCGTGATCGTCACGATCGGGCGCCTTAAGTTTGCCACTGCAGCGTTTCACTTCAGCCAGGGGCGACCTCGCCCTGTCGAAAACGGAGCCCACATCGCATGGACCCCGCCGCCTACGGCACCTTGACCGCCGAGAGTTTCTCCATGGTCGCGCTGTTCATGCGCGCCGACTGGGTCATCAAGTCGGTGATGATCGGCCTGGTGCTGGCCTCCCTGTTCTCCTGGGCCGTCATTGTTGACAAGCTGCTGCGGTTCGCCGCCCTCAATCGCCACGCGGACCAGTTCGAGGACCAGGTGTCCTCAGGTCGGTCTCTGGAAGATATCGCCCAGGAGGCCGGTGAGCGCCCCCGCCAGGCCCTGCCCCGGATGCTGCAGTCGGCCCTTCGGGAATGGCGCGAGGCCCGCACCAAGGGCCTGGCCAGCGACAGCCAGGCTGGGTTCCTGATCCAGCGGATCGACCGGATGCTGGACGCAATCATCGCCCGGGAAAGCGCCCGGGTGGAGGAAGGCCTACCCCTGCTGGCCATCGTCGCCACCGCCTCGCCCTTTGTCGGCCTGTTCGGCACGGTCTGGGGAATCATGGACGCCTTCCAGGCCATCGCCATCCAACAGAACACCAACCTGACCGTGGTGGCACCGGCTATCGCTGAGGCCCTGTTCGCCACCGCCATTGGCCTGGCCGCAGCTATTCCGGCCTATGTGGCCTACAACAAGTTCTCGTCTGACGCGGCCCGCTACAGCGGGCGGCTGGAAGGGTTCGCCGACGATCTCGCCACCGCCATCCAGCGGCGCCTGAGCGATCGGGTCTGAGCCGATGGCCCTGTCCTCACACGATGCCTATTCAGCCGGGGGCGGCGGCGGACGCCGACGCCGGCGTTCAAGTCGCCGGGGCGCGCTCTCGGAAATCAATGTCACGCCCCTGGTGGACGTGATGCTAGTGCTGCTGATCGTGTTCATGATCTCTGCCCCCCTGCTGACCGTGGGTGTGCCGCTAGAGCTGCCGAAGACCGAGGCCAGCGCCATTCCTGACCAGTCTGAGCCGCTCACCGTATCGGTGCGTGCCGATGGGACGATCTACATCGGCGAAGAGGAGACCGCGTTCTCCAGCCTGTCGCCACGGCTGGTGGCCATGGCCGATGGGGCGACGGAGCGCCCGATCTATGTGCGCGCCGACGGGCGGACCAACTATGCCGTGGTCGCCCAGGTGATGGCCGCCCTGGCCAGCTCAGGCTTTACCTCCATCAATCTGCTCACCGAGACCGGCGGCCCATCTTCGGGCGCGGATCAAGCAGCGCGCTGAGGACAGCCCATGCGCGGCGAACGGTCGGACCTGAGCCCAGCCCTCCTGTTTTCGGCCCTGCTGCATGGGGGGGTGCTGGCTGCTGCCCTGGTGCCATGGCCGTGGGACCGGGAACTCAGGGTCGGGGCCGTCGTGCCGATCAATATCGTCAGCTCGATCCCCCAGAACCCGCGCCCCGCCGTGCAGGGGCCAGAAGATCTGGCCGCCCAGACCGAAACCCCCGAACCAGACGCGCCAATTGAGGCGCAGGTAGCCGAGCCCGAGCCCCAGCCGGTGCCCCAGCCGGTGCCTCAGCCTGTGCCGCAACCCGCTCCCAAGCCTGCGCCCAAGGCCCCGGCTCCGAAGCCTGCGCCGACGCCACCTCCCAAGCCCGCGCCGGCCCCGAAACCTGCCCCAAAGGCCCCCGCGCCGAAGCCAGCCCCGCAGGCACCGCCCAAGAAGGACAACGCCCTTGATCTGGACGCCCTGGCCTCGAGCCTGAAGGGGTCTCAGAGCTCATCGGCCACTCGGGGTGCCGCCCGGCCCGAGACCGCCACCCAGGCCCGGCCCACAACCGGCAGCGGCCTCACGGGGGCGGCCATGTCCGGGCTCTCAGAGGAACTCCAGCGCCGCTGGAACCCCAACTGCGAAGTCGAGGCCGCGCGCAATGTCCGGGTCCGCGTCACCTTCCGCCTGGGCAGCGATGGCCGGGTGGTGGGTGATGTCCGGGCCGGCGGCCAGGAAAACTCCACCGATCCGGTAACCCGGGCCGCCGCCGAACGGGCCATCCGTGCCGTCTTCAGCGCCGCCCCCTTCACCACCCTCCCCCGGGAATTCTATGGCGACCAGATCGCCGTGACCTTCAACGCCGCCCAGGCGTGCGCCGACAATTGAGGAGCAACTAGCCCATGCGACTGCGGACCCTGTTCGTCGCCCTGACAGCGGCCTTGCTGTCGGCCGGCGCCTTCACCAGCCCGGCCCGCGCCCAGATCGAGGTGGACGTCAACCGGGGGGACATTCAGCCCCTCCCCGTGGCCGTGCCCAGCTTTCGCGGCGATCGGGGCGCAGAGATCGCCCAGGTGATCACCAGCAATCTGGAACGCTCGGGCCTGTTCCGGCCCATCGATGAGGCGGCCTTCATCGAACGCGACCTGGACATCCGATTTCAGCCGAGATTCGCCGACTGGAAGACGATCAACGCCCAGGGCCTGGTGAACGGGGAGGTCACCGTCGACGGCACCGGCCGCCTGACCGTGAACTTCCGCCTGTGGGACGTGTTTGCCGAACAGCAGCTCCTGGGGATGCAGTTCACCTCGACCTCAGAAAACTGGCGCCGGGTGGCGCACAAAATCTCTGACGCCGTCTATGAGCGCCTAACCGGGGAGAAGGGCTATTTCGACACCCGGGTGGTGTTCGTCGCCGAGAGCGGGGGGCGGATCAACCGGATCAAGCGGCTGGCCATCATGGACCAGGACGGGGCCAATCCCAGCTACCTGACCGACGGCTCCTACATCGTCATGACGCCGCGCTTCTCCTCCACCAGCCAGGAGATCACCTATATGGCCCTGCGGCCTGAGGGGTCGTCGATCTACCTGTTCAACCTGGAAACCGGTCGCCGGGAGAGCCTGGGATCCTTCAACGGCATGGTGTTCGCCCCGCGCTTCTCCCACGACGGCAGCAAGGTGGCGTTCTCGGTTGAGCGCGGCGGCAACACCGATGTCCATGTGATGGACCTGCGCAGCCGGGCTTCCAGCCGCCTGACCTCCGACCCCTCCATCGACACCTCACCGTCCTTCTCCCCCGATGGTGGCCAGATCACCTTCAACTCTGACCGGGGGGGCAGTCCGCAGATCTATGTCATGAACGCTGACGGCTCCGGGGCCCGGCGGATCTCCTTCGGCACTGGGCGCTACATGACCCCGGTCTGGAGCCCCAGTGGAGAATTCATCGCCTTTACCAAGCAAGCCGGCGGGCAGTTCCACATCGGCGTCATGCGTCCGGACGGCTCAGGCGAGCGCCTTCTGACCACCAGCTATCTGGATGAAGGGCCCACCTGGGCACCCAATGGCCGAGTTCTCATGTTCACCCGGGAAACGCCCGGCGGCGCGGCGCGTTTGTGGTCGGTTGACGTCACTGGCCGGATCGTCCGACCGGCACCTTATCCGCAGTCAGGATCGGACCCGGCATGGTCTCCCTTGCTCAACTGATAAGTGAACACAGGAGCGCCGTGAATGTATTGTTGGCTTAGTCCAATGGCGTCATAAAGCTTGAGCATAATCCCTTTGTCTCTGGCGCTCGGTGCGCCGCCTGTGAGAACCGCTAAACAAGGAATGACCTGAAGATGACCACTGCTTCCCTCGCCAAGCGCACCGTTCAATTTGCGGTGATCGCTCTAGCCGCGGCTTCTGTCTCCGCCTGCGCTTCCCGGCCGAAGCCTACCCCGACGCCGACCCCTGGCCCGGGCCCGGCCCCCTATACTGAACCCGCGCCAGCGCCGGCCGTGAACCAGGGTCCGCTACCGGGCACCCGGCAGGACTTCACCATTAATGTCGGGGACCGGGTCTATTTCGACTTTGACTCCTATTCGGTCCGCGCTGACGCCGCCCCGGTTCTGGCCGCCCAGGCCGCCTGGCTGAACCGCTATCCGTCGGTCATGGTTCGCCTGGAAGGCAATGCCGACGAACGCGGCACCCGCGAGTACAACCTCGCCCTGGGTGCCCGCCGGGCCAACGCCGTGCGCGACTTCCTGGTCTCCCGCGGCGTGTCGTCCAGCCGGATCACCACGGTGTCCTACGGCAAGGAACGTCCGATCGATCCGGGCACCTCGGAAGACGCCTATCAGCGTAACCGGAACGCCCATACCGCGATCACCTCGGGTGCCAACTAGTACCTGAGACGACGCATCTGACGGCGAGAGGGGATCCCTTGGGGTCCCCTCTTTGCTGTGCGACCAAGGCCCCGGCCATTGGCACCGGGGCTGCGCCGGCCCATGGTGTGGCCTGCGCCGCAATTTCGGCTCTTCGGCAACATAGATGATCTGACCATGACCGCTCGCCGACGCTTCGCCCTGCCCGCCGCCCTCGCCCTATCCTTGAGCCTGTTGGCCCCGGCGACGGCCCCGACCCTGGCCCTGGCCCAGACTTCGATGGAAGACCCCCTCGATGTCCGTGACGCCCGTCGAGTTGAGCGGATGGAGAAGGTGGTGCGCGAACTCCGGGCCATCGTGTTCCAGGGCCGTGACACCGGCCGCCCGGTGGTGGTGCAGCCAGCAGAGACCGACTACCGCATCGAGGAGCTGAGCCGCAGGCTTGCGGATCTGGAAAGTGTCATCACCCGGCTGAACGGCCAGATCGAAACCACCAATTTCGAGCTCCGCCAGAGCCGGGACAAGACCGTCGCCCTGGAAGGCCAGCTGGCCGCCATGAACCAGAAGATCGCCGCCCTGGAGGTGTTCACGGGCGTCCCGCCGGCCTCTCAGGCCAGCGCACCGTCGAGTTTTGGAGCGCAGCCTCTCAACCCGCGCTCCGGTGGCTCGCCCCAGGCGGATTTCGACCGGGCCCGGGGCCTGATGCTCAGTGGCGACTATGATGGGGCCGAGGCGGCCTTTGAGGCGTTCGTCGCCACCCACACCAACACCGCCCAGACGGCCGAGGCCCATTACTGGCTCGGCAAGACCCTGGTGGTGCGCGGTGCCGACACCGAGGCCGCCACCGCCTTCATCGCCGCCATTCGCGGCTGGCCGACCACGGCCTGGGCACCCGATGGGGTTCTGGAGCTCTCCAGGTCCCTGATCGCCCTGAACCGCGCCAGCGAGGCCTGCCAGACCCTGGCGGAGCTGTCGCGGCGCTACCCCTCGGCGGCGCCCTCCATCCAGTCACGGGCCGCAGCGGCGCGCACCCAGGCCCGGTGCGGCTGACCCCGGAGTCTGCACCCTCGGCCGTCCATGCGGCCGCAGCGGCGCACTTCGAGGCCCGCCTCAGCAAGGCCTCCCCTGCGCCCCTGGCCGTGGCCTTCTCCGGCGGCGGCGACAGCCTGGCCCTTTTGCTGATCGCCCAGGCCTGGAGCCAGTCCCATGGGCGTCGCCTGATCGTGCTGCATGTGGATCATGGGCTACAGTCCATGGCGAAGGCCTGGGCGCGCCACTGCCAGGCCGTTGCAGAGCGGCTTGGCCTGCCCTTCGAAGGTCTGACCTGGACCGGCGACAAGCCCGATCAGGGGCTTCCAGCGGCGGCCCGGGACGCAAGGCATCGACTGTTGGCCCAGGCGGCCCGGCGCCATGGCGCCCGGGTGCTGTTGATGGGCCATACCGCCGACGACGGGCTGGAGGCCCAGCAGATGCGTCAGGACGGGGCAACGACCTCAGAGCCCCGGATCTGGTCCCCCAGCCCCGCCTGGCCCGAGGGACGTGACCTGTTCCTCCTGCGCCCCCTGTTGACCACCCGCCGGGCTGCCTTGCGCGCCATGCTGGAGCAGCAGCCCCTGAGCTGGATCGAAGACCCCGCCAATGAGAACCTGACCTTCGCCCGCGCCAGGGCACGGGCCAAGCTGGCGGAAGCCCCCCCAAGGCCGGCGTCGCCGCCTCCGTCGGCTGAACAGGACCTGGCACCCCTTGGCCAGCTGGCCCGTCATCATTGGGCCGGACTCCTCAGCTGGGATCGGGGACCATTGCAGACGGCCCACCGCGCGCCCCTGGCCAGATTGCTGTCCATCGCCTGCCTCTGCGCCGGGGGCGGAACCTCCCCGCCGCGTCGGGATGCCCTCGACCGTCTGGCCGACCAGGTCGCCGGACCAGACCCATTCACCGCCACCCTGGCCGGAGCGAGGATCGAAGCCGACTCACAGGCCATTACGATCCTGCGGGAGGCCGGCGAGGCGGCGCGGGGGGGCCTGGGCGAGATCGCGCTCTGCGCCAGCGCGCCAACCCTTTGGGACGGGCGGTTTGTGGTGACGACGACCGGGTCCGGAGAACGCATCGGAGCGCTCGCCGGGCGTATGGGGCGTCTGTCGAGCCTGGACCGAAGGCTGGTGCAGGCCCTGGTTCCAGCAGCCCGGCGGGCCCTGCCCGTGGTGATCAACGCCAATGATCAGGTCTGCCTGCAGCCGGAGCGGGGCGAGATCAGAAGCCTGGTTCAGGCCCGATTTGAGGCCGCAGCAGGCCTAGTGACCCGGGAGCCTGACGCCGGTACCTGAGGTCAGTCCCCGGTTTCGATGAGACCCCGGGCGGCCATAAGGCTGCGCTTGGACTCCGGGATGTTTGAGACCTGCGCCATCCGCACCCGGGGGGAGACCTGGGCGGCGGCGTCAAGGGGCAGGTCATCAGCCTGGGCGAACCGGCGGCCGAGGAAATAGAGCGGGTTCAGCGGCCGGTCATCACGGTCGCGGATTTCGAAGTGCAGATGGGGACCGCTGGAGACCCCCGTGGAGCCGACCTCACCCAGGGGCGTTCCGGCCTTCAGGCGATGCCCCCGACGAAGACCAGGCACCACGGCGCCCAGATGGGCATAGCGGGTGACCAATCCCCCGGCGTGGGTGATTTCCACCATACGGCCATAGCCCGGCCAAAGGCCTGCACGGCTAACCACCCCATCGGCGGCGGCCAGAACCGGCTCGCCGAACGGCGCGGCGATGTCCACTCCCGCGTGCAACCGGCCATGGGTCTCCCACGGCATCTGGCGCAGGCCAAAGGGCGAGTTGATCATGTGGTTCGGCAGGGGGGACTGAAAGGCGACGAACACCCGCGCCGGCGGCGGCGGCGTGAATGTCGCCTCAGGCTCAGGCCTGGCCTCAGGGCGTGGGAGGGCGGCATGGGCCAAGGTGATAGCGCTGAGGGCCAGGACGGCCCCAAAGAGCATGACGCCCAGGCGTTGCAGGCCGCCCTCCGGGGCGATGGCGGTCTCAGACAAAGGCACGTCCCGACTGTTCTATCGGCAGTACGGTCCTGACCCCACAAGGCCCTGACCTGCGCGGCAGGTCATAGGCGGCAGGGGTTAATGAATGTTCGAGACATCAACACCCAATGCAACAGCGACAATTAGGCGCGGTCAGCCTGTTTAAGCTCTCTTTACCATGAGGCAGCGTGACAGCGCCTAGAGGGACTTCAGAATACCTTCGACCATCTTCTTGGCGTCACCAAACAGCATCATGGTGTTGTCCCGGAAGAACAGTTCGTTGTCGACGCCTGCATAGCCTGAGCTCATGCCCCGTTTCACGAACAGCACAGTCCGCGCCTTTTCCACGTCCAGGATCGGCATGCCGTAGATGGCCGAGGTCGGATCGGTCTTGGCCGCGGGATTGGTCACGTCATTGGCCCCGATGACAAAGGCCACGTCGGCGGTAGAGAACTCCGAATTGATGTCCTCGAGCTCGAAGACCTCGTCATAGGAAACCTGGGCCTCGGCCAGCAGCACGTTCATATGGCCGGGCATGCGGCCCGCCACCGGGTGAATGGCGTACTTCACCTCGACCCCTTCGGCCTTCAGCACATCCCCCATTTCACGCAGGGCATGC
The DNA here is from genome assembly GCF_022402485.1 of Phenylobacterium sp. Classification (GTDB taxonomy): domain Bacteria; phylum Pseudomonadota; class Alphaproteobacteria; order Caulobacterales; family Caulobacteraceae; genus Phenylobacterium. The sequence goes on along the minus strand of NZ_JAKRSA010000033.1, from coordinate 43,742 downwards.
TGGGCCTGGGAAACGGCCATGCCGTAGCCGGGTACGATGATGACCTTGCTGGCGTTCTTCATGATGAAGGCCGCATCCTCAGCCGAGCCTTGCTTGACCGGCCGGGTTTCCACGTGGCCCCCGGCTGCAGCGGCGGAATCATCGGCACCAAAGCCCCCGAGGATCACCGAGACGAAGGACCGGTTCATCCCCTTGCACATGATGTAGGACAGGATCGCCCCGGACGAGCCCACCAGGGCCCCGGTGATGATCAGGGTGGTGTTTTCCAGGGTGAAGCCCAGGGCTGCGGCCGCCCAGCCGGAATAGGAATTCAGCATCGACACCACGACGGGCATGTCGGCACCGCCAATGGGGATGATCAGGGTGATGCCGATCAGCAGGGCCAGGGCGAAGATGCCCCAGAAGGCCCAGACGGCTGCGCCGCCACTGACCACGAGGATCACCATCAGAGCCACGATGCCGGCCGCAATGGCCAGGTTGAGCAGATGCCGGGCCGGCAGCAGGATCGGCGCACCGCTCATATTGCCGTTCAGCTTGGCAAAGGCGATCACCGAGCCGGTGAAGGTCACCGCTCCGATGGCCAGGCCGAGCGACAGCTCGATCAGGGAGATCAGCGAGATCGCCCCGGCCACACCAATGCCGTAGGCTTCTGGGGTATAGATCGCCGCCACCGCCACCAGACAGGCGGCGAGACCGACCAGGCTGTGGAAGGCGGCCACCAGCTGGGGCATCGAGGTCATCGGCACCTTGCGGGCGATCACCGCGCCGATGCCACCACCGATGGCCACGCCCCCCAGGATCAAGGCCAGGGTCAGGACGTCCAGGGCACCTTGGCCCAGCAAGGTGGCCATGACCGTGCCCACGGCGATGGCCATGCCGATCATGCCGTTGCGGTTGCCGGCACGGCTGGTCTCGGGACTGGAAAGTCCGCGCAGGGCCAGGATGAAGAGCACCCCGGAAACGAGGTAGAGAATGGCCGCGAGATTGGCGTTCATGGTTAGCCCCCTAAAGCCCGGCTCTACTTCTGCTTCTTCTTGTACATGGCGAGCATGCGCTGGGTGACCAGGAAGCCGCCGAAGATGTTCACCGCCGCAAGGGCCGCCGCCAGGGCACCTGCGCCCTTGGAGATCATGACACTGCCGCTGAGCCCATCACCGTCCACCCCCTGGGCTGCGGCGGCCAGCAGGGCGCCGACGATGATCACCGAGGAAATGGCGTTGGTCACCGCCATCAGGGGCGTGTGCAAGGCCGGCGTCACACTCCAGACCACGTAGTAGCCCACGAAGATGGCGAGCACGAAGATCGCCAGACGGAAGACGGTGGGATCGACGGATTCCATGGGGGTCATCCTCTCTTGATCAGGGTCAGCGGGCCAGGGCGGGGTGAACCACCGCGCCCCCCTGGGTCACCAGGGCGGCCTTGAGGATCTCGTCCTCGAAGTCGGGGGCGAAGGCGCCGTCCTTGTTCAGGAACAGACCGGCGAAGGCGAAGAGATTGCGCGCATAGAGGGCCGAGGCATCCGCAGCGATCCGGCCAGGCAGGTTGGCGTAGCCAACGATCTTGACCCCGCCGGTCTCAGACACCTCGCCCGCCACCACACCCTCCACATTGCCCCCCTGCTCCACGGCCAGGTCGACGATGACCGAACCCGGGCGCATCGAAGCGGCCTGGGCGGCGCTGACCAGGCGCGGGGCCGGGCGGCCCGGGATCAGGGCGGTGGTGATGACGATGTCCTGTTTGCGGATATGCTCGGACACCAGGGCTGCCTGCTTGGCCTGGTATTCGGCGCTCATCTCCTTAGCGTAGCCCGCAGCCGTCTCGGCGGCCTTGAATTCCTCGTCCTCGACGGCGACGAACTTGGCGCCCAGGCTCTCCACCTGCTCCTTGGCGGCGGGCCGTACATCGGTGGCGGTGACGACTGCCCCTAGACGCCGGGCCGTGGCAATGGCCTGCAGCCCCGCAACACCAGCCCCCATGACGAAGACCTTGGCGGCGGCCACGGTGCCGGCGGCGGTCATCATCATCGGCAAAACCTTGCCATAGGCATGTGTCGCCTCAAGCACGGCGCGATAGCCGGCGAGGTTGGCCTGGGAGGACAGCACGTCCATCACCTGGGCCCGGGTGATCCGCGGGACGAACTCCATGGAAAAGGCGCTGATCCCTTGGGCCGCCAGGGCTTCGAGGGTGGCCTTGTCCTGGTGGGGATTGAGCATGCCGACCACGATGGCCCCGGCCTTAAGCCCGGCGATCTCAGGGGCCGTGGGGCCGCGCACCTTGAACAGAATCTCGGCCTTGCCCAGGACAGCGGCCAGATCACCAAGCTCAGCACCAGCCGCCGCATAGTCTGCGTCCGGATAATACGAGGACGCGCCGGCACCGGACTCCACAATCACGCTGAACCCGGAGGCGATGAGCTTCTTTGCTGTGTCGGGCGTCAAGGCGACGCGGGTTTCCGCGTCGCGGCGTTCCTTGGTGACGGCGATAACGGCCATGGTCGAGGTCCCCCCGGGGCGTAAAAGCCGGCGGACCTTAGGGATGTCAGTGGGTCCTTGTCCAGAAATCCATCAGGGATCGCCGAACAGATGTTTGAATTGAGCCTGTACGCGCCCTGCAAGCATGACGACGCCGCCGGCTCCCAACGAGAGCCGGCGGCGACTTTCGTCTGCCCTAGGTCGAGGTCTAGTGGGCCTGGTCGGGCTTATCGCGCAGCAGCACGATGCCGACCACGGTGGTCACCACCGCCGAGATCAGACCGGCCATGAAGCCAAGCGGCGTGCAGAACCACACCGTGAACAGCAGGAGGAAGGCGGTGATGGCCAGGGAGCCCCACTTGGTCATGCCCATGAACAGGTCATAGGTGGCCAGTTGCTCCTGGATCTCCATTTCGCCGCGCGTGTAGTCGGAAGCCTGTTCGCCCATGGCGGCCGGGTCTCTCTCTTACGGAACCTGATAGTTTGTGGTGCTACACGAGAGCGCGCGCCGGCTCAAGCCGGCCAGACCTTCAGCAGCGCACGCAGCGCCGCCACCAAGGCCAGGGGCTGATCGACCATCACGTGATGGTTGGCATTGGGAATGGCGATCTCGATCATGTCGGCCGGCAGCGGATTGGGTCGACCGTCCTGGCGCCGGGCGATGACCTGAGACTGCTCCCCGTGCAGATGCGCCACCGGCACCTCGACCCTGGGCGGTCCCTCAGTGACGAGCGCGGTCATGGCGCTGCGGTCGAGCTTGTTCCACATGGCCGGATCGAACATCCAGGTCCAACCCTCGCCCGATCCATCCTCCAGGGGCGCGCGCTTCAGGGATTTGCGCGCGATGAAGTCGGCAACAAACAGGTTTCCAGCGGCTTGGGGCGGCATGAAGCGGAACCGGCTGAGCGCCTGTTCCAGAGTCGCATAGACCCGCTTGGGGCGGTCTGGGGTGGGGATGTTGCGCACCTGCTCCATGCGGCGCTCCATCTCTTCGCGCGCCTGGGGCGGCGGACCGCCAAAGCCGGTGTCCACCAGAACCGCAGCCGCCATCCGTTCGGGATGACGACTGGCGGCATAGAACACCTGCGAGCCCCCGAACGAGTGGCCGATATAGATGGGCTTACGACCACCCTCATATAGCCCCGTCGCCTTGGCCACCGCCTCGGCGTCCTCGGCGAAATCCTGGAAGGCGTAGGTTTCCCGCCAGTCCGAAGCCCCCATGCCGGCCAGGGACATGGAGGCGACACGGTAGTCCTCGGCCAGATAGGGGGCGATGAAGCTCCACCAGTCGGCGTGCGCGCTATTGCCATGCACCAAAAGCAGACCCGGCTTGCCCACCTGGCCCCAGGTCAGCACCTCGATCTGAGTGCCCAGAGATGTGACGAAGCTGCGCTCCGGTGCCTGGGCAATGGCATCATCGAACCAGGCCGGCGTGGGCGGCTTTTCGCCCTTGAAGGGGGCCAGGGGCGCTTGGACTTCCGGAGGAAGTTCACCAGGCTTAGACGGGACCGGGCGGTCATCCTCAAATTCGGCGGCGGCCACGGCGGGGGGGGGCTTGGTTTGATCGGTCATGGGGTCAGGCCTGTCGCGCCTGGCGATCGCCAGGGGTGCGCTTGATGTTGCGAAGGCCCTTGAACACGCCCGAGCCGGTCATCAGGAGACGGTCTGCGCACCAGATCTTGCCGCGGACCGTAAAAATGTCGTCCTGCTCGGAAATAATTTCACTGCCGCCTTCCACCCAGTCGCCCATCTGGGCGCCGGAGAGAAAGTCGGTGGTCAGGCGTACCGTGACCCAGCCGATCTCCCGCTGATTGGAGATCACCCGGCCCCAGGCCATATCGGCGAAGCTCATCAGCATGCCGCCATGGCAGTTGTTCATGCCGTTGGCGTGGTGCTCTTCCACCCGGAAGGCCATGATCTCGTTGTTGGCTTCGTCCCGCTTGGAATAAAACGGGCCGACGGTCCGGCCAAAGCCACGCTGCCACAGGTTGATCACATAGCCGTCCGGAACGACGGCGGCCTGCAGGGGAGTCAGATCATCGGACATACTCCGCTGACTAACGCCCGTTTGAAAAATGACAAGCCTTCGGGCGAGATTCGCCGCGAGAAGCCTCTCGATCAGACGAGAGCCTCGAACTCGTCCACCAGCCGCTCCATCTGCGTCATGCCCGCCGCCCAGAAGGCCTTTTCCCGAGGGTTGAGGCCGAAGGGGGCCAGAGCCTCCACATAGGTCTTGGAGCCGCCAGCAGCGAGCAGGTCCTCATAAAGCGGGGCAAACCCCGTGGGGTCCTCCCGGCGCTTTTCCATCAGGCCCCGCACCAGAAGGTCGCCGAAGGCATAGGCGTAGACATAGAAGGGCGCGTGCACGAAGTGGCTGACATAGGCCCAGTAGTGCTCATAGCCGGAGTTCAGCTTGATGGCGGGGCCAAGGCTTTCCCCCATCACCTCCATCCAGATGGATGAGATCTGGTCGGTGGACACCTCCCCCTGCAGACGGGCGGCATGGAAGCGGGTCTCGAACTTGTGGAAGGCGATCTGCCGGACCACCGTGTTCAGGCCATCCTCGATCTTGCCCGCCAGCAGACCGCGACGCTCCTCCTTGCTGGCATTGGCCATCAGGCGCTCGAACACCAGGCCCTCGCCGAAGATGGAGGCCGTCTCGGCCAGCGTCAGGGGTGTGTCGGCCAGAAGGGTGCCGAGCGGCGCACAGAGGGTCTGGTGCACCGCGTGGCCCAGCTCATGGGCCAGGGTGAGCACGTCCCGCCGCTCGCCCATATAGTTCATGAACACATAGGGGTGCCGGTCGGCGCTCACCGGATGGGAATAGGCCCCCGACTGTTTGCCGGCCCGGGGACGGGCGTCGATCCAGGGCTGGGTGAAGAACGTCTTGGCGGTGTCGGCAAACCGGGGCGCCAGGGCCTGGAAAGACTCCAGAACCATGTCCTGGGCCTGGGGCCAGCTGTAGGTCCGGGGCGGAGCCGCATCCAGAGGGGCGTTGCGGTCCCAGTAATCCAGGCGCTTGCGGCCCATGACCTTGGCCTTCAGGGCGTAATAGCGATGGCTGACGGCGGGATAGGCGTCGGTCACGGCTTCCACCAGGGCCTCGACGGCGTCGGCGTCAACCTCATTGCCCAGATGGCGCGATGAGGCCGGCTGGGGATACTTCCGCCAGCGGTCATCCACCTGCTTTTCATAGGCCAAGGTGTTGAGGCACAGCGCCAGGGTGGAGGTCCGCGCCTCCAGGGCCTTGGCCAGACCCTGCGCGGCCTGCTTGCGGCGGGCGCTATCGGGGTCCGATAGGCGGTTCAGGGTCTCCGGCAGGGTCAGGGTCTCAGGCCCCACCTTGGCCGTGAGCTTGGCCAGGGTCTCGTCATAGAGCCGCATCCAGTTGGCGACCCCAGGACCCCGGTCGATCATCAGCCGCTCAAGCTCGGCGCTCAGCTCATGGGGCCGCGACAGGCGCACCCGGCGCAGCCAGGGCAACCAGCGCTGCGCCGGGGCATGGGCGGCCAGGGCAGCGGCCAGCTCGCCCTCGTCCAGCTGGTTGATCTCCAGGGTGAAGAACAGGGTCTCGGCCCCGATCATCGCGGCCTTGGTGCGGAAATCCCCCTCGAACTTCGCCCAGGCCGGATTGTCCCGGGCCGTGCTGGACGACAGGGAGGCATAGGCCCCGACCCCGTAGAGGGCATTGGTTCCGACCTCATAGAGCGCGATGGTCTCGTCCAGACGTTGGCCCAGCACCTGTGGCTCAGCCCGCGCGGCGACCAGCAGGCCCTTATAGGTCAGCAGATCGGCGGCGGCCTTGCGGGCCCGGTCGAGGTCGGCCTCGATCTTCGGGTCATCGCGCCCGGCATAGAGGTCATCGAGGCGCCATTCGGGCAGGGTGTCGGTTTTCAGCGGTGCGTTCATACCGCCGATCTAAGCACGCCCTGCCCGCGCTGCCACCCCTAACTCCCGGTCTTGGCTGCAAGGCTCACCGAACCCTTGCGCGCCTCGGTCAGCACATAGGCGCGGATGTTCTCGGCTTCGGCCGGTGACAGGAAGCGGGAGAAGCTGGCCATCCCCCGGGGGGCCAGGGCCCCATCCAGGACGACCGAAGACCAGTTGTCGGCCGACAGCAGCATCTGCGAGCGCTTCAGATCCGGCAGGAATCGCCCAGAGGCGTTGGATCCGTGGCAGACCTGACAATATTGCTGATAGCTGGAGAAGCCGGCGGTCGCATTCCCCCTGGAGCTGATGCCCGTCAGGTCGAGCGGCTCGACCTGCGGCAGGTCATAAGCCGGCGTCGTCGCCTTGCCGCCCAGCTTAAAGACCAGCAGCCGGCCGGGCAGACGCGAACGGTCGGGCAGCAGGGCCGGGGAGGACAGGGCCCCAGCACCGCCATAACCCACCATCAGGGCCACATACTGCTCGCCGTCGATCTCATAGGTCGAGGGCGGTGCGATGACCCCGTTCACCGTCTCATAGGACCAGAGCTTGGCACCGGTGGCCGCGTCATAGGCCGAGAAGGTTCCCTCAGCCGCCCCCTGGAACACCAGACCGCCTGCGGTGGTGAGAACGCCGGCGTTCCAGAAGAAGGGGTGCTCCACGGTCCAGCGGGCCTTCTGGGCCACTGGATCCCAGGCGATCAGCTGACCCTTCACCATCGCCTTCAGACCCGCCAGCTGGGCGGCGTCGTCGGGCAGGGCGTTGACCAGGAAGTCTGTGCCGATGTTCCAGGCCCCGGGCTCGTGACGATAGTTGGCGTCGTTCATGTAGGCGAAGGGCACCACCTGGGCCGGGATGTAGACCAGTCCGGTCTGCGGATTGAAGGCCATGGGATGCCAGTTGTGGGCTCCGAAGGGTGCCGGAATCTGCAGGGACGGGGCGTCGCGGTAGCGGGCACCCGGCGCCTCGATCGGACGACCTGTGGTCTTGTCGACGCCAGTGGCCCAGTTGATCGGCACGAAGGGCTCAGCGGAAATCAGCTCGCCGGTGGCCCGGTCCAGAACATAGAAGAAGCCGTTCTTGGGCGCCTGCATCAGCACCTGACGGGATTTACCCTCGATGGTCAGGTCCGACAGGATCATATGCTGGGTCGCGGTATAGTCCCAGCTCTCGCCCGGCGTGGTCTGATAGTGCCAGACATAGGCACCGGTGTCGGGTTTCAGCGCCAGGATCGAGGAGACAAACAGGTTGTCCCCCTTCCCGTCCGAGCGCTTCTCGTGGTTCCAGGGGGTGCCGTTGCCGACACCCACATAGAGCAAGTCGAGCTTGGGGTCATAGGCCATGGAGTCCCAGACCGTGGCCCCGCCGCCGGTGGCCTTCCAGCCCTCTCCGAACCAGGTGCCAGCCGCCTTTTCCGCCAGGATGGCGTCCGAGGCCGCCCCGTCCGGCTTACCGTCAGGATTGGGCGCGGTGTAGAATCGCCAGGCCATGGCGCCGGTCTCAGCATCGTAGGCCGACAGATAGCCGCGCACCCCGTACTCTGCGCCGCCATTGCCGATCAGCACCTTGCCCTTGATGACCCGAGGGGCACCGGTGATGGTGTAGGGCTTGGCGGTGTCTGTGGTCTGAACCGACCAGGCTTCGGTGCCGGTGTCGGCGTCCAGGGCGATGAGCCGGCCGTCGAGGGCCGCCACATAGACCTTGCCGCCCCAGACCGCGACCCCGCGATTGACCACGTCACAGCAGGCGTCGAAGGCCTTTTCCCCGGCCACCTTGGGGTCATAGGACCATTTGAGCGCCCCGGTGCTGGCGTCAAAAGCATAGACCTTGGACCACGCCGTGGTGGTGTAGAGCACCCCGTCCTTGACGATCGGCGTGGCTTCCTGACCTCGGTCGGTATCGAACTCATAGGACCAGGCCAGGCCCAGTTCCCCCACCGATTTGGTGTTGATCTGAGTCAGGGGGCTGAACCGTTGCTCGGAATAGGACCGGCCGTAGGACAGCCATTCGGCATTGCCCTCGGCGGCCTCCATTCGGGCCTGATCCACAGGCCTCGATCCGCCGGCGTCCTGGCAGGCGGCGAGCAGGCTGGCGCACGCCAGGGCGATGAGTGTGACTTTGAGTTTCATGGCGGCCCTCCCCGGCCCGGCCGCGTTTCCCGGCCCTTGGCGCGTACTATGGCCTTCTGGCCCACCCAGACAATGCCCGTATTCGGGCCTAGTCGTCGGCAGGTCTCGCCTTTGCGGGGCGCGGCCCGCGGTCAGCGAAGGCCGCCACCAGGACCACGACCAGGAAGGCTGCAATGGCCGACACCCCCGTCCCGACAGGGTCCCCGTCGCTGGGCAGGAGCATGGCGGTGATCTGCAGGGCCACCAGAAAGCCGATGAAGGCTGGAGCGGCGATGGGCCCCAGACCTTGGCGTCCCCGGCTCCAGGCCCAGGCGGCGCCCGCCATGGCGATCAGGCCGATCTCCACCGCCTGCTCGGGGACCGGATAATTCCAGAGGCTCAGCCCCACCTTGGGCCCACCGAACCACAGGGCCAGATCGGGCCTATGGACCAGGAAATCCAGCAGCCAGTGAGAGAACACCACCGCGCCGATCATCACCGCCACAGCCCAGGGCAGCCGAAGGACCAGACGGGCGGCCAGGGTGCCCAGGATCGACCATCCCACCGCTGAGGGCAGGGCGTGGGTATAGGGCATATGCTCCAGCACCAGGACACTGCCCGGCAGGTCAGGATTGACGGAGAAGCGTTCGACGCCGGTGATGATCAAGGCACCCCAGCCGATATCCACAGCCTGGGCGGCCAGGACATAGGCCCAGAGCGGCCCACGCGGCTCGACCGCCTTGGCAGCGATCGCGGCGGCATAATGCCCGACGAACATGACCCGTCCCTCCCCTTTGCAGGGTCAGAAGGGACCTCACAGGGGCTCTGGTCAAGCCGGCGCCGTTAACCCCCGACTCAGCTTTGCGAAACCCCGCCTTTACCGGCGACCTGTATCAATCCGTGACAAATGAGCCCCGTCCGAAGAGGCGGGCGTCCGGTACAGGTGGTGTCTTCAAATGCCCAAGACGGTTCTTGTCGTCGATGATGATCCGACCCAGCGCAGGCTGATCCAGGCTGTTCTGGAGCGCGAAGGCTTCGCCGTGGCCCACGCAGAGTCCGGCGACGCCGCCATCAGCCATCTGATGGCCGGTGCCAAGGTCGACGTCATCCTGCTGGACCTGGTGATGCCCCGCATGTCGGGTCACGAGACCCTGGTGGAGATGCGCGCCCGCGACTTCCATCAGCCGGTGATTGTGGTCACCGCACAGGGCAGCATCGACACTGTCGTCCAGGCCATGCAGGCCGGTGCCTGTGATTTCTTCGTCAAGCCCGCCAGCCCTGAGCGGATCATCGTCTCGATCCGCAACGCGCTCTCCATGGGCGACCTGCGCGGCGAGGTCGACCGGCTCAAGAAGCACAAGACCGGCCGGTTCACCTTTGCCGACATGGTGGGCGGCTCTGCCCCCATGATGCTGGTCAAGCGCATGGGCGAGCGGGCGGCCAAGTCGACCATCCCGATTCTGATCACCGGCGAAAGCGGCGTCGGCAAGGAAGTCATCGCCCGCGCCCTGCATGGCTCCTCGGACCGGTCCGGCAAGCCCTTCGTCGCCGTCAACTGCGGTGCCCTACCGGAAAACCTGGTGGAATCCATCCTGTTCGGCCACGAAAAGGGCAGCTTCACCGGCGCCACGGACAAACACCTGGGCAAGTTCCAGGAGGCCAATGGCGGCACCCTGTTCCTGGATGAGGTGGGCGAGCTCCCCCTGGACATGCAGGTCAAGCTGCTGCGCGCCCTGCAGGAGAGCGAGATCGACCCGGTGGGCGCCAAGCGCTCGGTAAAGGTCGATGTCCGGATTGTCTCGGCCACCAACCGCGACCTGTCCCTGGCCGTGGCTGAGGGGCGGTTCCGCGAGGACCTGTTCTATCGCCTCAACGTCTTCCCCATCGAGGCACCCTCCCTGCGCGAGCGCAAGGATGACATCCCGGCCCTGGTGGAGCACTTCATCCGCCGCTTCAATGTTGAGGAAGGCAAGAAGGTCGTCGGCTGCGCGCCGGAAACCCTGCAGCACCTGCTGGCCCACAGCTGGCCCGGCAATGTCCGTCAGCTGGAAAACGCCGTCTATCGCGCCATCGTGCTGTCTGACTCCCCCTATCTGCAGCCCTTTGACTTCCCGGCCATCTCCGGGGCGGTCGCGCCGGTCCCCCAAAGCGTTCCCGAGCCGAGCCAGGCCACAGTCATTTCACCGGAAGCCGCAAGGCAGCTCATGGCTGAACTGCCCAAGGACGCCCCGGTGCGGATCCTCGATGAACGCGGACATCTGCGCACGCTGGAAGAGATCGAGCGGGACCTGATCCAGCTGGCCATTGAGATCTATGCCGGCCACATGAGCGAGGTCGCCCGGCGCCTGGGGATTGGCCGCTCCACCCTCTATCGCAAGGTCCGCGAACAGGGCCTGGACGGCATCATCGGTGGCGGGGAAGACGGCGAGACCGAAGCCGCCTGAGGGCGCTCTGCCCTTTGCGCGTCAGCGAAAGAAAGTTGGGACACGAAGGACTCAAAGGAAGCGAAGGACACAGAGGCCTCTTCGTGGCCTTTGTGCCTTCTACCTGTCCTTTGTGTCCCTCTTTGAACTGCGGCTGCGGCGAGCAAGACCTCGGACCTAGTCCTCTGCCTCACGCTGTTTGCGGGCGAAGCCGCGCCGGACCATGGGCTTTTTCTCGCCCTTGGCCTTGGCCGAAATTTCCTTGAGCTTGCGATGCTGCAGAGCAGACAGGGCCTGGCCTGGTGCGCCCTTTTCCGGGTCGCCGAAAGCCCGGCCATAGGTCTTGACCCGGTCCTCTACCGAACCCAGAAATTCGCCTTCCCATTCGGAGAGCTCAACGCCTGTGCGCGCGGCTTCCCGCCTCGCGCGCTTGAGCGCGTTCAGCGCCGCCCGCTTGGCCTGGGCCCTCGGATCTGGCGGGGCCTTCTTCAAATCTCTCCGAGCGCCGAAAGATAGAGGTCGAGGATCGCCTCCTCCTCCTGTCGCTTGGCGCGGTCCTGTTTGCGCAGGCGGACCACCTTGCGCAGCACCTTCACATCAAAGCCGTTGCCCTTGGCCTCGGCGAAGACTTCCTTGATCTGCTCGGCGACCTCGGCCTTTTCCAGCTCCAGGCGCTCGATCCGCTCAATGATGCTCTTCAGCTGCCCCTGGGCGGTGGTGTTGAGAATGTCGATGTGGGCGCTGTCGTCAGCCATGGGAAACGCGTCTTCCGAGTCGAGGGTGGTTTGAAGCGGCGGACCCTACCGCGCATCTGCGCCGAACGAAATCCGTCAGAGCAGCCCGTGGGCCTCAAGCGCCGGGCGTAGGGCGTCCGGGTCAGTGAAGTGGTGGGTCTGCAGGCCGAACGCCTGGGCTGCAGCAATGTTGGCAGCGCTGTCGTCCACAAAGAGGATGTCGCCGGCGGCGTGACTGAAGCGCGCGCAGGCGATGGCGTAGATGCGTGGATCGGGCTTGATCAGTTTTTCTTCGGCAGAGACCACATAGCCCTCAAGACGGGCAAACGCCGGGCTCATGGCGATCACCCCGTCGAACACCTCGTGGGACATGTTGGTCAGGCCAAACTGCGGCACGCCGCGCTGGTGCAGGGCCTCGATGGCGGCCTCGGTCTGCGGGATGGTTCCGGAGAACATCTCCCACCAGCGGGTTTCCCAAGCCTCGATCTGCGGCGCGTACTCCGGATACTGCACGATCAGGCCCTTGCGGTTTTCCGCGAAGGTGACACCCAGATCGTGGTTCACATGCCAGACCATGGTGCAGACATGCGAAAGGAACCGGTCCAGTTCGGCCGGCTCCTGGAATATTTTCGCATACAGCGTCCGCGGGTCCCAGCGGACCACCACATTGCCGATATCCCAGAGGACTGCCTTAGCCATCCCCGGGTGCCGGCCGTGCTTAGCCCTGCTTGGCTTTGAAGCGCGGGTCCGTCTTGTTGATGACGTAGACCACGCCCTTGCGGCGAACGAGCTTGCAGTCGCGGTGACGCGTCTTCAGCGACTTCAGCGAGCTTCTGACCTTCATGAGCTTGTCTTCGCGCGTCGCCGCGCGCCGTCCTTCAGAGGGTTACCAACAGAGCCGGCGCATATACGGGTCGGACCCCAAGGAGTCAACGGGGGCCCCGGTGCCGGCGCTCGACGCGCTTGCAGGAGGGCACCAAAGGCGCGAGGCTTCTCCCATAAGAATTAAGTCATGGGAGGATCATTCATTATGTCAGCGACCATAAATCCGAACGGGACCCTGAAGGGCAAGACCGCCCTGGTCACCGGTGCCAGCCGGGGTATCGGCGAGGCGATCGCCGCCCGACTGGCCATGGAGGGCGCCAAGGTCGTCGTCTCGGCCCGGACAGCCCAGGAGGGCGAGAGCCGCCTGCCCGGCACCCTGGCCCACACGGTAGAGCGCCTGAAAGCCGCCGGTGCCGAAGCGGTTCTGGTCAAGGCCGACCTCGCCCAGGCCTCCGAACGCGAGCGGCTGGTAGAGGAGGCGCAAGACGCCTTCGGCAGTATCGACATCCTGATCAACAACGCCGCCATCACCTATTTCATGCCGGTGCAGGACTTCACCGAGAAGCGCTTCAAGCTAATGATGGAGGTGCAAGTCTATGCCCCCTTCCATCTGGCTCAGCTGGTCATGCCCGGCATGCGGGCCAAGGGCTGGGGCTCGATCGTCAACATCTCTTCGCCCGCAGGCATCCATCCCAAACAGCCCTATGGCGGCGGGCGCGGCGGCACGGTCTATGGCCTGTGCAAGGCGGCTCTGGAGCGGTTCACCACCGGGCTGGCGTCCGAGGTCCAGGCAGATGGGATTGCGGTCAATGTGGTCTCCCCTGGCCTGGTGGACACCCCTGGTGTCGCCGTGCACGGCCTGATCAACGAACAGACCAAGGACCGGGTGCAGCCCATCGAGTTCATCGCTGAGGCGGTTTACCAGTTGGCCAAGGCCGATCCCAAGACCATGACCGGCCGGGTGGACTATGCCGAGCCCCTGCTGAAGGAGCTGGGCATCAAGCCGTCCGAACTGGTCTAGGTACCCTCGGCGAGGGGCCTGCGAGAAGGGCCTGGAAGGCTGGCCAAAACGGCGCTTCCAGGCCCTTTTTTCATGCCGTTTGGGGGCGGAATTGACCAGTTTCAAGTGGGATAGAGGGCGATCGCCCTGGAGCCATTCGGCGATATCCACCTGACGCGATCTGGGTGGTCTTTCGTGGCTCTTTAGTCCTAGAGCGATTGAGGCGGCGGCCTATGCGCCCTATGGTCGGCGGATGGATCGTCGCTCTTTCCTTGTTCTGCTCGTGGCCGGTTGCGCCGACCCAGCTACCGGCCTTGCGCCGCAGCTGGCCCTGGCACCCGCCACCCCGACGCCCCATAACCCAGAGCCAGTGGTAAGACTGGCACCCTCCGGCAGCCCGACCTTCGATACCTGGCTGCGGAGCTTCTACATCAAGGCCGTGCGGGCTGGCATGCCCGCAGAGCTGCTGGACCGTGAGCTGGCGGGGCTGACCCCCAATGACCGGATTTCCGCCCTCGATTCCCGCCAGCCAGAGTTTTCCCGTCCGGTCAGCGACTATATCCGCGGGGTCGTTAGCGAGGATCGCATCGCCATCGGCCGCCGCCGTCGGGACGCCCTGGCGACCCTGTCCCAGATTGAGGCTCGGCACGGGGTCCCCCGGGACGTCCTGGTGGCCATCTGGGGCCTGGAATCGGGCTTTGGCGCCATCCTCGGCGACTTTGACGTGATCCGCTCCATGGCCACCCTGGCGGCGGACGGGCGGCGGCAGGCCTTTGCCGAAGACCAGTTGATGGCCGCCCTGAAGATGATCGGGTCGGGGGAGTTTACCCGCTCGCGGCTGGTGGGCTCCTGGGCCGGTGCCATGGGCCAGACCCAGTTCATTCCCACCACCTTCATGACCACCGCCATTGACGGGGATGGGGATGGGCGGCGAGACCTTTGGGGGTCGTCCACCGACGCCCTGGCCTCGGCCGCCAACCTGTTGGCCAAGGCCGGCTGGCGCCGGGGGGAAAGCTGGCACCGGGAAGTCACCGTCCCGGCGGGGTTCGACTACAGCCTCACCGAAGGGCCCCGCGAGATTCCGGCCTGGTGGGCCGAGCGGGGAGTTCGCGCCGCCGATGGCCGGCCCTTCTCTGCGGCCGATCAACAGGCACCGGCCGAGCTGATCGCCCCCTCAGGCGCGGGCGGGCCCCTGTTCCTGGTGTTCCACAACCACTTCATGATCCGGCGGTACAACAACTCCACCGCCTACGCCCTGGGGGTCGGGCTGCTGGCCCAGCGGCTTTCCGGCGAGGGCATGCTGGTTCGGGACTGGCCGCAGGAAACCCCGTTGGCGCTCACCGACCGCAGCGACGCGCAGCAGGCCCTGGCCCGCCTGGGCTTTGATCCCGGTGCTCCCGACGGCATTGTCGGGATCAACACCCGCAAGGCCCTGCGGGCCTACCAGGCCAGCCGAGGCCTGATAGCGGACGGCTACCTGTCCCTGGAGATGGTCCGCCGCCTGCGGGCCGAGGCCACAGCCCAGCCCTGAGGGCGGCTCACCCCGTGCGGCCTATTGCCCGGACTCGTCGCGGCGGTCGAGGGTGGCCTGGGCCGCATCGGCCCGGGTGGCCGGCGTAGGGTCAGCGTTGCGCAGCTGGGGACTGCGGAAGGCATAGTAGAACAGTCCGGCCATGATCGCGGCGTTCAGCGCAAACGGGGCCCACGGGATAAGCTGGTAGAGCCAGACAAAGAACGGCGCCAGGACCACATTGACCCCGTTGACGGCGGCGATGGCACCGGCGACGCGGGCCTGTTCGCCCATGTTGACGGCGAGGGACGAGCCGGCCGTGAAGCCCGGTCGGGCGAAGCCGAAGCCCAGGCTGGAAATGGCGTATCCTGCCACCACCGACCAGTAGTCGGGGGAAAAGGCGACGATCACATTGCCCAGGGCCGCCACCGCCACCCCCCAACGCAGCAGCTGGCGAGGCGTCATCTCGAACATCCGGATGATGCCCCACTGGGCCAGCAGCCCAGCCATGGCGCCAAACATCATGGCGATGGCGATGAAGCCCTGAGCCGCCGCCGGCGACAGGGCGAGCTTGTCGATAATCAGGAACCCCAGGGTCTGACCCTGGGCGGTCTGGCAGGCCGAGACCAGGAAGCCGTAGATCAGGAAGGGCGTGATGCGGGGATCGCGCCACATGGGGGTCTGCTTGATGTCGGGATTGGCCTTGCGGGTCTCCGCCTCGGCGTCGGTTCGCGCCCGGGTCTCGGCGGCGAAGGGGCTTTCCGGCAGATAGCGGTAGACGATGAACAGCATCACCGCCGCGATGAGGGCGAAGCCGAACAGGGGGCCAGAGAGCCCCAGAAACGGCAGGATCAGCAGGGGGGCCAGAAAGGGGCCGATAACGGTGCCCAGACCAAAGGCACCTGCCAGACTGGACATGGCCTGGGTGCGTTTTTCAGGCGCCGTGTGCTCGGCCACATAGGCCTGAGTGGCCGGATTTGAGGCGGCGCCAAACAGGCCAAACAGCGCCCTGGCGAACAGGAAGAACACGAAGATCACCATGGGCGTGGCCCAATGGCGCAGCCCCGCATTCACCACCAGGCCACAGCAGATCATCGAGACCATGAACCCGCTGAGCCCGACCAGCATCAGCGGCTTTCGCCCATAACGGTCCGAGGCCCGCGCCCACAGCGGCGAGGAAAACGCCCAAAGCAGTGCCGACAGGGAGAACACCGCCGCCACCAGGGGATCGGGAATGCCGATCGATCGCCCAATGGCCGGCAGAACTGAGATCAGCCCCGTATTTCCCATGGCCGTCGCCAGAGACACCCCGAAGATGATCGCAAACGAGCGTTTGGGCAGATCCACGGGCGGGGGCGATGAAGTGGACATGTGACCGCTGTTAATGCGGGCCGTACGGCGGTGCAATTAGGTTCGCCGCACACCGGGCATTAAGCATTAACCCCGATGCTCCGCCGGGAATAGACGGGGACCCGTAGGCGTCATGTTTCAGATCATCGGCATCATCCTGCTGTTCGGCATGGTGTTCGGCAGCTACCTGTGGGCCGGCGGGAAGATGGGGATCATCCTCTATGCTCTGCCCTACGAGCTGATGGCCATCCTTGGCGCTGCAATCGCCGCCTTCCTGATCGCCAACTCCATGGGGGTCATCAAGGCGGTTTTTGGCGGTATCGCCAAGGCCTTCGCCGGACCGAAGTGGAAGGCGTCAGACTATCGCGACCTGCTGTCGCTGCTCTTCCTGCTGACCAAGACGATGAAGTCCAAGGGCGTCATCGCCCTGGAAAGTCACATCGAGAACCCTGGTGAGAGCACCATCTTCTCCCGCTATCCGAAGATCACCAAGGACCACTTCGCCGTGGACTTTATCTGCGACACCCTGCGGATGATGACCATGAACCTGGAGGATCCCCACCAGGTCGAAGACGCCATGGAAAAGCAGCTCGAAAAGCACCACCACGAAGCCCTGGCGCCGGCCCACGCCCTTCAGAACATGGCCGATGGCCTGCCCGCCCTGGGCATCGTCGCCGCCGTGCTCGGGGTCATCAAGACCATGGGCTCGATCACCGAGCCGCCGGAGGTCTTGGGGGGCATGATCGGCGGCGCCCTGGTGGGCACCTTCCTCGGGGTGTTCATGGCCTACGGGATGGTCGGTCCCCTGGCCGCGCGACTCAATGCCGTGGTCGAGGAAGAAGGCGCCTTCTACAAAATCATCCAGGCCGTTCTGGTCGCCCACCTGCATGGCAATGCCGCCCAGATCTCCGTCGAGATTGGTCGTGGGAACGTGCCATCGGCCTCCCAGCCGAGCTTCCTGGAGCTGGAAGAAGCCCTCTCGGCCATCCCCGCCGAAGGCTAGGTCTGAACCGTTGGGTGCCCCAGAGCCCCTAGAATGAGTGACATGGTGGGGATTGGGTAAAAAAGTGATCACGGCGGCGTGATTTGCCCCTTGCCCCCGGACCCCACACCGGCATATTCCTGTGCTGCGCAGTGTTGCTGAAGCTTCGGCCCTTCGGGTCCGGGGAATAGGCGCGCCAGGCGCAATCAACCTCCATTCCAGGGGACCAGGGACATGACCTCCGAAATTCTTCGCAAGCTGCTCGTGGCCGGCGCTGCCGTCGCCGCCCTCTCCGTCGCCGCCTGCGGCCAGCCCGCCGAAACCGCCGACGAAGCCGCCGCTGAAGCCACCACCGAAGCCGCGACCGCCGAAGCTGCCGCCGACACGGCCGTTGACGCCGCCGCGACCGCTGAAGTCGCTGCTGACGCCGCTGGTGAAGCTGCTGCCGACGCCATGGCTCCCGCGGCTGACGCCGCTGCTGCTCCGGCTGCAGCCCCGGCTCAGTAAGCCATTTAAAAGCGCTTCGGCGTTTTTGATGAAGGGCCGTCCTCCGGGGCGGCCCTTTTGCTATGGGCGGTGTCCTAAACGTCCGCAGACAAGCTATGGGCCCCGATGACCGCCGAACGCCCTGCCCCTGTTGACCCAGAATCACCCCTGGTCATGGATAGCCAGGGCCAGCCGCGGTCGCGGCTTTACGGCGACATCTACTTCTCCACCGAGGATGGCCTGGCCGAATCACGGACGGTCTTCCTGCAGGGCTGCGGCTTGCCCGAACGCTGGGCCGGACGCCGGAGCTTCACCGTCGGGGAACTCGGCCTGGGATCAGGCCTGAACATCCTGGCCCTTCTGGAGCTTTGGACGCGGACGAGACCGGCAGAAGGTCGTCTGCATATCTTCTCAGTGGAAGCCCATCCCCTCACCGCCACAACAGCCGCAGAGGTCTTGTCCGCCTGGCCAGAACTGGCTGAGCTGGCGGACCTGCTGACCTCCCGGTGGCCCGGACAACGTCGGGGCTTTCATCGGGTAGACTTGCCTGAGTTGAATACCGTCATGGATGTGGCGGTGATGAGCGCCGATGCGGCCTTGAGCGCCTGGAGCGGTCAGGCTGACGCCTGGTTTCTCGACGGGTTCTCCCCGGCCCTCAATCCGGACATGTGGCGCGATGACCTCCTGGCGAAGGTCGCGGCCCGGACAGCGCCCGGGGGCCGGCTGGCCACATTTACGGTTGCCGGTGCCGTCCGCCGTGGCCTGGCGGCCACTGGGCTGGAGGTGGCCAAGCGCCCAGGCCATGGGCGCAAACGCGAGCGCCTGGAGGCCTGGCGTACCGATGCGGCAGCGGATGAGCCGACGGCCCCCCGGGTCGCGGTGATCGGCGCTGGCATCGCCGGGGCGGCCATGGCGAGGGCCCTGCGCGCGCTTGGTGCCCATGTCGACGTGCTGGACGCCCACGGGCCAGGGGCGGGCGCCTCGGGCAATGCCGCCGCCCTGGTGACCCCGCGCCTGGACGCTGGCCTTGGTCCCTTGGCCGGGCTGTTCGCCCAGGCCCTGGACCGCGCGGTGGGGCTTTATGCCGACCTTCCGGGTGCGGTGCTGAGCGAGGGCGTGCTGCAGCTGGCCAGGCAGCCCCGCGACCCGGCGCGATTTGCCCAGATTGCGGCCTCGAACCTGTTCGAGCCGAGTGCCCTGCACACCCTGACGGCGGCGGAGGCTACGGCTTGGGCGGGCCCACCCGTGGGCGAGGGGCTCCTCCAGGCGAGTGCGAAGGTGGTGCGGCCGAGCGCCATTCTAGAGGCCTGGCTGGGTCCTGTCCGCGCGGTGGAGATTACCGGACTGGAACAGGTCGACGAGGGCCTTATCCTCAGGGGCCCGGAGGGTGCAGAGATCTGGCGGGGCGCTGCCGTGGTGGGGTGTGCCGGAGCCCAGATGAAGGCCCTGGTCGACAGCCTGCCGCTGTCGCCGGTGCGGGGTCAGATATCCCTCGCGCCAGGCCTCTCATCCCCTGGCATCGCCTGGGGGGGATATGTGGCTCAAGCCCCTGAGGGGCTGGTCTTTGGCGCCACCCATGTCCGGGATGACACAGGCGACGATGTCCGCGATCACGAGCATCAGACGAACCTCGATACCCTGGCCGAGGTGATGCCTGACCTGGCGGCTAAGGCCGGTGGCGGCTCCCTTGAAGGCCGCGCGTCAGTGCGGGCGGTCACCCCCGACCGGCTGCCCCTGGCGGGGAAAACTGAGATTCAGGGGCTCTATGTGCTGGGCGGCCTAGGATCGCGGGGGTTCTGCCTGGCTCCGCTGCTGGCAGACCATGTCGCGGCGATGATCGCCGGCTCGCCCTCGCCCCTGCCCCGGGAGATGGCCGATCTGGTGGATCCTGACCGGTTTCGGCGGCGGGCCTTGAAACGATCGGGCGGGCGGCCCGATTGAGGCCATGTTCGGCGCTCAGTCTGCCCTCAATCTCGACATCGGATGGAGCCGATCATGCCTGTGTCCCGCCTCACCCCAGTGTTTGTCGCGTTCAGCTTGGCCACGGTCGCCCTGAGTGCCTGCGCGCCCACTTCAGCGGGGGGAAACGCCCCGGGGTCTGGCGATACGGTCTCTGGGCCTCGGGAGTGTTTCTTCACCCGCAACGTCACCGGCTTCAGCGCCCCCGATGATCAGACCCTCTACCTCCGGGTCGGGGTGCGCGATGTCTATGAGATGGCGCTGTTTGCCCCCTGTCCGGACATCGACTGGACCCACCAGCTTGGGGTGGTCTCCCGTTCGGGATCGAGCGTTTGCCGGGGCTCAGACGCCACCATCATCTCACCAGGCCCCCTCGGGGCGCAGCGGTGCATGGTCCGGGCGGTGCGCAAGCTGACGCTCACCGAGGTCGAGGCCTTGCCCAAGGGTCGCCGCCCCTGAACGGAGCGGTATAGGCCATGGCCCCAAATGAAATCGGCGCCGCCCGAAGG
Organism: Phenylobacterium sp.; assembly: GCF_022402485.1. Taxonomy (GTDB): domain Bacteria; phylum Pseudomonadota; class Alphaproteobacteria; order Caulobacterales; family Caulobacteraceae; genus Phenylobacterium. The sequence goes on along the minus strand of NZ_JAKRSA010000033.1, from coordinate 23,458 downwards.
CGACGCCGATCGAGATGTGCGACCCGGCGGCTAAGCCGCCGGGCTGCGATTTCGCGCCTTAGAAGCGCTGCTTGACGCCGATCTTGAGGGTACGGCCCAGCGGGTTACCGTTGGTGTAGTCGTAGTTGTACATCGACTGCGCAAACGGCGGGTCGGTATCCAGGAGGTTCTGGATGCCCACATTCACGGTGCTGTTCCAGGGCAGGTCGTACTGCAGGTTCAGGTCGTGCTGCCAGAAGTCGTCGGTCTTGCCCACATCCACGAAGGTGGCCGAGGCGCGGTCATAACGGCAGGCGGCGCTGGCGCCGCTGGCCGGGCAGGGGGCACCGATCTGCTGGGTGCCTTCACGATACTGGAGCTGGTAGCGCAGGTTCCAGTCGCCGCCGTTCACATTGATGAACCCGGTCGCCCGGAGCCGCGGGTAGGAATAGAACTCCGCCACCAGTTCATGACGGCCGACACGGTCCTGAGCCGCTTCGATGATCACATTGTCAGCCCCGAAGAGGGTGAAGGCGCCGCGGTCATAGGTGAGCAGATAGGTGCCGTCGACGCCCATGGAGACGCGGGCGTCCAGCATGTCAGTGCCGAAGAAGTCGTCGAAGTCGTACTGGGCCTTGAAGTCGAGACCCGAGGTCTTGGTTTCGGGACCATTGACGATGAAGCGGCTGACGCTGAGCGTGTTTGCCGCCGAGCAGGCACCGTCAAAGATGAAACGGGCCACGATCGCCGGATTGGCGCAGTTCAGGGACGCAAAGATCGCGTTGGTGGGCTCCAGGACCAGTTCTTCTTCGAAGTCGAACCGGAAGTAGTCCACCGTGGCCTTGAAGGCACCGGCGTCGAGGATGACACCGAGGTTGTAGGTAGTGGCAGTTTCCGGCTGCAGGCCTGGGTTGTTGCCGGTCACGACGGCGCGGTAGCTGCCGCCGATATTGGCCACGCCCTTGCTGCTGCCCGGAGAGACAGAAGCCTGAGCCGGAGCGCGGAAGGTGGTGCCCGCCGAACCGCGGAAGGCCAGCCAGTCGGTGGCCTGCCAGCGCGCCGAGATCTTCGGGTTGGTGGTGGCGCCCACCTGACCGCCGAACTCTTCGTGGCGAACGGCGGCGCTGATCTCGAAGTCGTTGGTGAAGGGCAGACGGACTTCGGCGAACAGGGCCTCGACGTCCCGATCGACATCCAGGTCTTCCTGGGCGCCGAAGAACACGAAGGGACCGACCGGATCGGAGCAGAGCGGCAGACCATCGTCGATGGAGTCGACGCAAGGCGTTGCCTTCACATCGCCCAGGCCTTCCCAGTCTTCCCGGGTCCGGTTGTAACGGAACTGAGCGCCGGCGGCCCAGGCGATGGCGCCGCCACCCAACTCAATGCCGGTCTGGCCGTTGAACACCAGGTCAGCCACCAGCAGGTCGTTGGTGTTGACGTTGGTGTAGGTGCCATACATCCACTCCACCAGAGCGGCGTTGTTCAGGACGGCAGGATTGGCACCGCCGCGATAGAACGGGTTGTTGGCCCCATTGACCGCGCTGACCGCGATGCTGTTGGTGAAGGGGTTGAAGTAACGGCAGGCCCCGACGCCAGCGACACCCGTGGCCGGATTACAGCCCGGACCGCCCAGACCGTTCAAGGCATGCTGGATACGGTTCACCAGCAGGTCGTTGGTCGTGACCGTGGACTCAACATTCATATAGGTCAGGGACGCATCCCAGCCGATGCCATTGCCGAACTCACCCTTGAAGCCGCCGGAAACCCGGAACGAATTGTTCTGGATGTCCTGATAGTCGGCACCATCGGGATTGGTCGGATGACCGGCATGGGCGATCGCCCGCCAGAAGGCCCGCGCCATGGTGACGCCGCCGCCCATGGCCGCGCATTGAGCCGCCGTAAGCGGGGCCGCGCAGGTGGTGCGCAGATCGATAAGACCCGGGTTGGAGGCCGGCACGAAGTAGGGCACCTGGCCGTTGAAACCACGGGGCGCCGTCGAGCCTGAGGTGCCGCCCGCCGAGATCGGGGTCGGGAACTGTGTGGTCAGGTTGGCCGGGGAGATGCGCTGGTTCGGCACATCGGTGCGCTTCCAGGCCACTTCGCCGTGGAAGCTGACCGTGTCGGTGAGGTCGAAGTTCAGCTCGCTAAAGAGCTGGTAGTGATGCTCCTCGTTCACCAGGTCGTTGAAGGCCGAGAACTGGAAGCGGCAGACGCTGCCGATGGCCGTGCTGCTGGTCGGAACAACCCCGGCGGTAAGCTGGCCACCCAGTTCGTTACAGCCATTATCGCGGAAGAAGGTCGTGCCGCCCGGGGTACCGTAGTAGCCAGGGTTCGACGAACCCGACCAGCCGCCGTAGAACACGGCGTCCATGGGCGTGCGGGCCCAGGAGCGATCGTTGATGTCCAGACGCGAACGGGCGCGGTAGCCGGCGGTGACCAGGACATTGCCTCGGTCGAACTGGCTGCCCCAGGCGACGTCAAGGGTGTAGTCCCCGTCAGAGCCGTCAATGAACATGTAGTCGGCGTCGATTTCGAAGCCGTCCAGATCCTTGCGGGTGATGAAGTTGACCACGCCGCCGACGGCGTCGGAGCCGTAGGTCGCCGCAGCGCCGTCCTTCAGGATTTCGACCCGGCCGACAGCGGCGGTGGGCACGAAGCCGAGGTCCTGACCACCGCCCTGGAAGGCGGCCTGGGTGGAGTCGGCCAGACGCCGGCCGTTCATCAGGACCAGGGTCCGCGACGAGCCGAGGCCGCGCAGGTTGATGGTCGCGGTGCCCGCGCCGCCGTTATAGCGGTTGCTTTCGCCGATGGCCGACTGCGAGGCGCTGATCGACTTCACCAGCTGGACCACGCTGGGCGAGCCCTGGCGTTCCAGTTCAGCCGCGCCCAGGACGTCCACCGGCAGGGCGGCGTCTTCCGGGGTGCCGGCGATGAATGAACCGGTGACGACGACTTCTTCGACCACCGTGGCCTCTTGAGCGGCCGCCGAACCGACAGCCCCCATAGCCAAGGCGACGGCCATGACCGAGCCGCCGCAGAAATATGAACGTTTCAACATTGGTTTCCTTCCCCCTCTTGGCGCCGATCCCCTTATGGAATGAGGATTTTGACCCGTGAGCAAAAACGATAATCCGGCACCTTTTGCAAAAGCGCCAGAATTTTTTCAAGGCTGACAGATAACCAGACTCTCTGACCCGAGCGCAAGGTTCTCGCGTGAATCCCTTAGGGGTGCTGGGTTTGTAAGCATACCTGCACCTCGACAAGACTTTGCGGGCGAGGGCTGGACCGCGCCTGAAAAACCCTAATCGGGGCGATTAGCGCAAGACACGCCCCCGGTTTCCGCAACGGAAGCTAAAATCCGGCCCTCTGCCGCAGCTGACGGCGTCTGTTTTGACAGTCCCGTGATTTCGGTGGGGACGCGTTTGTCGGTGGGCGCGATGGGCCCTTCCGGAAGGTCTCAGCCACGGGGCAGGGCGAATCAGATGGGCTGCGTAACCGGTCTCGTCTTATCTCGAGAGGACAGGGCCTCGAGAGAACAGGGCCTTGAGAGGAAAGGGCCTTGAGAGGAAAGGGCCAGGAATGGTGGTGGATGCAGTGAGGAGCTCACTTGTCTCCGCAGCGGCGCTTAAAAGCGCCTTGCTTCGAGTTCGATCACGCCCGGCTCAAATGCTCCCCGCGGGGTTCGCAGGTTTCGGCTTCTAGCGATGTCTTCGCGGACGAACAGTCCATTGCTGTTGACGATGAGCGGCCTCCCAATCACCTCAGGATCTGAGAAGTACTCGCGCCCATGAAGAACCGTGTAAGAATGGCCGCAGATCGGACAAGTTTTCACGTGTCCTTCAGTGGCAAGAAGAACGGGCGGCCGACGCTCGTGAATCGTCGACCATCCCGAGACAACTTCGCCCTTCTCGCGAAGAACGCCTAGTCCAATACGTTCTTCGTCTATGAGATCGCGAATCTCGTCGAGCCAGCTGTGCGCGACGAGCTGGACAACATAGTCGCACGTCCAGTTGAGTTCATCGCGGACGTTTGGCGCTTCGGCGATATCAACATCGAGCGCGAGGAGGCCGGCGTTCTTGTGGAGACCACCATCGGGCGAGGTGCAGACCCATTCTGGAAGCGGGACCGGCCTGCCATCGAAGAAGGCCTCAACATAGGACGATCGATCCAATGAGACACAGTCAGCCGTCTCGGTATCGTACCATAGCCAGCGCTGGATGGGTGGATCTGTAGGGGGCATAGGCGAAGCTCGATTATGGGGAGGGCGGGGACGCGGAAGCCTTACCTTTCACCAGGGCCTCGTCCAGGTACCTCGATACCTTCGTTCCATTCTTGCGGTCGAACTCCCGAGTCACCCTCCGCAGGATCGCTATGGCCTCGTCCTGCATTCCGGGGTTTTCTGCGAAGTACTCTGCCCAATTCCCTATGCCGCCTCCCCGCCCCCCGACGCGCGGAAAGCCGGCCGCTTTGAGTTCTGCTGCCAGATCACGATGCAACATTGTATGCAGGCTCTGGTGGAGTCGTGCCAGGTCCTGCTTGGCGGGGCCACCAAGGAACTTTGCCCAGGCGCGATGGCCCTGCACCATCCCTCGGACAATGTCCGGTCCTATCGTGTAACCGAGGCCTTTGACGATCTCTCCTGCAAGCCCTCCGCCTATCATGAAGTCGAGGACACCAGTGGTGATGTCAGTCAGGTCGCCCGCGACGCCACCCCAGTCGAACATGCGCGACCATTCGCCGAACTCGAACGGACCTGTCGTGCGCCAGCCGGGAATCGCGTGGAGTTTGCCATCAGGCCCCCGCCGAAAGACCTCCGTGCGGGAGGGCTCCAACTCGCCGGGCTGACGGCCTGCGATCCAAATCCCGTGACGCGGCGACCGGGTTACGGACGCCTGTTGACTGACCTCGCTGGGAGTGGCCGGCTGCTCCGGCCGGTAGGACATCGATCGAACCGACGGTGCCGCCGTCGAGAAGTCGACGCTGGATGGCGGGTGGCTCGCAAGTATCGGGGACAGCGGAACCGGCCACGACCCGCCTGCCGGCGAGTATGGGGAAAGGGGAGCGGGCTGGCTCCCTTCATCCTTCCGACCGCGCGCTGGCGAGGGCAGGGGGACCGGTCTGGCCCCGCCATTCGCGCCTGGGGTCTCGTCTCGTCGCCATCCGCTCGGCCCGCCGGCATGCCAGGTGGAGGTCCACCCTGGGTCATCCTCGCTGAACCCGATATAAGTGTTGATCGAAGCGCCTCGCGCGCCGTGCGATGGTTCCCCGGCTGGGCGAAAGGCCGATGGCGGCTGGGCTAGGTGCTGTGGGGCGAAGAACGCCTGGTAGCGTGCGTCCGCCGCGGCTCGTTGTCTTCGCTCAACATCGTCGGGCGAGCGAAGGTACCATCGTCGCAGTGCCTCACCTTCCAAGTCTGCAGGACTGACATCTCTCCACGCCATGCGCGCTCTCCATCAAGGCATGACGTCGCACCGCCTGCTCGGACGGTTCAGCGACATCTGGGATTCGCGGGAAGACGGTGATCGTGACGTGCGTTGGCTCGGCCGCACTTACTCACCGCAACAAAAGCCTATTGAAAATGCGCGGTAACGTCAAGAACAAAACAAGAACATACAGCGCCGTCCTGGGGAACTAGGACAGTTACGAAGCGATGGCGACAAAACTTCCTGATCACCTGTCCGATGAGGGGGGATACAGGCAATAAGGATTGACGGCTCGGTTTCGGATAACGAATCCGGCTCCTGGTAAGTCAGAATCGGCGAAACCTACACTCTCGCAATAGGCTCAGAGACCATGGTGCGAGTTTGGCTGGTCTTGCGCTGATCAGCCCTAACGGAGAGCCGAAATTCAGCGGCGCATTCCGCTCATGCCGCGGAGAAGTCGGGACAATTTCAAGTGTCTAAGGCTCACCCCGAAAAGTGTAGGGGTGAATGGTGGACGCGACAGGGATTGAACCTGTGACCCCCTCGATGTCAACGAGGTGCTCTCCCGCTGAGCTACGCGTCCATAAGGGCGGCCCCTTTTGGGGGGGACGGGAAGGGCGGCGGTATAACGGGCGGCTTGTCCCTGTGCAAGGGCTGAAAGCCGCCACAGGGATGCCGGCCTCAGGCGGCCATCATCCGCTCCACCTCAGCGACGATCTCGCGCAGGTGGATGGGCTTGGAGAGGACCTTCGCGCCGGCCGGCGCAGAGTCCCCCGCCGCCAGCGCCACGGCGGCAAAGCCGGTGATGAACATGATGCGCAGGGACGGATTACGGGCCGCCGCCAGTCGGGCCACCTCGATGCCATCCATGCCGGGCATGACGATGTCGGTGAGCAGCAGGTCCCAGTTCTGATCCAGGACCGAGGCCGCCTCCTCCCCGTCAGCGCAGGCGCGCACCTCATAGCCGGCCCGTTCCAGGGCCCGGGCCAGGAAGCCGCGCAGGGAGTCGTCGTCCTCGGCAAGAAGAATGCGGGGCATGGGCGCGTCCAGGGCATCGTCTTTCATAGGGGCGACCATAGGGGTGGGTTTGTAAATCCCCGATGAACTGCCGCCCCGATCCGTTTGACCCGGCGCCCGGCGCATCGTCATATGCGCGCCATGTCCGCGGTAGAGCCCCTTGATGTCGCAGAGCCGGCCGCCCTGGCGCCGGCGGGCTTTCAGGTGCGCCGCGCCGGGGGTCCAGACGCCCCGCCACCGACCCCGATAATCTTCGCCTCCCCCCATTCCGGCCGGCTCTATCCGGACGATATGATGTCGGCCGCCCGACTGGACGCCAAGGCGATCCGGCGATCCGAGGATGCCTTTGTGGATCAGCTGGTAGACGCCGCCCCGGCGGCCGGCGCGGCCCTGATCACCGCCAATTATGCGCGCGCCTATATAGATGTGAACCGCGACGCCTTTGAGCTCGATCCGGCGATGTTCGCCGACGCCCTGCCGGACTTCGCCCGCAGCCGCACCGCCCGGGTCGCCGCAGGCCTCGGCGCCATCGCCAAGGTGGTGTCCGAAGGCCAGGAGATCTACGCCCGCAAGCTGACCTTCGCTGAGGCGCAAGGGCGGATTGACCGGGCGCATCGCCCCTATCACACAGCACTCAACCAGCTGATCACCGAGGCACAGGCGGCCCACGGGGTGGCCATTCTGGTGGACTGGCATTCCATGCCCACCGCCGCCGCCAAGGCCGCCGGGGCCGGCGGCTGCGACATGGTGCTCGGCGACCGGTTCGGTGCCTCCTGCGCCAACAGCCTGACCCGTCTGGTGGAGGTGGAGCTGGAGGCCCGCGGCTACCGGGTGGTGCGCAACACCCCCTATGCCGGCGGCTACACCACCGAACACTATGGCCGCCCGGCCCGCGGGGTGCACGCCCTGCAGATCGAGCTGAACCGGGCACTGTATCTGGATGAGGCCGCCCTCACCCCGACCGCCGGCTTCAATCGCCTGCAGGCCGACATCGCCGCCCTGAGCGTCAGATTGACCGGGCACGACTGGTCCGCGCTCACCTAGCCCCCCTGGCGAAGGCCAAAAAAAAGGCCGCGCTAAAAAGCGCGGCCAGTTCATTAGGGAGGAAACGCCCAGGAAGGGCAGAGACGTCCGGAGACGCCTCACGGTCAAAATCTACGGTGCGCCGCAAAAAAGAACAAGGGAAAAAATGTCGCAACCGCGAACATATTGGGGCCTAGAAGGGTAAGATTAGCGTTTTCAATGGCATGATGCGGCGCGCTCACGGGTGATTTCGTGTTGCAACGCACAAGGGGCGGGCCGATTCCGACCTGCCTGTGACCAGTTCGCGCTAGCCGTGGGGCGTCTTGTCCCCTAAAAGCCGCCGCTTCCGGAAAAGGTTTCCCATGTCGCTGCGCAACATCGCCATCATCGCCCACGTTGACCACGGTAAGACGACCCTCGTCGACCAGCTGCTCGCCCAGTCGGGCGTGTTCCGAGCCAATGAGGCGACCGTCGAGCGCGCCATGGACTCCAATGACCAGGAGCGCGAGCGCGGGATCACCATCCTGGCCAAGTGCACCAGCGTGCTCTGGAACGGCAAGGCCGGCGAGACCCGTATCAACATCATCGACACCCCCGGCCACGCCGACTTCGGCGGCGAGGTGGAGCGGATCCTGGGCATGGTGGACGGCTGCGTCCTGCTGGTGGACGCCGAAGAGGGCGTCATGCCCCAGACCAAGTTCGTGCTCGGCAAGGCCCTGAAGATGGGCCTCAAACCGATCCTCTGCCTGAACAAGGTTGACCGGCCGCATGCCGATCCCGACCGTATCCTGAACGACGCCTTCGACCTGTTTGCGGCCATGGGGGCCACTGACGAGCAGCTGGACTTCCCGCACATCTATGCCAGTGGCAAGAACGGCTGGGCGACGCTGGACATGGCCCAGCCCAATGACACGCTCGCCCCGCTGTTCGACATGATCGTCGAGCACGTGCCCGAACCCAAGGCCGTGGCGCGCCGGGACGAGCCCTTCCAGATCCTGTCGGTGCTGATTGAAAGCGATCCGTTCCTTGGCCGCCTGCTGACCGGGCGCATCGAGTCGGGCAAGGCGACGCCAGGCCTGGCCATCAAGGCCCTGTCGCGGGACGGCAAGGAAATCGAGCGCGGCCGCATCACCAAGGTGCTGGCCTTCCGCGGCCTGAAGCGCCAGCCCATCGACGACGCCGAGGCCGGTGACATCGTCGCCATCGCCGGCCTGTCCAAGGCCACCGTGGCCGATACCCTGTGCGCGTTGGATGTGACCGAGGCCCTGCCGGCCCAGCCCATTGACCCGCCGACCATCTCCATGACCGTCTCGGTCAATGACAGCCCGCTTGCCGGCCGCGAAGGCGACAAGGTCCAGAGCCGGGTCATCGCCGCCCGCCTGCTCAAGGAAGCCGAGTCCAACGTCGCCATCCGAGTGACCGAGACCAGCGAGAAGGACGCCTATGAGGTCGCCGGCCGTGGCGAACTGCAGCTGGGCGTGCTGATCGAAGGCATGCGCCGTGAGGGCTTTGAAGTTTCCATCAGCCGTCCCCGGGTGGTGTTCCAGCACGATCCGGAAACCGGCGAACGCCTTGAGCCCATCGAGGACGTGATGATCGACGTGGACGATGAGTTCTCCGGCGTGGTCATCGAGAAGCTCTCGGCCCGCAAGGCGGAGCTGAAGGACATGGGTCCGTCAGGCGCGGGCAAGACCCGCATCAGCCTGATGGCGCCGTCCCGCTCGCTGATCGGCTATCAGGGGGAATTCCTCACCGACACCCGCGGCTCCGGCGTACTGAACCGCGTGTTCAGCCACTATGAGCCCTATAAGGGTGCCATCGATGCCGGCCGTAAGGGCGTGCTGGTGTCCAACTCGGACGGCGAAACTGCGGCCTACGCCCTGTGGAACCTGGAAGAGCGCGGCACCATGTTTGTGGGCGGCGGCGAGAAGACCTACCAGGGCATGATCATCGGCGAAAACTCCCGGTCCGACGACCTGGATGTCAATCCCATGAAGGCCAAGCAGCTGACCAACGTCCGGGCCTCGGGCAAGGACGAGAGCATCCGCCTCACCCCGCCCCGGCGCCTGACCCTCGAACAGGCCATCGCCTATATCGAGGAAGACGAGCTGGTCGAGGTGACGCCGAAGAACATCCGCCTGCGCAAGAAGGTCCTGAACCCGAGCTTCCGCAAGAAGCGCGTCAAGGAAGACTAGGCCGCCCAAGGCCCGGAGCGACGATCGGGATCGTCCCATGCCTGACGCCACCTTTGCAGCCCTGCCGACCACCATCTTCGAGGAGATGAGCGGACTGGCGCGGGCGCATGGGGCGATCAATCTGGGCCAGGGCTTTCCCGACGATCCTGGGCCTGAAGCCCTGCGCCGCAAGGCGGCCGAGGCAGTGCTGGATGGCTACAACCAGTATCCGCCCATGGCCGGCCTGCCAGAACTGCGGGCCGCCGTTGCCGCACATTATCACCGCACCCAGGGGCTCACCTTCGATCCCACCACCGAGGTGGTGGTCACCTCAGGGGCCACCGAGGCCCTGGCGGCGGCCTTCCTGGCCCTGATCGAGCCCGGCGACGAGGTGATCGTCTTCCAGCCGCTCTATGACGCCTATCTGCCGCTGATCCGGCGGGCTGGCGGCATACCCAAACTCATCTCGCTATCCCCGCCCCACTGGCGGTTCACCGGGGCCATGATTGAGGCGGCGATCACGCCGAAGACCCGGTTCCTGGTGCTGAACACCCCGGTCAATCCTACCGGCGCGGTGGTGCCGGACGAGGACTTAAGCCTGCTGGCCGAAATCTGTGTGGCCCACGATCTGATCGCCATCTGCGACGAGGTCTGGGAGCAGGTGGTGTTCTCTCCCGCCGTCCATCGCCCGCTGTTGACCTATCCAGGCATGGCCGGACGCTGCGTGAAAATCGGCTCAGCGGGCAAGATGTTCGGGCTGACCGGCTGGAAGGTGGGCTTCATCTGCGCCGCAGCCCCCCTGGCCCGTCTGCTGGCCAAGGCCCACCAGTTCCTGACCTTCACCACACCGCCGAATCTGCAGGTCGCCGTGGCCTTCGGTCTGGAGACCCTGGACGACTGGTGGACGACGATGCCGGTCAGCCTGGCTGCCAGCCAGCAACGCCTGGCCAGCACCCTTGAGGCCGAGGGCTTTTCGGTCCTGCCCTCACAAGGCACCTATTTCATCAATGTCGACCTGGCCGCCTCCGGGGTCACCATGGCCGACCGGGACTTCGCCCTTCTGGCGGTGCGTGAGGCCGGCGTGGCCACCATCCCGGTCTCGGCGCTTTATGAGACTGACCCGGTCACCACGATCCTGCGGCTCTGTTTTGCCAAGTCTGACGCCACCCTGGACGAGGGCGCACGGCGGCTGGCCAAGGCCCGGGACCTAGCGTCTCAGACCCTGGCGGGGCGCTCCATATAGACATCGAGGTCATCGCGGCCGGTGACCGTAAAGCCCCGGCGCTCATAGAGGCGCTGGGCATCGCTCTGGCGTAGCACCGTCAGGATCACCCGGGCGCCGGCGGCATCGGCCTCCGCCAGCAGGCCGTCCAGTATGGCCGTCCCCAGGCCCCGCCCCTGCCAGCGGGGATCAAGGTAAAAGTGCTCCAACTTCAGGACGCCGGCCTCAACCGCATGGAAGGCGACGCAGCCGGCCATTTCCCCATCCACCAGGATGAGCCGGGTGGTTTCGGGGCGATAGGTGTCGGCGAACCAGACCCTGGCCCGCTCCGGATCAAAGCGGCCGATGCGGTTGAAGCTGTCGGCCATCACCGCCAGCCGCAGGTCGGTCAGGGCCGCCAGGTGTTCGGGCCCGGCCGGTGTGAAAACATAGGCCGGAACGCCCATGCTCAGCAGGTGGCACCGCCGTCGACCACGATCGCCTGACCGGTCAGCCAGCCCCCGGCCCGGGAGGCCAGGAAGACCGCCGCCCCGGCGATGTCGTCGGGCTCGCCCAGGCGGCGCAGGGGATTGTTGGCGCTGGAGCGCTTTTCGGCTTCGGGGGTGTCCCACAGGGCCTTGGCGAAGTCGGTCTTGACCAGACCCGGCGCGATGCAGTTGACGCGGATGTTGTCGGGCCCGAACTCCACGGCGAGGTTGCGGGCCAGCTGGAAGTCGGCGGCCTTGGAGATGTTGTAGGCGCCAATGCCGGTGGAGCCGCGCAAGCCGCCGATGGACGAAATGATGATCACCACCCCATCCTTACGCTCCCGCATCTGCGGCGCCGCCATCTGGATCAGCCAATTGTTGGCGATGATGTTGTTGTCGAGGATCTTGCGGAAGGCGTCGTCGCCGATCCCGGCCATGGGCCCGAAATAGGGGTTGGTGGCGGCGTTGCAGACCACGATGTCGATCTTGCCGAAGGCCTTGTTGGTCTCGTCCACCAGCCGCTGAAGATCCTCTTTCGAGGAGATCGAGGCCGGCACGGCGATGGCAGCACCGGGGTGCTTTTCATTGATGGCCGCAGCCACCTCATCGCAGGGCCCAGCCTTGCGCGAGGAGATCACCACCTTGGCACCATGGTCGGCCATGCGTTCGGCGATGGCCTTGCCGATGCCCCGGGAGGATCCGGTGATCACCGCGACCTTGCCGGTGAGATCAAACAATTCCATGGCGCGTTTCCCAGACTGCGGGGCGCGTTGGCCCCTGAGACAATGTCCTTATGAGTGGGCGTCATTTGCGGCGCCCCCCGAGGTGGGGTCAAGCCGGCCGGGGTGGGATCAGGCGCACAGGGGCCGCCCGCCCATGTCCAGGTGGAAGTGATCCTGGTGGGCCTCGTTGTAGTCCGGCGACAGAGTGGTCAGGAACACCTTGCAGGCTCCGTCCCGGACCTGACGCAGAAAGACGCCCTTCGGCCCCGGATCATCCCAATGGTCCTTGAGCCGCACCACCTGCCCATCGGCCAGGCGGAAGCCGGATACATCCAGGGCATTGGCGCTGGCGTGTTCGCTGGGGGGCCCGGCCTGCTGGTTGTAGATCCGGCGACAGGAAAAGGCACCGTAGTGCTCTACCGCCACCACCGCCTGGCCAAGGGTTTCAAACGCGGCAGGCTGCACCACCTGCCGTTCCCAGATGGCCACGGCCAGGGCCTGTTTGCAGGTCATCACCACGTCAGTGGGCGCCAAGGGGGCCATGCCGCCGGTGAACTGCAGCGCGTCCTTCACCGAGCAGAACCCGTCCTCCGTCTCCGGTGCAATCTGATAGGTCAACCCGCCCTTGGCCAGCACCGCCCGGCAGGCGCCCGCGTCCTGGCCGGTACGGGCGGCCTTGGCCCGAGTGGCGGCGCCTACGGGGTCAATGACGCTGAGCGGCGTCCACGGCAGGTGCTGATCGGGAATGGACCGTTCGGCAACAAGCGCCAGCGCCAGGAGCAGAATCCACAACATCGCCAGCCCCACCAGACGCGCGATCAGGGTCTGACGGCGGGCATGGGCCTCCACCTGCGGATGTCGGGGTGCGCGATAGCCGGCCATGGTCCTTGATGCGGGCGTCGGGGGTCTGAGCCCGACCTTACCCCCTGCCTCCACCTGAGGCGAGGCCTGGACGCCCGCACCAATGTTCAGGGACAAAGCGCCCTGACCTGCCCAAACTGGAACGAAAGGTGCAGGGGTTTCGGCGACGGATGGGGACAGGATCACGCTGCCCCCTTGCGGCGGGGCGCTGCAAGTCGCACGTTCCGACCCACTGATGAATCTAGGAGAGCGTAATGGGTTTCCGTCTCGAAGATGACGACGACGACGAAAAGGGCCGCCTTCCCGACATGCCAATGACCTCGGGACCGGTGCAGAACGCCCTGTTCAAGTCGCGCACGGTCCTCATCTTCGGCGAGATCGATATGCGGCTGGCTGAGCGCGTCTCCGCCCAGCTGCTCGCCCTGGCCTCGGACGGCAAGGGCGACATCAAGGTCTTCGTCAATTCCCCCGGCGGCCATGTGGAGAGCGGTGACACCGTCCACGACATGATTCGCTACTGTGGACCGCAGGTGAAGGTGATCGGCACAGGCTGGGTAGCCAGCGCCGGTGCCCACATCTTCCTGGGTGCCACCAAGGAAAACCGCTTCTGTCTGCCCAACACCCGGTTCCTGTTGCACCAGCCCATGGGCGGCGTGCGGGGCCAGGCCTCGGACATTCAGATCGAGGCCCAGGAAATCGTGAAGATGCGTGAGCGGGTCAACCGCATCATCGCCCGCGAGACCGGTCAGACCTACGAAAAGGTGGTCCAGGACACCGAGCGGAACTTCTGGATGAACGCCGAGAAGGCCGTCGAGTACGGGCTGGTCTCGAAGATCATCGAGAACGCGACGGCGGTCTGACATGGCCCCCTGGTGGAAGGGGGCGGTGGTCTACCACATCTACGTCCGCAGCTTCTTCGACAGCGACGGCGATGGCCATGGCGACCTTGCGGGCGTCATGGCCAAGCTGGACTATCTGAAGAGCCTCGGCGTGGACGCAATCTGGCTCTCCCCCATCCACCCTTCGCCCAATCGGGACTGGGGTTATGATGTCTCCGACTATGACGACGTCCACCCCGACTATGGGTCAGTGGAAGATTTCCAGGCCCTGACGAAGGCCGCCCATGGCCTGGGCCTGAAGGTTCTGCTGGATGAGGTCCTGGCCCATACCTCAGACGAGCACCCCTGGTTTACCGCCAGTCGGGATGAAGGCCCTGAGGGGGACAAGGCCGACTGGTATGTCTGGGCCGATCCCGCCGATGACGGAACCGCGCCCAACAACTGGCTGAGCGTCTTCGGCGGCCCAGCCTGGGCTTACCAGCCCGCGCGTCGGCAGCACTATCACCACAAATTCCTGCGTCAGCAGCCCAAGCTGAACTGGCGACAACCCCAGGCCAAGGCCGCCGCCCTCACGGTGCTGGACACCTGGCTCTCCCGTGGGGCAGACGGCTTTCGCCTGGATGTGGCCAACGCCTTCCTCCATGACGGGGCGCTGCGGGACAATCCCCCCATACCGGCGGCCGACCGGGATCGGGCAGCCTGGGCCCATGCCAGCGATATGCAGCGGCACCTGTTCGACGCCAATCTGCCAGAGACCATTCCCCTGCTGGACGAGGTCCGCCGCCGGGTGGAGGCGCACGGGGCCGACCGCTTCGTGTTTGGCGAGTTCTCCGAGGAAGAGGCGCGGTGCGGGGCCTATGGCGCGCCCGATGAGGGGCTGCACTCGGCCTATACCTTCGTCCTTCTGAAGGCGCGGCGGATGACCGCCCAGCTATTCAAGGATCACTGCGAAACCCTTGCGGCCCACCCGCAGCACTGGCCGACGATCTCTTTTTGCAACCACGATGTGCCCCGGACCGTCACCCGGCTTGGGGGTCCAGAGGCCGGAGCGTCGGTGGCCCGGCTGATGCTGGCCCTGCTGATGGCCCTGCGGGGCACCATCCTCTTGTATCAGGGCGAAGAGCTTGGCCTTCCGGAGGCCGAGCTGTCCCGTGGGGAGCTGCGCGATCCGGTGGGGGACCTCTACTGGCCCATCGCCAAGGGGCGTGATGGGGCGCGGACGCCCATGCCCTGGCGATCCGACGCCGTACATCTGGGCTTTTCCAATGGCGCGGCCTGGCTGCCTGCCGCCGAAAGCCACCGCCCCCTGGCCGTGGACCGACAGGAGCTGGATCCCAAGTCCACCCTGGCCTTCGCCCGGCAGATGATCACCCTGCGCAAAGCCTCCCGGGCCTTGACCCACGGGGACATCGAGATCCTGGACACACCTGAGCCGGTGCTCGCCTTCCTGCGGCGCCATGAGGGCCAGACCATTGCCTGTGTGTTTAACTTGAGCGGACGAACCGCCCGGGCGGAACATCCGCGTCTGACCGGTGGGGAAGTGTTGCCCGTGTCCTCAGGCGACTGTGAAGCCCTGCCGGGCGGACTGGCCCTCGGGCCCCACGCCTGCCGCTTCCTCAAATGCCCTTGAGGACATCATGCCTGTGAGCGACGCCACAGACCTCAGCCCCCCGCCAGTCGGTCCCGGCCAAGGCGCTCTGACCGATGTCTGGCATTTTGCCGCAATGGCCCGCGACCTGCGACCGGGCAAGCTGCAGCGGTTTGAGATCCTGGGGGAACCGATCCTTATAGGACGGGGTCGTCAGGGCGCAGTCTATGCCGTCCGTGACATCTGCCCGCACCGGTCCGCACCGCTCTCAGCGGGCAAGCTGACCACCGAGGCCAATGGCCGCGAGAGCGTCGAGTGCCCTTATCACGGCTGGCGCTTTGGCCTGGACGGCGCCTGCACCGCCATTCCCTCCCTGGTGGCCGACCAGGCGATGGATGTGAGCAAGATCCGGGTTCGGCGTTATCCGGTGCGTGAAAGCCAGGGCCTGGTGTTCATCTGGTTCAGCTCTGACCCCCGCTTTGATGGTGAGCCGGAAACCGCCCCGCCGGTCCTTCCTGGCGTGGCTATGGGTAAGCCCAAGCGGGTCGGGCAGATGATCCTCGACACCCCTTTTGCGCGCGCGGCTTTGGATCTGAAGGACACCCCCCGTGTGCCGGACAGCCGTCCCTATGCCATCCTGGGCAGGCGGCCTCAAATGGAGGTCGCCTTCGGCGCGCCGGGCTTACGTTGGGCGCACGTGACTGTGGGCAAGCGCCAGGTCCTGTCCTTGACCTGCCTGACGCCGATCACGGCACACCAGACCCGACAGACAGAGGTCCTCTGGTCAGATCATCCAGCCTTCTGGCTGCTGAAGGCCTGACCGGCGGATTGGAAGGTCATGGGCCTCAGAGCGCCTGGCCCGGGGGCTCCACCAGCTCGATGGGGGCAAAGCCGCCCTGGATCGTCCAGTTGACGCGGGCCCCCAGCTGAGCGGCAAGCGCCATGGGGTCGGCCCGCTCAAAGGGCGTACGCGCCGCCTGGGTGTGGGTGAGGGTCAACTGCAGGATCGGGTGGCGCTCAAAGAGTCCGGTCCGAGGATCGCGGAGGTCCCCATGGACCACCACCTCGACCGCGTCGAGGGGCAGGAACCCCAGCATTTCGACAGCAAACCGCAGGGCTACAGCACAAACATTGGCCCCCTGCATCTGATGACGGCGACCTAGAGGCGCGGGGCGGAACATGGCGCGGCCCTGAGGCAGACGCTCAGCCTCCTCGGCTGGCATGGCCGACAGATCGAGGGCTTCAATCATGATCTGGAGATGGCCCTTGGCCGGCGAGACGAAGCGGAAACGCTCCACCGCCGAATAGACCTCGGCGAGCCGGGTGTGCTCGGCCAGGGACTCATTGATCGTGCGCATGTCGAGCTCGGCGAGCTTACAGGCGTAGTCGATCTCCGCATTGTGGACCTGGGCTTCGCGCCAGGCCTTGCGGTAGGCCTGTTCGTCCTCGCTGGCCGCTTCGGCGACCCTGGCCGCCAATAGACGGCGCTTGTCACGGTCGGCACCGAACAGCTGGGCCAGCCAGCCGGGGCGATAAGCGTGGAACGCCTGACGGGCCTCAGCCTCCCGCTCATGGGTGCGGACAATATTGATGCGCGGGCGGGCGGCTACTACAGCCCAGTCCCGGGGACGATAGGCCACACGGTGGCAATGCACCAGGCTAGCCACCCTGGCGGCAAGGGCCTCAGCCTCAGCGGCCGGACCCACACGCCCCTCTTGGGTGCCGCCAAAACGCGCCTGTTCAGCCTTGGCCTGAGCCGCGCGCTTTGCCTCACGCTCGATCCGGTCCATGGTAAGATCGATCGATTGATCGGGGCGCGCGCTGTCCATCCAACTCTCCTGCCATCTTCCACAATAGGCGTGGCTTCAGGGTCACCGTCGAATATCCGCGTTATTGAGCCTTTAATGCCCTCATTCCTGAACGCCGGCGTTGAAATCGCCTTTGATGATTTACCCCCCGCAGGTGAAACCCTCCGGACCATGATTTTGGTCCACGGCTTTGCGTCCAACCGCAAGGAAGGGTGGCGACGCACCGGCTGGTACGCCGCCCTGGAGCGCCGTGGGACCCGTTGCGTGGCCCTCGACCAGCGGGGCCACGGGGAGAGCCAGAAGCTCTACGATCCCGAATCCTATGGTCGCGAAGCCCTGGGAAGCGACATTATCGCGTTGATTAATCACCTGAATCTCGATCGGGTGGATCTGTTCGGCTATTCGATGGGCGCACGGACCGCCTTGGCCGCGGCCCTGGGGGCACCTGACCGGATCGCCAATCTGATTCTGGGGGGCGTCGGTGAGCGACTGCTTGAACCCCGGCTGGAAGGTGCGCCCATGGACTCCATGTCGCAGGCCATGCTGGCAGATGACCCTGCGTCAATCAGTCACCCCATGCTGCGCAGTTTCCGTCAGTTCGCAGATGAACAGGGGGAGGACCGCCGGGCCCTGGCGGCCTTTGTTCAGGCCAAAAACCCGCCCTTGGATGTCGACGCCATGGGCCAGCTGGAGATGCCCGTGCTTGTGGTCGCCGGACAGCGGGATGATGGGGCGGGCGACCCTGACGGCCTGGCCCGCGCCTTCCCCCATGGACGGGGCATCACCGTGGTCGGTTGCGACCACTTCTCGGCCATCCCCCACGCCCTCACCAAGGCAGCGACCTTCGACTTTCTGGACGGAATGCTGGACGATCCTTTCGGGGATCGCTTCTAGCCCGCTCAGCGCTGGCGGAAGCCTTAGCGTCCCAGGGCGTAGGGGCCGCCCCGGGCGATGGCCGCCTGATAGGCAGGGCGGGCGTGCAGCCGGTCAAGCCAGGCCTCAGCATTGGGGTATTTCGGCAGCAGCCCGAAGGCCCGGGCGACCTCGCCCACAAAGCTCATCTGGATGTCGGCGCCGGTCAGGGCCTGTCCCATGAGGTAATCCCGGCCGGCCAGAGCCTGGTCGAGATAGGACATGTGATTGTCGATCTCGCTGGCGATCCGCTCATGCAAGGGCCCACCTGCCTCGCCCAGGCGCATCACGTACATCTGCAGCATCAGCGGCAGCATGGCCGAGCCCTCGGCATAATGCAGCCACTGTAGATAGGCTTCGTAGTCCGCCCCACCGGTTTGCGGCTGCAGGCGGCCTGCCCCGTGATGGCGGATCAGATAGTCAATGATCGCGCCCGACTCATGCACCGTCGCGGACCCGTCGGTGATCACTGGCGACTTGCCCAAGGGGTGAATGGCGCGCAGCGCCTCAGGCGCGAGCCGGGTGGTCGCATCCCGGGCATAGGCCTTGATCTCATACTCAGCCCCCAACTCCTCCAGAAGCCAGAGAATCCGTTGCGAGCGGGATTCATTGAGATGGTGAACAGTGATCATGGCGGCTCCCCGGTTTGGCTTACATCGTATAGGGGTCGGGAGAGTACGTCGACCGACCGGGCGGAACCTGATCCATGATCCCAGACCTACCCCATGACCCCGTGGCGCGGCTTGCAGCCGCCGCCGATGCCGCCGAGACCTGTGTGGCCGAGGCCAGGGCGGCAGTGCTTGCCCGCCTGGCCCCCGACGGCCGCCTCGACCGCACAGCCCTGGACGACGGTCAGCATGCCGCCCACGGCCTGGCCTGGGCGGCGGCCTATGCCCAGACCCTGCGCCAGACCGCGACCTGGGCAGAGGCGCTTGAGTCCGCCGGCGACCTGAACGAGGCCAGTCTGCGACCTGCGCTGTTGCTGGCGCATGAGTATCTCAGCCAGCTGGCCGGCGGCCTGCCCATGAGCCAGGGGGAGATGGTCCGGCCGGCCGATCTGGGGTTCGATCCGACCCGCCTGACGCCGCTGATCGCCGACCTCGCCCCCCATGGTGGGTCGCCCGCCCGGGCCAGGATCGTGGCCCTGCTGGAGGCCACCCGCGGCCAGCCATCCCTGGAGGCCAGCGGCCTGGATGAAACCCATCAGGCGATCTTCGAGCAATTCAGTGCGTTTGCCCGGGACAAGATCACCCCCTTCGCCCACGGCTGGCACCTGCGCGACGAACTCATCCCCCTGCCTCTGATTGAGGAGCTGGCCCAGCTGGGAGTGTTTGGCCTCACCCTGCCCGAAGCCCACGGGGGTGCGGGGCTCGGCAAGGTCGCCATGTGCGTGGTCTCCGAGGCTCTGTCTCGGGGCTATATTGGCGTCGGGTCCCTGGGCACTCGCTCGGAGATCGCCGCCGAGCTGATCCTGGCCCACGGAACAGGTCCACAGAAGGCAGAGTTGCTGCCGGCCATCGCCTCAGGTGCCCTCTTGCCCACGGCGGTCTTCACCGAACCCGAGGCAGGCTCCGATCTAGGTTCCCTGCGAACCCGGGCAGAACTTCGGGATGGTGCCTGGCGCGTGACGGGGGCCAAGACCTGGATCACCCACGCCGCCCGCGCCGACCTGATGACCCTGCTGGTTCGCACCAATCCCGCCAGCCGCGACCACCGGGGCCTGTCAATGCTGCTGGCCCAGAAGCCCCGCGGGGACGACACCAACCCCTTTCCCGCCCCCGGCATGAGTGGCGGCGAGATCGCCGTGATCGGCTATCGGGGCATGAAGGAGTACGAGATCGCCTTTGACGGTTTCGCCGTCCCGGAGGATGCCCTGCTGGGGGCTCAGGAAGGTCAGGGCTTTTCCCAGCTCATGGCGACGTTCGAGTCGGCGCGAATCCAGACGGCCGCCCGGGCGATCGGGGTTGCCCAGAACGCCCTCGACCTGGCCCTGGACTATGGCCTGGCCCGCCGACAGTTCGGAGAGCCTCTGACCCGCTTCCCCAGAGTCACGGACAAGCTGGCCATGATGGCCGCTGAAATTCTCGGTGCCCGTCGGCTGGCCTGGTTCTCAGCCCGGGCCAAGGATGCAGGCCGGCGCTGCGATCTGGAAGCTGGCATGGCCAAGCTGACGGCGGCCCGCATCGCCTGGGCCTGCGCAGACAATGCCGTGCAGATTCATGGGGGTACGGGATTTGCCGTAGAACAGCCGGTCAGCCGTCTGCTCGCCGACGCGCGTATCCTCAATATCTTCGAAGGGGCCGGCGAGATTCAGGCCCAAGTGATCGCCCGCAGGCTCCTGGAGGGGGCAAACTGAAGCTCGAGAAGCTCAGGCTGCGGCCGAGGGGCGGAACCCCTCAGCGATAAGGGTGATCTGGCGTTCAAGGACCGCGCTCATCTGATCGGGTCCAGCCTGTTCCCAGGCCGCCAGTCGGTAGTTCCAGGCGTAGGCGGCCATCAAGGTGTCGACAATCAGCGCGATATCCGCCTCTTGGGTCACTTCGCCCCGTTCGCGTCCCTCGGCAATACAGTCGAAAATCATGCCCCTCAGCCGAGGATTGCGGCCGTAAGGCACGGCGTCGGACCCGGGTCGCCAGCTGTAGGCGGCCGCAATATGGGCCAGAAACAAGGGCGTACGCCGGGTCTCGAAAGCGTAGTGCAGGGCAAAAATCGACGACAACCGGTCAACCACCGACCCGCGCAGGTGCGGTGTGATGCGGTCGAGCTCGGCATAGAGATCCTCCAGCCGGTCCAGCATGACCTGGCTGAGCACCTCGGCCTTTGAGGCAAAGCAGGTGAACACGCTGCCCACCGCGACCCCGGCCTGGGTGGCGATCTCCCGCACAGTGGTTTCTTCGTACCCCACCGTCTCGAACAGGTCCCTGGCGGCGTCGAGCACGCGGCGGCGCGTCGCCTCCTTTTGGGTCTGGCGTTGATTCAATTTCCCCCCAAGCGCGCTCTGACGGCGCGTCCTGAAATGTTTCCCATTCACAGGAGACCCGGCATGGGCTCCGGTAGCAAGCCACTTTCCCTGGGGGGAGTTCACCGTGCCGCTCTCCTACCCCCGGCGAGCGCCGGCCAGGATCACCCGGATCTGATCCCGGGATCGGGCCTGCAGCGCTTCCAGGCTCCAGCCGCCAAACACCGCATGGGCATAGTTGGCCAGGTAAC
Source organism: Phenylobacterium sp. (assembly GCF_022402485.1). Taxonomy (GTDB): domain Bacteria; phylum Pseudomonadota; class Alphaproteobacteria; order Caulobacterales; family Caulobacteraceae; genus Phenylobacterium. The sequence goes on along the minus strand of NZ_JAKRSA010000033.1, from coordinate 2,213 downwards.
TGTCAAACAGCATCTGGCTCCGCAGCTTGATCTCGCATTCCTGGGATAATTCGCCGCGTTGAACGCCCAGCGCCAATTGTTCGGCGAACAATTCGACCGTGTCCTGCATGGCTGGAAGCTCTCTGAGGGCAGGGCCGGTGTCACAGGACCAGGATAGGCCAAGGGCCGCCCGGACCAGATGAATCTGACCGCGATAGAAGGTGTAGCCTGCGCCAAACGCCTTCAGCAGGGCGTCATCCACGGTCCGCCCCCGGGCTGCGGCCTCATTCATGGCCTCCAGCACGGCGGCCATGTCGAAAACCATGATCTCGCGGAAGAGCTCCGACTTGTCGGCGAAATTCGCGAAAACCGCACCGGTGGACATGCCGGCCGAGGCGGCAATGTCCCGGATGGTCGCCCCCTCATAGCCCTCCGTGCTGAACAGCTCCCGGGCGGCAGCAAGCACCTTGGCCCGGGTTTGCTGCTTGGCCATGGCCCGCCGGGTGGGCATGCGGACGCGGGTTTCGGCCTGGCTATCGACCTCAGCGACGTGCTTCATCTTTGTCTCAACTCCAGATTGCCGTGGTGGGGGAGACCAACGGCGATGGCGTCCGAGTACGGCCCCTGGGGGGAGCCAGGTGGTCGTGGGACGCTGGTTTTCGGCCAGAACGCAAAGCACCCAGGGCACCCTAAGGCAACACTTTCAGCGAATGCGTTCAACAACTCGACTTAGAATTCCTTGGGTCGAGGGGATAACGGAAATAGGCAGCCGGGGGGGCGCGACGGGTTGTCGCAGACAAAACATGTGCAGAAACGAGGTGTTAAGCGTGAAATTTTTGGCCGGGTAGAAACGACGGTGGAAAATGAATTTCGTTGAATTCGATCAATGAATATCGCAACTGCGAGTCGACATCAGTTTCGTGCAATTGCGGGCAGACGCCCTACATTGGCTGTGACGCTTAAGCAATTTGATGACAGGCCATGACCCAGATCTTCGCCCTGCTGATCCCCGCGAGTCTGCTCGCTGTGACATTGACCTTGGGCGTGGGCATTTTTGCGCTGTTCCGGGGCGGCGACTTCGGACGGTCCTATTCCAACAAACTTATGCGACTTAGGGTCGTTCTCCAAGCCGCAGCTGTCGCCATCCTTGTGGCCGCCGTCTGGTGGCGCAACACCTACGGCGGGTAGACCCACCATGGTCGTCCTCAACCGCATCTACACCCGAACGGGCGATCAAGGTGCCACCCGCCTGGCCAACGGCGAAGAGGTGTCCAAGACGGATTTGCGCGTGGAGGCCTACGGATCCGTCGATGAGACCAATGCGTGCCTGGGCCTGGCTCGCCTGCACACTGCGGGGGATGTTCTGTTGCACCCCCTGCTCGAGCGCATTCAGAACGATCTCTTTGACCTCGGGGCTGATCTCGCCAATCCGCCGGTGGACAACGAGGACCCCGCCCGGGTTCTGCGGGTCACCGAGGGTCAGGTGACGCGGCTTGAACAGGAAATCGACCAGATCAATGCAGATCTGGCCCCGTTGAACTCGTTTGTGCTGCCCGGGGGAACACCGGCGGCAGCCGCCTTGCATCAGGCCCGGACGGTTTGCCGCAGGGCAGAGCGCGCCGCCATCAGCCTGGCCCTTACGGCACCGGTGGCGACCCCGGCCCTCAAGTACCTGAACCGCCTGTCCGACCTGCTGTTCGTGGCTGCAAGGCGGGCCAATGCCAACGGCGCGCTTGATGTGCTCTGGACCCCCGGTGCCACCCGGGGCTGACGCCTCAAGGGACCGGCGCGGACGTGGCGGCCTCGGCTGCCGCCGCCTCAGCGGCCTGACGTTCGGGGATGGTCCGACCTGTGATGTCGGAGATCAGCACCGGGCGGGCGCACACCCGACCATCGGGATCCCACCAGTCACCCTGGGCCTCGCAGCGCTCCTGCGGCCACACAACATGGGCCTGATAGGCGAAGATGCCGACCAGACAGAGCGCGAAGACTCCGGCAAAAATGTACTTCAGGCGTTCAATGGTGCGGCCCATCGGATAGCTCATTGTCGGTCATTTTCTCCGTGGCTGGGGTCGACATTGGCGCAAAATGCCCCATGTCCCTGTCTTGCAAACCGCGCGGGAAACGTTATGCCCCGTGCGTCCCATTCTTACGCAATGCGAATTTGAGGCTTTCATGAAGGTGTTGGTCCCGGTCAAACGGGTGATCGATTACAACGTCAAGCCCCGGGTGAA
>NZ_JAKRSA010000032.1:86147-100517 GCF_022402485.1 Phenylobacterium sp. | reverse complement strand
CGGTGTTGAACGACGATGAGCGCCGCTTCAAGCCATGGACCACATAGCCCTTGGAGAGCAGCAGCTCCGTCAGATAGGCGCCGTCCTGACCGGTAACTCCGGTGATCAGGGCAACCTTGCGACCTTGGGCGTCAGGCATGTGTCGGGTCCGCTAACAGGTTACTATGCCGCGATGGGGCGGGTGTCGGAAGGTGCGACGGCGCGCTGCAAGAACAGCGCCGCCTGGGCGAACTGGGCGATCCCGCTGGTCTTGGCCAGTTGGCCGGCCAGGGACAGCCGCGCCGCCCGGGCCTCAGGATCAGCCGTCTGCCTGGCAGCCTGCGCGATGGCGGTGGCGAATGCTGTGGAATCCCCCGGCGGAGTCAGCTGACAGGAGGTTCCCAGGAAGTCCGCCAGCTCCGTGCCGGGATCGGCCGTAACGATCACCGGCTTGGCCGAGGCCAGCATGCCGCCGAGCTTTGAGGGCAGCAAAAGGTCCGCCGCCTCCCGCTCCTGCGGCAGAAGATGCACGTCGGCGAGGCTGAGAAATTCGCCAAACCGCGCCTCGGGCTGAAAACCGATGAGCCGGAGGTTTGGCAGCCGGGCCGCCGCCGTCTCCAGCTCCGGACGCATGGGGCCATCACCGGCCACCAGGAACAGGATGTCTGGCTGATCGCGCAGCCGCTCGGCCGCCTCCCAGATCAGCCGCACCCCCTGCTTGGCACCCAGATTACCGGAATAGAGCGCCACGAACCTATCGTCTGCGATCCCCAGTTCCCGCCGATAGGCGCTGGCGTCCTGGTCGGGCCGAACCTGATCCAGATCCACCCAGTTGCGCACCACCTCGACCTTGCTGGGGTCGACGCCCTTGTCGGTGATCTTCTGCGCCATCCGGTGAGAGATGGTCACGATGCGATCAAAGCCCCGCGCCATGGCCCGATCAAAGGCACCAGCCAGTCGCGCCAGCAGGCCCCCTTGGCCCAGGTGTCCGACGGCGAAGGCCGCCTCGACCTCAAGATCCTGCACATGTAGCACCGTGCGCGCGCCAACCCATTTGGCTGCAAACAACGCAACAGGCGCCACGAAAAGGGTCGGCTCCACCACCATCACCACGCTGGGCCTGCGCCGCAGGATGGTCCACAGGGCGACGGGTGCCGAACTCGCGGCAAAGGACAACGGTGCCAGCAACCGCCGAAAGCCCTTCATCTGCTCGCTCAAATAGAGCGGGCAGCGATAAAGGTCTGCCCCGGCCAAAGCTTCCCGGGACCAGCTGTTCTTGTGCGGCGACTGAACTCTCCAGCCCGGATAGTGCGGCGGTGCCGTCACCACACAGACCGCATGGCCCTCGGCCGCCAGATAGGCACCGATCTCGCCGGAGTAGCGACCAACGCCGGCGATCTCCGGGGCAAAGTTGATGCCATAGATGACAATCGACTCCTGCGGCATCACTTGAGGTGCTCCGCTCTGCAAAGTCGCGTGATCTCAAACCGCTGGGTCGCGGCCGCAGATGCTGAGGCTCTCGTATCCATCATTCGAAACGCCCCTCAGTTTCCTTCGCCCAGTGATCCAGTGACGAAACCAGATCCATTTCGAACCCGTAGCCATTGGCCAACAGCCATTGGGGAGCGATACGCGTTGAACGCACAAGTTTCATGACCCGCTCGCGGTGAATGGGGGTCTTGGCGCCCAAGGCGTTGGCGACCTCAAACAGCCGGGCAGCCAGCAACAGGGCGGGCAGGGGGGCGGTGGCCGGCCGGAAGGGGCGATTCATCACCTGGCTGAAGGCGGCGACGATGTCTTGGGTGGTACTCTCGGCTGGAAAGGCGAAGTTGAACAGGATGTCCCGATCTTGTCTTTCGACCGCAAATTCGAGGGTGCGGAGGAGCTCATCCACATGCCCGCCGCTCTTCACCGTGTCCCGCCGGCCAGGATAGACAAACATCCCGCGCTGCAGCGCGCCGGCCAGGGTGCTGTAATTGCCCCGCTCGCCTGGGCCGAACACAACGCCTGGCCTCACGGTGATCAGTCGTCGGCTGGGATTGGCCTTCAGCCACATCTGGTGGATCAACTCGGCCATCAGCTTCGAGCGACCATAGTCACTGGTCGGTGACGGCGGTGAGGCCTCGGTTCGCACCTCTTCGGTGGGGCCGTAAACCGAGATCGAGCTCGTGAAGACGATCAGCGGAATCTGGTTGGCCTCGGCCAGGGCCGTGACGTGACCGGCACCGAAGACATTGGTCTCATAGTACTCGTGCGCATGGTGCCCTGGGGTGCGGTGGACGGCGGCCAGATTGTACAAGGCCTGGGCACCCGCTCCGATCTTCAGGTCCAGGGGCTGGCGAGCATCGGCTGTGACGTAGTCGACCCCTGGCAGGTGTTCCCGCGGCGGAGCAATGTCCACAGCTATCACGGCGTGACCCTGCTCGGTCAGCCTTCTGACCAGGCGCGTGCCGATGAAACCGCTGGCGCCGATCACGACCGTGCGGGGGGGCTGGCCAAGCGCCTGGGACATGTCAGCCCACCGCCGCCATGAGCCGGTCCTTCAGCTCTGGACGGCAAACCACCAGGTCGGGGAGGTAGGTGTCCTGCTGATTATAGGTCATCGGCGTCCCGTCCAGGCGCGAGACGTGGAAGCCGGCCGCAAGCGCCACGGCCACGGGGGCGGCGGAGTCCCACTCATATTGGCCGCCGGCATGGACATAGGCGTGGGCCTGACCGCGGACCACGCCCATCACCTTGGCCCCGGCAGAGCCCATGCCGACCAGCTCGGCGCCCAGGAGTTCGGCCGCACGGCTGGCGACTTCCGGGGGTCTGGAGCGGCTGACCAGGATTTTCAGGCCGTCTGGGGCGTGGGGCATGGGGGGCGGATGGGCGGTGTCGAGCACCACGCCCAGGTCGGGGAGGGCGACAGCGCCAATGGTGGGGTGGCCATCGATGCACAGGGCCACATGGACCGCCCAATCGTCACGGCCTTCGGAAAACTCCCGGGTGCCGTCGAGGGGGTCGATGATCCACACGCGGGAATGGGTGAGGCGCGTAGCGTCATCGGCGGCCTCTTCCGAGAGCACGGCATCATCTGGGCGAAGGGCGCTGAGGCTATGGCTCAGAAACTGCTGGCCCACGGCGTCGCCTAAGGCCCCCAGGGACTTGTCGGTCAAGGTCGTGAGGTTGCGGGCGGTCAGTAAAAGCTGTCCCGCCTGCCGCGCCAGCGCACTGGCCAGACGGGCATCCTCAGAAAGGTCGTAGACTTGCGGCATAAAAAGCCGGGCCCCCGCCCCAGCAAAACTCATCGCGTCGGAGATACAGTCCGCCGGCGCGCCGAAAACTCAAGTTTCTGTCGTCAGTAGGAGCCGCTGCGCATCAGGACAGCGGGAACCGTCGCCGCCAGGATCTGCACGTAGCGACGGACTCCGATGGTGCGGGCATAGAGCACGTCCAGGGCCACCCGGCGCCGATAAGATACGTCGTTGCGGCCGTTGACCTGCCACAGTCCAGTAATCCCAGGCTTGACCGCACAGTAATAGTCAAACCAGCGCCCATAGCGGGGAACCTCGGAGACCACGATGGGGCGCGGCCCCACAAGGCTCATCTCGCCCCGCAGAACGTTGAGCAGTTGAGGCAGTTCATCCAGGCTTGAACGGCGAAGAAAGGCGCCCAGGCCAGTGATGCGAGGGTCAACCCTCAGCTTTTGCGCCGTTTCCCACTGCTCGCGGGCCTCGGGATCGCGCTCAAGCAGTGCGTTCAGCCGAGCCTCGGCGTCAATGACCATGGAGCGAAACTTCAGGCACTCAAACGTCTTGCCATCCTTGCCAATGCGGGTCTGGCGGAACAGGGCCGGGCCGCCATCCTGCGCACGGATCAGCAAGGCAATGGCCAGCATCAAGGGCGCAATGAACACAAGAACGGTCAGGGCAATGACGATGTCGAGGGCCCGACACAGGTCAAGGCTCACCTTGGCACCTGCCTTAATCGGCTTGGCAGGGCTGCAGCCCGTCACAGCGTGAAGGTCTTGAAGACCTGTACACTGGAGAGTGATGTCTTTCGTCCCGGAAAGATACACGCGGCAGCCCCCTAAGGTTGTGGCGTTCTTTACCTTGCGAAATTAAGGCCATCCAGCCTTTTCAACGCCCGGTGGAAAGATGCTTAGCGTCAAGTTTGCGGCAGGTGCCAGGAAGTCAGGCGCCCAAGGTGTGCAGTGCGGTAAGTTTTCATCAGCTGGCGACCTGGCGGCGCGCCTGCGGCAGCCCCTCGGTGTGCCAGCGCCAGGCGCTGTCGAGGATATCTGCAAGACCATATTGGGGGACCCAGCCGAGGACCTCACGGGCCTTGCGGTTGTCGGCCACCAGGGCCGGGGCGTCGCCTTCGCGCCTGGGGGCGTCGGTCACCGCGAACGGGCGCCCGGACACAGCCGTGATGGCGGCGACCAGTTCAGCCACGGTGGAACCCGTTCCAGTGCCGAGGTTGAAGGCGGTACTGTCGCCACCGTCCAGCAGATATCTCAGCGCCCGGACATGGGCGTCGGCCAAGTCCAGCACGTGGATGTAGTCACGCACGGCCGTGCCATCCCGGGTGGGATAGTCCCGGCCAAAGATCTTGAACCCAGCCCGCTCTCCCATGGCGGCCGCAATGGCCAGAGGGATGGCGTGGGTTTCCGGATCGTGCCACTCGCCGATGCGGGCCTGAAAATCGGCACCCGCGGCATTGAAGTAGCGCAGGCACACCGACCGGAAGCCGCTGTAGCGATCCAGGTCACCCAGGATCTGCTCGACCATCAGCTTGGACCTGCCATAGGGATTGAGCGGGTCTTGCGGATGGGTCTCATCCATCGGGATCTGCAAGGGATCGCCATAGGTGGCGCAGGTGGAGGAAAAGACCAGGGCCTCGACGCCGGCTCTCCGGGCGGCGTCGATCAGGGTCACCGCGCCGGCGACATTGTTGTCATAGAACCGGTCAGGATGCAGGACGGACTCGCCCACCTCGATCAGGGCGGCGAAGTGGATAACGGCGACCGGGCGGTGCTTGGCGAATACCTCGTCCAGCCTCTGGGCATCGCGGATGTCGCCGACCTCCAAGGGTCCCCATTGGACGAACTCCGGGTGGCCATTGGTTAGGTTGTCATAGGCCACGGGCAGAAACCCCGCCTCCGCCAGGCGAAGGCTGGTATGAGCGCCGATATAGCCGGCACCGCCCGTGACTAAGACCGACTGCATGCCATCGTCCACTCTTTTGCCCCCGGGGCACTGTGTGAGCCGATCACCTCGGTCTCACGACAGGATCAAGCCAGAATTGCGACAATCGTCATTGACGGGGCGCAAAATCAAAGTCTTCGAACAGAGACGGTTTGTTAGCTGCGTCCGGTTATCGTCTCCCAGACCTTTGGGAGGACCATAACGTGGGCGCCAAACTTCGTCCCTTCACCGCAGAAGCGGTGGCAGCACCTAAATCTTCATCCCGGCCGCCGGCCCGTCCGGTTGCCCGGCTGGCCTCACCTGGGGATGTCAGCGCCGATAGCCCCGCCCTTCGGCTCCAGGATCACCTGCGACGCTCTCTGGAAGCCTCGCCGCAGGACAATTGGTCAGCCCGCCGAACCCTGGCCTTCGTTCTTGTGAGTTGCGGGGCCTTCTGGGTCGCCGCAGCCCTCCTGTTCCAGATGGTGTCCCGCGCCCTAGGGTGAGCGCGACCTACTCGCTGGACCTTCAGCTCACATAGTACTTCTTGTACTCCGCGTAGTAGTAGCCGGGGTCGCCATAGCCATACTTGGCCTGTTGCTTCATATCCACCTGGGTCAGGGCTACGCCCGCCAGATGGGCACCGGTCCCTGTGAGCAACCGGAAGGCGGCCTCGATGGCGTGCTGTGGGGTCTTGCGCCAGTGGGCCAGGAAGACCACCACATCTGCCTTGGGGGCCAGGACCCGGGTGTCGGCCACGGGCAGCACCGGGGCGGTATCGAGGATCACCAGATCATAGGTCTTGCGGAGCTCTTCCAGCAGCCGGTCCATGGCCTGAGAACCAAACACATCCTTGGGCGTCAGGCTGGACTTGGCCAAGGGGAGGAGCCGGGCACCCGTGGTCTGGTCGATGCTCAACACCTCATCCAGGGTCGCCTCGCCAGCCAAGACCTCGATCAGACCGCGAGCGGGCTCGGCACCAAACAGGCGATTGACCGAGCGGCGGCGCAGGTCGCAGTCCACCAGGATCACTTTCAGGCCTTGCTGGGCCGCAGATCGCGCCAGACACACCGAGGTCGTCGTCTTACCTTCCCCGGGCAGGGACGAGGTGATGGCCACGACCTTCACAGGCTCACCGAGGCGGGAATAGATCACTGAGGCGCGCAGATTGCGGAAGGCTTCAGCGAAGCTGGAGAGCGGCTTTTCGATCACGTAGTCGATCGGTGAACTGGCCTTGCCTTCAGCGACGGAAGCCAGCAGGGGGATCGCGCCGAGATAAGAGACATCCAGCCGATGCTCCACGTCCTCGGCGGTGGCGAGGCCCGCGTCGAGCATTTCGGCCAGGATCACGGCCGCCACGCCGGCACCCAGGGCCAGTACCAGACCAAGGGCCAGATTGAGCGGCACCTGGGGCGAGCTCTGCCCGGTGGGGATCGTCGCCTGGGAGACAATTCGTGCGTCGGACTGCTCGATGCCCTGCTGCGAGCTCGTCTCCTTGTAGCGGTTCAGGTAGCTCTCATAGAGGGTGCGGGAGGCTTCCGCCGTCCGCTCAAGCTCATTGAGCCGCACCTGGGCCTGGTTGTTGCCCACCAGGGTGCCGCGGGCGCTGGACAGGCTGCCGCCGATGGCCCCGGCCCGCTGCCTGGAAACCTGAACCTGGGCTTCCAGGTTCGAGATGATCCGCTGAATTTCGGCCTGGATCTGGGCATCGATGTCGGTCAGCTGGCGGTTGGCCGTCAGCATTTCGGGGTGGCGCTCGCCATAGCGGCCCTGCAGGTCAGCGACCTTGGCCGAGACGGTGGCGCGCTGCTGACGCAGTTGCTGGATAACAGGCGAGCTCAGGGCTTCGCCCAGGTCATCGCCGGACGAGCCGCGAGCCAGCTGGCTGCGGGCGGTACTCAGGCGGGCCTGATCTTCCGCCACCTGGGCCCGGGCCTGGGCGAGGCTCTGATTATAGTTGGAAATCTCGGTTTCGGTGAGGTTGGTGCCCGCCGCGCTCAGCAGATTGTTGGCGATGCGGTAGTTCTGGACCGCAGCCTCATCGCCGAGCACCTGCTGGCGCAAACCTTCCAAGCGAGAGTTGAGCCAGGAGTTGGCCTGCTGGGTCGCGTCAAACTTCGCCTCCAGCTGCTCGAGCAAATAGAGCTCGGCATACTTGTTGGCGATGGTGGCAGCCTTGGTCGGGCTTTCCGACTCAATGCTGACATTGATGACATAGGTCAGGCCCGCGCGACGGACCGATAGGCGGCTTAGGAGGGCATCGACAATGCGTTCCTGTGCCTTCTGCTCGGCGATCGGGTCGTCTGCGACCTCCAGGGGCTTGGCCGATGAGAACACGCCCAGGACGGAGTCCTTCACATTGGACAGCAGGCCAGCTGGGGCGAGGTCTGGATTGAACTCTGGGTCCTTGGACAGCTGCAGGGCATTGACCACCCGCTCGGCCAGCCGCCGGGACTTGAGAATCTCGACCTCGGTGTCGACCACGCTGGAGTCCGCAGGAAGGCCCGAGAGAACGGCCTCGACATTGACCACCTGCTCCTGCCGGGTGTCGAGCATCACATTGGCCGTCGCCGTATACATGGGCGTGGCCGTAAAGGTGATGAAGATCGCTGCCAGAAAAACCAGGGCTGCAATGGCGCCAAACAGGCGGATGCGCCGGCGGAAGATGTTGGCGAGCCGGCGCAGATCCAGCTGGTCGGCCAAGCCCCCCCCGGAACGACGGCCACCGTGCATTCCACCGTCTCCCTCGAAATTGGGATCGGCGGCGGGGGAAGAAAAAGCATTCATCGAAATCAATGTCCCGAAACAGGCCTAGTCACAGCCAAAGCGTGCAAGCCGGAGGCCACCAGATTGGGCCAAATGACGCCGGGATAGAAACGGCCAGGCTCCACAAAAGAGCCTGGCCGATAGGACTTTAGAACTGCAAGGCGAGGGTGGCACCAAGCTTGTTGACCTTGAAGTCCTGGCCACCGATGCCGCTGGAGTCCATGTCCATGTGGCTATAGGCGACGGTCAAGCCAACGTTGCGGTTCAACAGGTAAGTGGCGCTGAGCCCGGCGTTGAACCGGTCGTCTTCGCGGGTGATGCCCTGATACTCGTCGGTACCCTGGGCCAACTGCCCGGTGATGATCACATTGCGCATCAGCTCATGGTCGACCTTCACCCCGATGTTGGATGAAGTGAACGCCGCTGAGTTCAGCGCAGCGCTTTCCTCGATCGTGTTCGACCCGGTCAGGGTGATGGTGGTCAGGGGCGTGGGGAACCACTCGACCTGGGCCCGAGCGCCGAAACCATCGACATCCCGGATCGTTGGGTCATCATACTCCTGGCTGAAATAGCCCACCGCGATTTCACCGCGGGCCGTGGCACCCAGCTCAAAATTCGAACCCACCAGGGCCTGAGTGCCCTCGGAGTCGCGGACCAGAGTCACCGCCGGACGATCGAGGCGATAATCCCGCGAGTTGCGGTTGAGTTCGACAAACAGGGCTGTGGCCGGGCTGACCGCATAGTCCGCGCGGGCCGTGAACAGATGCTCATCGCGATCACGATACTGCTGGGTAATGGCGCCACCGCGGGGGTTGCGGCCATCCTCATAGTCAAAACCCTTGAAGCTGTAGCCGCCCGACAGGCGCAGACGGTTCAGTTCGTGGCTAATGCCCACCCGGGCCGCCGTGGTCTCATACTCAGTGGGGGCGACCGCACCGGAAACGGCATTGGGCGAGGTCCGGGGTTCAATCAGATCAGCCCAATCGGCACCGAGCGAGATGAAGCTGTTGCGCTGCATGTCGATCTGAGCCGAGACACCCGCCGACAAATCCTCGGAGTTCTCGGTGTCAAAGTCCTGGTAGCGCAGAAGGGAAGCCCGGGCATAGGCGTTCAAAGAATGCCGCGACCAGTCCGAGGCCACCGAAAGCTCCGGCGCCACGCGCCAGATCAGGTCTTCGGTCTCGCGACTGTCGGTGGCGTAGATGTTGTCGTTGTTCTCAACGCCCACAGACAGCTTGGGATAGGCCATGAAGGCACCAGCCCGGATGCCGACGGCCTGATAGCCGTCCCGGGGGCGTTGCATGACGCTGACATTGCGGTCGCGGGCGAAATTGGTTTCCACCCGGCTGGAAGACGCGAGTTCGCCCCGGGCGGACTGCGCAGCCGCGGGGCTGGAGAGGCCCGCGGCGATCGCTATCGCCGCCCCGGCCATGAGTACTCTCTTGTCCGCTGTCACGTTCATATTCCTAGGTTCTCAGGCTGCGCGAGGCGCAGATCCAGGTTCAGATCTTGTCATTCGGGGCATTCGGTGGAGCCGGCGTGTTGCGCCGGCCCGCCGGAAGGCGAAGGCTTACTGGCCGGTATAGATCGGCGTTGTCACGGTCGGCGGCGGCGGCGGCGGAGCAGCCGCGGGCGGGGCGGCGGCGGGCGGGGCCGCAGCGACCGCCTGCTGAGCGGCGACCGAAGCAGTCGTGATGGCGGCATTGACGGCCGGGGTGGTGATGCCCGCGGCGGCGAGGATCGGCGCAGCCTGGGTCACGGCAGCAGCAACGATCGTGGGGGGCAGGCCGCTGGCGGCGACCACGGTGGCGATGGCGGCTTCGACAGCCGCCTGCTGCGCGTCCTCGGACATCCCCTCGGTGGCGGCGACGGCTTCGGCCACGGCGACAGCAATCGCTTCAGCGAGGGCTTCAACCTGGGCGGCTTCGGCGGCGGTGTCCTGTGCAACCGCCACTGCGGCCGGAAGGGCGATGAGGCCGAAGCCTGCGACCGCAACCATGGCGCGCGCCAGGGCGCTGACGCCAAAAACTTTAAGGCTCATATCGCCTCTCCCCTAAATTCGTTAACGGCTGAGTAGCCATGGAACTTCTAGAGCCACATTGCGACGGTTTTCTCAAGGCCAATCACCACAAGAAGCAGTAATTCGACCGACTGTTGCTTCTTTCTCGCCCATTGGGCGAGCTAGCGTCGCAAGAACAGGCGTCGGCGACTATTTTCCCACCAAGATCGGCTTAGCGACTCGCGCTGCTTTTGAGGCGTTGACGCCAAAAGATGGCAGGGACTATGCCAATGGGCGAAGTGACCGCGTCGAGAGTCGCCAGCATCTGCCCCCGGCGTCGGGTGGCCAGGACCGCGAAGGTCTCTGCTTCGACCTTTTTGCGCAGGTCAGGGGTCAGGTCGCCCCAATGGTTCAGGGCGAACCCAACCCGCCAGACCGCGACATACTGATCGAGGGGCAAGAGTTCGTAGGACCGCTCAAGATGGGCAACGCCTTCGGGACTAAGTTTACCGTCGAGACTGTCGATATAGGCTAGGCGCAACCTGGAGCTTGTATCATAGGGGGCCTGGGAGAGCGCCAGCTGGCTGGCCAAGATGGCAGCTTCGAGGTCTGGGGGTGAGGCTCTAAGGGCCAGATCAGCCGCTCGGCTTTGCCCAAGGGTCACCACCATCGGCGAGGGCACCGGTGTTGAGGCGGGCGTGAGCGCCGCCAATCCGCCCAGGGCCCCGCCCAGGGTCAGCAGCGGCAGCAGGATCAGGGCTGCCAGCTTTGCGGAGGAGTTTAGGGACTTCATGCCCGCGACCCCTGCGACATGGCAAATTGCAGGCCCAGCAGATAGCTCCACATGAGCGCAAAAGACGGGGTTTGCAGGGCGAAATCCGTCATCCCGTGCACCAGCACCGCAAGATTGGCGGCCACGAGGGCAAAGAGCACAAAGGTCATTCGCGTCCGACGCAAGCCTCGCCAGAGGGTGATGATCATGATGGCGGCGATGGTTCCGAACATGGGCAAGGCACCCAGCAGGCCTGCCTCTTCCAACCACTGAATGACAACATTGTGGGTGGCTCTGACCGTCCACATGGAGCTGAAGGTGGAGCTATCCATGAGGATGCGGTGGATGGTGTCGAAGGTCCCCAGGCCGTAGCCGCCGATCGGGGCCGCCAGGAAGGCCCGCCAATGCATGGCGAACATTTCGGCTCGGCCAATGGCGCTCTCTTCAAAGAACGCAAACCGGTCCAGCAGGCGTTCGCCGAGAAAATACAGGCTGGCCAGGGCCGCAATGATCGATGTCAGCATGATCAGAGTGACCCGGCTCCAACCGACGCGCCCAGCAAACAGCAAGATCACCACCAGGCCGATGATGCCGACGGCGGCACCCAGCGCTGCCCCCCGCGAGGCGGTGGCCAGGAGGCAGCCCACCAGGATGATCAGGGCGGCCCAATATCCGGTCGCCTTCTGCAAGGCTTGACCGGCCCGCACCCCCCGCAGGTCGCGCAGCAGGGGGCCCAGGGTCACGATAACCATCATGGCAAAGAAGGTGCCTGCGGTGTTGGGGCTCATCAAAGTGCCCTCCAGACGCCCCCTCTGGGTCTGAAATTGCAGGCCGGTGGCGAAGCTGAAGAACGCCCACAGGCCAAAGATAGCTGAGAGGGCGATGGCCAGATTGATGGCGGTCTTGGCCCGTTGATCGGAGGCCCCGGTGGCGGCGCCGACCAGGAAGATACAGCCCAGTCCCGCAAGCTTGATCACCTCAAGCAGGGTGGCCGAGCGATCGATGGTGGCGGCACCAGGTGCCTCGCCCACAAAGGCCCACACCGGGTGGACGCCGGCTGGTCCAAAGGGGGTGAGGGAGATCAGGCCTGCGATCAGCACCAGGGCAAACAGGCCTGCCGGCAGGGCAAGACCCTTGATCCGCAGGAGGTCTCGCCGGATGGCCGGAACCGCCACGCAGACGAGCAGGAGAAGGGCTGAAGCCGCCACCGCGATCAGGCTGGCCTCAACTCGCAGCGCGCCATAGGCCAGATGAGCCAGGAAAATCAGGCCAAGGCCGGCCGCGGCAAGACCCGCGCCCTGCGGCGGTGGCCAGAGGCCCCGGCGCGCACCGGCCTCCTCACCTGACCTGTCTTGACTGTTCCTTGACCCCACGCCCTAGCCCGCCCCACAAACGTCACACACCTCTAAAGGCAATGGCGTTTCCCAAAATGACCAATCCTGCAGGCCGCTCGCATGGCCACAGTAGAGAAGTCAAGGATGCCGCGCCCTGGGCTCAGGTTTACCCGAAGCTATTGCCCAGAGATGTGACGGGGCTAAACGAAAGAGACCTGCGCCAGACTTAGCGTCCAGTGCAGGCCTCCTCGAACCTAAACTTCTGCTTTCAGGCCAAACTGAGCCCTAATGGAGCCGGCCGCGCAAGGGCCCTCCATTACCGATCTGGGCGAGGATGAACTGGTCTACCGCAGGCTCCGACGCGGTTTCGGGCTTCACGGATGCCAAAGGGGCGACAACCCCGTTGGGGCGGGCATTGAAGTCCGCGGTCCGCAGGCGGCGAAGGGGCGGCTCGATGACCGTTGGCTGCGGTTCGACCTTGTCGGCCTCCACTGGTTGAGCAGTCGGGGTTGCGATCTCGGCGTCAGCGGTCACGTTCACCAGGGCCCAGCGGAAGGGAGAGTCCCCCACTTGCCGCTCACGCCAGGTGAGATCGGCCTTGCGCCAGGGCAGGATCCACGGGGTCAGGCTGTCGAGGACGTACTCACCCTTGTCCGTAGCGACCAGAAGCACCGCATGGGTCTCGCCCCAGCTGGTGGTGGCCACAGCGATGGCCAGGGCGCTGGCGGGCAGGCCCGCAGCCATCAGGGCGCGGCGCTTTTCCAGGACATAGTCTTCGCAATCGCCAAACCGGTTGCCCGCCGCGAGGGGCGTCGCCCAGCGGTCCAGAACCCCGTACATCTCGACATCGCTGCGCCGGGTGATGTCCCGGTTCACCTTGTCGTTCACGCGGCTGATCAACGACCAGAGGGCCGGGGTCAGGGCAGGGCGCTCGATCACGGGCGTCGTCGCCGAACGGACCGGCGCCGACGGCTCAGTCTTCGCAGCCTCAGTCGTCTGGACCAGACGCATGGGTACGACACCGGTCGAGGCGAAGCTCACCCGGGTCAGGCTGGCGGCGGTGACAGTCTGCGGGGGCGACAGGGCAGGTGCTAGGGCCGCAGTCATGGCGGCTTCGACCGCGGCATTGGACTGGGCCGCGGCTTCCCGGCGCAGCCGTGCCTCGGCAAAGGCATTGGTCCAGTTGATCGGCTGGGCTTGCAGCGCCGCCGTGGCGCTCACCCGACCGCCAGCCAGGATGAGCTGGGCCTCAGAGGCGTTGCGCCTGGCCAGCTCAACCTCGGCCACCTTTCGGATAACCGCGGCAGGTGCCCCGCCGCAGTCTTCGGGTTGCCGCTGACAGAAGTCGAGATAGCCGGTGGGCGCTGCCGTCGACGCGCCAAGCGCCATCGGGCTGCTCGCCTCCGGAAGCGTCGCACAAGCTGCCATGCTTAGCGAAGCACTAACGATCGCTGCATGAGTAAACAGAGTCTTTTTGACCAACACCACACCCACCCCTTTTGGAGTTCTGTTGTGTGATGTTTACGATAAAGCCGCTTAAGCATTGCTGTAGTTATACGGTATACATTTCTCTACGAAACAGAGTTGCTCTGTTGTTAAGGTTTACATCATCTGAACGGCCTGTTCATGTCTCGTAAATCTGCTATTCTGCTTTTGTTATCCTTGTTTCTTGGGGCGCCTTCGCGTTGTGGGTAAGCGGGAGTTCCCCGCCGCGCCGCACTGCGGTAGAAGGGACATCCCGGGGGGGACGATTGAACATGCGGAGCTCGAGTTTGATGCAGAGGTTGTTTTCCCTGCTGGTCGCTGTGGCGGCGATCTGTTCGGCGGTGCTGATCCCTGGCGCTGTGCAGGCGCAGGACGCGACGCCGGCAGAAATTCGTATCCTGCCCGAGTACCGCCTGGGCTCGGGGGACAAGGTGCGCGTGATCACCTTCGGTGAAGAGAGCCTGACCGGTGAGTTCTTCGTTGGCGGGTCGGGCAATATCTCTCTGCCGCTGATCGGCGAGGTACGTGCCCAGGGCCTGACGGTTCCGGAACTCCAAACCTCGGTCGAGACCGCCCTGAAAGAGGGCTATCTGCGTGAGCCGCGGGTCAGTGTCGAAGTGCTCAACTACCGGCCCTTCTACATTCTCGGCGAAGTCGAGAGCCCCGGTGAGTATCCCTACACCAATGGCCTGTCGGTCCTGAACGCCGTGGCCACGGCCGGCGGCTTTACCTACCGCGCCAACAAGCGTGTTGTGTTTATCAAGCGCAGCGACACCGATGATGAGCGGCAGTTCCCCTTGACGCCCCTGACGCCAGTGGCGCCGGGCGACACGATCCGGATCAACGAGCGCTTCTTCTAAGATGCTG
>NZ_JAKRSA010000032.1:44883-86047 GCF_022402485.1 Phenylobacterium sp. | reverse complement strand
CTCGGCGCCGAGGACGTGAAGTCTTGAACGGGCAAAAAGCAAAATTTAGCTCGGCGCGCAGTTTGCACACTCGACGTCACGCATTATGGACTTGTTCATAATCGTACACCGGCAGCCGAAAGGCTGACCGGACGTGACGGCCAGGTGATGGAGACCTTCATGACGGACGCGACCACGACGAAAGCCTTGGACGCTGCGCCTACCCGCCATGCGGGACTGAAGGCCTGGGT
The DNA here is from genome assembly GCF_022402485.1 of Phenylobacterium sp. GTDB lineage: Bacteria > Pseudomonadota > Alphaproteobacteria > Caulobacterales > Caulobacteraceae > Phenylobacterium. The sequence goes on along the minus strand of NZ_JAKRSA010000032.1, from coordinate 85,817 downwards.
CAGGGAAATCGCCGCTCTGACCAAGCCCGACGCGATTCAGTGGTGTGACGGGTCTGATGCAGAGTGGGCGCGCCTGACCGGTGAACTGGTTCAAGCGGGTACCCTGACCGCCCTGAACCCGGACCTTCGGCCCAATTCTTTTTATGCGGCCTCTGACCCCCGCGACGTCGCCCGGGTGGAGAGCCGTACCTTCATCTGTTCTGAAAATGAGATCGACGCCGGCCCCACCAACAACTGGGCCGACCCGTCGGAAATGCGCGCCAAGCTCGACGGCCTGTTCGATGGCTGTATGCGTGGCCGCACCATGTACGTGGTGCCCTTCTGCATGGGTCCCCTGGGCTCGAAGATCAGCGCCATCGGCGTGGAGATCACCGACAGCGCCTATGTGGCCATCTCCATGCGCGTCATGACCCGCATGGGCACCCCGGCCCTGGAGCAACTGGGCGAGGACGGCTTCTTCGTCCCGGCCGTACACAGCCTCGGCGCGCCCCTAGCGGCCGGTCAGGCTGACGTGCCGTGGCCCTGCAACGACGAGAAGTACATCGTGCACTTCCCGGAGACCCGGGAGATCTGGTCCTACGGGTCGGGCTATGGCGGCAACGCGCTGCTGGGCAAGAAGTGTTTTGCCCTGCGCATCGCCTCGGTCATGGCCAGGGATGAGGGCTGGCTTGCCGAGCACATGCTGATCCTCAAGCTGACCTCGCCCGAGAAGGATGTCCGCTACATTGCGGCAGCTTTCCCCAGCGCGTGTGGCAAGACCAATATGGCCATGCTGCAGCCCACCCTGCCGGGCTGGAAGGCCGAGACCATCGGCGACGACATCTGCTGGATGCGGTTTGGCGATGATGGCCGTCTCTATGCCATCAATCCTGAAGCCGGCTTCTTCGGCGTTGCCCCGGGGACAGGTCTGGAAACCAATCGCAACGCAGTTGATGCCCTGCACGCCAACTGCGTCTTCACCAATGTCGCCCTTACTCCAGAGGGCGATGTCTGGTGGGAAGGTCTCACCGCAGAGCCGCCGCCGAAGCTCACCGACTGGCGCGGCAATCCCTGGACGCCAGCGTCAGAGACGCCTGCGGCCCATCCCAATGCGCGCTTCACCGTACCGGCCGAACAATGCCCAGTGATCGCGCCGGAGTGGGAAGACCCGGCCGGCGTGCCGATCTCGGCGATCCTGTTCGGCGGCCGCCGCGCCTCTGCCGTCCCCCTGGTCACCGAGGCCTTTGATTGGCGCCACGGGGTGTTCATGGCCTCCAACGTGGCTTCTGAGGGCACGGCGGCGGCTGAGAACGCCATTGGCGAACTGCGCCGCGATCCCTTCGCCATGCTGCCCTTCTGCGGCTACAACATGGGCGACTATTTCAATCACTGGCTGAAGCTTGGTGCCCAGGCCGACGCTGAAAAGCTGCCGCGCATCTATTTCGTGAACTGGTTCCGCAAGGACGAGCGGGGCAAGTTCGTCTGGCCGGGCTTTGGCGAGAACAGCCGGGTCCTGAAATGGATCGTCGAGCGGCTGGCCGGCCGCGCCGAGGCCGTCGACACCCCGATCGGACGGCTGCCCACCCGCGAAAGCCTGGACCTGGCGGGTCTTGATCTCACCGATGCGCAGCTGGACCTGCTGCTTACCGTCGATGCTGACATCTGGACCCAGGAAGCGGCCTTGATCCCGCCGGCCTATGAGCGGTTTGCCTCGCGTCTGCCCAAGGCCCTGTGGGACGAACATGCCGCCCTGGTGGCCAGGCTCCAGAGCCAGAAACTCGGCCAGGCTGCTGCTGCGGCGGAGTAGGGCCCAAACCCTTGCTGGAAAGGGCGGCGGGCCAGTCCTGCCGCGCCACCGCCGGGATCAAAACTTGACAGGGCGCGTTCATGAGCCGTCTGATGTCTGAGGTTGTTGCAGCGCAACAGGGGCCGGGAATGTCTGAGCCACTTTTCGCCTATTCTATGAGCCAGGACGCCATGGGCTGGGCTTGGAGCGTCTATGATGAGGCCGGCGAGATCGTCGCCTCGGGCCTGGACGCCTGCCAGGATACCGCCAAGGCTGCGGTTGATCGCGCTATGCGCCACTTCGCCTGGATTGGTCTGTCGACCCCTGGCGGCCGTCGCAGGGCACCAGCCGGCTCAGCCTGAGGCCAACTCACCTCGACCCCGAAGACCTATCGCTTTGATCTGGAGCTTCTGCACGGGAGCCCGCGGGTTCACATCGCATCGCGGCGTATCTCGGCGTCGTGACCTGTTGACCTGCTCCCGGCCCGACCTGGTCCAAGGTTGGGGGCAAGGTCACAAACGAGAGGCCAAAGGTCGCAAACACTAGTAACAGCGAGACGAATTCTGAGTCCGCTGGGAAGAACAGTAGTCCGATTGTCCGCGCGAAGTAAGCGTAAATGAGAACATCGAACCACTCGAGCGCGTTGCCGATGCCTGCGGAGAATATGTTCCGCATCGGACTTTAGATGCGGTCAGTCATTCGGGCCGTCTCCAACGTATGTTAGGGCTTCCGCCAAGCGCTTCATCATCGTCATGCAGCGGTCGAGTTGGTCGATCTCGATAAACTCATCCGGCTGGTGCGCCTGCTCGACTGAGCCAGGTCCGCAGATCACCACTGAGAAGCCGCGGCGCTGGAAGAACCCAGCTTCAGAACCGTAGGAGACGACCCTACGCTCGCCGTTGTCGCCCGTCAGGCTGCGTACGAGGCGATCAGCCAAGCCCGCTTCGTCGAAAGCCAAAGCAGGGATCGCGGCGCTGCGAGCGACTGAAATCCCGGCGCCCGGGAAGGCAATCCGCATCTCACGGTCAAGCCGCTCCACTATTTCGAAGAAGGGCCGAAGCACATCGTCCGGCTGATGGCCCGGCACGCAACGCAGGTCGAAGGTGAAGGCGCATTCGCCGGCTAGGATGTTGACCGCAGTGCCGCCGTGGATCTCACCGACCGTCAGGGTCGAGTACCCTGGATCGAACGGCGATGTAGGATCGACCATTGCGCGTAGACGGTGCGCGATGTCGCTCAGGCAAGCCATTAGCTCGATCGCCACCATATTCGCGGAGATTCCAACGTGAGGCAGGCTAGAGTGCGCTTCCAACCCACGCACCTGAACGCGGTAGACGCTCGCCCCCTTGTGGCTTCCCACCACCGTCATCGATGAGGGTTCGCCGACAATAACCATGTCCGGCCTCGGCAAATGCTCCACTATGCTATCCACAAGGGTCTCCGCACCGAGGCACCCCACCTCTTCATCGTAGGAAATGGCGAGGTGCACCGGTCGCTTAAGCCGCCCCGGTTGGGTGAAGAGCGGAGCGGCGGCCAACGCGCAGGCGATGAACCCTTTCATGTCGGTGACGCCGCGACCCACGAGCCGGTCGCCGCGACGAACTAATTCGAATGGCTTGGACGTCCAGTCCTGACCGTCTACCGGGACAACATCGCTGTGACCGGACAGGACTACACCGCCTTCCACGGCGGGCCCGAGCGTGGCGAAAAGATTGGCTTTGCGGTGCTCGCTGTCAAACACGAGCCGCGACGTAACACCAAACTGACGCAGGTATTCAGAAACGTAATCAATAAGCGCCAAGTTCGATTCTCGCGAGGTCGTGTCATACGACACCAACCGCTCGAGAATTGCGAACGTGTCGGCTGACCGACTGAGCGCGATAGAAGGCAACATTTAGGTCAGGTTCCTATCATGGCAGCAACAGCCAGCGGGCTTGGGCGCGCGCACGCGGAGCAGTTGTTGAGCCGTAGCGCGCGGCGCTACGCGATTGATGCGCGCCGCCGCGGCCGCCGTAAATGGGCAAAAGCCCAATCACCAATCGGCACAATGTCGATGTTTTTTTAGTTGCCGCGCCTACGTTCAGCGTGGGAGTGTTTGTGACTATTTGCAAAAGAAATGGCGTCGACGGGGCGATGCCGCGCCAGTGTCCACGACATGAGTAATTCGTTTGAAGCGCGTCAATGTAGTATTCGCGCTTCAAACGTGCGCTCGAAGGCCCGCGTTCCTGAGCAGGCTACGTCGAACGGATGCAGCGTTGAGATCGCCTCAGACGCCGGCAAGGGAGGTATCTTCAATGTCCAGCCAAAATGACGGCGTTCGCCGACGCGATCTGGCTCTGGGTGCCGCCGGCTTGCTTGCCGCCGCCTCACCCGCCCTGGCCCAGCAGCGGCCACCGGGTCAGGCGAGTGGCGCACCGGCAAAACGGCCTGAGGCGGCCGAGGAAGTTTCCCGATACAGATGGAGGTGGAGTCGTAGCGCGATCAAATCGGTACGCAGTCAAGGCGCGATGATCTCGACTTCCAGCGGGGGCAAATCCAACGACGACGCCCTGGCTATTATGCGCGCAGGTGGCAATGCCGCGGACGCAGCGCTCAGCATGGCCATCGCCCAAGTAGTGCACGCGATCGGGTCATGGACCACGCACGCCGGAATACTCACCCTAGTCTACTACGAGGCAAAGACAGGCAAAATTCACAGCCTGAACGCCGGCTTTAATACCGTCGCCGGTGAGACCGATCCGATGACTATCCCTGCGCGTGCGTTCGGTGCAACCGACGTGCCCCAGGACATCGGTCGAACTGTGCTTGTACCCGGCTTCATGGCTGGGGTTGAGGCGGCGTATAATCGCTTCGGCAGTATTCCCTTCGCGCGCTTGTTTGATTCCGGGATCGCAATCGCCGAAGGCGGGATGGTAGTCGATGCATCTATGGAGGACTTCCTCTCCAACGAGGCCCACCTGCGCCTGACCGAGACCCGCAACATTTTCCGAAAGCCGAACGGAGCGACTTACAAGGCAGGCGAGCTATTCCGGCAACCAGCGCTAGCAAACACGCTTCGCAACGTCGCCCAGCAAGGCGCGGCCTATATGTACACTGGGGCGTGGGCCGAAAAGTTTGTGGCTGGCGTGCGGGCCGACGGTGGCCAGATGAGCATGGCCGACCTCGCTAACTATGCCGTGCAATGGGGCCAGCCCCTCCATACCAACTACAAAGGCTATGACGTCTATTCTCTTCAGCACTGTCACTTTATGCATGGCGGTCTGCGTCTAGCTCAAGAAAGCAAACTGGCCTCACTTGGTCGCTATTACGAGAATCCGGACGTTTTCTACTACTACCACAAAATCTTCCGGGCGACCGGCACCAATATGACGATCATGGGTACACGCATTGATCAGTTGCCGGTTCCGCCGACGGACTGGTTGGATCCGCAAAAGATCGCCGCGTACTGGCCGCTAATCAGGGATGGCCGCTTCCCGGCGTCACCAGGTGGCACCAACAACCCACATACGGATACCATGGTAGTCGTCGATCCGCAGGGGAATGTCGCATCGCTGATGCATTCCACCAACGGCGCTGCGACTGGCCTCTATGTGGACGGCGTTTCGGTCCCCGGCCCAGCTGGCCTCCAGCAAAATCATGTTCGTAAGGTCGGCCCCGGGCGGCCCATGCCCAACATGGTGCCCAACACCATCGTGCTCAAAAACAAGAGGCCTGTGTTCGCAACTGCGGCTGCTGGTCACGCACTGCACCAAGAGACACTCAAGGTAATCACCAACCTAATCGATTACGGCAAGTCCGGCCGCGATGCGATCCAGGCACCGAGCTTTGTCGAGCCATTCTTCTCCAACGCGAAGGGCCTTGAGCCAGACGAAGTGGTTCTGGCCGGCGACTATACCGAAGAACTCCTCGACGCCGTCCGAGAGAAAGGTATGCCGGTAACGGAATTCGTTCGCGGTTCTCCCGGCGGCTCGAATCCCAGCGCCGAGACGACCAACCGGTCCAGCGCCGCCTCGGCGGAGACGCCTGAGATCCGACGGAATGCCAACCTTGGGATCGTCGCTCTCGTAGTCATCGACCCGAAGACAGGTGAGCGCGAAGGCGTCTCGCCGCGTTTCACCGGCAACGCCAGTGGCTTTTGAGGAGCGCAAGCTCGCCAATTCTTTTTGGGGGAATAACAATGAACCATGCCAATATCGCTCGTCCGAACCTGCGCCGTCTCGCATGCGCGACTTCGGCCCTCGTCATGGTGACAGGCGAGGCTGTTGCGCAGACGACCGCACCCGCTCAACAGCCAAGCCAGGTCGAGGAAGTGGTGGTCACCGGCTCGCGTATCGTCCGCGCAGGATTCGACACACTTGAGCCCGCGACAGTGGTTGCTGCCGAACGACTTGCGGACCGCGGGGCCACCAACGTAGGCGAGGTCCTTCGCACGACACCGGGATTCGCGGCTGGCCAAAGTTCACTGAACAACCAAAGCCAGTTCTCGCCGGGTGCTCTCTTTGTGGACCGCTTCGGCCTGGGTTCAGGCCGCACGTTGACGCTGGTTAACGGCCGCCGTCATGTCTCAACGAACCCGCCGACAGTTCAAGGTAATATTGTCGGCGGCGGCAACCCAGCTGGCGTCCAGGTCGATCTCAACATCATTCCAACCATCATGGTTGAGCGAGTCGAAAACCTTGCGGTGGGTGGGGCGCCTACGTACGGCTCGGATGCGATCGCTGGGGTCGTAAACGTCATCTTGCGTCAGAGGTTCGAGGGCGCGCGCATCTCGTCCCAGGCCGGAATTACAGAGCGCGGCGATAACCAGCGTTTCAATATCTCCGCTCTTGCAGGCCGCAACTTCGCGGAAGATCGCGGAAACGCCATGGTCGCCCTAAGTTTCGACAGTTCACAAGGGGTCAACGCTTGGCGGCGCGACATCAACCGGCGAAGCTACCTCCTGGCGACAAACCCCCTTGCGACCTCAGCGACCGCTAACATTGCAGGCCGCACCGCAGCGAACGACGGACGGATAAATCCAAACATCCCGTTTAACACTGGACCGGCCGATGGCATTCCGAATGCGGTCTTCATACAGAATAGCCGCATTCCAGGTATCAACTATACCGGCGTGCTGTCGCCGATCGGCAGTCCTGTCGTCGATTCCACGCTGCGAACCCCTGGCTTCGGGCCGACCGGTCAAAACCGCCTGATGTTTAACGCGGCGGGCGAAATCGTCCCCTACAACCCTGGCTCGCCCTTCACGGCGGTAGTAGCGTCGGGGGGCGACGGCTTCGAACTTAGGTTGACCCAGCCGATTTCCGCCGACGTTCAGCGAAAGTCGGTGAATTTCAATGTCAGCTACAACCTAACGCCTGCCGTCACGGCGTTTCTTGAGAGCAACCTCTTCCGTAGCAGCGGCCGCGAAATCGCAGAACAGCCTGTCTATAACTCACCGCTATTTGGCGGCCGGACGATCCCCAATGGCCCAATGTTATTCTCCGTTAACGACCCCCGTTTGAGCGCTGAGGCTCGCGCGACGCTGGTCGCCAATGGCATTACAGACTTCAATCTATCCAGAGCGATCCCCGAGTTGGGTAACCTCGGAGGGCGCGTTGAGACCACGGTAAAGCGCGCTGTGGTTGGGCTACGCGGGGAAGTCGGATTGGGCCGTCGAACCTTCAACTACGAAGTATCTTACAATCAAGGTCAGACGCTGTCAGACAACTACGCTACTGAAGTCAACCAGCAGCGCTTCGTGAATGCCATTAATGTCCGACAAGGGCCTGGCAGTCTAGTTTGCGACCCCACCCCCACGCGCAACGTCGCATCTGGGGCTCTAAGTCCGGTGGCAGACGCCGCTTGCGTGCCGTTGAACGTCTTCGGTAACAATGTCACCGCGGCTGCTGTGAGCTATGTTACATTTCAGTCCAACAATCGATCTTTGCTTGAACAGACTGACTTCCTAGCGACAATCGCGTCCTCAAATCTGTTTTCCGTATGGGGTGCCGATCCGGTAGGCTTCAGTGCTGGCGTTCAGCGGCGCCGCGAATACGGCAAGTTCACGCCAGATCGCCTGATCTCGGTAGGCGCGGCGCGCAATACGCCCTTTTCCGCGCTTTCGGGCGAACTCAAGACGAAGGAAATCTTCGGCGAACTGCTTGTTCCGCTGGTCTCACCAGGGCTCAACTTCCCGCTGGTTAACACGTTGGAAGCCGAAGGGCGGATCCGCTATGTCGATAATAGTTTGAACGGTGGCTTTACAACATACACAGCGGGGGGCCGCTACCGCCCAGTTGCCGACCTAGAATTCCGCGGCAATTACACACGTTCGTTGCGCGCGCCTGCCATCCCGGAGCTTTTCACGCCTCAGGCCGAGGGCCGATCGACCTTCCCCGATCCATGCGACTCGCGAAACGTCAGCCAGGGGGCCGCACCCACAGTCCGGGCCCGCAACTGCGCGGCCTTCTATCAAAGCTATGGAATAACCGGGACGTTTAACTCCCGTGCTATTGGCATCACTCAACCCTCACGGCAAGGCGGCAACCCGAACCTGACCAACGAGAAGGCGGACTCCTACACGTTCGGCGTCGTACTGCGCCCGCGATTCCTGCCGAAGTTCCAAGCGGCTGTCGACTGGAGTGATATTCGCATCACTGATAACATCGCAGCCCTCTCCGCCGGCGAAATTGGGAGCGGCTGCTACGACAATCCGAACTTCGACATCGCGAACCCTGACGCCGGCAACAGCTTCTGCACGCTGTTCCGCCGGGTTCGTGGGGGAACCGACAACGGCCAGATCGCCATAGATCCTGTCCAGCCGGGCATTACAACCACGTTCGTCAATGGGGCCTTTACGACGTTCGCGGGTTTGAGCGCGGTCGCGAGCTATAGCGACATCCCACTCGACGGCCTCGGTCTCGGCGATTCCACTCTCAACATCGACGGAAGCCTTTTCTACGTCGACAAACTTTGCAGTTCGAACAACGGCGTTGTGCGCACGTGCACGCAGGGGACTAACAGCAATCCTCGGTACACTGCGCAATTGAACCTGAGCTACCGGCTGAACGACTTCCGCGCAAATTTGGAAGTCAACTATCGGCCACAAACGAAGTTCGATCTGCTATTCACCAACGAATCGCAGGATATCCTAAAGCTACCTGAACAGTTCCTATTCAATACGGCGGTTTCTTATCAGGTAAACGAGGCCACCAATGTTCAGGTAACCGTGACTAATATCTTTGACAGCGAGCCATTGGCACCGACCTTGACCGGTGATTCGCTCGGCCGGCGGTACACTTTGCGGATAAACCGCAACTTCTAAAAACGGCGACGGCGCACGGGCGAAAAACGCCCGTGCGCCGCTTACGCGGCCCGATTGGTGAACCACTTCTGACGATCACGGTCAAACCCACGAGCGATGCAATCAACGACCAAGCGAATGCGTCGCGCCTGGTTAGTCTCCTCATGGGAGACCAGCCAAACCTCATTGTCGAAAACGGTGCTGCTAGGCAGTTCTACAAGGTCCGGACATATATCTCGGTAAAAACGGGGAAAAACTCCGATCCCCAGCCCAGCACGGACTGCCGCAACGTAAACCGCGGCCGATGTGGTTCGCAGCCGCACGTGGTTGTTTTCGCGTACCGCGTCGAGCCAGCGGGCGCTCGCGAGAACGAAGTGGTGGGTATGATAGTCGATTATGTCATGGCCGCGGATTTGAGCGCTGTCCTCGACTGGCTCGCGGGCTTCGAGATAAGACGCTGAGGCGAAGACCGCTGTGGGGATGCGCCCAACTAGACGGCTAACAAGGCGGACATTGGTTGGCCGCGTATAGCCGATGCCTATGTCGGCATCCTTGGAGATGATTTCATATTCTCCATGGCTCGTGATGATGTCGATATCGATGTCTGGATGTTGAGCGCAAAAATTACCCATCAGCGGTGTCAGCCAAACCGACGCGAGACCTTCAGTACATGAAATTTTGACAGTCCCGGACGGCAGAACGTCGAGAGCTCCCAGGTTCAAGTTCAGTTCCTTGACGAGGTCTTCAACGCTCTTAGCGCGCTCCACGATGAGGCGACCCGGTTCGGTCAGCTTTAGTTCTTTTCCGTGTCGTTCGAAAATCTTCGCGCCGAGAGCAAGCTCGAAGCGATGGTATCGCCGTGAGACCGTGGACTGATCGGTTTTGAGCAGCCGAGCTGCCCCTTGAAAATTGCCCGCAAGGTGCAAGGCCAGCAAGAGCCGCAAGTCGTCCCAGTCGCGGATTCCGTAACCGTTACCAATCGCCGTCACGCGTGTTGCCCTTTTTGCTTGTGCGGCCAAGAGACCGGAAGACTGCGGCGCCTCGAGAACAAGAGAGCAAACTTATCAGCATGCGGGAAATTTGGCAGGAGGGCATCGGCTGTCCGGGGAAGGGATTTGGCCAGCCTTTGGGCCTTTAGCCATCGCCGCTTAATGTATCGATGTCACGAGCGCTGAGCTGTTTATCGGGGGAGAACGGTGTCCAGAGCTCTTACGAAAGCCGGGATAGTGTCCATAGTCAGTCCGGCAACATTAATGCGCCCGTTCCGCGCCATATAGATCGCGTGATCGCGGCGCAGGGCTTCCACTCCCTCGCTGTCGATGGCCAGTAGCGAGAATAGGCCATGCTGGCGCCTGATCGGTGCGAGCCGCTCATCGGCATCCGCAAGCGCGTCCCGGATGTCGAAGAGTCTCGCGCGCTGAAGGTCGAGTTCACGACGCCAGTGCGACTTGAGTTGCGCATCCTCGAGGATCAGGCGAACTGCCGCAGCACCGTGATCCGGCGGCATCGACCAGGCGCAACGCGCAGCTTTCAGAATGTTGCTCTTCACTGCCTCAGCGTACCGCCCATTCACCTTCACGTAGAGGGCGCCTGTGCGCTCGCGATAGAGGCCGAAATTCTTATCCAGCGAATAGGCGACGATCGCGGTATCGACGTTTGCGATCACTTCTTGCAGGCCCGCTACATCGCGCTCTAGGCCGTTTCCAAGGCCCTGATAGGCCAGATCAATCAGGGGCACGATCCCCCGCGCACTGAGATGTTGGGCGATTTCCGCCCACTCGGCTTCACCAAAATCGGCTCCGGATGGATTGTGGCAACAGCCGTGCAGCAAGAACAAGTCACCTGGCTCTGCGTCGCGCAAGGCTTTGCGTACAGCCTCGAACTGGATCGTCTGTGTGCGCTGGTCGAAGTATGGAAAACTGGAGATCCGCAAACCGGCGTTCGCAAAGATCTGCTCATGGTTCGGCCAACTAGGGGTGCCGATCCACACTCTTGCGCCGACCTTGCCAGATGCAGCCAGCTCAGCTGCCAAGCGAAGCGCGCCAGTGCCGCCTGGCGTTTGCACGGAAATCAAGTCACCGCTAGAAACTGCGCCTCCGAAAATGATCGGTTCGAGCGCCTCGAGGAAAGCCAAATCCCCTTCCGGTCCCAGATAGGCTTTGGTTTCCTGCGTCTCGAGTAAGGCCCGTTCAGCTGCCTTAACGGCTTCAAAAACTGGCGTTCGGCCTTGAGCGTTGCGGTATACGCCTACGCCTAGGTCAATTTTGCCAGCTCGCGTATCTTCGCGGAACTGTCCGATTAGGGCCAGAACAGCATCCGGCGGCTGCGGCACCAAACTGTCAAAAATTGTACCCGATGAGTGGCTTCGTGCTTCGGTCATGCGAACGCCGATTGCCTGACATCGTGGCCATAACTGTGATGCGAGTTTTCCCGTCCGGGATAGCCGGTTGCCGGGACAGCTTCGGTTGCCTTCGTCATGATTGAAGGATCGCACAGAGGCCCCGATACCTCGTTTCAAAGTGACAAGCGATTCAGCACTAGCTGAAATGGGATTTCGGCGTACACTCGACCTGTGAAATCTGATATCGAGCTCGACCAGATCGCCCTGCGAATCCTGAGACTACTGCAAGAAGACGCAACCATCAGTGTCGTCGAATTGGCAGACAGAGTAGGTGCATCGAGCGCCTCTTGCTGGCGCCGGATCAAAGCGATGGAAGCGGCAGGCTATTTCAAAAAAACGGTCCGCCTTGTTGACCCTGCACGGCTTGGGCGCAGCGTGAACGTGCTCTGCAACGTGCGAATGAAGAGCCATGATCCGACCGTGCGTCTGCCCTTCGAAACATACGTGCAGAGGCAGCCGGAGATCGTCGAAGTTTTCTCGATGTCAGGCGATTGGGACTATCTACTGCGGGTCGTCGCGGAAGACGTGCAAGGATACAACGCCTTCCTGATGCAGAAGTTATTGACACACCCGTCCGTCGCTGCCGCGTCATCACATTTCGCGCTAGAAATGGTAAAGTACAGCACAGCCATTCCAGTGGTTACATCAATCCCAAAATAGATGAATTCTGATAAAGTGTCTTAGGAACGATGTATCTAGACATGACCGGCATTGAGCCTGCGGAGTTACCTCGCAAGTGCTCGTCAACAACCGCGCATGTTGCACTTTTGTTCGCGATCTACGCTCAACGTAGCTTGCAGACGAGCCAAGAAAAAGAGGCCCACCTCGTTTGGTGGGCCGAGTCGGGGAGTTGATAGCGCCAGAAGTGTCGGACTGCGCGTCACGGAGGCCGCACGTACCATTCTTGCTGGCAACCCTGTGGACTTTAGGGGACGATCGAGCCGATCATAATCGTTACGAGGCCGCCAGCAAACTTCGCGAGGTCGCCCCCGGCGGCGGCGTTTTCCGGACTTTGCATCGCGTCCTTGAACGCATCATTTTCGAAGTACATTTCGGCGAGCAGGTAGTTTCCGGGCTCGCCCATCAAGGTTCGGTCGATCAGGGTCAGTTCGGTCCTAATCAGGTTCGGGATCTTGTCGACCAGGGGCAGATGGCCTGACCGATAGCGTTCCATGAAGGCCTCGGGGTCTTTAGGCACCTTGTAAAGGGCGATCAGCTTCTTCATCGGTCTCTCCTTCAAGATGGTTCTGCGCGGCGGTCGACGACCCGGACCGCCTTGCCCTGCGAGCGCATCACGGAGCCTGCCGATCCGAGCTGAACTCCGACGCTTACTCCGATGGTCGACTTGATCAGACGTTCCAGGTCGTTCGCTTGCTCCGCGGCCAAGCGCGGGTTCGCCGCCGGACGGCTCTCGACGCGAATTCTGACCTGGTCGAGCCGCCCCTGTCGGCGCAATTCTACCTCGTAGTGCGGGGCGAGCGCCGAGTAGCCGAAGAGCAGTTCTTCGATCTGCGAGGGGAAGAGGTTCACGCCTCGGATGATCAGCATGTCGTCGCTTCGCGCGCCGACCCGGGCCATCCGCCGCATGGGGCGGCCGATGGCCGGCAGCAACTTGGTGAGGTCGCGCGTCCGGTACCGCACGATCGGCATGGCTTGCTTGGTCAGGCTGGTGAAAACGAGCTCACCGGCCGCCCCCTCGGGCAGCGGCTCACCGGTCTCCGGGTCGATGATCTCCGGATAGAAGTGATCTTCCCAGATCGTCAGCTCGCCGGGGGCGTCAGCACACTCCTGGGCGACGCCTGGCCCGATGACCTCCGACAGGCCGTAGATGTCGAAGGCCTGCAGGCCGAAAGCGGTCTCGATCTCCGACCGCATGCCCTCCGACCACGGTTCGGCCCCGAACAGGCCGATGCGCAGCGACGACTGACGTTGGTCGAGCCCCTGCCGGCGATACTCGTCGAGGATCGCGAGCATGTAGCTGGGCGTCACCATGATGATCTCGGGGCGGAGATCTTCGATCAATCTGACTTGACGCTCCGTCTGGCCGCCCGAGACCGGGATGACGGTGCAGCCAAGCGCCTCGGCGCCGTAGTGGGCGCCGAGGCCGCCTGTGAATAGGCCATACCCGTAGGCAATATGCGCCTTCATGCCGGGTCGCGCGCCCGCTGCATGCAAGCACCGCGCGACCACGTCGCTCCAGGTCGCGACGTCGCCCCGCGTGTAGGCGACGACCGTCGGCTGCCCGGTCGTCCCTGACGAAGCGTGGATTCGCGCCAACGTCTCTTTCGGCACCGCACAGAGGTCGAGCGGATAGGCCTCGCGCAGATCGGCCTTGGTCGTGAACGGAAACCGCCGAAGGTCGTCGAGGCTCTTGAGGTCCGAGGGCTTCACCCCGGCCGCGTCGAACTTAGCGCGATACCGCGAGCAACCTGCATAGGCGGCCGCGAAGCTCGCCTGCATACGCTCCAGCTGAAGCCTTCTCAGGTCCGCGACCGTGGCGCGCTCGATTGCGTCATAGACCTCCACCGCCGACGTCCGACTAGACCGCGCTCATGGTCAGGAGGTCGTAGACCGCAATCAGCTCGTCGTCCTGATTGAACACGTCGACGCGCCAGCGGACCTCGCCCATGTCAGGGGTTTTGAGCGACTTCGACTTCACGCTCAAGACGGCTCGCATGCTCTGACCCGGCTTCAGCGGTTTGATGAACCGCAGACCTTCCAGCCCGTAGTTGGCCAGAACGGGCCCGGGCGCAGGGTCGACGAAGAGGCCGGCGGCGAAGGATAGGATCAGATAGCCGTGCGCGACCCGCCCGCCGAAAATCGGACTCGCCTTGGCCGCCTCTTCGTCCATGTGGGCGTAAAAGGTGTCGCCGGTGAAGTGCGCGAAGTGCTCGATATCATCGAGGGTCACTTCTCGGCTCGCGGTCTTCAGGCTGTAGCCGGGTTCCAGCTCGCCGAACCGCAGCCTGAAGGGGTGGCGATCGCCTTCCACGAGGCGTGAGCCAGGCATTTGCTCCCCAAGGACGGCGCTCAACAGGTCCGGCGAACCTTGCAGTGCGCTACGCTGCATGAAGTGCTTCACACCGCGGACGCCACCCAGCTCCTCGCCGCCGCCTGCGCGGCCCGGTCCGCCGTGGACCAGGACAGGCAATGGGGAGCCGTGGCCAGTAGACTCGCTGGCGCTGTCGCGGTCGATGAACACGGTGCGCCCGTGGTGGGACCCCGCGCCGAGCACAACCTCCCGCGCGGTATCGGCGTCCTTGGTGAACACCGACATGGCCAAGCTGCCACGACCATGGTTGGCCAGCGCGATCGCATCGTCGAGATCCCGATAGGGCATCACGGTCGCGACGGGGCCGAATGCCTCCACATCGTGGAGATCGGCATGAGCCCAAGGATCGTCGCTCCGCAGCAAGACCGGCGTGATGAAGGCACCGCCTTCCAACCCTATCCCCTCGACTGCGCCGCCGCTCAGGTCGCCGAAGACGATTTGTGCGCGCGTAGCCAGGCGCTGCACCCTCGCGGCGACATCGTCGCGCTGCTTGCGACTGACAAGCGCACCCATGCGCACGCCCTCGAGGCGCGGATCTCCCACCTTGACCGACGACAGCCGGGCGATCAGCGCATCCTGAACCGCGTCGAGGACCGACGCCGGCGCCAACGCGCGGCGAATGGCGGTGCACTTTTGCCCCGCCTTGACCGTCATTTCCTTGGCGACCTCCTTGATGAAGAGATCGAACTCTGGCGTCCCGGGCGCCGCATCCGGCCCCAGGATCGAGGCATTGAGCGAGTCCCGCTCGGCCGTGAGCCGCACTCCTTCACGCGCGATGACGGGATGGGCCTGGAGCTTCTGCGCCGTGGCCGCCGACCCTGTGAAGGCGACGACATCCTGACCGCCGAGATGGTCCAGGAGATCGCCGGCCTGGCCCGAGATCAGCTGGAGCGCGCCTTCGGGCAGAAGGCCGCTCTCGATCATGATGCGGAAGGCCGCCTCGGCGACATAGCCGGTCACCTCCGCCGGCTTGACGATCGCCGGCACACCGGCCAGCAGGCACGGTCCCAGCTTCTCCAACATACCCCAGATCGGGAAGTTGTAGGCGTTGATCAGAACGGCGACGCCTTGCAGAGACGTATAGACGTGCTGGCCGATGAAGGTGCCGGTCTTGCCAAGGATTTCAGCCTCGCCATCCAACAGGATGCGCGCGTTCGGCAGCTCTCGGCGTCCCTTCGAGGCGTACGAAAACAGTGTTCCGGCGCCGCCCTCGATATCGATCCAGTTGTCGGCGCGCGTTCCACCGGTCGACGCGGCAATGTCGTAGAGCTCTTCTTTGCGCGCCATGATGGCTTGCGCGAGCCCCTTGAGCAGACCTGCACGCTCGTGGAACGTCATGGCCCGCAAAGCCGGCCCGCCCACACTGCGTGCGTAGGCTAGAGACTCCGCGAAATCGAGACCCTCGCTACTCGTTTCCGCGACGGCCGAGCCGTCGATGGCGCTGAGCACGACCTCGGCGTTGCGACCGGGCGAGACCCAATGATTTCGGATGAAGCTTTCCACCGCGCGGACGGCCATTCGAGTTCTCCAGACTGACGAGGAAGACGGCCTAGTGACCGGTGAACCGGGGCCGACGCTTGTCGAGGAAGGCAGCGACGCCCTCGCCGTAGTCGTTGGTCTGTCCCAACGTCCGCATCAGGTCCCGCTCGCGCTCGAGCTGCTCTTCCAGCGAGCGAAGCATAGCGCCTCGGATGGCGCGTTTGGTGGCGGCCAAGCCTTGTGTGGGGCCTTGAGCGAATTTGGTGGCCAGAGCGAGCGCTTCGCTCGCAAGTTCATCGTCCTCAACGCATTTCCAGATGAGGCCCCACTGGGCCGCACGTTCCGCGTCGATGGGCTCCCCCGTAAGCGCCATGCCCATGGCTCTCGGCAGGCCGGCCAGGCGCGGCAGATGCCAGGTCCCACCCGAGTCCGGGATGAGACCGATCGCCGAAAACGACTCGATGAAACGGGCGCTGCGACCGGCCAGGACGATGTCGCAAGCAAAAGCGATGTTGGCGCCGGCGCCGGCCGCGACCCCATTGACGGCGCAAACCACGGGCGCCGGGAACGTCGTCAGCCGGGTGATCAATGGATTGTAGAACCGCTCCACCGACGCGCCCAGATCGACCTTCTCGCCACCCGGGGCCACGGCGCGATCGTTGAGGTCCTGGCCGGCGCAGAAGCCTCGACCGGATCCCGTGATCAGCACCGAACGGGCGCCCTCGCGTTCCGCAGCATCGAGGGCGTCGGCGACTTCGCCATGCATTTCGGCGGTGAAAGCGTTCAGGCGATCGGGTCGATCGAACGTCAGCTTGGCGACGGCGTCTTCGATCTCGAAATGGATCGTTGCGTAGCTCATGGGAACCTCCCTGCGAATTAATAGAATGGCCAGTCAGACAATAAACGCAAGTGTGAACCTCAGCCTCGACGCATGCGCGCGATTGATTGACCGGCCGGTCAGACTATTGTAAGCGTCAGGAAATTGAGAGGCAGCGATGTACACTACCGAGCTCGGCAAGACGGACGGCAGCCTGGCGCAGATCTCCCAGGAAGATCCTGCGCTCGTGGAGGCGTTCGAGGCACGCGTCGCTGCCGACGAGTTCATCGAGCCGAAGGACTGGATGCCAGAGGCCTATCGCAGGACCCTGGTCCGGCAGATCTCGCAGCATGCCCATTCGGAAATCGTCGGCATGCTACCGGAAGGCAACTGGCTGACCCGCGCGCCTTCGCTTCGTCGCAAGGCCGTCCTCCTGGCGAAGATCCAGGACGAAGCCGGACACGGTCTCTACCTCTACTGCGCAGCCGAGACCTTGGGCGTCAGCCGCGCGGAGATGATCGACGCTCTGCACACCGGACGCGCGAAATACTCGACCATCTTCAACTATCCGACGCTGACCTGGGCGGACATCGGTGCCATCGGATGGCTGGTCGATGGCGCGGCGATCATGAACCAGGTGCCGCTGCAACGGACATCCTACGGCCCCTACGCCCGCGCCATGGTGCGCGTCTGCAAGGAAGAGAGCTTCCACCAGCGCCAGGGCTACGAGATCATGATGGCGATGTGCGCCGGCACGCCCGATCAGAAGGCAATGGCGCAGGACGCGCTCGATCGCTGGTGGTGGCCGTCGCTGATGATGTTCGGGCCGCCGGACGACAATTCGCCGAACTCGGCGCAGTCGATGCGTTGGCGCATAAAGCGCGATTCCAACGACGAGCTTCGCCAGAAGTTCGTCGACATCACCAAGCCGCAAGCCGATCACCTCGGCCTCGAGATCCCAGACAAGGATCTCAAGTGGAACGAGGCGCGGGGCCATTACGACTTCGGCGCCATCGACTGGGAGGAGTTCTACGCGGTCGTCCGCGGCGAAGGGCCGGTCGCCAAGGAGCGCATGAAAGCTCGGCGCGAGGCCTGGGAGCAGGGCGCATGGGTGCGTGACGCTGCGGACGCCCATGAGGCCAAGCAGCGCGCCCGCGCATCGGCCTGACCTCCACTACAACCCTACATCCGGAAACCGATCGATGAGCCAAGACTGGCCGCTCTGGGAAGTGTTCATCCGCACGAAGGGCGGGCTCAGCCATAGGCACGTCGGGTCGGTGCATGCGCCCGATGGGGAGATGGCGCTGCGCCATGCCCGCGACACCTACACGCGGCGCCTCGAAGGGGTCAGCCTTTGGATCGCTAGGTCTTCGGATATCGTCGCATCCGATCCGGATCAGGCGGGAGCCCTGTTCGAACCGGCGGCGGACAAGATCTATCGACACCCCACGTTCTACGACATCCCCGACGTCGTGAGGCACATCTGATGAACCGCGACTTCTTTCCGGCCGACACGCGGACCGACAGCGCGCCTCATGGGGCGATGTTCGACTATCTGCTCCGCCTCGGCGACGACAGCCTGATCCTTTGCCAACGACTGACGGAATGGTGCGGGCATGCGCCGGCGCTCGAGATCGATCTCAGCTTGGCCAACATCGGCCTCGACCTGATCGGCCAGGCTACGCTGTTCCTGAACTTCGCGGGCGCCATAGAGGATCGTGGGCGAGACGGCGACCGCCTCGCCTTCCATCGCGACGCGTCCGATTTCCGGAACTGCCTACTCGTGGAACAGCCCAACGGCGACTTCGCGCAGACCATGGCGCGACAGTTCCTTTTCTCCACGGCGCAGCTCGGGCTTTTCGAGCAGCTGATGCTGTCGACCGAGCCGCGTATCGCAGAGATCGCGGCCAAGGGCGTGAAAGAAGTTCGTTATCACGCCGATCTCGCCGCCGACTGGATCGTCCGACTGGGCGACGGCACCGACGAGAGCCGAAACCGCATGGTGGTGGGCCTCGATTGGTGCTGGCGCTTCATCGACGAGCTCTTCCTGGTCGACGACGTCGAGGCGGGCCTCATCGAGCAGGGCATCGCCGTCGACCGCTCGGCGCTCCGCGGGGCCTTCGATGCGCGCCTGTCGTCGGTGCTTGCGGACGCCGGATTGCCAGCGCCGGTCTATCCCCGCGGCGTTCGGGGTGGGCGCGCGGGGCGGCATTCCGAGCACCTGGGCCATCTGCTGGCGACGATGCAGCACCTGCCGAGAAGCTATCCCGACGCGGTTTGGTAGGCGGCATGGCGATGCAGCTCAGCGCCGAAGGGGCGGAACGCATTCTGGCGGCGCTGGAGAGCGTCCCCGATCCGGAGATTCCGGCTATTTCGCTAATGGACCTCGGCGTTATCCGAGGCATTCGGCGCGAGCCCCCCGCTGTCTTGATCACGCCAACATATTCCGGCTGCCCGGCCACGCTCGTCATCGAGCGAGCGGTGCGCGAGGCGGTCGACGCGGCCGGCTATTCGGACGTGCCGGTGGAGACCGTGCTCGCACCGCCCTGGACGACCGATTGGATCACGGAGCGCGGCCGGGAACATCTTCGCGACTATGGCATCGCGCCGCCACCCAAGGGCAGCGCCTCCATGACCCTCAAGGCCGGCGCGCCCGTGGCCTGTCCCAGATGCGGCAGCGACGAGACGCGCGAGGTCAGCCGCTTCGGATCGACACCTTGCAAGGCGCAGTGGCAGTGCCGGGCCTGCCTCGAGCCGTTCGACCACTTCAAGTGTCACTAGGGACCCGTATGTCGACCGATTTCCACGCGCTCAAGGTCCGAGACGTTCGCCGGGAAACCGACGACGCGATTTCCCTGGCTTTCGAACTGCCCGCGCCTCTTGCGGAGACATTCCGCTTCAAAGCCGGGCAGCATCTCACCGTGCGGGCTGACCTCGAGGGCGAGGATGTGCGCCGCAACTATTCGATCTGCGTGGCGCCGCACGAGGACGAGTTGCGGGTCGCGATCAAGCGTATCGAAGGCGGCAAGTTCTCAAACTGGGCGAGCCAAGCGATCAAGGCCGGCGACCTCCTCGAGGTCATGCCGCCCCATGGCAGCTTCACCTGGACTTTCGATTCAGAGCAGTCGGCGACCTATGTCGGCTTCGCCGGCGGCTCGGGCATCACGCCGATCCTATCGTTGCTGAAGACGGCGCTCGATCTCGAGCCCCGGAGCGAGTTCATCGTCCTCTATGGGAACCGCAATTCGAACGGCATCATGTTCCTTGAAGAGATCGCGAGCCTAAAGGACCGCTACCTCGACCGCCTTCAGGTCTTCCACTTCCTGGAAGAGGAAGATGAAGACGTCGAGCTGTTCAACGGACGGCTGGACTCGGCAAAAGTCGCCGAGGTGCTCCAACGCCTCGTGACCCCATCCACGATCGACGCCGCCTTCATCTGCGGGCCAGGTCCGATGATGAACGCCGTCGAACTGGGTCTCCTCGATGCGGGCGTCGCCCGCGAGGCAATCCTTGTCGAACGTTTCACGATCGGACCCCCATCGGCCGCCCAGGCCGCGGACGCGCAGCGGCGCAGTCAGGAAGCCGCTGGTCGCAAGGTCCAGGTCACCCTTGACGGACGCCGGCGCACGCTTGCGTTCGACGCCGCCAACGGCAGCATCCTCGAGAATGTCCGCGCCGCCGGCATGACTGCGCCCTACGCCTGCAAGGCCGGCGTCTGCGCCACCTGCCGCGCCAAGGTCATTGAGGGCGAAGCGCACATGAACGCCAACTACGGGCTGTCCGACGAGGAGGTCGCACAAGGCTATGTGCTGACGTGCCAGGCGGTGCCCATGAGCGACCTGTTGGTCCTGAGCTACGACGACTGACGTCCGACCGACACGACACCAGACAACCGGTTTGAGCGGGGATCCGCGCCGGAAAGGAGACAAGGTGAAGACACTGGCTTTGAAGGAAGCGCCCCGCAACGCGCCCGACGAGTCCCGGGACTGGCGGCGGATCGCCTATCTCATCCACCTCTCCCGCGCGCTGGACCGCATGGAAGAAGAGCGCCTCGTTCCGGAGAAGAAGGTGCTCTACCAGTTCTCCGCCCGCGGCCATGATCTCGCACAGATCCTGCTGGGCGACCGCCTGACCGAAGCGACCGACGCGGCCTGCGGTTACTACCGCTCGCGTCCCTTGCTGCTTTCGCTGGGCGTTCCCGTCGCCGACGCGCTCGGCTCGGGCATGGGTCGCGCCGGCGGGTACTCGGACGGCCGCGATATCGGCGTTGTGTTCAATTACCCGAACCCGACGGGCGCTTCGGCGCTGCCGATGTGCGGAGGGGTCGGCGCTCAATACACGCCGACGGCCGGCTGGGCCCAGGCCATCGAATACCATCGTGCGGAGCTCGGTGACCCGGCCTACCGCGACGCGATCGCGGTCGTTCTCGGCGGTGACGGCTCGGTCGCGTCGAACGGCTTCTGGTCGGCCTTGACCATCGCCACGACCCAAGCGCTGCCGATGCTCCTCTATATAGAAGACAACGGCTACGGGATCTCGGTCCCCTCCTCGTTCCAGACGCCCGGCGGCAACATCGCGGCGAACCTCGCCAGCTGGCGGGGCCTGAAGATCTTCGAGGGCGACGGCACCGAGCCGTCGGAAGCTGCGCGTCTCACCGACGAGGCCGTGGCCTATGTGCGCGCCAACCGCGGACCCGCGCTGCTGCGACTGACGGTGCCGCGCCTCCAGGGACATAGTTTCCAGGACACCCAAACCTACAAGTCCGAGACCTTCGTGGCGTCGGAGTGGGCGCGCGACCCCCTTCCGAAGTTGAAAGCCTATCTCGAGCCGCTTCTCGACGCCGGCGAATGGGACACCATCGAAGCCCGCGCTCAGGCCGACGCCGAAGCCGCGCGCGAGGAGGCCGAGGCTCGCCCGGTGGCCCTGCCCGAAACCGTCGTCCGTCACGTGTTCGCGGAGCCAGGAGAGATCCAGGCTCAGGGCGGTCTCCACGCCAACGGATACCGTGCGCCCGCCTCGTCGGACCAACCCAAGCCGCAGGGCCAGCGGATCAACATGGTCACGGCGATCCGCCGGACGCTCGAGCACGAGATGGCGATCAACGACCGCGTCCTACTGTTCGGCGAGGACATCGGGCCGAAGGGTGGTGTCCATGCCGTGACCCTCGGTCTGCAGGAGAAGTTCGGCGAGCGGCGCGTGTTCGACACCAGCCTGTCCGAAGAGGGGATCGTCGGCCGGGCGGTCGGCATGGCGCTCGCGGGCCTCATGCCGGTCCCGGAAATCCAGTTCCGCAAGTACGCGGAGCCCGCGACCGAACAGATCAACGACTGCGGCACCATGCGCTGGCGCACCAACAACCGGTTCGCCGCGCCGATGGTCCTGCGCGTGC
The DNA here is from genome assembly GCF_022402485.1 of Phenylobacterium sp. Taxonomy (GTDB): domain Bacteria; phylum Pseudomonadota; class Alphaproteobacteria; order Caulobacterales; family Caulobacteraceae; genus Phenylobacterium. The sequence continues at coordinate 63,632 of NZ_JAKRSA010000032.1, read as the reverse complement.
CGGGCGGCTACTTCAAGTGCGGCGATCCCTGGCACAGTCAGACCAACGAGGTGGCCTTCGTCCACTCGCCAGGCTGGATGGTCGCCACACCCTCGAACGCCGAGGACGCGGTGGGCCTCCTACGCACGGCGCTACGCGGCAACGACCCCGTCATCTTCTTCGAACACCGCGCCATGCTCGACCACACCTGGGCCCGACGGCCTTATCCGGGCGACAACTTCGCGCTGCCGTTCGGCAAGGCCAGGATCACCGTCGCCGGCGACGACCTGACGATCGTCACCTGGGGCGCGATGATCCACCGGTGCGAGGAGGCTGCCGAAGGCCGCTCCGTCGACGTGATCGACCTTCGCACCTTGATGCCGTGGGATCGCGAGACCGTGCTCGACAGCGTGCGGCGCACGCACCGGTGCCTGATCGTCCACGAAGACCTGCAAACCGCCGGGTTCGGCGCCGAGATCGCCGCCGTGGTCGCCGACCAGGTGTTCATGGATCTGGATGCGCCGGTCTCGCGCCTGACCATGCCGGACATTCCGAGCCCGCATAATCCCGTGCTGATGGAATGGGCTCTGCCCTCGGTCGAGCGGATCCGGGCGAAGATCGACGAACTGGTGAGCTTCTGATGACCGACATCCGCGTGCCGAACGAGCAGGAAGGCACCAAGGCCATCGTCCGGTCCTGGCTCAAGAAGGTCGGCGACACCGTCGCCCTCGACGAGCCCCTCGTCGAGTTGGAGACCGACAAGGTCGCGCAGGAGGTGCCCGCGCCCGCCGCCGGCGTCCTCCTCGAGATCCTCTTGAACACCGACGACGAGGCGCTACCGGGCGCTATCCTCGGCCGGCTTGGTGAGCCACAGGCTCCTGGAGCTTCGAGCCCGGCGCCGCCCGCTGCGGCACCCGCAGCTGTGGGCGCGCCCGCGCCCACCGTGGCAGCGCCCGTCATGGCGAGCTCGACCGAACAGCGTCTCTCTCCCGCCGTCCGGAAGGCGGTGAAGGCGTACGGCGTCGATCCCGCGACGCTCACCGGCACTGGGCGTGGGGGGCGAATCACGCGCGCCGATGTGGAGCGGAGAGCCCAGAACCCATCGGCTCCGCTGGCGAGCGCCCCGACACTGGCCGAGCCGGCCAAGCCCGCGCCGGTATCCGGCGGGTCGAACGGCGTCCGCACCGTCCCGCACGACCGCATGCGTCTGGCGATCGCTCAGAACATGCTGAACTCCGTGACCGTCGCCCCGCACGTTACCGCGGTGTTCGAATGCGATTTCAGCGCGATCATGGCGCATCGCCGCAAACACAAGCCGAGCTTCCAACAGCAGGGTGCCGACCTCACGTTCACCGCCTACCTGATCGCTGCGTCAGCCCAGGCCATGCGCGTGGCACCCACGATCAACAGCCGATGGTTCGATGACCGGCTGGAGATCTACGAGAGCGTCAACGTGGGGATCGGTACGGCGCTTGGCGACAAGGGTCTGGTGGTGCCCATCGTCCACAGCGCCCAAGACCTGTCCCTCCTGGGGATCGCGAAGCGTCTCACCGATATGACGAAGCGAGCTCGGGACAACCGGCTGAAGCCCGAGGACATGCGCGGCGGAACCTTCACGATCTCGAACCATGGGGTGTCAGGATCGCTGGTGGCGACGCCGATCATCATCAATCAGCCGCAATCGGCGATCCTCGGCGTGGGCAAGCTCGAGAAGCGGGTCGTGGTCCGCGAGGTCGACGGGTCCGACGCCATCGTCATCCGACCGCTGGCCTACGTGTCGCTTACCATCGACCATCGGGTGGTCGACGGTCACCAGACAAACACCTGGCTGTCCAGGTTCGTAGAGGTACTCGAAACCTGGCCTTTGGATGAGTGAGCCGCCACCGACAGCCCCGGCCATCCGAGTGATCGCGATGCCGGCCGATACCAACCCCAACGGCGATGTCTTCGGGGGGTGGTTGATGTGCCAGGTGGACCTCGCCGCCTCCGGCGTCGCCTCGCAACGCGCGAAGGATCGCGTCGTCACGGTCGCGGCCGACTCGATGACTTTCCTTCGGCCAGTCCAGGTCGGTGACGAAGGCTTGGTGCATGCCGCCCTCGCCCGCGCGGGCCGCACGTTGATGCGGATTGAGGTCGAAGCCTGGCGACGCGTGCGGCAAAGCGCCGACCACGAGAAGGTGATGGAAGCCGCCTTCACCTTCGTAGCGTTGGACGACGAAGGTCGACCTCGCGAACTGCCCTCCCCCTCGGCCTCCCTTTAAGGAGCACCTGTGACCGAATTCGACTTGGACGTCCTGGTGATCGGCGGCGGGCCCGGCGGCTACGTCGCAGCTATCCGGGCGGCCCAGTTGGGGCTTCGCACCGCATGCGTCGAGAGTCGCGACCGCCTGGGCGGCACCTGTCTCAACGTCGGCTGCATCCCTTCGAAAGCGATGCTCCATGCGTCCGAGCTGTATGACGCCGCCGCTTCCGGTGCGCTCGCCAAGCTCGGCATGAAGGTGACGGCCGAACTCGACCTGGACACCATGCATGCGCAGCGTCGCCAGACAGTCGATCAGCTGACTGGCGGAATCGAATTCCTGTTCAAGAAGAACAAGGTCGAATGGCTGAAAGGTCGGGCCGCCTTTGCCGGGCCGGACTCGGTCGCGATCGGCGAGCGGATCGTCCGGGCCCGACATATCGTCATCGCCACGGGTTCCTCGCATGTCGATCTACCGGGCGTCGCGATCGACCAGCAGATCGTCGTCGACTCCACCGGAGCCTTGGAGCTTCCGAAGGTCCCGAAGCATCTCGTGGTCATCGGCGGGGGAGTCATCGGGCTGGAGCTCGGCTCGGTGTGGCGTCGCTTGGGCGCGGATGTCACCGTGGTCGAAATGCTCGACCAGGTCCTCCCCGGCTTCGACGGCGATGTCCGAAAGGAGGCTGGAAAGATCTTCCGCAAGCAAGGTTTCGCGTTGAAGCTGGGCTTCAAGCTCGCGGCGCTCGAGGTCACTGCCGGCGCGGCGGCGTTGACCTTGGAGCCCGTCGGTGGCGGAGCGGCGGAAAGCCTGACTGCCGACGCCGTGCTCGTCGCGGTCGGCCGCCGACCGAACGTCGAAGGCCTCCAACTCGAGAAGGCTGGCTTGTCGGTCAACGCCAGGGGGCAGATCGAGGTCGACGATGATCTGCGCACGTCTGCGCCGAACATCTGGGCGATCGGCGATGTCGCTCCGGGCCCGATGCTGGCGCACAAGGCCGAGGACGAAGGCATCGCCGTTGCGGAGACCATCGCCAACCAGCGTAGGGTCATCGACCATCGGCTCATACCGAGCGTGGTCTACACGTCTCCGGAGATCGCCGGCGTCGGTTTGACCGAAGAGGCGGCGCGAGAACGAGGGGCGGTCAAGGTCGGGCGCTTCCCGATACTCGCCAACAGTAGGGCAAAGGCCAACCACGAGCCGGACGGCTTCGTGAAGGTCATCGCCGACGCGGACACGGACGAGGTGCTTGGAGTCTGGTGCATCGCCTCGGTCGCCGGCACCATGATCGCCCAGGCGTGTCAGGCCATGGAATTCGGCGCGCTGAGCGAGGACATTGCCTACACCTGCCACGCCCATCCGACCCATAGCGAGGCCTTGAAAGAGGCGGCCATGGCGGTTCGGGGCCAAGCCATTCACATTTAGGCTCGAAACGTCGCTGATTCCCCACCGGGCGTCGGCAGCGCTCGCCCTTATGGTGCGGGCTGATCCGGAGAGTCTTCTTGGCCCGAACGCAGGCCCCCGAATACGAGGAGCGTCGCGAGGCGATCGTCCAGCACGCTGCGGACCTGTTCGCGACAGCGGGCTTTTCGGAGACCTCGCTCGCAGATCTCGCGAAGGCGTGCGGCTACTCCAAGTCGTTGGTATACTATTATTACCCGTCGAAGGAAGAGATCCTCTTCGCGGTGATGTCATCGCACGTGGATGTCCTACTCGAGGATGTCCGCATTATCGCCGAGGCGGGACATTCCCCCCCGAAGGCGCTGGCGGCGCTGGTCCATACCTTCATGGCTCACTACGTGGGCGCCGCCAGCCGCCAGAAAGTCCTGCTCAACGAACTCGGGAGCCTGCCGGACGACAAGCGCGAGATCATCGTCGGCAAGCAGCGCAGGATCATCCAGGCGGTGCAGGATCTCGTCGCCGCCGTGGATCCAACCCTGGCCAAGGACCCCCCAAGGTCCCGTCTCAAGACCATGCTGCTATTCGGCATGATCAATTGGACGCACACCTGGTTCAACCCAGCGGGTCCACTGAGCCCCGACGACGTGGCCGAAATGGTCAACGAACTAATCGGAGTGGGAAATAAGACCCGCAAGCGCCCCGCCCGCTCTTAAGCGTCACACGCCCTTGAGGACTTCGCCCAGGATCACTCTTCCGCCCCTAGAAATGGGAAGATCCACGGGCGCGGACACTCTACAAGCGCTTAGACCTTAGTAGGCATAGGGGTGCGCGCGACTGTGTTTCGTTCTCGCTGTGCCGCCAATTGGCTCCCTCGAGTCGTAGCACCACGGATTTGCGGCGGCGTCTGAGCTGAGGTTCATCCGTAGGCCTTCTTCCTTGTTCAATCGGCTGCAGAGTCTAACGGACGCTCCAGCAAGGCTTCGAGAGAAGAGGGGTATTGTCGTTCGCAGCGGATCGCTGATGACCACAATCATCATCGATCAGTCGGCGGAGGTCATCGACCATAGCGTCGAGTTGAACCTCTCGATGAATCTAAGTCGCGGCTTCATGATGCCATCAGAGTGACCGGTGCCTGATCCAACCAACGACGAAGCTTGGCCACGTTTCTCCATGACGCCGAGTCTGGGCCGGTCATGGGTCGACGCCCGCGCGAACCCTATTGATTCGGCGATCAAACCGGCGGAAGCCGATGGGGCGGATGGGGATGTCGCCGCGGGGGTGGCTCGCCGAACAGTGCTGCGCGCCGGACAGCCAAAAGCGCAAGAGAGCGTCGACAATCGCAGGAACGAAAACGAAAGAGCTAGGGAACCTTGACCTTGCCCCCAACCTTGGACCAGGTCGGGCCGGGAGCAGGTCAGTCACGGTGGCGCTACGCTGGGACCGCTACTGGAAAAACCATCGGTGCTGACGGGCCCTTGGGCTCGGTCGCAGGTTTGATCGGTCACGGCCTCGCGCGGCAGCCGTACCGTCAAACATGGTTTGACATGTAAATCGATGCTTGACATAAGGCGTCATGGATATTGAGCGCATCACCCACAAAGGGCTGCGACGGTTTTTCGAGATCGGCAACGCAAAGGGCCTGGTGGGCGACGCTACTCGTATCCGCAAGATGCTGGCATTCATCGATGCTGCGGGCAGCTTTGACGAACTGGCCGTGCCACCCAATTACGGGCTGCACGAGTTGGTTGGCGACAAGGCCGGGCGCTGGGCGATGACCGTCACCAAGACCTGGCGCCTGACCTTCATCAGGATCGATGAAACGACGATCGCCGACCTAGACCTGGAGGACTATCACTGATGGCTATGACCATGCATCCCTCGCTGGCGGTCCATCCCGGTGACTGGCTGAAGAGCGAAGTCGTCGATCCCCATGGTGTGAGCATCAACCGCCTTGCCGCCTGCTTCCACGTGACCCGCCAGACGCTCAGCAACCTATTCAACGGTCACACCGCCCTTTCGGCCGACATGGCGATCCGGTTCGAGAAGGCCTTTGGCGTCAAGGCCGATACGCTGATGCGCATGCAGACGACTTATGACATGGCGCAGGCTAGGGCCCGCGCCGACGACATCGTCGTCGATAAGGTTCTGACGACGTACACTCAGCCCGAATGAACCGGGCGGGCGGGAGCGGCAGATAAGCACAGCAATCTCGCCCTCCACTTGGGAACGCCGACGCCAGCACGTTTCAAATGGATTTGCGATACGCAAGCCCATGAACATCTGTCGGTGCGGCATGCATCAGCCCACGCATGCGCCATGGGCGGCTATCCGGGGCCGCTCTCCGGTCTTTGAATGAAAAGGTTGCGAGTGGGTGCCGCTGCAAATTCCTGTCCGCACCAACATTTTCCAATAGGTTACATGTAACCCTAGGAAAGGAGGCCGCTATGGTGGCTGCCGCATCTGGTTCTTCACGCGAGAAAGTTCGCGCCCATCGCGCTCGCCTGCGCGAGCAGGGCATGCGCCCCATCCAGATCTGGGTGCCCGACGTGCGAGCGCCCAGCTTCAAGGCCCAGGCCCATCGTCAGGCGCTGGCCGTGGCCAACAGCGATCACGCCGGCGACGATCAGGCCTTCATTGACGCGAGCTCTGAACCGCTCATCTGATGAAGCGCGGCGATATCTGGACTGTTGCCTGCGGTGGCGACGACGCGGGTAAACCCCGGCCGCCCCTCATCGTGCAGGACGATATCTTCGACGCGACCCAGTCGATTACCGTCTGTGCGTTCACGACGGATGAGACCGAAGCGCCCCTGTTTCGGGTGCTGGTCGAATCCAGCGAGCGTATTGGACTGCGCAGTCCCAGCCGGCTGATGGCCGACAAGATTACGACCGTTGCCAAATCCAAACTGGGCTCGCCTGTTGGGCGGCTGGACGACGCGGATATCGTTCGCCTCAACCAGGCCATCTTGGTTTTCCTTGGCCTGACGGTATCGCCCAAGGCCCGGTCGTAGGTCGTCCTGACCCCCGGTCGCTAACTCGCGGCCGTGAAAAGTTTGGACCATGCGCGGTTTCCCCTGACCTGCTGACCTGCTCCCGAAAACTCCAGCTTCGAGGGCTCCAGAGTATGGGGATCGGGTCATCGAGCACCCGATCGTCCCGCAGCTGACCTCAATCGCGCGCTGCGCCGGCAGCTCCACGACGTCCACAAAACTGAGGCTGAACCGGAAGTATAGCGACCGGCATTGCGGATTAGGTCCACCGGACACCGGTGTCGTGAGACGAAATGAGCTCCGCGGTAGACCGTCCCCGACAGCGGCTTACGTCCGAATTGGTCAGAGTCCTTTTGCCGCTAGGCTGACAGCCGCCAGCGACAGGCCAAGCACATCATCTCACCGTGCAAGTCCCCTAAAGGAAGGCGTAAACGACCAGCATCCCGCCACCTGTAAAGATTGCCGCGAAGGTGAGTGCCATGCCGGCCAAGGTGCTGAAACCATTCTTGGACCCGCTTAGTGCGACCGCCTGAACGACACGCCCGGCAAGCAGCATTATGCCCAGGACATGGATCGCTGTGACAGGAACCTCGAGGTGATAAAGCAGGATCAACGCGCCAACACTGATCGGAATGTACTCTACCCCATTGGAAAAAACGCGTGCGGCTCGGCCGACCTCAGAGTTTTTGCCCGTATCGCTTTCATCGGCGTGTTTGTGATTGACCAGCGTCACGCGAATCGAGAGCAGCCCGAGAAGCAGTATCAACAAACCACTCCAAAGACTGGAAGCCTCGGCGTTGGTCATTTCGGTCAACATCGTCATCTGTGACCATAAGCCCCCGATAGTCTTGTCCAGATCCTACACAAAAAATCGAGGTCAACTGTTTATATAACAGTTATTCCCACTGCGATCCTGCCTGTGACAGCTGGCAACTACACCACAGAACACAGGGTGTGGGGCTCTGGTCAGAGTTTGGACGAAGATCAGAGATCAAATCAACGTAACGGTCGCAACGACGATATCTGATCGTTCATGCCAGTGTTGCGCAGGTCTCGAACACTGTTTCTGAAGGTCCTGCATCGACCACGGAAGTTGGCGTCAGTGCAGGCCTCCCAGGTCCCGCTGACCCGCATCGAGCTGATCTCGTCGTTTAGCCCACTATAATGCAGGTTGTTGATCTCTCCATCAAATCGGATCGACGTTCCGCGGAATCCAGAGTCCCGGAAAACAACAATGAAAACCCGGTCGTTGTAGCCTGGATTGTATCCGCCGCCACCGCTGTTGCCCGGATTGTATCCGCTGCCGCCACCACTTCCAGGATTGTAGCCGCCACCGCCGCCACTCCCCGGATTATAGCCGCCACCGCCGCCGCTACCCTGCCCGGGATTGTAGCCGCCACCGCCCGTGTCGCCTGGGTTGGCCCCGCCGCTTGCGCCGCTCTCGATCGGAGGGCGGGATTGAGCCTGCGCGGAACTCCCTACGCCAGATGCCAAACCAATCAGTCCGATGAATACTGCTGACGCGAGGTACACAAAAGCAGGATTAGAATTGATAGATCGCTTGTTGTTCATAAACATTTGAACCCAAACTCAAATTTGCTGAAAGTTATTCCAAATTAGTCGGGTTGATTGTATTGTCAAGTGGCGTTCGGTGTGGCATTTTCTAGTAATAGATTTTTGGTTGTCTGACAGTGACAACTACAACGCGTAGTGGTTTGTGATGCGGCGAGATAGACTGTTTAAACTATAATCTAGTCATCACGTTATTGGTAAATGTTGGTCTAACGTAGATTTAAGATACATCGGATTAATGCGGATTCTGCCAGAAAGAGACCATTAATGTGTAATGCCTGCGATGAAGGTTTCATGCATGTCATGCGGACCTTGCACGGACGCCGTGACGTCCTGCGTGGGATCGGCGGAGGCTTCTTCGCGACCGTCGTTGCTGCGCCCGTCGTGGCAGGCGCTCGAACATCGGATCTCGGGCTGGCCGACAAAATCTTCCTGGCCGGTCGCATTCACACCATGGATGCGCGGAATACGATCGTTGAGGCTATCGCCGTTCGGGACGGGCGCATCATGGCCCGCGGTCGCCGAGAGGCCATCCTGGCTCTGAAGGGCCCGCGCACCCGTCTGATTGACTTCGGCGATTACACAGTGCTGCCGGGTTTCGTCGATCCGCACATGCATTCCAATTTTGCTGGACTGCGCCCCTGGCTGGACCTTGGGCCGTTCACCACGGCCACCATGGGCGATGCGAGGCAGAAGATCCGTAACGCGGCCGCAAACGCAGGCCCAGGCGCTTGGATCCAGGGCAAGATGCTGGATCCGTCGATCATGCCGGGCCGCGAGCTGACCCGGGCCGACCTCGACCAGTTGTCCCCGGAAACGCCGGTCTTTATCCTCGAATCCAATGGCCACAACGCCTATGCCAACAGTCGTGCCATCGGGCTGGCTGGGCTGACCAGGGACACCCCAGACCCGCCTCAGGGACGGTTTGTCAGGGACGCAGACGGAGAACTGTCGGGGCGGCTCGAAGAGCCGCCCGCCTTTCAGCCCTTTATCCGGGTTATGTCCTCACCGAGTGAGGCAGAACTCGTCGGCTTCTTGCGGGCTGATCTTGACGATGCCGCCGCCAAGGGGTGCACGGCTTTGCATGATTGTGGCATCGGCGGCCTGTTTGCCGAGGCTGATATTGCCTTGATCGAGGCGGCGCTAAAAGGGGACGCCCCCGTCCGCTATGCCGGGATGCTTGTGTCGACCCACTATGAAAAATGGAAGGAGATGGGGCTGCAGCCAGGTCTTCATTCCCCGAATTTTTCATTCAGCGGTATCAAGGCCTGGTCGGACGGTTCCAACCAGGGTCTGACCGGCTATCAACGCAGCCCGTACCTGAATTCGACCAACCGTGGCGCGCTCAACTACTCCCCCGAAGAGATCGAGACCCTGGTTCGCACCTTGCACAGTGATGGCTGGCCGATCGGGATCCATGCGAACGGCGATGCTGCCATTGATGTGGTGCTCGACGCCTATGAGCGTGGTACCGGCGGCGAGGGCGGCCACAGTCTTCGGCATCGGATCGAACACTGCAGTATCCTTCACGATGACCAGATCGCGCGGATGAAGGCGCTCGGCATCTCACCGTCCTTCCTGATCGGCCATGTTCACTACTGGGGCCGGGCGTTCCGCGATCGCTTGCTCGGGCCGGAGCGAGCAGACAGGCTCGACCCCTGCCGTTCGGCTCTGGCGGGCGGTCTGCGCATTTCCCTACACTCCGATTACAATGTGACGCCGATTGATCCGCTGCGGTGTGTCGAGAATGCTGTGCTTCGCGACATGAACGAGGGCGGCGGCATCCTGAATCCAGGTGAGTGCATCTCACCGATTCAGGCCTTGCGGGCCGTCACGATCGACGCTGCTTGGCAATGCCATCTCGACCATACCTGTGGGAGTCTTGAGGTCGGCAAGGCCGCCGATCTGGTGGTTCTGGAGCGCGACCCAATGACCGCCTCGCCAGATGCTCTAAGGTCAATCCGCGTACATTCCACCTGGCTCGCCGGCGAAGGACGCTTTCAGTGAGCAAGACCAACGGGCCAGTGAGCCTGATCAGAGGCGCTCTGGTCACCCTGTTCTGGCTGGCTTGCTCGACAACGCCAGTGATCGCCGATCCTGTGGTCCGCACGCTTAATGGGACAGTGGTCGGGGTCAAGGATGCGCAAGTCTCGGTCTTCAAGGGTATTCCTTATGCCGCTCCACCCATTGGGCCGCTTCGATGGCGTGAACCGCAGCCGGCCGAAGCCTGGGACAAACGACGCGCCACGGCGTTTGGCCCGGCCTGCATTCAACCCGTCTCGGCTGCCCAGGACGCTGCCTTTGGGCCAATAGGAGCCCAGTCCGAGGATTGTCTTACCCTGAACGTCTGGACCCCGGCTCCTGAACCCGACGCCGGTTTGCCCGTAATGGTTTGGATCCACGGTGGAGGTTTCGTCTCTGGCTCGGGCAGTTTGCCAGCCTACGACGGCTCGGCACTCGCTCAACAGGGGGCGGTGATCGTGACGCTGAACTACCGGCTCGGGCCACTGGGCTTCTTCGCCCATCCGGCCCTCGACGAGGCCGCGCCGGGCGGTGCAGTCAATTTCGGACTGCTCGACCTCATCGCGGCGTTGCAATGGGTTCGAGACAATGTCGGTGCGTTCGGCGGAGACCCCGGCAATGTCACGATTATGGGTGAATCTGCTGGTGCGCAAAGCGTGCTGGCGCTTTTCGCTTCCCCTCTGGCCGAAGGGCTGTTCCACAGGGGGATATCCCAGAGCCCCTACGGTATCCCTAGCCACAGTCAGGCAGAGGCCAGGGCCGCCGGAATAGAGGTAGCCAAGGCCTTGGATCTTGGCGGAGAGACTGCCTCTGAGGCCATGCTGCGTGGAGTCCCGGCAGCCGCCTTTGCAACCCTCAGCGGGCGGAGCCGATCCCTCGCACCGAGCTTGGTCTATGGGGACGCCGTCTTGCCAGCGCCTATTCTAGACCTGTTCGAGCAGGGACAGTCGGCTGCCCTGCCACTCATTATCGGCAACAACAGCAATGAAGCCTCTGTCGCAGAACTGTTCGGACTTGATCCGGCAAGTCTGGTCGAGAAACTGAGTGTGGCCAAAATAGCGGTCCACCTGCTGTATCCAGAAGCAACCGACGAAACCGATCTCGCACGTCAGGCGGTCCGCGATGCCGTTTTTGGCGCTTTCGGCAAGCGCATCGCCGACCTTCATTCACGGCGCGCCCAAACCTGGCGCTACTACTTCAGCTATTTGCCGGAGCAGCAACAAGGTATTGAGCCGGGCGTCCCGCATGGCGGTGAGATCGCCTTTGTTCTCGGCACGCTGGGCAAGACGCCTGCTTACCAGGCCATCCACACGCCCACGGATGACCAAGTCGCCGAACGCGTGGGTGCCTACTGGCTGGCCTTTGCCCGAACGGGGCGGCCAGAACCGGCAGGAGAGCCGCAATGGCTGCCCTCAACAGTTCGAGACAGCCAGACGATGGAGTTCTCTTACCAGCCAGAATTGCGTGAACGGTTTCACGACCGTCGCCTGAACATCCTGATCGGCGTGATCCGCATTGCCAGCATCGTGACCCGAATCCCGTGAGCTTTGAATCGAGCGCTGTGAGCGTGGACGTATTGCCGACAACTGGGCCAAGCCCCGTCGAGCGATGATCCCCTCCTCTGCCTGCCTATCCCTGCAAACCCCACAATGAGAAAATTCTAGCTCAAACCGGTCCAGCTTTTGGGGATAGGAACAACCTCCGTTAGCTCCTTTGTTCAGTTGAGCGCCTTACCATCCCACACGAAGTTCCAGTTGAGAGGCTGATTAGAACTCGTGAACCGTCAACGCTCCACGGGCTCTGGAAACAGGTCCACCGGTTTTCTCTCGCGCTTCGCCCGCGCCCGGAGTGGTGCTGTGGCCATCTTGTTCGCGCTCACGGCCCTGCCGCTCTCGGTTCTGGTGTTGGGCGGTATCGACATGCAGCGGGCGACCTCGGAGAAGGTCAAGGTCCAAGACGCCTTGGATGCGGCGGCTCTTCTGGCGGCTCTCTCGGGGCAACTGGCTGACGACGAGCTCAACGCCGTGGGGGTGGCCGCCTTCAAGGCTCAGCTCCAAGGATCGGGCAGCTACGCCAAGACGTTCACAGCGACGTTCAGTAACGGTAAAGATGACTCCGTGGTCGGGGTCGCAACAGCCCAGGTCGACACGATAATTCTGGGTCTGCTATCAATCGACTACTTTACTGTCGGCGCATTCACGGAGGTCAAGCGGAGGCAAAACGAAAAGCTTGAGCTGGCGCTTGTTCTCGATACGACCGGGTCGATGTCTGGTGCCCGCCTGACCAGTCTCAAGAAAGCAGCGACCAATTTGGTCAACACATTGACCGCTGATCCGAAAGCCAACGTCAAGATCGCCGTGGTGCCCTTTGCACAGTATGTGAACACTGGCGTTGCGCGACGCAACGAACCCTGGATGAAGGTTCCCGCCGACTGGGTCGAAAGCGTTCCATCCAAATGCACGACCCAGACGCAGAAAACGACCTGTCAGACGCAGTCCTTTTCCTGCGTCAAGTACAATGACGGCGTGCCGTACAACTCGACATGCACAAAGAATGTCAACTGCGTCACGGTCAAGCTGAACCCGCCGGTCACCAACTGCACGAAGCCATCGACGATCAACCACAAGTACCATGGCTGCACTGGCTCCCCTGCTTATCCGCAGAACGTGTCTGACAGTGATCCGACCCGCCGCTATCCGGGCTTCCTCAACATGACCTGCGGTTCAGTCATCACACCGCTCACCACCAACATGACCACCGTCAAGAACGCCATCAGTGCGTTATCGGCGGCGGGCGAGACCTACATTCCCTCCGGCCTCGCCTGGGGCTTCAACGTCATTTCAAGTCCGGTTCCTTTCACGGAAGCAGCGCCCTATGGGGGGGGAGGGGTCAACTCAAACCCTCGCAAGGCGATTGTCCTGATGACGGATGGTCGAAATACAAAGCTCTTGAACAAGAGTAACGGTCGGCATGACGTCAACCCAGTGGGCGTTGCGACTGAAGCGAATAAGTACACGGAAGAGATTTGTAGCAACATGAAGGCAAACAAAATCGACATATATACAGTGGCATTTCAAGTCACAGATAGTGCTATCAAAAAAATTCTTCAGGAATGCGCTAGTAATCCGAGCTACTATTTTGATGCATCAGACTCTGCTGGTTTGAACAAAGCTTTTGCCGATATATCCCTCTCGCTGCGATCCCTCTTCATAGCTCGGTAGATAATCGCCGCCTGTAGCTTTCGAATAGCGTTTCGACCTACACCAGATCGCCGATGTGCATCGATATTTTATGGGTCAGTGACCTTGCCCCAAAGTTTGGACCAGCTGAGGCTAGAGTCTCCGGCCTTTGTCACGGTGGCGGGCTGGCTACGCCACGGTGATTTGTCAGCGAGATCGGGGTCTTCTGTGATCTGCACCCTACAGCAGTCCGGAGAGGTCCCTCTGGATTTCGCCAAGGGTCGCCAGTCCGTATCCGTCCGGGTCGGCCGGCTCGATCCGCAACGGGGGTTTTAGGGCCTCGATGGCCGCGATTGCGTGTAGCAGCGGGGTCTTTGACCGGGGTCGACGGTCCAGCACGATCAGAAAGGCCCCCAGCGCGGCACTGTAGGCCTTGTACACATCCTTGCCGACATTGTGCCCGCGATCCGAGGTCCAGTAGCTGTCGGACAGCCTGCGCGCCGCGTCCTCAGACTGGCGGGCGAAGATCAGGATCAGCTGCGGCCGTAGCCGGGCCAGACCCTTGCCCAGCCGCACCTCCGTAAGCTCTTCCGCGATCTGTTCGATCGCCCCGACCAGTCGGGGCGAGGCCGGCGCGTCGAGCAGAGCAGAGACCGCTACAAGGGCGGAGGGCTCACGCTTTCCGAACAGACTCCTGAACCACCCCATGCCGATGTTGCCCCTATGATCGCCCAATGCTTCGGTGCCCTTACGAAAGCAGAGCCAGCGGGGCTAGGTCCAGGACCTATGTGGGACTAGGCCGGCCGGCCAACTGCACAGTCGGGTGGCTTGGCTAAGGTTGGTTCTGTTGCCGCGATCATCGTCTGATGGACGCCGTGCTGCGTTGCCAATTGCGACCGCCTCAACTTAGCCCGGAACGATCGGGTCCTGCGCCCCTGCGGGCGACACGCCTCAGGCCTGGCTGCCGCCGGCCACGACCTTGAGCTTGGGGGCGCCGCCTGGCCGCTGGCCGCGAATTTGGCCTACGAGGTCGAAGAGGGCGGTCCTCACACCTTCGGAGTCAGCCTGCTCTGCCAGAGCCTCAAGGGTCTGTAGATGGCCCGGGGTGATGCGCACGGCCGAATTGGACACCACCTGCATGACCTTGGGGGCACACGGCGTGGCATGTTCGTTTTCATCGAGCAGGGTTTCGGTGAGCTTCTCACCCTGGCGCAGGCCGGTGATCTTGATTTCGATGTCCAGACCAAGGGTTCGGCCTGACAGGGCGATCATCTGGCGGGCCAGGTCCATGATCCGCACGGGCTCGCCCATCTCCAGCAGGAACAGGCGCGCCTGATGGTCCTGATCCTCGGCGCTGGCGGCGGTGGCGTGCATCACCAGCTGCGCGGCCTCTGGAATGGTCATGAAGAACCGGGTCATGTCGGGGTGGGTCAGGGTCACCGGACCGCCCCGTTCAATCTGCGATTTGAAGATCGGCACCACGGAGCCCGCCGAGGCCAGCACATTGCCAAACCGCACGGCGGCAAACCGCGTCCGGGCGCCATTGGTCTGCTGGGCCTGGATCACCGCCTCGGCCAGGCGCTTGGTGGCACCCATCACATTGGTCGGGTCCACGGCCTTGTCGGTGGAAATCAGCACCATCTGGGCTGCGCCGCACAGGCGCGCGGCCTCGGCCACATTCCAGGTGCCGATCACATTGGTCAGCACCCCTTCGCACGGGTGACGCTCGACCATGGAGACATGCTTGAGGGCAGCGGCATGAAAGACCAGATCCGGGGCCTGAGCCTGGAAGTGACCCTGCAACCGGCCGGCATGGCGCACATCGCAGAGCACGGCTGAGCGCGAGAGTTCGGGGTGGGTCTCCGCCAGTTCCCGATCGATGGTGAACAGGGCAGCTTCAGAACTATCCACCAGGGTCAGGTGGGCACAGCCAAAGCCTGCGGCCTGACGGGCCAGTTCCCCGCCGATGCTGCCGCCGGCCCCGGTGATCAGCACCCGTCGGTCCCGGATCAGCGCGGCGACAGGCGCCTTGTCGAGCTGGATCGGCTCCCGGGCCAGCAGTTCTTCAACGCTTACATCGCGCAGGGGCATGAGGGTCGCACCCTCATGATGGCGAAGCTCGACGATGCTGGGCAGTCGAAGCATACGCACGCCGTCCGCGCGGAAGCGGCCCAGGTGGTCAGGGTTTAACCCCTTCATCCGGCTCGGCTCATCGAGGAACAGGACGGCCCGGGGATAGCGGTTCCATCGCCGAAGGTCGTCCAGGGCCTCTTCCAGGCGGTCCAGGCTCTCGATGATGCAAACGCCCCGGACCTGCTGGCCTACATCGCGCATCTCCAGGCCGATAATGCCCACCGGCGTATAGCGGCGGTCCTGCACCCTGGCGGCGTCCCGCAGATAGGTGTCGGCCATGGCCGAAGGGCCGATCAGCAGAAGCGGCGGGGCCTGAGGCGAGACGGGACCGCGCAGGGGCGCCACCTGCACCAGGGCATGCTCGTGGATCGCCCGGCGAAACACCCGCAGACCCAGGCAGCCGGTCACATGAAAGACGGCCGCCATGGCCAGGGCTGAACGGGGCAGGGTGGAGGCGCGGTCGAGGATCCATACGGTGAGCAGGAAGAGCCCCGCCGTCAGGGCAGCGATTCTGGCGATCACCAGGGCGTCGGGGATCGAGGCATAGCGCCAGGGGGAAAGCTCACCCCGGAACAGGGTGGAAAACACGGCGGCAAAGGTGGCGTAGATCGCCGTCAGCTGGACGATGTTGAGCGAGGGCGTTCCATCAAAACCCAGGTGTGGCAGGGCTGATGGCGAGAGAAGATAGGCGCAGGCAAAGGCCAGGGCGGCGATGACAACATCGACGACGACTGTCTGCGCCCGGAAGGCCATCCGCATCATGGGCTACACTCCGCGACTCCCTGCGAGCCGACAACATAGACGGGGCTTGCGCCACGTCCAACCCTACTCAATTGGGGGATGTAAGCCCCCAGGCCACAGCGATGGTCGAGTCCGCCGAGCGACCAAAATCTCCACACAGCGTGAAGGGAGAATGGGGTCAAAATAAGAAAGGCCGCCGCCAAGGGCGACGGCCTTCCAGATGTTTATCCGCGTCGCTTAGAAAGCGGCGGTGAGGCTCGCAGCCAGGCGGCCTTCGCCGATCTTGCCAAGCGAGTCTTCGTCGGTGTCGTGCCAACGGACATCAACGCCGATGGTGTCGTTGATGGCGTAGCCCAGGCCGATGTTCCAGGTGGAGTAGTCACCACCGCCATCGACTTCCTGACGGCCAACCGCACCGCTGAGGCTCAGCTTTTCGGTGAGAGGCGCAGCCGCGTTGATTTCATAATAGAAGGCATCGCCGGTGCCGCCGAAGAAGTCCGGCGAATAGTTGATGGCGGCGCCGATTTCAGCGGGACCGGCCGGGATCACGCCCGAAGCAGCGAATTCCCAGAAATTGTAGTCAGAGCCGGACGGCGCATCAACGTAGGAATAGTAGATCACGCCGAAGTCCATGGCCGCGACGCCCAGGGTCGGGGTGATACCGGCATAGAAGTCCACTTCCGCGACAGTGGTGTCGCCGAACTCGACATTCGATGCCCAGATGCCGGCATAGCCCATCGAGCCGATACCAACATCAACACCGCCAAACACTTGCGGGCCTTCATCGGTCTGGCTGACGCCGCGCCACACATAGTCCGACGCAACGCCGAGGTTGAAGCTGACCGACGATTCCTGCGCGGCGGCAGCGCCGCCCATGGCGAGGGTGGTGGCGGCGGCGAGCAGCGTAAGCTTGAGAGTTTTCATTCGTTATCCCCTTGAGTTCCCGATCTGGCCATGCCTGACCGACGTCCTGCATCCTCATGGTGAAGGCGTGCAGATCAACGCAGGCTGGCCACTCAGGCGCTTCAGCCTAGACCGTGGCCATTAATTCGGCATTCTCCAGAGGCGGCGCCTAATAAAAAGTCGCACCACTGTCACATCAATGCCACACACCTATCTCATGGCCAGTGGCGCAGCCCCGAGGTGAGTCCCAGCGTCCACCAGGAGAGTCTCGCCAGTGATGTGGCGGGCCGCAGGTGAGGCCAGGAAGACGGTCGCGCCGGCCACGTCCTCTGCGGTAGATGCCACTTTCAGCGGGGTCGAGGCCTCCGCGCCCTGCCGCATCTTTTCCGCCCGGCCAGGGGGCAGCCCCTTCTCAAACCAGGGGGTGTCGATAAACCCCGGACACACCGCATTGACCCGGATCTTGGGGGCAAGAGCCCGCGCCAGGGACAGGGTCATGGTGGTTAGCGCGCCTTTTGACGCCGCATAGGGCACCGAAGAGCCGATTCCCATCACACCGGCGATCGACGAGGTATTGACCACTGCCCCGGGTTGGGGCGCGGCCTCAAGCAGGGCGCGGCAGGCCCGAAGCGCCTGATAGGCGCCCACCACATTGACCCGGTAGAGGTCGAGGAAGTCCTGCGCCTGCACCGCGTCCAGGTCCGCGTGGTTGGGGGCGAACCGCGTCATGCCCGCATTGTTGAACAGGGCGTCAATCCGACCGAAGCGCGCGGCGGCCTGGGCGATTTTTTGGCAGTCCTCATCCTCGCCCACATCCCCCTGCGCCAGGATGCCTTGTGCGCCATGCGCTTCCACAAGGCGGGCCGTCTCCTCGGCTTCCTCCCGGCTTCTGGCGAAGTTGATGATCACGGCCGCCGCACCACGGGACGCGGTTTCGACGGCCACAGCCCGGCCAAGGCCGGTGGAGGCCCCGGTGACCACAACCACATAGTCCTTGAAATCCTGTCCGCTCACGGGGGGCCCCTCAATCTGTGTCCTGGCGCTTTGGCCGATTAGGCCGATGTCATAAACCCGGCCTGCCGGTCTGTCGCGGGGCGGGCGGTTGCCGATCAGTCCTCCCGGGGCTAAATCGCGCCCATGAACGAGACCCATCTCACACAGCTTGGCCAGGATGTCCGCGGGTTTGACAGCCCTGAGAGCGCCGTCCTCGAGCGCGTGCCCAATCCGCAGCCTGAGGCCCAGTATCTGGCGAGGTTCACCGCGCCGGAGTTCACCTCCCTTTGCCCGGTGACCGCCCAGCCAGACTTTGCCCATCTGGTGATCGACTATGTCCCCGACCGCTGGTTGATCGAATCCAAGTCCCTCAAGCTCTATCTGGCCGCCTTCCGCAATCACGGGGCATTTCACGAAGACTGTACGGTTTCGATCGGGCGCAGGATCGTTGAGGTGGCTGAGCCTCGCTGGCTGCGTATCGGCGGCTACTGGTATCCCAGGGGCGGCATTCCCATCGATGTCTTCTGGCAATCAGGCCCGGCACCTGCCGACCTTTGGCTCCCCGATCAGGGGGTGGCCCCTTACCGGGGGCGGGGCTGA
>NZ_JAKRSA010000032.1:0-44783 GCF_022402485.1 Phenylobacterium sp. | reverse complement strand
TGCCGACCTTTGGCTCCCCGATCAGGGGGTGGCCCCTTACCGGGGGCGGGGCTGATAGGTGCCTGCGAGGGCGACCGGATAACTGCCCCTGGACGTTACGGAAGATATGGCAAGCGCTTCAACGCTGGCTTGCCGACGATGGCTTAGGTTTGGAAAGCCGACGCTGAGGCTTGCGCGCCCAGTGTGCGCCTTGATGCTTCCACAGTTTCACAGTATCACAGCGTTATGCGCAACATAACCGTCGCCATTGACGAAGAAACCTACCTCGCCGCCCGGGTGAAAGCCGCGGCGCAAGGCTCCTCGATCTCCGCCCTGGTCAAACAATTCTTGAAGGACCTGACCGCCCTTGACGCGCGGTTCGAAGCCCTTGCCCGGGAGGAGGAGGATATCCGTGTCAAGATTGAGGATTTCGACGCCGAGGCCCGATTGCCCCGCGGCGACCTTTATCGCCAAGACACATGAGCGTATTCCTCGACACCAATGTCCTCCTCTACAGCCTTGACCTCAACGTCGGCGAAGGGACCAAGCGGCATGTGGCGCTTGGCTATCTTGCACGCCGGGATGTGGTGCTCAGTGTGCAGGTCTTGCAGGAGTTCTACGTGCAGGCCACGCATGCGCGGCGGGCGCGACCATTGTCCCATGATAACGCCGTCGGCTTGATCCGCGCCTGGAGCCGCTTTGACGTGATTGACAATACCCAGGCCCTTCTCAAGGCGGGCCTGGCGTTGCGCGCCTCTGCGCAGTTGTCGCTCTGGGATGCTCTTGTCGTTGCAGCGGCCGCTGGTGCCGGCTGCGAAGAATTGATCACAGAAGACCTTAACCCTGGCCAGACCATCGCTGGCGTGCGGATTACTAACCCGTTCCACCGGGGTGCTACGTAAGCGCAACTGGCTGCAGATTGGGTCGCCGACTGGGCCGCGGCCGACGCCTGGCTTTGGAAGACCAAATGTGGGGCGTCCGCGAGCGAGCCGATCCCTGAAAACGGCAGCGTTTCCAAACCTCATGTCCAGCCGGACGAACAGACGCAGTCATTGCGCCCTCACTGGCGGCAAGGGCCTTCAACTGCTATATAGAGTAGGCCCAACTCTCCTCGGGCGTGTCACCGGAGGCCGGTCGGCGTTTGCGCCGGCCGGTCTTTGTGTTTCGCCCCGCCCAGGGGCTGGTGGCGGCACTCCAGGCGCGGGCTCTTACAGGTCTTGTTCGACAGTTGCATGACAGGCTCCGGGCAAGGACTGGGTGCCGGCAGGCCTATCCCTCCCAGCGGCTGACCAGGCTGTTGGCGTCGGGCCGGACGCGCTCCAGAGGCGGCGTCGCCGATGTTCCCATGAAGATGTAGCCGGCCACCCGCTCGCCGTCCTCCAGCCCTAGGATCGCCAGCGCGTCGGGGTCATAGGCGTACCAATCGGTGATCCAGTTGGCACCATAGCCCATGGCGATGGCACCATAGAGCAGGTTGGTACAGACCGCCGCAGCCGAGAGCAGTTGCTCCCACTCTGGGATATCACTTTGGCGCGGTCTGGCGATGACGGCCACGCCCAACGGTGGGGCCTTGAGTTTGCCGAGTTTGACCACGGCCTTGGTATCGCCCCGCTCCAGGGCCAGCGCCTCCAGTTTCGCAGCGAACGCGGCCTTTGGAGCGGTCTCCAGCACGATCAGGCGCCAGGGAGTCAGCTTTCCATGGTCTGGAACTCGGGTGGCCAGACGGGTGAGCACGTCCACCTCATCTGACGTGGGGCCAGGGGCAGCCAGGGTTTGAGCCGAGGCAGATCGCCGGGTGGCCAGAAACTGCAGCACCTCCGGGCACGGGGGCTGCGGCATGGGCGTGCCCATGGGGACAGGAGTAGGAAGGGGCGAGGACAAGGGATACCTTTTCTTGGATGGCCCGGAGACTCAGGGGCTGCAGTTCAACTCAATCGACGGCTCTAGTTGAGAATATGTCGCAAAAACTCTCCTGGCGCCAGCCCCATGGAAGCCCTTGGCAGGCGGGCCCGCCGCGCCGGGTGTACGACAATCCCTGGATCACCGTGGAGGAGTATGACGCGACGGCCCCCACAGGGGCTCCGGCGCTCTACGGGGTGGTTCGGTTCAAGAACCTCGCCCTGGCCATTCTGCCGTTGCACGACGACGGGACGGTGACCCTGGTGGGGCAGAACCGGTTTCCCCACGCCGACTACAGTTGGGAAATCCCCGAAGGCGGCGGGGCTCTGGACGGCGATCCCCTCGAGCACGCCCGCCGAGAGCTGCGCGAGGAGGTCGGGCTGGAGGCCTCAGAATGGCGCGAAGTGCTTCGGACGCAGCTGTCAAACTCGGTCACGGACGAACGCGCCATGGGCTTTCTGGCCCTGGGACTGAGCCCTGTCGACCACGCGCCCGATGAGACCGAGGACCTGGCGGTGGCGCGGGTGCCCTTCCGGGAGGCCCTGGAAACCGCGTTGGCTGGGCATTTGCCTGATATGCTGACAGTAGCAATGTTGCTTAGGGCCTACCATATGGCGCATGAGGGAGCCTTGCCCCCGGCGCTGACGCGCCGGATGCTGAGCTAGGGAGAACGCCCATGGGCCGGGAAGACGCCGCACGGCTGGAAGTGATCGATCCGGGCCATGCCCCCCCTGTTTGGGCGGCCCTGCGCAACGAGGCTGAACGTGCGGCGCGCGATGAGGCCGCACTCGCCTCTCTGCTGAACGCCGTGATCCTCAGCCACCATAGCCTTGGCGACGCCCTGTCCTATCAATTGGCGCGAAAGCTCGGCGACCAGGAACTGCGGGCCATGAGCCTTCGGGACATCGCTGAACAGGCCTATGCCGCCGCCCCTGGACTTGTGGACATCGCCGAGGCTGATCTTCGGGCGGTCTTCGAACGCGATCCGGCCTGCAAGGGCTATGTACAGCCCTTCTTGTTCTTCAAAGGGTTCCTGGCGCTTCAGACCCAGCGGGTCGCCCACTGGCTGTGGAGCCAGGGCCGGGACACCATGGCCTTTTATCTCCAGAGCCGGATGTCTGAGGTCTTCCAGGTGGATATCCACCCGGCCACCCGGATTGGCTCGGGCGTGTTCATCGACCACGGGACGGGCATCGTCATCGGTGAAACAGCCGTGATCGGCGACGAGGTTTCGCTGCTTCAAGGGGTGACCCTGGGGGGCACCGGTGCCGAACGTGGAGACCGGCACCCCAAGATCGGCCGCGGCGTGCTGCTGGGGGCCGGGGCCAAGGTTCTGGGCAATATCACCATCGGCGACTACGCCAAGGTCGCGTCAGGCTCTGTGGTTCTCAAGCCGGTCCCCGCCCATTGCACGGCGGCAGGTGTTCCGGCTCGGCTGGTGAACTGCCCCACGGGGGATGAGCCGGCCCGCAGCATGGACCACACCCTGTCCGAGGCTGTGTATGACTATGTCATCTAGGCGGGAAATCGCCTCGGCCTAGGTTTTATATGGGGGCGCGAACGTCTAGGTTCGCCGCTTCATTGGATTCCCAAGGAGCCCCCCGTGGACGAACGCGCGATGCGTAAAGTCGAAGGCCACCTGCGCGGCACCTTCGCCAATGCCAGGATCACCCTGGTTCCGCGCCCCAAGCAGAAAGACTCGGCCGAGGTTTACATCGCCGATGAATTCATCGGCGTCGTCTTCGAGGACGAGGACGAGGCGGGGTCCTACATGTTCGAGATGGCGATCCTGGCCGAGGATCTCCCCTAGGCCTGCGACGGATCAGCCCTGCTGGGATGATTTTGCATCTCTTGCCTGCATTTGACCTTCCCTTAACCCCTGAGGCAGACCTTACCCAAATTGGGTTTTGTCGCCGGTGTTGGTTTCCTGGGTGGGTGAATGTTCGGCACAGTAAGGCTCTGGGGAGGCTCAGCCTCTCCGAAGTTTGACGCCGTCGGTCTGCGCCCCGTGCTTCGCCGCATGGCGAGGGCGGCTCGGGCGCACTTTGCCGCCGTGCATGTCGAGATTGTGCTGCACGATGGTGATGACGCTTTTCGCTGCGCCGAGGACGGCGAGCTTGAGCTTGTGGTGGATGCGGGACCCGAAGTTCTTTTCACCACACCGCTTTGGTCTTCCGAGCAGGCCCAGAACACAGAGCTGGGCTTTGCCGGGGCGGTCTTCGTGGCGAGCGCCCCGATGCTGTTCCGTGGCCCCTGCCTGCGGGGCCGGATCACGGTTGTAACGGACAGCGCGCGTGGTGCCGACGCTGATCTGGCTGAAATCCTGGCGGATCTGGCCGACGGAGTTGCGACCACCGCCGAGCGCCTCCATGCCGACGCTGCCAATGACTTCGCCCAGGCCGAGGCCGATGCCGCCGAGCAGCTGCTGCTCAATCTGATGGCCTCAGCGCCGGTGGCGATGGCCGTCACCAACTGCGATCTGCGTCTCATGCACAGCAGTCCGCGTTGGCGAGAGGAGATGGGCCTGGTCGACCGTGATCTGCACGGAGAGTCGCTCTCTGAGCTCCTGCCGGAGGTCTTCAGCCGTTGGCAGGGCCGGTTCCAGGACTGTCTGGCAGGCGAAGTGCTGAAGGCCGAGCGGGTGCAGTTCGCCACTGCAGACGGTCGACGCATCTGGGCGCGGGTCGAGGTGGCACCCTGGCGTGCGCCTGATGGGACCGTCGGCGGGCTCATGCTGCTGTCACAGGACATTTCCGATCTGGTGGAGGCGATCGATCGCGCTCAGCGCTCAGAGTCTCGCATGCGTCTGGCCACCGAGTTGTCAGAAATCCATGTCTATGAGCTCGACTATACCTCACGGCAGCTGTTGAGCGTCGGTGCCGAGGATACGTTCTTCACCCGACGGCTGACCTATGATGACCTTTACCGCAATGTCTGGGGCACCGTGCATCCGGACGACCGCGCCATGGCGCAGGCGGCCTGGGACCATCACCAGCAGACGGGCGAGCCCTACCGGGTCGAGTACCGGGTCGCTCGGGATGATGGCCAGGAGGTCTGGGCCTATTCGACCTCGGAATTGATCACCGACCCAGCCGGCCGTCCCCTACGCCTTGTCGGCGCGCTGCAGAACATCACTAGCCGCAAGCAGGCGGAGGTGGAGATGGCTCAGGCCCGTGACGCCGCAGAGGCTGCCAATCGGGCCAAGAGCGAGTTCCTGGCCAATATGAGCCACGAGATTCGCACCCCCATGAACGGGGTGATCGGCATGAACGCGCTTCTGCTGCGCAGCGAGCTGACGCCAGATCAGCGCAAACATGCCGAGGCAGTCCAGACCTCGGCCGAAAGCCTGCTCTCGATCATCAATGACATCCTCGATGTGTCGAAGCTGGAAGCTGGCAAGGTCGATCTGGAATCGATCGCCTTCAGCCTCACCGATCTTGTGGAGGACGTGGCCGAACTGATGGCCCCTCGGGCGGCAGAGAAGAAGCTCGAACTGGCCTGCTATCTTGATGATGGGGCCCAGGGCGGGTTCACGGGCGACCCCACGCGCCTGCGTCAGATCCTGCTCAACCTCGTCTCCAATGCGGTGAAGTTTACAGAGCGAGGCTATGTGGCCATCGAGGTGTCCTCGACGTCTGCAGCCAACGGGTGCCAAGCGCTAAAGATCGAGGTCGCCGATACGGGTCCTGGTCTGACCCCGCAGGCCAAGCTCGGCCTGTTCCAGAAGTTCCAACAGGCTGACGGATCGATCACCCGCAAGTTTGGTGGCACGGGCCTTGGCCTGTCCATCTGCCGCCAGCTGGTCGAGCTGATGGGCGGGCAGATCGGCGTCAGAGACCGGCCAAGCGGCGGCTGCGTTTTCTGGTTCGAGGTCGAACTGCCCAGGGCGCAGCTGACCGAGGAGGCCCCTCCGCTAGATCATCCGTCGAGCCTTGCCGGCACCCGCATCCTGGTGGTCGACGATATCGCCTTGAACCGCGACATCTTCCGTCGGCAACTGGAGGGGGAGGGGGCCATTGTGGCTGAGGCCGACTGTGGCGCCGTGGCCTTGACCCTTTTGGGTGCGGCCTGCGAGGCGCGCAGGCCCTTCGACGTGGTGCTGCTGGACCACATGATGCCTGGAATGGCCGGAGATGAAGTGGCCCGGGCCATCCGCGCCTCCACCACCTTGCGCCAGCCCAGGGTCATCGTCGCCTCCTCCATGGGGCCGCCGTCGCGCGAGGAACTGGAGGACTGGCCAGCCCTCGACGCCTTCCTGACCAAGCCAGTGCGCCAGCATGTCCTGATGGATACCTTGCGCCAGCCTGGTGCAGGTCGATCTCTCCGTGCGACAGAGATGCATGCGGCTTCGCCTCATCCCCTTGGCCATTCCCCGGCCAAGGACCCTGAAGGCGGAGACCGGGTGCGGATTCTCCTGGCGGAGGACAATGAAATCAACACCCTGCTGGCCTGTACCCTGCTGCACGAGGTGGGGTGTGAGGTGGTCAGCGTGGTCAATGGTGCCTTGGCCGTGCAGGCCGCCGCCGCCGGGGACTTCGACCTGATTCTGATGGACATGCAGATGCCGGTGATGGACGGGCTGGAAGCCACCCGGCGGATCCGGTCACTCGGTGGGGCGATTTCTCAGGCCCCTATCGTGGCCATGACCGCCAACGCCATGCAGTCTGACCAGGACGCCTGCTATGCCGCCGGGATGAGCGATTTCATCTCCAAGCCGATCCATCCGGAAACCTTCCTGACGGCGATTGCCCGCAACCTCGATAATGCCATCGAAGGGTCCTTGAAACTCGTGGGTTCCGAGGCCTGAGACCCTGGTGCATTAAGGGCTCCAAAGGTCTGTCGCCGGAGCGATTCCATGCTGAAGGTCATCGCTCTGTCCCTCGGCGCCCTGCTCGTCCTATGGGTCGGTACCGGCCTGATCATCGAAGCGATTTTCGCGCCTAGGGATCTGCGGGGGCAGATGGTCGATCTGGGGGATCGGCGGCTGCGGATGGTGTGTGAGGGCCCCGACAGCGGCCCCCTGGTCTGGCTTGAGGCCGGTGCCTTCGGCTTTTCGGCCGATTTCTCTGACCTGCAGTCGGCCCTGGCGGCCGAGGGGGTGCGCAGCTGCGCCTATGATCGGGCGGGGCTAGGCTTTTCCGACCCTGGTCCTCTCCCCCGCGACAGCGCCGCGATCGTCACTGATCTGGAGCGTCTGATGGTGGCGGCCGGCGTCACCCAGCCGGTCGTCCTGGTGGGTCACTCCATGGGCGGGCAGCATGTGCGGTTGTTCGCCACCCGGTATCCCGAGCGGGTGGCGGGCATTGTCCTGGTGGATGCTGCGACGCCTGAGGCGGTGGAAATCCCCCTGGTACGACGGTTTGTCACCACCTTTGGCGGGCTCTCTCAGGCGACAGCTACGGCCATCAGTCTTGGGCTGGCCAAGCCCCTGTTCTTCCTGGGCGACCGGATTGGCCTGAGCGGTCCTGCCGTGCGGGAGAAGCAGGCGGCCTTTGTGTCGGGCCGCCACGCCCGAAATGCGGCCAATGAGGCCTCTCACTGGCTGGCCAGCGCGGCCATGGCCAGGGCCGCAGGGGGGCTTGACCCGGCCTGGCCGGTGGCTGTCGTCACTGCTGGCGCTGCGGCAGATGAAACCAATGCCTGGGGCCGCGCGCGCCTGGCCCCGGTCAAGGCCTCGGCCCACGGCAGTTATGCTGCGGTCCCCGCCGCCGGCCATGCCACCCTCCTATCCCACGCCCACAACGGCGAGGTTGTCGCAGCCGTAAAGCGGGTGATCGCCAGCGCCCGGAAGCCGGTCTGACTTTGGTGGTTAGGCGGATTTCAGAGCTGCTTGATTGAACTCCGTCCGCCAAGCCTCCAGGGTTGGGCCCGTGGCGGCCTGATCCCACGGATGGAAGCCCGGACGGTACCAGGCAAAGTAGGTCTTCCAGCCCCGCCGGAAGAGCCCAGGCTTGACCCAGACGAACTGTTTGACGGCCTTTAGGGCGGCTTCAGGCGTATAGCCATCGGCCTCCAGCAGGCGGGCAGCGTTGCGGGTGATGTTGCGCGTGAACATGATGGTGATCAGCGCCATGGCGATGCAGCGGCGGCGATAACGCAGGAACGGCGACCAGTCCTTGGTGGCGACCATGAACACGTCATAGGCCACGGCCTTGTGCTCGGTCTCCTCCAGGGCATGCCAGCGCCATAGCTTCTCGATGGCCGGGTCGGTCTTCTGGAACAGCTCCTCGCGATGGCGGATATGCACCTCGGCCATCATGGCGGTGAAATGTTCCAGGGCGATGGTCGAGACCAGCATGGCCATGGGACCACGGCTGCGGCTGAAGGCCACCCGCTCGCGGATTTCGGCCTCGATGGCCGCCACCGGATAGCGATCGCGGTCGATCAGCTGGTTCAGGCTGTGATGCTCCCGGGAATGGATCGCCTCCTGGGCGATGAAGCCACGGACATCTTCAGCCAGCTTGCCCGACACCCGGTCGCGGTAGTGGCGCACGGCGTCCATGAACAGGCGCTCGCCATCGGGAAACGTCAGAGACAGGGCGTTGAACACCGCTGTGGCCACCGGGTCGCCATCGAGCCAGTGGCCTGTACTGGCGGCTGCGGAGTCGAAGTGAATGTCCCGAGGGGTGACGTCGACATCGGTGGGCGTGGTCTTGCGCGTCATGACGTGATCCTGTGGAACCGGGATGGCCAACCCTTATGGCTATCGGTTGAGGCCAAACTAGAGTTACCTACAAAAATGTCAATAGAGCCCGTCCGTCGCCTTCGCCGCTCGCCTGAAGCTGCCCGCCAGAACATTCTCGAGGCCGCCGAGCGGCTGTTGCTGGACCGTGGCCCCCAGGCCTTGAAGCTGGTGGATGTGGCGAAGGGTGCCGGCGTCGCGCACGCCACGGTGCTGCACCACTTCGGGTCCATCGACGGGGTACAGACCGCGCTGATGGAGCAGATGATCCGCCAGCTGGTCGTGCAGATTCTGACGGCCGTCCGGCCGGTCGATCCCGCTGAGCAACTGGAGAGCGTCGGGCAGGTGCTGTTTGACGCGTTCGAATCTGCGGGCGGTGCCCGGCTTGCCGCCTGGCTAGAACTGACCGGCGAAACCCGACGCCTGACCATCGTGCGCGCCGCCGTAGAGGAGGTGATCTCGGGCCCCATGGCCCAGAAGGGCATCGCCCCTGAGACCGCCACAAATCTGATCCTGGTGGCGGTGTCCCTGGCCATGGGCGTTGGCCTGATCGGCCGCTCGCTCGCCGAACTGGTGGGCCGCCCGCCTGAAAGCACCCGACAGGCGGCCCTAGATTTTCTCAACGCTGGCCTGGCCGCGGCCCTGAAGCCCTAGCTGTTGGCGAAAGCCCAATGCCTTACGTCCTAAAGGACGCCGAGCATCTCGGCGACCAGGGGGTGGCGGACGATGTCGCGGTCTTTCAGGCGGACCACGGCGATGTTGGGGACGGTGTCCAGCTTTTCGGCCACGGGACCTAGACCTGAAAGCTCCGGCAAGAGGTCGGACTGGGCCGGGTCGCCGGTGACCACCATGGTGGAGTGCCAGCCCAGCCGGGTGAGCAGCATCTTGAGCTGCACATAGGTGCAGTTCTGGGCCTCATCGATGACCACAAAGGCATTGTTCAGGGTACGGCCGCGCATGAAGCCCACCGGGGCGATCTCGATGGCACCCTCGGCCATCAGGGCTCGGACCCGCTTCATGGACAGCCGGTCGGACAAGGCGTCATAGAGCGGCCGCAGATAGGGGGCGAGCTTGTCCTCCATCTCACCGGGCAGGAAGCCGATTGACTCGCCGGCCTCCACCGCCGGGCGCGACAGGACAATGCGGCCGACCCGACCGGCCTCCAGGGCTTCGACGGCCTTGGCGATGGCCAGATAGGTCTTGCCAGTGCCGGCAGGGCCCAGCGCCAGGACCAGGTTCTTGGCGTCGATGGCGGCGATCATCTCCTCCTGGCCGGGGGACTTGGCCTTGATGGTCTTGAGATACCCCTGATCCCGGCCCTCCTCGGCAGGCCCCAAGGGCGACCACCCCCGTTCGATGGGCAGGCGGCGGATTTTCGAATCGTCAAACTGCTCGGCGTCGAAGGCGCCTTCGCGCAGCTGTCGCTTCAGGGCTCGCTTGGTCATCAAAGCCTCCATGGGGGCATGAAAAAGGGGCGAGTCCTGTGCGGACCGCCCCTGGGGGGAGGACGAACGTGAAGAAGGCGGAGCAGGGCGAGCGCCTTGCGGCGGCCCATCCCCGGCGGTGGCCGGGTCATCGGTGGCAGGGAGACCCCGCCTGGATCGAAAACGCAGCGCCATGCACTCCGTCCCACTCGAACCTTGCAGACCGGAAGCCGGTCCGGCGCGCCTCCGTCGGGGTATGATCCCTTCGAATCGCCACGCAACTATGATGCTAGCGTGGTTAAGCGAGTCTAAAGTGCGACGTTTTCAATAAGATATGGGGTGTGCGGATGGCTGTCTATAACTTGGGCGATGTGGCGCCGGAACTGCCGCCGGAGGGCGAATACTGGATTGCGCCGACGGCCGCCGTCATGGGCAATGTCATCTTGAAGAAAAATGCGTCGGTCTGGTTCAATGCCACCCTGCGCGGCGACAATGATCCGATCATCATTGGCGAGAATTCGAATATCCAGGACGGCTCTGTACTTCATACCGACACAGGTTCGCCCCTGACCATTGGCCGCGACGTGACAGTCGGGCACATGGTGATGCTGCATGGCTGCACCATTGGCGACAACAGCCTG
The DNA here is from genome assembly GCF_022402485.1 of Phenylobacterium sp. Lineage (GTDB taxonomy): Bacteria > Pseudomonadota > Alphaproteobacteria > Caulobacterales > Caulobacteraceae > Phenylobacterium. The sequence continues at coordinate 34,158 of NZ_JAKRSA010000032.1, read as the reverse complement.
GTGGGGATCGGCTCGATCATCCTGAACGGCGCAAAGATCGGGAAGAACTGCCTGATCGGTGCCAACTGCCTGATCACCGAAGGCAAGGAGATCCCTGACAACAGTCTGGTCATGGGCGCGCCGGGCAAGGTGGTCCGGGAGGTCTCCGAGGGCCAGGCGCGCATCCTCACCGCCTCGGCCCATCACTATGTGGAGAACTGGAAGCGCTATCACAGCGCGCTTCAGCGCACCGCCTGAGGCCAGGGGCGGGCTAAAAGACCCGCAGGATCATCGACTGGCTGGCGGTGGCCATCAGCTCCCCGTCCTGTGCGAACAGGGACATGGCCCCGTGGCCAAAGCCTCCGTGCACCCCTTCGATGCGGATGTCGCACAGCACCCAGTCGGTGGGGACGATCCGGCGGTAGCGGATGGTGTTGTCCAGGCTGTTGCCGCCGGCGTTCAGATGCAGGGCGTTGCCCAGGGAGCCGGGGACAAAGTCCGCCACGATGGCCAGGAAGGTGGAGTCAATCGGCAGCCCCTCCCGGGAGCGGATCCAGAGCAGCAGGCGGCCATCGGTGGCGGGTTCTCCTGCCCTGGCACCCCCATAGAGGCCCTGGGCCACGCGGACCTCGATGCGGCTATGGAGATCATCCCCGCCCCCGCGCCAGTGTCCAGCCTCGATACAGTCTTCAGGGGGCGGTGCGGCGGGTGCCTGGACCCACTGGGCGGAGTGCTCGCTCTCGCGGGCCCCCAGGGCGGCGTTGACCGTGAAGATCTCCTTGTCCCCCACATGGCCGATCACCCGGGCCTGGCTGTTATACTTGCCTGAGGCCGGCACCCAGACGTCCAGGTCGACGATGCTGGGGGGGCGGGCATAGGAGAGATACTGTGCGGTCGCCCAGATGGCCGGCCGTTCGCAGGTCCGCTCCAGGGCGGCGATGGCCGCAGCCATCCCGACGCCGCCGAACATGAACAGGTTATCGGGCACGCCCACACAGACCGAGGGGCTGAGCGGCAGCAGCCAGCGGTGCGGGTTGTGGGTGGATTGCAGGTTGAAGAACAGGTTGGAGTTCATCGGGATCGCTTGCAGCCGCAGGTGGGGGGCGGAACCTGTCCCAGCCCGGCGCCAAGCTCAACCCGAACCTTCGTCGCAGGCGGATTTCTGGGGCTGAAATCCGTCAGACCGGTGGTGTTTTCGGCAGGACGGCCAGCAGCTTGTCCACATCGTTCATGTCGTTGAACACCGCAAGGGACACCCGGAAACGGTTCTGGGACAGGCCCAGACGGATCTGAGCCGCGTTGAGCCTCTCGGTCAGCGTGGCCCGGGCGTCCTTCAGCGCGAAGGCGACCAGGGGGGTGCGGCTGTCTTCAGGGGTGAGGGGCTCATAGCCCCGGTTGCGGAGTTCGGTCTGGATCACATCGGCCATGGGCTGGCGCCAGGTCTGGATGGCCTCGACCCCGACCCTGTTCAGCCAGGCTAAAGACCAGTTCAACTGGATGACCCCGGTCCAGGGGGCCGCGCCCATGGCGAACAAGCCCTCAGCGCCATCAATGGCCTCGTAGTCAGCCACGGTCTCGCCGGGGGTGTCATAGGGATAGACATGGGACTGGAAGCGGGCGAGCTGATGGTAGCCCCACCAGGGGCGGCGCAGCTTCTCCTGCACCTCCCGGCGCACATAGAAGAAGCCCAGGCCAAAGTCCCCCATCAGCCATTTGTAAGAGGCGCTGGAGGCGAAATCGACGCCGGCCGCCCGCAGGTCAATGGGGGTGGTTCCCGCCCCGTGGATTATGTCGGCGAACACATAGGCACCCTTGGCGTGGGCCAGGTCGCAGATCGCCTTCAGGTCATGCTCAAAGCCGTTGACGGTGGAGACGTGGCTGATGGCCACCAGCTTGGTGTTGTGGTCGATGGCGTCCGCCATCTTGCCCATGTCGATACGGCCATCGGCTTCCATGGGCAGGGTCACCACGTCCATGCCCGCCCGGCCCATCTCGCCGTAGGTGTAGAAGGACCCGAAGAAGTGCAGGGCGTCGGTGACGATTCGTCCGCCGGCCTCAGGCAAACCCAGCGCCAGCAGAGCCAGGTTCTCGCCCATGGTCGTGGACTGGATGAGGCTCAGCTCATTGGGCGCAGCGCCCACCAGGGACCCGAAGGCCGTGATCATCTCGCGCTCGAGCGCCCCGACCCGCAAAGGTCGCGCCGAGCCATCCAGGGTCTTTTCCCGGAGGTAGGTTTCCAGGGCGTTTGCGGCGCCTAAGGGCATGGGGTGGGTGGCACCGGCGTCCAGATAGGTCAGCGGCATGTCGGCAAACTCCGACTTGGCCGGCAGCAAGGGGCGCGACGCGCCACGGGCTGTGGTGTCGGCTGTCACGTCTGCGACGGCAGGATTAACGATGCCCGTCCCTGCAGCAGCGGCGGCGATCAGGCTTCGGCGTGTGAGCATTCAGCGATCCTCAAGCGTTCAGCGTACGGCGCGCACCTTCAAGGGCACAGCTGTGGTGCTCTTGGAGTCGGTCAGGGTGACGATGGAGCGCACATCCACGACGCCCGGGAGCTTGAGGATCGTGGAGAAGACGAAGTCTTGGTACCAGTTCACGTCAGGGGCGAGGATCTTGAGCATGGCGTCCATCTCCCCAAACACTGTATAGCACTCCATGATCTCAGGAATGCTCTCGATGGTCCGGTGGAAGCGCGCCCGGTCCTCATCGCTGAGGGTGGTCATCTTCACCTGCGCGAAGATCTGCATGGTGAAGCCAAGCTTGTGACGATCCACCAGGGCGACGGTCGCCTTGATGAATCCTTCTTCCTTCAGCCGTTGGATGCGCCGCCAGCATGGCGACTGGGACAGGCCCACCCGCTCCGCCAGATCAGCCGTCGACAGGGAAGCATCCCGCTGCAGGATCTCAAGGATCCTCAGGTCGATGGCGTCCAGTTGGCCGGGCATAGCTTATGCTCCACATGGCAAGAGTGCGCATAGCAGATGCCGATATGGTCGCTGTCAAGGCAATCTCGCAGTGGCCGCTGCCGATGCATCTGCACCGCCTGAACTTCAGTACAAAGCTGTCGAACTCAGCGCGCAGGTGAACACGAGCACTTCATAGCCGTTCTTAAGCAGCTCGCAGCGGAACACTCCGGCGTCCAGGGCAAACTTCGAACTGCCGAGCGAAGCCTTTATACGGCCGGTGTCTAAGGTGCGCTCTGGGACGCCTGCCTCAGGAAGGCGCGGACGTCTTCGGCCAGGGCCCGGGCGCTCTCTTCCCCCAGATAGGGCATGTGGCCCGACGGATAGGCCTTCAGCACCACGCGCTCGGCCGGCAGGTCCACCTGGTTGAAGCCGTATTCGGCAGCGCCGAGCGTGGTGACCAGGTCATAGTGGCCCGCCGCGATGAACAGCCTGAGGGCGGGGTTGCGCCGCAGGGCGGCGGCAAATTCGACGGCGTTGTTGCGGCCTCTCAGGCCACCAGGGCCGTAGTCCCACTTGGAGTTCACCTCGGTGAAGGCGATGGGGATGTAGGGCGTGGTCATCCGCACCTTCAGCTCATTCGACAGATAGCTGTTCATGGCACCCACAAACGCCGGGGTGTACTGGCCCATGGCCGGATCATCGGCCACCGGATCGTTGCCAGCCGCCTTCAGGGGCAGGACATAGCGGCTGTCATAGGCGCCGACCTGCAGGCCCCTGGCCTTGAGCAGCTCGCGGCCATAGGCACCAAGCCCGATGCGCAAACCATTAGCGACCCAGACGTCTGACGACACGCCCGTCAGGGCCGTCAGCTTGACCAGCAGGTCGTCCCGCTCGGCGGTGGGCAGGGCGGTCCCCATATAGAGGGCCCGCATATAGGGGCCGGCCGCCAGGTCACGGGCGCTTTGGACCACATCCTCCAGGCTCTGCCCGTTGCGGCGCTCTGGCATGTGATACCAGGCCGTCGCGGCCATGGCAGAGAGGTTGGCGCCATAGAGGTGGTCGCCCACGGGGCCGCCCATGGAGGGGCCGACCACCAGGATCCCGTTCAAGGTCACCGCGCCAAGCTCACCAGAGGGCGAGGTAGGGCCACCCATCAAGGTGGTGGCCAAGGCTGCCGCCCGGGTCGCTCCATAGCTCTCCCCCATAATGAACTTGGGGGAATTCCAGCGGTTATTCCGGGTCAGCCACTCGCTGATGAATTGGGCGACGGCCCGGGCATCCTGATTGACGCCGTAATAGTCCTCGGTCCGACCCTCGGGCAGCACCCGGCTATAACCGGTGCCGGGGGGGTCGATGAACACCAGGTCAGCGACATCCAGCAGGGCATTGGGATTGTCACGCAGGGCAAACGGCGGAACGGTCGGGGGATTGACCTCGTCGTCAAAGTCCACCTGCCGGGGACCCGCCATCCCTAGGTGCAGCCATACCGAGGATGAGCCCGGCCCACCATTAAAGATGAAGACCACGGGGCGATTGGCGCGGGCCGAGGTTTCGACATAGCTGAACGCGAACAGACTGGCGGCCGGTACCCCCTTGGTGTCCCGCAGGATCGTCTCGCCAAGGGTGGCCACATAGGAGACTTTGCGGCCGCCGAAGATGCCGGAATGCGACGTGGTGAAGCTCTTGGGTGCCGCCGCCGTTTCAGCCATTGCCGGACCAAAGCCAAAGGATAGAAGGGCCGCAGCCAGGAGCCCGGTGAGGGAACGAAGAGCTCGCCTCATGGAGCCACCGTCACAAGGGCGCGGACATCGACCATCATCTCCGCCAGGCTCGCCTCGATGGAATAGGCCATATGGCCCCCCTGGTAGCTCTTGGCGCTCGCCCGGTCCTTGGGCCAGCCTGAAAGCGCCAGGCCATAGTCCATGGCCCCGGTGGTCGTCTGAGTATCCTGATGCCCATTGGCCATGAGCACCCGGAAGGTCGGGTTCAGGGCAAACACTTCGCTGACGGCGCTCATAAAGGGATAGTCAGAAAAGGGGGAAGCAGGGCCTTCCGCATAACGCCAGCCTCGGGTCACCGGCGAGCGGGTGTTGTAGGTCCCGATCCCGTCGACCTTGAGGGTCTCCCGGGCATAGGTGTCGAAGGCTGCGATGAGCGCCTGGGGGATCACCCGCGACGGGTCGGCGGCCCGCTCGCCTGGCGCTGAGGATGGGCCCACATAGCGGGCATCAGACATGCCGATGGTCAGGCCCTGATCCTTGAACAGCTCAACCCGGTAGCGCTCTTTGGTGATGCGCAGATTGTTGTCCACATAGAAGCTGGCCGGAATGCCGCTATAGGCCTCCAGCCGGGCGGCAACCTTTGCCCTGGTTGCGGCATCGAGATCGTCGCCCTGGGCCAGGGCGGTCAGATAGTCGGTCCGGGCAAACAGCCGCATCTCCGCCATCCAGGTCTCGAAGTCCTGACCGCCCAGGTCGGCCTTGCCATGCCACCAGGCCGTCGCCGCCAGAGTCGGTAGGGAGACCACGTAGCTGATGATGTTCATGGGCCGCTGGACGTATTCGACGATGTTGATCGCCTGGCCCATGAAGACCACGCTTTGCAGGTTCTGGTCCTGCGGCAGTTTCTGGATCTGGTTGGCGGCGACCGCCGCGCGGATCGTGCCATAGCTTTCGCCAAACAGATGCTTGGGGGAGGCTTCGCGGCCATGGGCCTTGGACCAGGCGACCACGAAGTCCGTCAGCTGGCGAGCGTCGGCCTCAACGGAGAAGTAGGTCTCGGGATCAACGCCCTCAGCGAAGCGGCTGAAGCCGGTTCCGGCGGGATCGAAAAACACCAGGTCGGCCACATCAAGCACGGTGTAGGGATTGTCGACGATCTCAAAGGTGGCCGGGTCGGCGCTCAGGTCGTCAGGGACCGCCAGCCGCCGGGGGCCGAAAGCCCCCATGTGCAGATAGGGCGACGGCGAGATGGGGCCGCCGTTGAAGACGAAGATCACCGGGCGCTTGGGGCTGGCCAAGGTGCCGGTGGCCACATAGGCGGTGGTTACCAGCCGAACGCCGGGTCCCCCGTCGGGGCCGGGCAGGTCAAAGGCCTCGACCCGGGCCTGATAAGTGACCCGCTTGCCGTTGAAGACACCCTTGTGGGTGGTGACCACCGGGGTGCTGAGGTTCACAGGCCCCAGTTGCGGCGGCAGCGGCGTCTGGGCCTGAGCCGCACCGACACAGAGGGCAAGGCACGCCCCCACCAGCAGAAGTCGCCGTCCAATGGAGGTCATGGCCCCTGTCCCCTGTGCCCTGTTTTGCGCCGAGTTTAGCGGTGCGAGGCGGAATTATCTTGCCCTTGTCCGCCAAGCCCTGGGGGCCTCTTGGATAGGCTATGCGAGGCGCTCAGCGAAACTGGCGGTGGCGCAGGGGCACAGCAGTGGTCGACTTGGATTCCGACAGGGTGACGATGGACCGGACGTCGACCACACCGGGCAGCTTCAGGATCGTCGAAAAGATGAAGTCCTGGTACCAGTTCACGTCTGGGGCCAGGACCTTCATCATGCAGTCCATCTCTCCGAAGACCGCATAGCACTCCAGGATTTCCGGGATGTCGTGGATGGCCTTGTAGAAGCCTTCGCGCTCCTGGTCGGTGAGGGTTGTCATCTTCACCTGAGCAAAGACCTGCATCTTGAAGCCCAACAATTGGCGATCGAGGATGGCCACGGTCGCCTTGATGTAACCCTCATCCTTCAGGCGCTGGATCCGTCGCCAGCAAGGGGACTGGGACAACCCTACGCGCTCGGCCATTTCCGCTGTGGAGAGCGAGGCGTCCTTTTGCATGAGGTCGAGGATCTTGAGGTCGATCGCATCCAGAGCCGCCGGCATATCTTATGTCTCCGCATCTCTCACTGAGCATAGCGGATGCGGAAATTACCCCTGTCAAGGAACACAAAGGCAAGAAAAACCACGCCCCAAAACTAGGATCGGCTCTTGGGCACCTGCCGCATTCTGGCAGGTCAAGGAGTGCAGGCCATGGGGAAGCGGCCTTGAATTCAGCGATAGCGCGGCTGAGCTCTTCCCCCCAGCACGGGTTCCGCTCGGGGTTGGAGGGCGGCTACACCGCCTGGGTCCGTGAGGTCCTGCGTGCGGTTGCTGCTGAGCCCCGGGCTGCGGTCCTGTTTGACTCCACCATCAAGGAGCCCACCGAGCTGCTGGCGACCGTCGTTCGCCGCGCTTTCGCAGGTGGCGTCACCGATCGATATGAGAGCACCTTTGCCGGCGGGAACCGTTTTGTGGCCGCTGCCGTCGCTGACCGGCACGGGGTTCACCCCGATCAGGTGATCTGCACCACCGGCGCCACCAGCGCCATGGGCATGGCCATGCGCGCCTTCGTCGCGGCGGGCGACCATGTGATCGTGGAGGCACCGGCCTTTGATCTCTTGCCCGCCCTGGCCCAGGACGCCCGGGCCCGGGTTACCCCCCTGCCGCGCCGGGCGCCTGACTTTGCGATTGATCTGGATGAGCTCGCGGCCCTTGTCCGGCCCGATACCCGGCTGATCCTGTTGACCCAGGTGCATAACCCTTCTGGCGCGATCTTGGACGCCCAGACCTTGCAGGGCATCGGGGAGATCGCCGCCAGGGTCGGTGCGAAGGTTCTGATCGATGAGGTTTATGCCGACTTCGCCGATGTGGGCTCGGCGGTCCGCATCTCAGATGTGTTCATCAGCGCCGGCAGTCTGACCAAGGTTCAGGGGCTGTTTGCCTTGAAGTGCGGCTGGGCCGTGGGCTCGCGGGCCAATATCGCGGCGATCCAGGCGGCCAATCCCCAGGGTGATCTCGGGGTCTCCAAGCTGACCCACGCCATCGGCGCCCTTGTGCTTGAGGACATGGCGCCGTTCGAGGCCCACTGGCGCGGGGTGCTGGATGCCGCCCGTCCGGTGCTGGCCGCGCATGCCAGAAGGATGGTGACCGATGGATTGATCCTCGGCGACCTGCCCACCTTTGGCTGCATGTATTTCCCCCGGGTGGTGGGGGTCAGCGACAGCCTGAGCCTGGCCTCCTGGCTCTGGTCCAGCGAACAGATCGTGGTCGCGCCCGGCGAGTTCTTTGGCCAGCCCGGTCACATCCGGATCGGCTTTGGCGGCGACGCTGCGGCCCTCGACGCCGGCCTTACGCGCCTCCACAGTGCCCTTCTGCGCCTGCGGGCCGCCGCATGACAGCCGGGAGCATCCCAGCGATCAGGCCCTTGGATGCGACAGTCGGCCTTGGCCGGACCATCGCATTGGCCATGCGGCGGCTCCGGGCCAACTGCATAAACGATTTGCGACGGGCCAGTGACGCTTGGCCTTTCGAAAAGAAAAACCGCGCCTGTCTGGCTAGGCTGGGCAGGACTGCAGTCACGTGCCTCCGGTTCCGGCGGACGCCCCCAGGACACAGAAGATGGGGCGCCACGGCGGGAGGTTCTTGGGATGTTGGGGGCCGCTTCGGCCACAGGGGGATGCAATGAGCTATCAGTCGATCCGCGGGCGCCTGCTCGCCACCACCATGCTCGGTGCTGCAGCGGCAGCGGCCCTGACGGCCATGCCCGCCTCGGCGCAGACGAGCGCGCAGACGCAGGTCCAGGAAATCGTCGTCACCGGGTCGCGGATCCGCCGTGTCGATACTGAGACCGCCGCGCCGGTCCTCACCGTGGATCAGCAGTCCTTCACCGACCGTGGCGTCGTGCAGGCCGGCGATCTGATGAACCAGATCAGCTCGAACATCCCGAGCTTCCCCATCGCCCCTGGCTCGGGTGCCGCGGCCGGCGCTGGCCAGCAGTTCCCGAACCTGTTTGGCTTGGGTCCCGGACGTACCCTCACCCTGGTGAACGGCCGGCGCTTCGTCGCCTCGTCCAATGGTCTGGCCGGCTCCTCGGTGGACACCAACATGATCCCCCTGGGGCTGCTCGACCGGGTCGAGGTGGTGCAGGGCGGCGGCGCTGCGGTCTATGGCTCTGACGCCATCGCCGGGGTGATCAACTATGTGCTGAAGACCGACTTCGAAGGGGTCGTGCTGGATGCCCAGACCGGCATCTCCTCACGCAACGATTACCCGGTCCACAGCCTGCGCGGCACCTTCGGTAAGAACTTCCTGGATGATCGCGCCAATCTGGCGGTGAATCTGGAGTGGTCCAAGAGCGACTCTCTGCTCGACTATGACCGGCCCCGCAGCAACCTCGCCCGCATCACCGTGCCAAACCCGGCCAACACCTCAGGCACGGACGGCATCCCCTCCATTAGGGAAATCGTCGACGCACGCTTCTGGGAGTTCAATCCCAACGGGGTGATTTTCACCACCCCGGCGCCGGTGCCAGCCTTCCTGCTTGGCCAGCAGTTCACCTCTGCAGTAGCGCTCGCGGCCTTCAATCCCGGCTCCATCCAGGGGGTGCCCTTCGCCAGCGGCGGCGACGGCCTGACCTACCGTGAGCTCGCCGCCCTGCGCACCGGGATCGAGCGGTTCAGCGTCAATGCCATCGGGCACTATGACCTGACCGATCGCGTCCGGCTGACGGGCGAGATGCTCTATGGCCGTACTGAGGGCACCGACCCCTACGCCGTGCAGTCCAGCAATACCGTGTTGAACAATGCGGCGTCAGGCTCTGGCGTCATCGCGTTCACGCGCACGAACGCCTTCCTGTCGCCGGCAACTCTGGCTCAGCTCACCGCCCTGCGTCCGGCCTTCGGCGCTGGCGCGCCGCTGTTCCTGTCCAAGTGGTTTGATGATCTGCTGCCGACCCGCGAAGGGACCCAGGTCACCGAGAGCTACCGCGTCCTGGCCGGCCTCGAAGGGGACTTCGATCTCGCCGAGCGCAACTTCTACTGGAGCGCCACCGTCAGCCGCGGCGTCACCGAGGGCCGTCAGGAGGCCTTTGGCGTCAACACGGCCCGGTTCAACAACGCCATCAATGCGGTGCGCAACACCGCTGGAACGATCGTCTGCGCCATCAACGCAGACGCGACCACCGCCAATGACGATGCGGCTTGCGTGCCGATTAACCCGTTTGGCGCTGGCAATGTCTCCGCTGAGGCCCGCGCCTACGCCACCACCTTGACCGGGCAGGAATTCTACAACGTCCAGGACAACTTCCTGGCCACCCTGGGCGGGGACCTGTTCACCCTTCCGGCCGGCCCGGTTCAGTTCGTGCTGGCCTATGAGCATCGCGCCGAGGACGCCAAGTTCGTGCCGCTGCCGGCGTCGCAGCAGGGCCTGACGGGCTCTCGGGTGCCGACTGTCGCCACGCGGGGCGAATACAATACCAACGAGTACTCCGCCGAGCTGTTGGTCCCGATCCTGGGCGGTGACTTGACCTTGCCCTTTGCCCAGTCTCTGGAGTTTGAAGGTGCCCTGCGCCGGGTGCAGAACTCCCTGGCCGGTGATGAGGACGTCTGGGGCGCGGGCTTGCGCTGGGGGGTCTTCGAAGGCTTGACCCTGCGCGGCTCGCTCAGCCGGAACTTCCGCGCGCCCACCCTCGAGCAGCTGCTGGCCCCGTCCCGCACCGCACTGGGCAGCATCGGCCAGGACCCCTGCGATGCGGACCGGATCAGCGGCGGCCCGGCCCCGGCCACCCGCCTTGCCAACTGCCAGGCCCTGTTTGCCGCCAATCCTGGCTTTGGCCCCTTGGCGACCTTCCAGAACCCGGCGGAGAACTTCGCTGCGGCGCTGATCACCACGGGGGGTAACCCCGATCTGCGTAACGAGATCTCCGACACCACGACCTATGGCTTCATCTTCCAGCCGACCTTTGTGCCAGGTCTGACGGTGGCCATTGACCGGGTGGAGGTTGATCTGACCGATGGTCTGTCGGCGTTCACCCCGCTGAACTTCATGGCGACCTGCTTCGACACCAGCCCGCAGCCGACCGATATCTGCAGCCGCTTCACCCGCACCCCCACCGGGGCGACGGCGACTGCCCAGACCACCACCTTCAACGCCGGCCTCGTCACCTATCGCGGCGAGACCTATTTCGCCGGCTACACCTTCGCGCCGGGCCGTTTCTTCGGCGACGCCGACTGGGGCGATCTCGACCTTTCGGTGGAGGCAACCCATACCGCCAAGCTGGAAACCTCGGTGACCGGCTTTGACCAGGCTCGGCTGGAGGGCTCAGTGGCCAATCCTGACTGGACCACCCGGTTTGACGCCCGCCATGTTCGCGGTCCGATGCGTCTGACCTATTCGATGATCTACCTGCCCGAGGTGAAGGCTGCGCCGACGGCGACCATCGAGAACAATCCCAACCCGATCATTCCGCGCAATATCCGTCACAGCGTCTCGGGCCAGTACAATTTCGGCAAGTACACGGTGCGGGCCGGGGTCATCAATCTGACGGACGAAGAGCCGTCCTACCCCACCCGCAACCATGGCGACATCCTGGGTCGCCAGTACTATGTCGGTCTCAACGCGCGCTTCTAGGGCCGGTTCGTTTGGCGCCCGTGAGGCTGCGTCTGATCTGACTATGCCCTGGAGACGACCCCAAAAGGCGGCGGGCATCTAAACCCCGACGTCCCTGCGGGGGCGGTGCGATGGCCCCACCATCGTCCGCCCCCGTCTTTGCAAGTGGAGGCTCGCCGCATGGCCGTGCAGGCCACCCATCCCATCGTGATCGACGCTGAGGGGGTCCGGAATCGCCTGTCCTTTGCCGAGGCGATTCCCGTGATCGCCGAGGCCATGATCGCCCTTTCAACGGGACGGGTCCGTCAGCACCTGCGCAGCTTTATCGGCCTGGGGGAGGGGCGCACCTTCGCCATCATGCCCGCAGCCCTGTCGGAGGAAGGCGTCTTTGGGGCCAAGCTGGTCAGCGTCTTTCATGACGGTGCCGGGCGAAAAGCCCATGAAGGGCTGGTGGTGCTGTTTGACGGTGCCAGCGGGGCACCGATCTGTCTGGCTGACGCCGCCGAGATCACCGCCATTCGCACTGCGGCCGCCAGCGCTGTGGCCACCGACGCTCTGGCCCCGAATGAGGCCTCAAGCCTGGCCATTCTTGGCCTTGGTCGACAGGCCGAAGCTCATCTGCAGGCCCTGCGTCTGGTGCGTTCCCTGGCTGATATCCGCGTTTGGGGCCGAGACCCTCAGCGCGCGAAAGCCTTCGCCGACTGGCATGGTCTGACGGCCTTCGACACGGTCGAGGCGGCGGTGGATGGGGCTCAGATCATCTGCACCGTCACGGCCGCCACGGACCCGATCCTGCAGGGCCGCTGGGTCGCGGCGGGCACCCACGTCAATGTGGTGGGCTCGAGCGGACCGGGTCAGGCTGAGATCGACAGCGATCTGGTGGCCCGGGCCCGGTTCATTGTCGATCACCGGGAGCATGTGCTCGCCCACGGTGGAGAGTTCCTGCGCTCTGGCCTGCCGGCCGAGCACATCGTCGCTGAGATCGGCGAGGTTCTATCCGGGCAAACGTCTGGCCGCACGGCCCGCGATGACATCACCGTCTACAAGTCCCTGGGCCATGCCGCCCAGGATCTGGCCGTCACAGCCTGGCTTTCTGGCCAAAAGGATCAAAGACCATGAGCGATCCCACCTCGCCTGAGGCTGAAAATACCGGCCTGTTGCATCGAGGCGTCGACCTCTGGGCTGTGATCTCCCTGGGGCTGGGGACGGCCGTCGGGGTGGCGATCTTCTCCGTGATCGCCCCGGCCACCGCCCTGGCCGGACCCGGCATGTTGCTTGCCGTCCTGATCGCGGCGGTGCCGATGTTCATCATCGCCCTCACCTACGCCTTCATGGGATCAGCCCTACCCACCTCGGGGGCGTCATTCGAGTGGTCGCGGCGGTTTGTCAGCCCGTTTCTGGGGTTCATGATCGCCTGGCTTCGGATCGTCTCGAACCTGGGGGCCATCTTGATTCTGGCCCTGGTGCTGATCCGCTATCTCAACATGGTGGTTCCGCTACCAACCAAGCCGGCCATGTTCGTTGTGTTTCTGATCTTCTGGGCGGTGAACATTATCGGGGTGGGTCTGGCTGGCCGGCTTCAGGTGCTGATGATCGGGGCGATGATCGCGTTGTTCGCTGTCTTCGCCGCCTGGGGTGCCCCATCCATCACGCCACAGGCCTACGAGCCCCTGCTGCCCCAGGGCTGGGTTGGGGTGTTCGCCGCCATACCCCTGCTGATCGGCCTGTTCTTTGGCCTGGAGTCCTCTACCGAGATCGGCGACGAGGTGAAGGACGCACGCCGGACCATTCCGCTGGGGCTTGCCCTGTCTATCCTGGCGGCGGTGGTGCTCTATCTGCTTGTGGCCGGGGTAACGCTGGGGGTGCTGGGTGCCAGCGCCCTAGGCACCAGCGACACACCCCTGCTGGACGCCGCCGAGGTGTTCATGGGACCCTGGGCCAAGCCCCTGATCGTCACCGCCGCCGTGGTCGCCATCGGCACCTCGATCAACTCCCTCTTTCTGGGCTTCTCGCGGAACCTCTACGCCATGGCGCGGGCCGGCATGCTGCCCAAGGCGCTGCTCAAGGTGCACCCGCGCACCGGCGTTCCCCACGTGGCCCTGACGGTCATCCTGGTGGGTGCCACCCTAGGTCTGGCGGCACCGATGAACCTGACGGCCCTGTTCCTGGCGGTGAACATTCCAACCTTGCTCAAATATGTGGGGGTCAGCCTGTCAGCCGCCGTGGTCGCCCGGCGCCATCCTGAGATCTACGAAGCCGCGCGGTTCAAGCTGTCCAAGGGCGCAACCGTATTCTGGGCCTATGCCGGGACCATCATGGCCCTGGTCGTCGCCCTGCTGGGTCTCGGCGCCGACTGGACTCCCTATGCGGCCCTCGGGGTCTGGGCGATCCTTGGCGTGGGCTACTATCTGGCCTTCATCCGTGCGCGGGGCGGGGCCTGATGCGGGTCATCGGCCAGGACGAGGTCCGCGCCCGTCTGACCTATGAGGTCTGCATCCCGATTGTGCGCCAGGCGATGATCGCCCTCTCTCGGGGCGAGACCCGGCAGCTCCTGCGGACCATCATTCCCCTGGCCCAGGGGCGTATGTTTGGCGTCATGCCTGGGGCTCTGGGGGAGCGCGCCGCCTTCGGGGCCAAACTGGTCAGCGTCTTTCCTGAGAACTTCGCCCAGGGGCGGCAGTCACATCAGGGGGTGGTGGTCTTGTTCGATGGGGCGAGCGGGGCGCCGATCTGCGTGGCCCATGCCGGCGAAATCACGGCCATTCGGACGGCGGCGGCCAGCGCAGTCGCCACCGATGCCCTGGCCAGGCCCGAGGCGCACCGGCTGGCGATCCTCGGCTATGGCGAACAGGCGCATACCCACATTCGGGCCATCGCCCAGGTCCGCAAGCTGACCGAGGTGCGGGTCTGGGGGCGCGATCTGGCCCGGGCCCATGCCTTTTCCACTGCGATGACGATCGAAACCGGTCTGGAGGTGACAGCCTTCGCCGAGGCGCGCACCGCAGTCGAAGACGCCGACATCATCTGCACGCTCACCAGCGCCAAGACCCCGATCCTGCAGGGGGCCTGGGTCGCCCCTGGAACCCATCTGAACCTGGTGGGCTCCAGCTATGCTGGCCCCGTCGAGGTGGACCACGATCTGGTGGTCGGTGCGCGGCTCATTGCCGACAGCCGCGAAGGCGTCCTGGCCCAAGGGGCGGAGGTCCTCGCCGCCAAGGCGGCCGGTCTGATCGACGACAGTCATGTGGTCGGTGAGATCGGCGAGGTGCTGGATGGCCGTCTGGAGGGTCGTCAATCGACCGCTCAGATCACGGTCTACAAGTCCCTGGGACACGTGGTTCAAGATCTGGCCAGCGCCCAGGCGCTGATGGAGTCATCTCCCTCATGACCTTCAGGTTGGCCTTAAAAGCACTCGTCCTTGTGGCTGCAGGTATCGGTCTTGGCCTGCAGCCGGCGTCAGCCGCTGTGCCACGTCAGCTGACGGTCCTGATCGCCCCTGGGGAGATGGATGAGGAGAAGGGCCTTGGCCATGTGGATATCACCCTGACCCTGTCGCAGGCCGAGGCGGAGGCCGGCGATGTGCTGTTTAGCCTGCCCATTGTCATTGCCAACACTGTGACCGTCGCCGATCACCTGATGGGGCTAATGGCGCGGGACGCCTTGGGGGAAGTACCCCTGGTGGTGCGCGACGATCCCGTAGCGCTGGCCTATAGCCGCCATTGGCTGGCTGGGCGGGCGGTGGCTGGTCCCCTCGTGGTGACCTACCGGGCGCCAATCGACAATACGCCCCCCCGCCGGGGTTCAGGCCCGCCCTACCAGCTGCGGACCGAAGGCGGCGGCTTCTCGGCGGTGGGCAACACCTTCATTCTGCTTCCGCCGGCGGGTCTGGATTACCAGATCGCTCTGGACTGGGATCTCAGCGCCATGGTGCCTGGCGCAACCGCCACGTCCAGCTGGGGGGAGGGCGATGTGGCGCTGCCGGGGACGGGGCCGGCACCTCAGCTCTGGTCAGGGGTGTTCATGGCTGGCCCCATGAAGCGTTATCCTGAGACGCCACAGAACGCGGGCTTTTCCGCCGCCTGGATGGGCAAGCCCCCCTTTGACCCAGCGCCACTGATGGCCTGGACAAAAACCCTGCACGACTGGATGGGCGACTTCTTTCAGGAAACCGGAGACCCGCCCTACCGGGTGTTTCTGCGGTTCAATCCGATCAATGCCGGCGGCGGCGCGGCCCTGACCAATTCGTTCCTCACGACCTACGGCCTGGCCACCGAGGCGGAGAGCATCAAGGGCACCCTGGCCCACGAAATGATCCATACCTGGACCTCCCTGGGACCTGGGCAATGGTATTCCGAAGGCAATGCGGTCTTCTACCAGGCGCGCCTGCCCTGGCGGGGGGGCTTGTTGTCTACCGAGGACTATCTGGTCGATATCAACGACACGGCCCGGCGCTATTACACCAACGCCCTCAATGACACCCCCAACGACCAGATCGCGCCCCGCTTCTGGGAAGACACCCGGGTGCGGACTCTCCCCTATGATCGGGGCGGGCTCTATTTCGCGGTTCTCGATGATCAGATCCGCAAGGGATCGGCCGGCGCGCGGTCCGTCGACGATCTGATCTTCGCCATGATCGCCCGGCGCCGGGCGGGCCTGCCGGTCACCGAGGCCGACTGGCAGGACCTGGTCGCCCGGGAGTTGGGGGATGTTGGCCGCCAGCTGACCGCCGACATGCTCGCAGGCAAGCTCATGCTGCCGGCCTCGGACGCCTATGGCCCCTGTTTCGCGCGCACCACAAAGCCGTTCCGGCGCTTTGAACTTGGATTTGAGCCCCGGTCCCTGGTGGGAGACGTCAAGACCATTAGCGGTCTTGATCCTGGCTCCGAAGCGGCCAAGGCGGGGCTGCGCAATGGGGACGTGGTCACCGTTGCGGTGGCCATGGACTCCGTCCAGGGCGACCCGGAGCGAACCTTGACCTTGCAGGTGACGCGAGAGGGGGAAACCTTCCCCATCACCTATCTGCCGCGCGGGGAATGGGTGGAAGCCTACCAGTGGGAACGGCGACCAGAGGTTCCAGAGGCCGCCTGCCGCTCCTGACCTTTGCGGCGCCAGTCCTGCTTTGGCCTCGGTTCGGCCTGCGTTCAGGCTTGGCGCAGGCGGACGTGTGGCGTCATCTGGCCGGCGTCACCGGCGGCGGGGCCGCAAACGGGCGCACATTGAGGTGCTCGTAGATCTCGGCGGGGAAATAGGCCACGCCGCCGACCATGGTCATCCGGACCTTGCGGATGTCGCTGATATTGGTGGTCGGGTCGCCCTCCACCAGGATCAGGTCCGCCAGCTTGCCCCGGGCGATAGAGCCAAGCTCGTGGTCACGGCCGAAGTAGCGCTCCGCGTCCAGGGTCGCCAGTCGCAGGGTCTTGCCCGGCGAAATCCCGGCCATGACATAAACTTCCAGCTCCCGATGCACGGAAAATCCGGTCCCGTCATCGGTGCCGGGCAGGAGCTGGACGTTGTTGTCATCCAGCAGTTTGAGCACTTCCAGGACCTTGCCGAAGGCGGCCTGATAGGCGGCGTCGGTCTGGCCGGGATCGGCGTCCAGAGTCACGAAGGTGCGCTTGCGAAACCGCTGATAGGCCACCGGCACATGATCGTAATAGGGGGCGTCGGCCGGATGTACCTGTCCAGACCGGCTCAACATCAGCCGCTCAAGGATCATGGCCGTGGTGTCCAGGGCCTTGCCGTTCTCGCTCATATAGCGAACCGTTGAGCGCACCTGTTCGGTGGTCAGATCCAGGTTGGCGGCCCGTGCCATGCCGGTGAGGCGCAGGGGCGTGCGGGTGTCTTCCCCGGGGCTCAGGATCCAGCCCAGCATCAGCTGGTTGATGTGGGCGATGTCGTCATAGCCGTCGAACAGCACCCGGTCTGGATTGGAAAAGGCCGGAACATGACCTGTGACACCCATGCCCAGCCTGCGGGCCTCGGCCGCCAGGGGGCCAACCCAGTCGGGGTTCATGGAGTTATAGATCTTGATCTGCCAGTAGCCTCGCTCGGCATACCAGCGGATGTGCTCCATGCCCTCTTCCAGGGTTTCGGCGATGAAACCATTGCGCGCCGAATAGCTGCTGCGCCCCTCCAGGAAGCCATTGCGGACGATGCGTGGCCCGGCCAGTTCGCCCTTTTCGAGGCCCTCTGAAATCTGCAGCAGGCGGGCATTGTCGTTGCCCTGGTCCCGTGTCGCGGTGACGCCGGCCGCCAGATAGAACAGGTTGGAGTCCAGGGAGGTGTGGGAATGCATGTCATGCAGACCCGCCATCAGGGTTCCCCCCTGGCCGTCGATGACCACTTGGCCCTCTGGCGCCGGGGCTGCGGGATCCTGGGCCTCAGGCTGTACGCTGGTGATCCGATCACCGAACACCACCACGGTGGAAAGCTCGCCCAGGGACTGGGTCAGCGGGTCAAACACCCGCACATTTCGGATGCGCACCGGGGTGTTGAACCGGTGGGCGAGCTTAGTCTGGGCGGCCTTGGCCTGGGCCAGGTCGATTTCGCGAGCCAGGGCGTTGAGGGTGTCCAGATGGCCTTCATAACCCTCGCGGATCAGGCCACCGCCGAGAATTCCGAACAGGTCCCCGCGCTGATCAACCAACACATAGCTGGGGGTCAGATCGACGCCAGCCAACTCATAGACGGTCAGGTAAATGGCCCTAGGGCCGTCTCCGAGGGTGAACTTGCGCACCTCCTTCAGGCGCATGGTCCCCGATGGCAGGGCCGGCAGGCTCCAGCCGGGTGCCTTCAGCAGGGCCTTGACGTATTGGCCCAGAATCCAGGGGCTGCCGTCATTGGGCACATAGAGCGGTGTCCCGGTGACATCGGTCTCTCCCTTGTCGGCCTGGCTGACCCACTGGGCGCGGTTGCCCGTTCGGCTGAAGCGCTCCTGTACCGGACTGCCGAACAGGGATGAGCCTTCGATGTCCACTTGAATGGGGACCCCGGCGCGGTCGACGATGATGGTTTCTCGGGCCTTGGGCCCCCGGCCATTATTGTCGATGGCGAAATCGACCCTGGTGGTTGCGCCGTCGACCTCAGCCAAAAGGTGTCCCACCTTTTCGCCACCGGCCATGGCGACAAAACGATGGGTCGCAGCCTGTACGGCGCTGGCACCGGCCAGGATCACGGTCACAAGGCCGACAAGGAACAAGGGTCGCGCAAAGGTCATCATGGGGTCCAGTCTTCCTGACGGCGGAGCCTAGCGCCAAGCTGCCGCATAGTGCTTGCGTTCTCATCGGGCCCAAGCTGGCCAGCGCATAGTTCATGCGGCCCGGACGTCTCGCGCGGGGCGTTGACCACAGTCTTCCCCGGGGCAGGGTGGATAACGCAATGCAATTGCTTTGCCTCACGCCTAGGCTGAGCCCTTGTAACGGGCCATGAGCGGCCTGTCGGTGAGGACGCCCATGCTGCGAAACTTGGTCCTTGGCCTCGTCCTGGTGGCAGGCCTCTGTCAAATCGCTGTGGCTGCCGAAGCCCAGGACAGTCCAGCTCCCAGCGCTGTGGCGCTGACCCGCCACAGCGGACTCTTTAACGGCCAGCCCCTCACCTATGAGGCCAGAGTCGAGGCCTGGAGGGCTATGCCGGCGCCCGCTGAGGCATCGGCGACCTCCATGCCTGGCCGAGAAGGCCAGATCGTCACCACCAGTTATGTCAGGACCGATGCGCCCGCTGGACCGCGCCCGGTGATCTTCCTGTTCAATGGCGGCCCAGGCGCTTCCACGACGCCCCTGCATTTCGGCGCCTTCGGACCCAAGCGGCGGGTGGGCGAGGGGGCAAACCAGCAGATGGTCGACAATCCCCACAGCCTGCTCGATGTCGCCGATCTGGTGTTCATTGATCCTGTTGGAACCGGCTACAGCCGGCCTGCAAGCCCGGACGCTGGCCAGGCCTTCTGGAGCCCGACGGGGGACGCTCTTTCGGTGAAGGGCGTGATCGCCGACTGGCTGGGTTTCCACGGCCGGCAGGCCTCGCCGCGCTATGTCCTCGGACAGAGCTATGGCACGACCCGGGCGGCCCTGATCGCCCACCATGGGTCGGCATTAAAGCTGGATGGGGTCTTGCTGTTTGCCCTGGTGGCGCGGCCGCCGGGGCTGGAGATGCCCTATGTGACCACCCTGCCGAGCTTTGCCGCCAGCGCCTGGAGCCATGGCCGTATTCCCCGCCAGGGTCGCACCGCCGGCCAGGTCTATGAGGCCGCCGTCGAGTTTGCCCGCACCGACTATGTGAGCGCCCTGATCGCCGGGGCGAGCCTTCCACCCCATGCGCGGCGGGATGTGGCCGAGGCCATGTCGGACCTGATCGGCCTGCCAGTGGACCTGATCCTGGAAAAGGACCTGCGGCTGAGCCGCGCCGACTTTTACCTCAACCTGCTTAGGGACCAGGGCCTGCGGACCGGCCAGTTGGACGCCCGCGCCACCCGCGCCCTGGATGCGCCAGCCCAGAGGCCGCCCTATGACGATCCCGGCCTGAATTACATCCCCCCAAGGCCTGCGGAGGCCCTCACCGGGGCCTTGCCAGTGGCGGCGGGCCTGAGCGCGGTGGAGTCTTACTTCAAGTCGCACCTGGCCTTTGAGACGGCTGAGACCTACGAGTCCCTCAATCTCGAGGTCAACGCAGCCTGGAAATGGGGTGAGGGCGAAGACCAGGCCCCTCAGCGCCTGGCCGAGGCCATGGCCGCCGATCCCAAATTGCGGGTGTTCTGGGCCGCGGGGCTGTTTGACCTCAGCACGCCAGCCTATGCCGGTCGTTACATGCTCGATCAGGCCGGCGTGCCCGCCGACCGGCTGACATCTGTTCTGTTCGAGAGCGGTCACTCGGTGTTTGTCGATCCCGACGGCCTCAGCGCGCTGGGCGCTGCGGTGCGCGACTTCGTACGTCCTTAAGCGCTCTGGGCCCGCGAATGGCTTGACGGACGCAGGGGCGCCCTAGGGAAAGTCTTGAAAAGGTCGACAGGCAAGGTCGGCCCGGCAGGACGATGGGAGAACGCCATGGCCTATGACTTCATCACGGTAGAACGGGACGGCCCGGTGACGGTGGTCACCCTCAACCGGCCGGAGGTGATGAACGCCCTGCATTCGCCGGCCCATCATGAGTTGCACGCAGCCTTTGACGCCTTCGCCGCCGACCCCGAGCAGTGGGTGGCCATCGTTACCGGGGCGGGTGAGCGGGCGTTCTCCGCCGGCAATGACCTGAAGCACCAGGCCGGCGGCGGCGGCATGGGTCTGCCCGCCTCCGGCTTTGCCGGTCTCACCGAACGGTTCGACCTGACCAAGCCGCTGATTGCCGCCGTCAACGGGGTGGCCATGGGCGGGGGCTTCGAGATTGCCCTGGCCTGCGACCTGATCATCGCCGCCGAGAGCGCCACCTTCGCCCTGCCCGAGCCCCGGGTAGGCTTGGCCGCCCTGGCGGGTGGCCTGCACCGTTTGCCCCGGCAGATCGGAGAAAAGCGTGCCATGGGCATGATCCTCACGGGCCGCCGGGTGAGCGCCGCCGAGGGCCGCGATCTGGGCTTCGTCAATGAGGTAGTTCCAGCCGCTGACCTCATGGCGGCGGCCCGGCGCTGGGCGGCGCAGATCTGCGAGCTATCGCCTATGTCGATCCGGGCCTCCAAGGAGGCGGTCAATCTCGGCCTGGACGCGGCCACGCTACAGGCGGCCATGGGTGCCCAGATGCGCTATCCGGCGATTTCCGCCATGCTGCGGTCCGAGGACTTCAAGGAGGGGCCGATGGCCTTCGCCCAGAAGCGACCGCCGCAGTGGAAGGGCCGCTAGGCCCTCTCATTCAAGATCGGGCGAAGGCCCACACAAGACGCGTTCAGGGGAGGGCGGTCATATGGACCGATACGACTACATCATCATCGGCGCGGGCTCGGCAGGGTGCGTCCTGGCCAATCGGCTTACCGAGAACCCGGCCACCAAGGTGCTGCTGCTGGAGGCCGGGGGCCGCGACAACTCTCTAATGGTCAAGATGCCGGCTGGCGTCGGGGGCCTGATCGGCAAGGAGGGACCCTATAACTGGGGCTTCTGGACTGAGGCCGAGCCGAACCTGAACGATCGCAAGCTCTGGTGGCCCCGGGGCCGTGGCTGGGGCGGGTCGTCCTCCATCAACGGCATGATCTACATCCGTGGCCATGCCCGGGACTATGACCAGTGGCGCCAGATGGGCCTGGCGGGCTGGTCCTATGCTGAGGTGCTGCCCTATTTCAAGCGCTCCGAGGCCCTTGAGGGCGGCGGCGACGCCTGGCACGGGGGCGATGGCCCACTAAAGGTGTCCAAGGCTTCCTCTCCCAACCCGATCTATGCTGCAACCATCGAGGCCGGCCGTCAGGCGGGCCATAAGATCACGAAGGACTTCAATGGCTTCCAACAGGAAGGTTGGGGCCCCTATCAGCTCACCATTCATGATGGCCAGCGCTGGAGCGCCGCCCGGGGCTATCTGCACCCGGCCTTGAAGCGGCCCAACCTGACCTGCCTGACCGGGGCGAGAACCACACGGATCGTCATCGAAAACGGCCGCGCGGTCGGCGTGGAGTATGTGGACGACAAGACCAAGGCCAAGACCATCGTCCACGCCAATGCCGAGGTTCTGCTGTGTGCCGGCGCGGTCCAGTCGCCGCAGATCCTGCAGCTGTCGGGCATCGGCGATTCCGAGGAGCTGTCGGCCCACGGCATCCCTACGGTGCATGAGCTGAAGGGGGTCGGTGCCAATCTGCAGGACCATCTGGACGTGACCCTGTCCTGGGAGTGCCCCCAGCCGATCACCGCCTATTCCATGCGAAAGGGCCTGATCAAGACCCTGGGGGTGGGCATGAACTATGTGTTCTTCAACAAGGGTCCTGGCCGCCAGCAGTTCCTGGAGTCCGGTGCCTTCCTGCGCTCGCGCCCCGACCTTGATCGTCCCGACCTGCAGATCCACTGCGTCCTGGCCATCATGCAGGACCACGGCAAGGTGGCGGTGGCCAAGGATGGCTTCACCTTCCACGTCTGCCAGCTGCGTCCAGAGAGCCGGGGACGAGTGGGTCTGCGCTCAGCTGATCCCATGGATCATCCGGCCATCTTCGCCAACTATCTGGCCACCGAGGAAGACCGGCGGGCGATCCGGGAAGGCGTCAAGATGATGCGCGACGTGGCCCGTCAGGCGGCGCTCGACCCCTATCGTGGTCCAGAGTTCTCGCCTGGGGAGGGTGTGCAGTCCGACGAGGAGATCGACGCCTGGATCCGGCGCACCGCCGAGACGATCTATCACCCGGTGGGCACCTGCAAGATGGGCGCGGACGGGGACCCCATGGCTGTGGTCGATGCCGAGCTGAGGGTTCGGGGCCTGAGCGGTCTGCGGGTCATCGACGCCTCGGTCATGCCAACCCTGGTGGGGGGCAACACTAATGCGCCCACCATCATGATTGCCGAGAAGGCTTCGGATATGATCCTGGGACGGGCGGCCCTCCCGGCTGACGAGGCGCCGGTCTATGCCGACGGCCAACAGGCCGCCTGATTCACCTGATCGAGAAGGAGCCTGCTCATGGAACTGCGCAGACTGGGACGTTCGGACCTGAAGATTGCCCCGCTGATGCTGGGCACAAATGTCTTTGGCTGGACGGCCGATGAGAAGACCTCCTTCTCGATCCTCGATGCCTTTGTGGACGCTGGCTTCAACGCCGTGGACACCGCCGATGTCTATTCCCGCTGGTCGCCGGCCGGAGCAGGGGCGTCGGAGACGGTGATCGGCAACTGGCTCGCCCAGGGCGGCAGGCGCGACAAGATTGTCCTGGCCACCAAGGTCGGGATGGAGATGGGCGAGGGGATGAAGGGGCTGTCGGCGGCCTATATCGAAACGGCCGTCGAGGCGTCGCTAAAGCGGCTGAAAACCGACCATATCGACCTTTATCAGTCCCATCGGGACGATGCCGACACTCCCCTGGCTGAGACCGCCGAGGCCTATGGTCGCCTGGTCAAGGCCGGCAAGGTGCGGGTGGTCGGGTCCTCCAACTTCACCGCTGAACGCCTGAAGTCAGCGGTCGAGACCGCGCAGACCCTGGGCGCGCCCCGCTATCAAAGCGAGCAGCCGCTCTACAATCTCTATGACCGGGCCGGTTTTGAGGGCGCACTGCAACAGCTCTGTATTGAGGAGCAGATCGGCGTGATCCCGTTTTACGGCCTGGCCAGCGGCTTCCTGACGGGCAAGTACCGTTCGGAGGACGATCTCGCCAAGAGCCCCCGGGGACGGGGTGCCAAGAAGTACATGGACGCCCGCGGCATGCGCATCCTCACCGCCCTGGACGAGGTGTCTGCAGGTCATGGCGCGACGCCGGCTCAGGTCGCCCTGGCCTGGGTCATGGCCCAGCCGGGGCTCACAGCCCCCATTGCCAGCGCCACGAGCGTGGCCCAACTGCAGGAGCTGATGGGCGCGGCAGACCTCAAACTCAGCGCTGACGACCTTGCGGCGCTGGGAACGGCGAGCGCTCCGGAGTGACCGGCCCGACCGGATGCTGACCGATCCGGTCTTCTATGTCCTGGCCATTCCAGCTGTGATCCTGCTGGGACTGGCCAAGGGCGGATTTGCCGGGGTCGGGGCCATTTCCCTGCCGCTGCTGGCCTTGGCCATCTCGCCGGTCCAGGCTGCCGCCATCCTTTTGCCCGTCCTGATCCTGCAGGATGTGGTGGGCGTGTGGGCCTTCCGGCGGAGCTGGGACCGGGGGATCTTGCTGCTGATGATCCCTTCAGCGGCGCTGGGCATCGGGCTCGGCTATCTATTGGCCGCCGAGGTTTCGGCCACCATAGTCCTGGCGGTCCTGGGTGCCATCAGCATCGTGTTCGCCCTTCATCGTCTCTGGCTGGCCAGGGGCGGCGGGGTTCAGGCCCCGAAGGATGCACCCTTGGCCCTGGGGATTGCGCTGGGTGCGGCGTCGGGCTTCACCAGCCAGATTGCCCATGCCGGCCAGCCGCCATTTCAGATGTGGGTGCTGCCCAAGAACCTGCCGCCTCTGGTGCTGGTGGGCACCACGGCGATCTTCTTTGCGGTGATCAACTGGATCAAGGTTCCGGCCTATTGGGCCCTGGGCCAGTTCACCCGGGAGAATCTTCTGACGGCTGCAGCCCTGGCCCCGCTGGCGATAGTTTCGACCCTGGCGGGGGTCTGGCTGGTGCGTCGCATCAAGGCCGAGCGGTTCTATACCGTCATCTATGTCCTGATGATCCTGGTGGGTGCCCAGCTCCTATGGAAGGCCTTGGTTACGGGGTGACTCCGTGGGATCAGGCGATCCTGCGGCCGTCGATAGCGGCCAGGCGCAGGCGGGGGGCCGCCTCATAGGTGCCGCCGCCCTTGCGGATGTCTTCCAGGGTAAAGCTGAGCACCGGCTTGTCCCTAAGCCGGGCCACCATGGCCAGGGGCTGATAGAGGCCCAGGAAACGGTCTGGCCCACTTTCTGGACCGGCCAGGGGGGCAAACATCATTTCCATGCCGATGGCCACGCCCTCGGCCTGGGCCTGGGCCGTGACAACGATCGGTTCAGGCCGACGCCGGGCCATTTCCAGAGCCGATTGCAGGTCCATCCTGTCCTTGGCCCCAAACAGGGAGAGCGCGTTTTGCTGGCGCAGGTCGCGCTGGTGCAGTTCGCTGACCAGCCCACCGGCCAGGCGGATGGGATAGATGCCTGAGCACACCCGGCCAAGCATGACCACCTGGGGCAGAAGGTCGGCAAAATCCGCGGGACTGATGGAGGTGCGCGGCGGCGGCGCGCCCGGACGGGCCCGGCTATGCCAATAGTCTATCAACCGTTCCGTGTTTGGATGGCTCATCGACATCGCTGCGCGGCTCCCATTGCAGTCGAGATTGACCGCATGGGGCTTGCAGAGAATTTCGGGCCAGGCCGTCCCTGTCTCCATCCGGGACAGCGGGGCCGCAGATCCGCCGAGATGGGGGACTTGCGGCCTGAAAATTGCAGGGCTCGCGGGTTAGAGACTTGGAGGCCGCCATGGCGCCGCAAAAGACCCTGCTTGGCCTGACTCTCGGGCTTGGGCTGTTCCTCCTGGCCGGGGCTGCGCCGGAGCGTGCCGAAGCCGGAGGTGGGGGCAGCGGCTGCTGCACACCGCCGCCGCCGCCCGTCCACTGCTGCGAGCCTCCGCCGCCGCCCTGTTGCAATCCGCCCCCGCCGCCTCCGCCGCCGCCGTCCTACAAGCCGCCAGGCCATGGCGTGCGTATTCCCGGCGTCAATGTGGTCGTCGCCCCCACGGTCGTGGTCAATGCCAGCGCCAGCGCGACCGTCAATGCCTCAGCCAGGGCTGGCGGTGGCGGCATTGCGGGCGGGTCTGGCGGCGGTACGGCCGTCTATTATGGCGGCGGCGGCGGTGGCGGCGGCTATTCGCCCCCGGTGGCCACCGGCGTGATCCAGGGTCTGAATGTGGAAGGGGTGCGCCGGATGAAGCGGGTCGCCTATCAGGCCACCCGGTCAGCGACCCGCCGGGTGGTGATCCAGGCTGTCTGTATCGATGACCGGCAGAACCCGCACCCCGCGGCCCAGATTTTCCCAGAGCGCGATGTCCGCGATATCTACAGCGGCGAACTCTATCGCTGCGTCGCTGGCGCACGCCTGCAGTTGACCATCGCCGAGTTCAACGGCCAGGTGGACTTCTCCGGCGGCCAGACCCTGGTCTGCGCCAAGGGTGAGGCCCTGTTCCATGCGCCGGGCGGCCAGGTGGCCTGCCGGCCTCAGGCACCGGCTCGGGACTGCCATGAGCGCTCGCTGCTGCGCCGTTTCGGGGCCGGTGTGAAGATCCTGACCATGGTCACCACAGAAACCTACACCGCCTATCGTGAGGAGGAGGACTATTCAGAGTCCACGTCCTCCGTGGCGTTCAGCCTCGACGGCGGCGTCGGCGGGACCGTCTACTAACGCGGCCCCAAATGGGACTGCCCCACAGGCCTGGGCTGACTTCGGATGGGGGCTATTCCTCAGGCAGGACTTCGAGCCTCCAGGCGGCCTCGGGTCGCAGAATGCGTTGGGCGGCCCGCTGGACATCCTGCGCTGAGACTCGTTCCGTACCGGGGATTGAGGCGCGGATCGCCTCTAGGCGCCGGGGATCAGCCTGTCCGCCCGCGAGCTCCCGCAGCCAGTAGTCGTTGGTGACCTGGGCACGGGCGATGCGCTCGACCCGGGGCGAGCGGGCGCGGGACAATTCATCCTGATCGACCTGTTGATTGCGCAGATCAGCGGCGATCATGTCCACGTCGGCAAAGAAGGCCGTCAGCCCACCCGGCGGGATTTCGACACTGGCCGACATATAACCCCAGCCGGTCCAGACATAGGCGTGGCTGTAGTTCACCGAGGGCGAATAGGTAGCGCCCTGGCTTTCTCGCAACTCCTCCACCAGCCGCAGCCTCAGGATCTCCCCGAGAATAGCGGCTTCCCGGGCGGCCTGCGGATCAGCGAAGAAGTCGGTGCTGGGCCAGGCCACATAGCCGATCGACTGGTCATCGCGGCCGGTATGGGTGCGGCGCAGAGCTGCCGCTGTTGGCGCGGGAAACCGGACGCCAGTGGTCACCGGGGGAACGGTCTCTGGGCGAGCTGGCAAGGCACCCAGGGTCTGGGCGACAATGTCGATGGCCTTCTCCACCGTTGTGTCGCCGACGATCACCACCTCGATCTGTCCGTCAGTGAGCGGGCCGCTCAGTTGCGTCTTCAGATCATCCAGCTTGGCCTCGGCGATCTCGGTCTTGGTGGGGAAGGTCCAGCGGCGGTCGCCCGAGCGCAGCAGGCCCGAGAGATCTCGGGCCAGGACGCCGCCGGCTGTGGCTTCGTACTGGTCATGAATAGTGGCCCCTGCGGCCTTGATCCGGGCAAAGGGCTCGGCCCGCCAGGCCGGATCGGTCAGATAGGCGCTCAGGACCTGCATCTGCACGTCCAGGTCTTCGGGCCGGGTGGCACCTGATAAGGTGAAGGCCTCATCGCTGACGCGCAGCCGAACCCCATAGACCCGGGAGGCCAGGACCCGCTCCATATCTTCGGCGGTGATCTTGCCGAGCCCCCCTTCCGCGAAGGCCTGTGTGGCCCAGGTCAAGGTCTGCACATCCGAAGGGAGGCTTTGCAGGCCATGGCCCACATTGACGGCAACCAGGATCTCATCGTCCTGAAACTTGGTCGGCTTGATGGTCAGGCGGACGCCGTTCTCAAACCGGACAAAGACCGTGTCGAGATCGGTGACCTCTTTCGTTTCCGCCACCTTGCCCACCGGCCCAAAGCTCAGATACGGCCATTCCAACTGGCTCAGGGCAGCTGGCGGCTCGACGAGACGGACCCTGGCCGCCTCATAAGCCGCCAGGACGGCTGCCTCACCGCCATCCACCGGCGTGGGGTTGGCCAGGAAGATTAATGGCCCCTGGCCCTCAAACGCCTGCGTCAGGGCCTCGCTAACGGTCGCGGCCTCCAGTCCCTGCACGGCGGCCTCAAACTGGGCCAGGTCCTGGGCCGGACTGGTGACCACCCGGTCCTGCGCCGTGGCACCGAGGATCTGCTGGGCCAGGGTTGCGGGCCGGCGGGTGGCGGCGCCGGCGACGCTGGCCTCCAGCCGGGCACGATACTCGACGATCTCGCGTTCAAGCTCGTCCTGGCGGACGCCAAACAGCATCATCCTGCGCTGTTCGGCCTCGATGGCGCTCAGGGCCTCTTGCCACCTTCCTTCCTGGGCGTTGGCCAGGATGCTGGTGGTTTCGGCGGCGCCGAACTCGTCGTTCACAAAGGCGCCGGCCCCCAGAAAGGGGGGATCAGCGGCCCGGGACAGGGCCGACAGCCGCCGGTTCAAGACTGAAAACCCCAGCTGCTCGATCACCTCAGTCCGTCGACGGACCAGGGTGTCGACACCCCGGTCCGGCGCTCGGACCCAGGCCATCTGCAGGGCGGCCTGCACCCCGGGCTCTACGGCGACCCTGGCCTCCAGGCCCCGGGGCTGTACGGCCCCCAGATCGGGGTCTTCCCCTGATGCCCCAGGGGGCGACCAGCTGCCGAACGCCGCCACGATCTGCGTTTCCATGGCGTCGATGTCAAAATCCCCTGCGGCCACCAGCAGGGTCCGCTCAGGCCGGTAATAGGCCTCATAGAAATCGCGCAGGCGCTGGGCCGGCGCAGTCCGCAGAATCTCAACCTCGCCAATGGGATAGCGCGTGTTGAGGCGCTGGCCCTTCAGCAGGAAGGCAAGGCGGTTCTTGTAGATGCGATAGGGCGGCGTATCCCGGGCCCGTTCCTCCGACAGGATGATCCCGCGCTCACGGTCCACGGCGTCCTGCGCGATAAGCAGGTTCATCGCCGTTTCGCGGAGCAGCATGAGGCTGGTGGACACGGTCTCGGCGTCGGTGCGGGGCAGGTCGAGCTTGTAGATGGTCTCGTCAAACCCGGTGGAGGCGTTGGTGTCGGCCCCAAAAGCCAGCCCCAGCCGCTCCAGGATCTTGATCATCTCCCCTTCCGGGACGGCCTTGGAGCCATTGAAGGCCATGTGCTCAAGGAAGTGCGCCAGGCCCAGCTGGTCATCGGCCTCCATCAGCGAGCCGGCATCGATCCGCAGCCGCAGGGCCCCCTGGCCTTCTGGAATGGTCTGGCGGCGGATCGCGTAGCGCATGCCGTTGGGCAAGGTGCCAAAGCGCACGTCTGGATCGGGGGCGATGTCGGCGAGGGCCTGGGGCCATTGGCCGGGGGCGAGCTCTGTAGCCGTGCCTGCCTGTGGCGTCACCTCGGTAGAGGACGGTGTCGCCTGGACACTCAGACTGGCCGCGCCCACAGGGCTGGCCAGGGCGAGGGCCGCAATAAGCGCAAGCATCGCCCGCAGGGAACTGATCATTGAGCCGTCCGAAGGTCACCAGAACAGCGGGCACCATCGCCGCCGGTTGGGGCGAGGGCAAGGCGCTAACGGGGCGAAGATCCGGCGAGGGGCTTGGGCTGTGGGCAGACCAGAAGAGAAGGGGGCTCTTAAGCCGAACCCGAGTTAGTGCGCGCCGGGACGGCTCACGAAATAGGTCGCCGTATTGCCCACGGCATTGGACACCCCTGTGGCCGATCGGGCGTGGCCCGTCACGGTGACCGAAGAATGGGCGCTGATGTCGGTGCTGTTGACTTGCTGGCTGGTGGCCACGAGACGTCCATCACAGTCGTTGCAGACAAAGCCCGTGGCCGCGTTTCCCATGGCCGTCGCATGGGCCGAGGCGTCATAGCCCTCAGCGCCTGTGAAGTCGGCGATGACCTCAACCCCGCCGCTGTCATTAAGCTGAACGGCGTCGATGATGGTTTCCGAGCCAAGATTGCCGGCTAGGAAAGAATTGCCGACCCCGAAGGCGATGGAGGCGGCCGACCCAAACTGGAAAGCTGAGCCCACGCTTTGGGCCCTCAGATAGGCCTCATTGGTCTGGCGGCTGGTCACGTCCAGCAGCCCGCCTTCATTGTGCAGATTGATAGAGCCGCCAGTGGCCGTGGCGCTGGTGGTGGCGAGATAGGCCGAGCCGTGGGCGGTAAACTGGCTGGCCTGGACCATGGCCGGCGCATTGGTCTGACCGATGATGTAGCGCTGGGCGGCCCCGTCGATGCTGGAGCTGGTGACGTTGGCCCCTGTGGCCGCGCCGGCAAAGGTCGCCGCCCCATCCACATGACCCACTGTCCCGCCGCCGTCGGCGACCACATCGGCGGTATTGGTCTGGTTTACCCGCGCACCCACCACGCTATGGCTGACGCCGAAGCCCTGGTTCATGCCGATGGCCTGGGTTGAGGCGGTGATGTCCCCGGCCTCCGCCTGGGGGGCCTCCACATGGCTGTGGCTGTAGATTCGGTTCGGTCCGGTCCGCTGGGTGTAAACCCCGGTCAGGGTGCCGTTATAGATATTGGACTCGCTGGTGACGCCGGTGGCGGTGGTGCTCAGGGCTGCGACAGCGCCGGCGTTAACGGCGGCGTCCAGGCGGGTGTCGGCGGTGACATTGGCCTGCAGATTCTGATTGGCGCGCACATCCAGGGTCACCCCTTCGCCAGATCCATCAAAGGCGGCACCGGTGGCCGTGGCAACCGAGGTGGTGGTGTCGCTCACCGACACGACATTGAGGGTCTGACCGGCGAAGATGTCGCTGGTCTGGACCTGGTCGCTGACGATGACGCTGTCGAGGGTCTGACTAGTAGCGGCCGCGGACGTTAGGATCGCGGTGGACGTTCCAACGGCTAGGATCTTGGCGAGTCTGCGCATTGTTGGTCCCCAGATTGTTATAGGCCGGGACGTAAGCGCCCGTGATCCCCACAGTGCTCCCGCCCAGGGGGTCGGACGACAGGCAGGCCTGAGGACCGGGCATGCCGTAGAGGTTGGCGCTCATCTCGATCACCGCCCGTTCCACCAGCGAGCGGACGGCCAGCTGCATGGGCTCCAGGGCTCCGGTGCCGGCTGAAATGTCGAACACATTGCCGCCCAGGAAGTCGAACAGGCCGACACCGACCTCCCGACCAATCACCTGCTTCTGGTAGGAGATCACGTCGACCACTTCGAGGGTGCGGGTGTTGATCAGCCGCAGGTCCAGGCCGATGTTCATGATGAACAGGCGGCCGCGGATGTTGCCCTTCAGGTCCTGTGGGTCAGGATCGCCGCCCCCCACATCGAACCCCGAAGAACGAATGTTGAAGTTCAGCTCCGTCAGGCCGCCGGCCACATAGAAGTCCGAGCCGGGCACCTGGCCCGACAGGATGCGGCGGTACTCCGCGGGCATGTTCGGGGCGGCGTTGGGCTGGTCAGAGATCAGCTTGTTGTTGGCGTATTTCAGCTCAAGCTCGGAGACCGAGGTATCGAAACGCTCCACCAGCGGCATGCCGGCCTTGGCGAAGGCTGACATGGCCATCAGCGATGCGCCCTGGGTGATCTTGCGGCCGCTACCGTCCGACTCCGTCTTGCCGGTATAGTCGGCGATACGACCCACGGCGATCCGCGGGGCGGTCAGATTGGCGTTGCGGGCATAGCCGGCCAGGCAGACCAGGGCGGTGGAATAGGGGGTCGGATTGGCGGTCACGGGCGCGCCGCCGATCGGGCGGCTATAGTTGCCGCCAGGGCCAGCCACCGGCGTGGCGCAGGCCGACAAGGTCAGGGCCAGGGCGCTGACCGCGCCGGTCAATCGCATGGCGGGTTTAATTTGCATCGCCGACCCCGCCGGAATTCAGTTTCGTTCCGGCCGAGACGGTCCCGGTGTTCACCTGGTGCGAATTGACGATGACCGTGTTGTAGTTGCCCTGGGTCACCACCACGAGGTTGTTGCCTATGGCGCTGGCCCCGCCAGCGCTTGCGCCGACCCCGGCGAACACATCGGCCGATCCGCTTGAGCGGGCGAAGCTCGACTGGTCCTCGCCGGTCAGGATCAGGCCGTCGACAATGATCCGATTGCCGTTAGCGTCGCGGGTAGAAACCTCGACCGGACGGTTCTCGCTGCCGGCATAGCGGCCCCACCCGGCGTTGAAATCCGCCGAGTTGGTGGACATGTGCTGGGCATGCGCTGTGCTGACGCACAGGGCACCTGAGAGGATCGCGGCAAGCCAGCCGACGGGCTGGGCGAGGTTGACGAGGGCCATGGGCTTGGCGAACTCCGGAGACAGGGCGCGGGGTTCATTAAGCAAACCGCGTGCCAAACTTGGACACCGGCGCATCTAGGGGGCCTAACCCTCGCAAATTCGTTAAGGCTGAGTCTGATTTGGCGTAAACGCCGCAGGAGATTGATGATTGTCCGAGCCCCGAGAGCCAATCTTCAAGGCCCCCTGGCCTGCCATGATGATGTTGGGCGCCATACTGGGGGCTTATGCCCTGCAGGTTTTCGTCCTCGGAGACGAGGCCTATCGGCGGTTTGGATTTTCGCCTGCGGGCTATGAAGCCGGCGCCCATTTTGGGTTGGTCAGCGCGCTCTTTATACACGGCGGCTTTGTGCACGCGGCCATGAACGCGGCCGGCGCCTTGGCCTTTGGCAGTCCTGTCGCCCGACTGTTTGGTCTGCGGACGTCCGGGGCGCTGGTGTTTCTCGGCTATTATCTGACCTGCGGGGCCCTGGCCAATCTGGCCTTTGCCTGGGTGCATCCCGGTGAGGCGATCGTGCTTGTGGGGGCATCAGGGGCGGTGTTTGGCCTGATCGGGGCGGCGACGCGCCTTCTGGCCGGGGGCGGCCAACTGGCCGGGCTGTTGGATCGTCGCGTCCTGTTCATGAGCGCCGCCTGGATCGGTCTGAACCTGCTGATCGCCGTCCTCGGCTTTGCCCCAGGGATGGATGGGGCGGTGGCGTGGGAGGCCCATATTGCGGGCTATCTGGCGGGGCTGCTGTTGGTGGGCCCCGCGGCCGGATTGGCCAGGCGACTGTCACCGCCCGCGCCGGCCCCCGGGCCGTGGGCTGAGCCGCCGGAGCCGCGCCATCCTCCCCCGAACGATCCGACCATGTGAGTGATTGCCAGAACCGCCGTTATGCGACAGGCTCCCTCCAGGGGATGAGGGAGAAAACGACCTATGCTGGTGTCCCAGATCCTGAAGACCAAGGGCGACCTCGTCTTCACAGTCACGCCCCATGACTCGGTGAGTTCAGTATCAGCCCTGCTGCACGCCCGTCGGGTGGGGGCCCTGGTCGTCCTGGACGGCGGCCGGGTGGTAGGCATTGTCTCTGAGCGCGACGTGGTGCGCATTGTCGCCGAGCAGGGGGCGTCGGCCCTGGACCGGCCGATCTCCGGTTGCATGACCAGCGATGTCCTGTTCGCCACGCCGGGGGAGACGGTAGATGCCCTGCTGGAACGGATGACCGATCGCCGGGTACGGCACCTGCCGGTCTGCCAGGACGACAAGCTCCTGGGGATCGTCTCCATCGGCGACCTGGTAAAGTACAAGATCTCCGAGGTGGTGGCCGAGGCCGACGGCCTCAAGGCCTATATCGCGGCAGGCTGATCCGTTTCGGTGCTGGTGTTGGCGGGGAAGGGGGGTGCCTTTGCTCCCTGACCGAAAACATCAACCTCAATGTCGCGGGATCAGGGCCTAGGTGGCGATGCGAAACACTTCGCCGCCGGAGCCCGTTGCGGCATCGGCGAGGCTGTAGGCCTCCAGCACCGCGGCGGTGGCGTCCCGGGCGCGGAGCAGGGCTTCGCGCAGGGTGCAGGTCGCCAGGTCTGTACAGTCATCACACTTGCGGAAGGCGGTGCGGCTAACGCAGGGGGCCAGGGCGAGCGGCCCTTCCATTACCCGTATGACCTCGGCGAAGGCGATGTCGCCGGCGGGCTTGGCCAGGGTGTAGCCGCCAAACTTGCCTCGCCGGCTAACCACCAGCCGATGACGGGACAATTCCAGCAGGATGGCTTCAAGGAACTTCCGGGGGGCGTCGGCGCGGGAGGCCAGCTCTCCAGCGGTCAGCTGGGTGCCTTCCACCCGTGCCAGCTCCACAAGGGCGCGCAGGGCGTATCTCGTCTTCTGCGACAACATCGCGGCCGGCGCCTCCTCGTGCGCCCCCCTCTTAGGGAGATTGCCGGGGGGTGAGCAAGCCGGTGCAACGGGACGGTGATCCGTTGACTCCTGCGGGCGCGGGCCCTAAATCGGCGGCCCTGGACGTGACGCCGGGCAGAAACAGTTGGTGGCCGAAAGGCTATTGACCTTTTCTTCATTGCTCGCTAGCTTCCGGTCCTTCAATCGAATCGCTTCGGACACTTGAGGGTAGCCTCACGGCGGCCAGAAGTGTTTTTTGCGCCAAATTTCGGCCGGCAAATGCCTCCGAAAAGTAACGCAGGAAAGTCTGAAAGGATCGATTGACACTCATGGGGGTGGCGACTAGATACGCCGCTCCTCGCCGCTGACGGA
>NZ_JAKRSA010000004.1:4101-42769 GCF_022402485.1 Phenylobacterium sp. | reverse complement strand
ACCACCAACAGCTACAAGCGCCTGGTGCCCGGCTACGAAGCCCCGGTGAAGCTGGCCTATTCCTCACGTAACCGCTCGGCCTCCATCCGCATCCCGCATGTGGACTCGCCGAAGGCCAAGCGCATCGAGGCCCGCTTCCCTGACCCGATGGGCAACCCGTACCTGACCTTTGTGGCCCTGCTGATGGCCGGCCTCGACGGGATCGAGAACAAGATCGATCCGGGTCCGGCCATGGACAAGAACCTCTATGACCTGCCGCCGCGGGAACAGAAGAAGGTTCCGGAAGTCTGCGGCTCGCTGCGCGAAGCCCTGGAGAACCTCGACAAGGATCGCGCCTTCCTGAAGAAGGGCGGCGTGATGGACGACGACTTCATCGATGGCTACATTGAGCTGAAGATGGAAGAGGTGATGCGCCTGCAACTGCATCCGCACCCGGTCGAATTCGAAATGTATTACAAGTGCTAAACCTCATAACCTGAGGCGCATGGAGCGGGGCCGCAGCATCAGCTGCGGCCCTTTTTCTGTCTCACCCCCATCGGATTGATTTGTCTCGCCGCCCGATCGATACCGGGCGCTTCCGAATCGCCTCAGCTTCCGAGCCAATGTCCAAGGCCCCTCCCCAAGCCTCCCTGTTCGATGACGCATTGAACCCGCCGGCCGCTCCGCCGCTCGCGCAGAGCGCTGCCCCGCAGACGGGCTTGTCCCGTAATGCGGCCGAGCCCTCGGCAGCAGGGGGTTACTCGGCCAAGGACATTGAGGTCCTTGAGGGGCTTGAGCCGGTACGCAAGCGCCCGGGCATGTACATCGGCGGCACCGACGAGCGCGCCCTGCACCACTTGTTTGCCGAAGTGCTCGACAACGCCATGGACGAAGCTGTGGCTGGCCACGCCAAGTTCATCGAAGTGAACCTCGATGCCGACGGCTATCTCAGCGTCAAGGACGATGGCCGGGGCATCCCCGTCGACCCCCACCCCAAGCACCCGGGCAAGTCAGCCCTGGAAGTCATCATGACGGTGCTGCACTCCGGCGGAAAGTTCTCCGGCAAGGCCTATGAAACCTCCGGTGGCCTGCATGGCGTGGGGGTTTCAGTGGTCAACGCCCTCTCTGAAAAGGTCGAGGTCACCGCCTGGAAGGACGGGTTTGAGTGGCGCCAGGACTTTGCGCGCGGCAAGCCCCTGGGGCCCATCGAAAAAGGCCAGGCCAGCCGCAAACACGGCACCATGATCCGCTTCCTGCCTGACCCGCAGATCTTTGGGGAGGGTGCCGCGTTCAAGCCGGCGCGGCTCTACCGGATGGCCCGGTCCAAGGCGTATCTGTTCGGCGGGGTAGAGATCCGCTGGAAGTGCGACGCCGCCCGCATCCAGGATCAGACCCCAGCAGAGGCGGTCTTCCGGTTCCCCAACGGCCTGGCGGACTATCTGGCCGAACAGGTTGAAAAGCTTGAGACCGTCACACCAGAGCCCTTCGCAGGACGTTTCAGCCGCCAGGGCGAGGCCGGGGCTGTGGAATGGGCCATCACCTGGACCGCCGACGGGTTCGGTGAAGCTGACGGCTTCATGCGGTCCTACTGCAACACGGTGCCAACGCCTGAGGGTGGCACCCACGAGGCAGGTCTCCGCGCCGCCCTCACCCGGGGCCTCAAGGCCTATGCCGAACTGACTCACGAGAAGCGCGGCGCACTCATCACCGCCGAGGATGTCGTCGCCCAGGCCGGTGCCTTGATCAGCGTGTTCGTGAAAAACCCGGAGTTCCAGGGCCAGACCAAGGAGCGGCTGTCCTCAAGCGACGCCCAGCGCCTGGTGGAAGCTGCCCTCCGCGACCCCTTCGACCACTGGCTGACCGCCCAGCCCAAAGCCGCCAGCACCCTTTTGGCCTTTGTCATTGAGCGGGCGGAGGAGCGGCTGAAGCGGCGCAAGGACCGGGACGTGGCCCGGGCCTCGGCCACCCGCAAACTGCGCCTGCCGGGCAAGCTGGCCGACTGCGCCATCCAGGCGTCGGACGGAACTGAACTGTTCCTGGTGGAGGGTGACTCGGCGGGTGGGTCAGCCAAGCAGGCCAGGGACCGTCGGACACAGGCCATTTTGCCCTTGCGCGGCAAGATCCTGAACGTGGCCTCTGCCGGCGCTGACAAGCTGGGTGCCAACAAGGAGCTCAGCGATCTGATGCTGGCCCTGGGTGTACAGCCCGGTGCCAAGTTCAGGGAAGAGGACCTGCGCTACGAGCGCATCGTGATCATGACCGATGCCGATGTGGACGGTGCCCACATCGCCTCCCTGCTGATCACGTTCTTCTATCGCACCATGCCCGGCCTGATCCGAGCGGGACGGCTGTTTCTCGCCCTGCCCCCGCTCTATCGCCTGAGCCATGGGGGAAAGACGATCTATGCCCGGGACGACGCGCACCGTGAGGAGCTCCTGGCCACTGTGTTCAAGGGCAAGAAGCCTGAGATCGGTCGGTTCAAGGGTCTGGGTGAGATGATGCCTGCTCAGCTCAAGGAGACCACCATGGATCCTGCAAAACGGATCTTGGCGCGGGTCACCCTTCCGCGCTCTGAAGAGGCGGTGATCGACCTTGTGGAAGCCCTGATGGGCCGAAAGGCTGAGCTGCGATTCCGCTTCATCCAAGACAATGCGGAATTCGCCACCGATGATCTCGACGTCTGATCGCGACCGACAGACACATCGCATGTGCGTTTTCACCGCCATCGCCGATGGCCGACACTAGGTTTGGGCTGCAATTCAGCGATCAGCTGATTCCAACTGACGCTGTTGTGCTCTGAGAACGCGCCTGGCGAACAATCGGTTGGCCAGAGCCATGCCGCGGTGCCTCATGCGTTGACTTGAATCCGCTTACGCCTATGTTCCGCGGCGCGCCTCGATAACGACGCGCTTGCCGATCCGCGGCGCGAGGTTCGCGTCTGCCGATCTTGATTAGCCGCTGAATGATTGAATTTGCTTCTCTGGGCCTGTCGGAATCGACGCTCAAGGCCATAGCCGAAACCGGCTACACCACCGCCACACCGATCCAGGAGGCGGCGATCCCTGTCGCCCTTGCCGGCCGAGACGTGCTGGGCATTGCTCAGACCGGAACTGGCAAGACAGCGGCCTTCACCCTGCCGATGATCGACAGGCTGGCGGCGGGCCGCTCCAAGGCGCGGATGCCCAGGGCCCTGGTGATCGCCCCGACCCGGGAGCTGGCCGATCAGGTCTCCTCGTCTTTCGAACGCTATGCAAAGTACCACAAGCTAAGCTGGGCTCTGCTGATTGGCGGCGTGTCCTTCGGTGATCAGGAAGCCAAGCTTGATCGTGGCGTCGACGTACTGATCGCCACACCGGGCCGACTTCTTGACCATTTCGAGCGCGGCAAGCTGCTGCTCACCGGCGTTCAGATGCTGGTGGTCGATGAGGCTGATCGCATGCTCGACATGGGGTTCATCCCCGACATCGAGCGCATCTTCAAAATGACGCCGCCCAAGCGGCAGGTGCTGTTCTTCTCGGCCACCATGCCGCCCGAGATCACGCGCCTGACCAAGCAGTTCCTCAATGATCCCACCCGGATCGAGGCGAGCCGTCCGGCCACCACAGCTGAGACCATTACCCAGTACATCACTGAGCTGCCGGTCTCTGATTCCAAGGCCAAGCGGGCAGCCCTGCGGGCCCTGGCTGAGCGGGCTGACGTGAAGAACGGCATCGTGTTCTGCAACCGCAAGACCGAAGTCGACATTGTCGCCAAGTCTCTCAAGAGCCATGGCTTTGATGCCTCGCCAATCCACGGCGACCTGGACCAGGCCACCCGGACGCGAACGCTGGAGAGCTTCCGCAAGGGTGAACTCAAGCTGCTGGTCGCATCTGACGTCGCAGCGCGCGGCCTGGACATCCCGGCCGTCAGTCATGTCTTCAACTACGATGTCCCCCACCACGCAGACGACTATGTCCACCGGATCGGACGGACAGGTCGGGCTGGCCGGACGGGCGAGACCTATATGATCGTCACCCCAGCGGACTCCAAGTCACTGGACAAGGTGCTGAAGCTGATCGGGCAGACGCCGAAAATGGCGCCGCTGGACCTGGATTGGGCCAGTCTGGTTGATGAACGTGGCCGCAGTGGTGGTCGCGGTGCCAGCAGCCGC
Source organism: Phenylobacterium sp. (assembly GCF_022402485.1). Classification (GTDB taxonomy): domain Bacteria; phylum Pseudomonadota; class Alphaproteobacteria; order Caulobacterales; family Caulobacteraceae; genus Phenylobacterium. Next base: position 38,640 of record NZ_JAKRSA010000004.1, on the reverse strand, counting down.
GATGGTCGCCGTGGAGAGTCACGCGCTCCAACCCGTGGCCGCCGACCGGCCCGCAGCGATGGAGACGCTCCGGTCCAGCCCGTCGAAGACGTTGTTGCCGCCGAGGTCTCTGAACCCTCCGCTCCGCCTCCAGCGCCTGCACCGGCACCGGCTGGCGCGCAGCAGGAGGACCGCCCCCGGGCCCGCAGCCGCGGCCGCACCCGTGCGCGCGCTGAGGCTGCGCCCCCCGTCCCGGTAGAGGCCGCGCCCGTGGCGACGCCCGCCGCGACGGAGTCGAGATCGGACCCTGAGGCCATGCCCCGTCGGGCCTCACGGCAGACCGAGCGGCCGATCCGCGGGGTAAAGGTCCGCGACGAGGGTGATGACCATCGCAACGGTGTGCGTGGATTTGGTGGCGACACCCCGGCCTTCCTGCTGCGTCCAACCCCGACCCGAGACGATTAAAACCGCTGCACACGGCATCGCCTTAACGGCTCGTTTGGCTCTCCCCCCTAACATGACCGTCGTTATGCAGGGGTTCGCCGCCGCACCGGCAAACGGTCGTGCGGGTAGGAAAGTCATTCAATGTACCATGAACTCGAGATCAGGCTTAGAGGCCCTGAGGGCTTCGGTTTGGCCCGTCGGGCCATCGAGGACATGGAAAAGCGAGGGATTTGGCCGACATCGGTCAATTTCGAGCTTTGGATGCACTTTTTGGCCGACACGGACGGTGCCCTGGCCCGGGAGATCGCTAGACTGCTTGCGGCGGGGACAGCGTTCACCGATCAGGTCAGCGAAGATCTGGCCGCCACCTATCTGCCCAAGGCCCGTCTGAACGATCAGATCCGCGACACCGGCGATCAATTGAGCCGTGAGTTGGCATCAGTTTCCGCGGCCATCGACTCCGCCAAGCAGTCCAGCAAGGCCTACGGCCTGACCTTGGCCTCTGCTAGCCAGTCCCTTGCCGCCGAGAAGGATGTGGCCAGCCTGGAGGCCACCGTGCAGACCCTCGCAGGGGCCACCAAGCGCGTCCAGCTGGAGAACCAGTCCCTGGAGAAGCGCCTGAGCGAATCCAGCAGCGAGGTCGCCCGCCTGCGTGAGCATCTGGAGCTGGTACGCCGGGAGGCCACAACGGACGGCCTCACCAATTTGGCGAACCGTAAGGCCTTTGACGAGGCGCTGGAGCAAGCCCGTAATGAGGCCGAAGCCAACCGTGGGACATTGTCCCTGGCCTTGATCGATATCGACCACTTCAAGAGCTTCAACGACACCTGGGGGCACCAGACCGGCGATCAGGTGCTTCGCTATGTGGCTAGCGTGATTGGTCGCGTTGGGGCCACCCCCCGGTTTGCGGCCCGTTATGGCGGCGAGGAATTCGCCATTATCTGCCCCGGCGAGGCCCAGGTTGCGGTCACAGCGGCCCTTGAAGAAATCCGGTTGGAGATTGGGTCACGGGTCCTGAAGCGCCGGTCCACAAATGAGGATCTGGGCAATATCACAGTCTCAGCTGGCTTCGCCGTGCGCCATCCAGGAGAGTCGGCCCATAGCCTGATGGAACGGGCCGATGCGGCACTCTATGCGTCCAAGCACGGGGGCCGTAACAGGGTCAGCATGGCCGAACCCCTGTCCGATGCCGCCTGAGGAATGCCTCTGGGTCATTCCCTCCTTGGTTGACGCAACGTAGGTTCCTTCAGGATCGCGCAAACGCACGAGAGGAGCCCCCATGGCCTACAAGAAGATCAAGACCTCGGTCAGCGAGGGTGTCGCGGTCATCACTCTGTGCGATCCCGCCACGCTGAATGCAGCGGGTCTCGACCTGGTGGCTGAATTGGATGAGGCGATGGCCGGTTTTGCCGAGCCGGAGTCCGGCGTTCGCTGCGTTGTCATCACCGGTGAAGGTCCCGGATTCTGTTCCGGTGCCAATCTGAGCGGTCGGGGTGAAGCCGTCGATGGAGCTGCCCCTGTGCGAGATTCGGGGAGCGCCCTGGAAACCGTCTACAATCCTTTCGTTACGCGGATGCGGAACTATCCCATTCCGATTGTCACCGCTGTAAACGGCGCGGCGGCCGGGATCGGGTGCTCCATGGCGTTGATGGGCGATCTGATCGTCGCCGGCGAAAGCGCCTATTTCCTCCAGGCCTTCCGTCGCATCGGCCTCGTGCCCGATGGCGGCGCGACCTACATGCTCAGTCGTCTGGTGGGCAAGGCCCGGGCGATGGAGCTGACGCTGCTGGGAGAGAAACTGCCTGCCGCTACGGCCCTGGAGTGGGGCCTGATCAACCGCTGCGTTCCCGACGCAGAGCTCATGAGCACCGCAATGTCCCTGGCCCAGGCCTTGGCCACTGGCCCCAAGGCCCTGAGTTACATCCGAAAGCTGGTCTGGGACGGCCTGGACGCCGAGTGGGCTGAACAGCTGCATGCCGAGCGTGTGGTACAGCGTGAAGCGGGCATGACCGATGACTCCCGTGAGGGAGTCCTCGCCTTCCTGCAGAAGCGCCCTGCCCAGTTCCAGGGGCGCTGAACCTAAGAACCTTTCAGGGACTAAGCCTCGTCTGCGGCCTGCGGCACTATGGTGACGCTCTCGCCGCAGCCGCAGGCGTCGGTCTCATTGGGATTGCGGAACACGAACTTCGAAGAGAGCGCGCTCGTCTCATAGTCGACGACGGTGCCGATGAGGAACAGCACCGCCTTGGGCTCCACAAGGATGGTGACCTCCTTGTCCTGCACGACCTCGTCCATGGGATTGGCCGTTTCGGCATATTCCAGGACATATTCCTGGCCTGCGCAGCCACCGTTCTTCACCCCCACCCGCAGGCCGGCATAGGGCTTTTCCGCCCGGGCCATGATCTCACGGACCCGTTCGGCCGCCGCGTCGGTCAAGGACACGACCTGAGGCCTGGGTCGGCGGGCGCGGGGTGCCGGGGCAAGATTGATGTGTTCCATGATGAGGATATGGGCTCAGAACATGTTGAGTTGAAGCTTGGCTTCGTCGGACATCCGCGAAGGATCCCATGGCGGGTCGAACACCAGCTCGACGGTGCAGGACCGGATGTCGCTGATCTCTAGGACCGCATCACGTACCCAGCCCGGCATCTCTCCGGCCACAGGGCAGCCTGGCGCGGTCAGGGTCATGTCAATGGCCACGTCCTTGTCGTCCGAGACATCGACCTTGTAGATCAGGCCTAGCTCATAGATGTCGACGGGGATTTCCGGGTCAAAGACCGACTTGAGCTTCTCGATCAGCTGATCGGTCAGCCGGTCCAGCTCTGCCTGAGGCAGGGCCGTGGCGGCGGCGGTGTTGGCGGGGGCGTCATCCATGGCGTTCACGCGAAAAAAGTCTGAGTCTTGAAGAGGGCTTCAGCAAAGGCGTCCGCCTCAGCCTCGGTGTTGTAGAGGCCAAAGGAGGCCCGGGCGCTGGACGTCAGGCCAAACCGATGCATAAGGGGTTCAGCGCAGTGGGCACCGGCACGCACTGCAATCCCATAGCGGTCCAGGATCTGAGCCACGTCATGGGCATGGGCCCCCTCCATGGTGAAAGACAAAATGGCGCCCTTGCCGGGGGCCTCGCCGATCACCCGGAGCCAGTTGGCGCCGGACAGCCTGTCAATGACGCGGGCATAGAGGCTAGCCTCGTGGGCCGCGATGGCGGCGCGGTCGAGGCCGTTCAGCCATTCGATCGCCGCCCCGAGGCCAATCGCCTCCAGGATCGCCGGGGTCCCCGCCTCAAACCTGTGCGGCGGATCAGCATAGGTCACGGTCTCCTCGGAGACCTGGGCAATCATCTCACCGCCCCCCTGATAGGGCGGCAGAACGGCGAGGCGCTCGCGCTTGCCATAGAGCACGCCGATGCCGGTGGGCCCATAGAGCTTGTGCCCTGAAAAGACGTAGAAATCCGCGTCCAAGGCCTTCACATCGACCGTCTCATGCACGATCGCCTGACAGCCATCTACCAGGGTCAGGGCACCGGCCGCACGGGCCATGGCGATGATCTCGGCCGCAGGATTGATTGTCCCCAGCACGTTGGACATGTGGCTGAAGGCGACAACCCGCGTGCGCGGCCCAATCATCTGGGCAAGGGCGTCCATATCAAGGAGCCCCAAGTCCGTGACCGGGGCAAACCGCAGCACTAACCCGAGGCGCTCGCGCAGGAAGTGCCAGGGAACGATATTGGCATGGTGCTCCATCTGGGTGAGCAGGATCTCATCACCGGCCTGGAGCCCTGCCCCTAGACCTGCCGCCACCAGATTGATCGCTTCAGTCGCGCCCTTGGTGAACACCACCTCGTCAGTTTCGGCGCCGATGAACCGGGCTACCGAAATACGCGCCTGTTCGAAGGCCTCGGTCGTCTCATTGGCCAGGGTGTGCAAGCCACGGTGGACATTGGCGTAGGAGCCCTCCATCGCCTCACTCATGGCGGCGATCACAGCCCTGGGCTTCTGGGCCGAGGCAGCGGAGTCCAGATAGATCAAGGGCTTCCCATTCACCTGCCGCTGCAGGATGGGGAACGCGCTCCGCACGGCCTCAACATCGAAGGCCATCAGCCGACCTGCCGATCAGCCGCCCAGGCATGGGCGATCTCCCGGGCACCGTCATGCTCAATCCGGTCGATGACCTCACCAATGAAGGCTTCGGTGAGCAGGGCCTTGGCCACGGCCTCGGGCATGCCCCTCTGCTGGGCATAGAACAGGGCGTCCTCGTCGAGGGCCCCGACGGTGGCCCCATGGGCGCAGGCCACATCATCGGCAAAGATCAGCAGCTCGGGCTTGGCGTTCACCTCTGCCCGGTCCGACAGGAGCAGAGCATGGTGGCCCATCCGGGCGTCGGTACGGTCAGCGCCCGGGCTCACCGTGATCCGGCCCTGGAACACCCCACGCCCTTGGTCGGCGACAACACCCTTGATCAGCTGCCCGGTGACCCCATCGGTACCCCCGTGGGTGACGGCGGTGGTCAGGTCGGCGTGACGGCGTCCGCTGACCAGATAAGCACCGTCCATCCGCACCTTGGCCGCCTGCCCCGGATGCTCCACCCGGGTCTCCAGCCGCTGACGCCGGGCCCCATGGGTGAGGATCGTCTGGCAAAACTCGGCCCCTGCCTCCAGGCGAACCTCTGCCGTACTGACGCTGATGGCCTCGGCCTCATCATCAGCCAGGACGATGCGCTCCAGCCGGGCCCCGGTGCTGAGCGAGACCGACAGATGCGAGTCCGCCAGATATCCCTCAGCCTGACCTTCGTGGGTCTCCAGAAGGGTCAGTTCGGCACCACTTCCCAGCTGGATGCTCAATCGCACCGCGTGTGCTGTGCCCGGGCTGGCGGAGACCAGGCGCAACCGCAAAACCCGCCGCTGGCCGTCGCCGAGGATGAGTAAGCCCACATCCCCTTGCAGACGGCCATTGACCACCAGGAGTTCGGAGTCTCCATGACCCTCAAAGGGCCCCGCCGGGCTCGCCTCTGCCTCTGGCGAAGGCGCCGGGAGCTCGCGGATAAGACCGCGCAGGTCGGTCCAACGCCAATCTTCGTCCCGTCGACTGGGCAGTTGCGCCAGGTCACGCGCCTCAAGGGCCAGAGAGAGGGTCAAGCGGCCCTCGCATACTTGTCATAGCCGTCACGCTCGAGTTCCAGCGCGAGCTCTGGCCCGCCGCTTGCCGCAATCCGGCCCGCTGCCAGGACATGCACCCGGTCAGGCCGGATATAGTCCAGCAGGCGCTGATAATGGGTGATCACCAGCATGGCCCGGTCGGGACTACGCAGGGCGTTCACTCCGTCGGCGACGATCTTCAGAGCGTCGATATCCAGGCCTGAATCGGTCTCATCAAGTATCAGCAAACGCGGAGAAAGCATCGCCATTTGAAAGATTTCCATGCGCTTCTTCTCACCGCCGGAGAAGCCCACATTCAGCGGCCGCTTGAGCATGTCGAAGTCCATCTTCAACTGCTTGGCCACCTCACGGGCGCGCTTGAGGAAGTCGGTGGCGCTGACCTCGGGCTCACCACGCGCCTTATGTTGCGCATTGAGTGCGGTGCGCAGGAAGGTCATGGCCGGCACCCCGGGAATCTCAAGGGGGTACTGGAACGACAGAAACACGCCGCGGGCGGCACGTTCATGGGCCTCCAGGGCGAGCAGATCCTCGCCGTCCAAGGTGGCCGTCCCTTCCGTGACCTCATAGCCCTGACGGCCGGTCAGCACATAGGACAGGGTCGACTTGCCCGCCCCGTTCGGCCCCATGATCGCATGGACTTCCCCCGCCGGCAGCTCAAGGCTCAGCCCCTTGAGGATCTCGGCAGCCTCGACGCGGGCATGAAGATTTGTGATCGACAGCATCATTAGGTCTCGTCAGCCAGAAACTGAGCCATGATCAGCAGGGCGTCCTCGACGCTGGCGGCAAACTGCTGCTTCCGCGGCGCGGCCGAGGTCGTGGCATTGCGTTTGTCAGCGGAGGTAACGCTCACCTCACCGTTCTCAAAATAGGCGGCAATCCGGTAGTCTGCGTGATCCAGGCTCACGGTATAGCGGCGACGCTCCAGCCGCAGACCGCGACTGACCAGGAACTCACGGTCAGCCCCCAGGGCCGTTTCAAGCCCTTCGGCCCGGGCTAGATCCTCGGCCTGCCGTTGCAACTCGGCGGCCTCCCGAGCCAGCCGCTCAGCCTCCCGACGGGCATGTTCAGCTTCAAAAGCGGCTTTCAGGGTCATCAATGGGGTCCGAACTTGATCCTGGGTCATCCAACGGACCCTTCGAGAGAAATGGCGACGAGCTTCTGGGCTTCCACAGCGAACTCCATAGGCAGCTCCTGCAAGACGTCCTTGACGAAGCCGTTGACCAGCAACTGGACCGCTTCCTCCTGGGAGAGCCCCCGCTGCATCACATAGAACAGCTGGTCATCGGACAGACGCGTGGTGGTCGCCTCATGCTCAACCACGGTCTGGCCGTTCCGGGCCTCGATATAAGGAACGGTATGGGCCGCGCAGGTCTTGCCGATCAGGAGGCTGTCGCACTGGGTGAAGTTCCGCGCGCCCTTGGCCTTCGGATGAGCAGAGACCAGACCGCGATAGGTGTTGGAGCTGCGGCCGGCCGAAATACCCTTGGAGATGATCCGCGAGCGGGTCCCCTCCCCGAGATGGATCATCTTCGTGCCGGTATCGGCCTGCTGACGCCCGTTGGTGATGGCGATGGAATAGAACTCGCCGACGCTGTCCTTCCCGCGCAGGACGCAGGATGGGTACTTCCAGGTGATGGCCGAGCCGGTCTCGACCTGCGTCCAGGAGACCTTGGAGCGGTCCCCCCGGCAGTCGGCCCGCTTGGTGACGAAGTTATAGATCCCGCCCTTTCCGGTCTCTGGATCGCCTGGGTACCAGTTCTGGACTGTGGAATATTTGATCTCCGCATCGTCCAGGGTGACCAGTTCCACGACCGCGGCGTGCAGCTGGTTTTCATCACGCATGGGGGCCGTGCAGCCCTCCAGATAGGACACATAGGCACCCGCATCGGCGATGATCAAAGTGCGCTCAAACTGTCCGCTTTCGGCGGCATTGATGCGGAAATAGGTCGACAGCTCCATCGGGCAGCGCACGCCCGGCGGCACATAGACAAAGCTGCCATCGGAAAAGACCGCGCTGTTTAAGCAGGCGAAATAGTTGTCCGAGGCCGGCACCACCGTGCCCAGGTACTTCTTCACCAGCTCAGGATGTTCGCGCACCGCTTCGCTGAACGAGCAGAAGATCACCCCGACCGCCGCCAGCTCCTTCTTGAAGGTGGTGACCACCGAAACGCTGTCGAACACCGCGTCGACGGCATATTTCGGTGCCCCTTGAACGCCGGCCAGAACCTCCTGCTCGCGCAGTGGAATGCCAAGCTTGGCGTAGGTGGCCAGGATCTCCGGGTCCACCTCATCGAGGCTCATCGGCCCGATCTTCTCCTTGGGCGCGGCGTAATAATAGGAGTCCTGGTAATCGATCTTTGGGAAGCTGACCTTGGCCCAGTCCGGCTCATCCATGGCCAGCCAGCGCTCATAGGCCGCCAGCCGCCACTCCAGCATCCATTCCGGCTCCTGCTTCTTGGCGGAGATGAAGCGAACGATGTCGGCGCTCAGGCCCTTGGGCGCAAACTCCTGGTCGATCGTGGTGACAAAGCCATGCTGGTATCGCTCCAGGGACTCCACTTGATCGACGGTCTGCTTGACAGCGGGCATTGGGTTTCCTTCAGGCCGCAGGCGCGCGGCGGCGCGCGGCGTGGCGTTCATAGGCCGTGATCCAGGCCTCTACCATGTAGGTCCAGTCTTCGGCCCGGCTGGACCAGCCGCCAGACACCCGGATTGCCGAACCGGCGAGATCGTCCAGGCCCATGGCCAGCAGGACATGGCTGGCCTTTACCTTGCCCGAGGAACAGGCCGAACCGGCGCTGACCTGAACCCCCGCAAGGTCCAGGGTCATGACCTGCAGCTCAGCAGGAAAGCCCGGCGCGGCAATGCAAAGGGTATTGGGCAGACGTTCGACATCCGAGCCCACAGGAACGGCACCGGCTGCCGCAAGAGCCGCCTCCGCGGCGTTACGCCACCCAGCTTGCCCTCCGGCCAGTTCCAGGTCCCGCTGCGCCGCCTCAGCGGCGGCACCAAATCCCACCAGACCAGGGACGTTTTCGGTCCCGGCCCTGCGACCTCGCTCCTGCCCCCCGCCATGCAGGCGACGCACAAGGTTTGCCCGAGGCCCAAAGGTCAGGGCACCAGCCCCGGGAGGCCCGCCGATCTTGTGACTGGAAATCGCCAGGGTGTCGGCACCCAGGGCCCGGCTGTCGACGGCAATCCGGCCGGCCGCCTGAACGGCGTCGACGTGAAGCCATCCCCCAGCCTCGCGCACCAGGACGGCGGCCTCGGCCACCGGCTGGATCACGCCGGTCTCATTATTGGCCAGCATCAGAGCGACAAAGGGACGGCCATGGGCATCGTCCCAGGCCTTCAGATGCGTGGCCAGGGTGTCGAGGTCCAGGCGACCGTTGGGCTTTACGGCCAGCCGAACAACCTCAGCCCCCGACGCCTTGGCGGTCTCCAGCACCGCGTCATGTTCGATGGCGCTGACCAGCAGCCGACGGGCCCCGCCGGCCACGGCGCTTTCAATCGCCAGGGCATTGGCCTCAGTGCCGCCGGAGGTGAAGACAATGGTGGAAGCCGGCGCACCAATCAGGGCCGCCACCTGGGCGCGGGCGTGCTCCATCCGAGCCCGGGCCGCGCGGCCCATCCCATGGACAGACGAGGGATTGCCCCCCGCGTTCAGAGCGGCGGTCATTGCCGCCAGAGCCTCAGGCCGGATCGGCGCTGTGGCGTTATGATCCAGATAGACCGGGCTCATGCGGCCCTCGTCCGGGACTCGTCGCCAAGTCGGCCACTGACCACATCGGCCAGGCTCACCGATTCCAGATAGACGTGAATTTGCCGACCCATCTCCTCCCAGAGATCATGGGTCAGGCACTTCTCGCCACTCAGCATACAGCCCTTCCGGGAGTCCTTTGTGCAGCGCGTGGCCTGGAGGGGTTCATCCACGGCCAGGACGATATCGGCGATATTGGTCTCACTGGCCTTGCGCGCCAGCCGGTAACCACCCCCCGGGCCCCGGGCGCTGACCACCAGGCCCTGACGTCGCAGACGCGCAAACAGCTGTTCGAGATAGGACAGCGAAATCTCCTGGCGCTGCGCGATTTCCGCCAGGGCGACGGCCTTGTCGCCCTCTCGCCGGGCCAGGTCGGCCATGGCCATGACCGCGTATCGTCCCTTGGTGCTCAAGCGCATCTGGTCAGGCCCGCCTTGCAGTTTTCCCGCGCATCAGACGGAGCCTGTGCTACAAGCCGCGCCTTCACATGGCTCGATTTTCCGACTGAACGCATGGATGCGATCTAGGAAGACCAAGCCCTGTAGTCAAGTATTCGGCGGCACAAGAGGATGGCATGCCAGAGGTGGTTCTGACGGGCGCAGCCGGGCGGATTGAGGGGCGGTACGCCCAGGGCAAGACGGAAAATGCGCCCGTGGCGCTGATCCTTCACCCCCACCCGAAGGCCGGGGGTCAGATGAACAACCCGGTCGCCGTACAGCTCTATCACTTGTTCATGAAGCGAGGCTTCTCCGTCCTGCGCTTCAATTTCCGCGGCGTGGGCCGCAGCCAGGGGGAGTTCGACTCCGGGATCGGTGAGCTGGCCGATGCGGCCACCGCCCTTGACTGGCTGCAGACCACCAACCCTGCGGCCTCCCAGTGCTGGGTGGCGGGCTACGACTTTGGTGCCTGGGTCGGCATGCAGCTTTTGATGCGTCGCCCGGAGACCGATGGCTTCATCTCCGTTTCGCCGCCCACCAACATGTACGACTTCAGCTTCCTGGCCCCCTGCCCGGCCTCGGGCTTGATCCTGCAAGGCTCAGCCGACACCGTCACGCCCCCGGTGGAGGTGGAACGGGTGGTGTCAAAGCTGCGGACCCAGAAGGGCATTGTCATCGACTACGATCTGGTCGACCAGGCCAACCACTTCTGGACCGAGCGCCTGGTCGAGGTGGAAACCCGCGTGGGCAACTATCTCGACAAGCGCCTGGCCGCCCTGGAGGCCTGAGGCCTCACGGCCTCAGTCGGCCGGGGCGGTCGCCGTCCTGTCGAGGAAATCCAGCGCAGTCAGGACCTGAGCCCGCACGCCAACTTCCAACGCGGCTTCATCAATGGTGAAGTAGGGGGAGTGATTTGTGCCCGGCGGAAAACCAACCCCCAGCCGGTAAAACAGGCCAGGCACGACAGCCTGAAACTCCGCAAAGTCCTCCGCGCCGGTGATCTGACCCGTCGATGGATCAACAGGACCTGAGGCCGCCGCCAGCAGGGTCGGGGCCATCAGTCGGGCGAGGTCTGCGTCATTGCTCACCACAGGCACGGCCCCGCCCAGGGTCAGCTTCCCCTGCGCCCCATAGCGGGTGACGATGCTGTCCACCGCGCCCTGCATCTGGGCGATGGTGGCGGTCCGCATGTCCGGATCAAAGGTCCGCAGGGTGCCGGCCATCATCATGTCCTCGGGAATGATGTTGTGTCGAACCCCGCTCTGAATGACGGCCACCGTGATCACCGTCGGCGATCGCGCCACGTCCAGCCGGCGCGACGCGATCTGGTTGAAGGCCTGGACAATCTCGGCGCTCATGGACGCCAGATCGATCCCGTCCCAGGGACGCGCGCCGTGGGTCTGCTTTCCCTTGATGCGGATTTCGTAGGAGTCGGCAGCCGCCATCATCGGGCCGCTGCGATAGGCGATCGCGCCTACCTCGCCCGGGCTCACATGCAGGCCAAAAATAGCCCCAGGCCGGGGATTGGCCAGCACACCTTGCGCCACCATCATGGCTGCGCCGCCCTCTTCCCCGGGCGGAGGCCCCTCCTCGGCCGGCTGGAAGATCAGCACCACGGTGCCCGCGATCTCCGCCTGCATCCCGGCAAGGATTTCAGCCGCCCCCATCAGGATCGCCACATGAGCGTCATGCCCGCAGGCGTGCATCACCGGCGTCGGCTGGCCGTTGTACTCACCGATGACCTTTGAGGCGAAGGGCAGACCGGTCTTCTCCTCCACGGGCAGGGCGTCCATATCGGCGCGCAGGGCAACCACGCCGCCGGGCTTGCCGCCCTTCAAGGTCGCCACCACGCCGGTATGGGCAATTCCGGTTTTCACCTCATAGCCCAGGGCCCGCAGGTGCTCGGCCACCAGGGCGGAGGTGCGGAACTCACGGTTCCCCAACTCTGGATGCTGATGGATGTCCCGGCGCCAGGCGACGACCTTGGGCTGCAGGGCCGAGGCGGCCGCAAACACCGCAGTCTTGTGGCGACTGTCCTCAGCGGAGGCCGACCCACCCCAGGCGAAGAGGGCCATTGCAGTACCCAACAGGGCGGCCTTGGTGATGATCTGGCTCATATCAGGCCCCCTGGCGTGGTGTGGCCGGCCGGGCAATACGGCCGCCCTTCATTGGGGTCGTTGCCCCTGTGGTCTGTGGAAATGAAATGGGCAGATCCCGCGACGTGCGGGCCGCCAGAAAGGCGAAGGCTTCGGCCTCGATGGCGTCGCCGCGCCAGTTTACATCCTCGGCGCTCTGGACATGGGCCTTCAGGCGCTCACGCAGGGCCTTCATGATCTCTGGATTATGCCGCCCGCCGCCACAGACGATGACCACTGATGGCGCGGTCTGCAGCTTCTGGAAGCCCAGCTTCACCGCTTCGGCGGTAAAGGCGACAAGCGTGGCCGCAGCATCTTCCAGCTTCAGAGGGGCGAGAGGCTCCAGGGAGAAATCATAGCGGTCCAGAGACTTGGGCGGTGGGGCGTCGAAATAGGGATGCGCCAGCAAGGCGCGGAGGATCCCTTCGTCCACCATACCCACGCTGGCATAGTTGCCCTTGTCGTCGAAACGCCCCGCGCCTCTGTCCTGCACCAGGAGATCGATCATCCCATTGCCGGGGCCCGTATCGAAGGCCACGAGTTCGCCCACTCCTGGCCAAAGGGTGACATTGGCGACGCCGCCAAGGTTCAGCACCGCCAGGGGGGGCTGAAAGTCTGAGGCGCGCGCCCGGGCCAGATGATAGATCGGCGCAAGCGGTGCCCCTTCGCCCCCGGCCGCCACATCGGCTGAACGGAAGTCAAAGGCCACAGGAACGCCGGTCTGATCGGCCAACCAGGCCGCATCCCCCAGCTGAACGGTGCGCCCGACCTGGCCGACTTTCGGCCGTTCATGCAGCACCGTCTGGCCGTGCATCCCGATCAGATCGATATCGGACCAGGCGAGGTTGTTGTCAGCCAGGAAGGCTTCAGCTGCCTCGAAGTGTTCCCGGGCAATGGCGGCGGACGCCTCGGCGAACACCGCCGGCTCCGGCGTGTTCCGCGCCCATCCGCGGGCAGCGTCGGTGGCGGCCAGCACCAGTTTTCGAACCGGCTCGCTGAGCTTGCGCTCGCCCGCCGGGCCAAAGGCTTCAATGGTCTCGCCATCGGTCTCCAGCACCGCCATATCGACGGCGTCGAGGGAGGTGCCGGTCATGAATCCCAGTACGCGCATCGCCCTTGACTGCCATGGCTCGCCGCCGCTAGCTAGCCGGATGATCGATCGCCGTTCCAGCACCGGCCTCTATTACCGCGCCCTCTAAGGCGGCGCGGATCGATCTCCTGCGCCCGCCAGTCCTGGCCGGCGCCCCCTTCGAACCTTTCAAAGACCGCCGACCTCCGAACCTCTCAAGGAGTCAGCTTGTCCCTCGAAATCCGTTCCGCAGCCGTGCTAGAGCCCGGCCTATCCGCAAATGACCGCCCCGTCGCAGTGAGTCCCAAGATGTCCGACCCCGCCTTCAAATCTGACTTCCTGAGGGTGCTGCGCGACCGGGGCTACATCCACCAGGTCACCCATCCAGCCGAGCTGGATGAGGCGGCTTCGAGCGGCATCGTCACGGCCTATATCGGCTTTGACGCCACAGCCCCGTCCCTGCATGTGGGCTCGCTGATCCAGATCATGATGCTGCGCAGGCTGCAGCAAAGCGGGCACAAGCCCATCGTTCTGATGGGCGGCGGGACCACCAAGATTGGGGATCCGACAGACAAGGACCAGTCGCGCCCGCTCCTGACCGAGGCGCAGATTCAAGCCAATATCGCGTCGATCAAGACGGTTTTCGCCAAGTTCCTGCGCTTTGGTGACGGGCCCACCGACGCGATCATGGTCGACAACGACTCCTGGCTGTCGACCTACGGCTATGTGGAGTTCCTGCGGGAGTTCGGGGTTCACTTCACGATCAACCGGATGCTGGCCTTCGACAGCGTCAAGACCCGGCTGGAGCGCGAACAGCCGATGACCTTCCTCGAGTTCAACTACATGCTCATGCAGTCGGTGGACTTCCTCGAGCTCGAGCGGCGCTTTGGCTGCGTCCTGCAGATGGGCGGCTCCGACCAGTGGGGCAACATCGTCAATGGGGTCGAGCTGATCCGGCGGGTGGAGCAGAAGCCCGCCTTTGGCCTGACCACGCCTCTCCTATCCACGGCCTCGGGCCAGAAGATGGGCAAGACCGTGGGCGGGGCCGTGTGGCTCAACGCCGATATGCGCAGCCCCTATGACTACTGGCAGTTCTGGCGCAATACCGAGGACGCCGATGTCGGCCGTTTCATGCGGCTGTTCACCGACCTGCCCCTGGACGACATCGCCCGGCTGGAGGCCCTGGAAGGCGCGCAGATCAATGAAGCCAAGAAGGTTCTGGCCAATGCCGCCACGACCCTGCTGCATGGGGAAGATGCGGCACGGGCGGCTGAAGCGGCGGCTGTGGCGGCCTTTGAACAGGGCCAAGTCTCCGGCGACCTGCCCAGCTTTGAAGTCCCTCGTGGGGTTTTGGAAGCCGGCGTGGTGCTGGCGGCCCTGGCTGCGGACGCCGGCCTGGCGGCTTCCCGGGGCGAGGCCAGGCGGCTGGCCCAGGGTGGCGGCCTACGGGTCAACGACACGGTGGAGACCGACGGCAACCGGACGCTGAACGCATCCGATCTGGTCGACGGGGTCATAAAACTGTCGGCCGGCAAAAAGAAAATCGTTCTGGTCCGCCCTGTCTGAGGCGCACCCCCAAGGAGATAGAAACATGGCTGAACTGACGGTGGGCGCCGCTGCGCCGGCGTTTGAACTCGACGGGCCGACCGGGCCCATTCGCCTGGCCGACTTCGCCGGCAAATCCCTGGTGGTCTATTTCTATCCCAAGGACGACACCTCGGGCTGCACCAAGGAGGCGATCGACTTCTCGCAGCAAATTGAGGCCTTCACGGCGGCGGGTGCCGTCGTCCTGGGGGTTTCCAAGGACTCCGTGGCCTCGCACGGCAAGTTCGCCGCCAAGCACGATCTGAAGGTTCTGCTGGGATCAGACCCCAGCGGGGCCATGGTCGAGGCCTTTGGGGCCTGGGTCGAAAAAAGCATGTACGGCAAGAAGTATATGGGTATCGACCGGTCGACCTTCCTGCTGGATGGCCAAGGCAAGATCGCTGGCGTCTGGCGCAAGGTAAAGGTGCCCGGTCATGCCGAGGCCGTCCTCAAAGCTGCCCAAGCCCTTAAGGGTTAGGCCACAGCGGTCGCCCGCGCTTCGGAACCAAACCCGAGCAAACTGTGTTGTAGAATTGTCGCGCGTTCAGGGAATGTCAGGGATCGCCCTGACGGTCGTTTGATCCATATGGCGCGACGCAATGGTCTCGGTTATCGAGATGATGAATCATTGAGCGCAGAGGGGCTTTTGTTCCCTTCCGGCGCGAAGCCTCTTGCGCGCCCCATTGATCTCATTGCATATCGGCGTCGCTGCTCCAGATCACTGTAGCGATGAGCATGAAACGCATAACGCGCCTCCGCCGTTCGCTCGAAGAGCTTTTCCCCGAGCGCCACCTCTATGTCCGCTCCGGCGGCGAGATGCGCGCCTATGTCCTGACCACACCCAAGCAGATTTTGGGGGCTGGCGCGCTCGCTGCTGCCGCACTTTGGATGGGCATCTCCACGGCCGCCATGATGGTCGGTGCCATGGAGATGTCGGCCAGCGATCAGGAAATCGCCCGCACTGAGGCCAAGTACGAACGCTGGATTGCTGATCGTCAGGCTCGCCTGAACAGCGCAGTCGCTCAGTTGAACGCGACCAATGGCTCGATTGACGACCTCGCCCTGTCGGTGGAACGCCGACATGCGGCCCTGGCCATGCTGCTCAGCGACTATCGGGATACGCCCGGCGCCGCCGAGGCCCTCTCCCCCGAAATTCAGCAGGCCGCCGCCGACCCTTCAATCACCGATCCGGTGCGCCGGGTTGAGCTTGTCCGGGCCAGCCAGGAGCGCTTGCTCGACTCCGCAGACAACTTCGCCAAGGGCCGCGCTGAACGCCTGCGCATGGCCTTCCGCCTCGCCGGTCTGAGCCCCAACGGCTACGCCCCTCGGTCCGGTGCCCTCGGCGGCCCGCTGATTGAGGCCCGCGATCCAAAGGCCCTGGCGGCCGTCCTGGACGTGGACGAGGATTTCGCCGCACGGATCCAGCATGCGGCGACCAATCTCTCTGAGGCTCGCGCCCTGGGCTCTGCGGCTGAGAAACTGCCCCTTGCCAAACCGATCTCGGGCGGCCGGCAGACCAGTGGTTTCGGCGTGCGGTTTGACCCGTTCACCAAGCGTCCGGCCTTCCATTCTGGCCTCGACTTCGGCGGTCCCTTCATGACCCCCATCCTGGCCACCGGGCCTGGGGTCATCTCCTTCGCTGGGGTACGTTCAGGCTACGGCAAGACCGTTGAGATTGATCACGGACAGGGTTTCAAGACCCGCTACGCCCACATGCAAGCTATCGCTGTGAAGCCCGGCCAGCGGGTCGCCGTCGGCCAACGCGTGGGGGGCATGGGCTCCACCGGGCGCTCCACCGGAGTGCATCTGCATTATGAAGTCTGGGTCAACGGCCGCGCGCAGAACCCCAGCCGTTTCGTGAAGGCGGGCGAGTATGTTCAGCAAGCAGCCGACTAAGTCGGATCTCACCAACAAGACGGCCATGCGCATGGATACCCCCATGCTCGCGCCTTCAGACAGCGGACAGGCGCGCAAAGCCCCGTCCGTGGCCTCGCTCATTTCGGAAAACCTGACCATTGAAGGCGGGATCACCGGTGAGGGTGAGCTGCATATTGATGGCATCGTCCGTGGGGACGTCCGGATTGGCAAGCTGACCATCGGCGATACCGGCCATGTGGAAGGCTCAATCTTCGCCGAGGCCGTCGAGGCCCGCGGTCGGGTGATTGGCGCCATCACCGCCAAGCAGGTCAGGCTCTATGGTACCTGCTAC
Organism: Phenylobacterium sp.; assembly: GCF_022402485.1. Lineage (GTDB taxonomy): Bacteria > Pseudomonadota > Alphaproteobacteria > Caulobacterales > Caulobacteraceae > Phenylobacterium. The sequence goes on along the minus strand of NZ_JAKRSA010000004.1, from coordinate 21,871 downwards.
ATCGACGGCGACATCACGCACGAACAACTGGCCATGGAAACGGGTGCCTTCTTCCAGGGGCGCAGCCTGAAATTCCAGCGTCCTCCGGCCCCTCCCGCAGAAGCGCCGGCCAAGCCGGCCCAGGCCGTGCTCGAAGCCCCTGTCGCCAGCAGCGCCGCGCCGGAAGCCAAACCCGCTTACTGAGAGTTCTGAAGACGATTGAAAGGTGCTGGAACGCTTTTCGCGAGCCTGCGCCTTTGATCAGTCCTCTCGGGTGATTCCGACCCGCTGAGCCAAGGACGCCCCCATAAAGGCATCCAAGTCGCCATCCAGGACGCCGTCGGTGTCTGAGGTCTCGACGTCGGTGCGCAAGTCCTTGACCATCTGATAGGGCTGCAGGACGTAAGAGCGGATCTGGTGGCCCCAGCCGATATCGGTCTTCTGGTCTTCCAGTGCCTGTTGCTCAGCCTCGCGCCGCTGTAACTCGCGCTCATAGAGCCTCGCCCGCAGCATCTTCCAGGCCTCTTCGCGGTTAGCGTGCTGAGAGCGCCCCGCCTGGCAGGCCACCACAACGCCCGTGGGGATGTGGGTCAGTCGAACCGCAGAGTCGGTCTTGTTGATGTGCTGCCCGCCGGCCCCTGAGGCCCGGTAGGTGTCGGTGCGGACATCCGCGGGATTGATCTCGATCTCAATGGTGTCGTCCACCACAGGGAAGACCCAGACTGAGGCGAAGCTGGTATGGCGCTTGGCGTTAGAATCGAACGGGGAAATCCGCACAAGCCTGTGCACGCCAGCCTCGGTCTTCAGCCAGCCATAGGCGTTGGCCCCCTTGACCTGCAGGGTCGCCGACTTAATGCCCGCCTGTTCGCCGGAGGTTTCTTCGACCAGCTCGACGCTCATGCCGTGCTGCTGGGCCCAGCGGCTGTACATGCGCAGCAGCATGCCCGCCCAGTCGTTAGACTCAGTGCCGCCGGCCCCGGAATTGACTTCCACATAGGCGTCATTGCCGTCGGCCTCGCCCGACAGCAGGGCCTCGAGCTCGGCTCGAGCGGCCCGCTCCTTGATTGCAGCGAGCTCGGCACGCGCCTCATCCAGGCTGGCCTCGTCACCCTCTTCATCGGCCATTTCGGCCAGGGCGACGGCGTCTTCCAGCCCCCGCTCGAGGCTGCGAACCGACTCAACCTGGCCAGCCAGCCGCTGGCGTTCGCGCATCAGCGCCTGGGCCTCGGCGGCATTGTCCCAAAGGCTCGGGTCCTCAACCCGGGCGTTCAGTTCGTCAAGATGACGAAGGGCCGGTTCCCAGTCAAAGACGCCTCCTGAGCAGTCCGATGGACTGCTCGATGTCGGCCGCCATGGCCTCGACATCCGCTCTCATGGATCGCTCCTGGCAATCGGTGCTGACCTCTGACGCAGCAGAGGTTTCCGGGGGCAGCGGGATAGCGTGGCCAACGGCCTAATACAATCCGCTCATCTCATCGGCGGGCGCGGCCGCCTCCCGTGCGTCCCCAGCCCCGGAAACCCGGCCATCGGGCCAGACCTTGTTGTAAGGCATCGGACCGCTGGAGCCGGGCGTCACAGTCGGCGTTGGGGCCCGAGGCTCAGTACCGGGTCGGAAAGCCTCGCGGATCCCACGCACTGTGGCGTATTTGGCGTTATCAGGGGCCTGGAAATCAGCCTCGGGCACGCCCTTGATGGCTTCCTGCATGAAGGCCGTGAAGATCGGGGTCGCGGCGGTGGTGCCTGTCTCACCAAATCCTAGGGGGCGGTTGTCATCAAAGCCGATGAATACCCCAGCGACGATCTGTGGCGTGAACCCGACAAACCAGGCGCTGCGATACTCGTTGGTGGTGCCCGTCTTGCCGCCGACGGGCCGCCCCAACACCGACGCGGACGTCGCCGTCCCCCGCTGCACAACCCCCTGCAGCATGGAGGTGATCTGATAGGCCGTGATCGGGTCCATCACCTGCTCCCCGGCCAGCGGCACCCGCGGGCTCTCGTCCCCGTTGAAGCCGGCAACGCAGCGAGGGCATTCCCGGCGATCGGCGCGGTAGATGACCTTGCCTTCGCGGTCCTGCACCAGCTCGATCAGATGAGGCTCAATCCGGCGTCCACCATTGACGAAAGCTGCATAGGCCGCGGTCAGTCGGAAGGGCGTGGTTTCGCCCGCCCCCAGGGACATGGCGAGCACTGGCTCCATCCTGTCCACCACACCCATGCGGACGGCCAGATCGCTGATCTTTCGCATTCCCACCCCTTGGGCGAGACGAACGGTCATGGCGTTGCGCGAGAGCTCCAACCCTCTCCGGAGGGTCAATGCCCCATAGTACTGGCGGTTATAGTTCTCCGGTGTCCACGACTCCCCTTCCCGGCCCTGCAGGGTGATCATCGAGTCCATCACCACGCTGGCGGGGGTGTACTCATCCTCAAGGGCCGCCGCATAAACGATGGGCTTGAAGGCTGAGCCGGGCTGCCGCATAGCCTGGGTGGCCCGGTTGAAGTTCGACAGGGAGAACGAATAGCCCCCCACCATGGCCAGGACACGGCCAGAATGGGGCTCAATGGCCACCAAAGCGCCATTCACCTGCGGCACTTGCTTCAGACGGAAGGCACCACCGTCGCTGGATGGCGGCTCAACAAAGATGAGATCGCCCACGGCCAAGCCCTTGCCGGCCCTGGCCCAGGTCACGTCCTGTCCGGCCAGAGGACCTTGCACGCCGCTTTCGGCCACCTCGACCTGCACATCGCCCCCGGCGACCCGGGTGACAACGGCGGCCCGCCATCTGCGCCGTTCAGCCGGTGCAGCTGCCTTCTCGGCCACAGCCTGCCAGCCGGGCCGGATCTCCACCTTGCCCCAGGCTCCCCGCCAACCGTGGCGACGATCATAGGCCTCCAGCCCGTCCATCAGGGCGACACGCGCTGCGGTCTGCAAGGCCGGATCAAGGGTTGTCCTCATATAGAACCCGCCCTCGTTCAGGCGAGACCCCAGGGTGTCCAGGCCCCGGCGGCGGACCTCTTCGACGAAATAGTCGGCATCCCGATACTTCGCCCGGCTAGGCGCCGCCTGGACCACCAGGTCCTGCGCCTTGGCGCTCTCAGCCTCAGCTTCGGTCACCCACCCGAGATCGGCCATCTCCCCGATCACCCAGTTGCGCCGCGCGATGGCCGCGTCCTTGCGACGTAGGGGATGATAGTTCTGTGGCCCCTTGGGCAGGGCGGCGAGATAAGCGGCTTCCGCCAAGGTTAGGTCAGTGATCGACTTGCCAAAATAGTTGAAGGCGGCCGCGCCGACACCGTAGGAGCGATAGCCGAGCCAGATCTCGTTCAGATAGAGCTCAAGAATCTGCTCCTTGCTCAGGGTCTTCTCCAGCCGCTGGGCCAGGACCGCTTCCTTGAACTTGCGGCCAATGGTGGCGTCGCTGTTCAGCAGGACGTTCTTGGCCACCTGCTGGGTGATGGTCGATCCGCCTTCTAGACGACGTCCCTGGGCGGCGTTCAGAACGTTCTTCATCATCGCCCGGGTCAGGCCCATGGCGTCGACGCCGCCATGCTGGAAGAAGTTGCGATCCTCAGCCGCCATGATGGCCTGAACCATGTGGGGTGGGATCTGGTCATAGGGCACGTAGATCCGGCGCTCGCGCGAGAACTCACCGATCAAGGTGCCGTCCCAGGCATAGGCCCGCGTCGAGGTTGGCGGCCGGTAGTCCACCAGTTCCCCGGCGTCGGGCATGTCATGGAACAGCCAGGCCGCATAGATCGCCACGGCGAACCCCGCCACGGCGATGAGGCTGAGAACCGCTACACCGGCGATTGCGACCCATCTCTCAGGGGGATGCAACTGTGCTGACCTCCGCAGGCACCCTCGCCTGTCAGACCGTCATCTAACGCGCAACTCGCCGGGCGCCAACGCTCACGACACCGCAGGCAGATCCGACCGTGCTCAGGCCGCAACAATCAGCGCGCGGCCACCTGAGACTGTTGCTGGAAATAGGTGTCGATGGCGTCACCAACACTGTTCATGAAGCGGGTGCGCCGGCCTTCATCAGACAGATTGGCTTCATCATGGACATTGGTCATGAAGCCCATCTCCAGCAGCACGGCTGGCACGTCGGGGGCGAGAAGCACCACAAATCCCGCGTCCCTATGGCTGCGCCGGAGGAGCGGCATGTGTTCGTCGGCACGTTCCAGAATCAGTTCCGCGAAGTTGGCCGACCGATTCTTGGTTGCCCGCTGGGTCAGATCGAACAGAATGTCCCGTACGCCCTGGTCGCCGCTGCTGGTGCTGGTGTTCATGAACCAGTCGTCCTTGGAGACAAACCTGGCCGCACGCCCGGAGGCCTGTTCAGAAAGGGTGTAGACCGACGCCCCCCGGGTGGTGGTTTCAGCGCCCGCATCCGCGTGCAGAGAGATGAACAGGTCTGCCCCTGCCCGCCGGGCGATCTGCACCCGGTTCTCCAACGGCACATAGACATCGGTGCTGCGGGTCATGACCACCTTGTACTTGCCGCCCCGCTCAAGGCGGGCCTGAAGGGCGAGCGCGGCGGCCAGGGTGACATCCTTTTCGACGCCCTTGGAGCCGCGGGCACCGGGGTCCCGGCCCCCATGTCCGGCGTCGATCACGACGACTCGCTTGAGCGGCAGGGGCTTGGCGGCCGGAGCGGCCGGACGACGGGTCGGGCGGGAAATGAAAGTGGCGCTTGGCGGTCCCACCGAGGCGATGTCGATCACATACCTGTAGTGGTCCACCCCATCAGCTGGGGGGAGTAGAAAGCGGCGCTTGATTACGCCTGCACCGTTGAGATCGACCTGCAAACGGGCCGAGCCTTGGGCGTTGTCGATCATCCAGGCCTTGACGAGACCGCGGCCCGACCCCTGCAGGCTGGCCTTCGCGCCCACCCCCGGCAGGGAGATGACCACGCGCCCGCCAGCGCCATCTTGGCTGACCCGCCCGGTGGCTCCGCGATTGAGATCAATGACAAGACGCGTCTCGGTGCTGTCGCCGCCCAGGCGCACGCCCATGACATCCACGCCTGGGGCAGCCGCGTGGGACACGGCGACCGCAGCAAGGCCGCCCAGGGTCGCCACGGCGACACCGGCGCACAACAAACGCGCCTTCCTGAAGACCTTGTCCAGGCTTGCAAACATACGCTGACACACCCACCGAAACGTTTCTGCGACGTTGAACGGACATTGAACCTGATCGCTGTGGAAAAAGGGTTAAGGGGGCGAGCGCCACGACGACGGCTTTCCTTTTTTCCCTCGGTGTTGCAAAGTCGCTTTGCGCAAGGAGCGGCCTGACTCACAGGCCCACCATTTCGCGCGAAAACCAGTGTCGGCCCGACCGCTGTTCGGCGGCGACGCTCCACCGATCCCCGCCTTGCAGGCGTGACTAGGACACACCCATGGGCAGCGTCGCCCGAGCCCCATTCCGGCGTCCGGCCGGCCGCGCGGCCGCCCCCGTTGCTGTGAACAGAGACCCTGCACGCGCCCTCATGATTAGCCGGCAGCGCCCGAACGCAAGTTTCGTGGCGCGCCGTGGAGACTCACTAAATGTCGAAGAAGATGCTTATCGATGCGGCCCACGCCGAAGAGACGCGGGTGGTCCTGATCGACGGCTCGCGTGTTGAAGATTTCGATTTCGAGAGCAAAAACCGCAAGCAACTCAGGGGAAATATCTATCTCGCCAAGGTTACCCGGGTAGAGCCCAGTCTCCAGGCGGCGTTCATTGAATATGGCGGCAACCGACACGGGTTCCTCGCCTTTAATGAAATTCACCCTGACTACTATCAGATCCCGGTTGCGGACCGGGAGGCGCTTATGCGTGAGGAGGCCGAGGACGAAGACTCCTTCGAGCCTTCGGCGCGATCGGCCGACCCCGATGACGAAGATGCCGAGGCCGTCGTCGATGAAGATGACGTGATGGAAGAAGAGGTGGCCCGTCGCCGGCGCCGCCTCATGCGCAAGTACAAGATCCAGGAAGTGATCCGCCGCCGGCAGATCATGCTGGTGCAGGTCGTCAAGGAAGAGCGCGGCAATAAGGGCGCAGCCCTGACCACCTATCTCTCCCTGGCCGGGCGCTATGGCGTCCTGATGCCCAACACGGCCCGTGGCGGCGGCATCAGCCGGAAGATCACCACGGCCACCGATCGCAAGCGCCTCAAGAGCGTGGTCCAGGGCCTGGATGTGCCCCAAGGCATGGGTCTGATTGTCCGCACCGCGGGTGCCAAACGGACCAAGGCCGAAATCAAGCGCGACTACGAATATCTCCTGCGGCTTTGGGAGAACATCCGCGAGAACACCCTGCACTCCATTGCGCCGGCCCTCATCTATGAGGAAGAGGACCTGGTGAAGCGGGCGATCCGCGACCTCTACGACAAGGACATCGACGGTGTTTTCGTCGAGGGTGAGGCGGGCTTCAAGGAAGCGCGTGACTTCATGCGCATGCTGATGCCGTCCCAGGCCAAGAAGGTGCAGCTCTATCGCGATCCCGAGCCGCTCTTCGTCAAATACAAGGTCGAGGACCACCTCTCGCAGATCTATAGTCCAGTGGTGCCCCTGCGCTCAGGCGGCTATCTGGTGATCAACCAGACCGAGGCCCTGGTGGCCGTGGATGTGAACTCCGGGAAGTCCACCCGCGAGCGCAACATCGAAGCCACCGCACTGAAGACGAACCTAGAGGCTGCCGAAGAGACCGCTCGCCAGCTGCGTCTGCGCGATCTGGCCGGCCTGATCGTCATCGACTTCATCGACATGGATGAGTCGAAGAACAACCGCGCCGTTGAGAAGCGCCTGAAGGACTCCCTCAAGGACGACCGCGCCCGCATCCAGATGGGCAAGATCAGCGGCTTTGGCCTGATGGAAATCAGCCGCCAGCGTCGCCGGACCGGTGTGCTGGAAGGCACCACCCACGTCTGCGAACACTGCAACGGCACAGGCCGCGTGCGGTCGGTGGAATCCAGCGCTCTGGCCACCTTGCGCGCCTTGGAGATCGAAGCCCTCAAGGGCGGCGGCGAGGCAAATCTCAAGGCACCCCGGGCCGTGGCCCTTTATATTCTCAATGAAAAGCGCGCCCATCTGGCTCGCATACATGAGACCTTCGGCCTGTTCGTGACGGTCATCGTCGACGACGCCATGCCCCATGCCGACTACGAAATCGAGCGGACGGCCAATGAGACCCGCCCCGACCATGCCGTCATCATTACCCAGGCCCGCTCGCGCCTGGATCTGATTGAGGACGATGGCTACGACGACTCCTACGAAGACGAGGAGGACGAAGAGGACGAGGACGAGGACGAGCCCGCTGTTCGCGCCGCCGTCTCTGAGGAAGACGACGAAGACGAGGACGATGAGGACGAGGCCCGGGAAGTGGCCTCCGGCGAGGAAGAAGGCGATGCCCGCAATCGTGGCCGGGGCCGCCGCCGCCGCCGCCGCGGAGGTCGCCGCGAAGAGGAAGAACGGCCCGCAGCGCCTGAAGCCGACATCCGTCTCGACGACGAGAACGGTGGTCGCCGGCGCCGTCGTGGTCGCCGCGGGGGACGGCGTCTGCGCGAGGACCGTCCGGGCGAGACCTTCGCCTGGGTGCGCCCCTGGGTTCCCTATGGTGAAGACCCCTTCGTCTGGTTTGACCTGTCTGAGGACCCGCGCATGGCGGTTCCCGAACAGGGCGCTGCGCCGGTCCAAGCTGTGGTCCAAGCCGTGTCCCAAGCCGCACCCACAGACACCGATCGCCCGGCCGCTGTCGCTCAGGTCTCAGGATCAAGCGAGGACGACATCTGGGTCGAGTTGCCCGAGGCCGATGAAAAGCCCAAGCGCCGCCGCAGCCGTGGCAAGGCCAAGGTCGCCGCTGATCCTGTGACGGCGTCACCTGAAGCCGTGGCAGAAGCCCCGGTCGCCGCTGAAGCGGAGGAGGTGTTACCTGAAATGGTGTCAGCTCCTGAGCCCGAAGCTGTCCCTGTCGCCGACGCCCCCAAGCCCAAGCGGACCCGGACCCGGCGCAAGGCTGAACCGAAAGTTGAGGCAGAGCCCCAAGCGCCTCAGGCGGCCAGCGAACCGGAAGTTCAAGCCGAACCGATGGCTCCGCCGGCCGCAGCCCCGGAGCCTGTGGTGGAATCGGCCCCTCAGCCGACTGAAGTGGCCGCCGATCCGGCTGAGATTACAGCGCCTCCCACAAAGCCCCGTCGGGGGTGGTGGCGGCGCGGCTGAACAGCCTGAGTCCCCTTTTCACCTGATGGCTCCCCTTGAGCAGGGTGAAAAGGAGCTCTAACTCAAAGGTTTAGAGCATTTCCCGACCTGATACTGTTTCACAGCGGTCGGGAAATGCTCTAGGCTTCCACCTGGTTAGGGGGAGCTAGCAAGAGAGTGTGCATGGCCTCCCCCCTGCCCTTCCCGCCCCGGAATTCTTCATTCGGCCCAAGGGCGTTTCGGCGGCTGATCGGTCGCTTGGCCCTGGCGGTGAGCTTGGCGGTAACGCCCGTGGCGGCTCAGGCCCAGCAGGGTATGTCCCTGATCCGCGACACAGAAATCGAAGCTATTCTGAAGGCAGATTCAAAACCCATCCTTGAGGCTGCCGGCATCAATCCCGACAGCATTGAGATCTTGATCATCGGCAGCCGCGAGTTGAACGCTTTCGCGGGGCCAGGGAGGATGGGGTTCTTTACAGGCCTGATCCTGGAATCTGAGAACCCCAATCAGCTTCAAGGAGTGATCGCCCACGAGGTCGGCCACCTGGCCGCTGGTCACAGCGCGCGCTCCGGCGATATGCAGCGGGTCGGCCTGCAGCCCTTCCTGCTCACCATGGGACTGGGGGTTCTGGCCGCTTTTGCCGGCGCAGGCGACGCCGCCATCGCCTTGATGAGCAGTGCCAACCAGTTCGGCACCCTCGCGGTCCTGGGCTACAGCCGCGAACAGGAGAGCCGCGCCGATCAGGCCGGCCTGACCATTCTCGATCGCGCGGGCCTGTCAGGCCGTGGCCTTGTCGAGTTCTTCGACAACTTCCGCTATCAGGAGGTGTTCCAGGAAGCCCGCCGCTACGCCTATTTCCGTAGCCATCCCCTGTCGTCAGACCGAATCGACACTCTGCGCCGCAAGGCCGAGACCCTGCCCGACTGGGAGAAGGTCGACAGCGAAGAGGCCATGGAACGGCATCGGATCATGCAGGCCAAGTTGCAGGGCTTCCTCAATCCGCAGCGGGCCATCGTCGAGTATAGCGAGACCGACACCAGCTATCCGGCCCGCTACGCCCGGGCCATCGCCTACTACCAGATGAAAGAGCCAGACCGGGCCTTGCGCCTGATCGACGCCCTGCTGACCGAGCAGCCTGAAAATGCCTATCTCTGGGAGCTGAAGGGCCAGATCCTGTTCGAGTTTGGCCGCACCCGGGAAGCAGAGGCCCCACAGCGCCGTTCCGTCGAGTTGATGCCCGAGGCCCCTCTTCTGCGGGTCAATCTCGGCCAGACTCTGATCGCGATGAATGATGACGCAAAGCTGGAAGAAGGCGTCAACGAGCTCAAGCGCGCCCTTACGCTAGAGAACGATAACGCCGTCGCATGGCGCCTGTTGGCCGAAGGCTATGACCGGCGCGGAGAAGATGGCTCAGCACGGCTGGCGACTGCGGAGTACAATTTCCATATCGGCAATCGCCAGCAGGCCAGGGTTTTCGCCATGCGGGCCCGTGACCAGCTCACCCGGGACACCCCGGAGTGGCGCCGGGCAACGGACATCGTTTTGACCTCAAACCCCTCCCGTGAGGATCTGCGCGAACTGGCGCAGGAGGGCGCGATCGCCTCGGGCTCGGTCCGTTAGGTCAGCCCCACCTTGATCCTGCGCCAAAAAATCTGTCTGGAACTCTGATGAGACATACCTTGCCTGCCCTTGCTGTTCTCCTGGCCTCTACCCTGGCGCTTGGCGCCTGCAATCGCACCGCCGATGAAGCATTTGGCGAGCGCGTCCGCGCCTATCTGCTTGAAAACCCAGAGGTGATTGAGCAGGCCGTGCAGAAGCTCGGGGAGAAGCGAGAGATAGAGGCAGCCCAGGCCGCATCGTCAGTCCTGGCCACCAAACGGGCGGCGCTGGAGCAGGACCCCAGGGACTTTGTCGCCAATCCCCAAGGGACCATCACGGTGACCGAGTTCTTCGATTACCGTTGCGGCTATTGCAAGGTTGCCGCCGTTGAGATGGCGAAGATCATTGCCGAAAACCCCGACGTCCGGGTCGTGTTCAAGGAATTCCCGATCTTCGGCGAGCAGTCCGACGAGACGGCCGCCATCATGCTCACCGATCTGGTCAAGCCCAAGACCCTGGAACTGCATGATCGCCTGATGGCTGAAAGATCTTTGGATGACGCTGCCATCGACCGTCACCTGCGGGCCGTAGGGATCGATCCCGCAGCGGCGCGCAAGGCCGCTGAGGCTCCAGCCATCCAAAGGCAGCTGGAGGAGACCCATGAACTGGCGGCCAGTCTGGGCATCAATGGCACGCCGGCCTTCGTCATCGGCGATCGCCTGATCTCCGGTGCCGATATGGAATCGGTGAAGGCTGCGATTACCGCCGCACAGGCCGCCAAGATCGGCGGCTAAGCCTCCGTCGAAGGTCGATCCTCCATTCGGAGGCCGGTGCCTAGATCAGCCCTGAAAGCGGCGAGGACGGGTCGGCATACATCCGCTTGGGCATGCGGCCAGCCAGATAGGCCTGGCGACCGGCGATCACCGCATGGCGCATGGCACTGGCCATCAGGATCGGATCACGGGCCTCAGCTATGGCGGTGTTCATGAGCACCGCATCGCAGCCCAACTCCATGGCCACGGCGGCGTCGGAGGCGGTACCGACACCGGCGTCTACCAGTACCGGCACCTTGGCCTGCTCGATGATCAGGGCCAGGTTCAGCATGTTCTGAATGCCCCGACCGGAGCCGATGGGCGCGCCAAGCGGCATGATGGCTGCGGCACCGGCCTCCTCCAGCTTCTGGGCATAGACCGGATCATCGCTGCAATAGACCATCACCTCAAACCCGTCGGCGATCAGCAGCTTCAGGGCCCGAAGAGTCTCCTCCATGTCCGGCAGCAGGTGTTTGGTGTTGGACAGCACCTCTAGCTTGACCAGGTTCCATCCCCCGGCCTCCCGGGCCAGGCGCAGGGTGCGCACCGCATCTTCGCCGGTGAAACAGCCGGCGGTATTGGGCAGGAAGGTGAAGCGGTCAGGCTTCACATGATCCACCAGCATGGGCTGGCTGGGGTCCGACAGGTTCACCCGGCGGATCGCCACGGTGACGATTTCTGCGCCGGCGGCTTCAGCCGCAGCGGCGTTGGTGGCGTAGTCCTTGTACTTGCCCGTGCCCACGATCAGGCGGGAGGTGAAGGTGCGGCCAGCCACGGTCCAGGTGTCTTGCGCGTCCTGCGCGCCGGTCCGGGTGTCTTCCATGTCAGCCGCCTCCGATGAAGTGCACGATCTCGATCTGGTCGCCATCGGCCACCGGGGTCTGCTCATAGGCCGACCGGGGTACGATCTCCAGATTGCGCTCAATGGCCACCTTGCGGGAATCCAGGCCAAGGTGCGCCACGAGGGCTGCCAGGTGCGGCAGGGGGGCAAAAACCTGCACTTCCCCGTTGATCGTCAGCTTCATGCTCAACTCTCGCCGTCCCATGCGGCTGCGGTGCTTGTGACCCCCGTCTGCGACCGTTACAAGACAGCGGAATCGCCGGCGGAGCCGAATGTCCAAACCGATCTATGTGCTGAGCGGCCCCAATCTCAACCTCCTGGGCGTCCGCGAGCCTCAGATTTATGGAAGAGAGACCCTGGATGACGTTCGCAAGGCCTGCGAGCGCCGGGCGGAGTCCCTTGGCCGAACGATTGAGTTCCGACAGTCCAACCATGAGGGCGTCCTGATCGACTGGGTACAGGAGGCCAGAACGGCCGCCAGCGCCCTGGTGATCAACCCCGCCGGCTATGGCCATACCTCCGTGGCGCTGCTCGACGCCCTCAAGACCCTCGAGGTCCCGGTCGTCGAGTGCCACCTTTCCAACCCGGCGGCGCGCGAAACGTTCCGTCGACACACCTATGTGTCCCTCGCTGCGACGGGAGTCGTGTCAGGCTTCGGCGTGGCGAGCTATGAACTGGCCGTTGAGGCCGCCGCGCGCCTTAGCGCCTGACGCCTCCCAGCAGCAAGGATCCCCCAAATGGCTAGCAGCCCCAAGGCTTCCGCCGATCCGCTCGACGCACGTCTGGTGCGCACTTTGGCAGACATCCTGACTGAGACAGGGTTGTCTGAGATCGAAGTCGAGCGTGACGGCCTCAAGGTCCGGGTGGCCCGTCAGGTCACCGTAACCGCGACCGTGACCGCCCCGCAGGCGGTGGCCGCCCCCCAGGCCGTGGCCGAGTCGCCTGCGACACCGGCCGCGCCGGTCCGCAAGGCCGGCGATGCGGTGAACTCCCCTATGGTCGGCACGGTCTATCTGCAGCCGCAGCCCGGGTCCCCCAGCTTCATCAAGGTGGGAGATACCGTCCAGGCCGGCCAGACCCTGATGATCATTGAAGCCATGAAGACCATGAACCCGATCCCGGCCCCCCGGGCCGGCAAGGTGGTGGAGATTCTGGTTTCCGACGCCCAGCCCGTCGAATTCGGCGAGCCCCTGGTCGTCATCGAGTAGGTCGATGTTCGAAAAGATCCTGATCGCCAACCGGGGCGAGATCGCCCTGCGTATCCATCGGGCCTGCAAGGAGATGGGTATCTCCACCGTGGCGGTCCATTCCGAGGCCGATTCCGGTGCCATGTGGGTGCGGCTGGCTGATGAAAGCGTCTGCATCGGGCCGGCTTCAGCCGCCAAGAGCTATCTTAACATCCCCGCCATCATCGCTGCGGCAGAGATCACGGGCGCCCAGGCCATCCACCCTGGCTACGGCTTTCTATCCGAGAACGCCCGCTTCGCCGACATCGTCGGGGCCCACGGGTTCACCTTTATCGGTCCCAAGCCCGAACACATTCAGATGATGGGCGACAAGATCACCGCCAAGCAGGCGGTGATGCGGGCTGGCATCCCGGTGGTCCCAGGCTCGGCCGGGGCCTTGACCACCGAAAACGAAGCCATGGCTGCGGCCGACGAGATCGGATTTCCGGTGCTGATCAAGGCCGCGGCCGGCGGTGGCGGGCGCGGCATGAAGGTCGCCCTGGACCGCGAGAGCCTGGCCGAGGCCGTCTCGACAGCGCGGTCTGAGGCCAAGGCGGCCTTTGGCGACGACGCCGTCTATATGGAGCGGTACCTCCAGAAGCCTCGCCATATCGAGATCCAGGTGGTCGCCGACTCCTTCGGCAATGTCTGCCATTTGGGCGAGCGCGATTGCTCTCTCCAGCGCCGGCACCAGAAAATCCTTGAGGAGGCCCCTTCCCCGGCCATCGACGCAGCCGCCCGCGAGAAGATCGGCAAGGTGGTGGTCGATGCGATCAAGGCCATCGGCTACCTGGGCGTTGGCACCATCGAGTTCCTGTATGAGAACGGCGAGTTCTTCTTCATCGAGATGAACACCCGGCTGCAGGTGGAGCATCCCGTTACCGAGGCCATCACCGGCATCGATCTTGTCCGGGAGCAGATCCGCATCGCCGCCGGCCTGCCCCTGTCCTTCACTCAGGACCAGGTGGTGTTCGAGGGCCATGCCATTGAGTGCCGGATCAATGCCGAAAATGCCCGGACCTTTGTCCCTTCGCCCGGCAAGGTCACCGACTTCCATGCCCCTGGCGGCCTGGGTGTGCGGCTCGATTCTGCGGTTTATGCCGGCTACGTCATCCCGCCCTATTATGACAGCCTGATCGGGAAGCTCATCGTCCATGGCCGGGACCGGGAAGAATGCCTCGCCCGGGTCAATCGCTGCCTTGGCGAAATGGTGGTGGGCGGCGTGGATACGACCATTCCCCTGTTCCAGGACTTGATCCACCAGCCGGCGATCATCGCGGGCGACTACAACATCCATTGGCTGGAAAAGTGGATCAAGGCCCAGGCTGACGAAGCCTGAGGCCATGGACACCTTTGGCCCGCTCCAGTTGCTGGCCTGTTATTCCCGGGGCGTCTTCCCGATGGCGGACGCCCGGGATGACGACAAGATCTTCCTGGTCGATCCCGAGCACAGGGGCGTGCTGCCCCTGGTGGGCTTCCATGTCCCCCGCCGGCTGGCGCGCACTGTCCGCGCTGATCGCTTTGAGGTCCGCTTTGACACGGCGTTTCCTCAGGTTGTGGCGCTCTGCGCCGAAGCCGCGCCTGACCGTAGCGAGACCTGGATCAACGCGATCATTCAGAACCTTTACGTCGAGCTTTTCGCCATGGGGCACGCCCATAGCGTCGAGTGCTGGCGCGACGGTCAATTGGTGGGCGGGCTTTATGGTGTATCCCTGGGCGGGGCCTTTTTTGGCGAGAGCATGTTCTCCCGGGCTACGGACGCCTCAAAGGTCGCCCTGGTCCACCTGGTCGCGCGGCTCATCACCGGCGGTTATCGTCTGCTGGACGCCCAGTTCATCACAGATCACCTGACCCAGTTTGATGCCGAAGAGATCCCGCGGACGACCTATCAGCGCAGGTTGGCCAAGGCTTTGCCGGCCAAGGCGACCTTTGGTGATCAGCCGGGTCTGACGGGCGCTGCCGCCTTGCAGGTGATCAGCCAGGCGTCATAGACCGGATGCTCCAGGGGATTGAGCCCTGGCGCAGCGGCGTACATCCAACCGCGGAAGGCCTGACGGGGCGGCGGCGTCGGACGACCAGCCGCCGGACGGGGCTGAGAATCGATCGTCATATAGGCCATGGCGTCAGGCGCACGCTCGTCTGGTGCCGTCAGCTCACAGGCCCGCACGGTGAACACCAGGGTCTTGTAGCGGATGGGTTGTCCCACCGGCGCCTCAAAGCGAATGGTCTCGGCACTCACCTTATCCAGGGCCTGGATCACCGCGACGTCGTATCGGGCCCGCTTGAGCGGTGCCTTGGGCTCAGCGGGGGTCTCCGGGGCCCGGGCCTTTTCCGGGGGCGGCGGTGCCGCCACGATATCAGGAACCGGCTCCGGCGGCGGAATAGGCAGGGGTGCTTCAACCCCAGGCCCACCTGGGAGCGTTGACGCCGGCGAGGAGGGCGCAGCGCCAGGGGTGTCCGGCGGCGTCTGCGCCACCACTGCGCCGACCGCCATCAGGCCGGCAAGGCCAAGCCCAAACAGGAGAGAGCGCGCATGGCGCATGGCGTCGTGCCTATTCCGGGGTCCAGGGAAGGTAGTCCCCGGTGGCGCGCTGTCGGTCACCGCCCCGTGCCAGGGAGCCCTGCGGCCGATAGGCATGAACCGTCCCGGTCAAATTCGGACGATGGTCCTTCTCCCAGGCCTGTCGCAACAGCGGCTGCACCGTCGGTGGCTCATCGAAAGTGTAATGCAGCCAGCCGTGCCATTCGGCTGGCACTTTAGAGGCCTCGGCATAGCCCGAGTAGATCACCCAGCGACGCTTGCGACCGTCATAGGAGTCCGAAGCGTCCTTGGCCTCATAATAGCGGCTGCCATAATCGTCCTGGCCCACGAAGACGCCGCGACGGCCGATGTGGAAGCGGGCGCCGAGGGTCGCGCCGTTCCACCAAGTGAAGATCGCTTTGAACACGTTGAACTGACCCGGCTGGCAGGAATTTCGGGCGGACTATAGGTCTCCGTCACAGGCCCGTCCAGCGCCCCGCGACCCTCAACATCTTGGGGATGAACCAAGCTGTTTACGCAACATCTATTGCTCGCACCGGGGCCGGTTCTTACGCTGCGCCTCGAGGGAGTCTGCAATGAGTCTGGAGAGCGGCAAGATGGAGCGGCGCATGATCGAGCGCAGCAGCGATGTTGTCGAGGTCCTGGCCCCAGCCTCCTGGCCCAACGCTCAGGTGGACGCCTGGCTGGACTGGGCCGGCGGCGAGCCTGACCTGCCCGCCGCCATCTTCCGTTTCGCCGAGGACCTGGTTCAGGCGGGTCAGCGACAGGGCCTGTTTGAAGGCGTTGGCGCAAGGGGCCGCTTTCGCCGCGAGCTTGGCGCGGCGCTGATGGCTGGGCGTATCGCCCTGCACCTGGTGGCCAGCCCGCCACCGGTGAAAATCAAAGCCGACGCGGACCTTCCAGAGCAATTGGCCAAGCTAACAGCCGCGCACCGAGGGGTCGCTGCAGCTCGAGACGCTGCGCTCAACATCGCCCGCGTTCGCCAGGGGCTGATGGATGCAGTGCATCGCTGTCAGGGCGACCCTGACGCCTGTGCCGACCCCCTGCGCAATCCCAGCCTCGCCAGAGCCGCAGAGTCAGCCCGGTTGGCTGGAGCGTCTGACACCGCCATTCTCGACACCATCGCCCTGGCAAAGTCTGGCGAGACCCGTTTTCCTGTCACCTTGCCTGACCTCGCTCAAGGGCCCCAGGTGCTGGCCATGGTGGCAGGTGCCCCACAGCCCTCACTCCAGAGATCCCTAGGTCTTGCCGCCTGGGAGACCGGCCGCCTCACCGTGGCCTTCGACACCGACATCGAGCCCGCCGTCGCCCATGGGGCGCTCAATCTGATGGCGTTTGGTGCCGGAGAAGACTTTGACCAAGAGACATTCCATCGAACCATAGGGCTCCTGGCCACCGCCTTGACCGCTCTGGCCGAGGGCGCGCCTGTGGCGCTGGGGATCGGCGGCCTCGCCGACTGGCTGGCCGCCCAGGGGCTAGCCTATGACTCTGAGGCCGGCCGAAAGGCTGCGCGGGACCTGTTCGATGCGGCCAACCGCACAGTCCGCCTCGCCTGCCCCCGGATGGTTGGCGGGCTCGCGCTGTTTGACGACCCTGCCCTCGCCCTGATGCTGGGCGGGGCCAGTCCGGCTGGGGAACCCTGGGAAGGACCAATCAGCTTTGCCGAGACCGCCGATGGTCAGGTCGTTCGGGTGATGAGCGAGGCTGCCCTCTGTGGCTTGAGGGCCGTGGGCGCTGATCTGGATGGAGCGCGCTGGCGGCTGCTGGGCCACGGCACCCTTGGAACAGCGCCGGGAATTGACCACGCGGCTCTCATCGCTCGGGGATTTACCGACTATGAAATCGGTGCCGTCGAGGCCGCCCTGCCCTATTGCGCGACCTTGAGTGAAGCCTTCCGTCCGGAGGTGGTGGGTGAGGGTTTCCTCGCCGATGTGCTGGGGGCTCCTGGTGAAGACCTGCATGATCCCCGCTTTGATGCCCTGCGCGTCATGGGTTTCACCGACACAGCCATCGCCGAAGCCGAAGCCTATGCCCTGGGCTCCAGCCGCCTCGACGGACCCGAACTGGCCCTCGACAAGCGGGACATCTTCCTTTCGGCTGATGATCTTGGACCCGCCCCTTACTTGGCTATGCTGGGCCATCTGGGCCAGACCCTGGGAAGACCCGCACAGGCTGATTTCACCCTGCCCTGGGAGGCCATGCCCCAGGACGTTCAGACCTTGATGGAGCAGGCCCGTGAGGCTGGCGTTCCCGTGGTCCGCATTGCCCGGTCCGCCCCCCCCGCCTATCAGCGCCTGGAGCTGCCGCCGGTCCGTGAGGCGCCCCGTCAGGAAGCGCCGCAGCGGCCTGAGCCGGTCGCCGAGGTTACGGTCGAGCGGGTGGTCGAACGGGTGGTGGAACGCGAGCGCGCCCGTCGTAAACTGCCAGATCGCCGCAAGGGCTATATCCAGAAGGCCTCGGTAGGGGGGCACAAGGTCTATCTGCACACCGGCGAGTATGACGAAGGCGAGCTTGGTGAGATCTTCATCGACATGCACAAGGAAGGCGCGGCTTTCCGGTCCCTGATGAACAATTTCGCCATCGCAGTATCTAT
>NZ_JAKRSA010000004.1:0-4001 GCF_022402485.1 Phenylobacterium sp. | reverse complement strand
CCCCAGCCGGCCTCGCGCTACATCTCCAAGGGCTTCTCCCGGGGCGCAGCGCCAGACAATCTGGTGGTCCTGTCCCTGGCCGATCATCGGGCCGCCAGGGCCGTCAGTGCCCAGGCCGCTGATATCTGTCCGGCCTGCGGCGACATGGCTGTTGTTCGTAAGGGGGCGAGCCTGATCTGTGAGACCTGCGGAACGCGGGCTGGGCGGTTCGACGACGCTACGGGCTGAGCGCCAACTGCACACCTCGCCTTAAGTTTGCAGGGTTAAGAACAAAGCTCAGTTCGATGATAGGCGCACTCCGATGAGACCCTCAGGCCCCCTCGCCCTTCTCGCCGTCATGCTCCTGGCCGCCCCGGCTGCGGCGCAGAATGCCGGCCAGATCAGCCAGGTCCGAGCCGGCGCCCATTGCCCCAAGTGCAACCTGTTCCAGGCCAACCTGGGCGGTTTGACGCTCACCGGCAAGAACCTGTCAGGCGCAAGGCTCCGACAGGCTGATCTGAGCCTGACAATCATGAACAGAACCAACTTCTCGGGTGCAGACTTGCGGGATGTGGAGGCCTATGGCGGCGTGTTCTCCAGCGCCAACTTCGCCGGCGCTGACCTGACCAATGCCAGCTTCGTGGGGACCTACCTGGAAGGCGCAAACTTTCGCGGCGCCCGTCTGTCAGGAGCCAACCTCTCAGGGGCGGAAATGGACCGGGCCCGGGGTCTGACCCAGACCCAGTTGAACCAGGCCTGCGGCGACCGCGCCACCCGACTTCCTGGGGGGCTTCGCATCCCGGCGTGCTAGGGCGTGCGCCTGTGACCCTTGTCAGGGGCCACAACGACGCCCCTGGGCCGTAAAATTACGGGGATTTAAGTGGCCTTTCCCGATCCCGGGTCCCAGATGAGTGACCGCACAAGGACCTCGCCCGCCTGATGACCCGGCTCTCAACCTTGCTGGCCCTGCTTGCCCTGATCCTTGGTGCGACACCAAGCCTGGCTGCGGCGATGACCGGGGACAAGGCCGTGGCGCGAATGGTGGCGTTCGGCGGTTCCTGCGCCGGCTGTGAGCTATCGGGCCGAAAGCTGGCGGGGGCGCGGTTCATGGGCGCCGACTTCTCCGGCGCGGCCCTGGTGGGCTCGGATCTCCGGGGCGCGCTGTTTCACGGCTCAGTCTTCACTGGGGCCGACCTCTCCCGGGCTGACCTTTCCGAAAGCCAGATGATGGGGGCCAGTTTTGCCCGCGCCCGTCTGACCGATGCCGACCTCCGCCGGGCCGAGCTCAATGGGGCAACCTTCATTGCCGCCAATCTCAGCGGCAGCGACCTGCGCGACACCGAAGGGGGCGGTGCCAGCTTCGCCAGCGCCAATCTGTCAGACGCCCGGCTGGATGGGGCCGAGCTGAACGCCGTGGACCTCTCCCGGGTCAATGCCCGCGGCGCCCGGTTTGACGACAGCGAGCTCACCGCGGCCAATCTGCAAGGGGGTCGCTTTGACGGCACCTCGTTCCGTGACGCCGAGCTGAACCATGCCAACCTGCAGGGTGGCACCTTTGCCGGCGCTGACTTCCGCGGTGCCAGCCTTAGGCGGGCCAATATCGCCGGCGTGGATCTGTCCAAGACCCAAGGCCTCACCCAGGCCCAGCTGAACCAAGCCTGCGGCAACGCCACTACCCGCGCCCCCTCGGGCCTTGCGGTTCAAAGCTGCGGCGGACGACGCATGTCGCCCCCAACGCCGCCAGCCCCGCCGGTCCTGACCTTCCGGCCGTCTCCGCGCTAGCGCCAGATCCGATCTGCTGGGCTATATCAAGCCGGCTTCAACGGCAGGGCCAACCGAAGGCTAAGCTCCTTCAGCTGCCGCTCCTCGACCTCTGATGGGGCGCTCATCAACAGGTCCTGCCCCTGCTGGTTCAGTGGGAAGGCAATGACTTCGCGGATCGCGGTCTGACCGGCCAGCAGCATGACGATGCGGTCGATGCCAGGCGCGAGGCCCCCATGCGGCGGGGCGCCATAGCGGAAGGCGTTCAGCATGCCGCCGAACTGCTCTTCGACCACCTGCTGGCTATAGCCCGCGATCTCGAAGGCCTTGAGCATCACATCGGCCCGGTGGTTCCGCACCGCACCGGAGCACAGCTCATAGCCATTGCAGACGATGTCATACTGGTAGGCCAGGATATCCAGGGGGTCCTGGCTCGCCAGGGCCTCCATCTCGCCCTGCGGCATGGAGAAGGGATTGTGCGAGAAGTCCACATGGTTGGTCTCCTCGTTCATCTCGAACATCGGGAAATCGACGATCCAGACGAACTCGAAGCGGTGTTCATCCACGAGCTTCAGGTCGGTTCCGACTTTCGTCCGGGCTGAGCCCGCAAACTTGTAGAAGACCTTCGGATCGCCAGCCACGAAGAAGGCCGCGTCGCCCTGGCCCAAGCCGAGCGCGCTCATAAGCGCTTCGGTCTTTTCAGCGCCCAGGTTCTTGGCGATCGGACCACCCCACCCCCCCTGATCGTCACTCCAGAAGATATAGCCAAGGCCAGGCTGGCCCTCGCCCTGCGCCCAGGAGTTCATCCGGTCGCAGAAGGCTCGGCTGCCGCCCTTGGGCGCAGGGATCGCCCAGACCGCATTCTTGGCATCTTCCAGAATGCGGGCGAACAGACCAAAGCCGCCACCTCGGAAATGGTCGGAGACGGCCTGCATCTGGATCGGGTTGCGCAGGTCAGGCTTGTCAGAGCCATACTTGGCGATCGCCTCCCGGTAGGGGATGCGCGGGAACGGATAGGGGGTCACCGGCTTGCCACCGGCGAACTCCTCGAACACCCCGTGCATCACCGGCTCAATGGCCGCGAAGATGTCTTCCTGGGTGACGAAGCTCATCTCCACGTCGAGCTGGTAAAACTCCAGGCTGCGATCGGCCCGCAGATCCTCATCGCGGAAGCACGGCGCGATCTGGAAGTAACGGTCAAAGCCCGCCACCATCAGCAGCTGCTTGAACTGCTGCGGGGCCTGGGGCAGCGCATAGAACTTGCCCGCATGCAGACGTGACGGCACCAGGAAGTCCCGGGCACCCTCCGGCGAGGACGCCGTCAGGATGGGCGTCTGGAACTCATTGAAGCCCTGGTCGGTCATACGTCGGCGGATCGAGGCGATCACCTGGCTGCGCAGCAGGATGTTGCGATGCAGGGTCTCACGCCGCAGGTCGAGATAGCGGTGCTTGAGGCGGATTTCCTCAGGATAGTCCGGCTCGCCAAACACCGGCAGGGGCAGTTCAGCGGCCTCTGACAGGACCTGAACGCCCTTGACCTGCACCTCGACCTCGCCGGTGGGCAGGTTAGGGTTCACCGTCTCCGGGGTACGGGCCACCACCGCACCGTCGATGCAGATGACGCTCTCGGCCCTCAAACGCTCCACTGCAGCAAAGCCCGGGGTTTCCGGCGCCAGCACCAGCTGTGTCAGACCGTAATTGTCCCGGAGATCTACGAAGACCAGACCGCCATGGTCACGCTTGCGATGGATCCACCCGGAAAGGCGGACGGTCTGACCTGTGTCGCCAGCGCGAAGCTGACCGCAGGTGTGGGAGCGATATGGGTGCATGAGGAGTCGCGGAAAAATCAGGGAAATCGAGGCGCGGAAGGGCGCATGTGGGGCAGGCCTTGTCAAGGCGGAGGACCGGCAAGCCGCTGGACCGCCGGGACGCCGTCCTTATTTCGAAGGCTCCACTAGGGCCTGATAGACCAGAGTCCGGGTCGCCGTTCCGAGATCCGGTCCGCCGGTGCCTCCGAACCGCTGGATCATGCCGATAAACACCACGTCATTGGTGGGATCGACCCAGAACCAGGTCCCCGCCGCCCCGCCCCAGCTGAGCGTACCGGCCCCCTCGAGACTGCCCGCCCGGCGGGGGTCCTTGACCACCATGAAGTCCAGGCCAAAGCCGACTGCGTCATTGAAGCGTAGACCCACCGATCCGTTGGAGGACACCACGGCGTCCTTGCCGATCATGTCGGTGCCCATCAGCTCTACCGTGGC
>NZ_JAKRSA010000031.1 GCF_022402485.1 Phenylobacterium sp. | reverse complement strand
TTCCAGACCAACCTGCTGGCGCTGAACGCCGGGGTCGAGGCCGCCCGGGCCGGCGACGCCGGTCGCGGCTTTGCCGTGGTTGCCTCCGAGGTTCGGGCGCTGGCCCAGCGCTCGGCCGAGGCCGCCAAGGAGATCAAGGCCCTGATCAGCGCCTCCACCGAGCAGGTCTCTCAGGGGGTTGGTTTGGTCGGCAAGACCGGCGACGCCCTGGACCGCATCGTGAGCCAGGTCAGCCGGATCACTGGACTGGTCAGCGAGATCGCCTCCAGTGCGCAGGAACAGGCCACTGGCCTGCAGGAGGTCAATACGGCTGTCAATCAGATGGACCAGATGACCCAGCAGAACGCCGCCATGGTCGAAGAGTCCACCGCGGCCAGCCGCGCCCTGTCGCAGGACACCAATGAGCTCAGCCGCCTGATCAGCCGCTTCACCATCGACAGTGTCGCCGCCCGGCCGATCCGCACGTCTGCGCCGGCCCCGGCCCCGGCCCGCCAAGCTCCGGCCCCCGCCCCTGCGCCTCGTTTGCAGACCCGTGGCTCGACCGCCCTGAAGATGGCCCCCCAGACCGACGCCGAGGGCTGGGAAGAATTCTAAGACAGCCAAGGGCGCTCGCCATGGCGCCGGGCTCGCCTTGCTAGGGCTTCGCAGGATGATGGTGGCTGGTGCCTTACTTTGGGTGCTAGCGGCCCTGCTTGCTGCTATGCCGTCGTCGGTCTCGGCTTCGGGGTCGACCCGCCCTGCCGACCTGCGCCTGGAAGGCGTCCTCACGCGGGCGCAGCATGAAACCTATCTCGAACTGCCCTTTGCGGTCCCCCCGAGGACCGGACGGATCAGTGTCGTCTTTCGTCATGATGGCGCGGCCCACCGCACAACCGTGGATCTTGGCCTGCGTGATCCAGAACGCTTCCGGGGCTGGAGCGGGGGTGCCCGCGATCGCTTCATCCTGTCTGACAGTCATGCGACCCCGGGCTATCTTCCTGGCCCCTTGCCCGCAGGAACCTGGGCTCTCGTCCTTGGGGTTCCCAATCTCAGACCCGGCGTCACCACCACATATGCCGCCGAAATCTGGCTGGAGCGCGATGATGCTCCGGCCACCCTCAGCGATGTGACGCTCAAGGAGGGCCCGGCCTGGTGGCGGGGGGACCTCCATGTCCATTCCGGCCACAGCGACGGGACCTGCCGCAGCCAAAAAGGCGCTACCGTACCCTGTCCCCTGTTCCGCGTGGTTCAGACCGCCGCCGACCGGGGCCTGGATTTCATCGCCTTGACCGAACACAACGCCGCGTCCCAGGCCCAGGGTCTGCTGGAACTCCAGCCCTATTTTGATGACCTCCTGCTGATTCCAGGGCGGGAGCTCACCACTTTTGAGGGCCACGCGAATCTACTCGGCCTGACCGCGCCCCTGGAGTTCCAGATGGGACGACCCGGCGCGGCGAGCCTCGACGCCATTCTGGCGAGGGCAGCGTCCCTTGGGGCGGTGATCTCCATCAACCACCCACGCATGCCCTCCGGCGAGATCTGTATGGGGTGCGGCTGGCGCGGTGCGGCCGAGGTTTCGCAGGTTCACGCTGTGGAGGTGTTCAATGGCGGTGCCATGGCGGCGTTCGGGGGCCGGGCCGAGTCGCCGCTCAGTGGCGTCGCCTTCTGGGAGAGCCTGCTGAACGCCGGTCACCGCCTGACGGCGATCGCGGGCAGCGACAGCCATGACCCCGACAGGGCAGCAGGCGCTCCAGGTGCCCTGGGCCGTCCTGCCACCGTCATTCACGCAGATCGGCTCAGCCAAGGCGATCTGATGGCGGGCTTGCGGTCGGGTCGGGTGTTTGTCGACCTCACCCCTTCAGGGCTCAAGGCCCTGGACCTCGAGGCGCGCTCAGGCACCAGTCTTGCGCGCATGGGGCAGGTGCTGAAGGCTCCGGCCGGGGCCATAATCACCTTCCGGGTGACGGCAGAGGATGCCCCCGAAGCCCGCGCCCATGTGGTGCAGTCCGCAGGTGGCGGCGAGGTTCTTGTCCTGGCCGATGGAACGGGTGAACGGACCTTCACCCGTGTCAGCGACGGGACCCGAGGCTGGATCCGGATTGATCTTCGAGACTCCAACGGAGCTCTCATGGCCCTAGGCAATCCCATTTACCTGAATTGGGATGAAGGACGCTGAACCGTCCCGCGAGCCCCTACGACCCGGTCAGAACATGCTTAATCACGCGTTAAGCTAAGCTGCCTCATTCATGTCTTCGAGAGACGGGACGATCCCACCGTCACGAGGAGAACACGACATGGACCGTCGCAAGCTGATCATAAGCGGATTGGCGGTGGCCGGCTCGACGGGGCTGGCCAGCTGCGCCACGGCGCAGCAGACTCCCGCCCCCGGGGGCACCCCACTTGGGCAGGATCCCAACTATCCGGTGGAAGGCCAGCAGGCCGCCACCTACTCCCCCGAGGAAATTGTCCAGGACGTATCCGACTTTCTGGGCGTCACCGCCGAGGCGGCTGGCGGCGCGGTAGAACGCATCTTTGCCGAGAATGGCCGCCCGACCGGCTATATCGCCGGCGAAGAGGGCTCTGCGGCGATCACCATTGGTGCCCGCTACGGGCGCGGCCTACTCTATATGAAGAACCGCCAAACCCAGGAGGTCTTCTGGCAGGGGCCATCCGTGGGCTGGGACCTGGGTGCCAATGCCAGCCGGGTTTTCACCCTCTGCTACAACCTGCACTATCCCGACGCCATCTATCAGCGTTTCCCCGGCGTTGAGGGCTCGGCCTACCTGATTGGCGGCCTGGGGGTGAACTACCAGAAGGCCAGCGATATCATCCTGGCCCCGATCCGCGCGGGCTTTGGTCTGCGCCTGGGGGCCAATGTCGGCTACCTGGCCTATAGCCGGCAGCGGAACCTGTTCCCGTTCTGAGGCGGCGGGCGCGGCCATCGCCGCGCCCTTCGACCTAGCTTCGCAGCTTTGCGCCCACAGCCTTAGCGGCCGCCGCAACGACCTTGGCCGACAGGGCCTCGATCTCGGCTTCGCCCAGGGTGTGGTCCTGCGGCTGGATCAGGATCTCCACCGCCAGGGACTTTACCCCGTCGCCCAGGCTGGCTCCACGATAGACATCAAACACCCGTGTCTGGGCGATCAGCGTCTTGTCGGCGCTGGCCACGGCCCGGACGAGGTCGCCGGCCGCCACCGCCTCGTCCACCACAAAGGCGAAGTCCCGGCTGAGCGGCATGTGCGGCGACAGTGACAGGGCGGGCTTGGTCTTTACCGCCTTGCGCTTGCCCTCGGGCAGGGCGTCGAAATTGAGCTCAAAGGCCAGTACAGGGCCTGCCACATCCAAGGCCTTGAGCACCTGTGGGTGAAGCTCGCCAAACTCGGCGACCACGGTCTTGGGCCCCAGCTGCAGGCGCGCTGAACGCCCGGGATGCCACCATGATGCCGAGGACCCCTGAGCCGTCTGCAGCGACGGCGCGCCCAATTCCTCAAGCAGCGCCATCAGGTCGGCCTTCAGGGCAAACAGAGGATCCTCGCCCCCCCCATCCCAGCGCCGCGGCGCGTGGGGCGCAACTAGGCCGGCCACCACGGCGGACTGATCGGCGGGCTGGTCGCCGCGATAGATGGGGCCGATCTCGAACAGGGCGACATCGGCAAAGCCCTTGCGGGCGTTGCGCCCGGCCGCCTCGACCAGATTGGGCAGGACCGAGGGCCGCATGCAGTCCAGGTCCGCCGAGATCGGATTGGCGATCATCAGGGCGTCATCGCCACCGCCGAACAGCCGCGCCGCTGCCCGGGGCATGAAGCTCCAGCTCACGGTCTCCGCATAGCCCATGGCGGCCATGGCCCGTCGTGCGGCGCGCATGCGAGCCTGGCGCACGCTGAGCACGCCGCCGGCGGGTCTGGGCATCTCCGGAAGGGGCTCGGCGGGCAGGGCGGCGAAGCCCTCGATCCGCGCCACCTCCTCCACCAGATCGGCACGGCCTTCCACATCGCGGCGCCAGGTCGGCGGCGTCACTTGGCTGCCATCCACGGCAAATCCCAGGTCCCGCAGGATCTGATCAATCCGGGCCTCGCTCAGGGTCAGGCCCGACAGCTGGCGCACATAGGCCCGGTCGAAGGTGATAGGCCCCGGCGCCGCAGGCGCTTGGCCGGCCACCAGAATCTCTGAGGCCTCGCCACCGCAAAGCTCCAGGATCAGCCGCGTCGCCAGCTCCAGGCCGTCGATCACAAAGCCCGGGTCGACCCCACGGGCGAAGCGGTACTGCGCGTCCGAGGTGATGCCGGTGGTGCGGCCGGTCTGGGCGGTGCGGATCGGATCGAACCAGGCGCTCTCGACAAACACCTCGGTGGTGCCTTCCGAGCAGCCGGTGCTCTCGCCGCCCATGACCCCGCCCAGGCCCACAGCCCGCGCGCCGCTGCTGTCGGCGATGACGCACATCTCGCCGCCGATGTCGTAGGTCTTGCCATCCAGGGCCTCAAGGCGCTCACCCTCACGCCCCAGGCGGGCCTCGATCACCCCCCCCGACAACTTGGCGGCGTCATAGACGTGAAGGGGGCGGGCGCGGTCGTAGGAGATGAGGTTGGTGACATCCACCAGGGTGTTGATGGGGCGCAGGCCGATGGAGACCAGCTTCTGCTGCAGCCAGGTGGGCGAGGGCCCGTTCCTGACGCCGCGGATCAGCCGTCCAGCAAAAATCGGGCAGGCTTCTGGACTGTCGAGGCGGATCGAGACCGGGCAGGGGAAGGTGCCTGCCACCGGGGCGACCGACGGATCCTGCAGCGTGCCGAGGCCGGCGGCCGCAAGGTCGCGGGCGATGCCAACCACTCCCAGCCAGTCAGGACGGTTCGGGGTGACTTCGAAATCGATCACGGCCTCCAGGCCGAGCGCCTCGGCGGCTGAGGTCCCGACGGCGAGATCTCCGGGCAGCTCCATGATGCCGTCGGACTCCTCGGCGGCTTCCAGTTCTGAGGCCGAGCAAAGCATGCCGTTGGACACCACCCCGCGCACCGGGCGGGCCTCCAGCGTAATACCGGAGCCCGGCACATAGGCGCCCAGCGGCGCATAGATGGTGGTCAGGCCAGGCCGCGCATTGGGGGCGCCGCAGACGATCTCCTTGCGGCCGTCCCTGGTGTCCACCTGGCAGACCCGCAGACGGTCGGCGTTGGGGTGCTGCACCGCCTCGACGATCTTGGCCACGGAGAAGGCTGCCAGCTTGGCCGCCGGATTTTCCACATGCTCCACCTCCAGGCCGGCCATGGTCATGGCCTCGACCACCTGATCGACAGTGGCCTGGGTTTCCAGGTGTTCCTTGAGCCAGGACAGGGTGAACTTCATCGGATCAGCTCGTCAGATCGATCCCCTCCTGAGAGGGGGGCTGGGCGAGCGGCGAGGCGAACCTCGCGCTTGCGCCGGGGGGCACCCCAGGCTGGGGCGCTTCGAAGGGAGGTCAGCTCAGTCCCGTGGCCGGGTTGGGGGCGGCAAAGGGAGAGAAGCCGTAGTGACCAAGCCACCGGGTGTCGCCGGCGAACATGTCGCGCAGGTCAGGCATGCCATATTTCAGCATGCCCAGGCGATCCACGCCGAAACCGAAGGCAAAGCCCTGCCAGATCTCGGGGTCCAGGCCGCAGTTGCGCAGCACATTGGGATGCACCATCCCGCAGCCGACCACCTCCAGCCAGTCAGTGCCCTGGCCGATCTTGATGTCGCCGCCGGAGCGGTCGCACTGCACGTCCATCTCGGCCGACGGCTCGGTGAAGGGGAAGTGGTGCGGGCGGAAGCGGCTGACCACGCCCTCGGTCTCGAAGAACCGCGAGATGAAGGTCTCAAGGGTCCATTTCAGGTGGCCCATATGGACCGCCTTGTCGATCACCAGGCCCTCCATCTGGTGAAACATCGGCGTGTGGGTGGCGTCGGAGTCACAGCGATAGGTGCGGCCAGGCACCACCACGCGGATCGGCGGCTCCTGGCCGGTGGCGACCCAGGCCGGGACCTTTTCGTTGATCTGGCGCATCACCCGCACCTGCACCGGGCTGGTGTGGGTGCGCAGCACCTTGCGCTCGCCGGCCTCGTCGGCGGCCATGAAGAAGGTGTCGTGCATCTCCCGCGCCGGATGCTTGGGCGGGAAGTTCAGGGCGGTGAAGTTGTTGAAGTCGGTCTCGATGTCCGGCCCCTCGGCCACCGAGAAGCCCATCTCGGCAAAGATGGAGACCATTTCGTCCATCACCTGCATGGTGGGATGGACGCTGCCCCGTCGCCTGGTCGGGGCGGGCAGGGAGAGGTCGACGCCCTCGGCGGCCAGGCGCCGGTCGAGCTCAGCGGCCTCCATCTGCGCCTTGCGCTCGGCCAGGCGGGCGGCGACGGCGTCCCGCAGGCCGTTGATCGCGGGCCCCTGCTCCCGGCGTTCGTCGGGGCTCATCTTGCCGAGCGACTTCAAGAGCTCGGAGATCTGGCCGCTCTTACCAAGGGCTGAAATGCGGATCGCCTCCAGGGCGGCGGCGTCGGCGGCGGCGTCCACCTGGGCGATCAGGTCGGTCTTTAGAGTGTTGAGATTGGTCATGGCCTGGGTGCTCTATCGCGTGGGCGTAGCGGCGGAAAGGGCGGGCAGCAAAAAGCCCTCCGACGGCGACGCCGGAGGGCTTTTCAGTGAGATCGGAGAAGAGCTCTGACGCCCTCCGCAATCCTTAAGCCAGCGCGGCGCGAACCTTGTCGGCGATGGCCTTGAAACCGATCGGATCGTTGCCGGCGATGTCGGCCAGCACCTTGCGATCCATCTCGATCCCGGCCTTGTCGAGGCCGAAGATAAAGGTCGAATAGGTCATGCCTTCCAGACGCGCTGCGGCGTTGATCCGCTGGATCCACAGGGAGCGGAAGTTACGCTTGCGCACCTTGCGGTCGCGATAGGCGTACTGGCCGGCCTTGTCGACGGCGGCCTTGGCGGTCCGGATGGTGTTCTTGCGGCGGCCGTAGAAGCCCTTGGCCTGCTCGAGAACTTTTTTGTGTCGGGCGTGGGCAACCACACCGCGTTTAACGCGTGCCATATCTTATGTGCTCCCGATCACAGGCCGTAGGGCAGGAAGGTCTTGATGATGCGGGCATCGGCCGCGCTCATGACCTTGGTGCCGCGGTTCTGGCGGATGTACTTGCTGTTATGGCTGATCAGCCGGTGGCGCTTGCCTGCGACGCCGGCCTTGATCTTGCCCGTCGCCGTCAGTTTGAAGCGCTTTTTGGCGCCTGACTTCGTCTTCAGTTTCGGCATTTCACTTGCGGAGCGCCAGGCACCCCGTCCTCTGGTGTATTGATGAGCCGTCCTGGCATGCCTGTTGGCCAGACGGCTCCGAAGGGGCGGGTGCTACGCCAGCTTGGCTCAAAAGGCAAGTCCGCCTGCGGCCTCAGGCCCGGCGATCCGGGGCGATCCGCATGATCTGCAGGCACAGCCAGATGGCCGGCAGGATCAGCAGGGCCGTCAGGGCGAAGGGCGCCCCTGGGGACACCAGCGAGAAGAGCTGACCGGCCAGAATGGGTCCGCCGATCCGGGCCAGGGCGCTATTGGACATGTTCAGGCCCAGGACTTCGCCCTGGCGTTCCGGCGGGGTGGCCATGGAGATCAGGGCCACCAGGTTGGGGAAGGTAATCGACTGCCCCAGGACAACAATGGCCAGGCCAACCACCGCCATAGGCCAGCTTGGGGCGGTGAACTGGGTGATCATGCCCATAAACATCAGACAGAGGCCGGCCAGGAGCACGCGCCCCTCCCCATAGCGACGCACCAGCATGCCGGTCAGCGACCCCTGGGCCACGGCGCCGATCACGCCGGCCAGCATGAACGCCAGTCCGATCTCCTTGGGTCCCCAGCCGAAGCGCGCCTCGGTCCAGAGCCCATAGGTGGCCTCGATCCCGGCAAAGCCCGAGATGGTCACGAAACTGATCAGAAAGACCCGGACGATCACCGGGTCGGCCAGGGCGGCTCTCAGGGCCGTCCCCCGAGGCGGTGCCGGCGGGCGGGGCGTTCCCTCAGGTCGGGCTGTGATGGTCTCGCGCATGAACAGGACGACACCAAGCGCTGAAGCCAAACCAAAGGCTGCGGCGGCAAACAGGGGAATGTGGAAGCCGGTGGGGCCAAGCTCGGGCCTGGCCAGCAGGCCCCCCAGGCCGGGGCCTACCATGAAGCCCAGCGAGAACGCGGACCCCATGACCGCCATGCGCCCCGCCCGCTGATGGGCAGGGGTGATGTCCGCCAGATAGCCTTGCAGGGTCGAGATGTTGCCCGACAGGAAGCCGCTCACCAGGCGCACCACCAGCGCGGCCCAGATGCCGGGCGCGAACGCCAGGGCCACATAGGCCAGAGCGCCCCCCAATGTCGTGGCGATCAGAACTGGCCGTCGCCCGATCCTGTCGGAGAGCTTGCCCCAGAACGGCTCGCCCAGAAACTGCCCCACAGAGTATGCGGAGAACATCAGGGTGATCTGCCAGGCTGGCGCGTCAAAGGCCTGCCCGAAGAATGGCAGCAGCGGGATGACGAGGCCAAACCCCGCCATGTTCAGGAAGATCACTGACAGCAGCACGACCAGCGCCCGCAGATCCCCCTGCGGCGCGGCCCCAGTCATGGCCGCTCGGCCTCGGTTTTCATCACGTCTTCGCCCTGCGCCTCAGGGGCTGCGGGGGCCAGCGGCGGCGCCCTGCGGCTGGCCGACAGGGCCAGCCAGATGGCAGGCGCCAGGATGAAGGCGGCCAGGAAGAAGGGGCCATTGATGGAGATCCCGGCAAAGGCCAAGCCGGCGCAAAGGGGCCCGATCACCCGGGCCAGGGCCCCCATGGCGTTATTCAGCCCCAGGATCTGTCCGGTCCGGCTGGGGTCGGCACTGCGGGAGATGATCGCGGCGACATTGGGGAAGGCCACCGACTGGCCAATGGCCATGGCGCACATCAGGGCGATGACCACCGCGCCGTTGGGGGCGAAGGGGTGGGCCAGCGCGCTTAGGAGGGTCACCACCATGCCCACGGCCAGCATGGGTCCCTCGCCATACCGCTCAGACAGACGGCCGGTGATGAACATCTGAGTGGTGGCCGCGCAGATGCCGACAAAGGCAAAGCAGACCCCGATCTCCCGGGGTCCCCAGTCGAACCGCGCCTGGGTCCAGAGGCCGAAGATCGACTCCACCCCGGTAAAGGCAAACCCGACCATGAAGGTCAGCAGCATCAACCGGCCCACCACCGGATGGCGGACAGCTTCGCCGATAGCCGACCAACGGCTGGGCTGGTGCTCGAACACCTCCTCCCGGGCGCGGCTCTCGCGGATGAACACCAGGATCGACAGGGCGGATGCCGCCGCCAGACCAGACGCGATCAGCAGCGGCAGCCGGAACCCCAGGGGGCCGGCTTCGGGATGGGCGAAGATACCACCGACCGAGGGCCCGACGATCAGGCCAATGTTCCAGGCTGCGCCCATGTGGGACATCCGCCGGGTCCGCTTTTCGGGCGGGGTCACATCGGCGATATAGCCCTGGATCACCGACCCATTGCCGCTGGCCAGCCCCCCCAGGAAGCGAACGGCCAGGGCAACCCAGACATTGGGGGCAAAGGCCAGGGCGAGGTAGCAGAGGCAGTTGCCAAGGATGGTGCTGATCAGAATGGGCTTGCGGCCATAGCGGTCCGACAGCCGCCCCCAGAAGGGCTCGCCGAAGAAGGCACCTGCAGAATAGGCCGAAAAGATCAGGGCGATCTGCCATGCCGGGGCATCAAACGACTTGGCGTAGAAGGGCAGCAACGGAACGATGATCCCGAAGCCCAGCATATTAATGAAGATGACGGCGATCAGCGACGGCGCGGCCATTGCGGACGGAGTCGCCGCGCCAGGCGCAGTCTTCGACATGATCCGGTGTTAGGCGTAGCCTCTAATTCGGGCAAGACCTCTCATACCGAGATTTTCTGACGGCTGGGTCAGGGTGCCTTGTGACCACTGCCCGTTCTGCGGAAGCCGGGCCGATGGACAAAGAAAAGGGCCGGCGTCACCGCCGGCCCTGCTGGTCTGATCTGGAAGCCTGACTTAGCGGGGCGCCAGGATCATGATCATCTGGCGGCCCTCCATGCGGGGCTCATATTCGACCTTGGCCACCTCTTCGAAGTCGGCCTTGACCTTCTGCAGCAGCTTCATGCCCAGCTCCGGGTGCGCCAGTTCACGGCCCCGGAAGCGCAGGGTGACCTTCACCTTGTCGCCCTCATCGAAGAAGCGGTGCATCGAGCGCGACTTCACCTCGTAGTCGTGGGTGTCGATGTTGGGGCGGAGTTTGATCTCCTTGATCTCCACCACCTTCTGCCGCTTGCGCGCCTCGTTCTTTTTCTTCTGTTCCTGGAACTTGAACTTTCCATAGTCCAGAATCTTGCAAACGGGCGGATCCGCGTTGGGCACGATCTCGACCAGATCGAGGCCAGCTTCCGCAGCGGCTTCCAGAGCCGATGACGTGGGCATGACGCCCTGCTTTTCGCCCTGCTGGTCAATCAGCAGAACGCGCGGAACACGGATATCCTCGTTGATGCGCGGCCCATCCTTCTGGGGCGGCGCCTGCATGGGGCGGCGAATCGGCAAAGCTCCTAAGTCTGTTTCAATGCGTATTGAGGGCGCGTGGTCGCACCCTTCTGACCTTAGACTATATGACGAAGCGCTCGGAGGCGATCAAGCATTCGAGCCGTCGGGAAACCTGGCCAGAGCCCGGGCGGTCTGCAGCACCTGAGCCACAGGCATTTGGGCGAGATCATCGGCCTGCAGCACGGCAACATGGCCCCGCGGTGCCGAGAGAATCGGATCGGAGGCTTTGGAGAACAGGACAATGGTCGGTGGCCCTGCCGCAGCCGCCAGATGCACGGGTCCTGTGTCATTGCCGATCACCAGGGCGGCCCTGGCCCCCAGCAGGGCGATTCGCGCCAGATCGGTGCGCCCCGTGAGGTCACGGGCCTTGCCCACGCGGCGCTGAATGGTTCGCGCCATGGCGCTTTCCTGCGGCCCGCCGATGACGACGATGTCAAAGCCCGCAGCGTAGAGGATCTGGGCCAGCTCTCCATACAGTTCCACGGGCCAGCGTTTCTCGGGGCGATGGGCCGAACCGCCGGGGGCCATCAGGACATAGGGCCGAGGCTGAATGCCGCCCGCCACGGGCCTGGGATCTTCGGCCTTGCGCAGGATCCAGGCCACATCGGGACCGGGCGCTGTGCCAGGTTCTGTCGGCGCATCGGACCAGATGCCGGCGTCCTTGAGCTGGTCGGCGTGACGCTCAAGGGTGTGCATCTTGTCCCGACGGGGATTGCGATGGGGCAGGGCGCAGCCTGCGGCCACCCCCGACCACTCAGGCGGGAACGGGCGCAATCCGTGGAAAATCAGGTTCGAACGCGATGAGGTTTGCAGGTCATAGACCCGATCGTACTTGGCCTTGCGCAGCCGCCCCACCAGGGACAGCCACTCCTCGATTCCCGCGGGCCGCCCGTCGGTCTCGACAACGTTGAAATAGGGGCACTGCTTGGCCAGGCCCTCGAAGGGCGGCGTGGTCAACAGGGTGATCCTCGCCCTCGGATGGGCCTGGCGAATCTTCTTGGCCGCGGCCAGGGCAAGGATGAAGTCCCCCATGGCCGACAGCTTGATGATCAGGACCTTTTTGATCTCCCGGGGTTTGATCTCCCGTAGCTTGGTCTCGCGGGGCGCCATCAGGTTCGGGCCTCCAAAACACGCTCATAGGCCTGCAGGGTCGCCGCGCACATGGCGTCCACCGAATAGAGCCGCCGCGCCCGGTTGGCGGCCGTCCGCCCCATAGCCTGCAGACGTGCAGGGCCGGCCTCCATGGCCCGTCTCAGGGTGCTGGTCCACGCCTCCACATCGCCGGGTGCCGCCAGCCAGCCGGTCTCACCGGAGATCACCGTTTCCGTCATTCCGCCCAGCTGAGAAGCGACCACGGGCCGGCCCATGACCTGGGGCTCCACAGCGGTGCGGCCAAAGGATTCCGGGACGATAGAGGGCAGAATGGCGACATCGGCGAGAAGATAGGCTGCTGGCATGTCATCGCAATGGCCCACAAGAAACACCTGATCCCCCAGCCCCTCGGCTTCGATCTGGGCGACCAGTTCAGCACGATAGGCGCTGCGCCCCTGATCATCACCGACCAGAAGGATACGGAAGGTGCCCTGGCCCGCTGCCTTCAGCCGGGCCGCAGCGGCGATGACCGTACTGTGCCCCTTGATGCGGGTCAGGCGCGCGGCCAGCAGGAAGGTGGTCACGTTGGGATTGGGCGGGATGTTCCAGGCCCGACGCAGGGCGTCCACACGTTCAGGGGTCACCCAGTTGGGATTGAACCGCTCAAGGTCGACGCCTCTGGGGATGCTGACGATACGCTCTGGGTCGATGTGATGTTCACTCAGCACATGGTCGCGGGTGAAGTCGGAATTGGCGATCACCAGGTCACCGCGAGTCATGACGGCGTTGTACCAGCGTTTCAGCCGGGTCTTGGCGTTATAGACCCCGTGATAGGTGGCCACAAAGGGTGTGCGGGTGGCATGGGCCGCCCACAGGGCTGAGAAGGCCGGAGCCCGCGACCTGGCGTGGACAAGGCTCACCTGCTCGCGGCGGATCAGGTCCACCAGCCGGGCAGCGTTTCCCAGCATGACCAGGGGGTTCTTGGTCTGGACCGGCATCTGGGCCAGACGCCCCCCGTCCGATTCCAGGCGCGCGGCCATCCGACCGCCCCGGGTGGCCACCAGCGCCTTGCCGCCGGCGCGCACCACCGCATGGGCGATATCGATCGTGGTCTGCTCGGCCCCGCCCGTGTCGAGCTCG
Organism: Phenylobacterium sp.; assembly: GCF_022402485.1. GTDB lineage: Bacteria > Pseudomonadota > Alphaproteobacteria > Caulobacterales > Caulobacteraceae > Phenylobacterium. The sequence continues at coordinate 112,455 of NZ_JAKRSA010000031.1, read as the reverse complement.
GGCACGACCTGCAGAAGGGTGAAGTCCGGGGGCAATGTCACGGCGACCTGCATATCGTAGAACACGCCCTCGTAAACCCCAGACGATCTGGGTTGGGGGCTCATGGCGCGCTATAGGGGGCCATGCATGAAGAAACCGGATATCTGCGCCGTCCTGATGGCACGGCCCTGGCCTATCGACGTGTGGGTGGGCGCGGTCCTACCGTGGTCTGGATGGGGGGGTTCCGCTCCGACATGGCCGGGACCAAGGCGGAGGTGTTGGCCGACTGGGCCCTGGCGCGGGGTCAGGCCTATGTGCGGTTCGACTATTTCGGCCATGGAGAGTCTGAGGGCGACTTCGCTCAGGGCACGATCAGCCGCTGGCGGGAGGATGCCCTGGCGGTCCTCGATGAACTGACGCCTGGCCCCGTGGTCGTCGTGGGGTCGTCCATGGGCGGCTGGATCGCCTGCCTTGCGGCCCTGGCCCGTCCAGATCAGGTGAGGGGCCTCGTCCTGATCGCGCCAGCCCCGGACTTCACCGAAAAACTCATGGGCCCCGAGATCGACGCTGCAGCCCGTCTGGCCCTGGTTGAGACCGGGGTCTGGATGCGTCCGTCTGACTATGGCGAGCCCTATCCCATCACCGCCGCCCTGCTGGAGGACGGTGACCGCTGGTCGATCCTGCCGGGGCCCGTTCCTGTCCAGGTGCCCACTCGCATACTTCAGGGTGGCGCAGATCCCGATGTGCCCTGGCGCCATGCCCTGGAGCTCGCCTGGGCGATCCAGACGCCTGATGTGGTGTTCCAGCTGATCACAGATGGGGATCATCGTCTGTCGCGGCCTCAGGATCTGGCCCGCCTGACAGCTGCGCTGGAAGAGTTGGTTCACCCCCCGGCCTGAAGGATGGCCGCCAGGCCCTCCCGATAGGTCGGATAAGCCGGTCGCCACCCCAGTTCCGCCTTGGCCCGGGCGTTGGAGACCCGCTTGGTCTCAGCATAGAAGCGCTGTGCCGGCCCCTTGAGCTGGGCGTCCCCCAGCGAAATTTCCGGCGGAACCGGCAGACCCAGAAGACCTGCCGCATAGGCCACCACCTCGCTGTTGGGGGCCGGCGCATCATCACACAGATTGTAGATCCCGCCGGCCCTGGGTCGGGCCATGGACGCCACGAGCCCTGCGGCCAGATCATCCACGTGGATGCGTGAAAACACCTGACCAGGCGCTGTGATCCGCTTGGCCCGGCCCTCGCGCAGACGATCAAAGGTGGACCGGCCTGGGCCATAGATGCCGGGTAGACGGAAGATGGTGGTGGTCAGGCCCATGCCCTTGCCCACGTCCAGCCAGTCCCGCTCGGCCGCCACCCGTCTGGCCCCCTCCATGGATTGGGCCAACAGCCGGCTGGTCTCGAAGACCCAGCCCCCCTGACGGTCCCCATAGACCCCGGTGGTGGAGAGATACCCCACCCAGTCGGGAAAGGCGCCGCCCCGGGCCAGAGCCGGGACCAGGGTGCGAAGCCCGGGACAGCCCTGAGCATCCGGGGCGGCCGTGACCAGGACCGCCTTGGCGATCTTCAGCTCAGTGGCCAGGGCCTCTGGGTCATTGACCGATACGGCCTCGACCCCGAGCGCCCTCAACCGCTCGCCGTCCGCCTCCCGGCGATAGCTGGCCGCAAGGCTCCAGCCCGCCCTTGCCAGCTGGGTCCCCAGCGCGGCTGCGGAAAACCCGTAGCCAAAGGTGAACAGCCGCACGGGCCCGGCCTATTCGGCCGCCACCGCCTTGCCCGTATCGGTGGCTGCCGCTGCCCGCTCGGCGTTCCAGTGGGACTCGCAAGGGATCTTGCTCAGGTCAGCGCGGTCGGCATAGGCCCGGGCGATCTCGGCCACCTCCAGCAGCAAGCCGTCGGCCAGCCGGATGGGATTCAGGCCGTAGTCCAACAGGCATTTGTTCTCGACCAGCAGGTCGTTTTCGTCGGCCTCAGCCCGGGGATTGGGCAGATGGGCCACCTCGGCTTGGGTCAGGCCGGCGATCATCTGGGCCAGGTCGCGCACCCGCCAGGTCTCGGTCATCTGGTTCATGACCTTAACCCGCTCGCCCCGCTCGGGGGGATGGGCCAGCGCCAGCTCGACGCAGCGCACGGTGTCCTGAATATGGATGAAGGCCCGGGTCTGGCCGCCCGCCCCATGGATGGTCAGGGGATAGCCCACAGCCGACTGCATCAGGAAGCGGTTCAGAACCGTGCCGTAGTCGCCGTCATAGTCAAACCGATTGATCAGCCGCTCGTCCTGCCGGGTTTCCTCCGTCTGGGTGCCCCAGACGATGCCCTGGTGCAGATCGGTGATCCGCAGGTGGTCGTTCTTGGCGTAGAACTGGAACAGCAGGGCGTCCTGGGTCTTGGTCATGTGATAGATCGACCCCGGATTGGCCGGATAGAGGATCTCCCGCTCGACCCAGCCCTCAGGGGTCTCGATCTTGACCGTCAGATAGCCCTCCGGGATCGCCGCGCCTGCCGTGCCGTAGCCATAGACCCCCATGGTCCCCAGGTGGGCCAGATGGATGTCCAGGCCTGAGTCCACGATGGCCGCCAGCACGTCATTGGTGGCGTTCAGGTTGTTGTCGACGGTGTAGCGCTTATGCTGGGCCGACTTCATCGAATAGGGCGCGGCCCGCTGTTCGGCGAAATGGACGATGGAGTCCGGTCGCCAGGTCTTCAAGAGATCCAGCAGGGCGTCGTAATCCTTGCCCACGGTGATGTCGTGAAAGCCGATCTCGTGGCCCGACACCTCTTTCCAGGCTGCGATTCGCTCGTGGATGTCCCGGACAGGGGTCAGGGACTGAACCCCCAGCTCCCCATCAATCCGTCGCCTGGACAGGTTGTCGACAATGGCCACCTCGTGGCCGCGGGCAGAGAGATGGAGGGCTGTGGGCCATCCACAAAAGCCATCTCCGCCGAGAATGAGTACGCGCATCGCCGCTCCGATCCGTGCAGGACTTCATCTGCGCCACGGCTAACAAACGCCAGAGCGTTGGGGAAGCGTTGAGCGCTCGATTGCGCTGGATCAAAACCCGCACGATGTGGTGAGTGACCGCCTCAGAGCAGGGCGCTGATTACGTCACGGGCGCTCTGACCCAGGCTGGGATGACGCAGGGCGAACGCCACATTGGCGCGCAGAAGGCCAAGCTTGTCGCCGCAGTCATAGGTTACCCCATCATATTCCAGGGCATGGAAGGGCTGTAGCTTCATCAGCTCGGCCATGGCGTCGGTCAGCTGGATCTCTCCGCCGGCGCCCTTGCCCTGCTTTTCCAGCAGCGGGAAGATTTCGGGCTGCAGCACGTAGCGCCCACTGATGAACAGGTTCGAAGGCTCAGTGCCGGGTGCCGGTTTCTCCACCATGCCCCGCATCCGGTTGAGGCGGCCAGTCTGGCTTTCCAGGTCGACGATGCCGTACTTGTGGGCCTCGCCCTCAGGTGCCGGCTCCACCACCACGATGTTCCCGCCGACCTCGCTGTGGGCGTTGACAGCCTGCGCTAGCGCCGCAGGATCGGCTGCCATCAGCATGTCCGGCAGCATGACGGCAAAGGGCTCGTCACCGATGATGTCGCGGGCGCACCAGACTGCGTGGCCCAGACCCAAAGGGGCCATCTGACGCACGAAGCTCATCTGGCCGGGCTTGGGCAGGTCCCGGCGCACCTCGGCCAGGATGTCGGTCTTACCCTTGGCCTCAAGGGCACCCTCGATTTCAGGGGCGGCGTCGAAATAGTCCTCGATCGCGCCCTGTCCGCGCCCGACGATAAAGACGAAGTGCTCGATACCGGCCGCCCGGCCTTCCTCGATCACATAGGACAGGATGGGGCGGTCAAAGACGTTGAGCATGTTCTTTGGGGTCGTCTTGGCCCCGGGAAGCACCCGCGTCCCCAGTCCCGCCACCGGCAGCACCGCCTTACGAACCCGCCTCGTCATCCCGTCCTCCGTCCATGCCGCCCAACTCGCTAGACGAGGGCGCGGGGGAAATCCACCACCGTCGGATGAAATCCCATGGGCCTGGAGCGCTTAGCCCAGGATCATGTCACTCGACGGTGACCGACTTGGCCAGGTTGCGCGGCTGATCCACGTCGGCACCCTTCTGCACGGCCACATGATAGGCCAGCAGCTGGATGGGGGCTGACATGACCAGGGTAGACACCAGAGGGTCGGAGGAGGGGGCTGTGACCACCACCTTGGCCCCGTCCGGCGCATGCTTGGCCCCTTCAGTGTCGGTGATGAACACCACCTGGCCGCCCCGGGCCATGACCTCGCTCATGTTGGAGGCCGACTTCTCGAACCAGGAGTCATAAGGTGCCAGGATGATGATCGGCGTCTGGTCGTCCACCAGGGCGATAGGGCCATGCTTCAGCTCGCCAGCCGCATAGCCCTCGGCATGGATGTAGCTGATCTCCTTGAGCTTCAGCGCGCCCTCCAGGGCCAGCGCCGACATGGGCCCTCGGCCGAGATAGAGCACGTCCTTGGCCTTGGCGATCTCGGTGGCGATGGCGCTGATGGCGTCCTCCAGGCCGATGGCCTCAGCCATCAGACGGGGTGCGCCCAGCAGCACCTTGACCAGCCGGGCCTCCTCGGCCGCATCGATCCTGCCCCGGGCCTTGGCCGCGGCGATGGCCAGGGCGATCAGCACACTGACCTGGGCGGTGAAGGCCTTGGTCGACGCCACCCCGATCTCTGGCCCGCAATGGATCGGCCACACCACATCCACCTCCCGGGCGATGGTGGATTCGGTGGCATTGACGATGGCGGCGCTGCGCATGTCCCGGGCCTTGCAGTAGCGCAGGGCCGCCAGGGTGTCGGCGGTTTCCCCCGACTGGGACATGGCGATCACCAGGGCACCGGGCCGCAGGGCGGGCTGGCGGTAGCGGAACTCCGAGGCGATCTCCACGTCCACCGGCAGATCGGCCAGCTGCTCGATCAGATAGCGGCCGATCATGCCGGCGATATAAGAGGTGCCGCAGGCGACGATCTGAATGCGCTCCAGGCTAGCGAAATCCAGCCCCCCGGGAATGGCGGCCCGGCTGGTCAAGGTGTCCACATAGGCCGCGATGGTGCGCTGGCACCCCTCGGGCTGGTCGTGGATTTCCTTCTCCATGAAGTGCCGGTAGTTGCCCCGCTCTACCAGGGCTGCAGCCTGGGCGAGCTGCTTGACCTCCCGGACCACGCCTTCGCCCGCGGCATCGAAGATCTCGGCCTTGTCATGGTCGATGCGGACGAAGTCACCCTCCTCCAGATAGGCCACACGGTTGGTGAAGGGGCCGACCGCCAGGGCGTCGGAGCCCAGGAACATCTCGCCTACGCCATAGCCGACCACCAGGGGGCTGCCCCGCCGGGCACCAAACACTGCCTGATCCTCGCCGGCGATCAGCACCGCCAGGGCATAGGCGCCGGTCAGTCGGTCCAGGGTGGCCTTCAGGGCCTTGAGCGGCGGAAGGCCCGCCTGCAGCTGACTGTCCAGCAGGTGGGCGATGATCTCGGTGTCGGTGTCGCTGGAAAAGGTCCGCCCCTGAGCCTCCAGCTCCCGCCGCAGCTCGGCGAAATTCTCGATGATGCCGTTATGGACCAGGGTGACCCTGCCGGCCGTATGGGGATGGGCGTTACGCTCCGAAGGTGCCCCGTGGGTCGCCCATCGGGTGTGGCCAATGCCCACCTTGGCCACTAGGGGCTCGGCCGCCAGCACGTCCTGCAGGGCGCGGATCTTGCCCTTGGCCCGGCGGCGCTCGACCTGCCCTGTGCCCGTAACCCCCGCCACCCCGGCGGAGTCATAGCCGCGATATTCCAGGCGCAGCAGGCTCTCCACCAGCCGGTCCTGAACGTCGGTCTTGCCGACAATGCCAATGATGCCGCACATGGCCTGAACCTCACGTTTTGCCGGATGGCTCCGACACGCCTAATGTCTGGCCATGCGCCGCCTTTAGCATTCGCAAACGCCGCGTCGACTAAATCTGGGTTTCCGATCGTTTCGTGAGTCCGACCATGACCAAGCGCACCTATTTTGGAACTGACGGCATCCGGGGGGAGGCTAACCGCCATCCCATGACCGCCGAGGTCGCCCTTCGGGTCGGCATGGCGGCGGGCAAGGTGTTCATGTCCCAGGACGCCCGACGCCATCTGGTCGTGATCGGCAAGGACACGCGACTGTCTGGCTATATGATCGAGCCCGCCCTGGTGGCCGGCTTCACCAGCGTGGGCATGGATGTCCGCCTGCTGGGCCCCATGCCCACCCCGGGCGTCGCCATGATGACCCGCTCCATGCGGGCTGATCTCGGCGTCATGATCAGCGCATCGCACAACGCCTTTTCCGACAATGGCATCAAGCTGTTTGGTCCCGATGGCTTCAAGCTCTCCGACGCCCGAGAGCTGGAGATCGAGGCCCTGATGGACGAGGGGTTGCAGGAGCGACTTGCGGCGCCGGACGCGCTGGGTCGAGTGGCGCGGATCGATGACTCCCAGGCCCGTTATGTGGAAATCGCCAAGGCCACCTTCCCCCGCCGCCTCAGCCTCAACGGCCTGCGCATCGTCATCGATTGCGCCAATGGGGCGGCCTATAAGGTGGCCCCTACCGCCCTCTACGAGCTGGGTGCCGAGGTCATCCGCCTGGGGGTGGAGCCCAATGGCTTCAACATCAACAATGACTGCGGCTCAACCCACCCGGAAGCCATGGCGCGGATGGTGCGGGAGTATCGTGCCGATATCGGCATTGCCCTGGATGGAGACGCCGATCGTCTTGTGATCTGCGATGAGACGGGCCACGTGGTCGACGGCGACCAGATCATGGCCATGATCGCCGGGCACTGGGCGGCTCGCGGCCGACTGACCGGCGGCGGCGTCGTGGCCACGGTGATGTCCAATCTGGGCCTTGAGCGTTTCCTCAGCGACCGAGACCTGATTCTGGAGCGGACCGCCGTGGGCGACCGCTCGGTGATGAAGCGCATGCGCGAGGGCGGCTTCAATCTCGGCGGCGAGCAGTCGGGCCATGTGATCCTGTCGGACTTTTCGACCACTGGCGATGGCCTGCTGGCGGCCCTGCAGGTCCTGGCCGTCCTCAAGGAGTCCGACAAGCCGATGAGCGCGCTCGCCCGCCAGTTCGAGCCGGTGCCGCAACTGCTGGAAAACGTCCGCTTTGGCAGTGGCCGCCCCCTGGACTCCGACAGCGTCAAGGGAGCCATCGCCAGTGCCGAAAAGCGCCTGAACGGCTGTGGCCGCCTGCTGGTGCGGGCGTCCGGCACCGAGCCGCTGATTCGTATCATGGCTGAAGGTGACGATGAGAAACTGATCTTCGAGATCGTCCACGAGATCGCCGGCGTGGTGCGACAGGCCGCAGCCTGAGACCTATTGTCACCGATTTGGGTTTGGACTTCAGAAACCCTGTTCAGTCTCCCAGGTTTATGTCAGTCTCGTAACGTTCGACCCGCTCGACCGGGTCGAAGACACAAGATCGACTGGGAGAAACGCATGTCTCGCAACACCGCTACGGCGGAGCGCGGGCAAGGGACTGGGAATCGGGGCCCCGCCTCGATCGCCTGCCTGGCCTTCGTCGCCCTTCTCAGCCTGGCCTTCTGGGCTGGTGCACTCTGGATCGTCCAGCAGATTATGGGTTTGATGCCGCTGGGCTGACCGGCCCCATCTCAGGCGGGCCTTAGACCCGCCCGATGCTCACATAGTCAAAGCCCTGGCGGCGTACATCGTCAGGCCGGTAGATATTGCGCAGATCGACCAGCACTGGAGCGGCCATGTCGGCCTTGATCCGGTCTAGATCCAGCGCCCTGAACTCATCCCATTCGGTGATGATCACGATGGCGTCGGCGTCCTTGGCCACAGCATAGGGCTCGGCGGCGAAGGTGACGCCCGGCAGCAGGTGGCGCGCCTCGGTCTCGCCTTCCGGATCAAACGCCGTGATCACGGCACCGGCCGCCTGCAGGGCCGGAATGATGTCCAGGCTCGGGGCATCGCGCATGTCGTCGGTGTTGGGCTTGAAGGTCAGGCCGAGAACCCCGATCCGCTTTCCCTGCACATCCCCGCCCATGGCCTTCACCACCTTGTCGGCCATGGCCTTCTTGCGCTGGTCATTGACCCGCACCGTGGCCTCGATCAGCTGCACCGGCGCGCCGAAGTCGGTGGCGGTGCGCACAAGCGCCAGGGTGTCTTTCGGAAAGCATGAACCGCCATAGCCAGGACCGGCATTCAGGAACTTGCCCCCGATCCGTCCGTCCAGGCCGATACCCTTGGCCACCTGCTGCACATCAGCACCCACGGCCTCGCAGAGATCAGCCATCTCGTTGATGAAGGTGATCTTCATGGCCAGGAAGGCGTTGGCCGCATACTTGATCAGCTCGCTGGTCCGCCGGCCGGTGAACACGATCGGGGTCTCGTTCAGATAAAGCGGCCGGTAAAGCTCGCTCATCACCGGCCGGGCCCGCTCATCCTCCAGACCCACCACCACCCGGTCGGGGCGCTTGAAATCCTCGATGGCTGCGCCTTCGCGCAGGAACTCCGGGTTGGACACCACGGCAAACTGCGCGTCCGGCCGCCTGGCCTTGATGATCTTCTCGATCTCATCGCCGGTGCCCACCGGCACGGTGGACTTGGTCACCACCACGGTGAAGCCCTCCATGAGGTCGGCGATCTCTTCGGCCGCCGCATAGACGTAAGAGAGGTCCGCATGGCCATCGCCACGCCGCGACGGCGTGCCCACGGCGATGAACACCGCATCAGCACTGCGCACCGCCTCGGCGGCCTCGGTGTCGAAGAACAGCCGGCCTGCCGTCACATTGCGCGCCACCAGACCCTCAAGGCCCGGCTCAAAGATCGGGATGCCCCCTTGGCGCAGGCGCTCAATCTTGCCCGCGTCCTTGTCGATGCAGGTCACCTGATGGCCAAAGTCAGCAAAGCACGCCCCGCTCACCAGGCCCACATAACCCGTCCCGATCATCGCCACTTGCATGGGTTGGTCCTTAAGTCCTGCAATCGCTGAAACCGCCGCCGCGAGGGCTAGGGTCGGTTAGATTTCCTGGTTGTAGCTGCCGACCTGCGGGTGCTGTCCCAGGCGGGGCTTCACCTCTTTGTGGAACAGGGCGCGCATGTCGTCGGCCGAATGCGTGCTTTCCACCACCACCACGATTTCCGGCTTATTGGACGAGGCCCGGACCAGCACCCAGGACCCGTCCTCCAGCGCCACGCGCACGCCATTGACGGTGATCAGATCAACGATCTTACGTCCTAGGATCGTGCCGCCCGCCGCCCGCAGGGCCTCGTACTCGGCGACGATCTTGTCGACCACCCCGTACTTTTCCTCGTCGGCGCAGTGGGGGGACATGGTCAGGGACGTATAGGCTACCGGCAGGGCCTTCTTGAGGTCCGACAGCTTTCTGTCCGGATTGCGGTCCAGCATGGCCAGGATGGCGGCGGCGGCCACCAGGCCGTCGTCATAGCCCCGGCCGATGGGGTCGTTGAAGAAGAAGTGGCCGCTCTTTTCGAACCCGGCCAGGGCGCCGAGCTCGGCGGTCTTGCGCTTGATATAGCTGTGGCCGGTCTTCCAGTAGACGGTCTTGGCGCCGTTGGCGGCCAGCACTTCGTCGGTGGCGTAGAGGCCCGTGGACTTCACATCGACGACGAACGTGGCGTCCTTGTGCAGGGCCGACAGATCCCTGGCCAGCATCAGGCCGATCTTGTCGGCGAAGATCTCCTCGCCCTCGTCGTCCACCACCCCGCAGCGATCCCCGTCGCCGTCAAAGCCCAGGGCGCAGTCGGCACCATACTGGCGCACGGCCTCAGCCATGGCGTGCAGCATTTCCTGGTCTTCGGGGTTGGGATTGTAGCGCGGGAAGGTCCAGTCCAGCTCGCAGTCCATCTCATAGACCACCGCCACGCCCATCTTGCGCAGGCCCTCGGCGGCAAAGGCGCCGGCCGTACCATTGCCACAGGCGCAGACCACCTTGAGCGGGCGCTTCAGGCTGACGCCAGCGGCCACGTCGGCGATGTAGCGCTCAGCCACGCCAGCGACGTGGGTCAGGCTGCCGCCAGGACGCAGCTCCCATTTGCCGCCCAGCACGATGTCCTTCAGGCGGCCCATTTCGTCGGGTCCGAAGGTCAGGGGCCGCTGGGCACCCATCTTCACCCCGGTCCAGCCGTTCTCATTGTGGCTGGCGGTGACCATGGCGACGCAGGGGGCGTCCAGGTCGAACTGAGCGAAATAGGCGATGGGCGACAGCGCCAGGCCGATGTCCAGCACCTCGCAGCCGGCCTGGATGAGTCCCAGGGTCAGGGCCTGTTTGATCGACAGGGAGTAGGACCTGAAATCATGGCCGACCACGATCTTCGTCTGACCCATCTGCCGGATCAGCGTGCCCAGCCCCATGCCGAGCGCTTCGACACCCAGCAGGTTGATGTCTGGGCCAAACAGCCACCGCGCATCGTACTCCCGAAAGCCTGTGGCTTTCACCAGCGGCTGGTTCTCATAGGCGAGGGTATTGGGGACAAGATCGGCGCTGGGGGCGAGAAGCATCTGAACTCCGCAGGTGGGTGGTCAACAGCTTTGGCGAGTGGAGGGCCGGAAGGCCACCCTGTTGCGTACGCCCTAAGGGCGCTCCGCGACAGTTGCTACATGACACCGGCCCGAAGCAGGTCATGGACGTGCAATATGCCCACAGGGCGGTCGTTTTCCACCACGAACAGCACGGTGACCGGGGGCGCCGGATCGCTCATCAGGGCCAGGGCCTCAGACGCCATCATGTTCGGAGGGGCGGTTTTCTTGGGTCCTGCGGTCATCACCTGGCCCGCGGTCTGGGTCAGCAGACCTTCGATGTGGCGGCGCAGGTCGCCGTCGGTAATGGCGCCCACCAGCCGACCAGCCCCGTCGGTGACCCCGACGATCCCCCAGCGCTTCTCGGTCATGATCAGCAGGGCCTCAGGCATGGGAGTGTCCTGGCTGACCAGGGGCAGCTCGGCCGCCCCATGCATCAGGTCCCCTACCGTGCGCAGCATGGCGCCCAGCTTGCCGCCGGGATGGAAGGTCTTGAAGTCCTTGGCCGTGAACCCCCGCCGTTCCAACAGCGCCACAGCGAGCGCGTCGCCCAGGGCAATCTGCAGGGTGGTGGAGGTGGTCGGGGCGCTGACCTCGGCGGTGGCCTCCGGCGCATCGGCCAGGCGCAGCACCACGTCGGCGGCCTGCCCAAGGGCGCTGCCGGGGGCTGCCGTCAGGGCGATCAGCGGGATCTTGAATCGCTTAGCATAGGCCAGGATGTCGGCGAGTTCGCGCACTTCGCCGGACTTGGAAAGCGCCAGGACGGCGTCTTCCTGGCCGATCATCCCCAGGTCCCCGTGGCTGGCCTCCGAGGCGTGGACAAAAAAGGCCGCTGTGCCGGTGGAGGCGAAGGTGGCCGCGATCTTGCGCGCCACATGCCCAGACTTGCCAATGCCAGTGCAGGCGATCCGGCCCTTGGCGGCATAGAGAATGTTCACCGCCTGAACAAAGGCCTCACCCAGGCCCTCGGCCTGCTGGCTCAGGGCGGCGGCCTCTGCGGCCAGCACCCGGCGACCGACGGCGACGGCGTCAAAATCAGCGCTCATGGTTGGGCCGCGAGCGCTTCGGCCTGCAGCCCGCGCATGGTTTCACGGGCCTGATTGATCCGCTTCTGAGACGCCTCGGTCTGGCGTTGCATGGCCGCCTGCATCTCTGGGCTCTGCAGGATCGGCTCGTGGCCGAAGGGTCCAGGCGAGCGCGCGCCTATGCCCTGGGGCCAGACGAGGGCCAGGGCGATGATCAGGGCGGCGGCCAGCGCCGACAGCGGAAAGAACAAGCGATCAAGCATTATGGTTCGCTATAGCCGCTCCTGACGGCCTCGGCCATGTCCTAGGCAGACGTGGCGGCTTGACGACGCTCAAGCCGCGCCCTAGCCGAACGGGCGACCCCGCCGACCCAGGAGATGCCCCATGCCGACCCTTGTCCTGCTCCGCCATGGCCAGAGCCGTTGGAACCTGGAAAATCGCTTCACCGGCTGGGTGGATGTGGACCTGACCGCCGAGGGCGAGGCTCAGGCCACCAAGGGCGGAGAGCTGATCCAGGCGGCCGGTATTCAGTTTGACCGGGTCTATACCTCGGTGCTGACCCGGGCGATCCGCACCAGCTGGCTGGCCCTCGCCGCGGCCGGCCAGGCCTATGTGCCCGAGGTCAAGGACTGGCGTCTGAACGAGCGCCACTATGGCGGGCTGACCGGCCTCAATAAGGCCGAGACGGCTCAAAAGCACGGCGATGACCAGGTCAAGATCTGGCGGCGCTCCTATGATGTCCCACCGCCGGCCCTGAGCGCCGACAGTGAGTATGATTTTGCGGGCGACCGCCGCTATGCCGGCGCGGTCCTGCCGCTGACTGAGAGCCTGAAGACCACCCTTGAACGGGTTCAGCCCTATTGGCAGGACGAGATCGCCCCGCGCCTGACGGCCGGCGAAACCCTGCTGGTGGCGGCCCACGGCAATTCCCTGCGGGCCATCGTCAAGCTGCTGTTTGGCCTGGACGACGCCGCGATCATCGACGTGGAAATTCCCACTGGAAACCCCCTGCTGATCCAGTTGTCGAACACCCTCACCCCGGTGGCGGCCCGATATCTGGACGAGAGCCGCGCCCAGCCCCTGCCGACCCTGCCGTGAGCCAGGCCGCCCACGAGACGCATATGCGCCAGGCCATAGCTCTGGCGCAGCGCCATCTGGGTCAGACGGCTGAGAACCCCTCGGTGGGCTGCGTCATCGTCTCCGACGACGAGGTTCTTGGGGAGGGCGTCACCGGGATCGGCGGGCGCCCCCATGCCGAAGAGCTGGCCCTCCAGGCCGCTGGCTCCAAGGCCCGGGGCGCAGTGGCCTATGTGACCCTGGAGCCCTGCGGCGCGCGGTCGTCGGGGGCGGCGTCCTGCGCCCAGCGCCTGGTTGAAGCCGGGGTCAGTCAGGTGTTCGTCGCCTGCCGCGATCCCAGTCCTTATGCCGATGGCCAGGGTCTGGCTCTGCTGGCAGCTGCAGGCCTTGAGGTTCAGTTGGGGTGCCTGAAAGCCGAGGCCCAGTCGCTCTACACTGACTATCGGCCCGCCGATGCCTCGCCTACACAAGATTAACCCTGCGAAGGGCTCGTTAATCTTGCCGCGCTAACGTTGAAGCCTCGACTTCACGATGGCGCACGATGCTGGCCTCCCGTCCGACCTCCGTCCCCGAACTGCGATGCCTGACTCAGGCTGAGGTGGATGCAGTCTGTGCGCGCCATGATCGCCTGTGGACCTCCCGTCCTGGGGGCGCCCGGGCGGTGTTCGCCTGGAAAGATCTCAGTGGTCTGGACCTGCGCGGACGCAATCTCTCCGATGCGGACTTTCTTGGGGCCTGTCTGAACGATTGCCAATTGCAGGGCACCAAGCTCGACAACGCCAATCTGTTTGGCTGCGACATGCAGAATGCCGATCTGACCGAGGCGTCCCTGCGCCGGGCCGATCTGCGCGGGGCCTGCCTACGGGGTGCCAATCTCACCGGCGCCGATCTCTTCGAGGCCGATCTGCGGGAAGGGTCCATTGCGGCGGCGGATCGAGACAAGGGACTGCGCATCCTCGAACACATGGCGCGACCGGGGGAGGTGCAGGGCGCGGTGCTGGCCGGGGCTAATCTGGAGCGCTCGCGGCTGTCTGGAGTCATGGCCGCCCGAGCTGACTTCTCCGATGCCATTCTCAAGGACGCCAAGCTCGTCCGGGCCAATCTCAAACAGGCCAATATGTCCGGTGCCAATCTGCAGGGCGCTGACCTCTCAGGGGCGGATCTGGCAGGTGCCGATCTGCGCGACGCCATCCTGGTAGGGGCCAAGACCTATTCCTGGAACGTCAGCAAGGCGGAAATGGAGGGGGTGCTGACCGACGCCCCGTCTGGGCTCGCAGTCTCCGACCTGCCCTACAAGACCATGATCCGTGAACATGCCCGCTGGTGTGAAACCGGCGGTGGCGAGGGCAATCCCTCGGTGTTCGACGGTGCCGACCTCCGGGCCCTTGAGACCATTCGGGGGTTTAACCTCACCGCCCTTTCGGCCAAGGGTGCCGTCTTCTACGGGCTGGACATGGAAGGTGTTCAGCTCCAGGGCGCGCAGCTGGAAGGCGCTGACCTGCGGGCCTGCAATCTGCGTCGGGCCGATCTGCGCGGGGCCCGGCTGGTCAACGCCAAGCTTTCAGGTGCCGATCTGCGGGATGCTCAGATGGGACCGCTGCTGATCGGCTCTGACCGCCTGTTGCCCTGCAACCTTTCGGGGGCAACGCTGAAAAACACCGACTGCGCTCGCGCTGACCTGCGCCAGGCGATTTTGCAGGATGCGGACCTCTCCCGGGCGAATTTTACCGGTGCCCAGCTCAAACAGGTGAACATCACAGGCGCCCGACGTGGCGGTGCGCGCGGGCTCGATGACTTAATTTAGGGTCTCGCCGCTCGGATATCTGGGGTCTCTTAACCCTTGAGTTGCTCTTATGCGTCTAAAGGTCGCGGGTTCGGAAACCATACGGGAGCCTTCTTGTGTCAGCCGCCATCGCGCTATCAGGCCGTCGCAAGCTGTCTCGCGGCGAGATCGAGATGATCCTGTCCGCTCACGAGCGCTTCATCACCGGACGCCCCGGTGGAAAGCTGGCCTCGATGCGGTTCATCGACTTCACAGGCGTTGATCTGGCGGGCGCCAATCTCCAAGACGCCGATCTCTCATCGTCCATTTTTGACAGCGCGCGGCTGACGGGGGCCAACCTCTCTCGGGCCAATCTGTTTGGCTGTGATCTGCGCAAGGCTGACCTTCGCCGGGCCAATCTGTCCCGGGCCGACCTGCGGGGCGCTTGCCTGCGTGGGGCCGATATGAGCGAGGCCGATCTGACCCAGGCTGACTTCCGCGTGGGACAGGTGGCGATGCCGCATCCCTCCAAGGGACTTACTTCTCTGATCCACCATCAGCGCAGCGGCGAGCTTGATCATGCCAAGCTTAGCGGGGCCACGCTCGACGGGTCGCAGATGGAGGATGTCACGGCCTTCGCCACCGACTTCACCGACTGTTCCATGCGCGGCGCCAAGCTGAACCGGGCCAACCTCAAGGACGCCAATCTCGAAGGCGCCAGCATGGAGGGGGCAGATGTGGGCGGGGCCAACCTGGAAGGGGCCCGTTTGGTGGACGCAATCCTGACCGGGGTGGATATCCGCACGGCCCGCATCTCCGGTGCCATCATCGAAGGCAACCTTTCAGCGCCCAACGCCGAGGCAATGGCCCGGGCCGATGAGCTCTATGAGATGGCGATCGCCAATCAGACCTGGTGCAAGACCGGGGGCAAGCAAGGGACCCCGGCCTGTTTCGACGGACTGGACGTGCGCCCCCTTGATCAACGTCTTCGCAATCTGCGCCTGTCTGTGATGAGCGCCCGGGGTGCGATCCTCGTCGGCATGGACCTCACAGGCACCCATCTCCAGGGCGCCAATCTGGAGAACGCCGACATGCGCGGGGTCTGCCTGCGGGGTGCCGATCTGCGCGGTGCCAAGCTCGCCGGCGCGAAGCTGATCAAGGCTGATTTGCGGGAGGCGGTACTGGGGCCTCTGCCAATCAGCGCAGATCGGGTCAGTCGCGGTGACCTGCACAGCGCCAAGCTGCGCTATGTAAAGGCCCAGGGTGCCGATCTCACCGGGGCAATTCTCGATGAAGCCGACGTGCGCGGGTGCAATTTCGAAGGTGCCTTGATGCGAGGCGTCAGCCTGCGCGGTGCCGATATGACCTTGGCTCTGGGCCTCAGCCCTCCTTGAGACAGCCGCTCAGGGTCTGATGGATCGCCACACCTGAAAAAAGGGCGACGCATCGCAGCGCCGCCCTCGTCTCACAGTGCCGCTGTCTCAGGCTCAGGCGGCCTGCTCACCCTCAATCAGGGGGGTTGCGGCAGCGGAGGTAATCGGAATCTGCCGAGGCTTCAGGGCTTCTGGCAATTCGCGGCGGAGCGAGATGGATAGCAGGCCGTCCGCCAGGGCCGCCTCACTCACCACCACATAGTCCGCCAGCTGGAACCGCCGCTCGAAGTCCCGCTCAGCCAGACCACGATGCAGATAGCGGCGGGCCTCTTCATTGGCGGCCTTGCGCCCTTGGACGGTGAGCAGGTTTTCCTTCACCTCGATGGCCAATTCCTCAGATCGGAAGCCGGCCACGGCGATCTCGATGCGATAGGCGTTCTCGCCCGTGCGCTCAATATTGTAGGGGGGATAGCCCGAGGCGGCGTCAGCGGCGGCCGTTTCGAGCAGGCCAGCCAGACGGTCGAAACCGACCACGGAGCGATAGAGCGGGGAAAAATCGAGGGTACGCATTTGCGTCACATCCTTCTTGTCTAAGCAAGGTTGCGGGGTCGATCTTTGGCGAGCCGTTATGGCCTCGTCAGCGATCGGAAGGCCCGGAGGTCCAGCGCCTTCGAGGTAGATTTGGGGTGGGTTGTGCGGGTTTCAAGACCTTGTGTGCGCAACGCCCTTGCCAGATCAGCCAACCCCACTAGGGTCACCGCCTCAACGACTTGCCGGAGCTCCAGACCATGTTTCACGACAAGTTCCCCGCCTTGATCGCGGGCGCCCTCGGGGCGCTAATTCTCGGCTCGGCCGCCCAGGCCGAGGACACTGCCCTGCGCGGCGCCGTCGATGGCGCGCAGCGCACGGAGGCCCACAAGGCCCGGGACCCCGCCCGCAATCCCTATGAAAGCCTCACCTTCTGGGGGCTCAAGCCTGGCCAGACGGTGATCGAGATTTCGCCGGGCAGTGGCTACTGGACCGAAATCCTGGCGCCCTACGCCATGGCCACCAACGGTGCCTATGTGGCCGGGGTGACCGATCTGGAAGACCCGGCTGTGACCGAGGCGGGCCGACGGGGCCGCGAGGCCTTTGCCGCCCGCTACGCCGACGCCAATGTTTTTGGCAACATCACCTATGTGGGCTTCGGCGCGGTTTCCAAGCCCCTGGGCGAGGCCGGCTCGGCCGACATGGTCCTGACGGCGCGCAACCTCCACAACTGGTATTGGCGCGAGGGCATGCTGGATAAGGCCCTGGCAGACTTCTTCGCCGTGCTTAAGCCAGGCGGCGTGCTGGCCGTGGAAGAGCACCGCTCCGATCCGCGGCCGCAGGTCGAGGGGGCCCGGGACGGCTACATGGCCACGGCCGTTGTCGTTGCCGCTGCGGAAAAGGCAGGCTTCAAGCTGGCCGAATCCAGTGAGATCAATGCCAATCCCAAGGACACCAAGGACCATCCGTTCGGCGTCTGGACCCTTCCGCCAGTTCGCCAGACCGCAGGCCGGGGCGAGCCCGCCAATCCGGACTTCGACCGGTCCAAGTATGACGCGATCGGCGAGAGCGATCGCATGACCCTGCGCTTCGTCAAGCCGTCCTGATCCGTGCAGGCGCCGAGACTGTCCCGGCGGGGCCTGCTGCTCTCCGGCCTCGCGGCCGGTGGGGCAGCGGCCCTCGCCGGCTGTAACCGGGCCGAGGAGGCCCCGCCTTCGACCCCAGCGTCGGCCATGAGCCTCGAAGAGGCCGTGGCCGGCGACTGGCGTGAGGCTCAGGACAAGGCCAGGGATATCTGGCGCCGCCCCCAGGAGACCCTGACCTTCTTTGGGCTCAAGCCCGGCATGACCGTGGTTGAGATGTGGCCCGGAGCCGGTTGGTATACGGACATTTTGGCCCCCTTCCTGGCGGCCTCAGGGGGAAAGCTCTACGCCGCCAATCTTCAACCCAACGATCCTGCCGCCGCCGAGATCGTGGAGGCTTATCGCCAGAAGCTGCGTTCCCGTCCGAGGCTCTATGGGGATGTGGAGATTACCGCCTTTGGCCCCACCAGCGGCCCAGTGGCGCCAGCCGGTACGGCCGACCTTGTTTTGACGGCGCGCAATATTCACAACTGGATGGCTGCGGGTATCGCCGACAAGGCCTTTGCCGACGCCTTCGCTGCCTTGAAACCCGGTGGTGCATTCGGGGTTGTGGAGCACCGGGCCAATCCTGGGGGGGTGCAGGATCCCACAGCGGCGGATGGCTATGTGGACCAGGCCTATGTCATCCGTCTGGTGCAGGAGGCGGGCTTCCTGCTGAACGAGGCCAGCGAGATCAACGCCAATCCCCGCGACACCAAGGATCATCCCTTCGGGGTCTGGACCTTGCCGCCGGTCCGGCTGTCTGCGCCCAGGGGACAACCGGCCGACCCCAGTTTCGACAGCAGCCCCTATGAGGCCATTGGCGAAAGTGACCGGATGACCCTGCGGTTCATCAAGCCCACCTGAGCGGCCTCACAGCTGCTGGCGATAGCTGTCGATGATCTGTTCATTGGTCACCGGCAGCTTGCCGAGGTTCAGCTGGTCAGAGATCATTTCCGCTCCGCTGGGCAGGACACTGCGCTCCATACGCGCTTCAGGATCCCACAGCCGTCCGCGCATGATCGCCTTGGGGCAATGGATAAAGGCCTCCTGAACCTCGACCATCAGCACCAGCCTGGGCAACCGGCCAAATTCCTCGAAGCACGACAGAAGGGGCCCGTCATCAGTGGCGCTGGCCCTGCCATTGACGCGGTAGACGTCGTCAAACCCCGGAATCATGAACATCAGCCCGATCTGACCGTCCCCGGCCAGCAGGTTGCGCAGGGTGTCCAGGCGGTTGTTCCCCGGTCGGTCGGGCAGAAACAGAGTTTTGCCGTCCTCGCTCACCTGCACAAAGCCCGGCTCGCCACCCCGAGGCGAAACGTCCACCGTGCCGCCGGGGCCTGCCGAACTCACCACGCAGAACGGCGAATGGCCGATGAAGGCTCGGCCATGGCGCTCCACATGGTCCAGGACCTTGTCCATCACCAGCTTCCCAGGGGCCCGATAGAGCTGGTCGAGATCTTCGAGAGAAAGCCGGCGCATGGCGCTTCCTTGGATTTGCGAGTTACTCGCAATTATTGGTCCATTCCAGCCGCCCTGTCCATGGCGCACGGCGGCGGGGCAGTTTGTTTACTTCGCGCCGGGGGCGGGCCAATCTCCCGCTCCCGTCTGAGAGGTCCGATGGCCACGATTGAACAGCTCACCACCCGCATCGCAGACACCCTTCGGGCCGGTGTGCCCCTGTCCCATGTGGTCAAGATCGACCTGAAGGGGGCGGGCTTCATCCATATCGATGGGGCGGTGGTGACCAATCAGGACGCCCCGGCCGATCTGGTGGTGACCATCAGCCTGGACGATGTGGTGGCGCTTGGCCGTCGTCGCCTGGACCCCATGACCGCCCTGATGAGCCGCCGGATGCGCATGTCCAATATGGGCCTGGCCATGTCCATGCAGTCTCAGATCCAGACCCTTTTTTCCCAGGCCGCCTGAAGGACCCACCCATGACCGAATCGGCGCCGCTCATCGACATTCCCGCCGCCCCCGTCCCCACGGGGGGAGCGGCCGAGTGGTTTACCGGCGCCAAGGGGGCGCGGCTGCGGGCGGCCCTGTTTCCGGCCCGGGGCAAGGCTCGGGGCACGGTTGTGCTGAGCGGCGGGCGGACCGAGGCGATCGAAAAGTATTTCGAGACCATCGAGGATCTCACCCTGCGGGGCTTTGTGGTCCTGGCCCATGACTGGCGTGGCCAGGGGCTTTCGCACAGGGACCTTTCCGACGACCGATTGAAGGGTCATGCGGTGGGTTTTGAGCCCTTTTTGGCCGATTTCGACGCCCTTTTGGCGCATTATGAAGAGCGGCTTCCCAAGCCCTGGTTTGCGGTGGGCCACTCCATGGGGGGCTGCCTGACCCTGCTGGCCCTGGCCAAGGGGCAGGCCCCGAGGTTCGCCGGCGCGGTGCTGTCGGCGCCGATGTTGGGGCTGCGGGTCGGGCGTTATCCCAAGGCGGTGCGGCTGCTGGCGGGCTGGAACCGCCTGACCGGTCGGGGGGGTGACTATTGCATGGGCGACCCCGGCAAGCCCTTCGACGACACCTTCGATGACAATGTGCTGACCCATGACCGGGTGCGGTTCGCCAGGGGCCGGGCCCTGATCGCCGCGCACCGGGACCTGGCGCTGGGGGCGCCCACCTGGGGGTGGCTGGACTTTGCCCTGCGGTCTGCGGCCGTCTTCGCCAGACCGTCCAATCTGGCGTCGGTGAACATCCCGGTGATCATCTGTCAGGCCGAGGATGAAAAGCTGGTGGACAATGCCGCCCAGGACCAGGTGGCGCGCAGCCTGCCCCAGGGCAAGCTGGTGGTGGTCAAGGGGGCCCTGCACGAGATCCTGATGGAGACCGACGACAAGCGCGCGGTGTTCTGGGCCGAGTTCGACGCCCTGGCGGCGAAGGTGGTTAGCCCGTCGTCGCCGAGCGCCTGAGGGCGACCAGGGCCTCGTCCAGGCAGGCCTGGTCGCCGGCGATCACCACCTGGCCGCCCATGGACCCGACGGGCCCGCCGCGCCAGTCGGTGACCAGGCCGCCGGCCCCTTCGATGATCGGAATGGCGGCTTCGATGTCCCAGGCCTTGAGGCCGGCCTCAATCACCATGTCCATGCTGCCGGCCGCCACCATGGCGTAGCCATAGGCATCCAGGCCCAGACGGGCCAGACGGGCGGCAGCGCGAACCTGGGTCCAGGCGCCCAGTTCGGCGCCGTTGAAACAGGCTTCTGGGTCGGTGGTGGCGATGACGGCATCGGTCAGCTTGGGACAGGCCCGTACCTTCAGAGGCCGGGACGCCCCCCGGGCCACCAGCCGCGAACCCCCGGCATGGCCGAGATAGACTTCATCGAGATAGGGCTGGCCGATGGAGCCCAGGACGGGACGGCCCTGATGGCGCAGGCCAATGAGCACGCACCACAGGGGCAGGCCGGAAATGAAGGAACGGGTGCCGTCGATGGGGTCGAGCACCCAGACGAACTCGGCGTCCGGGCGGTCCTCACCGTACTCCTCGCCGATCACCCCATGGTCTGGGAAGTGCTGGCTGATCAGCCGCCGGATGGCCGCCTCCGCCCCGCGATCAGCCGCCGTGACGGGATCGAAGGCGTTGAGGCCGGGCTGGCCGCCCTTGTTCTCCAGACCATGGTCGGCCCGGAACAGGGGCAGGGCCACATCGGCGGCGGCTTGGTTGAGCGCGAGGAGGAAGTCCTCGAGGGCGGGCAGACGATCAGGGCTCAGCATGCCCTCCTGTAGCCTGCCCCGCCGCCCGGCGAAATCCCGCCTGCGCGGGACCGCCGGCTCAGCCGTGCTCGACGTCGCCGTTGAGGGACTTGGCCAGATCCAGTAGCCGCCGGCGGGGACGCTCACCCAGCTGGTAGTAGGCCCGGATAAGATCCATGGTCTCCTTGCTGGCCAGAACCTCGCCGCCGCTCTCGCCCTCGGCCGCCTGGGCCTGAGCCGCCGCTGAGAGGCCGTCATAGAAATAGGCCACGGGAACCTCCAGGGCCTCCGACAGCTGCCAGAGGCGGGCGGCTGAGATCCGATTGGCACCGCACTCGTACTTCTGGATCTGCTGGAAGCGGACGCCGCAGGCGCCGGCTAGCTGTTGCTGGGTCAGACCCAGCAGGCGACGACGCCGGCGCAGACGCTTACCCAGGTGGACGTCAATCTCATTGCCCATGTCTCTTGCCCCCTTGTGGTTAAGAAGCCCGGCCGTCCCGATCGGGGACGGTCTGGGTTGACAGTGGCAAGTCGCGCGCCAAGCGACTGTGTTTCGCCTCTCCGAGGTCTCGGGATATGCGCCAAACTCAAGACAGGACGACTACATCAGTCCCAAAACCGGGTTCCACTTTTGCCGAACGCGCACTAGTACAAAGGATGGCGAGCGCCCGATCCTCCTGGCTCAAGACCTTCGCCCGCCGCCTCGGCTGGCGGCTGGAGGTCATGGCCTACGATGCTGTGACCTGGCTGGCGCGCCTGTTCCCGATCGATGCGGTGTCCGATTTCGGCGCAGCGGCGCTTAGCTGGCTGGGACCGATGACCAGCACCCACCGGGTGGCGGTGCGCAATCTGCAGATCGCCTTTCCGGACCTGACTCCGGCGGAGATCGACGCCCTGGCCGCCGAGCAGTGGCGCGAGATCGGCCGGACGTTTGCGGAGTTTCCCATTATCGACCGCATTGTCGCCGCGGGCGACCGGGTCGAAATCATCAATGCCGAGCGCCTGGCCGAGATTGCCCGCACCGGCGAACCGGTGGTGTTCATCTCTGGACACCTGTCCAACTGGGAGATCATGCCGGCGGTGATCGCCCATTCCGGCGTGGTCTGTCACATGACCTATCGGGCGGCCAACAATCCCTATTTCGACCAGCGCATCCGCGAGAACCGCTTCCGCTACGGGGTGCGGCTGTTTGCGCCCAAAGGGGGCGACGGGGCCCGCGAACTGCTCGACGCCCTGGGGCGGGGCGAGTCCGTCGCCCTGATGAACGATCAGAAGTTCAACGGCGGGGTCGCATCCCCCTTCTTCGGCAAGCTGGCCCACACCGCCCCAGGACCCTCGCGCCTGGCCCTGCGGTTTGACACGGTGCTGCAGCCCATGTCGGTGCAGCGCCTGGGCAAGGCCCGGTTCCGGGTCATCGTCCATCCGCCGATCAAGCCGATCGCCACTGGCGACCGCAGCGCCGACATCGCCCGGGCGGTGGAGCGGATCAATC
This sequence comes from Phenylobacterium sp., assembly GCF_022402485.1. GTDB lineage: Bacteria > Pseudomonadota > Alphaproteobacteria > Caulobacterales > Caulobacteraceae > Phenylobacterium. The sequence continues at coordinate 89,850 of NZ_JAKRSA010000031.1, read as the reverse complement.
TGTTCATGGAAGAGCGGATCGCCGAGCGTCCCGCCGAATGGTTCTGGGTCCATAAGCGCTGGCCCAGTGAGACCTACGCCCGCAAGCGGCGCTGAACCGCCTCAGGCGGCGCGGAACCCCACCAGGCTCATGGGATTGAGGTTGCGGTCGCGCCACTTCATCCGCCAGCAGAGGTGCGGTCCCGTGGCCCGGCCCTCGGCGCCGACGGCCCCGATCACCTGACCCTGGCTCACAGACTGGCCCGCCACCACGTCCAGGCGTGATAGGTGCAGATAGGCGCTGACCAGGCCCTGGCCGTGATCGATCATGATCAGGCCGCCCTCAAAGTGCAGACCGGTTTCGGCAAACGACACCAGGCCCCCAGCCGGGGCCACGATGGGCGTGCCCCGGGGGGCGGCCAGGTCGACGCCGTAATGCGGTCGGGCTGGCACGCCGTTCAAGATCCGCTGGCCGCCGAACCGCCCGGTCAGACGATAGGACGACAGAGGCAAGATGAAGCCCTCGCGGAAGTCGGTGCGCGGCGCCTGACTGGCGAACCCGGCCCGTTTCCGCTCTGCCTCGGCGGCGATGCGGGACAGCAGGACGGGATCTGTAGGGGCGACCTGATTGCGCGGCAGGCCGCTGATCCGCTGAATGTCGAAGTCGCCGGGTTGCAGGGTAATGGGCCGCCGGGTCTCGGCCCCGTCTGCGGCCACGCGCAGGACCTGTCCAACGGGCGCGTCCCGATCAAAGCCGACCACGAACCAGCCCTCAGGGGACGCCTGGCCCACTGGCATGTCGTCGAGAAACACCCCAGCGCCGGGCTGGGTCTGACCCACCGCCACACCACCCTGGATCAGGCGCCCGTCCAGGCGCAGGGGCAGGGAGGCCCCTTGCGCGCGCAAGGACGCTGGCAGGGCCAGGGCCGCCAGTCCACCAAGCAGGGTGGCGCGCCGATGCAGGGCGCGGCTCAGCTGCTGGTTTCCTTCCAGCGGGCAAAGGCCTCTGTGGGGCCGGCATAGGCTTCCTGCAGGGCCGGGCTCCAATAGCGCAGGGCCTGGAGGGGGATCTTCACCCCTGAGACGGCGCACACCACATGGCGGCCGGGCTTGAGGACGACGAACTCGCCGTCGCCATAATGCAGCACGGCAAGCTCGGCGGGCTTGCCGGAGAGGTCACGGTCATGGGCGTTCATGGGGCCAATCTAGCGTGCCGCCGCCGCCTCGAACAGACCTGAGGCATGCGCAAGCCTCAAGCGGTGCTCAGAACAGGTCGCCCTGCACCTTGCCGGGGTCAGCGGGGGAGGGGGCGGCCTTGCGGGGTTTGGGCCGGGGGATGGGGGGCGCCTCAGGCTCCCCACCGCCGCCGTCCACCACGGCGCTGCGGTGGGCGTCGGCAAACACCAGGGTGACGGTCTCGCCGGCCTCCAGGGCCGCCCCTTGCCGCGCCAGACTGCCATCGGCCCGGTGCACCCGGGCAAAGCCCCGGGACAGGGGGCGGTCGGGGTTCAGGGACTGGCGCAGCTTTTCCACCGCCGCCAGCCGCTCGGCCAGGCGCTCGGTCTGGCGCATTACTGCCGGGGCGAGCCGGGCGGTCAGGCTGTCCAGCCGCTGGCGGCGAACCTCCTGGGGGCGCAGCAGCAGGCCCGGCGACAGGCGGCTTGTGATGCGCACCAGGTCGCGCTCATGGGCCGCTGCGTTCTTCTGCAATCCCGCGCTCAGGCGGCCGGCCGCCAGGTTGAAGCGCTGGGCGGCCATCTCCACCAGGTCCGGTACGCGGGCCAGGCTGCGACCGGCGCTCTGCACCCGGCCCTGGCGGTCCTCCACCACGCGGCCGCCGCCTCGGTGCAGGCGGGCGTGCAGATCGCTCAACCCCGCCCGCAGCTCGGCCAGCACAGGCGTCGCCATTTCGGCCGCGGCCGTCGGCGTCGGCGCCCGGCGGTCGGAAACGAAGTCGATCAGGGTGGTGTCGGTCTCATGCCCCACCGCCGAGATGATCGGGATGTCGGCGGCCGCCACGGCGCGCACCAGGGCCTCGTCATTGAAGGCCCACAGGTCCTCCACCGAGCCGCCGCCCCGGGCGACAATGATGATGTCAGGGCGGGGCAGGTCGCCATGGGCCGGCAGATCACAGAAGCCGCGAATGGCCGCGCTGACCTGTGACGCAGCCTGCTCCCCCTGGACCACCACAGGCCAGACAATGACCCGGCAGGGCCAGCGATCGCGGATGCGGTGCAGGATGTCGCGGATCACCGCGCCGGTGGGGCTGGTCACCACCCCGATCACGGCGGGCATGGCCGGCAGGGGGCGTTTGCGGGCCGGCTCGAACAGCCCCTCGGCCGCCAGCTTGGCCTTCAGCCGCTCCAGCTGGGCCAACAGGGCGCCGACGCCGGCGGCCTCCATGGTCTCGATGACGATCTGATAGCGCGAGCCGGCCGGGAAGGTGGTGATCTTGCCGGTGACGATCACCTCCAGCCCCTGTTCGGGCCGGATGGACAGGCCCCGCACCGACCCCTTCCAGACCACCCCATCGATGGCGGCGCGCTCGTCCTTCAGGGTCAGATAGACGTGGCCATTGCCATGGTGGGTGACCTTGGACAGCTCGCCCCGCAGGCGCACAAAGCCATAGCGATCCTCCAGCGTCCGCTTGAGCGCGAAGGCGAGCTCGGAGACGGAGTAGGGCTGGGCATTGGAGTCAGGCGCGGCGTCGCTCATGACGCGAAGCTAGCCCGTCTCGCGGTAGGGCAAAACCGGGCGCGGGGAAAAACCTGGCGGGGGAGTTCAGCGCTCCGCTACGAACATCTGCGACAATGACCGCAAACGACCCTAGTCGGACCTTCCTCGGTCGGCTCGGGGCGGGTAAGCCCTGCTGAACACAAACCCCTGAGATAGGCATCGTGCGGTATTTGGCTCTTCCGAACATCATCGCAGCCGAGCGAAGTTCCGCTCCAGCGTTGCTAAGCACGCTCACCGTCGCTTTCGCCGCCGATCCCGTGTTTCGCTTCTGGTGGCCGGAACCGGCTGAGTATTTGAAGGTGTGGCCATCTTTCGCTTTGGCCATGGGGGAGCGCGGCTTTGACGCAAAGACAGTGCTTGCTACCAGCGACGCGCGGGCGGTGGCCTTCTGGCTGCCACCGGGCATCGAAGCGAACCCTGAGCAGATAGCTGCGCTCGATCTAGGAGGTTCGCCCGAGGACGATGAGATAGCGCGTGAACTCCGTTCGGAGATGGACCGCTATCATCCAGCGGCACCGCACTGGTATCTTTGGCTCATTGGCGTCGATCCCATCGCCCAAGGTCGAGGCCTCGGATCACACCTCCTAAGGCATACGCTGGCGACCTGCGATGAGCTGGGTGAGATCGCCTATCTGGAGAGTTCTGATCCTAGCAACGTGCCCTTTTATGAGCGGCACGGCTTCGAGCCCTTGGCTGAAATTCGCGTGCGGGACGTGCCCGTGGTCACGCCGATGATCAGGCATCCACGCTGAGAGAGGACAGCTCTCCCCCCTTCTCAGACGCTCCGCATGTCCGCTCGCCCGCCGGGCGCAGCGGCGCTAAACTGGGTCAGAGGCGGTGCGATATGACGAAGGACGTGAAGATACAGGTCGGCGGAACCCTTCGGGACGATCTCGTCGCGTTCAAGGACGCCTGGAAGCGGGCCGAGGCCGGCGATGATCGCCAGGAACGGGTGATCGCCTTTGAGAGCTGGGAGGGTCTCGCCTCGGTGATGACGGGGGAGCGCTACCGGCTGCTGCGGCATCTGCACGCCCATCCGGAGAAGTCGGTCAATGCGCTCGCCCAGGCCCTTCAACGACAATACCGCCGCGTCCATGAGGATGTGACGGTGCTGGAAAAGGCCGGGCTGGTGGAGCGGGTGGAGGGCCAGGTCCGCGCCACGGCCGACCGGCTGAGCGCGGTCGTCATTCTCTGACCACCCGGCCCCGCCCCCGCCCAATTAACTCGGGCAGCCAAGGTTAAAACGCTCGTATAGAGTGGTGATGGCCGCGAGCTCAGGACGAGCGTCGAAACCGCCGACCTTTTCGCCTTCCTGACGACCGCACCTTCGGAGCCTGTGAAGACGGCTCACCACCCATAGCGGCGGTCAGAAACGTCCGATTCATACCCTGATCCGGCCCAAGGACACCCAATCCCAGTGTCCACGTCACCGGCTTCCGTTCAGGAAGCCTGGCGCGATGCGGGCTCCGGCAGGATGGGCGAGGTGCGTTCCGGATGCTTACCGACGGCCCCCTGATAGAAGACGGCGACCTCCTTCATATCGGCCACATAGTCGCCGCTCGGGAAGATCGTGGGGCCGATCGTGATCCGTTTGCTGGGGAAGTCGATCGCGGCGCAGACGATGGGAACCTTGGCGGCCATGGCGATCGTGTAGAAGCCCGTCTTCCAACGATCCCGTCGTGCCCGGGATCCCTCGGGCGCGATGGTCAGGATGAGATTGTCGCGACGCGCAAACTCGGCCGCCATCGTCCCGACGATGTCCAGGGCCTGGGACCGGTCCACCGGGACGCCGCCGAGATCGCGCATGGCGCCGGCCAGGGGCCATCGGAACAGGGAGGATTTGCCGAGGAAGCTCAGGTCCAGATTCAGGGCTTCCGCGCCGCCAAGAAAGCCGACGAAATCCCAGTTGCTCGTGTGCGGGGCCCCGATGAGCACAAACTTCGGGTACGCCGGTCGCGGCCCGTGAACCTTCCAGCCCTGCATCTTGAACAGCAGCCCGAGGGTCAGTTTGATTGCATCTGCGAGCGCTGGCATAACGCAGTTTCAGTCGATTCAGCGACGCCGGGCAAGCAAAGCCTTGCCGGGTGCGGGCGACCCGGAACCCCCTGCCAATCCCGCCATGACCCGGTCGAGGCGGCGGGTGACAGGCTCCCGGTCTGTCCGACCTGTCGGGGCAGGGCCCTGGCCCAACCCGACCCAAAGCGGCGGTTGGAAGGGTCTGCTTGAGAGTAGCCGTTCCCGGCCGTGCTGGAGCCTAGCCTCGCCCCCGAACTCATGGCGTTGTCGTGCCATCGCTGAACGGGGCAGTCGCGCACAGATGAGCCTTGGTTGGATTGCTGCACTCCTGGGACTGGCGTTCCTCGACGCGATGAACCCGTTTTCGATCGCTGCCATGGTCTTTCTGCTGAGCACCGATCGGCCAGTACTGTGGGGCCTGGTTTTTTTGGTCGGGACCTTCGCCGTCTATCTGTTCGGGGGAGTGGTCCTGCTTGAGGGGTGGCTCGTCGTGCTGCGGACGTTCCTCCCGTCCTTGCCCGGGTGGGCACCGGGAGGCCTCGAGATGCTGGCCGGCGGGCTGGCCTCCGCTCTTGTTCTGGCCGGCATCGCACTGCTCATCGACGGGGCCAGGCGCGTGTTCGCGGTCCTGGTCTGAAGACAAAGTCGCGCGTCCCACCCTTCTCACCCTGCCGCTGATCGTTTGCGCATGGCTTTGGGGGTATGCTCGGATTGTGCTTGGGGTCGGTGGAGCCGTCCTGCTCCACGCGGCCTACAATGTCCCTGCGGTTATCGGAATGATCGCTTTGATGGCTCTGCAGAGCGCCTGAAAGCGTGCCGAGGCTGGCGATGACCTCCCGGCCCCCAAGCGGGCTGTGAACCCCCTGGCGCGCCGGGCCGATCTCAGAGTCTCGTCAGATATAGCGCCGCAGGGAGCGGGCGAGGTCGGAGCCGCCGGCGCGCTTTTTGGCCTGGGCCGGCTGATAGGCCACCCGGGCATGTTCGGTGCAATAGGGGCCATCGCTGCAACGGCGGCCGCAGAAGGTGAAGCTGTCGCTGGAGGGGTCGCCGATCGGCCACTTGCACATGTGGGCGCCGAGCGTCAGCACGGTGGCCGAGCCCGGGGCTTCGTCCACATAGCGCACCGGGGCCGTCGCCGGGGCGGCGGCCTCGGTCTCCACCGGTTCAGCGATGCGGCGCGGCGCCGAGGGTGCGGCGGCCGCAGCCCGCTGGGGCCTCGGCGCCTTGAACACCGGACGGGCCGGCTTGGACGGAATGGCCCGGCCTGACAGGCCCAGGCGGTGGACCTTGCCGATCACCGCATTGCGGGTGACGCCGCCCAGTTGTTTTGCGATCTGGCTGGCCGAAAGGCCGTCCTGCCAGAGCTTTTTGAGTGTCTCGACTCGCTCGTCAGTCCAACCCATCAGAGCCTCCCAAACCGGCCGCCTGCTTCGGTGGCCACCCCGCGCGGCCGGCCGAAACAATATGTTGTGGGGCGTGCTGTCGTCTCACCCCCCGGACTACCAGATATCGTAAAGACTTCCTTAAGGGCCACAATAGGCGCCCCTGGTTCCATCCACAGGAACTACATATAGCGTCCGAAGGTCGCGGACTTGCGGCCCGAGCCGTCCCGGCGCAAAAGTGGGTCATGAATGATATGACCCCGCTCCGCGCCGCCGAAATCGCCACCGCCACGCCGCCGGCGCCAAGGGCCTATCGCGGGTTCAACTGGCCGGGCTTCCGCACCCTCTATCTGCGGGAGGTGAAGCGATTCTGGAAGGTGGGCACCCAGACCCTGGCGGCGCCTGTGGTGACGTCGCTGCTCTATATGATGGTGTTCGTGGTCGCCGTGGGTGGGGCGCGGCCGACGGTGGCGGGGGTGGCCTTCGCCACCTTCATCGCGCCGGGCCTGATCATGATGACCGTGCTCAACAACGCCTTCGCCAATTCCTCCTCCAGCCTGCTGCAGGCCAAGATCAATGGCCTGGTGGGGGACTTCATGACCCCGCCGCTGACGCCTCTGGAACATGTGGCGGGTTTTGCCCTGGGGGCAGCGACCCGGGGCCTGGCCGTGGGCGCGGTGACCTGGCTGGCCGTGCTGCCCTTTGCCGACCTGCCACTGACCCACCTGTGGGCGGTGCTCTATTTCGCCGCCGTGGCCTCGATGATCCTGGGCTTGCTTGGCATCATGGCCGGGCTTTGGGCGGAGAAGTTCGACCACATGGCGGCGGTGTCCAACTTCGTCATCATGCCCATGACCTTCCTGTCGGGGACCTTCTATCTGGTCGACCGCCTGCCCGAGCCGTTCCGCACGGCCAGCCATTTCAACCCGTTCTTCTATCTGATCGACGGGTTCCGCTATGGCTTCATCGGCAAGGCTGAGGGCTCCCTGATCACCGGCGTGGGGATGACCGCGGGCATCGCCATTACGTTCGCCTGTGTCTGCCTGTGGATGTTTGAGAGCGGATACAAACTGAAGACCTGAGGCGCAAGGCCAGGCCACAGGCTGGCGGTGAGGCCACAGCCAAAGGCCCGCCGTTCCCCTGACCCTGCGAAATCATTGACAGCCTGGGGTTTGCGCCAGAAAAGGTTGAGCCTCTCAGTCCCCGTCGCCCGGCGTGCGGGGACGTTTCCTTTGGAGGCCCCCTCCCGTGACCGACAAGACCGCGACACCCGCCGCGACCGTTCCCAGCGACCACATCATGGGCGTCTATAACCGCGCCCCGCTGGCGTTCGAGCGAGGCGAGGGCGCGCGACTGTTCACGGCGGACGGCGAGGCCTATCTGGACTGTATGGCCGGCATCGCGGTGAACGCGCTCGGCCACGCCCATCCCCGCCTGGTTCAGGCCCTGAAGGACCAGGCCGAGAAGCTCTGGCACGTCTCCAACATCTTCAAGATCCCCGGCCAGGAGGCCCTGGCCAAGCGCCTGTGCGCCGAGACCTTTGCCGACGTGGTGTTCTTCACCAATTCCGGGGCTGAGGCCGTGGAATGCGCCATCAAGACGGCGCGGAAGTATCACTGGGCCCGGGGCAATCCTGAGCGGGTAGACATCATCGGCTTCGAGGGCTCGTTCCACGGGCGCACCGTGGCTGCGGTCAACGCCTCGGGCAACGCGTCCTATCTGGAGGGCTTTGGCCCGCCGCTGCCGGGCTTCATTCATCTGCCTTACGGCGACCACGACGCCCTGCGCGCGGCCATCGGCCCGACCACGGCGGCGATCATCATCGAGCCGGTCCAGGGGGAGGGCGGCGCCCGCTCCCTGCCGGTGGCCTGCATGACGGGCCTGCGCCAGCTGTGTGATGAGCAGGGCATCCTGCTGATCTATGACGAGATCCAGTGCGGCCTCGGCCGGACGGGCCGCCTGTTTGCCCATGACTGGGCCGACGGCGCGGGCAATCCCGACATCATGTGCGTAGCCAAGGCCCTGGGCGGCGGCTTCCCGGTGGGGGCTTGCCTCGCCACCATCGAGGCCGGTGCGGCCATGAGCGTCGGCTCCCACGGCTCGACCTATGGGGGCAACCCGTTGGCCATGGCCGTGGGCGAAGCGGCCCTGGACGAGTTGGCCAAGCCCGAATTGCTGGCCCATGTCCGCGACATCGCTGGCTATTTCAATCAGCAGATCGCCGGCTTGAAGGACCGCTTTCCCGACGTGGTGGCCGATGTGCGCGGCAAGGGCCTGCTGATCGGCGTCAAGCTGGTGACCCCCAACCGCGAGTTCATGCAGCATGCCCGCGACGAGCATCTGCTGATCGCCGGCGGCGGCGACAACTGCATCCGACTTCTGCCCCCCCTGACCCTCACCCAGGACGAGGCGCAGGAGGCGGTCGAGCGGTTCGAGCGCGCCTGTGAGCGGGCGCGCGCCAAGGCCCAGGCGGCGGCCTAAGGTTTTCACCCCCGGCGCTGATGCCGGGAGACATCAATCAAGGACCCCGCGCGCAGCACGCGTCACTTCGAATTTCCGGCGCAGGCGCGGGGTCGACGGGATTTCCCTTCGATGACCTCTTCACCGAGACATTTTCTCGACCTCTGGCGGATGGAGTCCGCGGACCTGCGCGCCATCCTCGATGACGCCAAGGCCCGCAAGGCCGCCCGGTCCGGCTGGCCCAAGGGCAAGGTGGACGCCGACGCCCCGGCCCGCGACCGGGTGCTGGCGATGATCTTCGAGAAGCATTCCACCCGCACCCGCTTCTCCTTTGACGCGGCCATGCGCCAGCTGGGGGGCGATGTGATCATCTCCACCTCCGCCGACATGCAGCTCGGCCGGGGCGAGCCCATCGAGGACACCGCCAAGGTGCTGTCGCGGATGGTGGACGCCGTCATGCTGCGGGCCAAGGTGCATGAGGACCTGGAGCGCCTGGCCCTGGCGTCTTCGGTGCCAGTGATCAATGGCCTGACCGACAAGAGCCATCCCTGTCAGATCCTGGCCGACCTCCTGACCTTCGAGGAGCATCTGGGGCCGGTGAAGGGCCGCACGCTCGCCTGGGTCGGCGACGGCAACAATGTCTGTTCCAGCTTCATCCATGCGGCCGGCAAGTTCGGCTTTAAGCTGAACATCGCCTGTCCGACCATCTACCATCCCGACCTCACCGACCTGGCCCGGGCCTCTGAGATGCAGGCCAACGTGGTGATGACCGATGATCCCAAGGCCGCCGTGCGCGGTGCTGACTGTGTGATCACCGACACCTGGGTCTCCATGGGCGACACCGACCATGAGGCAAGGATTTCCGCCTTTGAGCCCTATCAGGTGGATGACGGCCTGATGGATCTGGCGGCCCAGGACGCCATCTTCCTCCACTGCCTGCCGGCCCACAGGGGGGAGGAAGTCACCGACGCCGTCATGGACGGCACCCGCTCGAAGATCTGGGACGAGGCGGAAAATCGCCTGCACGCCCAGAAGTCGATCCTGGCCTGGTGCTTCGAAGCGATCTGAGGCGGCGATAGAGCCGGGCTCGCAATCGGGGCGCGAGGCACCTATATGGCCTCCCCATGCCCCAGAACACGCTGCTCATCCCCGACGATGTCGTCGCCCCGTTCCAGATCGAGGACGCTGCGGTCCGTGGCCGTCTCGTGCGGCTGGGCCCGGCCATCGACGAGATCCTGGCCGCGCACGCCTATCCCGAGGCCGTGGCCAACCTGCTGGGGGAGACCTGCGCACTGGCAGCCCTGGTGGGCTCCGCACTCAAGTTCGAAGGCCGGCTGATCGTCCAGGCGCAAGGGGATGGCCCGGTGCGCTACGTGGTCGCCGACTATGACACCGCCGGTCACCTGCGGGGCTATTGCCGGTTCGACGCCGATGCTGTGGCCGAGGCCTCAAAGGGCTTTGTGCGGCCCGGCGCCCGCACCCTGCTGGGCGGCGGGGTGTTCATCATGACTGTCGACCAGGGCCCGGACATGGACCGTTATCAGGGGGTCACGGCCATCGAGGGCGAGACCCTGGCGCTGTGTGCCGAGCAGTACTTCGTCCAGTCCGAACAGACCCCGACGCGGGTCCGGCTGGCCGTGGGTCAGGCCGATGTGGGCGATGGCCTGCGCTGGCGGGCCGGCGGCATGCTGATCCAGAACGTGGCCGAGGATCAGGCCCGGGGCTCCACCGAAGAGCCCTGGACCCGCAGCCAGGCCTTCTTCGAGACCATTGGCGAGGACGAACTGCTCGACCCGACCATTTCGGGCCAGACCCTGCTATTCCGCCTGTTCCACGAGGACGGGGTGCGGGTGTTCGAGGACCAGGCGCTGGCTGCGGTCTGCCGGTGTTCGGAAGACCGCATCCGTGGGGTCCTGGCCTCCTTTGATGCCGCAGAGCGCGCCGACATGATCGAGCCCGATGGGCGCATCCACGTCACGTGCGAGTACTGCGCCCGCACCTACCGGCTTGAGCCCGAGAGCCTGACCGGCGGCTAAGCCTGGTCCAGGGCCCGCTCCACGTCCCGCTGCAGGTCCTGAGCGCTCTCCAGGCCGACGCTCATCCGTACCCAGCCCTCGGTGAGGCCGATGGACTCCCGCTCAGCCGCTGGCATCGAGCGGTGGGTGGTGGTGCAGGGGTGGGTGGCCATGGACTTGGCGTCGCCGAGGTTGTTGGAGATGTCGACGATCTGCAGGGCGTCCAGGAACCGCCAGGCGGCCTCACGGCTGCCGAGGTCAAAGGCCAGTACGTTGCCGCCGCCGGTCATCTGCTCAGCGATGATGGCAGCCTGGGGATGATCGGACCGACCACAATAGACGGTCTGGCGCACCTTTGAGTGCGCGGCCACGGCGTCCGCCACATGGGCGGCGTTGTCGCTCTGACGGCGCACCCGCAGGTCCAGGGTCTCCAGACCTTTGAGCAGCACCCAGGCGTTGAAGGGCGAGAGCGCTGGCCCGGTATGGCGCAGGATGTCCTTATAGGACTCCAGCATCACCTCTTCGCCGCCCAGGATGGCGCCGCCCAGCACGCGGCCCTGGCCGTCGATATGCTTGGTGGCCGAATAGACGACGATGTCGGCACCCAATTCCAAGGGCTTCTGGAAGATCGGGGTGGCGAACACATTGTCCACCACGAGCTTCGCACCGCAGGCCCGGGCGATCTGCGCCACCGCAGCGATGGGGGTCACCTCCAGCAGGGGATTGGCCGGGCTCTCCACCAGGAAGCAGCGGGTATTGTCGCGTACAGCCGCCTGCCAGGCGGCGGGGTCGACGGCGTCCACATAGGTCACCTCGACGCCAAAGCGCGGCATCCACTCCGACAGGATCCAGCGGCAGGAGCCAAACAGGGCCCGGCCGGCCACGATGTGGTCGCCCGCCCGCACGAGACCCGTCAGGGCCACATGCACCGCCGACATGCCTGACGCCGTGGCCCGGCAGAGGTCAGCCCCCTCCAGCAGGGCCAGCCGGTCCTCGAACATCTGGGTCGTGGGGTTACCAAACCGCTGATAGATGAAGCCCGGTGCCTCGCCGGCGAACCGGGCGTCGGCGGCGGCTGCCGTGTCATAGGCAAAGCTCTGGGTGAGAAACAGCGCCTCGGAGATCTCGCCATAGGGGGTGCGGGCCATGCCGCCCCGGACCAGCTTGGTCTCCAGGTTCCAGTCGCGCGGATCTTCGGCCATGGGGGCTCCTCCCGGCAGGCAAGCAAGGCCTGCGCATCAACCGCCTTGCGGGGCTGGGGTCAAGGCCCGGCGCTAGGCTCTGGCCCTCAGACAGCCGCTTGTCAGACTCATGGCCAGCGGCGAGTGTCGCGGGGATGACAGCGCCCCTTCTCCCGCCCGGAATCCTGCCCTGCCAGGCCATTGATGCCCTGATCGCCCAGGGTGCCATCACCAGCGCCCGGCCCTTCGACGCCGATCAGGTCCAGCCCGCCAGCCTCGACCTGCGCTTAGGCGTGCGGGCCTGGCGGGTGCGGGCCTCCTTCCTGCCGGGCCTTGGTCGTAAGGTGGTCCAGCGGCTCGAGGACGTGGCCATGCATGAGCTGGACCTCTCCCGCGGCGCGGTGCTGGAAAAGGGCTGTGTCTATATCGCCGAGCTGCAGGAGGCACTGGCCCTGCCCCCTGGCATCTCGGCCCGGGCCAATCCCAAGAGTTCGACCGGTCGGGTGGATGTCTTTGTGCGTCTGCTCACCGACCACGGGGCCGCCTTTGACGATGTGGCCGAGGGCTATGCCGGGCCCATCTATATGGAGATCGCCCCCCAGACCTTTTCTGTGCTGGTGCGGGCCGGGACGAGGCTGAACCAGCTGCGGCTCAAGCGGGGGGAGCCCCCCAAGCTCGATCTGCGCAGCGTCGGCGTCGATCTCACCGAAGGGGTGGCGGGCTTCCGCGCCAGGCGCCATGCCGGGGTGATCGACATGGACAGGGAGGACGGCCACGACCCCCGGGACTTCTGGGAGCCGCTGGTCCCGCGCCGGGGGGAACTGCTGCTCGATCCGGGCGAGTTCTACATCCTGGCGTCCAAGGAGGCCGTGGAGATCCCCGTCCTTCAGGCCGCCGAAATGACCCCAATTGACCCCTCAGTGGGGGAGTTTCGGGTGCATTATGCGGGGTTTTTCGACCCTGGATTTGGCACAGAAGAGGCTGGCGGCCAGGGCTCGCGCGGGGTGCTGGAGGTGCGCAGCCACGAGACCCCCTTCCTGCTGGAGGACGGTCAGACCGTGGCCCGTCTGGTCTATGAGCCGCTCACCGAAAAGCCCGAACGGCTCTATGGCGAGGGGGGCTCCCACTACCAGCGCCAGGGGCTGAAGCTGTCGAAACACTTCCGCCCCTGGGGCTGAGCAGCTTGGGCGTTTAGCCCATTTTGAACACGCAGAGCTTGTTGCCGTCGGGGTCGCGGAAATAGGCACCGTAGAAGTTCGGGATGCGGATGCCCGGTGCGCCCTCATCGACGGCCCCGGTCTTCAGGGCGAGCGCGTGGATCTCATCCACAAGTTCGCGGGACGGGGCGGCCAAGGCAACCATGGTGCCGTTGCCGGCGCTGGGGCTTTCGCCGTCATAGGGGGTGCAGACGCTGAGCATCGGCCCCTGGCCATTGGAATAGCCCTGCATCCGGTCGTTGCCGAAGGCCGGCTTGGCACCCAGGGGGCCAAGCACGGTCCCGTAGAAGCTCTTGGCGCGGTCCAGGTCGCCGACGCCCAGTGTGACATAGCCGATCATAGGTAGGTCCTCCCCATATGTGATGGGCGAGACCCTAGCTGAGGTGACGGGCGGGGAAGCAAGGGCCGATAGCTGCGGCGCTGCTGGCCGGTTGACATCGCCCCCTCGCGCCCCCGATAGGTGTGTCCGACGCGGCCGTAGTTCAGAGGTAGAACGTCAGCTTCCCAAGCTGAATGTCGGGGGTTCGATTCCCCCCGGCCGCTCCAAGACTTCCTCGACCTGGGCCACCGGCCGCCAGAGTCGGGGGCAAACTCCTCAAATTGGTTGCTTGCAGACTTTCGGCACCCAAAGTGCCATGTTAGCGGCGCTGGCTGAGGGAGGGTCGTTTTCTGATCCTCCGGGTCCATGCTAGGTTTGGGACCAGGATAACGGGCTGCCGAACGATTATGGTTCAACGTGCGATACCGCTCCCGCCTGAGGGCATCCGCGAGGCCAGTGTCCGCGAGGCCATGGCGATCATCGAACGCGAAGGGCTAGCGAGTCTGTCGCTGCGGGATGTTGCCCGACGGCTGGGGGTGTCGCATCAAGCGCCCTACAAGTACTTTCCCACCCGAGATCACCTCCTGGCCGAGATCGTCGGGCGCTGCTTCGACGAGTTTGGCGACGCGCTGGAGGCTGCCATCGCCAACGAGCCCGACCTCGATCTGGCGCTGATGGCGATGGGGGCCAGCTATCTGAATTATGCGGCGGCGCATCCCTCGCATTACGGCCTGATGTTCACCTCGCCCCTGCCGGACAAGTCGGTACATCTGGACATGGCGGAGAAGGCCAGCCGGGCGTTTCACGTCCTGCGCCGGGCAGTGCTGGCGCTGCATCTGCATCACGGTCAACCAGAACCGGAGCGGCGCGCCGACCAGGACGCCCTGCATCTCTGGGCCACCATGCACGGCCTGGCCACCTTGCTGCAGCATGACTCCATCAAGGTGCTGGGTCTTGATCAGGCGCTGTTGCAGGCCGCGCCCCTGCACGCCTTCATGAGCATTGCTGCGGCCATGATCCCTGGTGGCTGTGACGATTCCACCCTCTAGAAGATCAAAGGCCAAGACCCGACCTTGATCCGGGGCGCGTCCCTTGACCATTGCTTTTCTGAGATAATTTTGCCTCACCGGAAAGATCTCAACCGGACCCAGGCCTAGAGGTGGTCGGTTACCCGGATCGGTGACTGAAGACCCAATGTGGGCGCCCGGGGGGCTGGGGGCGTGTTGACGCTGTCAGCATCACCGTTAAAGCCTGATTCATAAATGTGAGGTCAGGACGCGAAAGACGGTCGCGCCTCGCACTTGTGACAGGGGTAGTCAGATGACTGTGATCGAACTTGCATCCTATCGCCAGACGGCGCGCGCGCGCAGCCTTGGGGATGTGGCGCCAGCGATCGCTGACATTGTCGAGGTGCTCTCGAAATCCGGTGGTGCCCTGCATCGCTCCGACGTGATCAAGCGGATTGCCGAGCGTCGGGGGGTGCGGCCAGGGCCGGCGCGTCAGCAGCTTGAGATCGATGTTCTCGCGGCCTTCGACCGCTATATCGCCTTTGCCGCCACCCGCAAGCAGCCCCCCCTGCTGCATCTGCCCTTTGGCCCGGGCAGCTACCGGTGGTCCTTGACCGAGGCCGGCAGCAAACTGCTCCGCCGGGTCCATCAGCGTCAGAGCCAGAGCGTAGGCCGCTAGAGTCGCCTGTCAGGCTCGGACTGATGGCCCTTAGCCAGCAGGCCACTGGGACAGGATCGTGGGGGCGTCGAAATAGTCCCGCCAGTAGGTGATCTTGCCGTCCTGGACTTCAAAGACCCCGGTGACGGGGAGCTCCACCCACTTGTCGGCCAGCTGGTGCCGGTCAAGGCGCTCCATGAAAACGGTCGAGCCCTGGACCGCTTGACGTAACAGCTGGAAATCGTTGCGCAGGGTCGGGGCGAAGAAGGGTTCCAGCAGACCACGGACTCCGGCGGGGCCATAGACCACGGGCAGGGGCGGCGGGTTCACATACTCGCACTGGTCGGCCACCCAGCGCATGGCCGCATCGTAGTCCATCTGCTCCATGTCTTTCAGGAACTGCAGAGTGACGTCGAGGGGCGAAGGGGCGGGCATGGGGCTCTCCTGAGGCCTGCAAGGATGGCCTGCAAGCTGCGCCAGTGGCTCTGCCCGCCGCAATGACCTGGCGGGTTGTTATGACGTCAGGACGCGTCTGGGGTCTCTGACGGTGGATGCGGTGTCAGGATCATGGTCTGCCCCTCCACCCGCCAGCTGGCCAGCCGGACCAGGACATTCATGCCCAGGATGTCGACGGGTCCCAGGCTCGGAGAAATGGCCACCGCCAGGTCTGTGGCGGTCAGGCCCCCCAGCCGCAATTCGTCCACCGAGGACGGCCGCGCCTGAACAATGCCATTGCCGGTGCGCGCGTAAATGGGGTTGAGGCCCGGCGTGGGACTGAGGCCCGCGCGCTGGGCGGTGTCCACCGACAGGGTGGTCAAGGTCGCCCCGCTGTCCACCAGCATCCGGGTTTCGATGCCATTGAGGGTCACCTGCGCCCAGAAGTGGCCGTCGGGGGACATGCGCAGACGCACCTCCTGGCCGCTGACCACCTGGCGGTCAGCACCCACACGGTCGAGCAGGGGTGCCAGCCAGGGCTGATAGGGTGCCTGCTGCAGCAGAAAGAAGATGCAGAGCGCCAGCACGCCAAAGGAGAACACGGTGTGCAAGGCCTGGCCCACATGGGGCAGCTTCGGCAGCAGGGTCAGCAGCAGGGCTGCGGCCAAGGCATAGAGGGCCAGCTGCTGCCAGTGGGGAAGAGCGTCGAGCATGTGTTCCCCCTTAACGGCTGTGGCAGCGGCGCGATCCCGGCGAGATCAGCCTTTGAAGCCGACGAAGGTCGCGGCCTCGGCCACGGACTTGCGTTCGGAGACCACCGCATTGGCCGGGAAGGTGTCATCTGGCCAGCCGAGCGCGATGCTCTTCATGATGACCTGATCCTCGGCGATGCCCGCATGCTCGCGAACCACCGGTGACTGCATGATGCCCTGGCTGTTGATCACCGCGCCAAGGCCCCTGGACCAGGCGGCGTTGACCAGGGCGGTGGTGACCGCGCCGCAATCGAAGGGGGTGTCGTCGCTGCCGTCCAGGACACGGTCATAGGTGACGATGATGCAGACCGGCGCGTCGAACTGGCGAAAGCCGCGCAACACCCAGTCCTGACGCATCTCCTTGTCATCCCGAGCGATGCCCATGGCGGCGAACAGCTGCTTGGCCACCCCCACCTGGCGGTCCCGGTGCTGGCCCTCAAAGGCCTGGCCGGTGCGGAACTCCCGGGACTGCGGCACCCCGGCCACCGTCCGCTCGGTGTTGCCGGCCCGGATCCGGTCAAGGGGCTCGCCGGTGATGACGTAGAAATTCCAGGGCTGAGTGTTCATGGACGACGGGGCCCGCATGGCCAGGGTCAGGATCTCCTCGATCAGTTCCTTGGGAACCGGGTCTGGCTTGTAGCCGCGGATGCTGCGGCGACCGAGGATGACGTCATCAAACTGCACGAGGGGCCCCTGGGATAATTGGCGCGGCTTCTAGAGCGCGTTCTGTCGGAATTGAATCTGGTTCTACGGTCGAAAGGCCCGCCGACCCTAGACTCAAAATTCTGATTCAGCGTTCAGAGGATTTCGTCTGGTCCCCGTCGGCCCCTAGTCCTCGCTCCACATGCGCAGCAGGGCGGCGATGGTTTTGTCCAGACGCAGGGGCACCGCCTCAGGGCCAAGCTCATCGCGGACCTGTTCGAGGTCATGCAGGACCTCGCGCTGGTCGGGGCGGCGGATCCGGCTCTGGATCCAGCCGACGCAGGCCAGCCGGTGGCCAGAGGTCACTGGAGCCACCCTGTGCAGGGCACCTGTGGGGTAAAGCACGGCGCTGCCCGCCGGGGGTCGGAACCCATGTTCGCCCGAGAGGTCCTCCACCAGAAGGTCGCCGCCCCCATAGGCGTCCGGGTCGGATAGAAAGAGGGTGAAGCTGAAGTCAGTCCTCAAGGGCCAGCCGTGCTCGTCGACCATGGCGGCATTGTCCACGTGCTGACCGTATTGTTGCCCCGGCCCATAGCGGGAGAAGATCAGGTTCGACCAGCGGGCTGGCCGCACCAGGCTGCGCATCACCGGGTGGCGCTCCAGGGCCAGCCGCACGGGCCGGGCCATGGCGATCACTTCGGGATCATCGCCCCGGGCCTGCTGATTGTCTTTGACCTTTTGGGCTGCGGGTCCGGCGGTCGCCCGTCCATCCTGGAAGGGCGCGCGGGCCAGCCCCGCCTGGAGCGCCTGCAACTGATCGGGGCTCAGGACATCGCTCAGTATGATCAACGGGACCTCCTCACCGGCTCAGGCTGTTCCCCTCCATAGCTGAGGATGGGTCGGGGCGGCGCCCTTGTCAGGCCTGTTGCCCTCGCCCATCTTTGGTCTGCGAACCGGGCCCCTCTGGCACCGCCAAACTGTTGGTGGTTGCGATGTCGGACGCATCACCTCGTCCCGCGAGGTTCGATAGCGCCGCGCGCCGTTGCACCTCCTCGATTCAGAAGGAAGTCCCGATGCCCCTGCTCATGTGCCCCAATGACAACAGCCCCATGCAGACCGTAGAGCGCTCTGGCGTCCAGTTCGACATGTGCCCGACCTGCCGGGGGGTATGGCTTGACCGGGGGGAGCTGGAAAAACTCATGGAGTCCGCCGCCCGGGATGCCGTCCCGCTCCAGCCCCAGGCGCCCCCGCCTCCCCAGGCTCCGATGGGTGCCCCCCCCTATCGCGCCCCGCCGCCGCAGTGGGGCGGTGGCTATGGTGAGCGCGGCGAACGGGGGGAATATGGCGAGCGCGGCGAGCGTGGGGAGCGCGGCGAATATGGCTATGGCCCGGGCTACAGGAAGCGGCCCTCGATCTTCGACATCTTTGACTGAGTCCACGTCATTGGCCCGGCGATGGGCGTTGTCGGGCTGGAAGTTGAAGCCTCAGGCTACGTCCTTCAGCACCGTCTCGATGGCGGTGAGCCGGGCCTTGATTTCTGCCAAGCCATCCAGAAGGTCCTGGTGGGAGGCGTTGCTCTTCTGACTGGCCCTGGCCTGCATCACGAGGGCGCCGTAGCGCATCCCGAAGACCAGCAGGATCGTGGCCAGCGGCATGCTGAGGGCGAGGAGGAAGGTCTGTTGTTCCATGTCGGTCCTTATTGCTCAGGTTTTTCGGATAGGGATGGTGCCAAGGCGGCGATCAACTCCGGTGTCAGCTCCAGACGGAACGGCTGAATTTCGAAGTACTTCAGAGCCTTGCCGTCGGCCGAGAGCTCCAGCTGGCTCGAAACCAAATTGGCGTCCTCCAGCTTGCTCAGATGCAGGTGGAGCAGAGGCCGGCTGATTCCGATCTCCCGGGCCAACTGGCTCACATAGTTCCGCCCCCCCAGGCTCAGGGCCGCCAGGATGCGCAGCCTGTGGGGATTGCTGAGCGCGGCGAGGGTGAGTGCTAGCTCGTCTCCAGAGGTCAAAATGAATGCCCGCCTTTCATGTGTCAGTTATTTCTGACGCATGAAAGAAAGTCAACTCTCTGCTTCGCTTGAGGCCCCTGTGCCCAGACGTTGGTGAAAAAGCCCCACCGCGCTTGACTCCGTACCGTGGTCCTTAGGGCATCACGGACTCCAGTGACGGCGCAGAGGGAGTCCATCCGGATGATCGACCGCGGCAGACGCACGGTTTTGCGGGGCCTGGCTGGGGGGGCCGGCCTGGCGACCGCGCTAGGGCTCATGCCGGCCTGGGCGCAATCAGGGCATGGGCGTCTGCGCACTGATCCCGGCGTTCTGAGCGGTGCCGACATCCAACTGCGCGTCGGGCATTCGCCCTTCACTGTGGGCGGGCGCACCGGCCACGCCATCACCGTCAATGGAACTGTGCCCGCGCCGCTTATCCGTCTGCGCGAGGGGCAGGCAGCCCGGCTGTCGGTGACCAACACCCTGGACGAGGACACTTCGATCCACTGGCACGGGGTGCTGCTGCCCTTCCAGATGGATGGGGTGCCGGGCGTCAGTTTCCCCGGCATCGGGCCGGGTGAGACGTTTCAATACGAATTCCCGGTCATTCAGTCGGGCACGTTCTGGTACCACTCCCACTCCAATCTGCAGGAGGCGATGGGCCACTATGGGCCGCTGATCATCGACCCAGCCGGCGCTGACCCGGTAGCCTATGACCGCGAGCATGTGCTGGTCCTCGCCGACTGGAGCTTCCTCCATCCCCATGAAATTCTCGACCGGCTGAAGAAGAGCCCCGGCTACTTCAACCGCGCCCGGACCACCCTTGGGGGCCTGATCTCCGGCGAGGATGGGATGAGCCTGGAGGAACGGCGCATGTGGGGGGCCATGCGCATGGACCCGCGCGACATCGCCGACGTCAACGGGACGACCTACACCTATCTGGTCAACGGCCATGGGCCCGCTGAGAATTGGACGGGCCTGTTCAGCCCCGGCGAGCGGGTGCGGCTGAGGATCATCAATGCCTCGGCCATGTCGATCTTCAATGTCCGTATTCCCGGCCTGCCTATGAGCGTGGTCAATGCCGATGGCGAGAATGTCCGCCCGGTGGAGATTGACGAGTTTCAGATTGCCGTGGCCGAGACCTATGACGTCATCGTCCAGCCGACCGAAGACCGCGCCTATACCCTGGTGGCCGAAGCGGTAGACCGCTCAGGTCTGGCCAGGGCGACCCTGGCACCGCGCCTGGGCATGACGGCGGAGGTTCCGCCCCTGCGCAAGGTCCCGACCTTGACCATGCGCGACATGGGGATGGGGGGCATGAGCGGTATGGGAGCCATGGACCATTCGGCCATGGGGCATGGTTCGGCGATGGATCATGCCACCATGGGTCATGGGGCCGGCGGTCACGACATGCGCAACCCTGACAATGCGCCCGCCGCGATGGCGGTGGGCGTGGGCGTCGACATGATCTCGCCAGATCCGGCCAACCGGCTGGGTGAGCGGCCCATGGGGCTGGAGGACGTAGAGCACAGGGTGCTGGTCTATACCGACCTGGTGTCCCTGGCGCCCAACAAGGACCCGCGGCCCCCGTCGCGGGCGCTGGAGATTCACCTGACCGGCAATATGGAACGGTTCATGTGGGGCTTCGATGGCCGCAAGTTCTCCGAGATTGTCGAGCCGATCGCATTTGCCCGCAACGAACGGGTGCGGGTGACGCTGGTCAACGACACCATGATGGCCCACCCGATCCACCTGCACGGCCATTTCTTTGAACTGGTCACCGGCGGGCCAGCGGGACATCAGCCCCTGAAGCACACGGTCAATGTGGCGCCAGGGTCCAAGGTGACGTTTGACCTGACGGCCGATGCGCCGGGCGACTGGGCCTTCCACTGCCATATGCTGATGCACATGCATGCGGGCATGTTCAACGTGGTGACGGTGCGGCCCCTGGACGAGGCGCCGGCATGACCTGCTGGCTCCCCGGTCTGGTTCTGCTGCTTCTGGTTGCGGGTCAGGCGCAGGCTCAGGACCACGCCGCTGGTCACGGCCAGGGCGCGCCAACGGTCGATGCGCATGCCGGTCACGATATGGGCGGTCACGGTATGGGCCCTGGGGCCAGCGGCCCGCCGGACGTCCCGACCAGCGTCGATGATCCTGGCCGCCCCCGCAGACCGCCGCCGCCGCGCGCAGCCCTGGCTGGACCGGCCCACGCCGCCGACGCCCTGTGGGGCCAGGACCAGATGGCGCGGGCCCGGGAAGGTCTGCTGCGCGAAAACGGCGACATGCGCACCACTGCAGTGATCATCGACCGACTGGAACTGCGGTCTGCCGACAGCGAGACCCATTTGCTGTGGGATGTGGGCGGCTGGTCGGGCGGTGACATCAACCGGTTCTGGTGGAAGGCCGAAGGCGAGGGCGATTTCGACAGCGGCGCGCTCGAGGGCGAAGTCCAGGCGCTGTTCAGCCGTGCGGTCTCGCCGTTCTGGGACCTGCAGGGAGGCCTACGGCAGGACCTCATTGAGGACGGAGACGACCTGACCCATCTGGTACTGGGGGCACAGGGGCTGGCACCCTACTGGTGGGAGGTGGATGCCGCCGTCTTTTTGTCGAGCAAGGGCGATCTGACCGCACGGGTTGAGGCCGAATACGATCAGCGTCTCACCCAGCGACTGATCCTGCAGCCGCGGATCGAGGTCGAGGCCTCGGCGTCCAACATCCCTGAGCGGGGCCTGGGGGCTGGCCTGACCCACCTCGAGGCAGGCCTTCGCCTGCGCTATGAACTGGCCAAGGAATTTGCACCCTATGTGGGGGTCGATTGGAGCCGCGATCTGGGCGCGACCGCCGACCTGACCCGCGCCCGCGGGGGCGATCTGACCCATACCGTGTTTGTCATTGGCCTGCGGGCCTGGTTCTGAAGGCGTTTTGCATGCGACCGATCATCCTGGCCTTGTCCCTGTCCTTGGCGATCTCTGTCCCGGCTCTGGCGCAGGACCCCCATGCGGGTCATGGCGCCCCTGAGGCTGTGAGCGACCACGCCGCCCATGGGGTGGTCACCAGCCCCGCTGAAGGGGAGATGCTGGCAGGGTCGCCAGACTGGTTCACCATCACATTTGCCCACCCCATGACCCTGACGGCGGTCACCGTTGCGGTCGAGGGCCAGGCCCCCAGGACGGTGCCTGTGGCGGCGGCGGCGGCGACCACCGAGGTTTCAGCCGAGCTGCCGACCCTGGCGCCCGGCCGTTATGTTCTGAACTGGACGGCCCAAGGCGCTGACGGGCATCAGATGGCCAGCGCGGTTCAGTTCATGGTCCACTGATCTGCCCGGTGGCCTGTCCCTGAAAGGCAGCGATGATCGGGCAGGGACCGCTGTCGGTGGCATCGCAGGCCCCGGCCAGGCGTCGCAGCGAGGCCCTGGCTTCCACCAGATCCTCGATGGCCTGGTCGAGGGCCGCCAGACGCTCGGTGGCCAGGGCCCGGGCGCGATCGCGATCATCGCTGGCGTCCAGCGACAGGAGTTCCTTGATCTCTTCCAGGGTGAAGCCCGCGGTCTGGGCCGAGCGAATAAAGCGCAGGCGGCGGACATCCTCCTCCCCATAGCGGCGGACGCCGGTCCCCACCCCGTCGCTGGACCAGCGGTCCGGCGTCGGCATCAGACCCCGTCGCTGGTAGAACCGGATGGTCTCCACCCCCACGCCGCCTTCGCGGGCCAGGATGGCGATGGTTCTGGCCTTCATGATTGACTCCGTACTGATGTACGGAACCTAGGGTCGGGTCCAAGGATTACAAGGCCAGGAGCCTCCATGACCCCGTCGCCGAAGACCGCCGTGCTGCATCGCATGGTGATGAAAGACCACACCTGCCCCTGGGGGCTGAAGGCTAAGCACCTGCTGACCAGCCGGGGCTATCAGGTCGATGACCGGTGGCTGACTTCCCGGGAGGAGACTGACGCCTTCAAAGCGCAGCATGGGGTTGCGACCACGCCGCAGGTGTTCATCGACGGCGTTCGGATCGGTGGTCATGACGATCTGCGTCGCCATCTGGGGCTCAAGGTCCGCGACCCCAAGGCGACCACCTACACCCCGGTCCTGGTGGTGTTTGCCACTACGGCCATCATGGCTGCGATGATCAGCCTGGCGGTCTACGGGACCGTGCTGACTCAGCAGACGGCTGTGTGGTTCATCGCGCTCTCGATGATGGTTCTGGGCATGCTCAAGCTGCAGAACATCGAGAGCTTCTCGACCATGTTCCTGAACTACGACCTGCTGGCCAAGCGCTGGCCGCCCTATGGCAAGGTCTATCCCTTTGCCGAGTTCGGGGCCGGTGCTCTGATGACGGCGGGTGTTCTGACCTGGCTGTCGGTGCCTGTGGCCCTGGTGATTGGGATCATCGGTGGGGTGTCAGTGTTCAAGGCGGTCTATCTGGACCGCCGGCAGCTGAAATGCGCCTGCGTCGGCGGCGACAGCAACGTGCCCCTGGGCTTCCTCTCGCTGACCGAGAACCTGATGATGATCGCCATGGCGGTCTGGATGCTGGCCATGGCGCTGTAGGACTGATCCCGCCAGAGCAGGTGCAAGCGCCACTGGCGCAACGGTGATTTGGCGGGGAGGTGGGGCCAAGCTAGGCTTTGGTTGACACTGTTCCGGAGCCCCTATGCGATCATCCCTGAGCATCCCCCTTGCTGTCCTGACCGTCCTGGCGCTTGGGGCCTGTGGCGAGGCTGATTTGGCCCAGGCTGGACGTAACGCGGCGTGGTCGGCGGTGGAGGCCGCCAATCCGGAGCTCTCCCAGGGCCTGCGGGCGGCCCAGATCCTACGACAGGCGGCCACCACCTGTGGTTGGGCCGATGTGGACGCTGCGGCTCTGGCCCGAATTGGCGTCGCCGGGATCGAGGAGCCCATGCTGCGGGCTGCGGCCGAAAGCCTGGTTGAGGACCTCCTGACCGGCCCCGGTGCCGCCGAAGGGGCCGGTGCAGCCGCCTCCGATTGCACCCCTGAAACCCGCCGGGCCCTGGAAGCCCAGGTCGCAGCCATGGCCGGAGGCGAGGCAGGCGAGGCCAGTGAAGGCGGAGAGGGCGAGGCGGCTGAGGGGGGCTGGTAGCCCTCCGGCGTGCGCCGGCCCCCATCGATCAGAATGCGTGACAAGGCTAAGCGCCGGCGCGTAACCTCTCTTACGCCTGGGGATGGATCATGAGCCTGAGTACTGCACAATTGTCGTTGGTCGAGCAGCGGGTGGCCAATGATGGGCCGAGCACCGGTGTGGCCTATCTGCTGTGGTTCTTCCTGGGCCTGCTGAGCGGCCACCGGTTCTATCTCGGCCGGCCGGTGACGGCGATCCTGCAGATCCTGAGCTATTTCATCCTCATCGGCTTCATCTGGTGGGTGATCGACGGCTTCCTGATCCCCGGCATGATCCGGAAAAAGAAAGACGACATCCGCCAGCGCACCACGGCCGATCTGCTAGCCCGGGGCAGCGAGGCCGAACCGGGCTGAGGGACCAGGCGGGACTGGATCTGAAATTCGCCGGCATCGGCGGCACCAGGACCATGCCGCTGGGCATCTTCTCACTGACTGAGAACTGGATACCCCTCTCGGCGTTCTTGAGAAATCTTGATGCCCAGATATATTACTGGATATATCTCGGAGGGCGCTATGGGCAGCTCGCAGAAACGTGCCGTACAGACCTACCGCGCTCGTCTGACCGGTCGTGGGCTGGCGCGCTTTGAAGTTCTGGCCCGAGACGAGGATCGCAAGCTGATCCGCGCCTTGGCCCGCCGCCTTGCGGAGGACAGCCCCGAGGCCTCACGCCTGCGCGCGGCGGTGGCCCAGACCCTGGACAGGGAGCCACCAAAGACGGGCGGAATCCTGGCCAGGCTGCGGGCCTCGCCGCTGGTGGGCGCGGACCTCGATCTCGCCCGCGCCCGTGAGGACGGGCGGGATGTCGACATCTGATGCGCTACCTGCTCGACACCAACATCATCAGCAACATCGCCAGGCCCGCACCGCCGGACTCGTTGCTCGCCTGGATGGGCGCGCAGAACGACGAAGACCTCTTTATCGCCTCGCTGACAGTCGCCGAAATCCGTCGTGGGGTTCTGGAAAAACCGGCCGGCAAGCGCCGTGATCAGCTAGAGGGCTGGTTCTCCGGCCCCGATGGCCCGCAGGCGTTGTTCGCTGGTCGGGTCCTGCCCTTCGACGAAGCCGCCGGCCTGATCTGGGGCCGCCTGATGGCAGAGGGAAGATCGCAGGGCCGCCCCCGCAGCGCCCTCGACACCATCATCGCCGCCGTCGCGGAGGCCTATGGCTGCACCGTGGTCACTGACAATGAAAAGGACTTCGCAGGGGTTGAGGTTCTCAATCCGCTTCGAGGGGCTTAGCCACGCGCCTAGGTCCGACCGCCCATCGGCCGCGTGATGACCCACAGCGAGACATTGTCGAGCTGCACCAAGTGGCGGCCCGGAAGGGACTCGAACCCCTGACCTTCGGTTTAGGAAACCGCTGCTCTGTCCTGCTGAGCTACCGGGCCGGCTTGGGCTGGAGCGATGCCATGGGGCGGGGGGCGGCGCCAAGCCCCTATGGTCTTGGCCATGCCAAACGAAAAACGCCCGGCGCTTGGGCCGGGCGTCTTGATCGTCTGGCGTGCGCCCAGATCAGGCGGCGGCCGAGGCCTTCACCAGCAGAGACTTGTTCAGCATGACAATGGCGGCGTCCCGGTCGATCCGCTCGATGGCGGCGACTTCCCGGGCCATGCGGTCCAGGGCCGATTCATAGAGCTGACGCTCGGAATAGGACTGTTCGGGCTGGTTTTCGGCCCGGTGCAGGTCGCGGACCACCTCGGCGATGGAGATCAGGTCGCCGGAATTGATCTTGGCTTCATATTCCTGGGCGCGGCGGCTCCACATGGTGCGCTTGACCCGGGCACGGCCCTTCAGGGTGTTCAGCGCCTGGCTGACCACATCGCCCTCGGCCAGGGACCGCAGGCCCGAGCTGCGCGCCTTGCCGGTGGGCACGCGAAGGGTCATTTTTTCATGGTCGAAGGTGATCACATAGACTTCAAGCGAAAGACCGGCGATGTCCTGGGTCTCGACCGCCTGTACCTGGCCGACGCCGTGCGCCGGATAGACCACATGGTCGCCAACCTGGAAATCCAGACCGTTCTTGCTCATAGCGAGACCCTTCAAAATGGACCGGGCGGGCTGATCAGGAGTCACGGAGACAACGCTCACAGGGGCAAACCGGTCCTCGTCGCGGCAGGCGCGAAGTCCGATAAACCTGGAGCGGAGCAAACCTCTTTAAGACACCCTCGCCCTTGGCGGGCGTGATCGGCCGGCGACGGCTCTTCTGTTGAACGACGGGGCAGGCGACAGCCGCCTACCTCCACGCCAAGTATGACGCTAACATAAAAATGAACCGAAAGAAAGGCTTGGGGTCCCCCAGAGCGGGTGGCCCCAGCCGGTCAGGAGCCGCGACCCGGCTTCTCGCTGAAGTACTTCTCCAGCTTGCCGGTCTCACGCTCGTACTGCTCGGCGTCTGCCGGAGGCTCGCCCTTGACGGTGATGTTCGGCCAGACCCGGGAATATTCCGAATTGATCCGCAGCCACTTGCCGTCCGGATCATCCTCGGTGTCGGGCTTGATGGCGTCCACCGGGCATTCAGGTTCACAGACGCCGCAGTCGATGCACTCGTCGGGATTGATGACCAGGAAGTTCTCGCCCTCATAGAAACAGTCGACGGGACAGACCTCGACGCAATCCATGAACTTACATTTTATGCAGGCATCCATGACGATGTAGGTCATCGGGTCGATAGCTCCGGTCGCCGCCAGCCGTGGCGAGAGTTTGGAAGGCGCGGTTTTTCATGGCGCGGGGGCACCTTGTCAACCACGGGGCATAGCCTGTCTTTGGCCCCCGCGCGCCTCAGTATATCTGCAAGGGTGAATAGAGGGTTCGGGCTTCGGTGGGCGGGCCGCGCCGCTCGCCCATGGCCTCGACGGTGACCGCCGTCACCCGGCCGCCAATGGCGAAGACCAGCTGGTCCCCAGCCCGCACCGTGCGCGAGGGCTTATCCAGACGGTTCTCCTGGCCCGACCGCGTCAGACGCACCCGCTTGGCCTCGACAAAGGCCGCCGCC
The DNA here is from genome assembly GCF_022402485.1 of Phenylobacterium sp. Taxonomy (GTDB): domain Bacteria; phylum Pseudomonadota; class Alphaproteobacteria; order Caulobacterales; family Caulobacteraceae; genus Phenylobacterium. The sequence goes on along the minus strand of NZ_JAKRSA010000031.1, from coordinate 62,936 downwards.
AGGGTCCGGGTTTTGAAGAACCGCGCCCGCCACAGCCAGACATCGATGCGGCAGGTCTCGGCGCCGTCGGTCTCGCTCATGCCGCCCCTCCTGTGGCCGGGCTACGGCGCCGGCGGCGGGGCCTGCGCCTGGCCGTTGGGGCCGGAGCCGCTGGTGCAGCTGCTGGCGCCGCCGCCCTTGGCGGGGCCGGGCGCGGCGGCGGGGTCTTCAGGGCGGCCAGTGCGGCGAAGGGTGAGGCGGGCAGGGGGGGCTTGGCGGCCTCTGACTTGGCCAGGAGTTTGCGCCGCCGCCAAAGCCTGGCTGCTCCGGCCGGCCCGGCGGGACCCGCGGGGGCATAGTCCAGGGCGCGCAGGATCGTCTCCCCCTGCGCCGGGCTCCAGCCCAGGGCGGTCCAGAGCTCGGGGTCCAGCTGAAAGCCTCCGGCGGCTCTTGGGGCGGCCCGCAGCCGCGCGTCCAGATCCTCCAGAGCTTCGACCGGGACGGACAGGCCGCCGACCGCCCGGTGGCCATGGGCGGCCAACCGCCAGGGCGGCGGCATCTGCAGGGGCAGAGCGCCGAGCCCGACCGTTGGCGGGCGCCAGGGCGGGGCGTCTCCATAGGCCTCCGCGACATCGGCCTGGTTTGCAAAGGCCTGGGCGAAGGCGAGCGCCTCGGGCTTCAGAAGGCCCGGCATGAAAAGACTGAAGGCACCGATCCGCACCCCCAGCGCCTTCAATGCCCGGCGTTCCACCTGGCTGAGCGCGGCCACCTCCTCGCGCACCTGGGCGCGATCCAGCACGCCACCCTGCTCCAGCAGGCGGTAGGCCAGGCCCCGGGGCAGGCCCTTGATCCGGCCCTCGGTGACGGCGGCGTCGAGCTTGCGAAGCGGGTTCAGGCGGCGTCCGGCCTCGGCAGCCAGGAAGGCTTCCAGACGGCGCTGGGCCCGCTCCCGGGCGGCGGCCTCGCCAAGCTCGCCAAACAGCCGCACCCGCGGGGCGAAGGGCCGGCCACCGCTCAGCGTGCCGACGGCCTCGCTACGCCAAAGGACGATCCCGTCGGGCATGAGGGCGAAGGCCTCATCAGCCTCGGCGGCCAGCTTGCCCAGCCGGCGGGCGATCTCGGGACCCACCGCAGCGATGGCGGCGGCGCGCAGGGCCTTGGTCTCCAGGATCGAGGCCCCCTGGTCGGGCTCGAAACTCACGCCCCGCAGGCGGCCCACATACTGGCCCTCGACGGTGACGGCCCCATCACCGCCGACGCCGGCCAGCATTTCGTGGCGGACCCGCAGGCCCCGCATCAGCGCACTGGTGCGGCGGTCGACGAACCTCGCCATGAGCTTTTCGTGCAGGATGTCCGACAGTCGGTCTTCCAGCTGGCGCATTCTGCCCTGCCAGCCCGTCGGATCGACCAGCCAGTCGGGGCGGTGGGCCACATAGGACAGGGTGCGCACCGACGACAGCCGCTGGGCCAGGGCGTCAATCTCGCCCTCGGTGCGGTCCAGCTGTTTGTGCTGGCGGGCGATCCAGTCGTCGGGAATGCGGCGACGCCCCGTGGTCAGATTGTCGAACAGGTCGCGGACCAGGCGCACATGCTCCTCGGACGAGACCTTTCGGAAGTCCGGCGTCTGGCAGACGTCCCACAGCTTGAAGAGCGCAGCGCGATCTCGCACCCGGCTGACGATGTCGGGGTCTGAGGCCAGCTTGCGCAGGGTGATCTCGTCCAGGGCCTCCTGGGCCAGCCGCAGGCCCGAGCGATCAGGTGTGCGGGCCAGGGACCGCAGGAGGTCTGGAAGGGAGTCAAAGTCGAGCTTGGCGTTGCGCCACTCCGCGCCGGTCACGGCTTCGAACTGGTGGGTCTCGACCGCCTCGACCAGATCCTCGTCCATCTCGTCGCAGTCGCCGGTGACGCCGAAGGTCCCGTCCGTGCGGAAGCGCCCGGCGCGTCCGGCGATCTGGCCGATTTCCTGGGGGGTGAGCCAGCGATTGCGCCGCCCGTCGAACTTGCGCAGGCCGGCAAAGGCCACATGGTCGACATCCATGTTCAGGCCCATGCCGATGGCGTCTGTGGCCACCAGAAAGTCCACCTCGCCCGACTGATAGAGTGCCACTTGGGCGTTGCGGGTCCGGGGGCTGAGCGAGCCCATGACCACCGCGGCCCCGCCCCGCTGGCGGCGGATCAGCTCGGCGATGGCGTAGACCTGGTCAGCGGAAAACGCGACGATGGCGCTGCGCCTCGGCAGGCGGGTGAGCTTCTTGGAGCCCGCATAGGTCAGGTTCGAGAACCGCTCCCGGCTGACAATCTCGGCGTCGGGCAGCATGCGGCGGACCAGGGGCGCCATGGTCGAGGCGCCCAGCAACATGGTCTCGTACTTGCCCCGGGCATGCAGCAGGCGGTGGGTGAAGACGTGGCCGCGTTCAGGGTCGGCGCAGAGCTGGATCTCGTCCACGGCCATGAACTCCACCTCCCGCGACAGGGGCATGGCCTCGACGGTGCAGACGAAATAGACCGCCCGGGGCGGGACGATCTTCTCCTCGCCGGTGATCAGGGCGACGGAGCGCGCGCCGCGCTGCTTGACGATCCGGTCGTAGATTTCCCGAGCCAGCAGCCGCAACGGCAGGCCGATCATGCCCGAGGCGTGCCCCAGCATGCGCTCGACGGCCAGATGGGTCTTGCCGGTATTGGTCGGCCCCAGCACCGCCACCAGGCGGGACGGCGCCGCACCTGAAGGACGGTCACTCATGGGTCCAAGGTGGGGGCGGAATCACCCAGGAGCAAGCGGGTCCGCAGCCCTAGTGGGCCGTTACACTGGCTCTGCTGACACTTGATTCGAGGTGCAACCCCATGACCTCCCCGCCGGCGGCCGGCAGCTTGACCGAGTTTGACCTGGGAAGGCATCAGGTCGCAGCGTTGGGGACAACGAGGATATCGGTGTCGGCGAACCGCAAAAGGTCCTGGGCCACGCCACTTAACCATGCCTGTGCCAAGGGCGAACGCTGAGATGTCCCTATGATCACAAGTTCAGCCCGCATGCGAGCCGCTACCCCCCTGAGGGTCTCGGCCGCTGAAACCGTAATCTGTTCAGCGATTTGGTCTGCGGGATCCAGGGCTAGCGCTGCGACGAATGCCGTCAACTGCGCCTTGGCCGCGAAGGTCTCCGGGTGATCTTCAGGGCCCAGGTCTGTGAGGGCGCGCAAACTCTGTCTGGCGACTGCATAGGCATGCGCGACAGAGACTTGAGTCATCTCCAGCAGGCCGAGGTTCTTTGCAGTCTCGACCGCCCTGCGCGATTCGGCGGAGAAATCCGTAGCGACGAGGACCCGCTCGTAGGGGGCGGCAGCCAGGCCATTGGCCATCAGGACTGGCCTAGGGCTGGCGCGGATGATCCGCTCTGCCGTTGCACCAATGAAGACGTTCTTTAGTCGATCGCGTCGGTAGGGGCCGATGACTATCAGGTCAGCATCCTCAGCCCTCGCCATGATGGCGATCTGTTCAAAGGGTTCGCCGAGGGCCAGCCGGCTTTCACATCTTAGGCCGTCGAAGTCCCGTAGACTGGCCGCTAGCTTTTCAAGAAGCACCTGAGCTTCCCAGCGCTCCGCCTCAACAAGGCTCTGAGCCTGATCGTCGTCGACGACATGGGTCACCAAGAGATCGCAGCTGAACTGCCGGGCCAAAAGGGTGCCCCTGCGGATCGCCCGATCGGCCCGGGCGGAGAAATCTGTAGCCATCAGGATGCGGCGCAGGGTGGAACTCCCTGTTGTCTTGCTGATGCGATTGGGACCGAAAGACCATGTCGGGTCCGGTTCTGCAATGGCCGCAGGCTTCCCCTAAGGCAGGATTGACCGAACGGGGGTCTTGCCGGACGGTTGCGCAGGATCGCCTTCGCGGTCGCTTCAGGGAGATCTCTGGCTGTGCTTCGATCCATTCGACGGATGACCCTGGCCCTGGCGGCGATGACCCTGTCGGCCTGTGTGGCTGCGGACATTCCTTATGAGGAGCTGGAGGCTCGATATGGGAGTGAGACCTCCCGCTACATGGAGCTGCCGGATGGTGTGCGGGTCCACTACCGCGACGAGGGCAATCCGGAGGCCACGGTCACCCTGGTGATGGTGCATGGCTTCGCCGCCTCCCTGCATACCTGGGAGCCCTGGGTGGCGCGGCTGGAGAATGACTATCGGCTGGTCAGCCTGGACCTGCCAGGTCATGGCCTGACCCGGGCACCGGCGGGCTATCAGGCCAGTCCCGAAGGTCAGCTGGCGGTGGTGGACGCGGTGGCCCAGGGCCTGAGCCTGCCCCCCTTTGTTCTGGCGGGAAATTCCATGGGCGGCGGGGTGGCCTGGCGCTATGGCCTGGCCCATCCGGAAAAGGTGCGAGGTCTGGTATTGGTCAATGCCGCAGGCTGGCCGGAAACCGCCGAGCCTGCAGACGGCGCCGATAGCCGGCCCCTGGTGTTCAAGCTCTTAGAGAACCCTGTCGGCCGCAGTCTGCTGCGTAATCTTGATCCCCGCCCCCTGGCCGGTCGGGGCCTGCGCCAGGCCTATGGGGACGAAACGCTGGTCACGCCAGAGCTGATCGACCGCTATGTGGCGCTGGCCCGGGCCCCTGGGCACCGGGCCATCCTCACCGATCCCCGCCGACGGGGCGGCGCTGAACCGGTGACCCCTGAGACCTTCCAGGCGATCAAGGCCCCGACCCTGGTCATGGTCGGGGCGCTGGATCAGGTGATTCCCGCCGCGCGGGGGGCTGGCTTTGCGCAGGGGATTCCCGGGGCGCGGCTGATCACCTATGCCGATGGCGGACATGTGCCGATGGAGCAATTGCCCGACCGCACCGTGGCGGATCTGCGCGCCTTCCTGGAGGCCCTGCCGCCCGTCCCCTGAGGGGCCCAGGAACGCGGGCAAAACAAAGCGGGACCGAATCGGCGACAGGGGTCAATTCAGCCTTTGTTCTCCACAAGATATTGTAGTTCCGAGATTTTCGGACACAAGTGGACTTCCCAATCGGTCACGGGCGGGCGCTGGATTGTCGCCGCTCAGGATGAAAGTCACCGACGATCAGGTCGCCCGGAGCCAACCTTTCGCTTCTGCGCCGCTTCGCCTTGACGGCATGGGCGGGTTTCGCCTATATCGCCCGCTCTCTTGTGCGGACCGGGGTCCGCGCGTTTTGGTTTCCACGCGAAGGTTGAACACCATGTCGCGCCGTTGCGAACTCACTGGCGTTGGTCCGATGATCGGGCACAATGTCAGCCACTCGAATATCAAGACCAAGCGTCGGTTCCTGCCGGCCTTGTCTCCGGCTACGCTGCAGTCCGACGCCCTGGGCCAGTCCTTCCGACTGCGCATCAGCAATGCGGCCCTGCGCACCCTTGATTTCCGGGGTGGCCTGGACGTGTTTCTGGTCAAGGCTAGCGATGAGCAACTCTCGCCGCGCGCGCTGAAGATCAAGCGTCAGCTGAAGGCCAAACTGGCCGAGGCCAAGACCGCCGCCTGAGGGCGTCAGGTCTGACGATAAGATTGAAAGGGCCGGTCCTTCGGGGCCGGCCTTTTTCGTGGTCGGTGGGTGGCCTGTGGGCCTGTTCAGGGCGTCCAGTTGAAGGCCAGCAGCAGGGTGCGCTGGCTGGCACTAAAGTTGTCATCCGACAGGATATAGACGCGGTAGCCGCCGTTTGGCCGTGGGACGAAGTGCACGCCCTCGAAGTTGTCCAGGGTGAGGGGCCGGGCCATCTCCATCCGGGCGACTTCGCCGGCAGGGCCGGTAATCGACAGAACGATCCGGTTTCCCCTTAGCCGGTCCCAGGCCCGCAGCAGATAGGCGGTCTGGTCGCCAGGCAGTCGGCGCAGGGCGACGAGGCCGAACTCCGGGGCCTTGGCGACCTGTGGTTCAGCCACGCAGGGCGTATTGAGGCGGCAAAGCCAGGTCTGGCCCGTCTCCTCGCCCCCGGCCACGTAGGCGTCGGGCCCCCGTTCAGGGTCAGCGGCCAGGGCCTCCAGTCCGCCGTTCAAGGGGAACTCAGCCTCTGGTGCGGGGACTGCACGGGGCGGTCCGCCGGCCGCTGGATAGAGCCAGATACGGCTCATGCGTTCGAAACTGACCAGCCGGTCGCCATTGTCCAATTGGGCCAGGCCTTCGGCGTCGGACATCTCCTTGTTGGGCAGGGGCTTGCCATCGAGGCCGCTCAAGGGGCTCAGGGTGACGCCGGTCAGGCCCGTCAGGCGATCATTTTCGAAGACCAGCTGGCCCTCGATCAGGTCGCCCTCGTCGCTGATGGCGGTCAGCCGGCCGTTGGCATCCACCACAAGGTCAGACAGGCCGTGGAAGCGCGAAGTATCCCCCGATGACAGCTGCAGCCCGCCGGCATAGATGAAACGGCCGAGGGCGTTCTGGTCGGGGGCCTCGGGGTTGAGGGGGACTGGAACCGCCAGGACATTGATCGATGCGCCAGCGGCCACCGGCGCGGCGGGCAGGGGAGGAGACGCAGGGGCGCAGGCCCAAAGCCCCACCAGGGCGATCAGGGCGCCGAGACGGGGCAAAGGGCTCATGCCAGAACTCTCCGGACTTCCTTGAAGGTGGAACCGCGGCCGGGGCCTGAGGGCCCCTGCGTGCTGGGCGGGGGCGCCAGCAGATTGGCGGTGGCCCGTGACGACTTGCGGATCTCCTCGTCGAACAGTTCGGCCAGCTGATCGACAATGACCCCGGCCAGCTGCTCCACGTCGACGATGGTCACCGCCCGGCGATAATAGCGGGTCACATCATGGCCGATGCCGATGGCGATCAATTGCACCGGGCTCTTGGTCTCGATCTCCTCGATGACTTCGCGCAGGTGCCGCTCGAGATAGTGGCCGGAGTTCACCGACAAGGTGGAGTCGTCCACCGGCGCGCCGTCGGAAATCACCATCAGAATGCGGCGCTGCTCGTGCCGGCCCATGAGGCGCTGGTGCGCCCACATCAGGGCTTCGCCGTCGATGTTCTCCTTCAGGAGGCCTTCGCGCATCATCAGGCCCAGATTGCGCCGGGCCCGGCGCCAGGGGGCGTCGGCGGCCTTGTAGACAATGTGGCGCAGGTCGTTGAGCCGGCCGGGCTGGGCGGGCTTGCCGGCCTTCAGCCAGTCCTCGCGGCTGGCACCGCCCTTCCAGGCCCGGGTGGTGAAGCCGAGGATCTCGGTCTTGACCCCGCAACGCTCCAGGGTCCGGGCCAGGATGTCGGCGCAGATGGCGGCGACCATGATCGGGCGTCCCCGCATGGAGCCCGAATTGTCGATCAGGATGGTGACGACGGTGTCGCGGAACTCGGTGTCCTTCTCTTCCTTGAAGGACAGGGGCGCGGTGGGGTCGATGATCACCCGGGTCAGGCGGGCGACATCGAGCATGCCTTCTTCGAGGTCAAAGCTCCAGGTGCGGTTCTGCTGGGCCATCAGCTTGCGCTGCAGCTTGTTGGCCAGGCGGGAGACCACGGTCGACAGGCTGGCCAGCTGCTGGTCGAGATAGGCCCGAAGCCGGCCCAGCTCCTCGGCCTCGCACAGCTCCTCGGCGGCCACGATCTCGTCATGGGCGCTGGAGAAGACCTTGTAAGTGGGGATCCTGGCGTCGGCCCTGGGGTCTGGGCGGGCGGGCTGCTCGCCTTCGCCCATGTCGGGCTGTTCGTCAGTGTCCTCGGCGTCCGGGTCCTCCTCGGCCGACATCATCTGGCTGTCGGTCTCTTGGCTCTCCCGGTGGGTGGACTCGCTGTCGTCCATCGCCGTCTGCTGGGGGGACTGGTCCTCGCCTTCGCCGCCGTCCTGGTCCTCGGCCGATTCCGACACCGCCTCATCGCCGCCCTCTTCGTCCTCGTCCGGCTGTTCCGGGGCGTCAGAGAGATCATCGCCCATGGACAGGTCGCGCAGGATGGCCTTGGCGACCTTGCCGAAGGCCTTCTGGTCCTTGAGGTTGGCGGCTAGGCGGTCGAGGTCGGTGCCAGCCTTGGCCTCGATCTCGGCGCGGAACAGATCCACCAGCGGACGGGCGGCAGGCGGCGGCGCCTCGCCCGTCAGGCGCTCGCGCACCATCAGCGAGACGATCTCGTCCATGGGCGGATTGGCCTGGGCCTCCAGGGGGTTGAACGGCTTTTTGGCCCAGGTCTGGTCCAGCACCGCCCGCAGGTTTTCCCGAACCCCGCCCAGGGCGTTGGCCCCGATGGCCTGGGTCCGGGCCTGCTCGATCGCATCATAGATGGGCCCGCCCTGGGCCGACTGGGGCCGGCCCTTGGCATGGGCGGCTTCATCGTGATGGGCCAGGCGAAGGGCCATCTGGTCAGCCAGACCGCGCATCCGCGCGGCGTCTTCGGGGCCGAGATCCCGGGGGGGATGGGGCAGGATCGCGCGGTTGCCCTGCAGCTGAGGGCCTTCTCCGGAGAAGACAATCTCCAGATCCGGCGCTTCGGCCAGGGAGCGTGCGGCATTGGCCAGGGCGCGCTTGAAAGGCTCGACCGGGCTCTCGGGGGGGGACTTGGCCATCACCGCCTAGATAAGGCGCCGTGAGGCCTGGGGGAAAGCAGAAGATATTCCCCCGTCTGGCTTTGGAACGGGGATCGGGGCCACCGCGTTGTCTACGTCACACACATGGCTGTTCTGGAGGCGACCCCATGCTCAAATGGGCCCTGATTTTTGCGCTGATCGCCCTCGTGGCTGGTGCCCTTGGTTTTGGCGGCATCGCGGGTGCGGCGGCCGGTATCGCCAAGATCCTGTTCTTTATCTTCCTGATCGGCTTCGTGATCTTCCTGGTTCTGGGGGTCATGGCCGGCAAGAAGATCACCGGCGGCTGACCTGCTGATCCCTGCAAACTGAGAACGGCCGCCGCTCATAGCCTGAGCGGCGGCCGTTTTCGCAGGTCACTGTCCCTGGGGTTCAGGGTTTGCGGGCGGCAATCCAGGCCGCGCCCTGGGACTCCACCAGAGCCAGGATGTCGCCCATGGCCAGGTTCACGTCGATCAGATGCAGGCCCCAGTCCTTGAACACGACCCCGTTCTGGATCACGTCGCCGGCAATGGTGTCGGTGCGCAGATCGGCCGGATCGGCATTCACGGTCACGGCCAGATAGTGGAATCCGTCCTGACGCACGCATTCGGCGCTCAGCAGGCCCGGAACTGAAACGAAGGGGGTGGTCACCGCAGCCCCGTCCTTCACCCAGGCCTGGCGCCCGCCCCCGGCGCTCAGCAGGTCTCCGGCGCTGGTCAGATAGGCGTGCAGATCGGCCTTGCCCCCCGCCAGGGCGGCGGGATTGACGCAAGCGGCTTCCATATTGGCTGCCGGGGGCGGGGCGATGCCGAACCGGGAGTTGGCCGGCGGCGGCTGGTCGGCGCGGAAGCTCACATAGGCCACCGCGCAGCCGGTCTGACCCGGGGCCTCGCATAGGGGGACATTCTTTAGAGTCCCGGTCTTGCCACCCTTCTCCACCAGAAGATTGGTGCCGATGAGCAGGGCTGAGACCAGCCTGTCCTGCACGGGTTTGCCGTCGATCTCATTGGCGATGAGCTGGGAGAGGACGCCGGCACCCTGGCTGTGGCCGATCAGGACCACTCCGCGACCCTGGTTTTCGTGAGTCAGGTAATGGTTCCAGGCATCCACCACGTCGAGATAGCCGGTATTGGGCCGTGGACCGCCGGCGGGCAGGGCACCGCCGGTGACCAGGGTGCGCAGGGCCGTCAGGGTGAACTGGCGGTAGAGGGGGGCAAAGACCCGGCATTTGGCACCCAGGCGCGACAACTGCTGCTCCACCACCCGGCGCTCCTCAGCGCCTGCGGTCATGTCGCTCAGAATACCCGGGTCGTTGGAGACCGTCGGATAGACATAGAAGCAGTCGACCGGTGCCTGGGGGTCCGCCGACCAGGTCTCTACCGCCATGGCACCATTGGCCGCGACGATGGTGGTGCTGTTGTCCCCGGCGCAGGCGTCGTCCTGGCCAGGCCAGCAAAGCCAGCTGGCCTTGTCGCCATAATCATTGGCGGGCAGCACCGCCCCAGGAGGGGCGGCGGCGGTCTGGGCCTGGGCGGGTGTGGCAGCAGACGCCAGGGCCAGTGCCCCGGCGGTGGCGGCGAGTGCGGCGAGCAACGTCCTGGACATGTCTTCCCCCGAGCTGCGGATCAGATCCGTAAATTTGGCCGGACCATTGCTCAGCGCGATGGGGTCGTCCAGGTCTGAAGGGGACTTACGGGGCCATTCCTTACCCAAAAACCATCTGTACAAGGATAGAAGTGACGGATTTGACCCTTCTTGGCGGACGATGGCGACCAGATGTCGCAAAAATGACAGCCAAACGTCATAAAACCTTCACAAGAGCGCGCGCTCGTGAGAGCCTTTCCCCAAGTCGAGGTTTTGGCCTCGCCATAAGTGGAGGAAACCATGAGAGTTCTTGTTCTCGCCGCCGCTGCGGCCCTGATCGCCGGGTCCGCTCAGGCTGCTCCCGCGACGACCGTGCAGGACGCCGCTCGAGACGCCGTGGCCCGGGAATCGGTGACGCCGAGGGTAGAGCGCGTGGTCTATGTCTGTGACCGCTCTGAGCTGACCCGCCGGGCCTTCGCCCGCGAGCATGGCGAGGTGAAGTTCGTCACCGCTGAGGAGGCTCTGAACGGGTCGTCCGATAGCTGGGCTGCGCCGCGCTGCGTCAGCGAGGTCGAGGCCGCCAAGCTCAACGCCATGCTGCAGCGCTAAACCTTCGCCGAGCACGACCGAAACGAAAAACGGCGGCCCGTTGGGGCCGCCGTTTCCATGTCTAGCGTCAAGAAGGAGCCCTTAAGCCACCCGCACCCGGGCCGTGCTTTCCGGCAAGTCCTTGCCGAAGGCGCGCTGGAAGAACTCGGCCACGGTGCCGCGTTCCAGCTCATCGCACTTGTTCAGGAAGGTCATCCGGAAGGCCAGCGCCACATCGCCGCCGAAAATCTCGGTGTTCTGCGCCCAGGTGATCACTGTGCGCGGGCTCATGACCGTGGAGATATCCCCGTTCATGAAGGCGTTGCGAGTCATGTCAGCGACACGGACCATGGCGTTGATCGTCCGACGGCCCTCGTCGGTGTCATAGTTCGGCGACTTGGCCAGCACGATCTCGGCCTCGGCATCATGCTCCAGATAGTTGAGCGTGGTGACGATGGACCAGCGGTCCATCTGACCCTGATTGATCTGCTGGGTGCCGTGATAGAGGCCGGTGGTGTCCCCAAGACCGATGGTGTTGGTGGTGGCGAACAGGCGGAAATAGGGGTTCGGCCGGATCACCCGGTTCTGGTCGAGCAGGGTCAGCTTGCCCTGAGCTTCCAGGATACGCTGGATGACGAACATCACGTCCGGGCGGCCGGCGTCGTACTCGTCGAACACCAGGGCGATCGGCCGCTGAAGGGCCCAGGGAAGAATCCCCTCGCGGAACTCGGTGACCTGCTTGCCCTCTTTCAGGACGATGGCGTCCTTGCCCACCAGGTCGATGCGGCTGACATGGCTGTCCAGGTTCACGCGGATCAGGGGCCAGTTGAGCCGGGCGGCGACCTGTTCGATGTGGGTCGACTTGCCCGTGCCATGATAGCCCTGGATCATCACCCGGCGGTCGTAGGCAAAGCCCGCGCAGATGGCCTTGGTGGTCTCCGGATCGAACCGATAGGTGTCGTCTATCTCCGGGACATGGCTGTCGCGGTGGGAAAAGGCCGGCACGGACATGTCCATGTCGACACCGAAGGTGTCGCGGACGGCGACCTTCTTGTCCGGGACAAGGGTTAGCAGGGCGTCGTCGTGGGTCTGGGAAATCGTGCTCATGACGAGGTTCGCATACAGGGTTACGTCCGCAAAGCAAACGTGTGTTTCATAGGCAGCCGATCAAAAACAATGAGGAGACGCCGGCGTCATGTTGGACAAGGTTCATACACAAAGTTCGAAAGTTCAGGTGGCGCCTGCGGCCTCGGGATTTGGTGCCGTCGTGACCGGTCTGAACCTCGCCTCGCCTATGGACGAGGTGACCCTGGGGCAGGTGCGCGGCGCCTGGGCTGACCATGGTGTGCTCAGCTTTCCTGGCCAGCCGCTCAGCCTGGATGAGCTGGAGGCCGTGACGCTGCAGTTTGGCCCCTTCGGCGTTGATCCCTTCATTGCCCCCATGCCCGGGCGGCCCAATGTGCTGGAACTGCGCCGGGAGCCTGACGAGAAGGCGACCAACTTCGGGGCGGGCTGGCATTCGGACTGGAGCTTCCAACCGGCCCCGCCCGCAGCCACCCTGCTGCATGGTCAGGTGATCCCGCCGGTGGGCGGCGACACCATCTTTGCTGACTGTGCCGGGGCCTATGCCGCCCTGTCGCCGGTGATGCAGGACATGCTGGCACCCTTACGCGCCATCCACAGTGCCGGTCGCGCCTATGGGACCAAGGGGGTCTTCGCCCGGGAGACCGAGAAGCGCACCATGCAGATCATCGTCTCCGAGGAGGCGGACAAGACCCATACCCACCCCCTCGTGCGGACCCATCCGGTGACCGGGCAAAAGGCCCTGTTCGTGAGCCCGGTCTATACGCTGGGCATCGAGGGCATGACCCCGGCCGAGAGCCAGGCGATCCTGGGCTTTCTGTTCGCCCATATGACCCAGGCGGAGTTCATCTTCCGCCACCGTTGGGCCAAGGACACTCTGCTGATCTGGGACAACCGCCGCACCATCCATCTGGCCGAGGGCGGCTATGACGGCCACCTGCGGGTCATGCACCGGACCACTGTGGCCGGTGAAGTCCCGGTTTAGATCCTGACGCCGCCGCCATCACCAAGCCGCCCGACTGCGCGGCCACATTCGCGTCTGGCTCGGCCTGGTCTGGACGACAGACGCCCGAGCCCAGGTCAAAGGGAGACCGAGCATGAGCCGAAACCAGCCCGCCGAGGACGCCGCCATGGCCTGCCTCGACGCCTTCATGATCGCCTTTAACGCCCGGGACATTGGGGCCTTCGAGAAGACCTTCAACTTTCCCTCGATCCGCCTGGCGTCCAACACCTTGCGGATCATCAACCAGGGCGACCAGAGCCAGGCAGTGTTTGAACAGACTGCCCTGAAGGACTGGGACCACTCAGCCTGGGAAAAGCGAGAGATCATCCATTCGGGGCCCGACAAGGTGCATATCAACACCCGCTTCACGCGATACCGCAAAGACGGAAGCGTCATCGGGGGGTTCGATTCGATCTATGTGGTCACCTGTGAGGACGGTCACTGGGGGATCAAGGCGCGGTCCAGCTTCGCCCCCTGAGCGCCTTACGGCCGCGAGCCCGGCACCAACCGGCTTCAAGGGGCGGGAAAATTGCCGCGCAGTTCGAGGTCGGCTGTCTCCTGGCCGGCGAGGGGCAAGAGATTGAAATCTTCCGAAGCCGATTGGCGGGGATCATGGCCGTGGTGCTGGGCGATGACCGCGCGGGTGACGGCCTGCATCAGGGCCTGACGCTCTGGCACCGATCTTGTGGTGTCGGCGATGAACACTGCCACTGCATAGGTTCGGCCATCAGGGGCGGTGAGCAGACCCACATCGTTGTAGCCGGTCGCCCGGGCCCCCAAAACCTGGCCAGTTCCGGTCTTGTGGGCGAGGTGCCACCCTTCCACCAGGCCCCCCGCCAGTCGGTCAGGCCCCGTCTGGCTCCTGCCCATGAGGTCGAGGAGCAGGGCGGTGGAGTCTTCGGACAGCAGGTCTCCCGCCGCCAAACGATCCAGGGCTTTGACCACGGCTGCGGGGGTCGCGCCATCGGCGGGGGCGCTGAGATAGGCTTCCAGGGCAGCTCGGCGTTCGTCCTGCGGCATCGCCGCCCGGGCTCGCCAGAAGTTGCGCCCGAAGGAAAACTCCGGCCGCCAGTCCAGGCCAGCGATGGCCGTCTGGAAGTAGCGTTCCTCATCGGCCAGGCTGATGGCCCCGAGCTCGCGCTCAGCAATGACGGCGCGCACATGGTCAGGGCCCCCCACCAGCCGGATCAGCACATCATTGGCCGCATTGTCGCTGCGGCTGGCGGCGCTGGACAGCAGGTCTCCTACGGTCGTGCGATAACCATAGCGGCCCACATGGTCGCGGATCGGTTGGTGGAAGATGCTCAGATCCTCCCGCCGCACCGTCACGGGATCGCTCAGGCTCAGGACGCCGCGGTCCACCGCATCGAGCACACTGATCGCCACCCAGAGCTTGCTGACGCTCTGCTGCGGATAGAGCGCCTCGCCGTCGTGAGTCGCGGTCCAGCCGCCCTCCAGATCCCGCACCGCAATCCCCGCCCGGCCATCGAAGGCCGCGCCCAGGGCGGCGATCTGCGCGGCCAGGGGGGCCGGGGGCTGGGGGATAGGCGGCGGCAGCCTGAGAGACGCCCATTGCGCCATGGGGCGCTCGCCGGCCCCGGGGCTGGGTGTGGCCGGTGTCAGGGCCGTCGTCCCAAAGGCGCAGACGGACAAGACACCGGCGATGGTCCCGACGGCGAAGCGGCGTTGGGCCCGAGCCTGGGCCAGGCGGCCGGCCTTTCGGGCCGCCATCAGCTGCAGGATCGACTGGTCTTCCGCAATCACCCTTGCGCCCCTCTTGTGCCCCTAGACCATGCCTGCCTTGCGCAGGGCCTGATAGGCCTTGATCACCCGCTGCAGCTTGTTCTCGGCCGAACGGTCGCCGCCATTGGCGTCGGGATGGCAGCGCTTGACCAGTTCGGTGTAGCGGGCGCGGATGGCGGGCCCCTCGGCATTGTCGTCCAGGTCGAGGTCGGCCAGGGCGTTACGTTCGATCTTCCCCAGACGCCGTGCGGGCTGGGCCTGGGGTCCCGGGCTGTGGGCACCCCCATGGCCGAACAGGTTGAAGGGGTCCTGATAGCCGCCCTTGCCCCGGGCAAAGTTCTTGCTGAAGGTTGCCGACTCCCGGGAGTTGCGGCTGGCCTTGAAATCCCAGGTCGGGCGGCCGCCCGTGGTCTGCTCCTGCTCCTGCCGGGCCTTGATCTCGCCTTCGCTCATACCGGCAAAGAAGTTCCAGTTCCGATTATACTCCGCCGCATGCGGCTGGCAGAACCAGTAGTGCTCGTTCATCATCTCCCGGGACTTTGGCGCCCGCGCCGCTGCGGGCATGGAGCATCCGGGGTGATCGCAACGGCGCTCACCGGGCTTCAGGGCGAAAACGTCATCGGCCTGTTCGGTCTCTCCGGGTTTCGGAGGGCGAACGCGGATATCGACGAACTTGGGCTTGTATTGAAACGCGCCGGGCATGCCCCAAGTATGGGCCTACGGCCCGCACTTTTGAAGAATTGAAGATTTGAACGATGGGCGCCATATTCCAAACTATTCATCACAAATTGACCGAGGCCTTCGCGCCGACCCGTCTGGAGATCGAGGACGAGTCTGCCCGCCATGCCGGTCATGCGGGTGCCCGCCCGGGAGGCGAGAGCCATTTCAATGTCCTGATCGAGGCTGAGGCCTTTGCCGGCGCGCCAAAGGTGGCCCGGCAGCGGATGATCTACCGCGCCCTGGCTGAGGAAATGGCCGGACCTGTCCATGCGCTTTCGCTCAAGGCCCTGGCCCCCGGCGAGACCTGACACCGAATCGAGACCAGATAAATCCAAGAGGGCGGCCATATCCGCCCAGCGTTTGGGGAGACGCCCGTTGAAGACCAGTTTCACGCTCAATGGCCAGGCTGAAAGCCTGGACCTTGACCCACGCACCACCCTGCTCGACGCCCTCCGCGAACAGATCGGCCTGAAAGGCTCCAAGAAGGGCTGTGACCATGGCCAGTGCGGCGCCTGCACGGTCCTGGTCAATGGACGCAGGATCAATGCCTGCCTGTCCCTGGCGGTCACGCACGACGGCGACGAGATCACCACGATCGAGGGCCTGGCCAAGGACGAGACCCTCCATCCAGTCCAGGCTGCCTTTCTCGCGCAGGACGCTTTCCAGTGCGGCTACTGCACGCCCGGTCAGATCTGCTCCACGGTCGGCATGCTGCAGGAGGCCGCCGACGGCTGGGCGAGCCTGGTGACCGCCGACCTCACCGCCGACACGGTCCTCACCGACGAGGAAATCCGCGAGCGGATGAGCGGAAACCTCTGCCGCTGCTCGGCCTATCCGCAGATCCTGGCCGCCATCCGCACCGCCGGAGGCCTGGCATGAAGCCCTTCACCTATGCCCGGCCCAGCACCGTGGCCGACGCCTTGGCCATGGTGGCCGAGGTTCCCGGCGCGCGCTTCCTGGCTGGCGGCACCAATCTTGTGGATCTGATGAAGTTGCAGATCGAGCAGCCGACCCACCTGGTGGATGTCAGCCGTCTGCCGCTCGGCCAGGTCGAGGAAACCGCCGAAGGCGGCCTCCGCCTCGGGGCAACCACCACCAACAGCCAGGTGGCGGCCGACGCCAGGGTCCGCGTCCGCTATCCGGCCCTGGCCCAGGCCATCCTGGCGGGGGCTTCAGGCCAGCTGCGCAACAAGGCCACGACAGCGGGCAATCTGCTGCAGCGGACCCGCTGCGCCTATTTCTATGACACCACCAAGCCCTGCAATAAGCGCGAACCCGGCGCCGGCTGCGCGGCCATCGGCGGCATCTACGCCAATACCGCCATCTTCGGGGCCAGCCAGGCCTGTATCGCCACCCATCCCTCGGACATGGCCGTGGCCCTCAGCGCCCTTGACGCCCAGGTGGAGGTGACTGGCCAGAATGGACAAGCCCGCGCCGTGGCCCTTGATGACCTGCACCGGCTGCCTGGCGAAACCCCGCAGATCGAGACGTCCCTGCAGCCCGGCGAACTGATCACCGCCGTCGTCCTGCCGCCGCCGCCGCTGGGGGGGCAGATCTATCGCAAGGTCCGGGAGCGGGCCTCTTACGCCTTCGCCATCGGGGCCGTCGCCGTAGCCGGTGGTAAGGTCGCGCTTGGTGCCGTGGCCCATAAGCCCTGGCGCGCCAAGGCCGCGGAACAGGCCTTGGCGAAGGGGGCAAACCCCGCCGAGGCCATGGCCGCCGAGATGACCGGGGCCAGGAGCGATGGTCACAACGATTTCAAGGTGAAGCTCATGGGTCGCCTGGGTGCGGCCTGCCTCACCTCCACCGCCGGCGCAGGGAGCGACCAATGAGCTCGGTGAAGGATTGGGCGGCGCCGACCCCCATCAGCGAAAATCGCAGCGGCCTGATCGGCAAGGGGGTGAATCGCTATGAGGGCCGCCTGAAGGTCACCGGCACAGCGCCCTTCGCCTATGAGGTCGAAGCGCCCTCACCGCCGGCCTATGGGGTTCTGATCCCAGCTTCCATCGCCCGGGGGGTCGTCACCTCCGCCGATGTCAGCCAGGCCAAGTCCGCCCCTGGCGTCCTGCTGGTCTGGTCCCCTGACACCGTGCCGGCCCAGGGAGAGCGGGGCGCTCGGATCAATCCCCGCAGCCAGCGCGGTTCCAATCCGGCCCTCGCCGCGCGAGTCGAGCACTTCGGCCAGCATGTGGGTTTTGTGGTCGCCGACACCTTGGAGAACGCCAAGGCCGCTGCCGCCCTGGTGCGCTTCACCTACGACTCCGTCCCGGCGGACCTGATCTTCGAGGACTGTCTGGACAAGGCCGAAGACCCGGAAGGGGAGGAGGATGTTCGGATCGGCGACTTCGAGGCGGCCTACGCCAAGGCCCCGGTGCGCCTGGACGCCAGCTATGTGAGTCCGCTGCAGAACCACGCCCAGATGGAGCCCTGTGCCACCACCGCCTGGTGGGACGGCGATCAGGTCACGGTCCACACCTCGATCCAGATGGTGAAGGGTGGGCAGCACACGCTGGCTGAGACCCTGATGATCCCCTCGACCCAGGTTCGCCTGCTGACCCGCTATATCGGCGGCGGCTTCGGCGGCAAGGGACAGTCCTATGACGACCTGACACTGGCGGCCCTGGCCGCCCGGGAACTCGGCCAGCCGGTGAAGGTCGCCTATACCCGCCAGCAGATGTTCCAGGCCACCATCCACCGGCCTGCGGTCCAGATGCGGGTTCGTCTGGGCGCACAGGCCGACGGACGGCTGGATGCCTTCGCCCTGGAGGCGGTCACCCACTGCCGCCGGGAGGCCCCCTTCACCGAGCACGCGGCCAATTTTGCCCGCAGCCTCTATGCCGCGCCCAACCGGCTGACCGGCCACCGGCTGGTCAAGCTGGACATTCCAGCCGCCGGCGCCATGCGGGCACCGGGCGAGGCCTCAGGCATGCTCAGCCTGGAATGCGCCATGGACGAGTTGGCCGAACAGCTCGGCCTCGATCCTATCGAGCTTCGCCTGCGCAACGAGCCGGAGACCGATCCCGAGACCGGCAAGCCGTTCAGCACCCGCCAGCTGGTCCGCTGCATGACCGAGGGCGCTCAGCGGTTCGGCTGGGACCGGCGCAACCCGAAGCCTGGTCAGGTCCGTGACGGGCGCTGGCTGGTGGGGCTCGGCATGGCCGCTGCCATCCGCGGCAACTTCCTGCTGCCCGCCAAGGCCGGCGTGCGGATCGATGCGGATGGAACCCTCACCCTGCGTCAGGGCATGACGGATATTGGTACGGGCACCTACACCATTCTGGCCCAGATCACCGCCGAGACCCTGGGCGTGCCCCTGTCTCAGGTGAAGGTGGAGCTCGGGGATTCCGACTTCCCGCCGGCCCCGGGCTCGGGGGGACAGTTCGGCGCTGCCACGGCCGGGTCAGCGGCCTTCGCCGCCGGAATGAACCTTCGCCGGGCCCTGGCCGAGCTGGCCACCGGTGATCCCAATTCACCGCTTTATGGGGATGATCCGGAGCTTGTGACCTTCGGCGGTGGCAATATCGCCGTCGATAACCGCGCCGAACCCCTGGACGTTCTGGTGGCCCGCGCCGCCCCCGAGGGGGTCTATGTTGAGGGCTCGATCACACCGGCCGCCGACGCACGGGACTATTCCCAGCACACCTATGGGGCCCACTTCGCTGAGGTGGGGGTGGATCCCGACACCGGCGAGGTCCGTCTGCGCCGGATGTTCGGGGTGTTCGCCGCCGGTCGTATCCTCAATGCCAAGACGGCCATGAGCCAGATCACCGGTGGCATGATCTGGGGGGTGGGCACGGCGCTGCATGAGTACAATGCGGTGGATCCCCGCTATGGCTCGTTCATCGCCCAGGACCTGGCCGGCTATCATGTGCCCGCCCACGCCGATATCGCCAATCTCTCGGCCATGTTCCTGGACGAGGTGGACGACAAGGCCAATCCCATGGGCATCAAGGGCGTGGGGGAATTGGGCATTGCCGGGGCCGGCGCGGCCATCGCCAACGCGGTCTACAATGCCTGCGGTGCCCGCATCCGCGACTATCCGCTAACCCCTGAAAAGGTGCTCGCTGCGCTTCCTTGAAGGGGCGCTGGCGCAGCAGGGCTTCAAACCCGGGTGTGCAGTTCGCTGAGCACCCGGGCGAGGTCGCTTTCGCGGAAGGGCTTCTGGAGCACTGGTGCGCCCCGATCGACCTCGCGCAGGCCAGCGTCCCCATAACCGGTGGCAAAGGCGAAAGGCGCTCCCCTGGCCCGCAGGATGTCGACCAGGGGGAAAATGGGCTGCCCCCCGAGGTTCACATCCAGCACGGCGCAGTCCAGCGCCTCAGTCTCGACCAGGGCGATGGCCTCTTCCAGGCGTGAGGCTGGACCGACCACCTTGCAGCCCAGATCGCTCAGCATGTCTTCGATGAGCATGGAGACCATCATCTCGTCCTCGACCACGAGGACGCGCAGGCCGGCGAGCTTGGCAAGATCCTGCATCCATCAGCCTCCAGATCGTCGCGGGCGGTCAGCGAACGCGCCGCGTGGCAGAGATAAAGGCAAAGTCCACCGCCAGAGTCTCGCGTGATCGGTGAGACCCGGTGATGAGACCAAAATTGGCGCTGAACTCGCGGCTTTAGGCCCATTCTCGCGCCCGACCGTCTATACGCGCCCGCTTCGCCGCAATGAATGCGGTCCTGCGGCCAAGGTTCCACCGGTTCTGGAGACTGAACCTCGAGCGCTCTTCGATCGCCAGGCCAGAGTCCAACCTCATCGGGCGCGCGCTGGATGGTTGGTAGGGCGGCTTGTCAGTCCTCGACCGTCGTCTCGATCGGCTGCGATATGCGAAGTGCCGTAATCTGGTTGCGCTCGCGCCGGACCACCTGGAAGCGATGTTGGTGGAAGATGAAGGTCTGGCCGACCCGGGGAATGGTCTGGGCTTCGTGGATCACCAGACCGGCCACCGTCACAGCGTCTTCGTCGGGCAGGTCCCAGTCCATGGCGCGGTTGAGGTCTCGAATGGGCACCGAGCCGTCGACGCTGACGGTGCCGTCCGGCTGGGGCCGTACCCCAGGGACGACGACATCATGCTCATCCTCGATCTCGCCGACGATCTCTTCGAGGATGTCTTCCAGGGTGATCAGTCCCTGCAGGGCACCGTACTCGTCCACCACCAGGGCAAAGTGCGTGTGGCGCTTCAGGAAGGCGTTCAGCTGATCCTTCAGGTTGGTGGTGTCGGGAATGAACCAGGGTTCGCGCAGGATGGCCTGAAGATCCATGCCATCCATATCGCCGTCGGACTCCGCCAGGGCACGGAGCAGATCCTTGGCGTGCAGGAAGCCGACAATGTTTTCCGGGTCATCCCGATAGACCGGCATCCGCGTGTGGGCGCTGCCCAGGACGGCGGCGACGAACTCCCGAACCGGGATCGAAATGTCGAGCATCGCGATGGATTTGCGGTGCACCATCACCTGGCTCACGTCCATTTCGGCGAGATCAAGCACGCCGCCCAGCATCTGCCGGTCACGGTTCTCAACACCACCTTCGGAATGGTGGTACTCCACAGTGCCGCGGATCTCCTCGTGGGCGGCCAGGACGTCGGTCGCCATGTCGAGTTTGATGCCGAAGGGACGCAGGCTCAGGCGCGCAATCCACTGCGCGCCATTGGCCACAGGGCCGAAAATGCGCACCACCCAGGTTGCGGGCAGGGACAGCAGGCGGGCGGCCTGATCTGGCCGGGTGATCGCCAGGGTCTTGGGTAGGATTTCGGCGAAGATCACCACCAGGGTGGTCATCATCACCGTGGCGATCAAGGCTCCGGTCGGGCCAGGAATGGCGGCCGTCAGCACGGTCGTGGCCAGGGCCGAAGCGCCGATATTGATGGCGTTGTTCGACAGCAGGATCGCTCCGATCAGCTTTTCCTGATTGCCGATCAGACGATTGACCCGTGCGGCGGCGCGGTCGCCCTCGCGCTCCAGCTTGTGCATGCGACTGCGGCTGGCCGCCGTCATGGAGGTCTCAGTGGCCGAGATGACCGCCGAGAAGAACAGCAAGACAAAGATGGCGGGAGCCAGCCCAATGAGAAGCGCAGTGATCATGCCTGTGCGCCGGCGGACCGGGCGCCCTCCGTCGTCAGGAACTGAAGAATGGCGTCGGCTTCCACATCGCGGGCCACAATGGCCTCGCCCAAGGCGCGGGCCAGGATGAAGGTCAGTCGGCCGCCCTCTGCCTTCTTGTCCTGAGCCATATGGCCCAGGAGACGTGCACCGTCGAAGGGATGGCTGGCCAGCTCATTTAACCGCACCGGCAGGCCGACGGCGGCGATGGCGGCCTGGGCCCGTCCGGCGTCCTGGCCGGGACACAGGCCCTGCGCCGCGGAGTATCGGAACGCCATGGCCATGCCGATGGCCACGGCTTCCCCGTGCAGCAGGGCGTCCCCGTAGCCCGACTCAGACTCCAGGGCGTGACCAAAGGTGTGGCCAAGATTGAGCAGGGCGCGGCGGCCCGCCTCACGCTCGTCCTCGGCGACGATCTGGGCCTTCATCTCCACGGAGCGGCGGACCGCATGGGTCAGGGCGTCAGGCTCGAGGTCGATCACGGCCTGGCCATGGATCTCCAGCCACTGGAAGAATGTCAGGTCGCCGAGCAGGCCGTATTTGAGAATCTCAGCATAGCCCGCGCGCAGTTCCCGAGGGGGCAAGCTGGCCAGGACGTCCAGATCGGCCAGGACCAGCCGGGGCTGGTGAAAGGCACCGATCAGGTTCTTGCCTCGTGGGGTGTCGATGGCGGTCTTGCCGCCCACCGAGGAATCCACCTGGGCTAGCAGGGTGGTGGGGATTTGGACGAAGTCGATGCCGCGCTTATAGATCGCCGCGGCAAACCCAGCGAGGTCGCCCACCACGCCGCCGCCAAAGGCGACGATCAGATCGCCCCGGTCCAGTTCCAGAGCCAGCAGGTCATCGCTGACCCTGGCCAGCATCTCGAAGCTCTTGGACCCTTCGCCGGCTGGAACCAGCACCGGGCTGGCGCTGATCCCCTCGGCGGCGAGGGCAGCGGTCAGGTCCGGGCCGTGCAGGCGCCACACGGTCTCATCGCTGATCACGGCGGTACGGCCGCGCTTCAAAAGGGGGCGGATGTGCCGGCCAGCTTCGGCGATCAGGCCAGGGCCTATGCGGACCTCATAGGCCCGCTCCCCCAGGCCGACGGTGACAGTCTGGATCATGAACCTTGCTCGGCGAGATGTCGGGTCAGGGCGTCAATGACCTGAGAGACCGTCACATGATGGGCGGTATCTCCGGTGTCGAGGGCCACATGGGCCTCGGCATAGATCGGATATCTTTGCTCGGCCTGAGCTTTCAGGACAGTGAGGGGATCGGCGTCCTTGAGCAGGGGGCGGGTATCCTTGCGCCCCACCCGACGGGCCAGAAGCTCGAGATCGGCCCGCAGCCAGACCACCAGGGCCTTTTCTTTCAGCAATGCCCGGGTCTCGTCATTCATGAAGGCCCCGCCGCCGGTGGCCAGCACATGCGGGGGCTCCTCCAGCAGGCGCTGGATCACCCGGCGCTCGCCGTCCCGGAAGGCAGCCTCGCCCAACTCGGCGAAGATTTCGGTGATCGGACGCCCAGCGGCGGTCTCGACCTCATTGTCAGCGTCCCGAAAGGGAAGCTCCAGGGCATTGGCCAGCCTTCGGCCGACACTCGACTTGCCGACGCCCATCAGGCCCACCAGGGCGATGGTGCGGTTGCGTAGGGGTGCGTAGCGATCCATGAGCCGCAAGGCTTTACACGAGCCCGACCGCCCGCGCCAACCATCGGCGCGGCTGGGTCTGAAAAGGCCCCGAGGCAGGGGGCTCGCCGCCCCGGGGGTGAGCGTTCTCCCTAGCGCTTGACCGCGCCCTTCAGATAGCTGGCGATGGCGGGCCCATAGGGCGGACGCATGCGCTGCAGGGGACCGATGTCCTTCTTCAGTTGGCTGTAGACCGACTTACGATGGCTGAACTCCTTGAAGCCGTCATGGCCATGATAGGAGCCCATGCCGGAGGGGCCGACCCCGCCAAACGGCAGCTCTTCCTGGGCCACATGGAAGATCACGTCATTGACGGTGGCGCCCCCGGAGGTGGTCTTGGTCAGCACCGCATCCTTCTCGGCCTCATCGGTTCCGAACCAGTAGAGGGCCAGGGGCCGCTCGCGGCTGTTCACATAGTCGATCGCCGCCTGTGTCCCGCGATAGGTCTTCACCGGCAGAACCGGGCCGAAGATCTCCTCCTGCATGACGGTCATGTCGTCGGTGGGGTTGAGGATCAGGGTCGGCGGGATCTTCCGATAGGGCTGCTGGCTGAAGTCTTCTTCGGCGGGGTTCAGTTGCACCACCTGAGCGCCCTTGGCCCGGGCGTCCTCGATATAGCCGGTGATCCGCTCATAGTGGTTCTGGGCAATGATGGCGGTGTAGTCGGGATTGTCCTTGATGGTCGGGAACATGCGGGCCACCGCACCGCGCGCCTCCTCGACGAAGGCATCGACCTGTCCTTCAGGGGCCAGGACGTAGTCCGGCGCCAGGCAGATCTGACCCGCATTCAGGGTCTTGCCGGCCATGACACGGGCGGCGGCCAGGCCCATGTCGGCACCTTCCGACAGGATGACCGGGCTCTTGCCGCCCAGCTCCAGGGTCAGAGGCACCAGATTATCGGCGGCCGCGCGCATGACATGGCGGGCCACTGATGTGCCGCCAGTGAAGATCATGTGGTCGAAGGCCAGACCCGAGAAGGCCCGTCCTACCTCGGGTCCGCCAGTGAAGACGGCGATCTCGTCCTCGCTGAAGGCCTTGGCGAACATGGCCTTCATCAGCTCGGAGGTTTTCGGGGTGAACTCCGAGGGCTTGATCATCGCCCTGTTTCCCGCCGCCAGGATTCCGGCCAGAGGCCCGAAGGTCAGATTGACCGGGAAGTTCCACGGGCTGATCACGCCCACCACGCCCTTGGGCTGGAACTGCAGTTGGGCCTTGGCGCCAAAGAGGCCAAGGATCGCCGGCGTCGTCTTGCGCTTCTCCGGTGCCATCCACTTCCGCAGGTGGGCCTTGGCGTGCTTCAGGGGGCCGATGGAGGAGGCGACATCGGTCAGGCCGGTGACTGCCTTGGAGCGCGAGCCAAAGTCGTCATTCAGGGCCTCGGCGATGGCGTCGGCATGATCGACCAGGAGGTCGATACAGCGATCCAGTCGGGCCAACCGAAGTTCGATCGACGGGGGCCCTTCGGCCAGCTGGGCGGCCTTCTGGCGCTCGAGAATTAGCTGCATGTGCTCACGGGTAGGGTCAGCGGACGTGCTCATTTGGGGCCTCGCATCTGAATTTGGGATCAATGAAGCGAGGTTTACCTGACGGCTGTCATGCAAAATCCGCAGCATGGGGCATGATCGCGTCGAAACCCGGTCTAAGGTGTCTCCATGCTGATGCTCAGATCCTCCATGCTCGCGGGCCTCGCCCTTCTGGCCGTGGCCTTACCCGTCCCCGCCGGGGCACAGATTGTTGAGACCTCGGTCCTGCCGGCTCCTGACCTGTTCTCCAATGCCGGGCGTGAAACCGGCCTTGGTCAGGACCTGTGGAAAGATGCCTCGGCCGAGACGGCGCGCACGGTGCTGCCCCTGCTGGTTCAGAAGGCCCTGTCGCCGGCCAGCTCGGCCCTGGCCCGGGCCGTGTTGGCCACCGGCGCTCGGGGACCGGATGGCGCAGGCGATGATCCGGCCCTGGCGGCCGCCCGCACGCGTGCTTTGATCGCCCTGGGAGAGGCCCCGGCGGCCCAGGCCATTCTCAGCCGCACACCTGGGCTGGAGCGCCATGAAGCCTTGTCCCGGGCGGCGGCGGAGGCCGCGCTTCTGACCGGCGCTGATCAGGGGGCCTGCGACGTCGCCCAGGCGCTCAGCGTCGATCGGGAGCAGGTCTATTGGCTGAGGCTGCGGGCCTATTGTCAGGCCAGGGCTGGCGAGCCCGCAGCCCGCCTGACCTATGAGCTGGCGCAGGGTGTGGAGCGGGACGCTGTTTTCGGGCGGCTGATCGGGGCCAAGCTGGCTGGGACCGGCGATCCGGGCGCTGCCGCCCTTCGGAACGGCCTGGACCTTGCCCTGTCCCGCAGTCTTGGGCTGGACCTTAGCAGCACAGACCCCGGCCCTGGCGTTGCTGCAGCGCTCTCGGCCCCGCCGCCCCCTGAGGCGCGCTGGCCGGTGGAGGCGGGGGAGGGGCCTGTTTCGGCCGCGATCGCAGTCCTGGCCCAGGGGGACCTGGCCCTGGCTGAAGGGGTTCGCGGGGCCCTGGTGCAGGATGAGATCCCCCAAGCCGATATTCTGGATCTGGCGCTGCTGGACGCCCTGATCGCCGCAGCCGCAGGACGGGACGACAGGGCGACCCTGGACCGGCTGGTGGAGCGCGGTGGCGTGGGCGAGGCCCGTAGCCGGCGGCGCGCTCAAGAGGCCGCCCTGATCCTGGCCGCCCTGGGAACACCCCTGAGCGCTCAGGCGAGGGGGGAATTTGCGACCTTCAATCTCCCGGCTGCCAAGGCACCCGTCGCGCGCACCTTCGCCCTGGGGCAGGCCGCCGCAGCAAAACTGCAAGGTGAGACGGCGCTCCTGGCCCTCTGGACCAGCCAGGAGGCCGGCCCCGCCGGACCTGGGGTCGCCGATCGCGCCCAGATCATCGCGGCCCTGGCGATGGCAGGGCTCTCCGACCACGCCCGGGCTTTTGCGGTCGAAGGCCTGTTGGCCCTGAGATGAGCGCCCAGACCACCGAAGGCTGGATCGAGGCCTTTCTGGAAATGATGTCGGTGGAGCGGGCTGCGGCCCGCAACACCCTGACCGCCTATGGCAAGGATCTGGCGGATGCTCAGGCCTATCTGGCCGCGGCAGGGACCAGCCTGGCTGAGGCCAGCGCCGAGGCCATGGAGGCCTATTTCGCTGAACTGGGTTCCCGGGGCCTGGCACCGGCCACTGCCGCCCGGCGCCGGGCCAGCGTGCGCCAGTTCTATCGTTTCGTCCTTGGAGAGGGCTGGCGGACGGACGATCCCTCCCGCCGGGTGGACGCCCCGCGCAAGGGCCGGTCCCTGCCGCGGACCCTCAGCCGGGCTGAGGTGGATGCCCTGATCGCCGCGGCGGCGGCCCGGGATGGTGCCCAGGGGCTGCGGTTGGCCTGCATGGTGGAACTGCTCTATGCCTCGGGCCTGCGGGTCTCTGAACTCACTGCCCTGCCGCTCGCGGTCCTGGCGCGGGACCCGGCCTATCTGATCGTCAAGGGCAAGGGCGGCAAGGAACGGCTGGCCCCTCTGAACGCGGCGGCACGCACAGCGGTGAAGGCGTATCTCGACGTCCGGAAGGCCTTCCTGCCCAAAGGCGACGCGGCCAATCCGTGGCTGTTTCCCTCGCGGGGCAAGGGGGGGCGGCTGACGCCGCGCAGGCTGGCCCAGCTGTTGGACGAGGCGGCTGGCGACGCGGGCATCGATCCGGCCCGGGTCAGTCCCCACGTCCTGCGTCACGCCTTCGCTACCCACCTGCTGGAGGGCGGGGCTGACCTGCGGGTGGTGCAGACCCTGCTGGGTCACGCCGACATCGCCACCACACAGATCTACACCCACCTTGCCGGAGATCATCTTCGCCAGGTGGTGGAAACCAAACACCCTCTGGGGCGTAAGCGTTAGTTGCAGACTGAACTCGAGCGGGTGGAAGAGTTCGTTCTCTTCACCATCGGCCGGACCCCCGTGACCCTCGGGGGTATCATCGCAGGGCTTCTGGTGGTGGTGGCCGCCTTTGCGCTCGCCGCCGCCTTGGCCTTTGCCCTGCGGCGGGTCCGAGCCCGGACGCGCTATGGCGGCGCGGCACTCTACATCGTCGAAAAGCTGCTGACCTATGGGGTGGTGATCATTGGTTTCGTGGCGGCCCTCTCCACGGTCGGCCTCGACTTCTCGTCCCTGGCCATCTTCGCCGGGGCCATCGGTGTCGGTGTGGGCCTTGGCCTGCAAGGGGTGGTCAAGGAGTTCGTCTCCGGCCTCGTGCTGATCTTCGACCGGGTGGTGAACATCGGCGACTATGTGGAGCTGGAGGGGGGCGAACGTGGCCAGGTGCAGGAAATCGGTCCCCGCGCCACCCGCCTGCGCAACAACGACAATATCGACATCATCGTCCCCAATTCGCAGCTGATCGAGGGAACCCTGGTCAACTGGACCCTGCATGGGGCGACCCGGCGGATCCATGTTCCCTTCGCCGTGGCCTACGGGGCCGACAAGGAGAAGGTCCGGGACGCCGTCTTGGCTGCAGCCCGCAGTCTGCCCTTCGCCATGCCAGAGGACGAGGTGCACAAGTCGCAGGTCTGGCTGGTGGGCTTTGGCGAGTCAGCGCTGAAGTTCGAGCTGCTGGTCTGGCCAGATCTCAGCGCAGCCAAGCGGCCTAATGCCATGCTGGCGGCCTATACCTGGGCCATTGATGACGCCTTGCGGGCGGCGAACATCGAAATTCCCTATCCGCAGACCGACCTGCGCATTCGCAGTCTGTTTGGCCATGAGGGAGACAAGGCCCTTGATGTCCTGCAGCTCAAGACCCCTCAAGACCCCGAGGTGCCAAAGGCTGTCACCCTGACGACCAATGATGCGGCCGCTGACGTAAGCCGCCCTTTACCGCCCCCTGCACGGGACACCGAACCCGGGGCGGAGTCCCTGGCCGCAGGGCCAGAGATCACCGGGCTCACATAGGCAGCAGGAATGTCCGCCTTGGGACCTGGTCTACCGAGGTTGGCAGACGGGCCTTGTGAGCCTGCAGGTTCCCGCCTAACTTCCGCCGCTTCCGCGAACAGCCAGGGACAGTCACCTCGATGGCCGCACATTATCTCGAGTTTGAGCGCCCCATCGCCGAGCTCGAAGCCAAGATCGAGGAGCTTCAGCGCCTGTCGGAAACCGCCGAGGGCGGCGGCATGGACACCGAGATCGAGGCGCTGCGCGCCCGGGCAGCGGAATTGCGGGTCAAGGCCTATGCCAAGCTCGACCCCTGGCAGAAGACCCAGGTGGCCCGCCATCCCCAGCGACCGCACTTTGTGGACTACACGGCGGGCCTGATCGAGGACTTCGTCGAGCTGCGCGGCGATCGGAAATATGCCGACGACCAGGCCCTGGTCGGGGGACTTGGGCGGTTTCGCGGTCGTCCGGTGATGATCATCGGCCACGAAAAGGGTCACGACACCGCCAGTCGGGTGAAGCACAATTTCGGCTCGACCCGTCCGGAGGGCTACCGCAAGGCCATCCGGCTGATGGACATGGCGGAATCCTTCAACCTGCCGGTCATCAGCTTCATCGACACCGCCGGCGCCTATCCCGGCGTGGGCAGCGAGGAGCGCGGGGTAGCTGAGGCCATCGCACGGTCTACGCAGCGCTGCCTGACGCTGGGCGTGCCGATGATCTGCGTGGTGAGCGGCGAGGGGGGCTCCGGTGGGGCCATCGCCATCGCCTCAGGCAACCGGGTGCTGATCCTGGAGCACGCCATCTATTCGGTGATCTCGCCGGAGGGGGCCAATTCGATCCTGTGGCGGGGCTCGCGCACCGCTGAGGAGGCCGCCAAGGCGATGAAGATCTCCGCCCAGGACCTCCTGAAGATGAAGATCGTCGACCGCATCGTGCCCGAGCCCCCGGGCGGGGCCCATTCCAATCCAGCCGCCATGCTGCAGACCCTGGGCGATGTTCTGGAAGAAGAGCTGGACGCCCTGGCGGGGCTTTCAGCCGATGAGCTGCGGGCCCGCCGGGCCAAGCGGTTCTACGCCATTGGCCGCTCGGGCCTCTGAAGCCTGGCGCTCCCCTTACGGCATGGCTTGCCTCAGGACCGTTCAAGCGATTGAGTGATCCAAACAATCGTTTGGGAGAACGTCATGGCCTTGAAGACCCGTTTCACCGAGATGTTCGGCATTGAGCATCCGGTCGTGCAGGGCGGCATGCAGTGGGTCGGCCGCGCCGAGCTTGTGGCCGCGGTGGCCAATGCCGGAGGCCTTGGCTTCATCACCGCCTTGACCCAGCCGACACCTAAGGATCTCGCCAAGGAGATCGAGCGGTGCCGCGCCCTGACCGACAAGCCGTTTGGGGTGAACCTGACGATCCTGCCAGCCATCAACCCGCCCCCCTATGCGGAGTATCGTCAGGCGATCATCGATTCCGGCATCAAGATCGTTGAGACCGCCGGCAACAAGCCCGCCGAGCACGTCGAGGAATTCAAAAAGCACGGGATCCTGGTGATCCATAAGTGCACCGCTGTGCGTCACGCCTTGTCGGCGGAGCGGATGGGGGCAGACGCCATCTCCATCGATGGCTTCGAATGCGCGGGCCACCCTGGCGAAGATGACATTCCGGGACTGATCCTGATCCCGGCGGCAGCCGACAAGGTGAAGGTTCCGATGATCGCTTCGGGCGGCTTCGGCGACGGCCGTGGCCTGGCCGCAGCCCTGGCGCTTGGGGCTGAGGGGATCAATATGGGAACCCGCTTCATGTGCACGGTGGAAAGCCCGATCCATGAGAACGTGAAGCGGCAGATCGTCGCCAATGACGAGCGCCAGACCGACCTGATCTTCCGCACCATGCACAATACCAGCCGGGTGGCGCGCAACGACATCAGCCGCCAGGTGGTGGAGCTGGAGCGCTCCGGCGCCAAGTTCGAGGACGTCCGTGACCTGGTGGCCGGCTCTCGTGGTCGGGTGGTCTATGAGACCGGGGATCCGGAACACGGCATCTGGTCGGCGGGCATGATTCAGGGCCTGATCCACGATATCCCCACCTGCCAGGAGCTGATCAGCCGGATCGTCGCCGACGCCGAGGAGATCATCGCGGGTCGGATGGCGAGAATGCTATCTCAGCGGACGCCTGCCATGGCCTGAGGCCAGCGGCGGTGAACTTCGCCATGTTGGCGGACGGGGTTGGCGGTGTAATCTGAAGCCCCCCGTCCCCCGATGTGTGTCTGATCACCCTTGTCCTCGTCTCTCACTCAGAAGGCTGATGCCGCTCAGCTGATCGAGACCATCTATGCTGTGGCGGCGCGTCCGGAGCGCTGGGAGGAGATCATCGCGGCCGTAGGGGCGGCACCTCCCGGTGGCCCGGCCGCCGAGGCGGCTCTGGCGGGCCTGAAAGACCTTGAGGAAGTCCCACAGGGGGGCCAGGCGACCCTGGGGGTCATCCTGCTGTCGCCGACCGGCGGCGTCGTAGGGTGGAACAGCGCTGGTGAGGCCCTGTTCCGCGATCGGCTCGGGGTCGTAGAGAGCCGGGGCCTGCGGTTCTTTAATCCCTCAAACCATGAAGCACTCGCCCACGCCCGGGCGCGTCTGGCAGAGTCTTCGGCCAGTCAGGTGATCGTCAAGTTTGTTCAGGCTGACGATGATGACCCGCACTTCGCCTACATGTCGCCTCTTGCTGCGACCCCGCCCGAGCTGATCATCGATGTCACTGGTGCCGATCGGGCTTCGGCGGCGCTGATCTTTCCGGCGGTCGAGGCCACTGACCATCTCTGGCGCACAATCCGAGAGAGCTTTGGTCTGACGCCGGCTGAGACGCGATTGGCGGCGCGTCTGAAGGATGGCCTGACCCTCAAGGAGGCCGCAGAGGACCTGAACGTCTCGTTGAACACCGTGCGCAATCAGCTTCGCGCGGTGTTCGAGAAAATGGGCCTTAACCGCCAGAGCGACTTGGTCAGGGCCTTGGCCCAGCTCAGCGCCCTGTCGTCCTCCCTCCAGCCTTCGGCCCCCTTCACCGTGGTGGCCACGGAGGCGGGCGCTCTGGGGGCGGCACCGCCGGTGCAGATTCATCGACTGGCTGACGGTCGTGCCCTGGCCTACCGCGCCTATGGAGATCCCCAAGGCCGGGCCTGCATGATGGTCCATCAGGGGATTGGCTCGAGCCTGCTGCCCAGGGGCACGGACCGACTCGCCCGGGATCTTGGGCTCCATATCATTTGCGCCGAAAGGCCAGGGACCGGCCGTTCCGACGCCCCGGCTGAGCTCACCTTCCCCGGTGTCGCCAGAGATCTCGTCCACCTGACCGAGGCCCTTAACCTTCAGCAGGTCCGGATCGCGGCCTTTATGAACGGCGTGGCCTTTGCCCTGGCCTATGCCAATACCCTGGGGGACCGGGCTGAGCGACTTCTGCTGGCCTCAGGGCGGACCACCGGGGTGGAGCCGGAGACCGAGCGCGACCGGCGCCACCCCATGATCCTGTTGCATCGGCGGATGGCCAGGTCGGCCTGGGCGGCGATGCCGCTCTATGCGCTTCTCCGCCGCCGGCTATCGCGCCGCCAGGTTGAGACCATGGTCCGTACGGCCGCCTCAGCCCCGGGCGACGCCGCCTATCTGCGCAGCCATCCTGACGTGACGACCTTCATCTTCGACTATATGAGCGAATGTCTCAGCCGGGGCTCAAAAGGCGCGGCGCGGGAGCTCATGCTCAGCGTCAACACCCCCAAGCTGGACCTTCCCCATCTGACGGTGCCGATCAGCATATGGTACGGCGCAGATGATCCGGGTGCCTCGCCGGAGCGCCTGATGGCCTGGCTCGGGCGTCCCTGCGAAGCGGTGCGCGTCGTGCCCGGGGTCGGCCACTTCCTGCCGCACAAGCACTGGCCAGACGTGCTGGCCTGGCTGGCGACCGACGATGGGTCTTGAGCCTGACGCCGACGCTACGGCGTAGGCTCCAGTGCCACGGTCACGGCATCGATCAGGGTCTCGATCGCCTCCATCGTCGTGGCCCATGAGCACATGAAGCGCACGGAGCCGTCGATGAAACGGTAGACGAACCAGCCGGCCCCCTGCAGGCGCTTGAGGGTCGGTTCGTCCATCTCGACGAAGACCCCATTGGCCTCCACGGGATGCCGCAGGGGGAGCGGCATGAGCTCGGCCAGTCGCCTGGCCATGGCATTGGCATGGGCGGCGCGGGTTATGAAGGCACCGCTTTCAAACATGCCCACGAAGGGGGCGGCGTAGAACCGGCTCTTGGAGGGCAGCTGTCCGGCCTGCTTCAGGCGGGCATCGAAGCGCGGGACAAGATCCTTGCGGAAGATAACGATGGCCTCGGCAGGCGTCATGCCCGCCTTGGTCCCGCCGATCACCAGCAGATCGACGCCCAAGCCTGGAATGGATTTCAGATCAAAGCCGGTGGCCGCGGCATTGGCCAGCCGGGCGCCGTCCAGGTGAACGCCATATCCCCGGTCGCGGACTGCGGCGGTCAGGACCGCCAGGGCCTCTGCGGAATAGACCGTGCCATACTCGGTAGCGTTGGTCAGCGACAGCGCGGCTGGGGGCTGGGCGTGGGCGCTCTCGGGCTTGGCGAGAGCCCGGGTCAGGGCTTGAGGATCGATGCGCCCCGAGGCGCCCTCCAGACCCTGGATGGCCAGGCCATGGCCAAAGAAGCCCGGCGCGCCGGTCTCATCGGTGGCCACATGGGAGTCCCGATGGGCCAGCACGCCCTCGAAGGGTCGGGCCAGGGCAGCCAGGCAGATGGCGTTGGCCGCCGTGCCTGACGTGACGAAGCGGACATCGGCATCGGCGTCCAGCATCTGCCGGATCAGGTCCGCAGCCCGGGCAGCGGTGGCGTCGGCCCCATAGCTGGCGGAAAACCCCGCATTGGCGGCGATCAGCGCCGCCATCGCTTCAGGGGCGGCCGGGGCGGTATTGTCGGAGGCAAAGTCGTAGCGGGGGCTCATCCCGCCGTTCTACCCCACGCCTTTACGTCGTCCACAAAGAGATCCGGCTCCTCCATGGCGGCGAAGTGCCCCCCGCTCGGCATGTCGGTCCAGCGGACGATGTTGTAGCCCCGGTCGGCGAAGGACCGGGGCGGGGCGGGGTACAGGGCTTCACCGGGGAAGTTGGCAAACGCCGTCGGGGTCTCGCAACGCTGGCCCGGCTGCAGGGCCACCCCGCCTTCTTCTAGCATGCCGCGATAGTACCAGGCACCGGTGGCGAAGCTGTCGGTCATCACATAGAGCATGATGTTGGTGAGCAGCCGATCCTTGGAATAGACCTCGTCGAAGGTCTTGGTCCGCAGGTCGGACCAGTCGTGGAACCGCTCGGCGATCCAGGCGGCCTGACCGACGGGGTTTGATGCGCCCAGCCAGGCCAGGGACTGAGGCTTCGAGGCTTGCAGGCGGAAATAGGCGCCCATCACGTCCATCATCCCAGCCTGGCGGGTCATCCAGGCCGTCTCCTCAGGGGTCTGAGGCCCGCCGGGCGCGCGGAACGCCATCATGTTCAGGTGGATGGCCTTGGCGTGGGCAGCGTGGTCCAGCCCCAGCCAGGAGGTGATCATCGAGCCCCAGTCACCCCCCTGGGCCAGATAGGTCTGATAGCCGAGCACCTGAGTCATCAGAGTGTTGAACAGCCGCGCCGTGCTCCGCTGACCCATAGGGCGACTGGGCTTGGAGGAGAAGCCAAAGCCCGGCAGGGATGGGATCACCAGGTCAAAGGCGTCGGCCGCGTCGCCGCCGAAGCGGGACGGGAAGGCGAGCTTTTCAATCACCTCCCAGAATTCGTAGTGCGAGCCAGGCCAGCCGTGGGACATCAGCAGGGGCCGGGCGCCGCCAGCCTCACCCACCACGTGGACAAAGTGCAGGTCAAAGTCCTCGACCCTGGCGGTGAACTGCGGAAAGCGGTTCAGCTCGGCCTGGGCCGCGCGCCAGTCATAGGCGCTGGTCCAATGGTCGCAGAGCCCCTTCAGCCAGGCACCATCGCAGCCATAGGCCCAGCCGTCTGGAACCTCCGGGATGGGGGGCCACGCATAGGCAGCGACCTGATCCAGGACGGATGTGACCCTGGCGGCATCCCACTGGACCTCAAACGGTTGAACCTGGCTCACGGCGCGCTCCCTCCAAACTGTTCTGCGCGCAGGGTGGCGGGGTTGACCTTGGGCGCGTCAAGGGCGCGATGCGCAGCTGTGGGTCAGCCTGCGGGGCGCAGACCCCGGGAAATGGCCGGAATCACCTCGCCGATCAGCTTGCGGGCCCCGCCGGGCGGCAGCTTGCCGACCATCTCCAGCACCACGCAGCCATGGGTCGAAGCCCAGAACATTTCACCGATCCGGACCGGATCGCCCACCAGATAGCCGCTGTCCACCAGGCTTCGGACATACTGGCTCATGGTCTGACGCGCCCGGTCCGCAGCCCTGGCCAGGTCGGGATAGTCGGCCTCATTGGGCTGATACATGTCGAACATCAGCTTGTAGGTCTGAGGATTGTCGAAGGCGAAGGTCACATAGGCCTCCCCGACGGCTGCGCCCCGGGCGCGGGGGTCGCCGCCCCGGGCATAGGCCGCCTCCAGGGCCTCGGCGAACCGGTCGAAACCGGCCGCCCGGACGGCGGCCAGGATATCGTCCTTGTCCTTGAAGTAACGGTAGGGCGTCATGGGGCTGACCCCGAGCGCCGAGGCCAGTTGGCGCATGGTCACCGCCTCTGGTCCGCGCTCAGCGAACAGATGCTCAGCCACCTCGCACAGGCGGTCGCGGAAGTCGGCGACATCAGATTGGGTGAGGACCCGGGGCATCAGACCTCAGAACAGCAGGTTGATCGCAAGTACCGCAACAACCTCACTGTTACATTTACGTCGTAAAATCAAGCTTGAGCACCTGCGGCCCGCCCATCCTGCCTCGGATGGGCGGGCCGCAAGGCGTTTCAGGCCTCAACCTCGAAGGTCATGCCCGCATTGGCGCGCAAACGCTCGATCAGCTTCATGCCCATCGCCGCCCCCGGCGTCCAGACGCCCCCTGGGGTGTCGGTGGCCTCGTGGATCAGGCAGATGGCGGCCTCGCCGATCATCTTGGAGGTGCAGCCATAGCCAGGGTCCTTGTCCCCGGTGACGGCGACCCGCATCTGCTCGCCGCCGGTGCCCAGACCGATGAACAGCACATCGAAGAAGCCGGTTTCCCGTTCTTCCTTGCTGGGACCTTCGCCGGGCTGGGGACCGCCTTCGCCGCCGAGGGCCGGGGCCGGGGGGGCGTTGGGATCCACCACCACCATCTCGTCATAGGCCAGGTCAGTGCCATAGGCGTGACCCAGCAGGGCGTTGGAACGATGGACGTTGCGGGTGTTGATGGCGGCCATGATGAAGGGACCGACGGTGGCACCCAGGTCGGTGTCTTCCTCGACCTTGTCGCCCTTGGGCTGCTCAGGCCCCTTGAAGCCCGGCGTCAGGGCGAAGGGGTCGATCATGAGGGCGAACAGGCTGGGGTCCTTGGACAGGGCCGCCATGGTGGCCTTCAGGCTGGCGGCGGTGCCGCCGGAGAAGCCGCCCTTCATCTTGCGCACGCGCCCCTTCACCCGGGGCAGGGTGTGGCCGAACTTGGCCCGGGCCTGCTCGGCCAGATAGAAGACGCCCAGCTCAAAGGGGATGGAGTCAAAGCCGCAGGAAAAGACGATCCGCGCTCCAGTCTGTTTGGCCTTGGCCTCGTGGGCGTCGATCATGTGGCGCATCCAGACCGGCTCGCCGCAGAGATCGAGATAATCGGTCCCGGCCTCGACACAGGCGGCCACCAGTTCATTACCATAGAGCTGATAGGGACCGACGGTGGTGATCACCGCCTTGGTCCGCGCCACCATGGCCTGCAGCGAGACCATGTCGCTGGCATCGGCCACCACCAGCGGAGTCTCGGCCGGGGCACCGATCTCGTCCCGGACAGCGGCCAGCTTGTCGGCACTGCGGCCGGCCATGGCCCACTTGACCTCGCCGCCAAGGCCGTAGCGTTTGGCCAGGTGCTCGGCGACCAGCCGGCCGGTGAAGCCGGTGGCTCCATAGACGATGATGTCGAATTCGGCGTCGTGTTTCAAAGGGCGTCCTCCGTCTGGTCCTGGGCTACGAAGCCCGGCCAGTTGTTCATGTAGGTGATGAAGCCAGGGCTGAGGCCCTCGGCCGCCAGATGGGCGCGGCTGACCGGCAGGGCCACCGGGATGAAGCCGGCGTCGGCCTGGACCTTTTGCGGGTAGTCGTGGTGCAGGATGGCACCCCGGCCGATCAGCACATAGTCGGCACCTGCCGCAATGGCATCCCGCGCCTCCTGGGCGCTCATGATCTTGCCTGCGACCCCAAGCCGAACCCCGGACCTGGGCAGGTCGGCGAAGTAGGACATCAGGCTGCGCCCCTTGAACTCGGCCTCGGTGGGTTCCTTGCGGACGTCCCAGAGAGACATATCCAGGAAGTCCAGGGCCGGGTGGGTCAGCATCTGGGCGGCCAAGGCGCGGATCTCGGTCAGCTGCAGGCCAAAGCGCTCCGGCGACAGGCGCAGGCCCAGCAGGAAGTCCTCGCCGCAGCGGGCGCGGATGCCCTCGACGATCTCCACGACGATCCGGGCGCGGTTTTCGGCCGACCCGCCATAGGCGTCGGTGCGATGGTTGAGGTCGGGCGAGAGGAACTGGCAGAGGATGTAGCCGTGGGCACCGTGCACCTCGACCCCGTCAAAGCCTGCCCGCTTGGACCGCTCGGCCCCGGCGATAAAGGCTTCGATGAGGTCGGCGACCTCGGCCTCGCTCAGGGCCCGGGCGCCGGTTTCCGGATCATCTGACGGACAGACCGGGGCTTCGCCGATCAGCTCTTTAGGCGAGCGGTTGCCGGCATGGTGCAGCTGCAGGACCGCGACGCTACCCTCCGCCTTGATGGCCTTGGCCAGGCGGGTCAGCCCTGGAAGGTGCGCGTCTGAAAACACCCCCAGCTGGCCGGGGAAACCCTGACCGATCTTCTGCACGTGGGCCGCGCAGGTCATGGTCAGGCCAAAGCCCCCAGTGGCCCGCATGGTCAGCCAGTGGAACTCCTCGTCCGACAGGGTCCCGTCGGGGTGGCTCTGGGTGTTGGTCAGGGGGGCGAGCATGAAGCGGTTCTTCATCTCAGGCCCGTGCGGGAAGCTGAGGGGCGCAAACAGGTCGGGCTCAGCCATGGTCTCGTCTCCAGTGCAAAGTGAACCCTGTTCATAGACGAGGTGGACGCCACGACGAAGGGGCGACGTGGCGTAAGGCGTGACTTGTCACCGGCCCGCGCGCAGGTCATCCAGGGGGCGATGAATCCCCCTGGAGGCGAGATGCGAGCCGTCTGGTACGACCAAACCGGGCCTGCGCGGCAAGTGCTGCAGCTGGGCGAACAGCCAACCCCCAAGGCTGGTCAAGGCCAGGTGCTGATCGCGGTGAAGGCGTCTGGGGTCAATCCGTCCGATGTCGGCATGCGGGGCGGGGCGTCCGGGGCGCCCATGGCCTATCCGAGGATCATCCCACACAGCGACGGGGCCGGCGTGGTGGAGGCGGTGGGGCCAGGGGTCTCGGCGTCCTGGGTCGGACGACGGGTCTGGTTCTACAACGGGCAACGCAACGGTCGCGCCTTCGGCTCTGCGGCGGAGTACATCGAACTGGACGTGGACCTTATCCGGCCGCTCCCCGACGAGGTTTCCTTTGCCGAAGGCGCGACCTTGGGGATTCCCTGCATGACCGCCCATCGTGCGCTGTTCCTGGCCGGACCGGTGCAGGGCCGCACCGTCCTGGTGACCGGCGGCGCTGGGGCGGTGGGGCACTATGCCGTGCAGCTGGCCAAATGGGCCGGGGCCACGGTGATTGCCACGGTCTCCAACGCTGACAAGGCCGAGCGGGCCAGGGCCGGTGGAGCTGACCACACGATTGACTATCGCCGAGAGGATGTGGCCGCCCGGGTGCGGGACCTGACCGGCGGCCAGGGGGTGCACCATGTGGTCGAGGTGGACTTCGGTGGCAATGCGGCCTCAACCCTGGCCAGCGTCAGCCTGAACGGCTCGGTGGCCTATTACGCCACCAAGGGCGCCCGGGAGCCGGTGATCCCCGCAGGCGTGCTGATGGGGCTGAACCTGTCGATCCACGGGGTCTATCTGCCGGTCAGCCCTCATGAGGCCAGGCGCCGGGCCCAGGCTGACATCACCGCCTGGATTGGCACAGGCCAAGCTATTCTGTCCGTGGCGGGAACCTACAGGCTTGAGGACTGCGCCAGCGCCCACGAGGCCGTCGAGGCGGGGACCAAGATCGGCACGGTGGTGGTCGAGCCGTGACCACGCCTGTGGACGCCATCCTCGCCCGCCGGCGGCTGACCAACAAGCTGATCGCGGCCAAGGCGGCGGTGCGGCTGAGGCCCTTTTTTGATCCCCGGGTGAACGTCATCGTCGGCGACGGGACCCTGATCACCGGCGTCGAGGCGGTCATTGCCGCCTTCGCCGCGCAGTTTTCTGACCCGGACTTTGTCGCCTTTGTCCGCACGCCAGACGTTGTAGAACTGGACACGCTCGGCGCGCGGGCCGCCGAGCGTGGGACCTGGGTCGCGGTCTCCCGCAGCGAAGGCGAGCACATCGCCGGCTGGTATCTGGCGGCCTGGACGAAGGCTCGCGGTCAATGGCTGATCGAGAGCGAGACCTTTGTCACCCTCAGACCATGACGCGATCAGACGGAGCCGTCTGCACGCATCATGATCTAAACTCAAAGACTTGAGCCCGTTTTGTTCCGATAACCGGTTACCACTTATCTGAACGCGCTCTAAGGGCTGACGGGCTCTGTCACCGGTTTGCGATAGGCGTAGAGCAGCAGCACCTGGGCCACGATGATGAACAGGGCCGCACCTGACAGCAGAAAGGCGTCCTCATAGACCTTGGGGGAGATGACGTATTCGCCCTTCATCACCTTGCGCCAGCCGCTGAAGTGTTGGGTTGCGCCCACCACGAGGCCGAACACGCCCAGCACCGAGCCTATATAACGGGTGATCCAGAAGCCGGGATTGGGGGTCAGCATCAGCAGGCCCAGCAGACCGATCACCGTGCGCTGGGTCCGGCAGAAGGGGCAGACATAGACCAGGCCCGTGAGCTCCATAGCCCAGGTGGCGACGCTGATGCCTATGGCGATCAGGCCCAGCAGGCGCATCCGCCCCGTCCAGAATTCCAGCTGAAGCATCTTTAGCCCCCCGGCGAATGAAATCCAGACTGTTACATCGTAACGTAAGATGCAACGCCTTTTCACCCTGTGGGTCCAGGGGGGGGCGACCGATCAAGCCCCGCTGAGGACTTGTCTCAGTCCTCGGCCCACCCGCAAAAGCCAAGGGCGACGGTCCGGCGCTCCGTCGGGGGTGACCTGGCTGGGCAAGGCCTTTGTGGAGACCAGCACCTCGATATAGGCCGCGCGTATGCCCTGGCTCAGGTCATCGATGGTGTGGATCGTGGTCGACAGGCCGCTGGCCCGGTCGAGATAGTCGGCGATGTCATAGCCCCAGTCGACGGTTACCAGCGCGCCGTCCGGGTCCATGGGATTGCCATGGTATTCAGGCTCGGCCAGGTGCTCGATCGACCCGTCCCGTCGCCGTTTCGCCCTGCGGACCGAGGGGGCCGCCTTTTTGACGATGGGCACGGTGCAGATGTGAAAACCGCCGGGCTTCAGGGTCCGGGCGATCTCGGCGATAGCCCGGTCGGGCGCAAAGAGATGCTCGAACACATCCTGGGTGACGACAATGTCGAAGCTGGCGTCAGCGAAGGTCTGGGCCTCCAGGTCCTCGCTGCGATAGCCGTGGGGGTGCTGCGTCCCCCAGGGGGTGGCTGGATCATACTGGGTGGCCACATAGCCCGGGCACTGGGCGCGCAGTCGGTTGCTGGACACCGAACAGCCAGAGCTCTCGTGGATGGCCAGGTTTCGCCAGTCCGGGGCAAGCTCGGCCAGCACCCGCATCAGGGCGCGCTCCCTTGGGATCGAGCCGCAGCCTGAGCATTTGAACCCATCCCGGAGCCAGCCGTCAGCCGACGCGAACACCACATCGTCTTCGCAGACGGGGCACCGGCCGTGGGACTCCAGAACCGGCGGGGCGCTCACCTAGACCAGGGCCCCGTGACAGTGCTTGAACTTCTTGCCGGACCCGCAGGGGCAGGGGGCGTTGCGGCCGGTCTGCTCCCAGCCTGCGGGCAGGGACGAGACGGGCAGGCCCTCCCGCTGCTCCCGCGACAGGCCTGAGGGCAGGGCCCCTGCGGTGGCAGCGTTCTCACCGCTCAGGGGATCAAGGTGCACTTCCATCAGCCGCTGGGGTTGTTGCAGCGGCGGCGGAGCCTCCCGCTGGAGCTCCACGGTCATCATCCACTTGGTGACGTTGTGGCGCAGGTCGGTGAGCAGCTTCTCAAACAGGGAGAAGGCCTCGGTCTTATACTCGTTCAGCGGATCTCGCTGACCATAGCCCCGCAGACCGATCACATTTCGCAGGTGATCGAGGTGCATCAGGTGTTCGCGCCATTGCAGATCGACGGTCTGCAGCAGGAAGCTCTTTTCCAGCATGCGCATGCGCTCAGGGGAGAAGGCGACCTCGCGCTCGGCGGCGCGGGCATTGGCGGCCTCGGTAATCCGCTGGTGGATTTCCTCATTGGCGATGCCGTCTTCGGCGGCCCATTCCCGTACCGGCAGCTCCAGGCCGAGAATTTCGCGGACCCGCTCATCGAGCCCGTCCACATCCCACTGTTCGGCATAGGCCTTGGGGGGCATGTGGCGGTTGACCATGTCCTCGATGGTGTCGGCCCGCATCTCGGTGACGACCTCGGTTAGGTCTGCGGCCTCCATGAACTCCTGGCGCTGCTCAAAGACGGCCTTGCGCTGGTCGTTGACCACGTCGTCGTACTTCAGGAGGTTCTTGCGGATCTCGTAGTTGCGCTGCTCGACCTTTTTCTGGGCCGTAGCAATGGCACCGTTCAGCCACTTGTGCGTGATGGCCTCGCCTTCCTGGACACCGAAGGTGCGCATGATCGAGTCCAGCCGGTCGCCGGCGAAAATGCGCAGCAGGTCGTCTTCGCAGGACAGGAAGAACTTGGACCGGCCAGGGTCCCCCTGACGACCTGTCCGGCCGCGCAGCTGGTTGTCGATCCGGCGGCTTTCGTGGCGCTCGGTGCCGAGCACATAGAGACCGCCGGCCGCCAGGGACTTTTCCTTCAGATCGGCGATCTCGGCCTCGATCTCCTGGCGACGCAGAAGATAGGCGTCGGCGTCGGGCTCGATGCCTAGGCCTCGCTGCTCGTCGCGCCAGCGCGACAAACGAATGTCGATGCTGCCGCCCAGCTGAATGTCGGTGCCCCGACCGGCCATATTGGTGGCGATGGTCACCGCGCCAGGCACGCCCGCGTCGGCCACGATCAGGGCCTCCTGCTCGTGATAGCGGGCGTTGAGCACATTGTGCGGGATGCCGGTGCGGGTCTGACCCTCATGTTCGAAGACGTGGCTCTTCAGCAGCTCTGACAAGAGCTCAGACTTCTCGATGGACACCGTGCCCACCAGGATCGGCTGACCGCGTACAAAGCAGTCGGCAATCTGCTTGAGGATGGCCTGGTTCTTCTCGGCGGCGGTGCGATAGACCTCGTCGTCTTCGTCCACACGGGTCACCGGCCGATTGGTGGGGATCTCGACGACTTCCATCTTGTAGATGTCGCCGAACTCCTGGGCCTCGGTGGAGGCCGTGCCGGTCATGCCCGACAGCTTTTTGTAGAGGCGGAAATAGTTCTGGATGGTCACCGAGGCCAGCGTCTGGTTCTCGGGCTGGACCCGGGCACCTTCCTTGGCTTCGATGGCCTGGTGCAGGCCTTCCGACAGACGGCGGCCCTGCATCATGCGGCCGGTGAACTCGTCGATCAGGATCACCTCGCCGGCGCGGATGATATAGTCCTTGTCCCGGGTGTAGAGGATGTTGGCCCGCAGGGCCTGGTTCACATGGTGGACCGACGACACATTGGCCGGGTCGTAGAGGCCCGCTGAGTCCTCCACCAGATGGCCGCTCTGTTCCAGCATCTCCTCGATGCGCTCGGAGCCGGTTTCGGTGAGCAGAACCTGGCGCTGCTTCTCGTCCAGATCGAAGTTCGTCGTGTCCTTGATGAGCTCTTTGACCAGCACATCGATGGTTTTGTAGAACTCGCTGCGGTCTTCGGTGGGCCCGGAGATGATCAGCGGCGTGCGCGCTTCGTCGATCAGGATGGAGTCCACTTCGTCGACGATGACGAAGTTGTGGCCCCGCTGGACCATCTCCCCGGACTCATAAACCAGGTTGTCGCGCAGATAGTCGAAGCCGAACTCGTTGTTGGTCCCGTAGGTGATGTCCGACTGGTAGGCGGCCTTGCGCTGGCCCTGCGACAGCCCGTGAACGATGACGCCGACGCTCATCCCCAGGAATCTGTAGATCTGCCCCATCCATTCGGCGTCACGCTGGGCGAGATAGTCGTTCACCGTGATCGCGTGGACGCCCTTGCCCTCCAGCGCATTCAGATAGACCGGAAGGGTGGCCACCAGGGTCTTGCCCTCGCCGGTGCGCATTTCGGAAATGCCGCCGCGATGCAGCACCATGCCGCCGACCATCTGCACATCGAAGTGGCGCAGGCCGATGGTGCGCTTGGAGGCCTCCCGCACCACGGCGAAGGCTTCTTCCAGCAGCTGGTCCAGGGTCTGGCCCTTGGCCAACCGGGCCCGGAACTCCTCGGTCTTGCCGCGCAGCGCCTCGTCCGACAACGCCTCCATCTGGGGTTCAAGCGCGTTGATCTTCGCGACCCGGGCCTGGAAGGCCTTGATCTTGCGGTCGGGAGAGGAGCCGAAGAGCCGTTGGAAAAACATGTGCGGGGGCGTCCGAGAATGCGGTCGATGCGGGGTCGCGGGCGTTGCGCACGGCGCGCCGTCTGACCTTCGCCTGCCCGGAATCCCGCTCTGAGAGCGAGGGCGAGACTTAAGCAGCGGTCCTGCCAGTGTCAACGTGAG
The DNA here is from genome assembly GCF_022402485.1 of Phenylobacterium sp. Lineage (GTDB taxonomy): Bacteria > Pseudomonadota > Alphaproteobacteria > Caulobacterales > Caulobacteraceae > Phenylobacterium. Next base: position 20,050 of record NZ_JAKRSA010000031.1, on the reverse strand, counting down.
GCCCCCCTGTATGGCCTCTGGCTCAGGCAAAACCTGAAATAGAAAGGGCTCCACCGTTGCCGGGGAGCCCTTGGAGATCGTCACCGCCTGGGCGGCGGGGGATCAGTAGACCTCGAACAGGCCCGCTGCGCCCATGCCGCCGCCGATGCACATGGACACCACCACATGCTTGGCGTTACGGCGCTTGCCTTCCTGCAGGATGTGACCGGCCAGACGGGCGCCGGTCATGCCATAGGGGTGGCCAATGGCGATGGAGCCGCCGTTGACGTTGTACTTCTCCGGGTCGATGCCCAGCTTGTCGCGGGAATAGAGGCACTGGGAGGCGAAGGCCTCGTTCAGTTCCCAAAGGTCGATGTCGTTGACCTTCAGGCCATGACGCTCCAGCAGGCGCGGGATGGCGAACACCGGGCCAATGCCCATTTCGTCAGGCTCGCAACCGGCGACGACCCAGCCCTTGAACGCGCCCATGGGGCTCAGGCCGGCCTTCTCGGCGGCCTTGGCTTCCATGATTACCACGGCAGCGGCGCCGTCCGACAGCTGGCTGGCGTTGCCGGCGGTGATGAACTTGCCTTCGCCCCGCACCGGGGCGAGCTTGGCCAGGCCTTCGAGGGTCGTGTCGGGACGATTGCACTCGTCACGATCGACGACATAGTCGACCACGGTCTCTTCCTTGGTCTCCTTGTTGACCTGCTTCATCTTGGTCTTCATGGGGACGATTTCGTCCTTGAACTTCTGCGCCTGCTGGGCGGCAGCCATGCGCTGCTGAGATTCCAGGGAGTACTGGTCCTGGGACTCGCGGCTAACCTTGTAGCGCTCGGCGACCACGTCGGCGGTGTCGATCATCGGCATGAAGATGGCCGGGTATTGCTTGATCAGGTCAGAGTCGATGTTCTCGCGCCCGCCGCCGCCGCCGGGCATCGACAGGGACTCCACGCCGCCGGCGACCACGGCGTCAGCGCCGTCAATGCGCACATAGTTGGCGGCCGTGGCGATGGTGTTCAGACCCGAGGAACAGAAGCGGTTGACGGTGGAGCCAGACGTGGAGATCGGCAGGCCGGCCAGCAGGGACACCTGACGGCCCAGATTGCCTGCGCCGTGGGCCACATTGCCCATAATGCAGTCTTCGATGGCGGCCGGATCGATTCCAGCGCGTTCGACCGCGTGTTTCACCGCATGAGCGCCCATGCTCATGGTCGGGGTCATGTTGAAGCCCCCGCGACCTGACTTGGCGAGCCCGGTGCGGGCATAGGAAACGATAACGGCTTCGCGCATATGTAATTCTCCCGAATGAATATGATCCGGCTGCCTGCTTGTGGTGCGGACGCCGAGCTATGATCGCCGCAACCTTTGCATCCCACGGGGGAAATGGCTAGGGACGGACTGCGCCAGCAGTCTTGTCCCGGCGCTCCAGGGATGCTGCCCATGACCCGTGCAAACCCCACCCGTTTCGGCGGACTTGCCGCCGTACTGACCGCTGTCGGTCTATTGCTGGCCGCCTGTGGCGATCGCGGCGGCGATGAGCGCCCGCCCCAGCCCGGTGATGAGGCCGTGGCCAAGGTCGACGGCAAGACCGTCTGGGCCTCGGACGTCAAGCGAGAGGCCGTGGCCCAGGCGCTGATCGGAGAGGGTGAGCCCCTGGACATCTCGTCAGACCTGTTCCGGCGGGTGCTGGACGAGGTGATCGACCAGAAACTCCTGGCCGCCGAAGCCCTCAGCCGGAATCTCGACGAGGATCCGGTGGCCCAGCGCCGCCTGGCTGCCGCTCGGGAACGCATCCTCGGCGACATGCTCGTCGAGACCGTCGTGTCCGACGCCGTGAACGAGAACGCCATTCGCAGCCTCTATCAGGAGCAGCTGAAGCTCGCCCGGCAGTCTGAGGAAATCCGAGCCCGGCAAATCCTGGTCGCGACCCTTGAAGAAGGCGAGGCGGTCAAAAGCCTGCTGGCCACCGGCGCATCGTTCGAGGCCCTGGCCATGGAACGGTCCACCGACGCCGCGACCCGCTTCAACGGCGGTGATCTCGGCTATTTCACTACCGATGTGATGCCCGAAGCCTATGAGGGCGCATTGAAGGACGCCAAGGCCGGGCAGATCGTCGGTCCCTTTGAGGTGGAAGGCGGCTTTGCGGTGGTGCGTATCGAGGACCGCCGCCTGGAAGAGCCGATCACCCTGGAGGCCGCACGGCCGCAGATCATTCGCTTTCTGACCTATGATCAGGTCCGCGACCTGCTAGAAAAGCTGCGGGGCCGGGCCAAGGTCGAGACCTTGATCGCGGCAGCTGAGGACGTGCCCGGCGCCCCGGTGGAGCCTGCCGACGCAGCACCGCCCGCCAAGCCTGCGCCTGCGGCAAAAGCCGCCCCGGCCCCCAAGGCACCGGCTGCTAAACCTGCGGAGGCCAACTGATGGCCAGCAAGCCGCCAGAGACGCCTCAGGCCGCCAAGACCCGGGCCCCCAAGACGAAGGCTCCCGCCAAGGCCTCAGGTTCAACCCGGTCGGGAGAGAGCATGGGGGGAGCCATGGGTCATAAGATCGAGCGGGCGCTGGATCCCTTGGCCAGCGCTCTGAAGCGCGCGACCACCAAGCGGGCCGACAAAACGAGCAGCGCCGCACCGGTCGCCAAGCCAGCCAAGTCCGCCTTGCCGGTCTCGCCCTTGGTGGTGCCCTTCCCGACCATCCCACCGGTGGCCGGGGTTCGCCTGGCCGTGGGTCGGGCGGGGTTCTACAAGCACGAGCGCGATGATCTGCTGCTGGTCAGCCTCGATCCTGGGACCACCGCGGCGGGTGTCTTCACCCGGAGCAAGGTGGGTTCGGCGCCGGTAGACTGGTGCCAGAAGCAACTGGCGGCCACCGGGGGGGCGGAGGTCCGGGTCCTGGTGGTCAACGCCGGCTGCGCCAATGCGTTTACGGGCAAGCCGGGTGCCGATGCAGCCCGCCGGGTGGCCTCGGCAGTGGCCAAGCGGTTCGATTGCCGTCAGCGGGATGTGATGCTGGCCTCCACCGGCGTGATCGGCGTGCTGCTAGACGACACCAAGATCACCCAGCGGCTGCCTGAGGTGGAACAGAAGCTCGAGGCTGACAACTGGGACGCTGCGGCCCGGGCGATCATGACCACCGACACCTTCCCCAAGGGGGCGACCGCCGAGGCGCTGATCGACGGGACGCCGGTGCGCATCGCCGGCATCTGCAAGGGCTCAGGCATGATCGCGCCGGATATGGCGACCATGCTGGCCTTTGTGGCCACCGATGCCGCCATCTCCGCCCCGGCCCTGCAGAGTCTGGTGAACCTCTATGTTCGTACCACTTTCAACTGCGTGACCGTGGACGGGGATACCTCGACCAACGACACCCTGCTGTTGTTTGCCACGGGCCAGTCGGGCGCTGCGAAGATCACCCGGGCCGGTGACAAGCGGTTGGCCGACTTCCGAGAAAAGCTCGAGGCGGTGCTGCTGGATCTCGCCCTGCAGCTGGTGCGGGATGGGGAGGGGGCGAGCAAGTTCGTCAAGATCACCGTGGCGGGCGCTGAGAACCCTGTGTCGGCGCGCAAGATCGCCCGGACCATCGCCGAAAGCCCCCTGGTCAAGACCGCGTTTGCCGGCGAGGACGCCAATTGGGGGCGGATCGTCATGGCGGTCGGCCGTGCAGACGAGCCGGTCAACCGGGACTCAATTTCCGTGCGCTTTGGCGAGCATTGGGCCGCCCGCGACGGCCTGATCTCGGCCACCTACGACGAGGCCAAGATGAGCGCTTATATGAAGCAGCAGGACCTTGAGGTCTTTGTCGATGTGGGCGTCGGCAAGGCCAGCGCCACGGTCTGGACCTGCGACCTGACCAAGCAGTATGTGGCCATCAACGGCGACTACCGGTCCTAATGCAATGCGGCCAGGCCTTCTGGGCCTGACCGCAAAGGTTCAAGGGCAGTTGAGCCGAGAGGCTTTAGTCAATCGGGCTCCAGGCCTTGGCGACGCCTTCGCGCTTGGGACCCCGGAAGCGATCGCCACCGGCGCTGGCACCGGCCTTGGCCGCCTGGGCGGGCTTGGCACCGTCACGGCGGGGCTGGCCACCCCGGCCTTCACCGCCACCGCCGCCACGGCTCTGGTCAGGACGACGACCGCGGGTCTGACGCAGGGCTGCAGGCACGTCGTTGCGCGGATCGCGTGAACGGCCGGAGGGCAGACGGGGCTCTTCCGGCGTGACGTCGGCAATGGCCTTGGTCATCAGGGCCAGGCCCTTATCGTTGCGCCGGTCGAAGGACGGGATGGTCTGGCGGGTGACCTTCTGGATATCCCGCAGCAGGTTGCGCTCGTCATCGGCGCAGAACGCGATGGCCGAGCCATCGGCGCCGGCCCGGGCGGTCCGCCCGATCCGGTGGACATAGGCCTCCGGCACGTTGGGCAGTTCGTACTGGACCACGTGGCTGACCGCGTCGATGTCGATGCCGCGGGCGGCGATGTCGGTGGCCACCAGGGCGCGAACCTTGCCCGCCTTGAAGTCGGCGAGCGCGCGTTCGCGCTGGCCTTGGCTCTTGTCACCGTGGATGGCCGAGGCTTCTACCCCGCCCTGCTCCAGGCTCTTGGCCACCCGGTCGGCACCGCGCTTGGTACGGGTGAAGACGATGACGCGCTTGAAGTCCTTCTCGGCGAACAGCTCGGCCAGCAGGGCGCGTTTGCGGGTCTGTTCGACGAACAGCACCTTCTGGGTGATGCGCTCGACGGTGGTCGCCTGCGGGGTTACCGAGACCTTCAGCGGGTCCTTCAGGAGTTCGCCGGCCAGCTTGCCGATTTCGGTGGGCATGGTGGCCGAAAAGAACAGGTTCTGCCGCTGGGCGGGGATGTGCTTCACAATGCGGCGGATCGGGACGATGAAGCCCATGTCCAGCATCTGGTCGGCTTCATCGAGGACGAAGGTTTCGACGCCCTGCAGGGTGACGGTCTTCTCGCCCAGATGGTCGATCAGGCGGCCCGGGGTGGCCACCAGGACATCGACGCCCGGTGCCATGGCGCGCATCTGGCCGCCATACTTCACGCCGCCGAAGATCACGGTGACGGTGAGGCCCAGGTGCTGGCCATAGGTGCGGAAGCTATCGGCGATCTGGGTGGCCAGTTCGCGGGTCGGCGACAGGACCAGCACCCGGCAGCCGCGACGGGGCGCGGGCTTGGGGTCGGCCGCCAGGCGATGGAGGATCGGCAGGGCGAAGGCGGCGGTCTTGCCAGTGCCCGTCTGGGCGATGCCCAGGATGTCACGGCCAGACAACACGCCCGGAATGGCCTTGGCCTGGATCGGGGTCGGGGTCTCATAGCCTTGGTCGGCCAGGGCCTTGAGCAAAGGTTTGGCCAGGCCGAGTTCAGAAAATTGGGTCAAGTGACTTACAGTCTTTCGGAGTGCACCGAACGCGACCGCTTGCTCTGCAAGGGCCGCTGGGCGCGGGTCAGTTTGGGGAAAGCCCCCGCGTGGCGGGGCGATCTATGCGATCTCTTAGGGCGCTCAACAGGCCGAACCCCCATTTCAGGAGGCCCTCACGCGGGCTGGAGCACCGATAGCGCCAATCAGGGCGCAGGCCCTAATCCTCTTTCGCAGGTGCGAAGTCAACCCATGACCGTCTCAGCCCGCCCCGGTGACACAGATTGTCGAGGCCTGTTGCATTGCCGGCCCAGCCGGGGAATGGAGAGGTTATGAGCTCAAAGCCTATCCTGCTGGTCGCCGCCGCGGCCCTGATCGATGTCGACGGTCGCGTGCTGATCTGCCAACGGCCAGAGGGCAAGGCGTTGGCGGGCCTGTGGGAGTTTCCGGGCGGCAAGGTCGAGGACGGCGAGACGCCTGAGGCCTGCCTGATCCGCGAGCTCGATGAGGAACTGGGCATTCAGGTGACGGGTGCGTGCCTGGCCCCCTTCGTGTTCGCCAGCCACGGTTATGAGTCCTTTCACCTGCTGATGCCACTTTATCTGTGCAGACGCTGGAGCGGGTTCGTCACCGCAAAGGAGCACAAGGCCCTCGCATGGGTGAAGCCGAACAAGCTGAGCGACTATCCCATGCCGCCGGCCGACGCGCCCCTGGTGGCCTGGCTTCGCGACCTGGTCTGACGTCCCTGAGCCGGAATGAGTCTGGCGCCACGGCGGTCGAACATGCCGTGATGGCCGCCGTGCTCGGCCTTGTGGTCATCACCGCAGCAGGCGCTTTACGTTCCCAGATCTATGATGTTTTGATCAAGGTCTCAGACGCGCTGGGCTGACCAAGCCCTTCAGTCTTCTGATCGCGGCAGCGGGTTCTCCTCCACCCCCAGGGCATCGGCCAGGCGCATCTTGGCTGAGCCAGGCTTCAGAGGCTGTTGCTGGCTGACATGCGGCGCCCAGCCGGTAAGGGTCAGGATCTCGAAGGTGGCGGGTATTCGTCCGTCAGCCTCGCCAAACCGCTCAAAATAAAGTTCGAAGGCCCGCGCCAGGACCGTGCGGGTCAGCGCCCGGGGATGGCGCTCGGCCAGGGCGTTGGTCTCGGCCATCTGCCGCAGGTCGGCCATCAGTTTCAGGGGGTGGGTGTAGCGGACATTCACCCGGTCCACATCGGCGACGGGCAGGGCAAAGCCCGCCCGCTGCAATAGCCCGGCTGCGTCAGAGGGATCTGCAAACGGGGAGACGCGGCTGCCGGCCCCGCCGGTCAGCTCGACCTCGGCGTCGATCAAAGAGCGGCGCAGCTCAAAGAGAGTCGAACCGCCCAGGAAGGCCCCGATGAACAGGCCATCGGGCTTCAGGGCGCGGCGAATTTGGATCAGGGCTCCGACGACATCATTGGTCCAGTGCAGGCCAAGCGTCGAGATCACCAGGTCCAGGCTGGCTGGGGCAAAGGGCAGCCGCTCATCATCGAGCACGACCCTTGGACCTGGACGCCCCGCCAGCATGGCGCCGGAAAAGTCGGCCTCGATGACCGTTCCGATGCGCGCCTGAGCATCGCTCTGCCCCAGGGCCTGGCAAAATGCGCCCCGACGCGCCGAAAGATCGACGGCCAGGGGGAAGTCGCGCATGATCGCTTCCAGCCGTTCCACGGCATCCTGGGCGGCGCGCCGATGCAGGAAGTCGGCCTGGTCAAAGACCGGGGCGGCCCGGGTCAGGCGCTTACGCACCAGGGCGCGGTCGAAGAGTTTGGGGGGAGCAGGTGACATGAGCCTGCAAGATGGCCTGTCGGGCCGCGTCTGGAAACCAGGACCGCAGCTGAAATCAGCTGGGCGGGGGCTCCTGGACCTGGTCTTTCCGCCGCTGGCCCTGGATGACGGGCCAAGGCCCATGTCGGCCGGCCTGTCGGCACAGGCCTGGATGAAGATCACCTTCATTGACGGCCCCGTCTGCGACGGCTGCGGGACGCCATTCGAGTTCGCCCTGGGCGCAGGTGCCCGCTGTGTTGCCTGCGAGGCACGCCCGCGAGCCTTCTCACGCGCCAGGGCCGCCTGTCTCTATGACGAGACGTCCCGCGATCCGATCCTGCAGTTCAAGCATGCCGACCGGCAGGATCTGGCCCCTTTGTTTGCCCGCTGGCTTTCGCGGGCGGCTGATGAGCTGGTGATCGAGGCCGACGCCATCATTCCGGTGCCCTTGCACCGGGGCCGCCTGTTTCAGCGCCAGTTCAACCAGGCTGCCGAGATCGCTCGCGGCCTGGCCAGGCTCAGGGACCGGCCCTATCTCCCCGACGCCCTGGTCCGCCGCCGCGCCACCGAGAGCCAGGGGGGCAAGTCGGGCTCTGGTCGGCGGCGCAATGTGGCGGGCGCCTTTGTCGTCCCAGAGGGCCGCGCCTATCAGGTGGCGGGACGAAACATCCTGCTGGTGGACGATGTTCTCACCACCGGGGCCACCGCCCAAGGCTGCGCGCGCGCCCTGCTCGCGGCTGGGGCGGCCCGCGTCGATCTCGCCGTGGTCGCGCGGGTCAAGGCCGCGACCACTCCCTCATGACCGGAGGCTTCGCGCCGAGGTCTGGACATTTAACTTTGGACTCCCCTTATCCCCGCCATGCCCAACGTGACCCTCTACACCAAGCCGTTCTGCCCCTACTGCGTGCGCGCCATGGCGCTGCTCGAAAAGAAGGGCGTCGAATTCACCGAGATTGAGGCGGCGTTCGATCCTGAACGGCGCCAGGAGATGAACCGGCGTTCGGGCCGCAACACCTTCCCGCAGATCTTCATCGGTGAACGTCACATCGGCGGCTGCGACGACATGATGGAGCTGGAGCGAGCCGGCAAGCTCGACGCCCTGCTCGGCGCGGCCTGAGCCAGCGAGACCAGAGCCCATGACCCTCCGCGTGGCCCTCATTCAGACCCGAACCCCGGCCAGCCACGCCGGGGCGTTGGACCATGTGGTGCCCCTGATCAGCCAGGCCGCCCAAGGGGGCGCGCAGCTGATCCTCACGCCGGAGGGGACAAATTTCCTGCAGAAGGATCGCAATCTGCTGGCGGCGCAGTTGACCTCGCTGGAGGACGACCCGGTGGTCCAGGGTCTGCGGGATGCGGCGCGGCGGCTCTCGGTCAGCGTGTTGATCGGCTCAGCCCTGGTGCGGCGAGGGGATGGTCAGGCGGCCAATCGCAGCGCTCTGATTGCCCCGGACGGTGAGATCACCGCCACCTATGACAAGCTGCACATGTTCGATGTGGATCTGCCCAATGGAGAGACCGCACGGGAATCGGCGGTCTACACCCCCGGGGATCAGGCCGTCATTGCCCAGGCCGAAGGTGCCGTGCTTGGTCTGACCATCTGCTACGACATCCGCTTTCCGGCCCTGCATCGGGCGCTCGCCCTAGCCGGGGCGCAGATCCTCACCGTGCCCGCCGCCTTTACACGACCCACCGGCGAGGCCCATTGGGAGGTGCTGTTAAGGGCCCGGGCCATTGAGACCGGCAGCTTCGTCCTGGCCCCGGCTCAAGGGGGTTTCCACGAGGACGGCCGCGGCACCTATGGCCACAGCCTGGCTATTGCCCCCTGGGGCGAGGTTCTGGGCAAGCTCGACCACGACGAGCCGGGCGTGCTGTTTGCGGACCTCGATCTTGATCAGGTGGCCAAGGCGAGGGCCGCCATCCCGGCCCTGGCCAACGCCCAGCCCTTCAGCGGCCCGGTGCCCTTGCCATGATCCGCTACGCCCTGGTCTGCGCCCATGACCATGAGTTCGAGGGCTGGTTTGGTGCCTCGGCAGACTTTGACGATCAGAAGGCCCGGGGCCTGCTGTCCTGCCCGGTCTGCGAGACCGCTGAGGTGCGCAAGCAGATCATGGCCCCGGCCGTCGCCGGGACCAAGCGCAATACCCCTGATCTGCCGCCCCAGGCCCGGGCGGTGATGATGGAGGCGCTCAGCAAGGTGCGCCGCCATGTGGAGGAGAACTTCGACAATGTCGGCGACGCCTTCGCCGCTGAGGCCCGCGCTATCCACGAAGGACGCTCCGAGGACCGAGGCATCTACGGCGAGGCGACGCCAGCTGAGGTCAAGGCCCTGGTGGAGGACGGTGTCCCCGTGGCCCCATTGCCCCCAGAGCCGCCCAAGAAGACCGAGCTGAACTGACCGCGCAACGGGGCTCTGGTTAATCGGTTTAACCTAGGGCGCGTGGCCGAAAAGAAACGGGTCGAGGCGGCTTGTGTGGCCTAAGTGTCACACCTACATCATGAGTGGACGGGGCTTGCGCTTGCGCAAAGGCGAGGCCCGTCAATCCGCCTAACGAGGGGATGCCATGAACATCGACGTCTATTCCGATCGCGCCAAACAGGCGATCCAGTCGGCTCAGAGCCTCGCGCTTGCCCGCCGTCACCAGCAACTTGCCCCCATCCACCTGCTCAAGGTCCTGCTCGAGGAAAAGGACGGGTTGTCCCGCGCCCTGATCCAGAGCGCCGGGGGTCGGCCCGATGAGGCCGATGCGGCCGTTGAGGCCGCCTTGGCCAAGCGGGCCAAGGTCGAGGGGGGCTCAGGCCAGCTCTATATGGCCCCCGAAAGCGCCCGGGTTTTCGCCAAGGCTGAGGCTGACGCCAAGTCCGCTGGCGATGCGTTCGTCACCACCGAACGTCTGTTGATGGCGATCGCTGCGGAAGGTGGCGAGGCCGCTGAGGCCCTGAAGAGCGCGGGCGTCAAGGCCAGCGCCCTGGAAGGTGCCGCCAGCGATGTCCGCAAGGGTCGCACGGCGGACTCCGCCTCGGCCGAGGAAGGCTACGACGCGCTTAAGCGATATGCCCGTGACCTGACCCAGGCCGCCCGGGACCAGAAGCTCGATCCGGTAATTGGCCGGGATGAGGAAATCCGCAGGACCATCCAGGTGCTGTCGCGGCGCACCAAGAACAATCCCGTCCTGATCGGCGAACCGGGCGTCGGCAAGACCGCTATCGTCGAGGGCCTGGCCCTGCGGATCATCAATGGGGACGTGCCTGAAAGCCTGAAGGACAAGAAGCTCCTGTCCCTGGACATGGGCTCCCTGATCGCCGGGGCCAAGTATCGCGGCGAGTTCGAAGAGCGGCTGAAGGCGGTCCTGAACGAGGTCACCGCCGCCGAAGGCTCGATCATCCTGTTCATCGACGAGATGCACACCCTGGTGGGTGCCGGGAAGTCTGAGGGCGCCATGGACGCCTCCAACCTGCTGAAGCCTGCCCTGGCGCGGGGCGAGCTGCACTGCGTCGGTGCCACGACGCTGGACGAGTACCGTAAGCATGTGGAGAAGGATGCCGCTCTGGCTCGCCGGTTCCAGCCGGTGTTCGTGTCCGAGCCGACGGTGGAGGACACCATCTCCATCCTGCGCGGCCTGAAGGAGAAGTACGAGGTCCACCACGGGGTGCGGATTTCTGACAGCGCCATCGTGGCCGCCGCCACCCTGTCCAATCGCTACATCGCCGACCGCTTCTTGCCCGACAAGGCCATCGATCTGGTGGACGAGGCGGCCAGCCGGGTGCGCATGGCGGTCGACTCCAAGCCTGAAGAGCTGGACGAGATCGACCGTCGGATCGTCCAGCTGAAGATCGAGCGTGAGGCCCTGACCCGGGAGACTGACGCAGCCTCCAAGGCGCGGCTCGAAAAGCTCGAGGACGAGCTGGTGGAGCTTGAGGCGGAATCGGCCGGCATGACCGGCCGCTGGAAGGCGGAAAAGGACAAGCTGAGCTCAGCTGCCCAGATCCGCGAGGCGCTCGACCGCCTGCGCGCCGAACTGGTCGCCGCCCAGCGGCGGGGTGATCTGCAGCGGGCATCTGAGATCGCCTACGGGGAAATTCCGCCCCTGGAACGCAGCCTGGCCCAGGCCGAGGCTGCCGCCGAAGAGGCACCTGTCAGTCCTGAGGTGGTGGACGCCGAACAGATCGCCGCTGTGGTCAGCCGCTGGACGGGCGTTCCTGTCGACAAGATGCTGGAGGGCGAGCGTGAGAAGCTGCTGTCCATGGAGGACAGCCTCCGGGGCCGGGTGGTGGGCCAGGAGGAGGCGCTCGCCGCCGTCTCCGACGCCGTCCGCCGCGCCCGCGCGGGTCTGCAGGATCCCAACCGGCCTATTGGTTCTTTCCTGTTCCTCGGCCCCACCGGGGTCGGCAAGACTGAGCTCACCAAGGCGCTGGCGGAGTTCCTATTTGACGATGAGCAGGCCATCACCCGCCTCGACATGAGTGAGTACATGGAGAAGCATTCGGTCAGCCGCATGATCGGGGCACCTCCTGGCTATGTCGGCTACGATGAAGGGGGCGCGCTCACCGAGGCGATCCGCCGCCGGCCCTATCAGGTGATCCTGTTCGACGAGGTCGAGAAGGCGCACCCCGACGTGTTCAACATCCTGCTGCAGGTGCTCGATGATGGTCGTCTGACGGACGGGCAGGGGCGTACCATCGATTTCCGCAACACCCTGATCATCATGACCTCGAACATGGGCTCAGAGCACCTCGCCGCCCAGGCCGAGGGCGAGCCGGTGGACGCGGTGCGGCCCCTGGTGATGGATGTGGTGCGCAGCCATTTCCGGCCCGAGCTCCTGAACCGGATCGACGAGATCATCCTGTTCAAACGGCTTGGCCGGGCGGAGATGGGCAATATCGTTGGCATCCAGCTTCACCGCCTGGAGAAGATGCTGGCCGACCGGCGCATGGCCTTGTCCCTGGACGCCTCAGCCCTGACCTGGCTGGGCAATAAGGGCTATGACCCCGTCTATGGCGCTCGCCCGCTGAAGCGGGTGATCCAGAAGGACCTTATCGACCCCATCGCCCGCAAACTGCTGGCTGGCGATCTGGAGGATGGGGCGGTGATCGAGGTCCAGGCCGATGATGACGGCCTGGTGATCGGTCGCGCCCAGGTCCACTGAGGCTCTGGTCTGATGACACCGACGACGCCCTTCCCGCATGCGCGGGGAGGGCGTTCGGCTTTCAGGTCTCAGGTGGAGGTGGCCCGCGTCAAAGATCGATGGGGCTGATGCGACCGCCTCGGGTCACCACACGACGCATGATGGCCATGCTCGGGCCGGGTCCGGCGGAGGGACGGGTGACCGTGATCACGAACCAGGCACCATCGGGCAGATTTGCGAAGGTGAAGCGATCGGCGGCGTCACAGGTGGTCCGTCGGACAAAGGACGAATAGTCGTCATTGGGGGCCGAGGGCGTCCGGGCGCGGACCTCGTCAGCGGGCAGGGCAGCGGCCTCCGGCGACGAATAGAGGATCGCCATGCGCCGCCGGGTCCAGGGGGTCTCCGGCGTCAGCACCACGCCGGCACCCGAGCAGGTGTAGCGGGTGGTCCCCTGGCGATAGGTCAGGCGGCCATCAATGGTGTTGCGGCCCGGCACCGCCGACCAGGAGAAGTCCTCTTGGCGGAAGACCGTGGCCGACGGGGTTCCTGTGCCGGGCGGCGGGGGAGGCGGGCCCATGGTCGGGGCGCAGGCCGTGGCCAGGGCGAGCGTGGCGGAGATCGCCAGGATGCGGAGCTTAGACATGGTCAGACCATAGTTAAGGACTGTGACAGATGCCAACAATTGCTGCGGCGACCCCACACGGTCTGGGTTTAGTCGTCGCCGCCGGGGCGTCCCCGGCCAGCCTTGACCACAGCCCGGCGGGTCTTGCTCTCCAGGCGGCGCGTCTTGGAGGCCAGGGTCGGCCTGGTCTTTTTGCGGGGGGGCGGCGGAGGTTCGGCGGCCTTGCGGATCAGCTCCAGCAGGCGGTCCTGAGCATCGGCGCGATTGCGCTCCTGGGTCCGGAACCGCTCGGCCAGCAGAACCAGCACTCCCTCCTGGGTCAGCCGGCGGCCGGCCAACTTGGCCAAGCGTGCGCGCACTGGCTCGGGCAGGGTTGGGGCGTTCCAGACGTCGAAGCGCAGTTCGACGGCGGTGGAGACCTTGTTGACGTTCTGACCCCCGGGACCCGAGGCCCGGACAAACCGCAGGGTGATCTCGTCCTCGTCTATGGCGAGGGTGTCATTGATCCTCAGCATCGCCGTCGCGCCGGGTGAAAAGCAGCTTGTCGATCCGGCGCTCATCCATGTCCAGGACCTCGACCTGGTAGCGGCGGATGATGGCCGTGTCGCCTTCCTTGGGGATGCGGCCCATGCGCTGAAGCACCAGACCGGCAGCGGTGTGGAAGCCGTCGCCCTCGTCGAAGGTCTCCCCCAGACGGTCGCCGAGATCCATCAGGTCGGCCCGCCCGTCCACCAGGAATGATCCGTCCTCCCGCTCCAGGATCAGCGGGGCTGGTGCGTCATGTTCCTCGGGGAAGTCGCCAGCGATCATTTCCAGCAGGTCGATAGGGGTGACGACACCCTCCAGATTGCCGAACTCATCCACCACGAAAGCCATGTGGATGGTGGTCTTCTTGAACTGCTCCAGGGCCCGCAGGATCGAGGTGGTGTCGGGGATGAACAGGGGCGTGAGGACCAAGGGCTCCAGGTCGAAGGCGGCGTCATCCATCAGCAGATCCGCCACATCTTTCTTGTGCAGCACGCCCACCAGATCATCGATGTCCTGGCCGCGGCTGACCACAATGCGCGAATAGGGACAGGCGCGGATCTCATCACGCAGGGTCTCTGGGGTATCGGCCAGCGAGATCCAGTGCAGGTCCCGGCGCGGTGTCATGGCCACTCGGACGGGTCGGTCGCCCAGGCGCATCACCTCGGTCATGATCTGCTGCTCGGCGGGCTCGATCAGGCCGGCGCGGGCCCCCTCGGCCAGGGCCATCTCCACATCCTCGTGGCTCATGGCTTCACCCTGGGCGTCACGCACCCCCAGCAGGCGGAGGACCGCTGCGGTGGATGTGGTCAGCAGGGTAATGAACGGCCCCATGGCCAGGGCCAGCAGGGTCAAGGGGCGGGCGGCCAGGGAGGCCATGGTCTCGGGAAAAATCAGCGCCAGGCGCTTGGGAACCAGCTCACCGACAATCAGCGACAGATAGGTCAGGACGATGACAACGATCCCGGTGGCCAGGGCCTCGGAATAGGGGGCCAACGGCGCCACGGTCTCCAGGATCAGGTCAAGCTCGGCGGCGATGGTCGCCTGGCCAAAGGCACCGGCCAGGATGCCGATCAGGGTGATCCCCACCTGGACCGACGACAGAAAGCGCGTGGGGTGATCGGCCAGACGCAGGGCCGCCGCTGCCCCGCGATCCCCCCTGTCGGCCCTGGCCTGGAGCTTTCCACGCCGGGCTGAAACCACCGCCAGTTCTGACATGGCGAATAGGCCGTTGAGCACCAGCAGGAGCAGAACAGCAACGACAGAGATGAGCAGCATTGACCTGGAAGGGGTGAGCGCGACGAGAATTCAGCCGCCGCTACAGTTTAGGGCCTCAGGAACCCGGCGCTAGAGGCAAATTCTAGGCTTCAACCTTGCAGGCCGGACAGAGACCTCGCGCTTCCAGCGTTACGGTCCGGACCGCATAGCCCGCAGATTCGGCTGCAGCGAATTGTGGGGCGAAGTCGGGTTCAAACTCTTGCGCCGCCCCGCAGCATTCGCAGATCAGGAAGGCCGCCCTATGGCTGGTGCCTTCCATCCGGCAGGGCACATAGGCGTTCAGACTTTCGATCCGGTGGGCAAAGCCCAGTCGCTCGAGGAAATCCAGGGCGCGATAGACTGTCGGCGGTTTGGCCGGCTCCCCATCGTGCCCATAGGCGGCGATCAGGTCATAGGCCTTCATCGGTCCATCGGCTTCCAGCAGAAGCTCGAGCACCCGGCGGCGGGGGGGCGTCAGGCGTTCTCGGGTCCGCTCGCACTTGTTGACTGCGGCGGCGACGGCGTCTGCCAGGGCGACGCCTTCAAGCCCAGGATGCGCGCTTTCGGTGTGGTGGCAATCGACTCCCATGCAGACCAGCTAATCATCTCCCAATTCCGGCGCAACCGACTTGACGTTTAGTTATGTTATTTCATAACAGTTTTGCTGAGTTTTTCAGAACAGGTCCTCCCCATGCGCAAGTCCCTCCTTCTCGCCTCCGCAGGCCTGCTGGTCGCCGCCGGCCCGGCCCTTGGCCAGACCGTCAGTCAGGGGGGCGAGGTGTCCGAGGTCGTGGTGACCGCCGCCCCGTTCGTCATCTCCATCGACTCGGTGACCACCAGCGTCGACATTCTTGACCGCGATGATCTGGATACGGGCCTCTCCGGGGGGTTGGGCGAGGTGCTCAGCGACCTTCCGGGCGTTCGGTCCAGCTTCTTCGGGCCTGGCGCGAGCCGCCCTGTAATCCGAGGAATGTCTGGTCCGCGGGTTCTGGTGCTCAGCAATGGCGTCGGCATGGTGGACGCCAGCGCCCTGTCCCCTGATCACCAGGTCGCCGTCGACCCGCAGGAGGCGCGACGCATCGAAGTGCTTCGGGGGCCGGCGGCCCTGGCCTATGGCGGCTCAGCCATCGGCGGTGTCGTCAATGTGATCGACGACCGGATCTCCGAGACCCCGGTGGCGGGGATTGAAGGTCGGGTCCTGGGTGCGGTGTCCAGCGTTGACACTGGAGAGATGCTGTCGGGCGCACTCAAGGCCGGTGCCGGCCCCTGGGTATTCAGCCTCGACGCCATGCGCCGCCAAGCCGAAGACTATGATGTGCCGGTGGGGGCGGAATCCCGTCGCCAGCTTGCCGCTGAGGGCGAGGATTTCCTCGGCCCTCAGGCGAGCCAGGTGGAGAACACCGCTGTCACCCTCGACTCCTACGGCGCAGGCCTCTCCTATGTTGGCCAGGGCGGGTTCCTGGGGCTCTCGGTCAAGCAGACTGACAGTCGCTATGGGGTGCCCGGTCACGCCCACGGTCATGACGACCACGATGACCATGACGACCACGATGATCATGACGATCATGACGATCATGACGACGACGCCCACGGGGATGAGGAAGGCGTCAGCATTGACCTCAAGCAAACCCGCTACGACCTGCGGGGGGGTATGGATCTGGCCCTGGGCCCCTTTGAGCGTCTCCGGGTTTCGGGCGGCTATGCCGACTACGAGCACGTGGAGATTGAGGATGGCGCGCCCGCCACCCGCTTCCTGTCTGAAGGCTGGGAAGGTCGGCTTGAACTGGTTCAGGCCGAGCGTGACGGCTGGCAGGGCGCAGTCGGTATCCAGGCCCTGACCCGGGATTTCGACGCCAAGGGCGAGGAGGCCTATGTACCTGCCGTAGAGATTAACGAGGCTGGGGTCTTCACCCTGCAGCGCCTGGATCTTGAGCGCTGGGGTATCGAAGGCGGCTTGCGGCTCGATCGTCGGACCCTGGAGACGGCTGCCCGCAAGGCGGAATTTGACAATGTCTCGGCCAGCTTCGGGGCCTTCCTGCGTCCATCCGAGGGCTGGTATGCGGGCATGAGCCTGTCCCGGACAGCCAGGGCCCCCACCGAGGCGGAGCTGTTCGCCGATGGCCCGCACATCGCCACCCGTGCCTTTGAGGTGGGCAACCCCAACCTCAATTCCGAAGTCTCCTACGCCCTGGATGTCACGCTGCACTATGACGGCGGGCCCTGGGCGGCGGATCTGCATGCCTTCGCCGTCCAGTATGATGGCTTCATCGACCTGCGGCCCACCGGCGAGGAGGATCACGACAGTGAGCTGGATATCTTCGCCTATCGTCAGACCGACGCCGAGTTCTGGGGCGGAGAGGCGCAGGTCGCCTATCGGCTGTGGCAGGATGGGGCGCGCAGCTTCACCCTTGAGGGGAGCGCCGACTATGTCCGTGGCGATACCGACCTTGGGGCTCCGGCCCGCATTCCGCCCTGGTCAGCCACCGGCCGCGCGGTGTTCGCCACCAGCTGGTGGACGGGGAAGCTGGAACTGCGCCAGGTGGGTGAACAGACCCGGGTGACCGAGGGCGAATTGCCGACCGACGGCTACAGGATGCTGAATGCTTCGGTGGTGGTGCGTCCCACGGACGGCTTCAAGCTGTTCCTGGAGGGCCGCAATCTGAACGATGCCGAGGCCCGGGAGCATGTTTCCTTCCTCAAGGATCTCGCCCCTTTGCCTGGCCGCAGCGTCAGGTTAGGCGTGGGCTACAGCTTCTGATCCCTGGGGCACCGCCTTTGGGCAACTCAACCTGAATGCAAAAACCCCCGGAAGCTTCGCTCCCGGGGGTTTTCATGTGGATCATGTCTGAGGCGATCAGGCGTCTTCGGTCTCGCCGCCTGAGGGCGCTGCACCTTCGCCGCCTTCAAAACTGCGGGGCGCGCGGCGTCGGCGGGGCTTGCGGACCGCTTCATCGCCGTCTGCCTTGGCAGGCTCAGGGCTCCGCATCTGCAGGAAGGCCGGTGCCTCGCTGGCCCCCCCGTCAGCGTCACGCAGCATGGGACCGTCGGAGACCGGGGCTGGGGCCGGGGCGGAAGGCACTAGGGGTGTGGCTTGCGGTTCAACCACGGCCATGGGGTCCCGCTCCGAGCGAGGTTCGCGGTCATTGCGATCCCGACGCTCGTCGCGTTCCCGCCAGCGGTCCCGGCGAGGCGGGCGGTTCTCGTCCCGGCGACCTTCGTCACGGTCCCGGCGGTTTTCGTCCCTACGGACCTCTTCGCGCTTGCCGTCATTCTGCCGAGGCTCGTTGCCCCGAGCGTCGTCGCGCCGGTTATCGTCGCGGCGGGACTCATCGCGCTCGCGGCCCTGGCGGGTCTCGCCGTCAGACTCCGGTTCAGCTTCCGGAGGGTCGGAGGCATAGGGCAGGCCCTGGCCGCTCTCGTCCTCGAAATCGATGTCGAGGCCAGAGGTCACCTGATCTCGGCCGAGAATCTCACTGGGGGAGCGCTGGGGCTGCATGGCCCGCAGCAGGCGGAAATAGTGCTCGGCGTGCTGGAGATAGTTCTCCGCCAGAACCCGGTCGCTGGAGGACGTCGCGTCCCGGGCCAGCTGCTGGTACTTCTCGAAGACATGCTGGGCGTTGCCCCGCACCTTGACGCCGTCCGGGCCGTTCGAATCGAAGGCGCGGTTCGCATTGTGCTGCTGGGGTTTATTCCCGCCGCCTCCGCGATTGCGCCCGCGCTGACGCTTCATGCCCTTGAAATCTCTCATATTCGGTAACCGTCTTGCGCCGCGTCCAGGGCTTGACCTTCAGGACGTGCGGCTGCGTGAGCCTCATCTCGGGATCGGGCGTTTCGCCCAAGGTTCCGTGTTGAAGACGTAAATTATCCCCGTCATCCCCCCGGACCTGGGAGCGCCCGTCGCAACGCGGCGCTTGCCGGCTTGGCCGATGCCCCGTTTTCCGGGATCGAGGCCTGTTTCACCGGCGATTTGGGTGGAGACAGTTAGGGATGTAGCGGCTCAGGCCGGAGTTTCCAAGGCTCTTTTTTCGCCGAGCACCACCCTGTCCAGTCCTGCCAGGTCCTGCTGCGTGGTGACGGCCAGGGCACCGGCGCTGCGGAAAAGCGTTTCCACCGCCGTCTTCTGGTCATAGCCGATCTCCACGGCGAATCGCCCGCCGGGCTTGAGCACCCGCAGGATTTCCGGCGCGAGGTTGCGGTAGGCGTCGAGACCGTCAGGTCCGCCATCCAGTGCCAGCCTCGGCTCATGCACCCGCACCTCCGGCTCCAGGGTCTCAAGGACCTCCGAGGCGATGTAGGGCGGATTGGCCGTGACGATGTCGAAGCTCTCGTCTGACAGCCCCTGCGCCCAGTCCCCCCGGAGCAGGGCGCACCGGCCGGCCAGGCCGAGATGCGCAGCGTTGTCCCGGGCCACAGCCAGGGCCTCCTCCGACACATCCACCCCCAGGCCCCGGGCGTTGGCGCGCTCGGCCAGGATGGCCAGCAGAATGGCGCCGGAGCCGACGCCCAGATCCAGGATCGACAGCCGGTCATGCTCACCGGTGGCCTTCAGCACCGCATCAACGACGCACTCGGTGTCCGGCCGGGGGGTCAGCACGTCTGGCGTGACCTGCAGCATGATCTTCCAGAAGCCCTTGCGTCCGAGGATATGGCTGACCGGTTCCCGCCTTGAGCGACGGACCAGATAGTCCTCCAGCTGCGCCTCCTGCTCGGCGGTGAGCACCCGGTGGGGGTCGGTGACGATGTCCAGCCGAGTGGCATCGGCTGCGGCCTCCACCAGCAGGCGGGCGTCGATCACCGGACCCGTCAGGCCGACGGCCTCCAGGCGCGCCTTGGCCATGCCCCAGGCCTTAAGCAGGGTCAGGCTCATGGACGGGGGCTCCCCTGGGCGTGCTCAGCGCCGCCGGCGGTCTCGGGCTGGCTGCAGGCGTCGCCCAGGCTCGCCATCCCGTCGCGGACGATGTGGACATAAATCCCACAGAACATGTGGCCATAGTGATCGAACAGGGCCTTGGTGATCTCCAGATCGCGCTCAGCCGTGGTCGGATCGACGTCTGTGGCGGCGCATCGGACGATCGGCTTGAAGACCTTGGCCTGGGCCCAGCCCACCATCATGCCTAGCCCCTCCCACTGGTTCTCCACCCAGGGGGGCCAACCCTCCACATAGAGGTTGGCGCGAAACCGCAGGGGATCGATCTCCTGCCCCAGCTTTTGCTCCAGGTCGCGGACGCTGGCGAGATTGACGATGGAGACGTCCCCTTTGGGGTGATCCATGAACCGGTGACCCGGGGCCTGAAGCACCCGCAAGGGCCCCCGCGCCTCTTCCCCCAGCAGACGGGTCAGCCAGTCGGCAAAGGCCTGGCGGCCGGCTTCCTCGCCCAGGGGCGCAATAAGGTC
>NZ_JAKRSA010000030.1:110254-127553 GCF_022402485.1 Phenylobacterium sp. | reverse complement strand
GCTCGTAGAGGAAGCTCTCGCGGTGGTGGGCCAGGCACCACTTGGCCATGATCGAGCCGCCACGAGAGACGATGCCGGTGACCCGGTTGGCGGTGAGCGGCACATAGGCCAGCCGCACGCCGGCATGGATGGTGAAATAGTCCACGCCCTGCTCGGCCTGTTCGATCAGGGTATCGCGGAACACCTCCCAGTTCAGATCCTCGGCCACCCCGCCGACCTTCTCCAGGGCCTGATAGATCGGCACGGTGCCGATGGGCACGGGGCTGTTGCGGATGATCCAGTCGCGGATGTTGTGGATGTTGCGGCCGGTGGACAGGTCCATGACCGTGTCGGCACCCCAGCGGATGGCCCAGACCATCTTGTCCACCTCATCGGCGACGGTGGAGAGCACCGCCGAGTTGCCGATATTGGCGTTGATCTTGACCAGGAAGTTTCGGCCGATGATCATCGGCTCCAGCTCGGTGTGGTTGATGTTGGCCGGAATGATCGCCCGCCCCCGGGCAATCTCGTCACGGACAAACTCCGGGGTCACCAGGTCTGGGATCGAGGCCCCGAAATCCTCGCCGTCCCGGATGAAGGCCTCGCCCTCCTTGCGGCGAAGGTTCTCGCGGATGGCCACATACTCCATCTCCGGGGTGATGATGCCCCGACGGGCGTAGTCCATCTGGGTGACGCTGGCGCCAGGGCGGGCGCGGTAGACCCGACGGGGCTGGCTGAACTCCGGTGCCAGATGCGCGCCCCGGGCAAAGCCGTTGTCCTCCGGCTTCACGTTCCGGGGTTCAGACACGATCTCCACATCGCCGCGGGACACGACCCAGGGCTCCCGGGTGCGAGGCAAGCCCTTGTCGATATCGATGTGGGCGGTGGGGTCGGTATAGGGGCCAGAGGGATCATAGATCGTCACCGGCGGCTCACCGGCGCTTTCGTGTACCGCCACCTCACGGAACGGCACGCGGATATCGGGCCATAGCCGCCCGGCCTCATAGACCTTGCGAGATCCCGGGCGCTCGCCTGTGGGGATGGCGTCGGCGTCGAGGCTGGGGGTGATCGGCTTGTTCATGAAGGGGGCTCTGAGGGGGAACAGGGGTGAAGGTGCGGCCTAGCCGGCCGCGCGGCGATAACCGACCAGGGTCAGCCAGACCCCGACGCCGACGGCGGCAAGGCCCGAGGCCACCACCAGCGGGGTCTGGGCCATAACGTTGTCGGCCAGGTCGAAGAGCACGGCGGGGGCAAACAGCAGAAAGACGCCGCGCAGGGTCAGCAGCCAGATGGTGAGGCTGAGGACGATCTCTGCCGGGGTTCGCCAGGTCTGGTGCACGGCCATCAGGGCGAGACCCGCCAGGAGCAGGAGCATGCCGGTGACAAAGGTCAGGGCGGGATCGGCCTGGAAGCTCTCTATCAGGCCCAGCAGTTCATCACGGCGCAGCACGGCTGCAGCGCCGGCCACAACCAGGAATGGCCCGAGGATCCGAGCGATCAGACGTGTCGATTCCAGTACCCGCGCCATGGCGCTCTCCCTTCCCTTCGCCGGCATGACCCGGATCAGGTTCAACGGGTCGCGGGCTCGCCCGCCTCTCAGCCGCCCAAGCGCGGCCCCCCGAGGACAGGGCGACTCTAGTCCCCCTGGGCCCCAACGCCAAGGGGTGGGCTCGCCCCGCTTTGGCCCCATTGCGCAATGAGGGTGTTGGAGACACCTTCACGATAAAGCTTGGTGCCCGCCAAAGGCCAAATGGAGGAGACAAGATGAGCCCCCTTTTCACCCCGGCGGTCGCCGCCCTTGGCGCCCTGCTCCTGACAGGATGCGCGGCGGCCTCCCCTCAAGGAGGCGCAGCACAAGCCCCGCAGGCGATGGCTGGCAACGGCGCAACGCCCGAGCGGGCCTGCTTCCGACTGAGCAGCATTCGCAATCAGAAGATCGTCGACCGCAACACCGTGCTGTTCCGCACCAGCGTCGGACCCCAGGACGTGTTTCGCCTGACCACCCGCCACTCCTGCCTGTCGACCGGCGTCTCCGACCCACTGGTGCTGATCCCATCTGGGGGATCGGACTTGATCTGCGACCGGCTCGACCTGGACCTGCAGGTCGCTACGCCGATCGGTGCCACGCCCTGTCTGGTGCAGGAGATTCGCAAGCTGACCCCCGCCGAGGTCGCCGCCCTTCCGGCCGGCGAGCGGCCCTGAGCCAAGGGCTAAAGCCTGACGACTAGTCGCTGATGGCGATGCCGTTAGCCTCTAGGGCTGCGCGAAGGGGCGCAAGCCCCGGGCCATAGCGCCGCCAGCGGCCGATGGAGCTGGCAGAGATGGCGATTGGCCCCTGGCCAGAGCTCGATTTGGCCGCAGGGGCGGTGTTCTCATGGAAGGCCAGAGCGCGCGGGTCAAAGTCCAGACCGCAGAAGTCCAGCATCCGGCGGGTCTGACCTACCGGGTCGCTCACCAGGTCCTCATAGGCCAGCTCGGTGAAGCGGTCGGCCGGCAGCACTGTGCGCCAGTGGGCGATCAGCCGGTCGAAGCCCGCATAGTAGACGCCCGTATGGGCCAGATCATAGGCGAAGTCGTACTCAGAAGTGCCGGCGGCGAAGAGCCGGCGAAAGCTGGCGAGACAAGCGTCCATGGGGTGACGCCGCAGGCCGATGATCCGCGCATTGGGCAGCGCCCGATGGATCAGGCCGGCATAGAAGACGTTCAGCGGACCCCGGTCCACAAAGACACCCTGCCCGGGGACCATGGCGGCCTGGCTCCGGAGATAGATGGTGCCGGCCTTGCCCAGGTCCAATTGGCTGGCCGCCTCCAGGGTCGCCTCATCCACACCGAAGGCTACGGGCGAGCCGGCCATGCGCTGCAGGATCTGGCCGAAGCCAGCATGCTCGCCAACGGAGCTCACCTCGGGATGGCTTGAGAGGATCCGGGTGACCAGGCTGGTGCCCGTCCCAGGCAAGCCCACCAGAAAGATCGGCCGATCCGATGGGCCTTTCCCTGGCCTCACCAGGCGGTCAGGATAGGTCGCCTGGGCCGCCGCAAAGAGATCGGCGTCAGCGCGGGGATCATACCCTACCTGCCGCCCCTTGGCCGCCTTGGCCTTGATGAGCCAGTCCAGAGCAGTTGCGGGGTTCCCCAGGTCTTCGTGGGTCTTGGCCAGGGCATGGCCGAGATGAAGCCGCCCATCGGCGCCGGCATCCGCGAACTGGGCCTCCAACTCAGCCAGAAAATTCGCCTCAGAGGTCTGAAGGCGCAGCTGCACTCGCGCTGACCAGGCCTGGTAGAGGGTGCCGTCCAGGTCCAAGGCCCTGGCATAAGCCGCTTCAGCCCCCGCAAGATCCCCGGTGACTTGCCGGGCGGCCGCTAGATGGCAGGCATAGCTGGCCTGTTCAGGTGCCAGGGCCACGGCAGCTTCAAAAAGGCGGATGGCCCGGTCCTGCAGGCCAGCCCGGCGGAACACCCCACCCAGAATGCCGAGGGTGTCAGCGTCCGCCGGCCGTCTGGCCTCGGCGGCCTGGGCATGGGCCAAGGCCTCGTCCCGACGGTTCAAGGTCATCAGGCAGCGGGCCAGATGGGCCGGAGCGCGGGCGTCCGTAAGATCAAGTGCCGCGGCGCGACCAAACAGTTCCGCAGCCTTGCCGGGATTGTCGTGATCGGCCGCCAGGACGCCCAGCAGGAACCAGGCGCCCGCCGCCTCAGGCGTCACTGACAAGACCGCCATGCAGAGGGCGTGGGCCGGTTCATAGGCCCCCTCAGCCATCAGGCGCTCAGCCTTTGCGAGGTGTTCGGTTTGGGCCTTGGGGGGCGGTGCAGGCATTGAACACCGTCTATCGGATCGAGGGGTGCGATCTGCAAGTCCCTTCGGCCGCACAGAGCGGCTAGCTGCCGATCACCCACAAAGGGGCCGTGGCGTAGCGCGAAGGGCGGGCGTTTGACCCAAGGTCGTTCTTGACGGCGACCCGGCGTCGGCGTCCCCTCCCCGCCAAGCTCCACCGACGGGGCAAAAAAGGGGGACGACGCCGTGACCACTGAACTTGTCATGCTGGCCTGGACTCTGGTCCTGGCCTTTATCCAGATCCTGCTGTTCGACATCGCCCGCAGCTCGCAATACGGGATGAAGTGGAACACCGGCGCCCGGGACGAGGACATGCCGCCCCTCAAGCCCCGCGCCCAACGGCTGCAGCGGGCCCAGGCCAATCTGTTTGAGACCCTGCCCATCTTCATCGGCGTGGTGCTGATTGCCCATGTGGCTGGCCGGGGCACGGAGCTGAGCGCCATCGGTGCCCAGGTCTATTTCTGGGCCCGGGTGGCCTATGTGCCGCTCTACGCCTTTGGCGTCCGCGGGCTCCGGTCTTTGGCCTGGCTTGTGAGCATCGTCGGACTTGGCATGGTGGCCGCGCCGATCCTGGTCCCCTGACCACCTGAGGGATGGCGAAGGGGAAAGCGCCCAACTTCACTTCAGGCGTAGGATTCGAGGGCCAGATGGTTCCGTCCGCGACCGTCATGCTCTAGGCCAGGGTCAAGTTCATCAAGGAGCCTGACCGTGCACCTGGCCCGCTTTCCCCGCGTCCGCTTTGCCCACCTGCCTACGCCGCTCGAGGCCGCCCCCCGTCTGGGTGACGCCCTTGGGGGCGTGAACCTGTTCATCAAGCGTGACGACGCCACGGGTCTGGCCGGCGGCGGCAACAAGACCCGGAAGCTGGAGTTCCTGGCTGGCGAAGCCCTGGCCCACGGCGCTGACACCCTGGTGACCCAGGGGGCGATCCAGTCCAATCACGTCCGGCAGACCGCCGCTGTGGCCGCCCGCCTGGGCATGGCCTGCGAGATCATTCTGGAGGCCCGTACCGGGTCCAACGCCGTCGATTACAACAACTCCGGCAATGTGCTGCTTGATCGCCTGCTGGGGGCGAACCTTCAGACCGTGCCCGGCGGCAGCGACATGCCCGCCGCCCTGGAGCGGGTGGCGGGCACGGTGCGTGACCGGGGCGGACGGCCCTATGTCATTCCCGGCGGCGGCTCCAATGCGGTAGGCGCCCTGGGCTATGCCGACTGCGCCCGCGAACTGGTGGTGCAGGCCGATGCCATGGGGCTCAAGATCGACCGGATCATAACCGCCACAGGCAGCGCTGGGACCCATGCGGGCCTGGTGGCCGGGCTGGCAGTGATTGGCGCTGACATCCCCGTACTCGGCATCGGGGTCCGCGCCCCCCAGCCGCAGCAGGAAGCCAATGTGTTCAAGCTGGCCCAGGAGACCTGCGCCCTGTTGGGCCAGCCTGGCCGGGTCAGCCGCGAGATGGTGGCCGCCAATTGCGACTATGTGGGCGCAGGGTATGGCCTGATCGACGAGGCCGTGATCGACGCCCTGAAGCTGGCCGCCCGCACCGAGGCCCTGATCCTCGACCCGGTCTATAGCGGCAAGGCCATGAAGGGTCTCATCGACCTTTGCGCTAAAGGGGCTTTCCAGGGCGAAACCCTGGTGTTTCTGCACACCGGCGGTGCCCAGGGCCTGTTCGGTTATCAGGGCGAGCTGGAAGGTAAGCTGGGATGAGCCTGATCCTTGGCGTCCTGGGGGGCATGGGACCGGCCGCGACCCTCGACTTTCTTGGCAAGCTGCAGGCCTATACCCCGGCTGAGGGGGACCAGGACCACATCCGCGTGCTCATGGACCTCAACCCCCAGGTTCCCGACCGCAATGTTCAGGGCAGCGGCGCTGGCCCAGTGCTAGCGGAGATGGCCGGGGGACTGGCGGGGGGCGGCGCAGAGGTTCTCGCCATGCCCTGCAACACCGCCCATGCCCATGCGACCCTGATCACCCGGGCCTGTGGTCTGCCACTCATCGATATGATCGGCGGCGCAGCCAAGGCCGCCGCTGACGCCGGCGCCCGTCGGGTCGGCGTCCTGGGCACCAAAGGCGCCCTGCGACTCTATCGGGAATATCTGGCCGCCCGGGGGCTGGGCATGGTCGCCCTGGGTCCTGAGCGGCAGGAGGCCTTCATGGGGCTCGTCTACCGCATCAAGGCCGGCGACCTGACGGCCGAAACCCGAGCAGAAATGGCGGCGCTCGCCCACACCCTGGTGGCCGACGGTGCCGAAACCCTCATTGCCGGCTGCACCGAGGCTCCCCTGGTGCTCTCACATCGGGACATTCAGGTCCCCCTGATCGACGCCGGCGACCTACTGGCCCGCCGATGTGTGGCGGTCTGCCTGGAACACGAGCCGCCGCCGCCGATCTAGAGTCCCTTAGCTCGGACGTCGATTAGCCGAGGAAAGGCCTCGGCGTCAGTTGGGCGCGTTGCGCGTGGTGACCGTGAAGCGCGCCAATTGCTCGGTGGGAGCCGCCCAGCCGGGCGCCAGTTCCTGGGCCTTCTGGTAGTCGAAATAGGCCGAACGGGCGTCTTCCAGACCCTCATGGGCCAGGGCGCGGTTGTAATAGGCCTTGGCCGGCTCCTCCACGCCCAACTCCAGACCCCGATCGATGGCCGGCAGGCTCTCGGCGAAGCGCTTCTGGCCAATCAAGGCGGCACCTCGATTGACGAAGCCCTCCCCAAGGTCAGGTTTCATCTTCACCGCCTGATCGAAGTCGACCATGGCGCGGGGATACTCGCCCCGGCGCATGCGCATCACGCCGCGGTTCACAAAGGTTCCGGCCCGGTCTCGCAGGTTCAGGAACTCGGTCTCCAGGGCAAGGTCACAGAACTCTTCGAAGCGCTCGTCAGACAGGCCATTCACGGCGGCCTTTGAACAGGCCTCCGCCATGCCGCCGCCAATGACGGTGACAGACGCATGGGCTGAACCGGCGACAGCCAGGGTGGTCAGGGCGGCGGTGGCCGCAAGGATGGAAAGTCGACGACCCATGGTCGGACCTCCTGTGGAAGGGTCTCGCCGACCCAGCGCCGACGATGGTGCACAGAGTCTTCCGGTATCGAAGTTACGTCAATGCGACAGAACACGTCGGCCTTGTAACTTCCCTGGAAAACTCTACCCAGAGCCGTCTTTTCCCAGGGGTTCGCCGCGTCGGATCGTCTCCCGGTAGAGGATGTACAGCCCGCTCGCCGCCACAACCCCAGCCCCAACCAAAGTCAGGGCCCGGGGCAGCTCCCCCCAGACCAGGAAGGCGAACAGACTGGCCCAGATCAGCTGGGTGTAGTCGAAGGGGGCGACGACGGCCACGGGCGCGACTCTGATCGCCTCCGTCAGCAGCAGCTGGCCGACACCCCCCAGCAGCCCCATGAGTGCCAGCAGAGCAAACGTGCCGGCGTCAGGCATCACCCAGCCAAAAGGCAGGCTGGCTAGACCTGCTACAGCGCCGGCGACGGTGAAGTAGAAGACGATGCGCGGGCCTGGCTCAGTCACGCTGATCTGGCGAATAGTGATCATGGCCAAGGCCGATCCGACCGCCCCGATCATGGCGAAAATCACCCCGATATTGGCCAGATTGGCGGGATCGGGGCGGATCATGATCAGCACGCCCACAAAGCCGACCGCCACAGCGGCCCAGCGGTGCGGCCCCACCGTCTCCCGGAGCAGAGGGACCGAAAGCGCGGTCATGAACAATGGTGCCGAAAAGGACAGGGCCGTGGCTTCGGTGAGGGGCAGGTGTGACACCGCCACAAAGCCCCCGATCATGCCTGTCAGACCCACCAGGGCCCGGGCGGCATGGCCCCCCGGACGACTTGTCCGCAAAACCCCGAACCCGGTGGTGCGGTGGATGTAGATGGCGATGGGGATAAAGGCGAAGGCATTGCGGAAGAACAGGATCTCGAAGATCGGCACCCCCCGCTCAGAGGCGACCTTCACCAGACCAAACAACCCGGCCATGCAGGCCATGGCGCAGACCCGCAGGATAATCCCCAGGCCCACCCGTGCGGCAGGTCGGACGGTTGGGGCGGTGGGCGGGAGGGCGGCGTTCACAGGACGACCGCTTGGGCCGATCAGGTCCCGCCGTCAACGCTGAAAGCGCCACGAACGCCCCCAGGGACACTCAGGGCTCTGGGGCAGGCTTTACGAGGCCGGCGTTCCGTTGACGGGCAGCCAGCGAGAGCGATCCAGATAGGGGCCGGTATAGGCGCGCTGTGGCGTCTGGGCCGGAGCAGGCGCGGCCTGGGCCCGTGGGGCAGCTGGAGCAAGAGCTGCAGGGGGCAAGGCGGCCGGAGGCCTGGGGGCGGCGGCGATCTGGGGGGTGGCCGCCTGGCGGCGGGCTTCCCGACGCCCTGGAGCCGGACCCGATCTTGCCCTGGCCTCATCGAGGCACTGGCCCGGGTCGACCTCATAGACCCGCGCGGCGAAGTCGTAGACGCTGCGCTCCACCAGGGTGCGGACGGCCAGCTGGATCGGCTCCAGATTGCTCACCCCGCCCGACACGTCGAAGACGTTGCCATTCAGAAAGTCGAAGACCCCGGCCTTGATCTCACGGCCGACGATCTGCTTCTGGTAGGAGGTGATGTCGACGATTTCCTGGGTCCGGGTGTCGATCAGGCGCATGTCGATGGCGACATTGATGATGAACCGACTGCCGGTGAAGCTGGCCTTCAGGCCCGTAACACCGGTGTCGCCCCCCCGGGCATCTATGCCTTCAGAGCGGATGTTGTAGTTCAGCTCCGTGATCCCGCCGGCGATGTAATAGCGGGACCCGGCGATCTGACCGGCAAAGATCTCACGGAAATTGTCGTCGATCTGTCCGGCCGCCTCAGGCGAATCCGACAGGGTGTGTTCCCGGGCGTACTGAAGCTCCACATCCGAGATCGAGCGATCGGTCCGTTCCACCACAGGAAGCCCCGCCTTGCCCAAGGCGCTCAGGGTGAACAGGGCCGCGCCCTGCGTCACCCGGGCGCCGGTCTCGAAGTCCCGCTTGCCGGTCAGGTCGTTGATCACCCCAACGGCGATGCGAGGGGATTGATAATCCCCAGCCTGGGCGCTGAGGCAGCGCAGCCCCGCTGAATAGGCCGTGTCATTGAGGGTGGCCGGTGCGCCGCCCACGGGCTTGGCGTAGAGGCCGGTCTCGGCATTGTAGCCGCTCGCACAGCCGGCGAGCACTGCGGTCAGCGGTAGGGCTGCAAGCCAGGTGTTTCGCCGGGTCATTTTGAACCTCAATCTCGCCAGTATTCTTCCAGACGGAGGTTGCCCTCCGCCCCGTGATAGCAGCAGTTCGTGAATCTGGGCTTGAGGCCGGACGCTTAGTGCGGACGGGCGCTGAGGGCGTCGGGCCGGGTGATCGCCGCGGCATATTTGGGCAGGGGCAGACCCTGCGGCTCAGAGGACGCATCCAGGCAGGCCGACTTCACTGCGCCACCATAGAAGTTGGCCGTGAGCTCGAACACACCGCGTTCCACCAGAGTGCGAACCGCCGCCTGCAGGGGCTCCATAGAGCTGCGGCCCCCGTTGAGAACCCCGCCGGTATCGTTTTCGCCACCGGTCAGGCCCAGCTGCAGATCAGCCCCACGCACCTGCTTCTGGTAGGAGACCATGTCGATCACTTCCTGGGTCCGGGAGTTCACCAGACGCAGGTCGATAGCCACATTGATCACATAGGTCTGGCGTGAAAACCCGCCGCGGGTGCCGTTCTGCTCGCGCTCGCCCACCGTCGCATTGACGCCGCTGGAAGCGATGTTGGCGTTCAGTTCGGTGATGCCGCCGACGATGTAATAGGAGGAGCCTGCGATCTGGCCGGTATAGATCCGGCGATAGTTGTCGGCCACCCGGCCAGCCTGCTCCGGGGTATCGGACAGGAGTTGCTGGCGCGCATAGTTGAGCTCGATCTCAGCCACGGTGTTGTCGAGACGCTCGACCACCGGGAAGCCGGCCTTGCCCAGGGCGGTGATGGCGAACAGGGACGCGCCCTGGCTGACCCGGGCCCCGGTGGAGAAATCCACCTTGCCGGTCATGTCGCTGATCCGGCCCACGGCGATGCGCGGCAGGGGGGTATGTGGCCGCTGGGTGGCCAGGCAGAGCAGCGCCGGAGTGTACCCTGTCGGATTACGAGTCGCCGGGGCGTCGCCAAAGGGCTTGGCGTACAGGTCGGACGCCTGGGCCGAACCGACGCTGCTGGCCGCCATCGCGCCAGCCAGAGCCATACCGATCCATGTCTTCACAAGACGCATGTCCATCATCCTTTGTTCGCGGAGCCGGGCGAGACGCAAATTCGACTGGGCCTACTGGCCCGTCGCCGGGGTCTGGGATTCACCAGAGCTGACCTGCCGGCCATTCAGCACCGCCGAGGCGGTCTGATTGCCGTAGTTCACCTGGCTGCTGTTGAGCACGATGGTGTTCCAGTTGCCGGACACATCGATGTTCACCAGATTGCCGATGGCCGAGGCGGTCATGGTCGTGGCCCCGCTCTGGAAGTATTCGGCGCCCGCCAGAGTCCCCTCACCGTTCAGAGACACCGCGCTGTTGCCCGAACCGCTCTGGATCACGCCGTCGAGAATGATCCGGTTGCCGCGTTCGTCCCGGGTCGAGGGGTCGAAGGCCTTGTCCATGACAGCAGCGCTGGAGCCGTAGCCCGCTTCGATCTGAGCGGCGCTGCGCACCTGCGCGGCAGCCGGAGCCGCAGAGACGGCGACGATGAGGGCGAGCAGGACGGGAGCCGGGGTCAGACTGTTCACGGTGGGTCTTTCGAATTCAGGATCAAGGAAGAGCAGGTCTCCTGGACGACCCGCCGCGGCCCACAGGCCACAGGCGTGCCGTCCAGGAGACGTTCGATCAGAAGCCCTTGAGGTTGATCGAGTTGCCGACGGCCGTGCCGGCCACGTCCAGGGCGCCGGAAACGGTGCGGACGTTGACATTGGCCAGGGCGATCGCCGGGGCGCGGTTCGAGGTCTGGGTGATGTTGGCGGTGCCGAAGTCGCCGTCGACCGAGACGTTGTTGTTCACGGCCGTGGCGGCCACGTTCAGCTCACCGGTCACCAGGCCCAGGTTGGCGTTCACCGCCGCATAGGGGTCCAGGTCGATGCGCTGGGCGACATTGAGCACGCCGATCTTGTTGACTTCGGCCGACATGTTGTTGCCAACGGCCGTGCTGGCCAGAGTGGCGTCGCCGTCGACGAAGCTCGAGCCGACATTGAGCACGGACTTGACGTCGCCCAGCACGACCTGATTGGCGTTCAGCTGACCGATCGAACGGCCTTCAACGCTGAGGGAGTTGCCGACGGCGGTGGAGGCCGCGTTCAGGCCACCGAGGGCTTCATGAACGGTGAGGTTGACGGTCGAGGTGGCGATGCCGGAGAAGACCTGGCCGCTGTTCAGCACCTTGGTGTCGAGAACGTCGAAGCAGGGGTCGGTCGGACGGCAGGCCTCAGGGGCAGTGGTCGGGGCGGTTTGCGCCGCAGCCTGCTGCGCGCCGAGGGTTGCGAGGGTCAGGCCGAGAGCCGTGGCCAGGATACCGGTCTTGTTCATGAGGTCGTTCCTTTTTTCAGTCGGCCCGCCAGCCGGGCTTGCCTCCCTTCTCGCAAACTTGGCGCCGCAAGGGCGGGATGTAACATCCTGTTTTTATTAGTTTTTATATTTCCCCACTATGGGTACTCCGGCGTGTGGCCCCAATTTGGGCCATATTGTCGCACCCGCCGTTTCATTCCGGAGCAATGGCGGCGCCCCCGCCCCCTGGCGCCAAATGCGAACTCAGGCTCAAATGACCGCAGGGCGTGGCTGACATCGTCAATAGACGGCGCCAACTTAACGAGATGGGGGAAAGACGTGGCCGATACCACCCTTGGGAGCCTCATCCCGGGACTGTCCCTCCGACTGTTGGGACTGCTGGTGGGCGGGGTGGCGTTCCTTGCCATTCTGATGGCACCAGACTTCGGGCCGAGCCCCGAGGTGCGTCCTGTGGCGGCCGTGGCGGTGCTGATGGCCATTCTATGGATGACCGAGGCTGCCCCCCTGACGGTCACAGCCCTGTTCCCCCTTGCCTTGTTCCCGGCCCTTGGGGTCAGCGACATCCGCACGGCGGCGGCACCCTATGCCGACCCGGTGATCTTTCTGTTCCTCGGCGGCTTCATCCTTGGCGCGGCCATGGAGCGCAGCAGCCTGCACAAGCGGGTGGGCCTGGCCTGCGCGGCTGCGGCAGGCGCGACACCCCGCCGGATGGTGGCTGGCATGCTGGGGGCCACAGCGCTGATGTCCATGTGGGTGACCAATTCGGCCGCCACCATCATGATGATGCCCGTCGCCATGGCGGTGCTGGCCCTGTCGGAAGATCACGGGGGGCGGGAAGACCCCATCTCCTACCGCAATCTCGGCGTCTCCCTGCTGCTGGCGGTGGCCTATGGCTCCAGCATCGGCGGCCTGGCCACCCTGATCGGCACCCCGCCCAACGCCATGATGGCCGGCTATATGGCCCGCGAGCACGGGATCGAGATCGGCTTTGCCCAGTGGATGATGATCGGCGTGCCCGCCGCCCTGGCCCTGCTGATCGCCGCCTGGTGGCTGTTGACCCTGCTCAACCCCGTCAAGCTGTCCCTGCCGGAGGCCGGCCTCCTGTACCGCGAGGAGCGGGCCAAGCTCGGCCCCATGAGCCAGGCCGAAGTCAGGGTCTGCATCATCTTCGCGCTCACCGCCTCGGCCTGGATCTTCCGCCCGCTGTTTGCCGACGCCGTGCCCTGGCTCACCGATACCGGCATCGCCATCGCCGCAGCCCTGGCCCTCGCCTTCACCCCCTCCGGCGCCGGGGGCGGCGACCGGCTGGTCACCGAGGCGGAAATCAAGCGCCTGCCCTGGGGGGTGCTGACCCTGTTCGGCGGCGGTCTCAGCCTGGCGGCGGCCATCTCCTCTAGCGGCCTGGCCGCCTGGCTGGGTGAGCTGCTCAGCATCCTGGGCGGCTGGCCGGTCGCGGCCCTGGTGGTCCTGGTCACCCTGGCGATGATTTTCCTGACTGAGTTGACCAGCAACACCGCCTCGGCCGCCACCTTCCTGCCCATCGGCGCGGCCCTGGCCCTGGCGGTCGGCGCCGACCCCATGCTGTTTGCCGCACCCCTGGTGATCGCGGCGTCCTGCGCCTTCATGCTGCCGGTGGCCACCCCCCCTAACGCCATTGTCTATGGCGGCGGCATGATCACCATCGCCCAGATGAGCCGGGTGGGCCTCTGGCTCAACCTGATCGCCGTCGTCGCCATTTCCAGCCTCGCCCTGATCATGGTCCCCCTGATCTTCGGGGGGTGAAGGGCTGGAGGGGTGCCAGGGCGGGACCGCCCCCGTAATGGCGAGGAAGTGACCTTCTTTGGGCCCAGGCGGGTGACGACGGCGTTGATTCCTCGGTGGGGCGTAGTAGAGCCAGTGACGGCGCGGACGGTCGCCAACGCCGAAAAGGCTGCAATGACCAAGCCCGCCACTGAGCGACACCGGCCATCAGATGGGACGCGATAGGGGCTACCCGTTCCCGCACTCTGCGAAACCGAACATTAAAATGGGCAGCTGAGAATCCGCATGAGCACCAACCGCACCGTCATCATCGACAACCACCCCGGCCGGTCCACCCAGACCATGGGCATCGCGCGGGCGCTGGGCGCCGATCCTGCGCTGATCCACGAGCCGTCGGTGGGTGTGGTGGGCACCAAGGGCGACAGCCAGTGCTATCTGGGCGTGATGGCGAAGGTCGAGGCGGTGCATGCCGCGCTCAAGGCCAGCATCGGAACCGGCGAAGGACAGCTGCGCCTGCGTCTGGTGCAGCCGGAATACACCATCGCTACCTCGGACGGCATGCGCAACGGCACCCCGGAGATGCGCTACTCGCTCATCGGCCGCGAGGTGACCCATGACGCCCTGTGCGAACATCTGGAGGCCTCGGGCCTGGCCGGGGTGATCGCTGTGGTGGCCTGCGACAAGCCGCCGGTGGGAACCCTCGCGGCGATCCTGGAGCACAACCAGCCGGGCATCATCATGTCCGACGGACCGATCCATCCGGGGCAGGACCCGGAGACCGGCGAGATGCTCGACATCGTCACCGCCTTCCAGGTCGCCGGCCATCCCGACGCCGCCTATCGCGAGCGCATCGCCTGCCACGCCTGCCCCGGCATCGGCAGCTGCGGGGGCATGTTCACCTACAACACCATGCAGACCTTCATCGGCGTGCTGGGCATGCAGCCGCTGGAGATGGTGGCACCAGCCTCCGACGATCCCCGTCGCACCGAACAGTTCCCCAAGACGCTGGTGGGGCATCTGGCTGGCATGATGCGCACGGGCCTGAAACCCCGCGACATCGTGGTGGAGGACTCCCTGCGCAACGCCATCATCGTCGCCATGGCGATCGGCGGCTCCACCAATGTCCTCCTCCACCTTCCCGAGATCGCCCGGGCCGCGGGCTTTGGCGACTTCTGGAAGGACGTGATGACGCAGGAGGAGTTCAATCACCTCTCGCAGCACGTGGTGCCCGTGCTCACCAATGCCCGGCCCTATGGCGCCTATTCGATGGTCGATATTGACCGCGTCGGTGGCGTGCAGGTCATCGTCCGCGAACTGCTGGAGGCCGGCCTGCTGAACGGCGAGGTCCTCACCTGCACGGGCGAGACCCTGGCCGAGCAGGTGGCCAGGCTCGATCCCCCCCGCCCGGACGGGGAGGTCATTCTGCCGGTGGCCAAGCCGTTCAAGCCCACCGGCGGCCTGCGGCTGCTCGGCGGCAACCTCTCCCCCGACTACTCCGCCATCCTGAAGCTGGCCGGCGTCGAAGGCGGTCTGGAGAACGACATCTTCCGTGGCCGCGCCCGGATCTTCGAGGGCGAGCGCGATCTGGTTCGCCGGCTCGACGAGGACCCCGACAGCTTCCAGGACCACGACATGATCGTCGTGCGCTACGAGGGTCCCAGCGGCGCCCCTGGCATGCCCGAGATGCTCGATCCCACCTCCCGCATCACCACCCTGTGCCGCGAGCGCGGGATCGTCATCGCCCTGATGACCGACGCCCGGTTCTCCGGCGGATCCGTCGGCCTGGTGATCGGTCATGTGGGACCTGAGGCCGCCATCGGCGGGCCCATCGCCCTCATCGTCGAGGGGGACGAGATTGTCGCCGACCTCAACACCAACCGGCTCGACTGCCCGGTCCTGGATGACCCTGCCGTGCGCGCCGCGCGACAGGCCGTCTGGGACAAGGCCGTGGCGGACAACGGCGGCGTCCACCCCAATTGCGGGTTCGCTGACACCCGCCTGCTGCACCGCGCCCGGCACTCGGCCGTCGCCGCGATCCGCGGCGCAGGCCTCCACCCCAACCGCGAGGTCTGGGTCCGCGACCCCCGCCCGGCCAAGCGCAGCGGCTTCACCCCCACCAACCGGACCAGGGGCGGGTAGCACGGGAGGCGGCAGGCGCCGCTAAGGCGCGGCGGGGGGCCGTTCAAACGCATCGGAAGGTGCGTCACGCCCCCTAAGCATTAGCGACGCTTGGAATCGGACTGGACGAGGGATCCAAGGCCACAGGATGGGCTCCGGCTCAGGTCGCGCGCATCCTGTGGCGGCCTAAAACTTAGCGACAGTTGGCGCGGCCTCGCACACACCCATGAAGCCCACCGCCCCGTCGCTTACGATACGGATATCTCCGGTCATGC
Source organism: Phenylobacterium sp. (assembly GCF_022402485.1). Taxonomy (GTDB): domain Bacteria; phylum Pseudomonadota; class Alphaproteobacteria; order Caulobacterales; family Caulobacteraceae; genus Phenylobacterium. Next base: position 112,053 of record NZ_JAKRSA010000030.1, on the reverse strand, counting down.
GATCAATATCCAAACGCCACGTGAGATTCTGCAGCCTCAACCGTTCATCGTGAGCGCGTTGAGCTTGTTCCGGACCCAGGCCCTCAAACAGAAAGGCTTGCAGCAATTGATTGCCCGTCAGCCGGTTAGTCTGTGGTTGCGGCTGGCCTTGCGCTGGCGGGTTTGCAGGTGCTCCGGGAGCATAATCAGCCTTGATGGTGTTCGGATCAGCCGCGACGTTCCTCAGAAAGCGCTGTCGTCCATCTGGATAAACTAGCGTTCCTACGTCACCTAGAATGCTGATGCGTGCCGATCCAGGGTGCATGATCATTTGTGCATCAGCATACTGGCCGCTGCACACGAGATCTAATTTTAGGGGGACATCTTGGCCTAAGGCGGGACTCGCCAGCAACACCGCGCATGTTGCCGCTGCACTGGCCCGCAAAGCTATCCAGCTCATGTCTGCACCCTGGCCCTATGAGCCCCGAAGCTAGCAAGCTGGGGGATTAACGCCAATGCATCCTGCCCGCCGCTCTGGACATTGTGGTCTAGAGAGCGCGGCGCATCATTCGCGGCTTGGGTCGTCTATTTGCTGCCAGACGTGAAGCGCCCTATGCGCGACGCCGCCAAACAAGAAACCAACACACACGATAGCGCCGGGCAAACCGGTCTCCTCAATCCAACGCCGCGGCACCGTCGCAGCGAACAGACCTTCAAAGTCAACACAAAATAGAGAGAGAGAGACAATTAATGTTCGACTTGCAACATTGGGCCTGTTTGGCACTAGGATGCGTTGCGGTATGGCTCATCTACCGAATATTCCAGCTGGTGAAGGCGATCCACTTCATGATCCATGACGACTTCAAGCGGCAGCGTCCCGAGGCCTTCCGCGATGACTGACCTGGCGACGAAGGATCGGCCGGCGCTGCCGGACTCGGAGCCCGGCACCTAGGTGGCTTGGGCGAAACTGCTCTGGGCTGCGGTCAACCTCGGCCTGTTCATCTACATCGTGACTGGCGATGCCCCCGGCTGGGCCAAGGCGCTTGCCGCGATGATCGGCATCCTTGGGTGGCAAATCAGCGTCAGGGATGACGAGCGCCACTAGAGGTTTGCAAAGTATATCATCGCCTTAGCTAAAGGCCCTGTCCTGTGGAAAGGTCCGCGATAACACTAGCCTTTGAGGCTTCATTGCCCCCTGCTACGGTTGAGCCTTGCGGGCGGGCATGGGGGAAATGCGATGAGCCTTCTGAGCATTCTTTGGCCGACCGATGGTGATTACGATCCTGTACGCTTGGGTCGCCCTGGGCGGGTTTTGCATTGGACCTTCACGGCTATTTCAGTCGGCCTAGTTGGACTGGGGTTTGGCAATGTCCGAGCGTGAGCCGGTGGACGCCGAGTTTGAATTGGTCCAACCGCGCCGCATCCGGTGGGGCGTGGCGATCTGGGCCATGTTCGCCGCTGCTGGCGGCGGGTACTACATCTTCGAACAGACAGGCGACGGGGCGTTAGGTTTCGTCGCCTTTACGCTGGTCTTTCAGTGGCCGCTCATGGCCTGGTTTGCTGACCTTGGGGAGCGGGTAACGCCAGAAGAGGCGGAATGGCTCGCAAAGCGCCTCGTGAGGAGTTCGCGCGGGAAAGCCGCTGAAGCTCCATCAAATCCAGAATGCGTTGCATTTGTTGAGGATAAGAAAGCGCGCGGCCCATTGCGGCGCTAATCGCCATCCGCCGTGATCGAACGGACGGCCTCACCGTACCGCCTGTGCTGACAACCGCTGACCCTCTGCGATCTGGGCCGGGGTCATGAGCTTGCGGATGGCTTC
>NZ_JAKRSA010000030.1:0-110154 GCF_022402485.1 Phenylobacterium sp. | reverse complement strand
TCAGGCGCTTGAGCGGTTGCCGCGCTCGATAGCGACAGCGCCAGAAAAGCCCCGATGAAACTCCGCCACATCTCAGACCTCATGTTCCGCGCTGGTAGGCGTCGGGCGAAGCCTACATCAAAGCGCCTCAGCGGCGCAGCACCGTCGCGGCAAACAGGTTTTCAAAGGCCCCGTCGGCATCTTCCCACGCCTCTAGCAGCCGCTCCCGGTTGCGGCCCCTCGGGACGGGCTTACCCCTGTCGGGCCATAGGCGCTTTTCCAGCTTGCGGGCGCGGTCCTGAAGGCGGTCAACCTCAGTTTCCGATTGCCATTGATAGGTGAGCCGATGGGCTTGGCGGGAGGCGAATACACCACCGGCCATAGGCATCACCCCGCCGTGTCCAGCTCGCCACCCCAGACGTGGCTGCACCAGACACTTCACGCTGGCCCAACGCAGCGGACGCTGTCGACCACAGATTTGAATGCACAAGATTGGCAACCCGGTCGCTCTCGCACCGCAATTCGCTCACATCTATCTGTTTTATAACGCTTTATTCCCAGTCAACTGGCGGCGTGCCCCCAGAGATGCCCCCAAGGGGGCGTCGTTCGAAACCATTGTTATTCTGAACTGATCGGTCCATAATGGGGGCATGGCCCGCTCCATCGCGTTCGATCGCCCGAAGGCTCTGAATAAAGCGATGGTCCTGGTCTGGGGCCAGGGTGTCCAGGCGACCTCGCCGCCCATGCCGGCCGCCACGTTCGCCTTGGTGCGAAATGCCGTCGCCAACCCGACGGGTTCAGACCTCACAAGAGAGATCACCGCATGAAACACGAACTCCAGGTCGAGATCCTGAAAGAGCTGATGCAGCAGCTCGACGAGGGCCGGAACATCGACGCCGGCGTGCAGTACCGCGTGCCCACCGCAGCCTATGTCTGCCCCGACCAGGCGGCCACGGAGTGGAACACCTTCTTCCGCAACCACCCCCAGCTCATCGGCCTGTCACAGGACCTGCCGGAGCCGGGCACGTTCATGACCCTCGACGATTTCGGCACGCCGCTGCTGGCGACCCGCGACAAGAACGGCGTCTTCCGCGCCTTCCTCAATGCCTGCAGCCACCGCGCCGTGAAGGTGGCCGCCGAGCCGCGCGGCAAGCAGTCGATCTTCATGTGCCCCTTCCACAACTGGAGCTACGCCAACACCGGCGACCTCATCGCCATCCCCAACGAGGATCACTTCGGCGCCATCGACAAGTCGTGCCACGGCCTCATCGCCCTGCCGGCGGTTGAGCGCGACGGCCTGCTCTGGGTGCATCCCCAGGCCGACGGCCATCTGGATGTGGACGACCTGCTGGGTGCCGAGCTCGCGGCCGAGCTGGCCTCCTTTGGCCTGGAGCGGCACGGCTTTGCGGGCGCCACCCCGATCCCCGGCGACCTCAACTGGAAGTTCGCCAACGATACATTCGGCGAGACCTACCACTTCGGAAAGCTGCACAAGGACACGCTGGGCCGGGTGTTCTACGGCAACAATCTCCACTTCAAGGCGTTCGGCCGCCACCACCGGTTTGTCACCGCCAGCCGCGGCATTGACCGCCTGCGCGCCCTGCCAGAGTCGGAGTGGCGGGTCGAAGGCAGCACGTTTGTGCTCTACTACCTGTTCCCCAATATCCAGCTGATCTGCAGCCGCGAGAGCGCCACCCTGATCCGCATCTATCCCGACCCGGCCAACCCGGGGCGCTCGATGACGAAGGTCAGCTTCTACTTCTCCCCCGAGACGGCCGCTGAGGCTGCAGCCCGCGACGCCGCAGGTGTCGACCCCCGCGCCGTCTATGATCCCTCAAACGAACGCAGGGGGCCGAGCCTGCAGAGCGCGTTCGAGGTCTTCAAGAGCACCATCGAGCAGGAAGACTATGTGATGGGCGCGCTCCAGCAGCGCACGGCCGAGACCGGTCAGCTCAAGGAGGTCATCCTCGGCCGCAACGAGCCGGCCCTGCACCACTTCCATCAGAACTATCGCGAGGCCCTGAACCAGCCGCCGCTGGAGCCGGTTCGCGCGGTCGAAAGCGCCTGATCTGAGGGTCTTCGGTCTGACATCGGGGTAGGGATCAAGCGCCTGCGCCTGCGCCTTACCCTGGTGTCGAGACTTCAACCGCCGCAGCTTGCCGGCGGACGGGTCCACCCGCACGAACAGGCCGATGGTGCCCCCGGTCGGACTCGAACCGACACACCTCGCGGTACCGCATTTTGAGTGCGGCGCGTCTACCAATTCCACCACAGGGGCCTGCGGGAGGCGCAATCTAGCCAGACGCGGCGGCGCGTCAACGGCGGGTCTGATCTTGGTCAGGCTGGGGGCGCATCTGGGGGGCTTGCCTCGGGGGCGGGGCAGTCGTAACTGATAATCGTTTGCAATATTGTGCTGTGGGCGCTTATCCTTTCGCCCCCTGCGCCCCTCTGGATCCCGCCCATGGATGTCCCTGCCCCCCTTGCCCCTCCTCACGCCAGCCTCGCGCCAGGGCCTGCGCCCGGTGAGGTCCGGCTGAGCCAGGCGCGGCTGGGGGACCGGGGGATCATCGGGTCGGTGGGCGCGCCGGCGGACCAGGGGCGCGGGGGCCTGGACGCCGATGAGCTGGAGCGGCGGCTGCTGGAGCTGGGGTTTGTGGAGGGCGCGCGGCTAGAGGTCATCCATGAAGGCGCCCTGGGTCACGATCCCATCGCTGTGCGCCTGGACGACATGCGGGTGGCTCTGCGCCGGCGGGACGGTGCCAACATCATCATCGTCCTGACGCCGGAGCCTGTGGCATGACTGCCGCCGCCGTCGCCCGTATCGCCCTGGTGGGCAATCCCAACTCCGGCAAAACGGCCCTGTTCAACGCCCTGACCGGCAGTCACCAGAAGGTGGCCAACTATGCCGGCGTGACAGTGGAAAAGAAGGAAGGGACCATCACCACGGCCAGCGGGCGTGCGGTCGCGGTCCTGGACCTGCCGGGCACCTATTCCTTGCGCGCCCGCAGCCCCGACGAGGCGGTGACCCGGGACGCGGTGCTGGGCCAGCTGAAGGGCGAGACCCCGCCCGATGTGGTGGTCTGTGTGGCCGACGCCACCAATCTGCGCCTGGTGCTGCGGCTGATCCTGGAGCTGCGCCAGGTGGGCCGGCCCATGGTGCTGGCGCTCAACATGTACGACATCGCCCAGCGCCAGGGGCTGCGCATCGATATTAAGGGCCTGTCTGAGGCGATTGGCGCGCCGATCATCACCACGGTGGCCACCCGCAAGCGGGGCATTGAGGATCTGGTGGGCGCCATCGAGGCCAAGGTCGAGGCCCTGGCTGGCGAAGGCGGGCTGGAGCGCCCCAGCACCTGGCATGAGCCGAGTCCGGCCGAGATCCGGCAGGCGCATGCCGAGGCCCAGCGGCTGATGAAAGCCCATGTGCGGCCAGCCGAGCGGCCCGACACCCTGACCGGCAGGATCGATGCCGTGCTGCTGCACCCGGTGGGCGGCCTGGCCATCCTGCTGGCCCTGCTGTTTGTCATGTTCCAGGCGGTGTTCGCCTGGGCCGGGCCCCTGATGGACGGCATCGAGGGGGGGCTGGGCGCCCTTGGGGGACTGGTGGCCACCGTCCTGCCCGTCGGACTGATCCAAAGCCTGATCGTCGATGGTCTGATCGCCGGGGTCGGCAGCGTCCTGGTCTTCCTGCCGCAGATCCTGATCCTGTTCCTGTTCATCATCCTGCTGGAGGACTTTGGCTACATGGCCCGGGCCGCCTTCCTGATGGACAGGATCATGGGCGGGGCCGGCCTGCATGGGCGAGCCTTTATTCCGCTGCTGTCGTCCTTCGCCTGCGCCATTCCCGGGGTGATGGCGACCCGGGTGATCGACTCCCGGCGCGACCGGCTGACCACCATCATGGTGGCGCCGCTGATGACCTGTTCGGCGCGGATTCCCGTCTACACCCTGATCATCGCCGCCTTCATTCCCAACCAGACGGTCTGGGGCTTCGCCAGCCTGCAAGGGCTGGTGATGTTCGGCCTCTATGTGGCCGGGATCGCCAGCGCCCTGGCCATCTCGTTCATCGCAAGGCGGCTGTTCTGGCGCGGTCAGGTGGAGCCGTTCCTCATGGAGCTGCCCACCTACAAGACCCCCGACCCCAAGAGCGTGTTGCGCAATCTGTGGCAGCGGGCGGCGATCTTCCTCAATCGGGCCGGCCGGATCATCCTGCCGCTGATGGTGCTGATCTGGGCCCTGTCCACCTTCCCCTATCCGCCGGAGGGCGCCACGGGACCGGCCATCGACTACAGTTTTGCCGGCCAGCTCGGCCACCTGCTGCATCCCCTGTTCGCCCCCATCGGCTTCAACTGGCAGATGACCGTGGCCCTGATCCCCGGCATGGCGGCGCGGGAAGTGGCCGTGGGGGCGCTCGGCACCGTCTATGCGGTGGCCAATGCTGAAGACCACGTGGGGACCCTGGCCGGCGCCCTGTCGGCGGACTGGTCGCTGGCCATGGGGCTGGCGTTTCTGACCTGGTACGTGTTTGCGCCGCAGTGCGCCCCGACCCTGGCGGTGGTCAAACGCGAGACCAACAGCTGGCTGTGGCCCACGGTGATGTTCGCCTACATGGTCACCCTGGCCTATCTGGCGGCCATGGGGGTCTATCACGGTGCCGTGGCGCTGGGCTGGGGGTAGAGCGCGTTCCGATAGGTGGGCACCGGTTATCGGAAAAAACGCGCGCTAAACTGGAAACTCTAACCTACCTCGCTCCGCTCCCCGGCCAGGACCCCGGCGGCGGACTGCAGGCGCATCAGCAGGCGCTTGAGCAGGGCCACCTCGCTGGGATCGAGGCCGCAGATCAGGGCCGCCTCATAGGCCAGCGCCAAAGGGGCCACCTCGGCGTGCAGGCGCGTCCCTTCCAGGCTCAGTGCCACCACATGGGAGCGGCCATCCTGATCATTCTGGGACCGCTCCAGCAAGTGGCGCTTGGCGAGCCCCTGGGCCGCGCGGCTGACGGTGACCTTGTCCATGCCGGTGCGCGCCACCAGGGCGCTCTGGTTCACCGGCCCGTCCTCGGCCAGGACGCAGATCAACCGCCACTGGGGAATGGTCAGGCCAAATCGGTCCTCATAGGCCCGGGCGATCAGCCGGCTGACCGCGTTGGAGGCCACCGACAGCCGGTAGGGCAGATAGGCGTCCAGCTGGAGGGCCGCAGAGTCGGTCGGCTCTGGCCGGGACTGGGCGGTCATGGGACCTGAACCTCCTGCTCGATGGCACCGAATAGGGAGTGGCGGCGCCCGTCGCGCATTTCAATCCGCACCATGTCGCCTGCCTTGAGGAACGGCGTTGTGGGCGCCCCGTGGGCCAGGGTCTCGACGGTGCGCACCTCCGCCAGGCAGGAATAGCCAACTCCGCCCTCAGCCACCGATTTTCCTGGACCGCCGTCCGGGCCGCGATTCGACACCGTGCCGGAGCCGATGATCGTCCCGGCGCTGAGGCTGCGGGTCTTGGCGGCGTGGGCGATCAGCATCCCGAAATCAAAGGTCATGTCGACACCGGCGTCGGCGCACCCCAGCACCTGACCGTTCAGCTCCACCTCGACAGCGCCATGCAGACGGCCATCCCGCCAGGCTTCGCCAAGCGCGTCCGGCGTCACCGCCACGGGCGAGAAGGCCGAGGCCGGCTTGGACTGAAAGAAACCGAAATTCTTGGCCAGTTCATCGGGGATCAGGTTGCGCAGGGACACGTCGTTCACCAGCAGCACCAGCCGCACATGATCCAGGGCCTCGGCCGCGCTCACCCCCTGCGGCACGTCGCCGGTGATGACCGCCACCTCGGCCTCCAGGTCGCAGCCCCAGCCCTCGTCCGCCAGGGGGATAGGATCACGGGGTGCCAGGAAGCCGTCGGAGCCCCCCTGGTACATCAGGGGATCGGTCCAGAAGCTCTGGGGCAGTTCAGCCCCCCTCGCCCGGCGGACCAGCGCCACATGATTCACATAGGCCGAGCCGTCGGCCCACTGATAGGCCCGCGGCAGGGGGCTCGCGGCATCGTGCTCGTGGAACCGGTCCCTGGGCACGCCCCCATGCTCCAGGCTCTCGGCCAGGGCGCGTAGCATGGGCGCGCAGCGCTCCCAGTCGTCCAGGGCGGCCTGCAAGTTGGGGGCGATGGTGGCCGCATCGGTGCACCAGGCCAGGTCGTTGGAGACCACCACAAGACGGCCATCCCGGCCAGACTTCAGGGAGGCGAGCTTCATCTGGGGATCTCCGCTTTGGGGTCAGGATTGACGTTGCATCAGGGTCTGGACCAGCCGCACGCCGGCCTCGAAGGCTCGGGCCTCATAGACATGGACCTCCACGCGGATGTCGCCGCCGGGCGCATCCTCCCACATGTAGGCTCGCTCGAAACAGACGGGGCGGCCCTGGGGGCTGAAGCCCTCGAAGGTGTCCCCCCAGGGGGTACAGGCCGAGAGCGCCCGCCAGCCCAGGTCACAGGCCTGGACCAGCTCCTCCCGGGCAGCAGCCTCCAGGTCATCATGGATCGCCGCGTTCATCGGGCCTTCCAGCTGTCCACATAGGCGGTGTTCTCCACCGCACCGGCAGCCTCGCCCACCTCCAGCGGATCACGGGTGTCGATCATCACGGCATATTCGTCCGTGGCCGGCTTGGGCTGGGACAGCATGTTCTTCAGCGCCTTGGGGTGGGGCCCATGGGTGAAGCCTGAGGGGTGGAAGGTCATCATGCCGGCATCGATGCCGTCGCGGCTGAAGAAGTCGCCCGCGTGGTAGAACAGCACCTCGTCATAGTCGTCATTGTTGTGGAAGAACGGCACCTTCAGCGCGCCCGGATCGGTCTCGAAGGGCCGGGGCGTAAAGGTGCAGACCACGAACCGGTCGGCCAGGAAGGTGGTGTGGACGCTGGGGGGCAGGTGGTAGCGATGGCTGACCACCGGCCGGATATGGGCCACGTTCAGCCGCACCGGCGCCAGTTCCCCATGCCAGCCCACAGCGTCCAGGGGATTATAGGGATAGGTCACGGTGGAGATCTGGCCGCGCTTCTTGATGGCCACGGTGGTCTGGTGATCCTGGGCCTGATGATCCCGGAAGGCCTCATCCATCACCGGGGTGTCCAGCAGGGCCGGATCGAAGATGGCGTGGGGGCCCAGCAGACCCTTGTCGGGCAGGGTGAAGTGGCTGTTGGTCGCCTGGATGGTCAGGATGGCGCAGGGGGCAGACGGAACCAGCCGCCACATAGTCCCCCGGGGCAGATAGACATAGTCACCTGCCCCAAAGCCGATCCGGCCAAAGTCGCAGAACAGATCGCCCGCGCCCTGGTGGATGAACAGCAACTGGTCGCCATCGGCATTGCGCACGAGGCCCGGCATGGGCTGGTCCAGCTTCCAGAAGCGGATTTCCGTCGCCCCGTTATGCAGCACGATCGGCGCGCTCCAGGGGGAGGCCTCCGGGGCGTTCAGGCGCGCCAGATCAAAGGCTCTCGGCCTCAAGGGGCCCTCAAAGTGGCTCCATCCCGTGGGCGGCCTTGGATGATGCAGGAAGGCGGCGGGGCCAAAGAAGCCTTCCTTGGACATCTCCCGCTCATAGGTGCCGGCGGGCATGTCGGCATGGGCCTGCCGTGAATGGACGCCTTGAGCGCCGCGCACGGGGATCCAGTTGCGGGGTGCCATCAGGGTTCGTCCTTATAGATCCCCACGCTCAGGGGTTCGCCAGCCGCCAGGCGCGCGCGGTACATGCCCGAGGTGTTGTAGCTCCAGGCCATCTGGCCATCAGGAGCGACCGCGATCACGCCGCCGTCTCCCCCCAGGGCGGTGAGCTGGTTCTGAATGACCTGATCGGCGGCGGCCTGCAGCGAGAGGCCCTTGTGTTCCACCAGGGCACAGACCTCCCGGGCCACGGTCAGGCGGATGAAAAACTCGCCGGTCCCGGTGGCCGAGACCGCGCAGGAGGCGTCAGACGCATAGTTGCCAGCCCCGATAATCGGACTGTCCCCCACCCGGCCCCAGCGCTTGCCTGTCGTGCCGCCGGTTGAGGTGCCCGCCGCCACATGGCCGGCCTGGTCCAGGGCCACGACGCCTACGGTGCCGTACTTGCCCTCGTCGTGGGCCAGGGCTGCGGCTTCATCAGCAAGCTTGGCCCCCGCCGGACGCGGCGGGATCGGCAGGTTCTGTTCGGTGAGGAAGTTCTCCAGGGACCGCCAGCGGCGCTCGGTGAAGAAGTAGGCGGGCTCCACCTGCTCGAGACCCTGTTCTCGTGAGAAGGTGTCGGCACCTTGGCCCATGAGCATCACATGCGGCGACTTTTCCATCACCGCCCGCGCCAGGGAGATCGGGTGTCGCGTCCGGGTGACGCCGGCCACAGCGCCAGCCTTGAGCGTCGCCCCATCCATGATCGAGGCGTCGAGCTCATTGCGGCCCTCGGCGGTGAACACCGCCCCACGGCCGGAATTGAACAGGGGATCATCCTCCAACAGGTGAATGGCGACCTCGATGGCGTCGAGGGCCGAGCCGCCGTCCGCCAGCACCTTGCCGCCGGCCTCGGTCACCCGGGTCAGGGCTGTGCGATAGGCGGCCTCCTGGTCAGCGGTGAGATCGGCGCGCTCGATGACGCCAGCTCCCCCATGCACCACGATCGCCCACTTCGGCTGCGCCATCGCACTCCCTGTCATCAAACCCGCCAGCACCACAGCCAAAGCGATCGTCCGCATCATCAATCCTTCTTCGGCAGCACACCGCGGCGGATCTGATCCAGTTCAATGGACTCAAACAGCGCCTTGAAGTTGCCTTCGCCGAACCCTTCGTTGCCCTTGCGCTGGATCATCTCGAAGAAGATCGGTCCGACCATATTCTCTGTGAAGATCTGCAGCAGCAGACCTTGGCCCTGGGTTGGGGCGCCGTCCACCAGGATACGATCGGCGCGAAGGCGCTGGAGGTCCTCGCCATGGCCGGGCACCCGGGCGTCGATCTGGTCGTAATAGGTTTCTGGGGTGTCCTGGAACCTAAGGCCGCGTCCGCGCATGGTCTCCACGGCGGCGTAGATGTCGTCGGTTCCGAGCGCCAGGTGCTGAATGCCTTCTCCCTTGTAGTCCCTGAGGAATTCCTCGATCTGGGAGTGGTCGTCCCGGCTCTCATTGAGGGGGATGCGGATCTTGCCGCAGGGGCTGGTCATGGCCTTGGACAACAGGCCGGTCTGGGCACCTTCGATGTCGAAATAGCGGATCTCACGGAAGTTGAAGATGCGCTCATAAAAGTCCGCCCACTTGGCCATGTTGCCGCGAAACACGTTGTGGGTCAGGTGGTCCAGATAGGTCAGGCCAACCCCGCGCTGGGCCTCCAGTTCGGCCGCGCCGGGAATGGGGACGAAGTCGACGTCATAGATCTCCTGGGCACCGTAGCGGTCCACCAGATAGAGGTTTGACCCGCCGATCCCCTCAATGGCTGGAATATTCAGTTCCATGGGCCCCACCGGTCCCCGTACCGGCTTTGCCCCACGCTCCACCGCCAGGGCCAAGGCCTTGGCGGCATCCCGCACCCGAAACGCCATGGCGTTAGCTGAGGGACCATGGGCGGCGCGGAAGTCCGCAGGTTGGCCCGCAGGCTCCATGTTCAAAAGGAAGTTGATGTCGCCCTGCCGGTAGCGGACCACGTTCTTCGACCGATGCCGCGACACGGCCGTAAAGCCCATGAGTTCGAACAGGCCCCCGAGGCGCTCCGGCTCCGGCGAGGTGAACTCCACAAATTCAAATCCATCGGTGCCCAGCGGGTTCTCAAACAGATCGGCGGAGGTGGTGGTCGCAAGGGCGGTCATGGAAATCTCCCATCGGCGAGATAGTATCATCTGTAACTATCTATCAAAGTCTCCCTGTCGCACAAGCCAGCCAAGGCAATTCCGCAGACTAGGCTGTGAGCCAGTGGCGCAGAGCGCGAAAGTGCGGTTCAATCGAGTTGCATGATCCCTGGCCTCGAACCGATCCTTCACCGCTGGCGCCTGACCGCCCTGCTCGCCTCGGCGGGCATGCTGGCCACCGCCCATGGATTTCAGACCTTTGGCGAGCTGGCACCCTGCGCCCTCTGCCTGCGACAGCGGGAAGTCTATTGGGTCGCCGCCAGCGTCGCCCTGGCGGGAATGATCCTGACCAGACTTCAGGGCGGGGGGCGGTTTCGCCCGGCCTTCAACCTGCTGCTGGGCCTGATCTTCCTCGTGGGCACGGCGGTGGCTGTCTATCACGCAGGTGCCGAGTGGAAGTGGTGGCCAGGTCCCTCGGCCTGCGCCTCAGCCGGCGGCGCAGTCAGCCTGGACGCCATGAGCGGCCTCTTGGCAGGCGAGGCGATCTCAGCCCCAGCCTGCGACACCGCCCCATGGGTCTTCATCGGCCTGTCCATGGCGGGCTGGAACGCCGTCATCTCCCTGATCCTGGCGGGTCTGAGTCTCACGGCCGCCGCCTATGAGCGTGCCAAACGATGAGCGATAAACCTGTCCCGCCCCGCCCAGGTGCTGGAACTCTGGAAGCCCGGCTGGCTGAAATCCTGCGGGTTGATCACGCCGGCGAGTTGGGCGCTGTCCATATCTACCAGGGCCAACGCGCTGTGCTGGGCGCGGCCCGAGGCAAGGAACGACTGGCCGCCCAGCTGGAAGAAATGGAAGGGCATGAGGCGGTTCATCTGGCCCGCTTTGACGCCCTGCTGAACGAACATGGCGTCCGTCCCACCGTCCTGACGCCCCTCTGGCGGTTGGCCGGGTTCGCCCTGGGTGCCGGAACCGCCCTGATGGGAGAGAAGGCCGCCCATGCCTGCACCGAGGCGGTGGAGTCGGTGATTGAAAAACACTACGCCGCCCAGGTGGCCGAACTGGCAGACCGCGAACCGGCGCTTGCCGCCGAACTGGCCAAGTTCCGAGAAGAAGAATTGGCGCACCGCGACCTCGCCGTCGAGGAAGGTGCCCGTGACGCTCCGGGCTACGGTCTGCTCTCCGCCGTGATCCGGGCCGGCTGCCGGACCGCGATCAGGATCAGCGAAAAGGTCTGACTGCGACAACTCGCCTCAGTGTCGGCCCTGTCGGTAATGACACACTCTGGGTTGTATATCTGCTCCTTTCGGCGTCACTGTTACGCCAGCCTCAGTGGCTGGTGAGGAACGGCGAATGGCCGAGCACGGCCCAGATTGGCGCGTCGACGCCCTGCCGCCGACCCTGGCGGCGGTCCTGTTGCAGACACCAAACGTCATGGCTGGGGTTCTGGAGCCGCTGGACGGGGACTATCGCTATCTGAACGCGAATGCGAGCGCCTGCGCCTTTCACCGTCGCCGCCCTGGCGAGCTTGACGGGATGAGCGCACGGAGCCTTGGGGTTCCAGAAAGCCATATCGCCCGTCGCCTGACTGTGCTTCGGCGCTGTCTTGCGCAAAGGTCCTCCGAAGTGGTCGAGGGCGTCCTGCACCTCGAAGGCCAGCCGCCGGGCTGGTTCATGGCGGTTTTTGCGCCGATTCCAGAGACCCCCGGCCAGGTGGGCTTCATTGCCCTGGATATCAGCCAGAACCGGCGGCGGCGGCGGCATGCTGAAGGGGAGGGGCATAGGCTGGCCCTGGCCCTGGACGCCGCACATCTGGGCGTATGGGACTATGACCCCGCAGCTGGCCTGTTGGAGTTGGACACCCGCCTGCGAGAGCTGCTCGATATCGAGGCCGAACAGGCCGTGGACCTCCGTCTTTACCGAGACCGGGTGCATGCGGAGGATTGGCCTCGGGTGAAAACGGCCACCCTTGCGGCCATGTCGTCCCCAGAGGCCCCTGACTATACCCTGGAGCACCGCATCGTCAGGCGAGGTGGAGAGGTCTGCTGGATCCGCAGCGCCGGGCGGGTCTTGTTCGACGGGGCGGGCGTCCCGGAGCGGATTCTCGGCGCGGCCCAAGATATCTCCGAACAGATGCGTGTGCGGGAACGGCAGGACCTGCTGGTCGGAGAGATGAACCACCGGGTGAAGAATAGCCTGGCCAATGTGCACGCCATTGTTGAGCACAGCTGGAGGGCGTCTGGCGGGGAGGCGCAGGCCTTTCGTCAGCGGGTACACCAGCGCCTGGACGCCCTGTCCCGGGCCCATGACGTGATCGCCGCCAATGCCTGGTCCCATACGGAAATGGCCGAGATCGTGGCGGCGGCGATGGCACCGTTTTCCGCCGAGGCCATGGTGATCGCTGGCCCGGTCGAGGGCCTGAAAGTTAAGCCAGAGGCCGGGCTCAGCCTCATCATGACCCTGCACGAACTGGCCACCAATGCCGCCAAATATGGGGCGCTCTCGACAGCCCGCGGTCAGGTGCAGATCAGTTGGCGACTGTTGGATCAGGACATTGAACTGCTTTGGCGGGAGGTCGCCGGGCCCCCTGTGCGCCCGCCGGAACGACAAGGATTTGGTTCGCGCCTGTTGGGGAACGCCCTGCGCGGCCATGGGGGCGGTGCCTGGCTGAACTTCGCCCCAGAGGGCGTAACCTGTCGGCTGACCCTGCCGAGCGCCTGATCAACGGTCTGAGCTGCCCCCGGACACGATGACGGATCTAGGCGGCTGATATCGCTTCCTAATGACACCGCCAGAAAACCTGTGATTGACCGCAGGGACGGCGCACCCCCTGATCAACGATCACGTGACGGCGGAGGGGGAGCTCGGCAATGTCGACGGGGGTCAGTGAAGGGGACGGTAGCCAGGGAGGACCCCAGGCTGACCGGGCACCTGTTTTGAACATCAAGATCTTTGTCCTGGCGCTCTCCACCTTCGCCTTTGGGTCTGGGGCCTTCATCTTTGCGGGACTGCTGGAACCCATGGCCGCTGAACTCGGCGTGTCCGTCGGTGCCGCCGGGCAGCTTCAGACCGTCTATGTCCTGACCTCGGCCCTGCTGGGACCCCCCCTCGCCTTTCTGGTGGGCCGGTTTGAGCGCAAGCGCGTCCTGCTGATCGCCCTGGGGGCGGCGGTCGTCGTCAACCTCGCCTGCCTGATGACCCCGGGCTATGGCGCCTTGCTGTTCCTGCGCGCCCTGCTGGGGGCGATTGGCGCTCTGGCCGGGCCAGCCGCCTCTGCGGCCGCCAGCGCTCTGGTGCCGCCAGAGCGACGGGGCTCGGCCCTGGCCATTGTGATGGGCGGCATGACCGTGGCCTTTCTGATGGGCATTCCTCTCGGCAGCGTGGTGGGGGCGGCCTTCGGCTGGCGGGCGACGTTTCTGCTGTCGGCCGGGCTGAGCGGTTTCGCCCTGGCAGCGATCCTGATTTTTGTTCCCAGGGTTTCGCCTCCGGCGCCGGGCGTTGGCCAGGGACTTCGGGGCGCAGGCGTCATGCCCCTGTTCATCGCCACCTTCCTGGCCTTCGGGGCCAATATGACGATCACCACCTATATCGCGCCGATCCTGCGCCTACAGGTCGAGGTGACGGGGGCCGGTGTTGCCGCCTTCCAGATGCTGGTGGGAGTTGGCAGTTTACTGGGGCTGACCCTGGGCGGCCGGGCAGCCGATCGGGGGGCCGGAAGCCTGAGCGTCACCCTGGGGTTTGTCGGCCTGGCGGCGGCGGCGGCGCTCCACGGGCTGGAACTCGCCCGGGGTGGTGCGCCGGGGCTCCTGGCCTTTGGGACGGTGGGGCTGGCAGTGCTGGTTGGGTCTACCGCCCTGTTCTCGATCCTGCCGGTGATCCAGACCCGTCTGATCGTCAAGGCGCCAGCCTCTGCCCCCTTGGCGCTGGCCTTCAATGGGTCTTCGACATCATTGGGACAGGCCTTTGGGGGGGGCCTTGGGGGTGCGCTGCTCAGCCAGACAGGGGCGCTGTCTGTCACCTTCGCCGCCGGAATCCTGGCCCTGGGCGCTGCGGCCTTCTGGCATGTGACCCAGCCGGGTGCGCCGAACTGATCCAGACGTGCGCAAGGTGCACACTTCGCCTATAGGGCGAGCCCTCATGCGCGCTGAATCAAACACCTCTAGGAACGGCTCATTGTTGGGAGTCGCTTTCTATGAAAACTCGACCTTTGATACTTCTGGTCGATGACGACGTAACACTGTTACAAACTATTGGTACCCAAGTTAGGCTTGCTGGATTTGACGCAGTCCTTTCATCATCAGCGGTAACAGCGATACAGGTCCTGAAAGATCAGCCCATTGATCTCGTGATCATGGATCTATTCATGCCAGACCGTGATGGCATAGAGACCATCACCGACATCCGCATGGACTGGCCAGACCTGCCCATCATCGCCATGTCTGGCGGCTGGCGGACCATCGGCGCCGACACGGTCTTGGACATGGCCTTGGCCATTGGCGCGCAAAGCGCCCTGGCGAAGCCCTTCGACCGGGCGACCCTGGTGGCCGCCATAGAAGCGGCATTGTCCGTCGATTGACTAGTGCTCTGAGGGCGCCGGGGCCGGGGTCTCATGAGCGCTCGTCCCAATAGGAACCATCAGGGCCCTGGCCCTGGCCGCCTGGACCAGGCCGAAGTGGGCCTCAGCCCAGGTGACAAGCCCAAGCAGTGGCGTCGTGAAACTCTCCCCCAGGGGGGTCAGAGAATAGGTCACGCTGGGGGGTACAGTGGGCTGAACATCCCGCAGAACCAGCCCGTCGCCCTCCAGACTGCGCAGGGTCTGAGACAGCATACGCTTGGAGATATCGGGGATCACCCGGGCCAGGGCGCTGAACCGCTTGGGTCCATCGGCCAGGGCGGCCAACAGGAGCATCGACCAGCGGTCACCCAGACGGTCCAGCAGATTGCGCACCGGGCAGCCTGTGGGATCGGGCCCCATGGCCAGCCACTGCGAAAACTTGGCCCCAAGGGCGGTACGCGCGTCCATGTGGTGAC
Organism: Phenylobacterium sp.; assembly: GCF_022402485.1. Taxonomy (GTDB): domain Bacteria; phylum Pseudomonadota; class Alphaproteobacteria; order Caulobacterales; family Caulobacteraceae; genus Phenylobacterium. The sequence goes on along the minus strand of NZ_JAKRSA010000030.1, from coordinate 95,366 downwards.
TCCGGCGTAACCAGGCGACGGCGCAGTGCCGTCTTACGGTGGCGCTTATCGGTCTCTAAATGAGACCTTGTCAACAACAAGAGACCGATAAACTCCCATGAGCATCCCCTTCCGCGTCGCCGTCACCGGTGCCAATGGCCAGCTTGGCCGTCTCGTCATCGACGCCATGGCCACCCGCCTGGCACCAGGCACCTTGGTCGCCCTGGTGCGTGACCCAGCCCATCTCAGCGCCCCGTTCCCCGACGGTGTCGAGGTCCGGCAAGGCGACTATGAGCGCCCCGAGACCCTGGACATCGCCCTGAAGGATGTGGACCGGCTGCTGCTGATCTCGTCCAACGCCCTGGGCGCGCGCCTCGGCCAGCATCGCAATGTGATCGCGGCTGCCACCCGAGCTGGGGTCAAACGGCTGGCCTATACCAGCGTGCTGCAGGCTGACACCTCGAGCCTGGGCCTGGCGGAGGAGCATCGTCAGACCGAAGCCCTGATCCGCGCCAGTGGCCTTGCCTACACCTTGCTGCGCAATGGCTGGTATACGGAAAACTATGCGGCCTCGATCCCGGCCGCCCTGGCCCATGGCACCTTCCTGGGAAGCGCCGGCGAGGGTCGCATCTCCAGCGCCTCCCGACAGGACTATGCCGAAGCTGCGGCCCGGGCCCTGATCGAGGACACTGGACCGCAGGTGGTGCACGAACTGGCCGGCGACGGGTCCTACACCCTGACGGAGTTCGCCGCCGAGATCGCCCGCCAGACCGGCAAGCCGGTGGCCTATGCCCATCTTGCGGAAGCTGAGTTCCGCAACACCCTCATCGGCGTTGGACTGCCCTCGCCGGTGGCAGAGCTGCTTTCCAATTCTGATGCTGCCGCGGCCAAAGGAGCCCTTTTTGATCGGTCGAGTCAGCTGTCGCGTCTGATCGGTCGGCCCACCACCCCCTTCGCCGCAACGATCGCCGAAAGCCTCGCGGCGGGGGGCTAGGGGCCCGTGAAGGCGCGCCGGGGCCAGCGGGGTGCCTGGCGCGCTCACGCCTCCAACTCAATGTCCCAGTAGAGGTAGTCGAGCCAGCTCTGGTGCAGGAAATTGGGGGGGAAGCGGCGGCCGCGGTCTTGCAGCTCGTAGGCCTGGGGCCGGCGGGGGGGCATCAGGGGGCGCATGCCGGCCTCCTGGGGCGTGCGGCCACCCTTGGCGAGATTACAGGGGGCGCAGGCGGTAACGATGTTCTCCCAGCTGGTGCGCCCGCCCCGGGATCTTGGCACCACATGGTCGAAGGTCAGGTCCTCGCCAGATCGGCAATACTGGCAGGAAAAGCCGTCCCGCAGGAACAGATTGAAACGCGTAAAGGCCGGGGGGCGGTCCTGCGACACATAGCTCTTCAGCGACACAACGCTGGGCAGACGCATGGAGAAGGACGGGGAGCGGATCTCATGGTCATAGGTCGAGACCACATCGACCCGATCCAGGAACACCGCCTTGATCACCTCCTGCCAAGGCCAGATTGACAGGGGATAGTAGCTGAGCGGCCGGTAATCAGCGTTCAGCACCAGGGCTGGCCAGCCTGAAGGGGGCTGCTGGATTACCTGCATTGCTGCACCATCGGCAGCGCGGCCTGTTGAGGCCCTATGACATACGCACTGAGACTGAAGACGCCGATCCTCCCTCCCATATCGCCCCAGGAACAAGTCTTGGGACGGGTGAGCATAGGCGCGATTCTGTGACGGCTCCATGGCGAGTTATGCGGGGCATTGCGCAAAAAAAAGAGGGAGCCGGCAGGCTCCCTCAAGGCGACAGACTAGGAGAAAAACAGGTCGCCGTCAGGCGAAGGCACCCAGGAGCGCGCCGCTGAGGGCGAGGCTAAGGGCGATAAACAAGGCCGGGGTGAGACGGTCGAAAACCCGTTCGACGGCCGAGAGAGACGCGAGAGACATGACACACACCTTTTGAGTTAGGCCCCGGGGAGGGGGCAGGTTCTTATTTTAACAACGCTAAGATAGCGCGCATCTAAGCGTCGTCAAGATGATCTTTACGGCGATCAGATAGAGAATTACAATCGAGGTAATGAGAGAATCTGATCCCCCCGAGTCCCGCCCCTATCATCACGGCGATCTGCGCCGGGCGCTGGTGGAAGCCGCCTGTCGGCTCCTGGAAAGAGAAGGGGCCGCGGCCCTGTCCCTGCGCGCGGTGGCCCGGGAGGCTGGGGTCAGCCCGGCGGCCCCCTATCACCACTTCAAGGATAAGAGCGAACTCCTCGACGCCGTGGCCCATGAGGGCTGGGATAAGCTCGCCATCGCCTTTCAGGCGGCCCGGGAGGCTCATACTTCTGCGCGCGATCGGGTGCGCGAATTGGGGGTCGCCTATGTGGGTTTCGCCAATCGGCATCCGGACCTCTATCGGGTGATGTACGACTGCTCCCGGGACAAGGCCGACATGCCCGCCGATGTGCTTGAGGACGAGAACAGCGCCTATGGCCGGGTCAAGAATGTGCTGATCTCCGCCGGCGCAGATCCCGCAGACGAGATTAGCCTGGAACTGGCCACCATCGCCTGTTGGTGCGCTGCCCACGGACTGGCCGAGATGACCAGCTTCAAGCAGTTTGACCCCCTCAAGGACGCCCTTGGCGGCGAAGAGGCGTTCCTTCGTGGGGTACTGGATCATGTCGCCGTCTTCACCAAAGGCCTCTAGCCCACGGACCCTCAAGACGTTTAGAGCCCATAGCCCTGCGCCTCTTTGAATGCATGCGCTCTTGCGCTAAGGCCATGGGGTGCAAGCGCCCTTCGTCACCCGTTTCGCCCCCTCGCCCACCGGCCGGCTGCACCGGGGGCACGCCTATTCGGCGATGCAGGCGTTTCAGGCGGCCAAGGCGGCAGGCGGCCGCTTCCTGCTCCGGATCGAAGACATTGACGTCACCCGCTGTCGGCCTGAGTTCGAGGCCGCGATCCTCGAGGACCTGGCCTGGCTCGGCCTGTCCTGGGATGGCCCCGTCCGTCGCCAGTCCGAGCATTTGGCCGACTATGAGGCGGCGCTCGCGCAGTTGAGGCGCGAGGGTCTCGTCTATCGCTGCTTTCACACCCGCAAGGAGGTGGCCCAGGCCATGGCCAGTGCCCCGCATGGCGCCATGGAGTCTTTCCGCAGCAAGCCCCTGCCCACGGCCGAGGAAGCCCGCCGTCTGGCCAGGGATGAACCTTTCGCCTGGCGCCTGTCCCTGGACGCCGCAGAGGTGAGGTTGGGGCAACTGAACCGCCTGGCCTTCCACGAAGAGGGCGCAGGTCCCGCTGGGGAGACGGGCGACATCCAGGTGCGACCTGACCTGGGGGGTGATGTCATCCTGGCGCGTAAGGATGTGGGGGTGGCCTATCACCTGGCGGTGGTGGTCGATGACGCCCTGCAAGGTGTGACCCATGTGATCCGGGGCTGCGACCTTTTCGAGGCCACACATGTGCAGCGCGTCTTGCAGGCGCTGCTTGGCCTCCCGGCCCCCATCTACCGGCACCACCGCCTGCTGGTGGGGCCGGACGGAAAGCGCTACGCCAAGCGTGACAGGGCGGAGACCTTGCACGCCCTTCGGGAGGCGGGCGTCTCGCCGCAGGACCTTCGCCAGGAGATGGGCATTTGAGCACGGCAGAGGTGCCCCGGGTCGGGGACGGACGCGCCCTGGCGGTGCTGATCTTCGGGGCGGTGGTCATTGGCTTCGTGCCAATCCTTGTTCGGCTCTCCGACACAGGCTCAGCGGCCGCGGGCTTCTGGCGCCTGGCCTTCGCCCTGCCGCTCCTGGCTCTGATGAGCATGCGTGGCGGCACCGGCATCGACGGCGGCCCCTCGCGACTGGCGCTGCTGGCCGGCGTGATGTTCGCCCTGGATCTTGGATTCTGGCACTACGGCATTGCCCTGACCTCGGTGGCGAACGCCACGGTTCTCACCAACCTGACCCCCGTGGTGGTGACGGCGGTCGCCTGGATCTTCCTGCGTCAGACCCCGCGCAAACTGTTCCTGCTGGCCGTGGCCCTGGCCCTGGCTGGGGCCTTCACCATGGCGGCGGCCAAGGGGGGTGCCCATGGTCCTGCGCCTGGCCTTGGCAATGCTGCGGCCGCCCTGACCGCACTCTGGTACGCCTTCTACTTCCTGGCGGTGAGCGCGGCGCGCCAAACTCAGAGCGCCCTGAGGATCATGTTCTGGTCGAGCCTGACCGGCGCACCCCTGCTGCTGATCGCCGCCCTGCTCCTGGGGGAACCGATCATTCCGGCCAGCCTGGGGGGCTGGGCCGCCTGTGCGGGCCTGGGCGTGCTGCATGTGGCGGGCCAGGGTGCCATCGCCTGGGCCCTGGGCCGATTGCCGGCCGCCACCGCCTCTGTGGTCGTGTTGATCCAGCCCGTGGTGGCGGCCTGCGCCGGCTGGATGTTGTTCGCCGAGTATCTGGGGCCCGTTCAGGCGCTCGGTGCCGCGGTCACCCTGGCCGGCGTCGCCCTTGCCCAGTGGTCGGCCCGGCCGCGCCCCAGCCCCGACCCGCCGGCCCTGAAACCAGCCTAGTCATCGCTCAGGCCATAGGCCTCGCGGGCGGCCTCAATGGCAACCAGCTTGGCCTCGAACAGGCTCCAGTCGTCCTGCTGATCGATCTGCGCCCAGATCGCCTCGATCGCGTCATAGATCAGTTCCTGAGGGTCTTCCCCGGCGAAGTAGGGATGGCTCAGACCTGCGGGGTTGACCGGGCGATAGGCGGCCAGAAGCTCCCGGAACGCGGCAAAGGGCTCCTCCCGGTACAGCGACCCCCGGGGGCCTGCCAGCGCCCTGCCCTCATCCCCGCCGAACCAGTCGAAGAAGAACGGCTCCCAGCGCAGAAGGTCGCCGCCCGCCGCCAGGGCCTGGAAGGCCGCCTGGACCAGCTCAGCGTCGGCATCGACGCCCCGGCTCTCCACTCCCAATCTCGCCCGCATGGCCCGAGCCAGCTCTGTGCGGTAGACGCCTGCGAACAGATTGAGCGCCTCAACCAGGGGCTCAGGCGGGCTGACTAGGCTGAAACAGCCCCCCAGCTGGCGCAGGTTCCAGAAAACTGCCTCGGCCTGGCGGCCAAAGCTGTAGAGCCCCCCATGGTCGAAATAGGCCGCGACGAAATTGGGGTCGTTCCGGGGCAGAAACCGGTAGGGGCCATAGTCAAAGCTCTCCCCGGTGATGTTCATGTTGTCGGTGTTCAGCACCCCATGCACGAAGCCCGCCGCCATCCAGGCCCCGGTCAGCCGCGCCATTCGACCGATCACCGCTTCCAGAAGGGCGACGGGGCGATCTTGGGCGGCCTCCAGGCCGGGATAGTAGTTGGCAATCACATGGTCGATCAGGGCCGTGATGCGATCTGGGCGCTCTTCGAAGGCGTGGCGCTGGAAGGTCCCGAAGCGGATATGGCTGTGCGACAGCCGGGTCAGCACCGCACCCCGGGTGGGGCTGGGCTCATCATTGCGGTCCAGGGCCTCGCCGGTTTCCACCAGGGAAAAGGACCGGGAGGTCGGTACGCCCAGCGCCTCCAGCAGGCTGGTGGCCAGGACCTCACGCACGCCACCCTTCAGGGTCAGACGCCCATCCCCGGACCGCGACCAGGGGGTCTGGCCCGACCCCTTGGTCCCCAAATCCAAAAGCCGGCCCCGCCCGGCCTCTCGCACCTGGGCGAACAGAAAGCCCCGTCCATCGCCGAGGTCGGGGTTGTAAGAGCGGAACTGATGGCCGTGATAGCGCATGGCCACCGGCGGATTGATGTTGTCGGGCAGCGGCAGGAACCGCCCGAAGTGCCCAAGCCAGGCCTCATCGGTAAGGCTGGCCAGTCCTATGGTCCTGGCGGCCCGGTCATTTCGATACCGCAGTCTGGTCTGCGGGAAGTCGGACGGAGAGACCGGATCAAAGAACCCCTCCCCCAGGACGGTGAACTGGGGATCAGGCTGATAGGCCGGCGAGATCGGCATGGTCGGAGGACTCCTCAGCCCGGTGGTACACTCAGATCAGGGGCTCGGCCCAGGCCTGTCCATGACGAGGGGCGGGAATCACCCGAACGCCTGGCAGAAAGTGCGCCACATCGGCCAGGGTTTCGGCAAAATCCGGCGCGGCGGGATCGGCGTCCTGGCTCAGCACCACCGCCACCAGCTCCAGCCCCCGGGCCTGGATGACGCTGGCCGCGGTCAGGGTGTGACTGATCGACCCCAGGTAAGACCCGCCCACCAGCAGGACCGGCAGGCCAAGGGACGCCATCAGATCCAGATTGGTGGCGTCCTCACAGAGCGGCGACATCACCCCGCCGGCCCCTTCGATCAGCATCAGATCCGCCGTGGCCTCGCTCAGGGCGGCCGCGCACAGGTCGACCATGGCCTCAAGCCGCAGATCCTGGCCCTCCCGGCGGGCCGCCATGGGCGGCGACAGGGCGGCCTTGAAGCGCAGGGGCGACATGGCCTGCAGGGTCTCAGGGCTGAGGGGGCGACCCAGGGCAGCCAGCAGACGGCCAGGGTCGCTATCGGCCCAGTCTTCGGGATCCAAGCCGCTGACCGCAGGCTTGAAGGCCTCGACCGAGCGCCCTTTCGCCCGGGCCGCAGTGATCAGACCGCAAGCCACAAAGGTCTTGCCCACATCGGTGTGGGCGCCGGCGATGAACCATCGCGTCATCATTCCGTCTCCATCAGGGGGGCCACCGCCGTAGCCAGCCGGTCAATATCGGCGTCATCATGACCAGCCGTGAAGGCAAGCCGCAGGCGGGCGGTTCCTAATGGCACCGTGGGCGGGCGGATGGCCACCGCCAGGAAGCCTTGCGCCTCCAAGGCCCGCATGGCGCCTAAGGTGCGGGCGGCATCCCCCAGGACCACCGGCACGATGGGGCTTTGCGCCTCAGCCAGCCCCAGGGCCGAGGTGAACCGGCGGGCCTTAGCCAGGGGACGGGCGGCCAGGTCAGGCTGACTGGCAATGATCTCTAACGCCGCCAGGGCCGCGCCAGCGCTGGCCGGCGGCAGCCCCGTGGAATAGACAAAGGTCCTGGCCCGGGTGCGCAGCAAGTCGATGACCGGCCCTGAGGCGCAGACATAGGCACCGTATCCGCCGATGGCCTTAGAGAAGGTTCCCATCGCCAGGTCAACCTGAGCTTGCGGGAACAAGGCCGCGGTTCCCTTGCCTTGGCCCAGCACCCCCAGCCCATGGGCGTCGTCCACCAGCAACCAGGCCTCATGCGCCTGCGCCAGGGCGCTGATCCTGTCCAGGGGGGCGATATCCCCGTCCATGGAGAAGACCCCATCGGTGGCGATCATGGCGTGCCGCAGAACAGGGCGTTCGGCCCTCAGACGATCTGCAAGCTGGGTCAGGTCGTTGTGGGCAAAGGGGATGATCCTGGCCCCGGACAACTGCGCCCCAGCCCAGATACAGGCATGGGCCAGCTCATCGACAAAGACCCCATCGCCGGGGCCGATCAGCGTGGGGATCAGCCCGGCATTGGCCAGGTAGCCAGATCCGAAAACACACGCCGCCTCAGTGCCCTTGAAAGCGGCCAGACGCGCCTCAAGGGTGCTCAACAGGGGATGATCGCCGGTCACCAGCCGAGAGGCCCCGGCCCCGGCACCATAGGCCCGGGCCGCCGACGCCGCGGCCTCGATCACAACCGGATGGTGTGACAGGTTCAGATAGTCATTGCAGGAAAACGACAGCAGGCGCCGCCCCTCTCGCTCCACCCAGAGGCCATCCAGGCGGTGGGTTGGCGTCAGGCGACGGCGAAGATGAGCGGTCTCCAGGTCCTGGAGCTTGGCGGCGGCAAAGGTGGAGAGGCTGTTGATCACAGGGCGCGGTATGCACGAGGCTGCGCCCGCGTTAAAGGCGGCATCCTTGCTCATGGAGCCTGAAATGACCAACTGGCTGGCGCGCGGCGCTCCGCATGTGTGGCGACCCTATTGTCAGATGAAGACCGCGCCAGCGCCCCTGGCCGTCGCCCGGACGGCGGGGGCGCGCATCATCCTGGAGGATGGCCGCGAACTGGTGGACGGGATCGCCAGCTGGTGGACGGCTTGCCATGGCTACAATCATCCGCACATCGCCAGGGCGGTATCAGAACAACTAGCCCGTGCGCCACATGTGATGTTTGGCGGCCTGGCCCACGCACCGGCCTATGAACTGGCCAGCCGCCTGGCCGCCCTCCTGCCCGGGGACCTCGACCACGTCTTCTTCGCCGAAAGCGGCTCGGTGTCGGTGGAGATCGCCATGAAAATGGCGATCCAGTTCTGGATCAATCGGGGCGTCCAGGGGCGCAACCGGTTCGTCAGCTTCCTCGGCGGCTATCATGGGGACACCCTGGCCACCATGACCATCTGTGACCCCGACGAAGGGATGCACAGCCTGTTTTCCGGGGTCATGCCCAGCCAGCATGTGACCGCCCTGCCCCGGGACTCCGCCAGCGAGGAAGCCCTCGACGCCCTCCTCGGCGAGAAGAGGCACGAGATCGCCGCCCTGATCGTCGAGCCCCGCATCCAGGGGGCCGGCGGCATGCTGATCCATGAGGATGAGGTTTTGCGACGGCTGCGGGTCCTGGCCGATCGCCACGATGTGCTGCTGATCTTCGATGAGATCTTCACCGGTTTTGGCCGAACCGGCGATCTCTTTGCCTGCCAGGGCGCGGGGGTTACCCCCGACATCATCACCCTTTCAAAGGCCCTGACCGGCGGCACCCTGCCCCTGTCAGCCGCTGTGGCCCGCCGGCGAATTTTCGAGGCCTTCTGGTCCGATGACGCCGGTGCCGCCCTGATGCACGGACCCACCTACATGGCCAACCCCCTGGCTTGTGCTGCAGCGGGGGCGTCACTCGATCTCTTCGAGGCCGGCGCCTGGAAGACTGACGTGGCGCGCATCGAGGCCGCCCTGCGGTCTGGCCTCGAGCCCTGCCGGCAGGCGGCGGGCGTGGTGGATGTCCGCACCCTGGGGGCCATCGGGGTGGTGGAGTTCGAGGCCCCCGTCGACGCCGGGGCCCTGTGCCAGCGGTTCGCAGAACTGGGCTGCTGGATCCGACCCATGGGCAAGGTGGTCTATCTGACCCCGCCCTTTGTCACGACGGACGCCGAACTGGGGCAGCTGACCGGGGCGATCCGAAAGGTGCTGGGCGTTGCAGAGGCGCAGGGCTAGGCTCCAGGACATGGACGCCCAAGCCATCATCGACAGCCTTGAAGAGGTCGCCGAGCGCAGCGACGACCCGGCGCCGCAGGTCTATGAGCGCCTGTTTGCCCGCTATCCCGAGACCGAGGCCCTGTTCATCGGCGACACCCGCGGGGCCGCCCGGGGCCAGATGCTGCGCCAAGCGGTGGAGACCCTGATGGACTATCTGGGTCCAAACATCTACGCGGCCAACTTCCTGCGGGCTGAGCTGCGCAATCACGATGACATTGGCGTGCCCGGCGAGATCTTCCCGCGCTTCTACCACGCCATGGCCGAGGCCTTTGCGGAGATCGCCGGCGATGCCTGGACCCCGGCCATGCAGGCCGCCTGGGAGGATCTCACCGGTCAGATCGAACAGATCGTCCAGGTGCCAGCCCGGACGATCTGAACGTAAGGTCTCAGGCCAGGGCGGCCTTCAGGGACGCCGCGGTGGCCGCGACCGCCTCGCCCACGACCGGCGAAACATCGGCCATGATGTAGAAGTCGTGGATCAGGGTCGGATATTCCACATGCTCCGCCACCACACCGGCCGCCCTTAGGCGCAGAGCATGATCACGGCCTTCGTCCTTCAGCGGATCAAAGCCTGCCGTGACCACCAAAGCCGGGGGCAGCCCCGCACACTCCACCTTGCCCAGCATGGCCCGGTGAGCCTGGGGATGGCCCATGGCACCGAGGGATTTGTCGAACCAGGCGATGGCCTGCTTGGTCAGCAGCGGCCCGTCCAGAGCCTTGCGGGATTCAGTTTCCTGTTCGGGCCAGATGCCGGGATAGAGCAGCAGCTGGAAAGCGATCTGGCGCTTGGGATCTGACTTGAGGTCGGCGGCCACCGAGGCAGCGAGATTGCCCCCGGCGGAGTCGCCGCCGACGGCGATGCGAGCCGGATCAACGCCGATCTCAGCGGCATGGTCGAAGGCCCAACGGGTCGCCGCCAGGGCATCGTCATGGCCTGCGGGAAAGGGGTTTTCCGGGGCCAGACGGTAGTCCACCGAGAGGACCCGAACCCCTGCCAGGTCCGCCAACCTGCGGCAGTGGCCATCGTGGCTTTCGAGGTCGCCGATCACGAAGCCGCCGCCGTGAAAATAGACCAGCCCGCCGGTGACCGCCGCAGCGCCGGAAGGGGTATAGAGCCTTGCTGGAATCTCGCCAGCTCCACCGGCCACCTTCAGGTCGCGGGCCGCCACGGACTTCGGCGCGTTCTGGTCCGCCGCCTGACGCTGCATGCGGTAGCCCATGCGGACCATCTCCGGCGGCAAGGCGTCCAGGGGCGGCGGGGTCTGGCCCTCGGCGGCCTTGGCCTGGGCGGCCAGCATGGCCTGAAAGTGCGGGTCCATCATCGGCGTCTTCCTCGTGTGCAGGGTCGCGCTCTTGCCGGCGCAATCATGAAAACGGCCCCCGACGGATCGCCGGGGGCCGCAGATGGTTCAGCCGATAGCCTTACTCGGCCGCGGCCTTGGGCGCGTAACCCATGACCGCCTTGACCTCGAGGAACTCGTGGAAGGCGAAATCGCCCCACTCGCGCCCATTGCCGCTCATCTTGAAGCCGCCGAAGGGCGCCGTCATGTCCGAGGCCCCGTTGATCGACACCTGACCGGCGCGGAGCTTGGAGGCCACTTCCCGAGCCTTGGCCAGATCAGCGCCGTTCACATAGGCGGCCAGGCCGTACTCGGTGTCATTGCCGATGGCGATGGCCTGATCGACGTCCTCATAGCCCAGGATCGACAGGACCGGACCAAAGATCTCCTCACGGGAGATGGTCATGTCCGGGGTCACATTGGCGAAGACGGTGGGCTGGACGTAGTAGCCCTTGTCCAGGCCTTCCGGACGGCCCGGACCGCCGGCCACCAGGGTGGCGCCCTCGTCGATGCCCTTCTGAATCAGGCCCTGGATCTTGTCCCACTGGGTCTTGGAGACCACCGGGCCCAGCATGGCGTTGCCGGTGGGATCACCCACCGTCACCTGGGCGGCGGCTTCCTTGGCCGCAGCGATCGCCTCGCCCATCCGCTTGGCCGGGACCAGCATCCGGGTCGGCGCGTTACAGGACTGGCCGGAATTGGTCATCACCTGACGCACGCCACCGGCCACGCTCTTGGCGAAGACCTCGTCGTCGAGGACGATGTTCGGGCTCTTACCGCCCAGTTCCTGGTGCACGCGCTTGACCGTCGGGGCAGCGTTCTTGGCGACCTCGATGCCGGCCCGGGTGGAGCCGGTGAAGGAGACCATGTCCACTTCCGGATGGGTCGAAAGCGGTACGCCGACGCCCAGGCCATCGCCATGAACCAGGTTGAACACGCCAGCCGGGACGCCGGCCTCATGCATGATTTCGGCGAAGATCTGGCCGGTGAAGGGCGCGACCTCGGAGGGCTTCAGCACCATGGTGCAGCCCGTCGCCAGGGCCGGGGCGACCTTGCACATGATCTGGTTGAGCGGCCAGTTCCAGGGGGTGATGAAGCTGCACACACCGATCGGCTCTTTGACGATCATCGTCGAACCGCGGTCTTCCTCGAACTTGAAGTCCTTGAGGATGCCAATGGCCGTGGCCATGTGGCCCATGCCCGACGGAACCTGCGCCCGCTGGGCCAAGGAGGCCGGGGCCCCCATTTCCTCGGTAACGGCCGTAGCCAGGTCGCCGAAGCGCTTCTGATATTCCGCCAGCACCCGCTGCATGACATCCAGGCGCTCTTCGCGGCTGGTCTGCGACCAGGTGGCGAAGGCCTTGCGGGCGGCCTTCACGGCTTTGTCCACATCAGCTTCACCGCCGAGGGCGATCTTGCCGACCACCGCCTCGGTGGCGGGATTGATCACGTCGAGGGTCTTGAGGGCCACCGGCTCCACCCACTGACCGTCGATATAGAACTTCAGATATTCGCGCATGCCGTCCTCCTGGACCCTAGATTTCTTGGCGCCGGCTCCACGGCCCGCGCAGTTTCAAACAGGCATTTTAGTTATCGACGTTCACCAAGGGAACATCAATCCGGTCGGCACGGGGGCCGCGCCATTTCCCGTCGCAAGGTGACCCGCCCAGGCCCGCCCCGCAACCGGTGCCGTGCGGATTTGCGCAGACCGCCGAACTCTGGCTCGCCTTGCAGCCCAGCCCGTGGCTCGCTAAAGCCATGAGACCTGTGTTTCTGGAGAGCCCAATGACCGCCGTCTATACCGTCCTGGTGTTCATCGTCGTGATCTTCGCCATCAACATCTACGAGTTCGGGCGGCCGGACTGAAACGAGGCCTGTGCCCGTGAGTGAGCTTTCACGTGGGACAGCCTTGGTCACCGGAGCCGCGCGGCGTATCGGCCGGGTGCTGGCGCTCAGCTGCGCGGAAGCCGGCTTTGATGTGGCCCTGCATTGTCGCGCGGTGGACAACGACGCGGAGTCAGTCGCGGCGGAAATTCGTGCCATGGGCCGACGCGCGGCCCTGTTCACCCGGGACCTGCGCAAGGAATCCGAAACGGCCCCCCTGGTGGGTGAGGCTGAGGCCGAACTGGGCCCTGTGACCTTGCTGGTCAACAGCGCCTCGGTGTTCGAAGACGACGCCTTTGCTTCCATGAACCGCCAGTCGTGGGACCTGCATATGGAGACCAATCTCCGCGGTCCCCTGGTCCTGGCCCAGGCCTTCGCGCGGCGGATCACCGGTGAGCAGCGGGGCCTGATCGTCAACATTCTTGACCAGCGGGTCCTGCGCACCCAGCCGGCGTTTTTCTCCTATTCCCTGAGCAAGGCCGCCCTCTGGGAGGCGACCCGGATGATGGCCCTGGATCTGGCGCCACGGGTTCGGGTGAACGGGATAGGACCGGGGCCGGTTCTGCCCTCGATCCACCAGACTGCCGCTGATTTCGCACAGGAAGCCGCCAGCACCCCCCTGGCACGGGCCGTTGACCCCCGGGAGATCGCCCAGGCCCTTCGCTACCTCATTGACGCTCCGTCGGTGACGGGCCAGATGATCGCCATCGATTCTGGTCAGCATCTGGCCTGATCTCCGCGAGCCTGGAGGGCGCGACCTTGGCCCTGTCCCCCGTCGCCGAAGAGGCGCAATCCCCGGAAGCCCCCGGCTGCCGCGTGGTGGCCAGCAAGATTTTTGTCTCAGCCCTGCGGGTGGACGCCCATGTGGGCATCTATGCCCATGAGCGGGGGCGCAGCCAGCCTCTGGTGATCGACGTAGAGCTGGACGCCGCCGTGGCAGGTGCAGAGCAGCTTTCCGAAACGGTCAATTACGAGCTGGTCGCTGAGGCCGCCCGGTCCTTGGCGACTTCAGGCCACATCGGCCTGGTCGAGACCTTCGCCGAGATGCTGGCCCGCGCCTGTCTCGCCGATCCCCGTGTGAGCCGCGCCCGTGTGCGGGTCGACAAGCCCCAGGCGCTGGCCCCCCACGCTGCGAGCGCCGGGGTCGAGGTGATCCTCGTCCGGACCTGACCCCATGGCCACGGTGCATCAGGCGCGCATCTCGCCCCTTCTGCCGACCACATCGTGGACCCTGGAGCACGGAACCCTGGTGGAACAGCGCGGGGGCAAGGTTCGCCGGTTCCCCCTGGCCGAGCTGCGTCGACTGTCCTTGACCGAGGGGCTGATCCGCGCCGATTTCGCCAAAGGTCGGGTGCGCATTCCTGCCCGCAGCTTCAGCGCCACCGGCCGTCTCGAAGACCGTCGAGAGAGTTTCTCTCCCCTGGCTGAGGCCCTGGCCGCCGAGGGTGCTGTCCACGCGCCCCAGCTGAGCCTGGGTCAGGCATCACCCCAAGGGGCCGAGATGGTCATCTGGACCATCGCCCTGTGCGGGGCTGGGGCTGTGGCGGTGATGGCGGCGGCGGCGATGATCGGGGCCTGGTCGCTGGGACTGGCCCTGGCCGCCCGGCTGGTTTTCGTACTGATTCTGGCCCTAGCGGCCCTGCCGTGGATCGGGCGAGGCCGGCTAACAGCGAATTAAGGTGCCGGGAAGCTCGGAGCGCGGCAATATCGGCTCAGATCCCTTGAGGAACATGTCCATGACCGACACCCTTACCCCCGCGACACCAGACGAAGACCGCACCATGCCGGCGGTGGTTTATGGGCTCTACTTGCTGGCCCTAGTCAGTCTGGTGACCGTGTTCATTGGTCTGATCATCGCCTATGCCAACCGCAGCGGTGCCGGGCCTATTTTGGCCAGCCACTACACCTTTCAGATCCGCACCTTCTGGCTGTCCATTGGCTGGTTTCTGATTGGCTCGCTGCTCTTGGTGTTCGGTATCCCGCTGTCCTTTGTTCTGATCGGGATCCCCGCCGTGATCCTCGGCGTCTTCATCATGGGGGTGATCTGGATCTGGTTCGCCGTCCGCTGCGTGGTGGGCGTGATTTACCTGGCCCGAGGAGAAGCCTATCCCCGGCCTTTGAACTGGCTGATTTAGAGGCAGTTTGCTCAATTGCGGGGCGGTGAGAAGGCCGCTCCGTCCCCTGGGGGTTGCATCCCCTTGAGGCCGCGCGCCGTAGCTCACCTAGCTTTGTATACAAGGCGGACAAGGGGGACTTTGGCATGCTGGGGCGGATTATCGGACTGCTTCTGGGGGTAGGACTGGGCGGCCTCGCCTATGTCATCCTGTATCCCGGCGGGCTGCAGGGACAGATTCCCACCCTCAACCTCGGGGCTTTCGAGGGCGTTCGCCTTGGCGTCGCCATGGCTTCGGGCATCATGGGCGCGGCTCTGGTGATTGCCGCCCTGGTGCGCGCGCCGACGCGTCGGAAAGCCGCGCGCAGCCAACCCCTTGCGGGGTTCAAATTTGCTGACGATCCTGTGGACGCAAAGGAGGCGGCGCTCCCGGAAGAGCCCCGTCCCTTTCCAGAGCTAACTCCTCTCCAGGCCCTGGAGGCTGCGCCGTTCCCTGAACCCGCACCATTCCCGGCAGACGTGACGCACGCCCAGACCGAGACCCAACTGGCAGCACCCCTGGCCGCCATCACGGCGGCAACACCGCTGGAGGCGCTGGGCGACACCGCCCCCGAGAACGCGCCACCGGAGATGGCTCAGCCTGAGCCGCACCCGCTAGAGCCTGCCCCTGTCGCCGCTGCTCCAGTCGAACCGTCGGTGGTGGCCGATGACTTCGACGCCGCGCGTACCGAATTGCGCACCCATGCCCGGGCCGAGGCCTGGGGGCCGGCGGCCCTGGCGCTGCAGCGCGTCAAGGCCTTGGCCAGTTCCGATCGTCAGCAGATGCTGGCGGCTCAGGACGCCGGGGACTTCGCTCGCGCCCAGGGCCGGTCCGATGACGCCATCGAGGCCTATGACCTGGCCCTGGCCTATGCCCGGCAGGCCGGGGAACCCGACCTCATGGCCGACGCCCTCTTGAATGTGGGCGACATGGCCTATGAAGAGCACCGGCTGGACTCCGCTGTGGAGTCCTACGAGTCCGCCCTCGACCTGCGTCGGAAGATCGCCGGAACAGATCATACGCCCAGTGCCCGGCGTGCCCTGTCCATCGCCCTGGAGCGCCTCGCTGATGCACGGGAAGATAGGGGTCATCGCACCCGCGCGCTGGATCTCTATCGAGAAAGCGAGGCGATCACCGCCGATCTCGCCGCCTCCGATGAGGCCAAGTATGGCCCCGACCTCGCCACCACCCGGGAGCGTCTGCAAGAGCTTGAGGCCCGGGTCCTGGCTTGAATGAAAACCCCCTCCGCCGGGGGCGGAGGGGGTGAGACTTTCAATCCTGAACCGAAGACCTTCCAGGTCTGTGGTCAGGCTGGCTGCAGCTGACGGCGGACCATCTTGGCGTAGTCGTCCATCAGGCTCAGCGAGATATTGCCAGGTGTGAACGTGTACTCCCCGATCTGCGAGACCGGCGTCACTTCAGCAGCCGTGCCAACCACAAAGCACTCGGTGAAATCCGCCAGTTCCTCAGGCTTGATGTGGCGCTCGATCACCTCGAAACCCTTGGCCTGGGCCAGGGCGATCACAGACTGACGGGTGATGCCGTTCAAGAAGCAATCGGGGGTGGGGGTGTGCAGCGCCCCGTCCTTGACGAAGAACACGTTGGAGCCGGTGCTTTCAGCCACATACCCCCGGTAGTCGAGCATCATGGCGTCTGTGTAGCCGGCCTTCTCCGCCGCATGCTTGGAGATGGTGCAGATCATGTAGAGGCCGGTCGCCTTGGCGTGGACCGGCTCGGTCTCTGGGGAGGGGCGCTTGTACTTGGCCCAGCACATGCGGATGCCCTTAGCCCGCTCCTCCGGCGAGAAGTAGCTCGGCCATTCCCACACCGCGATGGCGACGTGGATCTTGGTGTCCTGGGCCGAAACCCCGATCATCTCTGAGCCGCGCCAGGCGATGGGACGCACATAGGCGTCGGTCAGGCCGTTGCGCGCGCAGGTCTCCTTGCAGGCCTGATCGATCTCGGCCACCGTGAAGGGGATCTCGAAGTCGAGGATCTCCGCCGATTTGAACAGGCGCTCGGTATGTTCGGTGAGCTTGTAGATCTCACCGCCATACATCCGCTCGCCCTCAAACACCGCCGAGGCGTAATGGAGGCCGTGCGTCAATACGTGCACCTTCGCCTCGCGCCAGGCCACGAACTGGCCATCCAGCCAGATCCATCCATCGCGATCGTCAAAGGGAACGAGAGCCATCGGCGTAGAGCCTCCTTTCAATGCGCTCCCCTTACAACGCTCCGCGAAGCGCGCGTCAAACGAAATGGCCAAGCCAATGCATGGCCGAAGGCTCAAGAGCGGCCTATCCTGTCGTCCTGCGCCAAGGGGAGCCGCCAGACGCATGAGCCTCGGTGAAGTTACAGGACCGCTTGCCCGTCATCTCCTGGTGGTGGACGACGATGATCGCATCCGTGAACTGCTGAAGGCTTTTCTCAGCCGGGAAGGCTTTCGCGTCACGACCGCCCCCGGCGGAGCAACCGCTCGGCGGCTGCTGGAAAGCCTGGATTTCGACCTGGCGGTGTTCGATGTGATGATGCCCGGCGAGGATGGTGTTTCCCTGACCCGCTGGCTGAGGGCGCGCAGCGGCGCAGCTGGTCGCACACCCGTGCTGATGTTGACTGCCCGGAGCGAGCCCGACCACAGGATCGAGGGCTTGCAGGTCGGGGCCGATGACTACCTCGGCAAGCCCTTTGAGCCCCAGGAACTCTTGCTGCGTATCGAAGCCATTCTGCGCCGCACCACCCAAAGGGCCCCGGCTGCGGGACGATTCTCCCTCGGTCACTGCACGTTCGATCTCGCCCGGGGCGAACTGTCGCGGGAAGGTGCCCCGGTTCGGCTGACCGAAGGGGAAGCGGTGTTGCTGCGCCGGCTCGCCCAGTCGCCGCATGAGCCGGTAGACCGGCTGGAGCTGGCCCGCGACACGGTCGATCCCTCTGGCCGGGCCGTGGACGTTCAGGTCACCCGCCTGCGCCGCAAGATCGAGACAGACCCAAAGATGCCGCGCTATCTCCAGACCGTCCGCGGGGTCGGCTATATGCTGGCACCCGACTGATGCGCCTGCGATTGCCGCCTCGCTATCTAGGCCGGATGATCAAGCGCCGGCTGCCCACCAGCCTGTTTGGCCGATCCCTGCTGATCATCGTCCTACCGGTGGCCCTGATGCAGGTGGCCGTGACCTGGATCTTCTTCGACGCCCACTGGGAGACGGTCACCAGCCGGCTCTCCGATGGTCTCGCCGGCGAGGTGGCCTGGGCCGTGGCTGGATACGAAGACGACAAGAGCCCGGAGGCCTTCGCCATCCTGGCCGCCCGGGCCGAAGAATCGCTCAGCCTGTCCATCGCCCTGCAGGACGGACGCCCCCTGCCGCAGAACCGCCGCTACTCCTTCTTCGCCCCGGTGGACCGCTCTCTCCAGCGGGCGCTTTCAGAGCGCCTGGACGCCCCCTTCTGGTTCGACACCACCCGCTACCCCGCCTATGTAGACATCCGCGTTCAGGTGGATGAGGGCGTTCTGCGGATCCTCGCCCCCCGGGACCGGGCCTTCGCCACCCAAGGGCACATCTTCATTCTCTGGCTGACGGTGGCGACCCTGCTGCTGACCGCTGTTGCCATCCTGTTCATCCGCAATCAGACCCGCGCCATTGAACGTCTGGCCGCCGCCGCCGACGCCTTTGGCCGGGGAGAGGACGATCAGGGCTTCAAGCCCCATGGCGCCCGCGAAGTACGGCAGGCCGCCCACGCCTTCCTGGCCATGAAGTCCCGAATCCAGCGCCACATCGAACAGCGCACGGCGCTGTTGGCCTCGGTGAGTCATGATCTGCGCACGCCCCTGACCCGGCTGAAGCTCGAGCTCGCGCTCGCCCCGCCGTCATCGCGCACCGCCGACATGAAGCGCGATCTGGCCGAGATGGAGCACATGATCGACGAATATCTGGCCTTCGCCCGGGGCGAGGGCGGCGAAAGCGTCGAAGACACGCCCTTGCGGCCCCTGCTGGACGAGGTGGGTGAGGGCGCGGCCCGGGCTGGTGCCAAGGTGCGGGTTGAGGCCCCAGACGGTCTGGCCGTCCGGGTGCGCCCCAACGCCCTGCGCCGGGCGGTATCGAACCTGGTGATGAACGCCGCCGTCCATGGGGAGACCATCGAGGTGGTGGCCAGACGCCTCCCCTCCGGGGGGGTGGAAATCGCCGTCGACGACGATGGACCGGGCATCCCTGCCGCCCAATATGAAGATGCCTTCAAGGCGTTCAACCGCCTCGACGAAGCCCGCAATCAGAACATCAAGGGGGTCGGGCTTGGGCTGGCCATCGCCCGGGACGTGGCCCGCGGCCATGGGGGCGAGGTGCTCCTGGACCGATCGCCCCTGGGCGGTCTGCGTGCGGTGATCCGCCTGCCAGCCTGACCCACCGGAGCGCTCGCTCCGGGGGTCCTGGCCTGTCGAATCAGGCCGCTCGGCGGGCGGCAATGTGATTGTCGATCACGGCTTCCAGCACGGTCAGGGGCACCGCGCCCGACAAAAGCCCCGCATCGTGGAAGGCCCGTAGGTCGAACCGGTCCCCCAGGGCCATACGCGCCTTTTCCCGCAGTCGCAGCCAGACCAGTTTGCCAACCATGTAGCTGCAGGCCTGGGCTGGCCAGACGGCATAACGTTCAATCTCAGTGGACGAGGAGGAGGTCGGCGAGCCATCGATGGAGGACATGGTCTCGATGGCCTGTTCCCGGCTCCAGCGCTTGGCGTGGATGCCCGTATCGACCACCAGGCGGGCGGCGCGGAACAGGGCGGCCTGCAGGTAGCCGACCTCGGCCAGGGGGTTATCCTCATAGACCCCCATCTCCTTGGCCAGTTCCTCGGCATAGAGCGCCCAGCCCTCCCCGTAGGCCGACAGGAAGGTGGCCCGGCGGATCATGGGCAGGTCAGCCTCCTGCTGCAGGGCCAGCTGCATGTGATGGCCCGGGGCGGCCTCGTGATAGGTCAGGGTCGGCAAGGTCCAGGTAGGGTTTTCCGCCGTATCCCGGAGATTGATCCAGAAGATGCCCGGCCGAGAGCCATCCAGGGTCGGTTGGTTGTAATAGCCCCCGGGCGCCCCGGCCTCGATGAACTTGGGCACCCGCCGGACTTCCACAGGTGCCTTGGGCAGGGTCCCGAAGTATTCGGGGAGTCGCTTGTACATGGCCTCGGTCATGACATTGAGCGACTCGATCAGTTCCTCCTTACCGGCGTCGGTGTTGGGGAAGTGGTACTTCGGCTCCTTGAACAGGGCTGCGATCCGCTCCCCCACCGTCCCTTGGGTATAACCCTCGGCCTTGAGGATCACATCGGCCCGGGCCGACAGCTCCCGGGCCTGCTCCAGGCCCATCTGGTGGACTTCATCAGCGCTCAGGGTCGTGGTGGTCGATGCGCGCAGGGCATGTTCGTAATAGGCTTCCCCGTCGGGGAGACGCCAGACGCCGGCGTCATGGACCGCCTGCGGTGCCAGTTCGCTCATCAGATCGATCTGACGCTGCAGGGCCGGTGCCACCTTATCGACATAGATAGCTGTCGCCTGGCCGGCATAATCCCCAGCGATTCCCCGGGCGGCGGCACGGTCGGCCACCGAGGTGACCAGGGGCGATGACGCAGGGTCGGTCAGCAGGCCGCGCATCTGGGTCAAGGTGCGCTCGATGACAAAGTCTGGCGGCGTACAACCCAGGCCCACGTCCCGACGCATCCGCAGGACTTCCTCATCCATCACCGTGGCGAAGGCTTCCAGTCGGGCAAGATAGGCGTCCGCATCACCCTGGGTCTCGATGACATGCTGAGACCCCAGGAAGTCCGGCACGTAGCGGTAGGCACCCGAGAGCTGGGAGATCACATAGGGCTGGCCAGCGCCCTCCGACCCATAGACAAACCGGCGGTTGGCCGCGTGGTTGGTCTCCAGGGAGAACTTCATGGCGTCGTAATTGATCGCGTCCATGCCCGAGAGCTCAGCCCGGGGCAGGACCATCAGCCGGGCTAGCTGGCTCGTGGTCTTGGCCCGGTCGGCGTCCAGGGCGGCAATGGAGGCAGAGCTCAACTGACGCTTGGCGCCGGCCCTCGCCCCTGAATCCAGGCCCAGCCGGGTGACCAGTTCGGGAACATCGTCCAGGGCCTCCTGGTAGAAGGCCTCCAGAACGGTGTCGAGTTGGTCGCTGGCGGACGAAGCGCCCTGCGCCCAGGCGCGGGTATTGGGGACCATGGTCCCGGCCAAGGCCACAGCGCCGGCGGCGCCAAAGAGCATCTGACGACGGGTCTGCAAGTCGGGACTCCTCTCGGGGTACTGTTACGTCTGTTACGGGCCACGCTAAGCGCCGCAGCCTGAGAGGAAAACCCGAAAGGCGGGATCGGCGCCGGAATTCCAGCACCGATCCTGCCTACGCAGCCCTAGTCGTGGTCGGGACCAGCCTTCCGATCCCCCTTGGCCAGCTTGAAGACCACCCCCGAGAGCAAGGCCAAGGCCAGGAGATTGGGCAAGGCCATGCTGGCGTTGGCGATGTCTCCCAGACGCCAGACGAAGGTGATTTCCTGAAACGAACCGACGAAAATCATCACGACCCAAAGCAGGCGGAACGGGATGGCCATCTTGTCCCCAAACAGATGGGTGACTGCCCGCTCCCCGTAATAGCTCCAGGTCAGCAAGGTGGTGAACACGAACAGGATCAGGGCCACCGACGCCACCAGGGCCCCGATGGAGAAGCCGAACACCTCCAGGGGGAAGGCCGTGGCAAAGGCCGCCTCGGTCATGGCGAAGCCATTGAGGTCAGAACTCCAGACCGCAGATTGCATCACTGTGACGCCATCGGCACCCGTGGCCGGGAAGGCCCCCTGGACGGTGAGCAACACAAGACCGGTGGCGGTGCAAATCACCAAGGTGTCGATGAAGGTGCCCATCATGGCGAAGCGACCCTGACGGGCCGGATCGTTGGTTTGGGCGACCGCGTGGGCAATGGGGGTCGAACCCTGGCCGGCCTCATTGGAGAACAGACCCCGGGCGACGCCGAACCGGATGGCCATGATCATACCTGCACCGAGAAACCCACCGGTGGCGGCGTGTCCGGTGAACGCACTTTCAAAAATGGTGGCGAAGGCACCAGGCAGCGCCTCGATGTTCAGAGCCACGGCGATGATCGCCATGGTGAAATAGGCCAGGGCCATGGTGGGCACGACCTTCTCGGCGATGGAGCCGATCGATTTGATACCGCCGATGATCACCGCGAACACGGCGGCAGCGACGATCAGACCGGCCACCCATTCCGGGGCCCCCGTCAGGCCATGGATCGAGTCGGCCACGGAATTGGCCTGGATCATGTTGCCGGTGGTCACCGACGAGAACAGGGTGCCGATGCAGAACAGGACGGCCAGCCAGCCCCACTTCTTGCCAAGGCCGCGGCGGATATAGGTCATGGGGCCGCCACGATAGGTACCGTCTGCGCTTTGTTCCCGATAACGAATGGCCAGCGAGCCCTCGGCGAAGGCCAGGGCCATGCCGATCAGCGCGGTGATCCACATCCAGAAGAGCGCCCCAGGTCCCCCCAACGTGATGGCGGTAGCCACCCCGGCCAGGTTGCCGGTGCCAACCTGGCCCGACAGCGCTGTCGAGAGGGCTGCAAAGGGTGAGATCTCTCCCTTTTTGCCATCCCCTTCGGCGTCAGCGTCCTTTTCACTTTTGAACAGGCCTGCAAAGGCCTTGCCCAGGTGGGTGATGGGATAGAACCGAAGGCCGAACATCATCCATAGGCCAACCCCTAAAAGGGCAATGACCATGGGCGGGAAAGGTAGGACCGACACCCCATTCCAAGTGCCCACCCAGATGAAGTCGCTGACATTTATCACCTGGTCGTAGAAGGCCTGAACGGCGCTGTTGTCTTCCGACATGAAGGTCCCCCTCACCCGCGCCCGACGCGCGAAGGGCCGAACCTAGCTCCCCCAGCGCGGATTTGACCAGCGCCGTCGCATCAACGGCGCAGACCACTCGCCTGTGACGAAAGGTATGTGCGCTGTCAGAGCGATATGCGCATCATGGTGCCTGCCCAGCAGACATGGTTGCCGAACAAGGACTTTATGAATGACGATTCGCCCCCGCCCTGCCCCCCTGGCCCGCCTGTCAGCCGCCGTGACCCTGGCCGCGACCTTGGTTTTTGGCGGCCCCGCCTTGGCCGCCGAGACGCGAACGACGGCGATCGCAGACAGTCCGGTTTTCGCCAAGGCAAAGGCACACCTGGCCAAGGACTTCGAGCGGACCGTCGGCGAGATCATCACCCTCACGGAAATCCCCGCGCCGCCATTCCAGGAGGCCGAACGGGCCAAGGCCTACCTCACCATGCTCGAGGCCCACGGTCTGACCGAGACCGCCATGGACGCCGAGGGCAATGTCATGGGGCTGCGTCGCGGATCTGGCCCGGCGGGCGGGCCCCTGGTGGTGGTGTCTGCCCATCTGGATACAGTGTTTCCCGCCGGAACCGACGTGACTGTGCGGCGGGAGGGCACGAGGCTGATGGCACCGGGCGTCGGCGACGACACCCGCTCCCTGGCAGCCATCCTGGCCTTCATCCGGGCCATGGACGCCGCAGGCGTAGTCACCGAGAAGGATATCCTGTTCCTCGGTACGGTTGGGGAAGAGGGCCAGGGAGATCTGCGCGGAGTGCGCTACTTCTTCACCCGAGGGGCCTACCGCGACAGGGTCAGCGCCTTTTTCTCCTTCGATGGGTCTGATCCCACCCGGGTCGTCACCGGGGCCGTGGGCTCCAAACGCTACCGCACCTTCTTCCGGGGCCCAGGCGGGCACTCCTATGGGGCCTTTGGTTTGGTCAACCCCATGGCGGCCATGGCCCGGGCAACGGCCAAACTCTATGAGATCGAGCCGCCCCTGTCGCCGCGCACCACCTATTCTGCCAGCGTCACCGGCGGTGGGGTCTCGGTCAACTCCATCCCGGCCGAGGTCTACACCGAATACGACATGCGCTCGGAGAGCCCCGAGGCCCTGGCCCAGCTCGAAGCCCAACTGCTGGCCATCTTCCAGGAGGCCGCTCAGGCGGAAAACGCCGCCCGCTCTACCGTTCAGGGCCCGATCACGGTGGAGCCCCTGGTGATCGGCGATCGCCCGGCTGGGGCCACGGACCCCAATTCGGACCTGGTGCGCAGCGTGGTGGCGGCCATCACCCACGCCGGCTACAGCGCCAGCCTTTCAGCCTCATCCACCGACTCCAACATCCCCATGAGCCTGGGCATCCCAGCGGTCACCATGGGCTCGGGCGGAACCGGGGGCCGTGCCCATGCCCTTGATGAGTGGATTGACGTGGAGCCGGTTGAGAATGTGCGCGGCATGGCCGTCGGCCTGCTCGCCATCCTGTCAGTGGCTGGCGTCGAGTGAGGCGCCGGGGCCGCAGTCGCAGCATTCCTGACGGCGCGCGGCCCCCCTGGCCTAGGCGCCCGCCACTGGCGGAGCGTACAAGGCGGTCACAAATATGAGCATTCCTGCAGTCCAGACCCTGAAGCCTCCCCGCCACTATCCGACTCCGTCGGCCAAGTGCGCGGACCTCTGCGTTCATGTCATCGGCCTGACAGCGGCCTTGATCGGCGGCGGCGTGCTGATCGGCCTGTCAATCTGGCGGGGTTCACCTGTGCTGACCACGGCGGTGGTGATCTATTCCGCCGGCCTGCTGCTGATGCTCGGCTGTTCCACCGCCTACAATTTCGCCCCGGCCCGTCACCGCCCCCTGCTGCGGCGTCTCGATCATGCGGGGATCTTCATCATGATCGCCGGCTCCTACACCCCCTTCACGGTGGCCGGGCTGAGCGGCGTGTGGGCCATCGCCATGACGGCGGCGATCTGGGGCGTGGCGGCGTTAGGTGTGGCCGGAAAGCTGTTTCTCAGCGGTCTCGATCGCAAGGTGTGGGTGGTGATCTACCTGGCGCTGGGCTGGGCGGTGGTTGTGGCGCTACGGCCCCTCATGGCCGCACTGCCGGGAACAGCCATGCTGCTATTGGCCATTGGTGGGGCGGTCTACAGCATCGGGGTGATCTTTTACATGATGCGCCGCCTGCCCTTCCGCCGCGCCATCTGGCATGGCCACGTGTTGGGCGGGGCCGGCGTCCACTATGCAGCCGTTTTGGTTGGCGTCGTTTTCGGACAACAGGCCGCCGCCTGAGGCCATCCAAATTTTGGGTAGGGCCTACCGTCGTGGACGCCAAGCCACAAGAGCGCCCCTTTCGACCATAAGATGTGTTTGAGGGGGTGCAATTTTTCCCCGGCGCGTCCATGTGAACGCCACAGCCGAAACCCCAAGCCCGCAGGTCCGACCGTGGTCGACGACGTCCACCGTTTCTCCGATATTCTCGCCGGTCTCGCCGATCGCCCGAACCCGAAGGTGACGGTGGCCGACGTGCTTGAGGCGTTCGGAGACCGGGCCTTTGGTGCCGTCTTGGCGGTATTTGCAGCCCCCCTGGCCCTGCCTATGCCGCCGGGGGTCTCGGCGATTCTCGGTGCGCCCCTGATCTTCATCGCCTTTCAGCTGATGATTGGTCGCCCGACCCTCTGGCTGCCCAAGGCGTTGATGAGCCGCTCCATGCAAAGGGCGGAGTTCCAGACCATGGCCGTTCGCCTGGCACCCCATCTGCAACGACTGGAACGCCATTTGCGGCCCCGCTGGCGCTTTCTCTATGGACGGGTAGCAGATCGTTTCATTGGGGCGGTCTGCGTACTTCTGGCGGTGATCGTCTTTCTGCCCATTCCCTTTGGGAACATGCTGCCCTCCTTCGCCATCGCAGCCTTCGGGTTCGGGCTTCTGGAGCGCGATGGTGTGGCGGGTCTGGTGGGCGCCGTGGCGGCCGCTCTCAGCGTGATCATTCTCGCCCTGATCTGGAACGCCCTGATCTTGGCGGCGATCACCTTCGTGAACGCCCTGGGCGACTCCTTCGATAGCGTGATCCGGCTGTTCTAAATTCGAGCGGCCTTGGGTTCGGGACCAACAGGCAGAGTCAGAGCGCCAGCGCCCTGGACCTAGCGGCCGCTGCAGCCACAGCGTCTTTCAGCAGAGGCTCAAATCCCCCTGGGCCCATCAACACCTCCAGCGCCGCCTGGGTCGTCCCCCCCGGCGAGGTCACCTGCTGGCGCAGCGCAGCGGGGTCGACGCCGCTTTGCGCCATAAGTGCTGCGGCACCTGAAATGGTCGCTCGGGCCAGGGTCTGGGCGGCCTCGGGGGTCAGTCCCGCCGTGACCCCGGCGGTCTCCAGGGCTTCCACAAAGGCGTAGAGATAGGCCGGTGCTGATCCTGAGACCGCCGTGGCCGCATGCATCAGGGTCTCATCCTCCAGGTCGACTACCGTGCCTACGGCGGTGAAGAGGGTCCGGGCGATCTCAGATGCTCTTGGATCGGGGGCAAACAGGCTGGCCGTACCCTGGCCGATGGCTGCAGCCGTGGTAGGCATGACCCTGGCTACGGGCCGCCCGCCAAAGGCCTCGGAGATGTCGGCGGCGCGGACCCCGGCAGCAACCGAGACAATGACCGCCTCAGGTGCCAAGCAGCCAGACACCGCCGCAGCGGCCTCGCGCCAGAGTTGGGGCTTCACCGCCAGGAGAACACAGGCGGCCTTCCCCATGCCGGCCGCGTCCGGATCATGACGGGCCCCTTCGCTGATCGCCGCCAGGGCCTCCTCGCCGGGATGGGGATCGGTGATCATGAGGTCGCTGGGCGCCAACAGCCCTGCCCTGCGCCATCCGGAAATCAGGGCCCCGCCCATGCGACCGGCACCCAGCATCAGCAATGGCCCCATAGGTGTCTCCCCGCCTGTCATGACCCGCAGGTTCTAATCAAGCTCGGGGCCTGGGGCGAGACCTTCAGGCCTCGCCGACCGTCTCGAACATGCAGGCGGCCATGGCCTCAGCCGGCGTCTTGGCACCGCGGACCATGAAATCAAAGGCCGGGAAGAAGCGGTCTGCCCCTTCCACCGCAATGTCGATCATGGCGGCCGCCTGGGAGAGGCTCGGTCGCTCCGCGCTGGTCAGGGCCATGGCGTGGCGGAAGACGATTTCCCCGTCATCCCAAAGCTCAAAGTGGCCCAGCCACAGGCGTTGGTTGACGAGGCCCACAAGCTCATGAGCCGGGATCCGGGCCTCAGGCGCGACGGTGTGGCCAAGCGCCAGGCAAAGCTGCAGGCAATCGGCCTCAGGTCGCCAGGCAAACCAGAGCTCATAGTCCTTCCACTCCCCGGCCAGGGTGAAAGCCAGGTCGCCGTCTTCAGTACGGTCAAACTCGAGGTTCTCGGCCGTGAGCACGTGTTCGACGACGTCCAGGGGATCAAGGCCGAGGACGACGTCTTCGTCAGGCTGGGGCATATCCATGGAACCCACGGTCCTTTCGCTGCGGTGGATCAGGCGCAAGGCCCGAACGACTCACCGGCAGTCGTGAAACTAATCTGCTTCGCAGGGGACCTGTCACCGGCTTCTTCCGGAGAGCGAGCCCCCTTCGCGTATTCGTGAACGCGGGGGTCAGTCGCTGGAGGGTTGATCTCGGAGGGCCTGAATGTCGGCTCTCAGAGCGGCCACCTCGGCCTTGAGGGCTTCGAACTCCTCGCGCCGGATGAGGTCCAGCTCCGCCGCCGCCCGGTCGGCCTGGGCCCGGAAGGCGGACTTCGCCTCTTCGCTGGCGGCCTGAGCCATACCCATGGCCGCAGTGGTCAGCTTGGCGATTTCGTCGAGGAAGGGGTTCTGGGTCTGCATAGGAGGCTCAAGAGGCGCGGAACCGAGCGCCGCGCTTCATCAATATGGGGCGCCGGGGGATGAATGCGAAGGCCTTGTCGGCTAAACAGGGGTGAATAGGCTGGAGAACGCGCCGGTGCCCTTCCCTGATTTCGAACCGATCCTGATCCAGATCGGGCCCTTTGCTATCCGCTGGTACGCCCTGGCCTATGTGGCCGGAATCCTGATCGGCTGGCGCTATGTGGTGAACCTGGTCCGCAATCCCGGCTTGGCACCCGTGCGGGGCCCGGCAGCCAATCCGGCGCAGATCGATGACCTGATCCTCTGGGTAACCCTGGGCATCATCCTGGGCGGTCGGCTCGGTTACGTCCTGTTCTATACCCCGGCAACCATCTGGACGAACCCCCTGGAGATCCTGCAGGTCTGGCAGGGCGGCATGAGCTTCCACGGGGGTGCCCTGGGGGTCGCCATCGCTGTCGCGGCTTTCGCGCGGTCCAATGGTATCGATCTTCTGCGCCTTGGAGACCTTGTCGCCGCCTGTGTGCCCATCGGCCTGCTGTTTGGGCGGATCGCCAATTTCATCAATGGCGAACTGTGGGGTCGCCCCACCGAACTGCCCTGGGGGGTGATCTTCCCCGGCGCCGGGCCCTATCCCCGCCATCCCAGCCAGCTCTACGAGGCCATTCTTGAGGGGCTGGTGCTGTTCATCATCCTGCGCCTCGCCACCCACAGGGGCTTCTGGCTGGAACGTCGCGGCGTGGTGGCCGGGCTGTTCCTGGTCGGCTATGCGGTGTTCCGCACCCTGGTGGAGCAGGTGCGCGAGCCTGATTCCTACCTGCCGGACTTCCCGCTTGGCCTGACCATGGGGATGATGCTCAGCCTGCCCATGCTGCTCGGGGGTGCCTTCCTGATCTGGCGGGGCCTGCGCGAGCCGGTTCCGGCCCCAGTGGCAGCATCGGCACCGCCGCCGTCCGAAGCCCCGCCCAATGCAACAGCTGAGGACCCCTTCCGCATCCGCTCGGCCCCGGGGTCCGATGGCCCTGCGTGAGCGGCTGGCTGGCCAGATCGCGGCCACAGGCCCCTTAAGCCTCGCCCAGTACATGACGATCTGCCTGCATGATCCGCAGGAGGGTTATTACGCCACGCGCCCAGGCCTTGGGGATCGGGGGGATTTCATCACCGCCCCGCTGGTCAGCCAGATGTTCGGCGAGCTCATCGGCCTGTGGGCTGTGGCCTGCTGGCAGGCCATGGACAGGCCCTCCAGGTTCCGGCTGGTGGAGATGGGCCCCGGGGATGGAACCCTCATGCTCGACCTGCTCCGGGCTGGCCAGACTGCGCCCGAGTTCATCGAGGCCGCCGATCTCTGGCTGGTGGAGGTGTCGGGGCCTCTGAAGGCCGTCCAGGGCGCGCGCCTGGCCTCAGCGACGCCTCAATGGGCCGACACCCTCGACGCCGTCCCTGACGGTGTGCCGCTGATCCTGGTGGCCAATGAGCTGCTGGACTGCCTGCCAGCTCAGCAGTTCGTCCGCACCGAAAGGGGCTGGGCCGAACGGATGATTGGCCTGGATGATGAGGGCAACCTGACCTTTGGCCTGTCGGCGACCTTGCCCCCTGAGGCTTGGCCTGGACCTGTTGGTGCCATCGTGGAGACCTCGCCGGCCCAGGCCGCCCTTGGGTCGCAGATCGGTGCCCGCCTGGCCACCTGTGGCGGCGCCGCCCTGTTGATCGACTATGGACCTGCCCAGGATGACGCAGGCGGTGATACGTTCCAGGCGCTGAAGGGCCACAGAAAGGTTGATCCCCTGGCCTTTCCCGGTGAAGCCGACCTGACCGTCCATGCGGACTTCAAGGCGGTTGCCAGGGCCGCTGAGGCAGAAGGCGCGCAGGCAAGGCCGCTTCTGACCCAGGCCCAGTTCCTGCAGCGACTGGGGATCGAGACCAGAGCCTCCCGGCTGGCCCAGGCAAGGCCTGACCTGGCCGACAAGATCGGGCGGCAGTTCGACCGCCTGACCGCCCACGATCAGATGGGAACTCTGTTCAAGGTCCTGGCCCTGCACGGGCCAGGCTTCACCCCGCCCGCCTTCGAGACGGACTGACCATGACCAAGGCCGCCGCCCTGCCTGTAATCACATCCCCGCTGCTCTCAAAGGCAGGCTTGCGCCACGCCTTCTTCACCCGAGCCGGAGGGGTGTCCAGCGGGCTCTATGCCAGCCTGAACGTGGGGTCGGGGTCAGCCGATGCCCCTGAGGATGTGCGCGAAAATCGCCGCCGGGCTGCGGCCCATTTTGGCTTGTCTGCAGAGGCTCTGAACACTTGCCATCAGGTTCACTCCGCTCGGGCCGAAATCGCCACCCGGCCCTGGGGGCCAGACCGGCCTGAGGCCGACGGGGTGGTGACCGCCACCCCTGGCCTGATCTGTGGGGCCCTGGCTGCTGATTGCGCGCCGATCCTGCTGGCAGATCCTGAAGCTGGGGTGGTGGCGGCGGCCCATGCCGGGTGGAAGGGCGCGCTCACCGGGGTCGTCGAGGACACTGTGGCCAAGATGGTGAGCCTGGGGGCGCGGCGGGACCGCCTGCTGGCGGCGGTGGGGCCGTGCATCGGCCAGGCCTCCTATGAGGTCGGTCTGGAATTCCTGGAACGGTTCATTGCAGCCGACAGCGCCAGCATGGCGTTTTTCAGCCCAGGCGCTGCGTCAGACAAGCGGCAGTTCGACCTTCCAGCCTTCGTGCTGGCGAGGCTGGCCGCCGCTGGGGTCGAGCATGCGGAGTGGGTTGGTCGGGATACCTGTGCGGAGTCCGAGCACTTTTTCTCCAACCGCCGGGCGTTTCAACACGGTGAAGCTGACTATGGGCGGCTGCTCTCGGCCATTGTCCTCTAGGTGAGGGTTGCCCGGACTCGCCCCCCTGCATTAAAGCCCCGCTGACGGATGCGGATCGACCCTGGGGAATCTCATGAAGCTGCTGGCGGGCAATTCTAATCAGGCTCTCGCCCAGGCCGTCTCCGACCATCTCGACATCCCGTTGACCCGGGCGCAGGTCAAGCGCTTCGCCGACAACGAGGTCTGGGTGACCATCGACGAGAACGTCCGCGGCGAGGATGTGTTTGTCATCCAGTCCACCAGCTACCCGACCAACGACAACCTGATGGAGCTGTTGATCTGCATCGACGCGCTCAAACGCGCCTCGGCCCGTCGGATCACCGCGGTGATGCCCTATTTCGGCTATGCCCGGCAGGATCGGAAGACCGGCGGCCGTACGCCCATCTCGGCCAAGCTCGTATCCAACCTGATCACCCGGGCCGGTGCCGACCGGGTCCTGACCATGGACCTGCACTCAGGGCAGATTCAGGGCTTCTTCGATATCCCCACCGACAACCTGTTGTCAGCGCCCCTGTTGGCCAATGACATCAAGGCTCATTATCCCAAGCCCGACGAACTCATGATCGTCTCCCCCGATGTGGGCGGCGTGGTCCGCGCCCTTTCAGTGGCCAGCCGCCTGAACGCCGAACTGGCGATTGTCGACAAGCGGCGCTCAGGCCCTGGCAAGAGCGAAGTCGCCAACATCATCGGGGATGTGGAGGGCCGGCGGTGTGTGCTGTTCGACGACATCATCGACGGCGGCGGCACCCTTTGCAACGCAGCCCAAGCCCTGGTGGACGGTGGTGCCTCTGAGGTGTCGGCCTATGTGACCCATGGCGTTCTGTCGGGCGCGGCCATCGAGCGGGTGGAAGCCTCTGTGCTGAAAGAGCTGGTGATGACCGACTCCATCAGTGCGCCAGAGCGTGCGGCTTCCACACCGAAGATCCGCTATGTCAGCTGCGCGGCCCTGATCGGCGAGGCCGTTCGACGCATCGCGAACGAAGAATCGGTCTCCAAACTCTTCGACTAAGACCTGTTGGGCCACACCCCACGGGTGAGCCCGCTGGCTAAGCTTGGTGAACAATAGTTTACGATCTACCGGCCATGATCTCGCCGGGCGGAACATGTTATGTTCGCTGGCGTACCTTTAGGGGAAGACTGACCCATGAGCTCGGCTATTGGTTTTCAAAGGGCTTTAACGGCGCTGGCCTTGATTGGTGCTGCGGTGCTCGCCGGGTGCGCGCCCGAGCCCAAGCCCGAACCGCCGCCGCCGCCGCCGCCAGCCGTGGCCCTGGCGCCCTACCTGATCGAACAGGCCAGCGCCTATCGCTTCTACATTTCGCGCTCCTCGGCCATTTCGCCGGTCTTCGGCGATGGGGCGGCGATCGCTGAATCCCTGCGCACAGCCGCAGCCTATGAGCCGGTGCAACTCCTGAAGGGTGCTGTGGCCTATGGCGCCATAGCGGCTTTGCAGGACCCAGACTTTGTCGCAGCGGTCCGCCGCTATTCCGTCAATCCTGAGACCCGCGCGCAGATGATGGCGGAGCTGGTGGCCAATCCCACCTATGCGGCCAATTTGCCGGGCGCCCGCAGCGCAGCAGGCCTGGTTGTCGCCGCCTATGGGGCGGAGGGCCAGCAGCTGTTCCGCACGGGCGCGGCGGTCAAGCAGGCGGCCTATGACGTGCAGAGGGCGCGCTGGTCCCGGGCTGACGTGGAAAACCGCGCCCTGCGCCTGTCTCAGGCCAAGGCCCTGTCGGCGACGCCGATTGTCGGCGATGTTGAGGAGACCGCGCGTCTGCAGCAGGCCGCCATGGGCGCAGCCGTCCTGAACCTGTCATCCAGCCCCGTCGATCCGCCCTACAGCCGCATGGTCTCCCGTAGCCTGGCTGTCGCGGCTCTGGCGGTCCTCGGGGAGGCCGGCGAGAATCGCGCCGATCTCCTGACGGCCGTCATGGTGGAACCCACCTCCGCCTCCTGCCTGAACATGGCCAAGCTAAATCTCTACCAGTGCCTGGCCGTCTCCAAGCCGCACTATGAGGATGTGTTCTGCCTGGGGCAGCACGCGCTGATGGACACCGGACAATGCCTGGCCAAGGGCGCTGGTCTGGCCGATCCGGCCAAGATTACCCCGGTTCAGGTGGCTGAAACTGTGGCCGTGTCCGAGGCTGGGGCCTTCAGCCCGGCTAAAACGCGCTGAAGTCAGCGGGCGCCGTTGCCAGAGGGTCAACTTCTGTGTAATGACGCCGACCTTCCGATCCCCCATGGGATCGCGACCCACGCCGCGCGGGTTCGCGCGGCGGTTTCGTTTTGAGGCAGGGCGATGGCCGATATCGTATTGAACGTGGAAGTGCGTGAGCAGACTGGCACCGGCGCTGCGCGCAGTGTGCGCCGCAGCGGCAAGGTCCCAGGCGTGCTTTATGGCGGCGCCAAGGATCCGGTGGCGATTGCCGTGCCGGCCAACGAGTTCCGCAAGGCGCTCTACACGGGCAAGCTGCTGGGCCACCTGGTGACCCTGAAGTATGGCGACGAGACCCAGCCGGTCATCGCCAAGGCCATCGACATGCATCCGGTGACCGATGAGCCGTGGCATTTCGACCTCTATCGGGTTGACGAGCATCAGCAGATCAAGATTTCGGTGCCTGTGCACTTCATCAACCAGGAAGAGTCCCCGGGCCTGAAGCGCGGCGGCACCCTCAATGTGGTGCGTCATGACGTCGAGCTGTCCTGCCCCGCCGATGCCATCCCCGAAGAACTCGTCTTCGACCTGACCGGTCTGGACATTGGCGACACCATCCGCATCTCGGGCTTCAAGCTGCCCAAGGGTGTGACCCCCACTGTCGACCGCGACTTCGTCATCGCCACCCTGGCCGGCAGCTCGGCTCAGGCGGCACAAGACGCCGCGGCTGACGGCGAGGCCTAAAGCCTCTCCGCTAAGGACAGGCCCAAACCGGAAGGTCGCATGCTGATCCTGGCCGGTTTGGGCAATCCTGGACCTCGCTTTGCCGGCAATCGGCACAATGTGGGGTGCATGGCCGTCGACCAGATTGCGCGCCGCTGGGGCTTTGGCCCGGAGCGATCGCGCTTTCAGGGATTGGCCCGTGAAGGCGTGATCGAGACGCCGCAGGGCGCCATCAAGGCGCTGATCCTGAAGCCCCAGACCTATTACAACGACAGCGGCAATGCCGTGGGCGAGGCGCTGAAGTTCTATAAGCTCTCACCAGCTGACCTCGTGGTGTTCCATGATGAGATCGATCTCGCGCCGGGTCGCTTCCGCATGAAGGCCGGCGGCGGGGCCGCTGGCAATAACGGCATTCGCTCGATCACTGGCCAGGTCGGGCCAGACTTCCGCCGGGCCCGTCTGGGGGTCGGCCACCCGGGCCACAAGGACCTGGTTCAAGGCCACGTGCTGTCGGACTTCCACAAGGTCGAGCAGGCCTGGTTGAACGACCTGCTTTTGGCCTGCGCCGACGCAGCCCCCTTGCTGGCGGCCGGTGAGGACGAAAAGTATCAGGCCGAGGTCATGCGCCTGGCCCCAGCCGAGAAGGCCGACACCCGGCAGCTGCGTCAGGACCGCGAGACCCCCTGAGCGCCCGCCGCTGACGACATTTCCGACCGGCTCAGCTAAGACGACGCCGGTTCCATTTCTCCGAGGACTCCATGGCTCTCAAAGTCGCCATCGTCGGCCTGCCCAATGTCGGCAAGTCCACCCTGTTCAACGCCCTGACCCAGACGGCGGCGGCCCAGGCGGCCAACTATCCATTCTGCACCATCGAGCCGAACGTCGGGGATGTGGCGGTGCCCGAACCGCGTCTTGAGGCCCTGGCCAAGATTGCCGGCTCCAAGGAAATCATCCCGGCCCGTATCAATTTCGTCGATGTGGCCGGCTTGGTCCGGGGCGCCTCCAAGGGCGAGGGTCTCGGCAACCAGTTCCTGGCCAATATACGCGACTGTGATGCCGTGGCCTTTGTTGCCCGGTGCTTCGAGAACGACGACATCACCCACGTCGAGGGCCGCATCGATCCCATCGCCGACCTGGAGATCATCGAGACCGAGCTGATGCTGGCCGATCTGGAGAGCCTGGAGAAGCGCGTCGCCAATCTCGATAAGCGCGCCAAGACGGGGGACAAGGACAGCGCCAACACCTTGCGTCTGGTGAAGCTGGCCCTCGAAGAGCTCAATGCCGGCCGGCCGGCCCGCACCGCCAAGATCGCCGAGGAAGACGAAAAGGCCTGGCGGATGCTGCAGCTCCTGACCTCCAAGCCGACCCTCTATGTTTGCAATGTGGACGAAGGTGACGCGGGAACCGGCAATGCCATGTCGGTCGCTGTGGCCGAGCGGGCCAAGCGGGATGACGCCGAGAGCGTGGTCATCTCTGCCCAGATCGAGAGCGAGATCGCCATGCTGGACGCCGCCGAGCGGGCGGAGTTCCTGGAGACCCTGGGTCTGGAAGAGCCGGGCCTGAACCGGATGATCCGCGAGGCCTTCAAGCTGCTCGGCCTGCAGAGCTATTTTACCTGTGGCCCCAAGGAGACCCGCGCCTGGACCATCCCTGTGGGTGCCACCGCCCCCCAGTCGGCCGGGGTCATCCATACCGATTTCGAAAAGGGCTTCATCCGGGCCGAAACCATCGCCTTTGATGACTACATCAAGTTCAACGGTGAAGCCGGTGCCCGCGACGCCGGCAAGCTGCGCCAGGAAGGCAAGGAGTACGTCGTCCAGGACGGCGACGTGATGAACTTCAGATTCAACGTCTAGGCCTCGTCCAGGGGACGTGACAGGTGCCCGTCTGTGGTCCTAGGCTTCGCGCCAAGGGAGACCAGCCATGGGCGAGACCATTACACTGAAGAGCAGCGCCGACGGCTATGAGCTGTCGGCCTATCACGAGGTACCGTTCACCCCGCGCAAGGGCGGGGTCATCGTGCTGCAGGAGATCTTCGGCATCGACCAGTATGTCCGGGCCGATGTGGAGCGCTGGGCCAAGGCTGGCTACGAGGCCATTGCGCCGTCCTTGTTTGACCGCCGAGAGCGAGGCTTCACCGCCGGCCACGACGCAGACGGCATGGCCGCCGGCATTGCACACGCCCGTGCCACGCCGATGGAGCAGGCCCTGGCCGACATCGCCGCAGCCCGGGACTTCCTGTCGTCCCGGGGCAAGGTCTGCGTGGTGGGCTACTGCTATGGCGGCTCGCTGGCCTGGATCAGTGCGTCCAAGGTCGAGGGGATCGCAGCGGCTTCCAGCTATTATGGCAGCATGGTCAAGGCCAATGCCGATCTGCCGCTGGCCTGCCCGATCATCGTCCACCTCGGCCACACCGATCCAGGGATCAAGGCCGACGAGGTGGAAGCCGCCGTCAAGGCCGCTCACCCCGACGTCCCCGTCTATGTCTATGAGGGCGCGGGCCACGGTTTCAACAATCAGAGCCCTGAGCGCTATCACGAGGAGGCCGCCGACCTCGCCCGCCTGCGGACCCGCGAACTGTTCGAAAGCGTATGAGCCGGGCCGGGGAGACCATCCGTCTGGAGAGCCGGGCCGACGGGTTTTCCTTTGACGCCTACCATGTGAAGCCCGGCGACGCCCGGCGGGGTGGTCTGGTGCTGATCCAGGAGATCTTCGGCGTCACCGACCATATCTGCGAGGTGGCCGACAGCTTCGCCGAGGATGGCTATGAGGTGATCGCGCCGGCCTTCTTCGACCGGCAGCAGCGGGGCTTTGAGGCAAGCTACGACCCCGACGACATGGCCAGGGCCGTGGCCCTGTCCCAGGCCGCGCCCTGGGACCAGGTCGCAGGCGATGCCCAGAGCGCCATAGACGCCCTTCAGGGGCCGGTCTTTGTCGCCGGCTTCTGTTGGGGCGGGGCGGCCAGCTGGGCGGTGGCGGCGCGCTGTGAGGGCGTGTCAGGGGCATCCTGCTTCTATGGGCGGCGGATCAGCGAGCTGCTGGATGAGGTGCCCCGCTGTCCGACCATCCTGCACTTCGGCAAGACCGACGCCTCGATTCCGCTGGAGAAGGTCGAGGAGATTCGCACCCGCTATCCCGACCTGCCCGTGCACCTCTATGACGCCGGCCACGGGTTTGCCTCGGACCGGCGCAAGGACTTCCACCCCGACGCCGCACGTCTTGCCCGCCTGCGCACCCTGCAGCTGTTCGCCCGCAGCAGCGGCGGTCGCGGCGAGGGGGCCTGAGGAGGGCTCAGTGGCCGGAAAACTCAATCAGGGTTGAGACCGGCACGCCGGCAGCCGCCAGCCTAGCTGCGCCACCCAGGTCTGGCAGATCCACCACAAAGCCGGCGGCGACGATCTCGGCACCGCCCTGCCGCAGCAGGTCGATCGCCGCCAGGGCCGTACCGCCGGTGGCGATCAGATCATCCACCAGCATGATCCGCTCACCCGCCTGGAAGGCGTCCAGATGGATCTCCAGGGCATCAGAACCGTATTCCAGGGCGTATTCCACCGAGCGGGTCCTGTGCGGCAGCTTGCCCTTTTTGCGCAGGGGCACAAACCCCGCCGAGAGCTGATGGGCCACCGCGCCGCCGAGGATGAAGCCTCGGGCCTCGATACCCGCCACCTTGTCGATCTTCAGACCGGCAAAGGGCTGCACCAATTCATCCACCGCCTGGCGGAAAGCCCGGGCGTCGGCGAGCAGGGTGGTGATGTCGCGGAACTGGATCCCAGGCTTAGGATAGTCCGGAATCGTACGAATAGCGGCGCGCAGGTCCATGGCCCCTCCCCTCTCTGACGGGCCTCTGTTATGGCCGAAGGGGTGCGGCCCTGGCTATGGCCGCGATGGGATTAGACCATGGTTGCGCGCGCCGCCCTGCTGGCCTGCGGCCTGGCCGCCTGGAGCGGCGAGGCCCTGGGCGCTGAGATCGCCTGCTGGCTGGATCGTGGGGTTCTGGTGGCACCCGCCACAGCCGCCGGCGTGAGCGGCGATTTCATCATCGACACCGGCACCAAGCACAGCGTGGTGCACAACACCCGGGCCCAGGCCGCCGGCATCGAGGGCGACTCCTTGGCCGGGGAGGTTCGTCTGGCCGGCATCCAGGTGGCTGAGCGAGACCTGGCGATCGAAGACCTGGACGCCCGGACCTGGGCCTTTCCCACGCCGATCGCCGGGGTCATCGGGGCCGACATCCTGAGAGACTTCGTGGTCGAGCTGGACACGACCCCCTGTCGTCTGACCCTGGCTTCAGCCGGCGTTCTGCCCTCGCCCGGCGGTGCCAGCCTGCCGATCAGCTGGCGCGGCACCCTGCCTGTGGTGCCTGGGGCGCTCAGTGACGGCCCCACAGCGCGGGCTGTGGGGCTTATCCCGGCGACCGGCCTGGACGCCGCAGTCCGCCTCTCGCCTACCTTGGCTGTGGTTCCAGGGGGCGACCCTAAGACCATGGCCCCCTATGGGCAGGGTCGGGCCGAGCTGCGAGCCCTGTCCCTGGGTAACCGGCTCTTTGAAAACCTGCAGGCGGGCCTGAGCGATGGGCAGGTGGACGCTGAGGGCGCGGTGGGGCTGCAGGTGCTTGGCCGCTGGCGGCTGCGGTTCGACTTCCCGGCGGGACGGCTGCATCTGGTCGAAGAGTAAAAAAAAACCCGCCGGATTGCCCCGGCGGGTTCCTTCATTCTGATCTGACAAGACCCCTAGTGGGCGACGTTGCGCCAGATGCGGCGATAGCTCGCATAGAGCAGGCCAGCGAAGATCACGAGATAGATCATGGCGCCGAAGCCGAAGGCCTTGCGCTCCTCCATCTTGGGCTCTGCGGCCCAGTAGAGGAAGGCCGCCACGTCCTTGGCCTGCTGGTCGATGGTGGACGGGGTGCCGTCGTCGAAGGTCACCTTATCGGCAGCCAGCTGGGGGGGCATGGCGATGAAGCCCCCCTTGGGCGCATGGCCTTCACCGGTCCAGAACGGGGTCGTGTCCCCCGCCATATAGGGGTTGTAATACTGGCCCGGCGTGACCTGCAGTCCCGCCGGCGGGTCGACATAGCCGGCCATCAGCGCGTGGATGTAATCCGGACCGTATTTACGGGCCTTGGCCATCACCGACAGGTCTGGCGGCATAGCGCCGCCATTGCCCGCCCGCGCCGCCGCCTCGTTGGGATAGGGGTTGGGGAAGGCGTCGGCCGAGGTGCCCGGACGCTGGATTACGTCACCGGTTTCGGAGTCGATGTCGTTGATCTGGTACTCCGCCGCGATGGTCTTCACGTACGGATTATCGTTCGGGTTCGGATAGGCCGGATCGTAGAACGGCCCGCCCTTCTGACCCAGGTTGCGGAACGACAGCAGGTCCATGCCGTGGCAGGCCGCGCAGACCTCCCGATAGACCTTGTAGCCCCGCTGCAACTGGCCCTGATCGAACCTGCCGAACGGGCCCTTGAAGCTGAAATCCACCGGCTCAGGGCTCTTTGCGGACCCTGCGGCCAGGGCCGGACCCGCCACCAGGGCCAGACCCAGCGCAGCCAGAGCGATACCTTTACGCAGCATCTGGGCTCAACCCTTCTTTTCAGGCGCAGCGACAGCGCCGGCCGGCAGGCCTGCCGGGTGTGACAGGACGGGCGTGGATATCGATTCCGGCTGAGCTGTTGGCGTCTCGGTTAGGCCGAGGATCGGCAGGACCACCAGGAAGTAGGCGAAGTAGTAGAGGGTGGCCAGACGTGACAGCCAGACGAAGCTGTTGAGGTCAGCATCGATCAGGATGAAGGTCGACAGACCCGGGATCACCTTGTCGTCGGGAAGCTGACCGCCGCAATAGCCGAGCACGATGCAGGCCAGGGCGAAGATCAGGAAATAGAGCTTGCCCGTCGGACGGTAGCGCATGGACCGGACCTTGGAGGTGTCGAGCCAGGGCAGGACGAACAGCACCGCGATGGCACCGAACATCAACAGCACGCCGCCCAGCTTGTCCGGCACCGCCCGCAGGATCGCGTAGAACGGCAGGAAGTACCATTCGGGCACGATGTGAGCGGGGGTCACCAGGGGGTTCGCCGGGATGTAGTTGTCCGGATGGCCCAGGGCGTTCGGATTGAAGAACAGGAAGGTGGCGAACAGGATCAGGAACAGCACGATCGCGAAGCCGTCCTTCACCGTATAGTACGGGTGGAAGGGGACGGTGTCGGCCTTGGACTTCACGTTCACGCCGATGGGGTTGTTGTTCCCCGGCACATGCAGAGCCCAGATGTGCAGGCCAACGACGCCGGCAATCATGAACGGCAGCAGGAAGTGCAGGGAGAAGAAGCGGTTCAGGGTGGCGTTATCCACCGCAAACCCGCCCCACAGCCAGGTGGTGATGGCCTCGCCAACCAGCGGCAGGGCGCCGAACAGGTTGGTGATCACGACCGCGCCGTGGAAGCTCATCTGGCCCCAGGGCAGCACATAGCCCATGAAGGCCGTCGCCATCATCAGCAGATAGATGATGAAGCCGAGGATCCAGAGCACCTCGCGGGGTGCCTTGTAGGACCCGTAATAGAGACCGCGGAACATGTGGATGTAGACGGCGATGAAGAACATCGACGCGCCGTTGGAGTGCATGTAGCGCACCAGCCAACCGTAGTTCACGTCGCGCATGATCCGCTCGACCGACGAAAAGGCGTAGTCGACGTGCGGCACATAATGCATGGCCAGCACGATGCCTGTGGCGATCTGGATCACCAGGCAGACGGCGAGGATGCCCCCGAAGGTCCACCAGTAGTTCAGGTTCTTCGGCGTCGGATAATCGACAATGCTGTCCCAGCCCAGCCGGACGATCGGCAGGCGGGTGTCGAGCCAGCGCTCAAAGCCCGTCTTGGGTTCGTAAGTGGAATGTCCGCTCATCGCTGTCAGCCCACCTTGACCTTGGTGTCGGAGAGGAACTCGTAGTCCGGCACCGGCAGATTGGTGGGCGCAGGGCCCCTGCGGATCCGGCCTGAGGTGTCATAGTGCGAGCCGTGGCAGGGGCAGAACCAGCCGCCATAGTCACCGCCAGCGAAGGTCGGCACGCAGCCCAGATGGGTGCAGGCACCGATCAGGATCATCCACTCGGCCTTGCCCGGCTTATGGCGGGCCTCGTCGGCCTGGGGATCGGGCATGCTGGCCGTATCGTCAGCGACCGCCGCAGCGATTTCCTTATCGGTGCGCTTTCGAATGAACAGGGGCTTGCCCCGCCATTTGATGGTCACCTGTTGGCCCAGGGCGACCTTGGACAGGTCAAACTCCACCGAGGCCAGGGCCAGGGTGTCGGCCGACGGGTTCATCTGATCGATGAACGGCCAGGCCATAACGCCCACGGCACCCACCGCCGCAGCCCCTGCGGCGATATGGATGAAGTCGCGCCGGTTCGGGTCTTCGCCCGCGGCATGCGGATCGGGATTTTCGCCCACGACGGTGTCAGCCACCTTTAAGCTACCCTTCGGTTTTGGCGTCGGCCCAAAATAGAACCTCTGCCCGTTCGGACGCTCACGATGAGGACCGCGACGCCCCGTCTGTCGGCCTGATCAGAAGCTCTGTCACAGGCCTGCTCTGGAACCCATATAGGGCCGCAGGAAATGTCGCACTAGCCATGCCACACAAGTGCGGCGACAAGCCTCGCGATTCGTCCCACGCCCCAGCTAATTCCGTCGGTGGTTCGCTTAGAATGCGTTTGGCCCTTTTTCAACCGGACATTCCGCAAAACGTCGGTGCTGCCCTCCGGCTGGCCGCCTGTCTGGACGTCGAATTCGAGGTGATAGAGCCCTGCGGCTTCCCGCTATCCGATAAGGCGGTCAAGCGCGCAGCCCTGGATTATGGCCGTCTGGCCCGGTGGACGCGGCGCGACAGCTTCGAGTCCTTTCTGGCTGCCCCGGAGCGACAGGAAGGCCGGCTGGTGCTGTTCACCACCCGCGCAGCCCAGCCCCTGCACAGCTTTACCTTCCAGCCTGGCGACACCTTGCTCTTTGGCCGAGAGAGTTCTGGGGTCCCGCCCGAGGTGCATGCCGCAGCCCAGGCGCGCCTCTTGATCCCCCTGGCGCCGGAGGCCCGCTCGCTGAATCTCACCGTTTCGGCCGCCATTGGTCTTTCGGAGGCGTTGCGCCAGACCGATGGATTCCCTAAGCCCCTTGTCCCATGACAGACGCCGCCACCCTCGATGACCGCAACCGCCGGGCCCGGGCCTGGTTTGACGCCCTCCGCGACCAGATTGTCGCCGCCTTTGAGGCCCTGGAGGATGAGGCACCCGCCGATCTCTATCCCGGCGACCCAGGGCGCTTTGAACTGACCCCCTGGGACCGACCGGCTGGCGGCGGCGGCGTGATGGGCTTCATGCGGGGGGGCCGCTTCTTTGAGAAGTGCGGTGTCCATATCAGCCTGGTGCACGGGACGTTCACCCCGGAAATGGCCGCCACCATGCCTGGTGCCGATGAGGACCCTTCATTCACCGCCACTGGAATCAGCCTGATCGCCCACATGCGCAATCCGCATGTCCCGGCGGTGCACATGAACACCCGCTTCCTGGCCACCCGGAAGAGCTGGTTTGGGGGCGGTGCAGACCTGACCCCGACCCAGGACTATCAGCGCACGCAGGAAAACCCCGACGCCGTGGCTTTCCATGCCGCCATGCAGGGCGCCTGCGACGCCCATGACCCGGCCTGGTACGGCCCCTACAAGGCCCGCTGCGACGAGTATTTCTTCCTGCCCCATCGCAATGAGCCCCGGGGGATCGGCGGCATCTTCTATGATCACCACAATTCCGGCGACTGGGAGCGGGACTTCGCCTTCACCCAGGACGTGGGCAAGGCCTTTGCCCAGGTCTATCCCGCCATCGCCAGGGGTCGGATGGCCACACCCTGGACCGAAGCCGACCGCCAGGAGCAGATGGTCCGCCGGGGTCGCTATGTGGAGTTCAACCTCCTCTATGACCGGGGCACCATGTTCGGCCTGAAGACCGGCGGCAACATCACCTCGATCCTCTCCTCCATGCCCCCGATGGTCAGCTGGCCCTGAGCGCCGGCCCATTGGATTTGCCTCCGACGGCTTGGCTATGCGAGGGTCGGGTGATGCGAGCCCTTTTGAGTATCGCCGCAGTCGGCCTCTTTCTGGTGGCCTGCGGCCCGCAGACACCCGGGTCTGTCGAGCCGGCCCCTGAGGCTGGCCCAGAACCAGCCCAGAGCCGGGCGGTGGTGGGACCGATCCTGATCACCTTCAACGAGATGGGTGCGGGCGAGATCAACGGCGCCACACCCCTGACCGTAGACCGCATCAAGGGCCATTTTCCCAATGCCGAGGTGCAGCGGGAGCGGAATGGCGAGCCCGACATCATCACCATTCGCCGCCCCGATGGCTTGAGGGTCGACCTTCACCCGGGAATTGATCCCAAGCGCGTTGGCCGCATCCTGGGACGAGGCGGGCCGGTGGTGGGGCCCCTTGGGGAAGAGCTGGGCACCGGATGGATCGCGGCCGGCTTTACCCCAGACCTCTGCGTCCGTGGGCAGGAGGGCTCAGCCCTGACCCTGGTCTGCTACCGGCCAGGTGAGCCGAGGCTGGGATACATCTTCGTGCTCCCAGACTTCGAGGGCCCCGCCGATTCGGTCCTTAGCGAGGCGCTCCTCGAAAAGGGCGCCAGACTGAGTGCATTCGTCTGGACCGCCGATTGAGGCCTTAAGCCTCACACGGACCTGTTGGCTGGCAGACCGTTGAGAAAGGCCGTGATCCAGCCCCCGAGGGCCGCCCGGTCGTCGGGTGCCTGATAGCTAGCCACCGCCTGATCGGCTTGCAGATCACTGTATCGCGCACCACGTCTGGCCTCGATCAGGGCCTTGGCATAGGCCGGCTCGAACTCAGGATGCAGCTGGATGGAAATGGCCGATTGATCCCCATAGGCCAGCATGCCGAACGGGGTGAAGGCGCTGGACGCCAGCACCCTGGCCCCCGGAGGGGGAACCACCACCTGATCCTGATGGGACGCCGCCGCCGCCAGGGCGCTAAGCCCTGCAAGCCCTGGAACCGGCTCGTGCAGGTCGTAGGTGTGCAGTCCCACCCCCCAGCCCTTGGGGGACTTGATGACCTGGCCGCCAAAGGCCTCGGCCATGACCTGGTGGCCAAAACAGACCCCTACCAGTCCCGCCTTCCCCCGGGCAGACCGCAAAAAGGCGATCAGCTCAGCGATCCAGGGGTGGGTGTCGTATACCCCCGCCGAGGAGCCTGTGATCAGATAGGCGTCACAGGCGTCCGGAGCCGGCGGCAGGACGCCGGATGAGGCATCGAACTCCACATAGTCATGGGCCCGCTCGCCCAGCAGACGCCGCAACATGTCGGGATAGCCGCCGAACTGAGTTTCAAGGGGCTCCGGCGGTGCCCCAGTCTTCAGAATT
Organism: Phenylobacterium sp.; assembly: GCF_022402485.1. GTDB lineage: Bacteria > Pseudomonadota > Alphaproteobacteria > Caulobacterales > Caulobacteraceae > Phenylobacterium. The sequence continues at coordinate 51,967 of NZ_JAKRSA010000030.1, read as the reverse complement.
CCGACTCTCATCGCCCTAGTAGGCCAGCCCCTGAGCCACGGCCTTGAGCTTTTCGATGGCCGAGAACTTGTCCTGGAGAAAATCGTGGTCGATCCACCAGTCCTCGACCTCCTGCAGGACCTGGCCGACCATTGGGCCCTTGGGCACCCCGGCATGGACCACTTCCTCGCCGCTCAGCGGGAAGGCCGGCGGCGTCCAGCTGTCACAGAGGGCCAGCAGGCCCCGCCACTGAGCAGCGGTGGCGGTGCGGTTGGATTTGGCCCAGGCGAGCTTGATCCGGTCATGGAAGGTCGGTGCCGACAGAGCATAGATCGCCCGGCGGGTCTCCCTGGGGCTCATCCAGCTAGTGATGCGCGGGCCATGCCCCTTGGCGGCGACCAGACGGTCGCGCTCTGCACCGGATAGCCGCAGGCGTTCTGCCGCCTGAGCCACGGAGATCTGGTCGGCCGGCAACAGGGTCGCCAGTCGCAGGATCGGATCACACTCGAACAGCATCTCGCTTTCGATCTCCACCAGGGCCTCGAAATCGTGGAGATCGTCCATCGGAGGCAAGATCACCTGGAGAATGCCGGCGGCGGCCATCTGGCGGACGCTGGCCCTGGGATCATCGGCGGCGAGCAGCTTCAGAAATTCCTTGGAGATCCGCTCCCCTGGACGCTCAGCCAGGGTGTCGCGCAGGGCCTCGCAGGCGGCCAGGGCCTCCGGATCGGCCGGCCCGCGGCCATACCAGGCCTGGAAACGGAAGAACCGCAGAATTCGCAGATAGTCCTCGGCGATGCGGGTGCGCGCCTCGCCCACAAACACGACCCGGCGCGCCCTGGCGTCAGCCAGGCCCGTGCCCAAGGGATCATGCACGGTCCCGTCACGGTCGGCATAGAGGGTGTTGAGGGTGAAGTCCCGGCGCTGGGCGTCTTCGGTCCAGTCGGTGGTGTAGGCGACCACGGCGCGGCGACCGTCGGTCTCCACATCCCGGCGCAGGGTGGTGATCTCGAAGCTCCGTCCATGGGCGAGCGCCGTCACCGTGCCGTGATCGACACCTGTGGGAATGGCCTTGAGACCTGCATCGACCAGGGCGGCGGTGACCTCCTCCGGCGTCAGGGTCGTGGCGATGTCGATATCGTCCACGGGCGCGCCTATCACGGTGTTGCGCACCGCGCCCCCGACCACCCGGGCGCAGCCTGGCCCACCCTTGGCCTCCAGGGCATCGAACACCGCGACCGTCGCCGGTGCGTTCAACCAGGGGCGGGGACCAAGACGCTCGCTCATGGGGCGGGGGTTTCCTTTTCCTCGAAGTGGCCCGGGATGACCCGACCGTCTTCTCTGACTTCCGCCGGAACATAGACGTCGCCGCGGTTGTCCGATTGGAACACGCCCGTCGCCACCAGCGAAAGGCCAAACAGCACCGCCGAGGCGGTGATCAACCAGGCCCAGGGGGTGGCACCCATGGGCCGCCCCGTTCGCTTGGACCACTCAGCCCAGATGAACCAGGCAATGAAGGGCAGCGCGATGAGCACCGCGCGGACGAGGATGATCCTAAGCAACTGCGCCTCCATAGAGCCGGTCGTACAGGGACCGGAGCATTCCGGCCGTAGCGCCCCATATGAACCTGTTCTCGTGGGTCATGGCGTAGAACCGTCGCAACTGGCCTGAGAATTCCCGCTCATGCTCCTCATGGTTGGTGGGATCCATGAGAAAGCCGAACGGCGTCTCGAACACGTCGGCGACCTCGGCGGGGTTGGGGGTCACAGTGAACTCCGGGGCGATGAAGCCCACTACCGGCGTCACCAGAAAGCCGGTGCCGGTCCGGTAGGGGGTCGAAAGGCCCCCCAGGGTCACCAGCTGACGGGGGATCCCGACCTCCTCCTCGGTCTCCCGCAGGGCGGTTTCCCAGATGGTTTCGCCTGGATCACGCCGGCCGCCGGGAAAGGCGATCTGCCCCGTATGCCGGCGCAGGGTATCGGCCCGCCGGGTCAGCAGCACGGAATAGCCATGCTCCCGCTCCACCAGCCCGACCAGCACCGCGGCCGGGGTCAGGGGCGCTGGCTCGACGGCGGGATCGGCGCTGGGTGGCCCAAAGTCGGATTCCACGGGGCCCTCGGCGGGCGCTCGGTCTTCCAGGGGATCCAGGCGCTGGGTGATCCAGTCGCGCAGGGCGCCCACGGGCGATGTGGGGCTCACGAGACCGGGGCCTCCACCGGACCGATGGGAAAACGCACGCCCCCCGACTCCACGCTGAGCATGCCGTCCTGCTCGTCGGCCATAGCCGCCAGCTCATAGAACACCGGGCGACTCACCAGGGCCTCCAGACCCCGCCGGACATGCACATAGGGCCTGGGCTCCTGGGTGACGGGGTCGATCTCCACCCGCAGGGCGTTGTCGGGGCCCGCCTCGACCACGTCGCCCACATTGGTGGTAAACCGCAGGACAGGGCGGCCGGCCTCGTCGTGGTCCTGATCCAGGGCGATGGCGATGAAGGGGGCGTCATCGACGGTGATCTTCATCTTCTCGGCCGGCGTCACCAGCCAATAACCGTCGGGGTCTTTCCGAAGCACGGTGGAGAACAGCCGCACCAGGGGTGCCCGGTTGATCGCCGCCCCCTCATGGATCCAGCGGCCATCGGCGGTGATCACGATGTCGATCTCGCCGGAATGGGCCGGGTTCCACAGGTGAACCGGCGGCAACCCCCGCCCAGGTGCCTGCTTGGCCGCTGCGATCACCCCGTCCAGGCCGGGTTTGGGTTCAACCTCTGTCATGGCCAGAAGGTAAGCGTGGGGGCGGGAGGCCTCAAGGTGCCGTGACCGCGCCCTGGAAAACGACCCCGGCATCCTGATCCTCTGGACCCAGCCGCCGCAGCATCAGGCGGCGAGGATCGACCGGGCCAGGCATGACGATCTGGCCGGTGGCCTGGGCTGAAAAGCCAAGCCGCTCGAAGTACGTCGGAGCCCCCACCAGCAGCACCTGGCCAAAGCCCGCCTGGGCCGCCGCCGCACAGGCCGCCTCCACCAGCGCGCCCCCAGTCCCAAGGCGCCGCGCCTGGGCGTCCACCGCCAGGGGACCCAGAAAGATCATCCGGTGGCCGCCCACAGCGATCTCCGATTGACGCACCACCCCCACCAGCCGACCCGCCTCAAAGGCACAGAAGGACAGATCACGGCGCAAAGGGGCGATTTCCCGAACCCGTTCGGAGACCTTGGCGAAACGGCCAGGTCCAAAGGCGTGGTCCAGCAACACCTCAATGGCGGCGCTGTCCTGGGGGGCCTCGGGGCGAATGTCTGGGGCAGAAGCCGAAACAGGCTCCGCAACGGGGGAGATGGCGGTGGTCATGGGGCAACTTTGCAGGCTACGGGACAGACGAACCCGGCCCGCAGGTCAGCGGGGCCAGGGAGCTCTAGAGGGCGCGGATCACGCGCCCGGTTCGTCGCAGCGCGCACATGAGCGCCCCTCGCAGTCAGCCTCGACGAACAGGTCGTCGGTGACCGGGCGGATAAGGCTCCAGGTCTCGAAGGTCAATGGAAACCCGAAACGGGCGTTGCCGCCCCACCCGACGCGGGCCAAGTTGCCCCGTCCATGACCCACGCCCCCGACTCAGAACCGCTCCCATCCGCCCGCGCTCTATTGAGCCAGCGGCCCTATCTGCTGTTCTGGGGCTCGCGTTGGGCAGGATCGCTCGCGGTGCAGATCCAGAGCGTGGCGCTGGGCTGGCACATCTATGAGCTGGCCCGCCAGACCATGAGCGTCGCCGAGGCGGCCTTTGTGGTCGGCATGGTGGGGCTGGTCACCTTCATTCCGGTCTTCCTGCTGACCCTGCCGGCCGGGGAGGCCGTCGACCGCTATGACCGGCGCAAGATCCTGCTGATCTGCTACGCGGTGGAGATGACCAGCGCCGGCGTGCTGGCCGTGGCCACCTGGCAGGGCTTTGCCTCGGTGCCCCTGCTGCTTTGCGTCGCCGCCGTGTTCGGGGCCGGACGGGCCTTCATGTCGCCAGCGGGCACGGCCTTAGGCCCCATGCTGGTGCCCCGCAGCCTGCTGCCCCGGGCCATCGCCTGGAATTCGCTAGCCTGGCAGACCGCCTCGATCATTGGCCCGGCCATTGGCGGGCTGCTGCTGGCCCGCTCCACGGCGCTCGCTTACGAGACGGCGTTCTGCCTCTATCTGGCGGGTGCCGTCCTGACGTTCTTCATCAGCGGTCGCACCAAGCCCGATCTCCAGCCCGGCTCGCGCCTGGCCCTGATCAAGGAGGGCCTGGTTTATGTGTGGCGTCAGAAGATCGTCTTCGGGGCCATCTCGCTGGACCTGTTCGCCGTGCTGCTGGGCGGGGCCACGGCCCTGCTGCCGGTGTTTGCCCGGGACATCCTGCATGTGGGCGAGGAGGGCTTTGGCCTGCTGCGCGCCGCCCCAGCCATAGGGGCCACCATCGTTGCCCTGGTGCTGGCCGCCCGGCCGATCCGCTCGAACGCCGGGATCACCATGTTCGCCGGCGTGGCGGTGTTTGGCCTGGCCACCATCGTGTTTGGCGTCTCCCAGTCCCTTTGGCTGTCGGTGGCGGCCCTGGTCATCCTCGGCGGGGCCGACATGCTCAGCGTCTATGTGCGCCAGACCCTGATCCAGCTGGTCATTCCCGACCATATGCGCGGCCGGGTGGCGGCGGTCTCGACCCTGTTCATCGGCGCCTCCAACGAACTGGGGGAATTCCGGGCCGGGGTCTTCGCCCGCTTCATGGGGGTGGTGGCAGCCGCCGTGGTGGGCGGCGTAGGCACGTTGATCGTGACCGGCCTTTGGGCCAAGCTCTTTCCCGACTTGCGCAAGGCTGACCGCCTCGAATAACAATCCGCGCAATATTCTTTTAGGGAGATAGATCCATGGGCGTATTAGACGGCAAGGTTGTCCTCGTCACCGGCGGCGGCAACGGTATTGGACGGGAATGCGCGCTGATTGCCGCGCAGCAGGGCGCCAAGGTTCTGGTCAATGACCTGGGCGGTGGCCTGAAGGGTGAAGACGAAGGCTCTGCCGGTCCTGCCGAACAGGTGGCCCAGGAAATCCGCGCCGCCGGCGGCGAAGCGGCGTCGAACTCCGAGAGCGTCACCAGCTACAAGGCGGTGGAAGGCATGGTCGAGCAGGCCATGGACACCTTTGGCGGCCTGCATGCGGTGATCAATCCGGCCGGGATCCTGCGTGACGTGATGTTCCACAAGATGTCGGAAGACGACTGGGACAAGGTCATCGACGTGCACATGCGCGGCTCGTTCAATGTGGCCCGCGCCACCATCGAGCTGTTCCGCAATCAGAACGACGGTGCCTACATGTTCTTCACCTCGACCTCGGGCCTGATCGGCAACATCGGCCAGGCCAATTACGGCGCGGCCAAGATGGGGATCGCTGGCCTGTCGCGGATCATCGCCATGGAGGGCGAACGCAATAACGTCCGCGCCAACTGCCTGGCCCCCGTCGCCTGGACCCGCATGACCCAGTCGGTCCCGGTGAAGGACGAAGCCGCCGCCAAGCGCCGCGAGGCCATGGCCCAGGCCATCCGTCCCGACCAGCCGGCCCGCCTGTCGGTGGCCCTGGTCTCGCCCTCGGCCGCGCACATCTCGGGCCAGGTGTTCGGTGCTTCGGGTGAGAACATCATCCTCTACTCGCAGCCCCGTCCGATCGCCACCCAGACCAAGGACACCGGCTGGAGCGTCGACACCATCCTCTCCGAAGCCATGCCGGCCATGAGCGACAAGTTCCTGCCGCTCTCGCGCGGTCCCCTCGCCAGCCAGGGCGCCGCCCCGGCCCCGGCCAGCACCTAAGCGTCAGCCGGTCACACGACCAAACATAGAGGCCCCGGTTCGCAGGAACCGGGGCCTTTTCATTGGGGGGCATAGGGGTCATCAGGCCTAAGCAGCTATGAAGCGTTCCCTATGTCGTTCAAGATAGGTGGGGTGAGGCCAAAGTCGCTCGTCATGCGGCAGATGAATTCGGTTCATCTGGCTAGCAAATAGGCCCCTCAATTCAGCCGGAACTTTGTTGTGAGACACAAGCAACTCGAACCTGTCGGTCAGCGAAATCAGGTGGCGATCAAATAGCCAATGGACTGTTCCTGACAGTGCCAGGCCGTTCTGGACAACGTCAGGTCCTCCATCGGCGACGCTCCAGATATGCGCCGCCTGCACCTCAGAACGCCCTCCGCCATTTATGATCCTCAGGCCGGTAACGGCGCAGCGATCATCGTAAGCCTCGCAAATCTGGCGGCGAAAACTGGCGTCCCGGATCTTTCGGCTAACAAGAATCTCCTCGACCTGTCGCACATGGCCGAGACCGGGTACGGCGCCATCGTCGAAGTGTGCTGCAATTTCCCCAAGGCCGGGAACAGGGACATCCGTCAGGCCTAGCCTGATGGCGTTCTCTGGAGCCAAGGTCTTTTCCAGACCAGCGGCAACAATGGCGCCGAAGTCTTGGTCTGAAAGTGGGCGCACCGACTTGCCGTGGACACTTCGACCGACAGCGCGTCGGTCTACGGCGCGCACAGGGGCTTCCCAGTACCGTCCCCCAACTTCGAACGGAATCACCCTGTCGAACGGCAAATAGTCAGACACATAAGCGTACATGTGGGCAGGGCGCGCCAGATCGGCTTCAAGGTGGGTTACCCGCGCTACCGCGAAATAGCCCGGCTGCCCCCCTCTCCGGGTTCCTCGGTAGACGATCCAGTCCCCAACGGCCGCTTCTGCAGATGCAAGATAGTCTTCGCCTCTGGTCGGGAAGTGATAACGGCGCACGATTTCGTCGTCATAGCCGGAGTTCGGCTTTGCATCGAAGACGGCCTTCAACCGGTGCGCTCCCTTTGCTCGCTTGCCTGAGGCCAACATGCCCCGGTCGGCAAGGCGCTCATGGCCTGGTGCCCTAACCGATCTTCACGCCGGGCGGCGGAACGGAGTCCTCCGGCACGAAGAAGTCGGGCATCAGGGGGGCGGTGGGATCGACCCGGTACTTGTCGAAGTCCCGCTCGCCCTCGCCATAGAGGAAGGTGTCGTCGATCAGGAAATTGCCGGTGAAGTCCCGCGCGGGCTTGTTGAAGATGGCGTAGGCCGCATCAGCCATGATGTCGGTGGTGCGGCAGCTCTTCATGCCTTCCTCGCCGGCCAGGGCGAACTGAATGGCGGCCGTGGCGATGCCGGTGCGGGGCCACAGCGCATTGAAGGCGATCCCGTCCTCGCGGAACTCCTCGGCCATGCCCAGCACGCACATGCTCATGCCGAACTTGGCCATGGTGTAGGCCACATGGCCCTTGAACCAGCGGGGGTTCATGTCGAGCGGCGGCGACAGCATCAGGACGTGGGGATTGGCGCTGCGCTTCAGGTGCGGAATGCAGGCCTTGGACGTCAGATAGGTCCCGCGGGCATTGACCTGGTTCATCAGGTCATAGCGCTTCATGTCGGTCGCAAGGGTGCCGGTCAGCTGGATGGCCGAGGCGTTGTTCACGCAGATATCGATGCCGCCAAACTTGGCCGCGGCCTGCTCGACGGCCTCCAGGACATTGGCCTCGTCGCGGACGTCGACGATCAGCGGCAGGGCCTTGCCGCCGGCCTTCTCGATCTCTTCGGCGGCCGAATAGATGGTGCCGGGCAGGTGCTTGTGGGCCTCTGCGGTCTTGGCGGCGATGGCCACATTGGCGCCGTCCCGGGCGGCGCGGAGGGCGATGGCCAGGCCAATGCCGCGGCTGGCGCCGGTGACGAACAGGGTCTTGCCTTGCAGGCTCATAGGGTCGCTCCCACGGTTTCTTCTGACAGGATCCACAGCCGTTCAGCGGCTTCCGGGTCCTGGGCGTGGTCCATCACGCCATGATTGGGTTTGTCCTTGGTCCAGGGCATGGCCACCGAGCAGTCCTCCAGATAGAGGCCGCCTTCGCCTTCCAGCTCCTCGGCCACGGCGGCCCAGACGCTGGTGGAGGCACCCTGTTCCGGCGTCTTGAAGCCCTCCACCGGCTTGCCGTCCTCGTCCAGCCAGCCCATGGCCGCCATCTCCTCGTGAGAGAGGAAGCGCTGAAGCGGGGTCATGATGCCCCCGGGCATGACCGCGTTAGCGTTGATCCCGTGCTCGGCGAAGCGCTCATCAAAGGCCAGGGCGAACAGGGCGTTGGCGGTCTTTGACTGCCCATAGGCCTCCCACTTGTCGTAGGGGCGCTGGCGATAGTGGATGTCGTCGAAATGGATCGGGCTGCGGCGGTGACCGATGGAGGACAGGGCCACCACCCGGGCGGCGCGGTCCTCGTCGGCGGCGTTCATCAGCGCCCGGGCGAGGCCCACGCTGAGCAGGAAGTGGCCGAAGTGGTTGACCCCGATCTGCATCTCCAGCTCGTCGGAGGTATAGGCCTGCGGACAGGCCATGACCCCGGCATTGTTGATCAGCACGTCCAGGGGTTCGTCACCCCAGGCGTCGACGAAGGAACTGACTGAGGACAGGCTGGCCAGATCGAGGGTCCCGGCCACCACCTTGTCGGCGCCGATGCTTTCATTGATCTGAACCGCCGCCCGTTCCCCGGCCGAGCGGTCCCGGACCGCTAGCATGACGTCGGCCCCGGCGCCGGCCAGCGCCCGGGCGGTCTCCAGGCCGATGCCACTGGCGCCGCCAGTGACGATGATGTTGCGGCCATTGAGGTCATGCTCGCCCGCGACAATGCGGGCCGGGGTAAAGGCGCCGAACTTCACCGGCCACCGACCTTGGCGAAGTCCGGTGCCCGCTTTTCGGCGAAGGCGGCGAAGGCCTCCTTGGCTTCCGGCGACTTCAGCTGATCGGAGAAGTGCACGCCCTCCCGGTCCATGCGTTCGGCGAGCGCCACAGGGTCGCGCATCAGGGCCTTGGTGATGATGACGGCGGCTGGCGGACGGGCGGCGACGGCCATAGCCGCAGCCCGGGCACGGGCGCGGAGCTCTGAGCGGGGCAGGACTTCATTGGCGATGCCCCAGGCCAGGGCCTTCTGGGCGTCTACGGCTTCACCCAGCACGAACATGGAAAAGGCCCGGGCGTGGCCGATTCGGTCAGGCAGGGTCAGGCTGGAAGCCGCTTCCGGCACCAGGGCCAGATTGACGAAGGGCGTGGTCAGAACCGAGTCCTCGGTGAGATAGACCAGGTCGCAGTGCAGTAGCATGGTGACGCCGACGCCGACGGCGCGGCCATTGACCGCAGCTACCAGGGGGGTCTTGGCCCGGGCCAGGGCCGCCAGCAGGGGGTTGCCATCCCGACGGGCGTCGTTGGCCGCGCCTTCGCCGGCATTGACCGCGGCGAAGTCGGCCAGATCGTTGCCGGCGGTGAACATGTCGCCCTCGGCCTGGATCAGCACGCAGCGGACGTCCTTGTCGAACTCCGCCCCGTCGATGGCGTCGCCCAGGGCCTGATACATGGCCCGGGTCAGGGCATTTTTCTTTTCCGGGCGGTTCAGGGTCAGGGTCAGGACCCCGTCAGACGTTTCGGCGATGACATGGGCGTTCATGTCGGTCCTCTCATTTTATCTTACTGGGTAAACTCTAGGCGGGCGCAGGGCGAGCGTCGACGGCGTTCTGGCGCCGAAGGCTTGCTCAGCCCCGTCAGCCCCCGTTCATCGTCCCCGCTGCAGGATCTGAAAACCCCGAAAGGCCGGCGAACGCTATCGAAAGGCGCCGGTTCAAGGGGCAAAAGACGGGCGCCACAGTTTGGTCGTCGCAAGACGCCACCTTGACCCCAATCGTTCGCGGAGTCTTATCTCCGCCCAGAGGAACCACCCCCAGGAGATGAGCTTATCATGAGGCGCAAGACAATCGGGCTCGCCGCAGCCCTGGCCCTGGTCGCCCTGGCGCCGGCCGCTGTGATGTCGCAGTCCCGCGACGCCGGTGTCACTGAGAAGGCCCGCACCCAGGGCATGGCCGAGGCCCCCGCCGTGGTGGCGGCCGCCGGCTTGAACTGTCAGGTCGTTGATGCCCGCCTGATCGGCAAGAACGAGAACCGCCGGGCCAAGACCTCCACCTCCTATTACGAGGTCGACTGCCAGGAGGGCATGGGCTTTGCGATCGAGGCCGTGGCTGGCGGCGCCACCAGCGCCTATACCTGTCTTGAAGCGTCGGCCCCCACCGAAGACGGCAAGCCTTCAGCCCTGGCCTGCCAGCTGCCCGGCAACCAGAACCCCCAGGCCGAACTGGCCAAGCTCGCCGCCAAGGACGGGGTCACCTGCCCCATCATCAACAGCCGCTTCATTGGCCGCAGCGCGACCAACAGCTTCTTCGAAGTCGCCTGCGAGGGCGGTGCTTCGGGCTACATCCTGAACACCAGCAATCCGGCCACCCCCGACGCTACGGTCGATGCCACCAACTGCCTGATCTACGACCAGGCTGACACCAACATCCGTTGCGAACTGGGCGATGCGGCCTCGCGGTTGCAAGTCGTCGACCAGATGGCTGCGGCTGACGCCAAGAGCTGCGCGATCACCCAACGCCGCTTTGTGGGCGCCACCACTGATGGCAGCACCTATTTCGAAGCCGCCTGTGAGGACGGCAAGGGTTACATCTACAAGGTCAGCACCGCAGGTCAGCTGGCGGACTCCTGGGACTGCGCCCGCGCCCTGGGCGTCCTCGGCGGTTGCACCCTGACCGACGCCCGTGAAGCGGCCACCGAGCAGGCCGCGCTCTACACCCGCCTGTCCAAGGCCGCTGGCTTCGACTGCGACGTTGAAAAGTACGCAGTGTTCCCGGCTCAGGGCGCCAAGGACGTGGTGGAACTGGTCTGCCAAGGCGGCAAGCCGGGCGGCGTTGGTGTCTTTGAACTCAATAAGAGCACCATCCACAACTGCGCCTATGCGCCGATTGTCGGTTATCGCTGCGGCCTGAACCCCGAAAGCAGCGCCTATCTCACCCTGACCGCTGACCTGAAGAAGCACGGCCGCGACAGCTGCGTGGTCTCGGCTCAGCGGTACCTGGGCAAGACCGCCGACGGATCGGCCTATATCGAGGTCGCCTGCGCCGACGGTCTGGCTGGCTACATGATCCAGTACAAGCAAGACCCCATCAGCTCGGTGGAAGCCATTGGCTGCGCCTTCGCCAAGGGGATCGCCGGCGGCTGCAAGCTGCCCGGAAACAGCTGATCGGTTAGACCCGACCTAAGAAAGAGGGCCCGCAGCACAAGCTGCGGGCCCTTTGCATTGCGGGAGCGTGAAACGGCCTGAACGGTCAGCCGATCGCCGCCTCGATGAACATGGGACCGGTCTGGCGCATGGCGGCGGCGAACGCGGTCTCGAAGGACTCGGCGGTCTCGCACCGCACCGCCGGCAGGCCCATGGCCTTGGCCATGGACACCCAGTCGATGCGGGGATCGCCCAGGTCCAGCAGCTTGGCCGCCGAGGGCCCCGCCTCGCCCGCGCCGGTGCGGGTCAGCTCGATGCCCAAGATCCGGTAAGCGTGGTTGGCGAACACCACCACGGTCACGTCCAGGTTCTCCCGGGCGATCGTCCACAGTCCCTGGACGGTGTACATCGCCGCCCCGTCGCCGTTCAGAGACAGCACCTTTCGATCAGGACAGGCCACGGCAGCGCCAATCGACAGCGGGATCGCTTGGCCGATGGCCCCACCGGTCAGGGCCAGGACCTCATGGGGGGCGGCCGTGCCGGCTTGGCTGGCCGCCCCGCCGCCCGAGGTCACCGAGTCGTCGCAGATGATGGCACCTTCCGGCAGGTGCCGGGCGATGGAAACGCCGGCAGCCTGGGGGGTCATGGGTCCGGTGGGGGCGGCTTCCGGCCGTTTCAGGGGCTGGGCTGGCCCGGAAGCTGGAGCGCCTAGGGCGTCTGCCAGGGCCTTAAGGCCCGCCGCAGCGTCCTCGCCCCGGCTGGCCAGGGTCATCAGGGAACAGCCATCCGGCACCAGCAGGCTCGGGCGGTCCGGATAGGCGAAGAAGGCCACCGGCTGGCTGGTCCCGGCCAGCAGCATGAGGTCGGTTCCGGCCAGATCGGCAAGGGCCGCTTCGCCGAAATACTGCATCCGCCCCGGCTGGAAGTGACCCGCCCCCCGGACCTGCCGGGCAACGAAGGTGTCAGCCAGAACCCGTACACCATAGGCCGAAAGCCGGGCGGCCTGGACCATGGCCTCGGCCCGGCAGGCCTGGCCGCCGATCAGCAGGACGGTCTTTTTGGCGGCGCGCACCGCCCGGGCCGCAGCCTCGATGGCCTCACCGGTGGGGGGAAGCCGTTCAGGCTTGCGCGCCTTTACCGCCCCGACGGTCGTCTCGGTCCAGGCGGAGTCGGCGGGCAGGATCAGGCTGACGGGACCACCAGGGGGCCCGAAGCTGGCGGCAACCGCCTCGGCTGCGACAGCCGACACGTCATCGGCGGCGTCAGCCGACTTCACCCACAGGGAGTTTGGCCCCACCAAAGTCGGAATGTCGGAATTGAGCGGCGCGTCATATTGCCGGTGATAGGTGGCGTGGTCGCCGATCACATTGACCAGGGGCGTGAAGGCCCGCCGGGCATTGTGCAGATTGGCCAGGCCATTGCCGTAGCCAGGCCCCAGATGCAGCAGGGTGCAGGCGGGTCGATCGGCCATCCGGCCAAAGCCGTCGGCGGCACCCGTGGCCACGCCCTCGAACAGGCAGAGCACCGGCCGCATCTTCGGCTGGCCGTCCAGGGCGGCCACGAACTGCATCTCGCTGGTGCCAGGATTGGCGAAGCACGCGTCGACCTCATTGGCCAACAGGGTCTCGATCAGGGCGTCGGCGCCGTTCATCAGTCAAACACCATCACATCAGCGGGCGGGGGATCAGCGAAGAGACGCGACAGCGCCTCGGCGCGGCGGGTGCGGGCGAGCGCCTGGGCGATATAGCCCTTGTCGGTGATTTCCCCTGAGGCACCGTCCGGCCCATCGGCCAGCACCAGGGCCCGGGCGATCCGCCCACCGCCACGGGCCTGGGCATTGTAGGCGACCAGCCCTTGGGCGACGGCAGCCTCGATCTCGGCGCGGGCCCGGCGGGGGTCGGGATAGAACATCAGGCCAAGCGCCGCCTGACCCTCGCCGCAGACCACCGCATCGGAGACCGCCCCGCCGATGGCCGACAGGGCGGCGATCCGCACCTCTCCCACAGGGACAAAGGTGCCACTGGCCAGCTTGAAGTTCTCCGAAATCCGGCCGTCGAAGGACAGGCCAAGCTCCGGGCGTTCGGGATCAACCAGCTTTGCGGCGTCCCCCAGGATGTAGAAGCCGTCCTCATCAAAGGCCTGGGCCGAAAGCTCAGGGCGCCCCAGATAGCCTGGGCTCACCTGCGGCCCCTTGACCCGGAATTCCAGCTTGCCGGCCACCGGGACCAGCTTCACCGCCGTGCCGGGGATCGGCAGGCCGATGAGGCCCATGCGGTCATTGGGCCAGTGGACGTTGCAGGCCGTGGGTCCAGTCTCGGTGGCGCCATAGCCGCTGGCGAAGCTGATCTTTTCGCCCACGGTGCGCACCGCCACGGCCTGGATGCGGTCGCTGATGTCCTGGCCAAGGCTGGCGCCGCCATACTGCATGAGGCGAAGGCGGGAAAAGAAGGTGCGGGCCAGGGCCTCGTCCTTCTCCAGCTCATCCACCAGCAGCATCCAGCCGGCCGGGACCATGTTGTGATAGGTGGGCGCAATCTCCCGCAGGTTGCGCACCGTCTCGGCAAACCGCGCCGCCGTCGGCTGTCCAGCGTCGATATAGACGCTGCCGCCCCGGGTGGCGCCCATGTGCAGGATCGAATTGGCACCCAGGCTGTGACTCCAGGGGGCGGAATTGACCATCACCGGCGGCTCGTCATCCTCGAAACAGGCGGCGATCTGGGCCGAGTTCAGGGCGAGCGCCTGCTGGGTGATGATCACCGCCTTGGGCAGGCCGGTGGAGCCCGAGGTCAGCAGGTACTTGGCATGGTGGTCCGGGCGGGCCGTGGGGGCCACAGGGGCCCCATAGAGATCGCTGAAGTCGACGTGGCCGTCCGCGCCATTACGGACCGACACCACTGGCAGGCCAGCCAGGATCTCCGCTGACAAGCCCGTGGCAAACAGCTTGGCGTCCTCGGTGAATACGGCTGCGGGCCGCAGCACCTCGCAGGCGTGGGTCAGCCGCGCCAGATTGGCGCCCGCCAGGCCATATTGCGGCGACACCGGTGCCACAGGCGTACCCTGGCTCATGGCCGCATACATCAGCAGGGCGTGATCGATGCCGTTGTGGGCCAGGATCAGGATCGGTCGGGGCCCGGTCAGGCCTCGGGCCGCCAGCCCCCCGGCCAGCTGAGTCACCGCCTGCCAGGCCTGGCCATAGGTCAGGGTCCGCCATCCCTTACCCTCACGCTCGGCCAGCCAGACACGATCGGGCGCGGCCTGACTCCAGTGCCGCAGGGCTTCATGCGGGGTCTGAAGGGCCTGGGAAAAAGGGGTCGGATTGGCGAGCACCAGGCTCCCGTCGGGCCGACGCTCCACCTCCAGTCGCCGCGGCGCATAGCGCGGGTCACGGAAAGGGGCGGTTTCGATGCGAAGCTCTGCGTCCATGCGACTTTATGGACGCGGGCGGCGGTGCCTGGAAAGGGGGTGAACGCGTCGGCTGGCCCTTGTCGGCCAGACGGTGCTCGTCCGGGGTGCGGAACGCCGCCTGCCCTCCGCGTTAGGCGAGATCACACGACGCGTTTATGGGTTTGCTCAGTCTCTTTGAGCAACTGATCTGCGCACCCAGCGACATGATCGACACTCAGATCCATCATGTGACAGAAACTCTGATTCAGCTCCGGATCCTGCGCTCGAATCTGCTCGAAGGTTCGCCCGCCCCGCACGACCTGGGTGAAGGATCCCCAGGGGCCGTAGAGCGTTTCATCGGAGGGGCCAAACAGTCCCAGGGTCGGGACGCCAGCAGCGGCGGCCAGATGCATCAGCCCCGTGTCATTGCCGACGAACAGCCTGGCCTGCCGGAGGGCGCCATAGCTGGTCAGCAGGTCGGCCTTGCCCACCAGATCGATGAACCTCGCCTTGGGGACCACATGGCGCAGGGAGGCAACGACCCCAGCGTCCTCCTGGCCGCCCAGCACCATCAGCCGCGCCCCTTGCAGCGCGCCGCCTTCGCCCAGCAGTCGAATGGCCAGTTGAGCAAACCGCTCCAGGGGCCAGGTCTTGCCCACCCAGTTCGCCGCCGGGGCCACCGCCAGGATCGGTCCCTCGCCTTCGGTCAGGGATAGCGCCGCGGCCTCCGTCTCGGGGGAGAGAAAGATATGCGGGGCGGGGGGATCATCCTCCAGCTTCAGCAAACGCGCGGCTTCGATGACCTTATGCACTGCAGGCCCGGCCTGGGGTTTCAGGATCGCCCGACGTCGGGTGCGCACGAAGCTGGCCATGGCCGAGCCCCGCAGGTCGACCACCAGCCCCCACCGGCGGCGTCGGACCCGGCGCCACAGGGAAAGCCAGTGGGCGGGGCGGTCCGGGTTCGGCAGGGTGAGGATCTCATCGAGCCCAGGCACATCGGCAAACAGCGGCGCGCTCGCCGGGCCCGCGACAATGGTGAAGCGCGCATGGGGGATCTCGTCGCGCAGCTTGGCCATCAGCCCCGAGGACAGCACCGCATCCCCGATCCGGGGCGTGGTGATGAACAGAATGGGAAACGACCCTTGCGTCATGGACTTGTTATAGATGTCCCTTGGCTGGCGCGCGAGCCGCCTCGATCCTAAGTGGAGCGACATGGTCCAGACCCTGAGCTACGCCCGGCTGGAAAGCCGCGCCCTTATCGCCCTGGGCGGGGCCGACTGGCGGGACTTTCTGCACAATCTGATCAGCCAGAACGTCGAGACCCTGGCCGAAGGGGAGATTCGCTTCGGCGCGCTGCTCACCCCCCAGGGCAAGGTGCTCTACGACCTGTTCGTGATCGGCACGGCGGAGGGCTGCTGGCTGGATGTGGCCGCCCAGCACCGGGACGTGATTGTGCAGCGGCTGATGATTTATCGCCTGCGGGCCAAGGTGACGATTACCGCCATTGAGCCTGGGGTCGCAGCCCTGTTCGGCGAGGACCTCGCCCCAGGCGATGGCTGCCTGGCTGATCCCCGCCTGCCGGCCCTGGGCTGGAGGGGCTATGGTTTGGCATCTCCAAACGGCGCGTCCGAAGTACCTGAAGCGGATTATGTCGCCTTCGCCCACGCCCTGGGTGTGCCGGTCGCCGCCGACTGGGGGGTGGAGAAGACCTATCCCATTGAGGCCAATTTCGACCTGCTGAACGGGATCGACTTCAAGAAGGGCTGCTTTGTCGGCCAGGAAACCACCTCGCGCATGAAGCGACGGGGCACGGTGAAGACGCGGTTTCTTCCGATCACCTTTGAGGGCGAGATGCCGCCCCCGGGTGCCGAGGTGCTGGCGGGCGAGTTGCGAGCCGGCGAGGTACTGAGCGGCGCAAAGGGCCTGGCCATGGCCTCCCTGCGCCTGGACCGGATCGCAGGTGCTGAGCTGACGGTGGACGGACGCCCCGTGCGGGTCGTGCGGCCAGACTGGTTTGAGCGGGCGCTCGAACCCTAGGCGGTGAGCTTGCCCCAGGGGGCTGCGGCCGCAAAACTGCAGCCCATGAGCAGCGACCTGATTCGATGCGGCTGGCGGGGCATGGCGGGGGACCCGCTGTATGAGGCCTATCACGACACCGACTGGGGCGTGCCGGAATACGACGCCCGCGCGCTGTGGGAAAAGCTGGTGCTGGACGGCTTCCAGGCCGGACTCTCCTGGATCACCATCCTGCGCAAGCGCGAGGCGTTCCGCGAGGCCTTTGCGGGCTTTGATCCTGAGATCGTCGCCCGCTTCGGCGAGGTTGATCGCGCCCGGCTGATGGCTGACGCCGGCATTGTCCGGTCCAACGCGAAGATCGATGCGGCGATCGCCAGCGCGCGGATCTATCTGGACATGCGCAAGAAGGGTCAGGACCTGTCGAGCTTTCTCTGGACCTTCACCGACGGCAAACCGATCCAGAACCAGTGGACCGAGATCGGTCAGGTCCCGGCCCAGACGCCGCTCGCGGTGGAGGTGTCCAAGGCGCTGAAAGCCCAGGGCTACAAGTTCGTCGGTCCGGTGATCGTCTATGCCTTCATGCAGGCGGTGGGCATGGTCAATGACCACCTCACCGGCTGCTTCCGGCATGACGAAGTCGCGGCGATGAGCGCCTGATGGCCCGCAAGACGGCTGCCCTCAGAGCCCCGGACCTCCTGCTGGAATCTGCCTGCCCCGCGCCGGTCTGTGGCGTGGATGAGGCTGGCCGCGGCCCATGGGCGGGACCTGTGAGCGCCGGGGCCGTGATCCTCGACCCCGCGCGTATTCCGCATGGTCTGAACGACTCCAAGAAGCTGACCGCCAGGGCCCGGGAGGGTCTGGAAATCGAGATCAAGACCTCAGCCATTGCCTGGGGAGTCGGGTTCGCCTCGGTGGACGAAATCAGCGAACTCAACATTCTGCATGCCGCAGGTCTGGCCATGCGCCGCGCCGTCGAGAGCCTTGGGGTGTCCCCAGCCTTCGCCCTGGTGGACGGCAACTATCCTTTCCAACTGCCCTGCCCGGTCAGGACAGTGGTGGGCGGGGACGGCAAGTCCCTGTCCATCGCCGCAGCCTCGATCCTGGCCAAGGTGGCCCGCGACCGGCTGATGATCGAGATGGACGCCCGCTACCCTGGCTATGGCTTTGCCGGCCACAAGGGCTATGGCGCTCCAGCCCATATCAGCGCCCTGGCGCGCCTGGGTCCCTGCGAGATTCACCGCACCACCTGGGCGCCGGTGCAGAAGGCGCTGCGGGGCGAATGAGCCCCGAAGGGCCAGGTTCACCGGGCTCAATGGGACGCGCTTGGCTTAATTCCTCGTTCACCACGTTTCGAAACGGCCCCTTCACTACGATAGGGGAGGATTCCCTTCTGTGAGATCCGAGGGGCGTCCATGAGCTTTCCCGCCGAAACCATTATCCAGGGCGATTGCATCGAGGAGCTGAAGAAGCTCCCGACCGGATCTGTGGACCTGGTCTTCGCTGATCCGCCCTACAATCTGCAGCTGGGAGGCGACCTGCTGCGGCCGGACAATTCCAAGGTCGACGCCGTCGACGACGAGTGGGATCAGTTCGAGAGCTTCGCGGCCTATGACGCCTTCACCAAGGCCTGGATGGCCGAGTGCCGCCGGGTGCTGAAGGATGACGGTGCCCTGTGGGTGATCGGCAGCTACCACAACATCTTCCGGGTCGGCGCGACCCTTCAGGACCTGGGTTTCTGGATCCTGAACGACGTGGTCTGGCGCAAGTCCAACCCCATGCCGAACTTCAAGGGCACCCGCTTCACCAACGCCCATGAGACGCTGATCTGGGCGGCCAAGTCCCGGGGCGCGCGGCGCTATACCTTCAATTACGACGCCATGAAGATGGCCAATGACGAGCTGCAGATGCGCTCCGACTGGACCTTCCCTTTGTGCACAGGCGAGGAGCGGATCAAGGACGCCACCGGCGCCAAGGCCCATCCGACCCAGAAGCCAGAAGCCCTGCTGCACCGGCTGATTCTGGCCTCCACCAAGCCCGGGGATCTGATCCTGGACCCGTTCTTCGGCTCGGGCACCACCGGTGCGGCCGCCAAGCGTCTGGGCCGGCGGTTCATCGGCCTGGAGCGGGAAGACGAGTATGTGGCGGTGGCCAAGACCCGCATCTCCAAGGTGATCCCCGTTTCCCCCGAGGACCTTCTGGTCACCGGCTCCAAGCGCGCCGAGCCCCGGGTGCCGTTTGGCCAGATCGTTGAGGCGGGTCTCCTGCGCCCCGGCGACGTGCTCTATTGTCCCAAGGGCGAGCGAGCCGCTCAGGTCCGGGCCGACGGCAGCCTGGCGATCGGCGACATGACCGGTTCAATCCACAAGGTCGGGGCCATGGTGCAGTCGGCACCGGCCTGCAACGGCTGGACCTACTGGCACTTCAAGACCGACGCTGGCCTTGCCCCCATCGACGTCCTGCGGATCAAGATGCGCAAGGACGCCCCGGCGGTGGCGGCATAAGGCACCCCCTAAAGCAGGTTCGACAGCCCGGCGCGGGCGGCTTTCAGGAATAGGCTGGGCAGGGCCTCCAGATCGCGCCTATCGGTCCAGATCACACCGTCCGCCGACCCTTCAGCCCTCAGCAGTCGGAGGGTGAGGGAGAAGTGCGTGAAGACGTGCTCCACCTCTCCAGCGCTGCGCCAGTCGGCCTGTACCGGTGCCGCCGACCTCGCCTCGGCATCTGACCAGGGTGCTGCCCGCCAGTCGCTGGTGGGCAGCCCAAGCATGCCCCCCAACAAGCCCTTGGGTGGCCGGCGCACCAGGGCCACCGTTTCGGCGCGGGTCAGGATGTAGGCCACCCCATGTCGGTGCGGCCTGGAAGCCTTGGCCGTCTTGCGCGGATAGGTTTCCGGAGCCCCCGTGGCGTGCCCAGCACAGGCCTCCGTCACAGGACAGCGATCACATAGCGGCGACTTGGGCCGGCAGATTGTAGCCCCCAGGTCCATCAGCGCCTGGGCCCAGTCGCCCGGTCGATCCTCACGCACAAGGTCTCCGGCCAAGGCTTTCAGCTCCGGCTTTGCGGCCGGCAGCGGCGTCTCCACGGCAAACAGCCGGGCCATGACCCGCTCGACATTGCCATCGACCACATTGGTCGCCTCATCGAAGGCAATCGCCGCCACAGCTGCGGCTGTGTAAGGGCCAAGACCTGGCAAGGCGCGCAGGGCCGCTTCCGTGCCAGGAAACACCCCCCCATGGTCGCGGGCCACCGCCCTGGCGCAGGCTAACAGGTTACGGGCCCGGGCGTAGTAGCCAAGCCCGGCCCAGGCGGCCATCACCTCGTCATCGGGGGCTGCCGCAAGATCCGAAACGGTGGGCCATCGGGCGGTGAACTTCAGGAAGTAAGGGGCCGCGTGGGGGACGGTGGTCTGCTGCAGCATCACCTCCGAGAGCCAGACTCGGTAGGGATCAGAGCGCAGCCCGCCCTGGCCCGCAGCCGGCGGGACACGCCACGGCAGGTCCCGGGCATGGGCGTCATACCAGGCAAGAAGTCGGCGGCGGATCTGTTCAGGGCTCACGCCTACAGACTTAAGGCCTCAAACCGTTCCTGGGCAGGGGGACTCTGACTTGCGAGGCGCTCGGTGTAATCTGACCCACCATGGCCCCCCGCCCGCTCCCTGACCTGGAAGAGACTCGCCAGATTCTGGCGCGCCGTCGCACGCGCCCGGCGCCACGGCCACCGCCGCCGGCGGGGCGCGGCCTGACCAAGCTGATCCGCGACCTCGACGCCCGGTTTGGCCAGGGCCCCGGTGCCCTGCAGGCCCGCTGGCGGGAGATCGTCGGCGAACAGATCGCCCGGCGAACCGAGCCGGTAAAGCTTGTCAAGGGCCGCAACGGGGCCGGGGCGGCCCTGGAAATCCGGGTGGCCGGACCGGCGGCGTCGCTGATTCAGCATCAGGCCCCTGAGATCCTCGCCCGGGTGAACCTTTTTCTCGGTTCCGGGGCGGTGGAACGCCTGCGGATCGTCCAAGGACCCCTTCGACCGGCGGCGGTGAGCCCGGCCCAGGGGCCAAAGCGCCGGGAGGCCCCGCTCGACGCCGCCCAGGAGGCCGAGCTGACCCAGGGCCTGGCCCTGGCGCCGGACGGCCCCCTCAAGGCCGCGCTGCTGGCCCTGGGGCGTGGGGTACTGCGAAACGCCCAACGGACCCAGCGCCGTTGACATTGATCCGCCGGGGCGGTTCTTGCCATCCAGAGGCGCCATGGGCCAGGCCCAGAGAATCGCGCTTTAACTTGTCTTCCGGACTCTCATGACCAAAGGGCCGACCTTCATGCCGAACCTCAGCCGCCGCCTTATGATGGCCGTCGCCGCCGCGACCCTCTTTCTGGGGGCCTGCTCGGGTCAATCGTCCGCCGCCGCCGATGGCGACATGACCATGGGCGACCCCAATGCGCCGGTGAAGATGGTCGAATACGCCTCCCTAAGCTGCGTCCACTGCGCCAGCTTCCACAAGGATGTGTTCCCGGGGGTGAAGGAAAAATATATCGACACCGGCAAGGTGCACTACACCTTCAAGGAGTTCCTGACCCCGCCCGCCGAGGTGGCCGCAGCCGGTTTCCTGCTGGCCCGCTGCGCCGGCGAGGACAAGTACTTTAACGTCATCGACTCCATCTTCCACAGCCAGCAGGACATGTTCGCCACAGGCGATGTCCGCGGCACCCTGCTGCGGGTCGCGCGCTCGGCCGGCCTTACCGAACAGCAGTTCCAGACCTGTATCTCCAATGAAGAGGGCCTGCGCGCGCTCAACGCCCGGATCGAGAAGACCCAGCGTGACGCTCGTATCACCTCGACCCCGACGATCATGATCAATGGCAAGGTGGCCAAGGAAGGCGCCATGACCATGGCCGAGATCGACGCCGCCATCGCCGCAGCCCAGAAATAGGCCTGAGGGGGACCTAGGCGCCCGTGCGCTTTCAGCGGCTTCGGCTGACCGGCTTCAAGTCCTTCGTCGATCCGACGGAGTTCCGGATCGAGCCGGGGCTGACCGGGATCGTCGGGCCGAACGGCTGCGGCAAGTCGAACCTGCTGGAAGCCCTGCGCTGGGTCATGGGTGCCAATTCGGCCAAGGCCATGCGGGCCGGCGGCATGGACGATGTGATCTTCGCCGGCTCCGGCAAGCGTCCATCCCGCAACCATGCCGATGTCACCCTGACCATCGACAATGCCGAACGCCGGGCGCCTGCGGCCTATAACGACCACCCGGTGCTGGAGGTGGTGCGCAGGATCGATCGCGGGGCTGGCTCTACCTACCGCATCAACGGCAAAGAGGTCCGCGCCCGGGACGTCCAGCTGCTGTTTGCAGACGCCTCCACCGGCTCCAATTCTCCGGCTCTGGTCCGCCAGGGACAGATCTCCGAGCTTATCGCCGCCAAACCGCAGAACCGACGTCTGATCCTGGAAGAAGCCGCCGGGGTCTCAGGCCTGCACTCCAGGCGC
This sequence comes from Phenylobacterium sp., assembly GCF_022402485.1. Lineage (GTDB taxonomy): Bacteria > Pseudomonadota > Alphaproteobacteria > Caulobacterales > Caulobacteraceae > Phenylobacterium. Next base: position 30,027 of record NZ_JAKRSA010000030.1, on the reverse strand, counting down.
CATGAAGCTGAGCTTCGGCTGAGGGCGGCTGAGGCCAATCTGGCGCGCCTGGACGACGTGGCCCAGGAACTTGTGGGGGGGCTCGCCCGCCTGCGCCGCGAAGCCCGTCAGGCCGAGCGTTATCGCCGGCTGTCGGCGGAGATTCGCACCCTGCAGGGGGCAGTGCTCCTGGCCCGCTGGAGCCAGGCCCAACAGGCCGCTGAACAGCTGAAGGCCGAAGCCGCCGCCGCCGCCCGGGAGGTGGAGGCCAGCGCCCGAACCGCAGCGACGTCGGCCACCACGGCGGCTGCGGCTGACGCTGCCCTGGCACCCCTGCGGGACGCCGAGACCATCGCCGCCGCCGTCCTGGGTAAGCTGGCCATCGACCGGGACCGGATTGAGCGGGAGGCCGAGGCCCTGGCCGCTGAGGTCAGCCGCAGCGAGGCTGAGATCGCCCGCATCGACGCCGATCGCGGCCGTGAGAGCCAGATGGCCGAGGACGCTCAAGCCGCCCTCGCCCGCCTGTTGGATGACATCGCTATCCTTGAGGCGGAAGTGTCTGCCGCCCCAGAACGCATCCCCGAACTGGAGGCCGCCTTGGCCCTGGCTGAAGCAGCCCGGGCAAGCACCGACACCGAGGTCGAGCGGCTGGCCGCCGCGGTCGCCGCTGAAGACGCCCAGTGGCGCGCGGCCACAGCCCGAATCAGCGAAGCCGAAACCCGGGTCGCCCGTAGCCGCAGGACCCTGGAACAGACCCGCACCGAGCGCGCCGCCCTGGGTCCCCTGGAAAGCCCGCAGATGGCCGAGGCCAGGGGTCAGTTCGAGCAGGCCCTGGCGGCCCTGACCGTTGCCCGCCAGGGCCAGACCGCCGCTGAGGAGGCCCAGGCTGCGGCTCAGGCGGCCGAGGCTGCAGCTCGGGAAGCCGCCCGGCGCCAGGACGAACAGGTTTCGCGCCTCACCGCCGAGGCCAGGGCCCTGGCCCAGATCGTCGCCCCCCAGCTGCGCGGTGGCTTCGCCCCGGCCCTGGATGCCATAGCCCCCGCACGGGGCTATGAAATGGCCCTGGCGGCCGCCCTGGGGGATGATCTTGAGGCCGCCCTGGACCCCAAGGCGCCGGCCCATTGGGCTGGAGGAACCGCCCAAGCTCCCGTCTGGCCCCCTGGGGTCTCACCCCTGGCAGACCATGTGCAGGCACCGCCGCAGCTGGCCGCCCGGCTGGCCTATGTGGCCCTGGTGGACCGGTCGCATGGCGCGGCCCTGGCGCAACGGATTTCGCCGGGCTGTCGGCTGGTGTCGCGGGAGGGCGACCTCTGGCGCTGGGATGGCTTCACCGCCCGGGCGGAGGCCAAGAAGCCTGCCGCCGTGCGCCTGGAACAGAAGTCTCGCCTGGCCGAGGTGGAGGCCGAGCTCGAAGCCCTGGCGCCAGTCGCCCAGCTGGCCAGAGACGCCCTGACCGCCGCCCGTGGGGCGCTGGCTGACGCAGAGGCTGCTCAGAAGGCCGCCCGTCGCGAGCCCCCCGCCTGCGAACAACGCCTGGGCCAGGCCCGAAGCGTTCTAGAGCGTCTGGAGCGGGAGGACGCCCGGCGGGAGGCCCAGGCCCAGTCCCTTGACGATATGATCGGGCGGTTCACCGCCGAATTGGCGGAAGCCGAATCTCAGCAGGCCTTGGTGCTGGCCGAGGTGGACACAGGCGGTGCCGGCCAGGATCTGAGCGCTGCGCTCATAGAGGCCCGCCATCGCGCTGGCCCGGCCCGGGAAGCCGCAGCCGCGGCCCGTTCGGCCCTGGATGTGGAGACCCGAGAGAAGGATGGTCGAGCCCGCCGCCTGGCGACTCTGACCCGCGAAAGAGACGACTGGGCCCGTCGGGCTGAGGGTGCCGCCCAGCGGCTGGCGGTCCTGGAGGCCGATCGGGTTCGCGCCCTGGGCGTCCTGGATTTAGCGCGGCAGGCGCCCCAGCAGCTCGAGAGCCGCCGCATAGCCTTGCTCGATGCGTTCGCCGCCGCCGAAACCCGCCGGAGCCAGACCCATGATGCCCTGCAGGCCGGAGAGGCCGCCCGCAGCGAGGCCGAGCGTGCGCTGAGGGCCGCTGACGCCGCCGCCGCCCAGGCGCGGGAGAGCCGCGTCGCCTTGGACGCCCGCCTCGAAGCCGCACTTCAGCGACTAGGGGAACTGGCCGACCAGATTCTTGAGACCACCCGGCTGGACCCGGACGCCCTGGCCCGACGCCTGGCCGACGAGGCCGTGGCCATTCCCGCAGACGCCGGCGGCCTGGAGGCGCATCTCTCGGCGCTCGAACGCCAGAGAGAATCGATTGGCCCCGTCAATCTGCGAGCCGAGGACGAGGCCCGCGAGAGTGCTGCCCGGCTTGAGACCATGCAGACCGAGCGCGCCGATCTGACCGGTGCCATCGCCCGCCTGCGTCAGGGCATTGATGAGCTGAACAGCGAGGGCCGTGAACGCCTGGTCGCCGCCTTTGACGTGATCAACGGCCACTTCAAGACCCTGTTTCAGACCCTGTTCGAAGGGGGCCAGGCGGAGCTTCGCCTGGTGGAGTCCGAGGACCCTCTGGAGGCAGGCTTGGAGATCTACGCCTGCCCGCCGGGCAAACGCATGGCCACCATGAGCCTGATGAGCGGCGGCGAGCAGGCCCTGACAGCTGCCGCCCTGATCTTCGCGGTCTTCCTGGCCAACCCTGCGCCGATCTGTGTCCTTGATGAGGTCGACGCGCCCCTGGACGACGCCAATGTCGACCGGTTCTGCAATATGCTCGACGAGATGCGCAGCCGCACAGAGACCCGGTTCATCGCCATCACCCACAATCCTGTGACCATGGCCCGCATGGACCGGCTGTTTGGGGTGACCATGGCCGAGCGCGGGGTGTCGCAACTGGTCTCGGTGGACCTTCGTCAGGCCGAGGCCCTGGCCGCCGAGTAGGCCCGTCGGGGGGCGAATCGGCAGACACGCGCGATACTCAATACAAATCAAAGAATTAGACGCAGGCGCCAGCGCCTTGACGCTGTACCCTCGCCCCTTTAGGTTCCGCCGCGATCGAACCAGGGGTGCCGGCTGGCCGCCCAGGCCCCGGGAAGGCGTCAACGGCTTATGTCGCAACCGACCGATCCGCACCAAGAGGCGCTAAAACGCCTCGAAGCTCAACTGGACGCCGTCAATGTCCAGCGCGCGGCGCGGGACCGTAGGGGTAAGTTCGACACGGGGGCGATTGGGGCTGGCTACAAGTTGGTGGCCGAACTGATCGGGGGCGTACTCGGGGGGCTCGGCCTAGGCTGGCTCTTCGATCAATGGGCCGGGACCTCACCCTGGGGCTTGCTCCTGGGCGTGCTAGTGGGTACCGCCCTGGCGATGTTCTTGATCTCGCGCTCGGCGGGACGCATGAGCGCGCAGGCGACGACGAAGGCCGGACCAGCCACATCGGTCCCCTTCGACGATGAAGACGACGACGACGGCTGGCCCGCAGGGCCTGGCCAGAGCAAAAGGGACTGACGCGTGGCCGATCCGATGAAGCAGTTCGAGATCAAGCAGGTTCTCGAACTTCCTGCCGTCGCGGGCTTCGATCTTTCGATCACCAATTCGGCCCTGTGGATGATCATTTCCGCAGCCACCGTGACTCTGTTCTTTGCCGCAGCGTCGGCCAAGGCAGCGGTGGTCCCGGGCCGACTGCAGTCGGTGGGCGAGATGCTCTATGAGCTGATCCACAACCTCACAGACTCGATCATCGGCCACGAGGGCAAGAAGTACTTCCCCTTCGTGTTCACCCTGTTTGCCTTCATTCTGTGCATGAATATGCTCGGGCTGATCCCCTACTTCTTCACCTCGACCTCGCAGCTGGCGGTGACCGCCACCCTGGGTTTGCTGGTGATCAGTGTGGTCATCGGTGTGGGCTTTGCCCGCAACGGCCTTGGTTTCTTCAAGCTTTTTGTCCCCTCAGGCGTGCCCATCTTCGTCCTGCCCCTGGTGGTGGTGATTGAGGTCATTTCCTTCCTGGTCCGTCCGGTGACGCTCGCCCTGCGTCTGTTCGGCAACATGGTTGGCGGACACGTCGTCCTGAAGGTCTTCGGCGGCTTCGTCGTGTCCCTCGGCGCCCTGGGCGTCATGGGGGTCGCGGGTGCCCTGGTGACCCTGACGGGCATCGTGGCCATCACCGCCCTTGAGTTCATGGTCGCGTTCCTGCAGGCGTTCGTCTTCGCCGTGCTGGCCTGCGTCTATCTGAACGACGTCGTGAACCTGCACAGCCACTGATCACGACCGTCTATTCACCCCGTTTCCCGACCCCATCGCTTTCACGGAGCACTTTCGATGGATCCCCTTGCAGCTAAGTACATCGGCGCCGGCCTGGCGATGCTGGGCATGATCGGAGCCGGTATCGGCCTCGGCACCATGTTCGGCCAGTATCTCAACGGCGCCCTGCGCAACCCGTCGGCCTCGGCCGGCGAGCGTCCGATGCTCTTCCTGGGCATGGCTCTGACCGAAGCCCTCGGCATCTTCGCCTTCGTGGTCGCGCTGCTGATCCTGTTCGCCGCCTAAGGCGAGACTATCCGTGCGTTGGGGGGCGGGCTGTCGATCAGCCCGCCTTTCGCATGGCATGCCCTGCGGACAACCAACCTGCCGCATGGACCTGAGCAGACTGAACGGAGCGCCTTGATGGCCCAGACCACACCAGAGCTCGATCCGGGCGCGGCGCCCGTCGACACCCCCTATGGGACCCCGAGCCAGGACACCTACGCGACCACGACTGAGGCTGATCAGGGCTCATCGGGCTTGCCGCAGTTCGAGTTCGGCTACTGGCCCGGCCAGATCTTCTGGCTGCTCATCGTTTTTGTGATTCTCTACGTCATTCTGTCCAAGCTGTTCCTGCCCCGGGTGGGCGGGGTCATCGAGGCGCGGGCCGCGAAGATCGAGGGCGACCTCGCTGACGCGCGCACGGCACGGGATGAGGCCGAGCGTCAGTCCTCCGAAGCCGCAGCCGAACTGGCCCAGGCGCGCGCCAGGGCGCAGAAGACCGCCGCGGATGCCAAGGCCGCCGCCAAGGCCGAGGCTGAGACCCGCAATGCTGCAGAGGAAGCCAAGCTGCACGAACGCCTGGCCGCCGCTGAAGCCAGCATCCAGGCCGGGCGTGAGCAGGCCATGGCCAATGTGCGCAATCTGGCCGCCGAGACGGCCGAAGCCATTGTCGAGAAGCTGAGCGGCAAGGCCCCCACGCGGGCTGAAGTTGACTCTGCGCTTTCCCGTAACGCGGCCTGAGGAGAGACCCGATGTCCCTATTCGCGACACCCGAGTTCTGGATCCTATCCGCCGTTGTGATCTTCCTGGGCCTGCTGGCCTATTTCAAGGTCCCCGCCGCCATCGCCGGGGCGCTGGATGCGCGCGCAGAGCGTATCCAGGCGGAACTTGATGAAGCCCAGAACCTGCGCACCGAGGCTGAACGTCTGCTCGCTCAGATCAAGGTCCAGCGGGAAGAGACTGAACGTCTGGCTGCCGACATGCTGGCCCAGGCCAAGGACGACGCCGAGCGGATGCGCAAGGACGCCGCCATCAAGCTCGAAGAACAGATTGTTCGCCGGACGGAAATGGCGGAACGGAAAATCGCCACCGCCGAGGCTCAGGCCATGGCGGACGTGAAGTCAGCCGCCGCTGAACTGGCGGCTGAAGCGGCCCGCACCGTTCTGGCTGGCCGCCTCGCCGCTGCCAGCTCCGATCCCCTGGTGGACAAGGCCATCAGCCAGATGGCCGCTAAACTGCAATAGGCCTTCAGGTCCTGCGGCGGCGCCGGAACAGGTGCCGCCCCTGGATCGCCACGCGATAGCGCTTCGGGATCAGCAGGCGCTCAGAGCGAAGCACGAGCTGCCAGAACACGGGCAAGACTTCAGGGCGGCGCCTCAGTAGCCGTCTCACCGGATAGAGCGTCCTAGGATGGGCGCGCTGGAACCGGACAAAGGCCCGGCGGGCCATATATGAATTCCGCAGGATCAGGATCAGCCCCACCGTCGCCACGGGCAAACCCATGGGCCCTGGCAAGGGGGCGATCAGAATGCCCACCAGCACGATCGCGCCCCCAAGCAGCATCATCCCAAACCGAGCGAGCCGGCGAGACAGCCGGCCGATCCCGTCGGTCGAGGCGGTGCGGACCTGGGGCCGCGCGAAGGGTGCGAAGGACACGCTGAAAGACCTGGAGTGACGCGCGGGCCGGCCCGTCCGGGGAGTCGGAGGTCCCGCGCGTCAGACTCATATGTGCACCAACAGCGTGAAAGTAAGGCGAACGTCGGGCGCTTTGGTGGCCCCGCCGGCGCTATTCTGCCGCGAGCGGCGCCGGCGCCACACCCTGATCCGGCTTCCAAGTGAGTCGCGGCTTGCGGGCGGCCAGGGTTTCGTCCAGCCGTCGCATGGGCGCGAGAAAGGGTGCCCCCTTGAACCGCTCCACGTCTCCGGCCTTGGCAGCCTCAGCCAGGGCCAGCAGGGCCTCACAGAAGCGGTCCAGTTCCTGCTTTGACTCGGTCTCGGTCGGCTCGATCAGCATCGCCCCATGTACCACCAGCGGGAAGTACATGGTCATCGGGTGGAAGCCCTCGTCGATCATCGCCTTTGCGAAATCGAGGGTGGTGACGCCCGTGCCTTCCAGCCAGGAGTCATCGAACAGGGCTTCATGCATGCACGGCCCTTCCGGGAAGGCCGGGGTCATGGAACCAGACAGTCTGGCCTTCACATAGTTGGCGTTGAGCACCGCATCCTCGGCCACCTGCCGCAGACCATCGGCACCATGGCTGCGCATATAGGCATAGGCGCGAACGAACATGCCCATCTGGCCATGGAAGGCGCTCATGCGGCCAAAGGCCTGGGCGGCGGCGTCCACCGTCTCCTCCACCAGGGTCAGACCGTCGGCCCCGTGCACCACCCAAGGCGCCGGCGCGAAGGGCGCCAGGGCCGCAGACAGCACCACAGGGCCAGAGCCCGGCCCGCCGCCGCCATGGGGCGTCGAGAACGTCTTGTGCAGGTTGATATGCATGGCATCGACGCCCAGGTCGCCGGGACGCACCCGACCGACGATGGCGTTGAAATTGGCGCCGTCGCAATAGAAGTACGCCCCCGCCTCATGGGTCAGCCGAGCGATCTCAATGATGTCGCGCTCGAACAGGCCGCAAGTATTGGGATTGGTGACCATGATGGCCGCCACGTCTGGGCCGAGCTTGGCGGCGAGATCGGCAAGGTCCACCCGGCCGTCGTCCGTTTGGGCGATCTCGGTCACCGAATAGCCCACGAAGGCGGCTGTGGCCGGGTTGGTCCCGTGGGCCGAGGTGGGCACCAGCACCCGCCGGCGGGGATCGCCCTTGGCTTCATGGGCCGCCCGGATCGCCAGCAGGCCACACAGCTCCCCATGGGCACCAGCCTTGGGCGACAGGGCGACCGCGGGCATGCCGGTCAGGGTCTTCAGCCAATGGGACAGCCGGTCCATCAGGGTCAGGGCCCCCTGAGCCGTGGACAGGGGGGCAAGGGGGTGAAGGTCGGCGAAGCCGGCCAACCGCGCCATCTTCTCGTTGAGGCGCGGATTGTGCTTCATGGTGCACGAGCCCAGCGGGTAGAGCGCCAGGTCGATGGCATGGTTCTTCTGGGACAGGCGCACATAGTGGCGCATGGCCTCGGGCTCCGAGAGGCCGGGCAGGCCAATCGGGCTCCTGCGCACCAGCTCACCCAGATCATCTGCAGGGGCATCGACCTTGGGCAGATCGACGCCAGTCTTGCCCCAGCCGTCCCGCTCGAAGATCAGGGCCTCATCCTGCAACAGCCCACGGCCACCGGTCAGAGAGGTGAACCCCGCGTCCAGAGACTGAGTCTCCTCAGGCCGGGTGGGCCGGCCAACATTCTGCATGGTCATCGGGCGATCCTCCGGGCCAGGGCCTGAGCAAAGGCGTCAATATCGGCGTCCAGGGTGGTTTCGGTGGCTGCGCAAAGCAGCACATCGTCCAGGCCTGCCGTCGGGTCGAGCCGGGAGAAGGGCACGCCGGCGACGATCCCATCCTCCAGCAACGCCTCCACCATCTGGCTGGCGTCGCCGGGTAAGCGCACGGCGATCTCATTGAAATAGCGCGGGGTCAGCACCTCGACGCCCGGTACGGCGCTCAGCGCCTTGGCTAGCCGCCGGGCCTTGTCGTGATTGATCTCGGCCAGTTGGCGCAGCCCGGTCTCCCCCAGCAGGGAGAGATGCACCGTGAACGCCAGGGCGCAGAGGCCCGAATTGGTGCAGATGTTGGAGGTCGCCTTGTCCCGGCGGATATGCTGCTCGCGGGTGGACAGGGTCAGGACAAACCCCCGACGGCCCTGGGCATCAACGGTCTCGCCACAAAGGCGGCCAGGCATCTGGCGGACCAGCTTCTCCCGGCAGGTGAACAGGCCGATATAGGGACCGCCGAAGTTGAGGGCATTGCCGATGGACTGGCCTTCAGCCACGGCGATGTCAGCGCCCATCTCGCCAGGCGACTTGAGCAAGCCAAAGGACACCGCCTCGGTCGTCACCACGATCAGCAGGGCACCCGCTGCATGGGCGGCTTCGGCAATCGCGGTGACATCAGTGGCGACACCGAACACATTGGGGGTCTGAACCACGACGCAGGCGGTCTCGGAGTCGATCGCCGCGATCACGGCCGCCTCGGCGTCGATGGCCACGGTCTGACGGACGATGTCCATCCCCTCAGCATGGGCGATGGTCTGGGTGGTGGCGGCATAGTGCGGATGCAAACCGCCCGACAGCACGGCGCGTTTGCGGCGGGTCACCCGCCTGGCCATCATCACCGCTTCAGCGCAGGCCGTGGAGCCGTCGTACATCGAGGCGTTGGCCACATCGAGACCGGTCAGGGCGGCGACCTGGGTCTGGAACTCGAACAGAACCTGCAAGGTCCCCTGGGCGATCTCCGGCTGGTAGGGGGTGTAGCTGGTCAGGAACTCCGAGCGCTGGATGATATGATCCACCGTGGCCGGCACGTGGTGACGATAGGCGCCCGCCCCGCAGAAGAAAGGCCCCGCCCCCGCCGCGCGGTTCATCGCAGCAAGCCCAGAGAGCTCGCGCTCTACCTCCAGTTCGCCCGCATGATAGGGCAGATCGAAGGGCTCGGACTTCCGGGCGGCGACAGGAACGTCTGCAAACAGATCGTCAATGGAGGCGGCGCCAATCACCCCCAGCATCTGGGCGCGGTCATCGGGCGTAAGCGGCAGGTAGCGCATGGGCTTACAGGGTCTCCAGATAGGCGTCGTAGGCGGCGCGATCCATCAGCGCCTCATAGGTCGACGGATCAGCGATCTTGACCTTGGCGAACCAGCCGTCGGCCTCCGGCGCCTGGTTGACGGTTTCCGGAGCCTCAGCCAGGGCGCTATTGGCCTCCAGCACCTCGCCGGACACCGGGGCGTAGACATCGGAGGCGGCCTTGACGCTCTCGACCACAGCCAGGCCCTCACCGGCGGCAAAGCTCTTGCCCACCTCAGGGGTTTCTACGAACACCACGTCCCCCAGTTGCTCGGCGGCATAGGCGGTGATGCCAATGGTGGCCACGTCCCCGTCCAGGGAAACCCACTCATGATCCTTGGTGAAACGCATTGGGGAGCTTCCTTCTCTAGACCTTGCGCACATAGCGATGGGGAACGAACGGGGTGGGGACCACCTGGGCAGTCTGGGCCTTGCCCCGGACGATGACCTTGAGGACCGTGCCTGCAACAGCCAGGGCTGGCGGCACGAAACCCAGGGCGATGGGATAGCCAAGGCTGGGAGAAAAGCCGCCGGAAGTGACCACACCGACCACGGTACCGTCCGCATCGGCGATCTCGGCGCCTTCCCGGGCCGGCGCGCCCTCGACCTTCAGGCCAACCGCCTTGCGGCTCAGCTCGCCGCCAAGCTCGGCGGCGATCCGGCTGGCGCCGGGGAAGTCCCTGGCGTCACGGCGTTTCTTAGACACCGCAAAGGCCAGTCCGGCCTCGATGGGAGACACGGTCTCATCCAGGTCGTGGCCATAGAGGGGAAGTCCGGCCTCCAGACGCAGGCTGTCGCGGGCGCCCAGACCTATGGGCTTGACCCGCGCGTCCGCCAGCAGGGTGTTCCAGATGCGCATCGCCGCCTCGCCCGGCACGGAGATCTCGTAGCCGTCCTCGCCGGTGTAGCCCGACCTGGAGATGATGGCGTCGACGCCGAAGGCCTGGAGGGCGGCGGTCTCCATGAAGGCCAGTTTTGCAGCGTCGGGCGCATGATTGGCCAGCACTTCGGCGGCCTTTGGCCCCTGAAGGGCCAGGAGAGCCCGGTCCTCCAGGCGGTCAATCCGCACCTGGCCGGCCAGTTCAGCATCGATGATCTTGAAGTCGTTGTCCTTGCAGGCCCCGTTGACCACCACAAACAGCCCGTCTTCGTCGGGGCGGCCGGCCATCAGGTCGTCAATGATCCCACCCTTCTTGTTCAGCAGGACCGAATAGCGTTGCTTGCCGGGCTTGAGGCCAATGAAATCCCCCGGTGTGACCTCCTCGAAGGCCGAAAGGGGAGAGACGCCCCGCAGGCGCGCCTGGCCCATGTGCGACACATCAAACAGACCCGCGCTCTCACGGGTCCAGATGTGCTCCTTGAGCACGCCGTCCTTGTACTGCACCGGCATGGAATAGCCGGCAAAGGGCACCATCCGGGCACCGGCCTCAAGATGGGCGGCATGAAGCGGGGTGAGTTTAAGCGTCTCGTCCGACAAGGAAGCGCCTCCGGCTGATGTTACGACGCGCCGGGGGCTTGGTCGCCCAGTCCCCTTACGCGCCCCCGCTGTCCCTGAGCCTGAGAGATTTAGAGGCGGGCGGTGAGGCCCGCGCCCATTGCTCCTTCGGCGAGCCCTACCTTTCGGCGGACTGCTTTCCAGCGTTCATCAGCTCTTCGCGGTCCGTTTGCCTGAGCGTTTCCGGGGCGGTTGCGCCTTCGGCGCCGACCCCTTGAAGGGCCGGTCTCTCCCGCGAGGAGAAGCCCCGAAACTCTGCGATCACCTGGCGGGAGTCAACGCGCAAGTTGCGTCTACATCCGTTCGGGGATGGCGATGCCCAGCAGGTCGAGGGCCAGCTCAAGCTGGCGAAGGGTGACCGCCGCCAGGGCCAGGCGGGAGCCCTTAGTCGGCGGCTCGGCGATTAGGATCGGACAGGCCGCATAGAAGCGCGAGAACGATTGCGCCAGCTTGTAGGCATGGTCGGCTATGAAATTGGGCGCCTTGCGCTCATAGGCCTCGGCCAGGGCCTGGTCGAAGGCGTCCAGCAACAGGGCCAGCTCCCGTTCGGCCGGCTCAGCGACGACGATCTCGCCAGCCAGAGCGCCCTCGTCGGCGGCCTTGCGCAGGACCGACTTCACCCGCACCGCCTGGTAGAGCAGGTAGGGGCCGGTCTTGCCCTCGAAGCTGGTGAAGCGATCGAGATCAAAAACGTAGGACGTGCCGCGGAAATTCTGCAGATCAGCGAACTTCAGGGCCGCGACCGCGACCTTGTGGGCGGTGTCTTCAAAAGCCTCGGCGTCAAGGCTTGCCCCGAGGTCGGCTTCCTTCAGGCGCTCACGAGCCTTGTCCCGAGTCATCTCGATCAGGTCATGCAGCTTGAGCACGCCGCCTTCGCGGGTCTTGAACGGCTTGCCGTCGGTCCCGTTCATGGTGCCAAAGCCGATATGCTCCAGGCTGCCCTCCTGGGCATAGCCCGCCAGATAGGCGGCCCGGAACACGATCTCGAAATGGTCGGCCTGGCGCTGGTCGACCACATAGAGAATCTGGTGGGGATCGAAACTCTGCCGGCGGTCGACAATGGTGGCGAGGTCTGTGGTGCCATACATGGCCGAGCCCTCGGAGGAGACCACCAGCAAGGGAGGCAGCTCGCGCTTATCCCCCTGGCGGTTCACCCGAATGATCCGCGCACCCTGATCGTCGACCAGGAGGGCCTTGGCCTCAAGGTCCGAGACCATGCCGGGGATCAGGGGATCGGCGTCGCTCTCCCCCTTCCAGAGGTCGAAATCCACGCCGATAGCATGGAAGTCCCGGGCCAGGGCCACCTGGGTCACCTTGGCAAAATGTCGCCAGAGGAGATGATAGCCCCGGTTGTGGGCCTGCAGGTCAGCCGTCAGCTTGCGGGCCCGGTCACGGTAATCCGGGTCCTCCTTGCCCTTGGCCGCTGCCAATGGATAGAGCCGGTCAAGGTCAGCCAGGCTGATCCGCTCAGCCAGGGCGGTGAAGGCCTGGACCTCGTCCTCGGGGGTCAGGGGGGCGGACCGGGCGTTGACCTGTTCCACCAGCTTGGCGACGAAGGCATCTTCGTCGCAGACCGCCCCAATGAGCAGGCCCATCTGGTAGCCCCAGTCGCCGAAATGGGCGTCGCCCACCACCTCGTCCCCCCGGAACCGGTAGAGTCGCTTGATGGCCTCCCCGATGATCGACGAGCGCAGATGGCCCACATGCATGGGCTTGGCCACATTGGGGCCGCCATAGTCCACCAGAACCCGGCGCGATGTCTCTACCGCCCCTGCCCCCAGGCGCGGATCGGCGGCAATCTCATTGGCCCGGGCTGAGAGGGCTTCGGGGGCGACGCGCATATTGATGAAGCCGAGCCCGGCGATCTCCACCGAGGCCAGGCGCGGATCCTTGGCCAGAACCGCCACCACGCCAGCGGCGATCTCCCGGGGATCGCGGCGGGCCTGCTTGGCCGCCGCAAGGGCCCCATTGCACTGGAAATCCGCCAGATCGGGCCGGTCTGACGGGGTCACACGGCCCAGTTCAGCCGACAGACCCGCAGAGGCGAAAGCGGCCGAAACCGCCTCCCCAAGACCCCGCTTGAGATCACTCATGGGTTGGCTTGAGAGGTCCCAGTGGCGACACCGGTTCCGACATCAATACGGAACCGCTTACCAGCACGGTTGAACTCGGCCATTTCCGGCGTGACATCGAAACCCACCAGGACTTCGAAATTGGCACCGCTGGTGGTCAGCTGGGCGCGCGGGATCACGATGCCCTCGATCATCTGCCGGGCATAGGTGCGGTCCTGGCCCGGAGCGAACGACACCGGCAGGTCGAAGTACTCCTTGGCGATGACCGCGTCATTGCGCTTGGTCACGGCGACCCAGTAGCGATAGGTCTTCTGCGCCCCCTGGGCGGCCGGGCCCCGGCCCAGCTCGAAGAGCACTTCCATGGCCACCTTGATCGGCTCGTCATCCTCGTAGGAACAGCCGGCCGAAATCCCCTGGATCTCACCGGCATAGCCCACGGCGGCCGAGGCTTCGCGCCCGCCTTCGAACTCCACATAGCGGCCGGCGTCATAGAGCACCTTGGCGAAGGGGCAGGGGCCAGCATTGCGCAATTGCGGCAAAGGTGCCTGGCGATCGCCCCATTCGGACTCCCGGCGGCGGCGGTCGGAGGCGTCCTCCTGACCTTCGGCCTCCTGGCCACGTCGGTTTTGGGCCGCGCTTTCCAGCGGAAACGAAGTGACGGCAAGCGCAAGGGCGATGACCGATAGCAGGGAACGGCGCATAAAACGTCCAACTCTGTCGGCGCGGCGAGACCGCGCATGAGGAGCCTCTACTAATGGTTCTCGATTGAGGCCGCAACGCGGCTGGCGGCGAGGCGGCATAACCCCTAGATTTCTCCCCATGAACACCCCTGCCCCTCGCCCGCCCCTGACCATCCTGCTGGCCGCCCCCCGGGGGTTCTGCGCCGGCGTCGACCGGGCCATTCAGATCGTCGAGCGGACCCTCGAGAAATTCGGGGCGCCGGTCTATGTGCGCCATGAAATCGTCCACAACCGACACGTGGTCGACCGGCTCCGGGCCCTGGGCGCAGTGTTTGTCGAAGAGCTCGATGAATGCCCCGATGATCGGCCGGTGGTGTTTTCCGCCCACGGGGTGCCCAAGTCTGTGCCGGCCGAAGCCGGACGCCGCCAGATGATCTATCTGGACGCCACCTGCCCCCTGGTCTCCAAGGTGCATGTGGAGGCTCAACGCCACCATGACTCCGGTAAGGAGATTGTCCTCATCGGTCATGCCGGACATCCCGAGGTCATCGGCACCATCGGTCAGCTGCCCGACGGGGCCGTCACCCTGATCGAGACCGTCGAGGACGCCCTGGCCTTCACACCCAAGGACCCGGCCAACCTCGCCTTCGCAACCCAGACGACCCTGTCGGTGGACGACACCGCCGATATCGTCTCAGCCCTGCGAAACCGGTTCCCGCTGATGGCCGCACCCCACAAGGAAGACATCTGCTACGCCACCACCAATCGCCAGGAAGCGGTCAAATCGGTGTCGGCCAGGGCTGACCTTCTGCTGGTGATCGGGTCGGCCAATTCCTCGAACTCGGTGCGACTGGCCGAGGTCGGTGCCCGGGCCGGATGCCCCGCCCATCTGATCGATGACGCCGAGGCCCTGGACTTTGCCTGGCTGTCGGGGGTTCGAACCGTCGGCGTCACCGCTGGCGCCTCTGCCCCTGAGGACCTGGTCCAGGGGCTCCTGGACAAGCTGGCCGAGCGGTTCGACCTGACCATCGAAATGGACGAAGCTGCCCGCGAGGCCGTCACCTTCAAACTGCCCAGGCTGCTGACCGAGGCCTAGGCGGCTCGGATATCGACCTGAAAAAGTGGGCCCTGCCGTTTCGCCGTCTTGACCGCGCCGACGGCCTCGCCCATGCCCCCGCAATGGCCGTCTATACCGACATTTCCGATGAGGAGCTCGCCGAGCTGCTCGCCCGCTATGACCTTGGCGTGGCGCAGACCTTCAAAGGCATCGCCGAGGGGGTGGAGAACTCCAACTTCCTGCTGGAGACCGACCGGGGCCGCTTCATCCTGACCATCTATGAGCGGCGGGTGCGCCCGGAGGACCTGCCGTTCTTCCTCGGCCTCATGCATTGGCTGGCCGACCATGACTACCCTTGCGCCACCCCGATGCCGGGACGGGACGGGGCCCTGATCCAGTCGGTGCGGGGCAAGCCTGCGGCCATTGTCGGCTTCATGCCAGGCCTGTCGGTTCGCCGCCCCTCGGCCACCCACTGCCGGGAAGCCGGCGAAGGCCTGGCGCGGCTGCATCTGGCGGCCGAGGGCTTTGGGATGGGCCGCGACAACGACCTTGGCCAGGGGGCATGGGCACCCCTGTTCTCAGGGCTCACCGAAGCGGCCGAGGGGCTGAAGCCTGGCCTTGCGGCCACCATCGAGGCCGATCTGGCCCATCTGGCCGCCAACTGGCCCAAGGGCCTCCCGAGCGGGGTCATCCACGCCGATTATTTCCCGGACAATGTGTTCTTCCAGGGCGACCGGTTCGCCGCCGCCATCGACTTCTATTTCGCCTGTGTGGACGCGCTCGCCTATGACATCGCGGTGGCGCTGAACGCCTGGTGCTTCGAGGCCGACGGCAGCTTCAACATTACCAGCGCCCGGGCCATGCTGGCCGGCTATGAGCGCCATCGCCCCCTGAGCGAGGCTGAGCGCGCCGCCCTGCCGATCCTGGCCCATGGGGCGGCCATGCGGTTCTTCCTGACGCGGCTGAATGACTGGGGTGCCACACCGGCGGGTGCCCTGGTGCGGCCGAAGGACCCGCTGGAATACGAGCGAAAGCTCGCCGTTCATCGCAGCGCTGCCGACCTCGTCCTGTTCGGGGACCCGTCTTGACCCCCAAGGTGACGATCTTCACCGACGGGGCCTGCAGCGGCAATCCAGGGCCCGGCGGCTGGGGCGCGATCCTGATCTACGGCGAGCGGGAAAAGGAGATCTGCGGCGGGGAGCCTGCAACCACCAACAACCGCATGGAGATGATGGCCGCCATCCAGGCCCTGGAGACCCTGAACCGTCCCTGCCAGGTCGAACTGCACACCGATAGCCAGTATGTCATGAAAGGCATCACCGAGTGGCTCCCCGGCTGGAGGGCCCGAGGCTGGAAGACCGCCGCCAAGGCGCCAGTGAAGAATGCCGACCTCTGGCAGCGTCTGGATGAGGCGAGGCTCCGGCACCAGGTGGACTGGCGCTGGGTCAAAGGCCATGCCGGTCACCCTTTGAACGAGCGGGCCGACGCCCTGGCTGGTCAGGGCCTGCGAGAGGCCCAGGCCGCAGGGGTCTGATCGGACCGTTTCACCCTCACCCCAAGGCCAGATAACCGACATAGGCCGCGTAGGCGATCAGGAAGGCGACCCCTTCCAGGCGTTGCAGACCACCGCCTGTGCGCAGGAACACCGCAAACAGACCCGTGGCGGCCACCAGCACCCAGATGTCCAGGCTGGCGATCTCAGGGGGAATGCGGATGGGCGACACCATGGCGGTGACCCCAAGCACACCGAAGACATTGTAGATATTTGAGCCGATCACATTGCCCACGGCCACTTCAGGATGGCGACGCAGCGCGGCGACGACACAGGCCACCAGTTCAGGCAGCGAGGTGCCCACGGCCACGATGGTCAGCCCGATGATGGTCTGGGAGACGCCGAACCCCTCGGCCAGATCAATCGCACCGCCGACCAGCAGGCGGGCACCAAATATGGTCAGGGCGATCCCACCGATCGCCATGAGCAGGAACTTGCCCAGTACCATGGGCTCGACCTTCGCACGCTCACCCTCAGCGGCGGCCTCCTCGGCCGCCATCCGGTTGCGCTCCCGGATATAGGCATAGGCCACATAGGCAATCAGCGTCACCACAAGTAACCCGCCAAACCACCGATCAATGAAGCCCGCAAGCACAGCCAGAAGGGCGGCACCCGATGACAGGCCAAGAACCAGCATGTCCCGCTGGATCGCTGAAGGCCGGATCAGGATCGGGGTGATGACCGCCGTGACGCCGAGAATCAGCAGGATGTTGGCGATGTTGGACCCCATCACATTGCCCACCGCGATGCCCGGCGCGTTCTGCATCGCGGCAATCAGGCTGGTGACCAATTCTGGAGTCGAGGTGCCGAAGCCAACGATGACCAGGCCGCTCAACAGTGGGGAGACCCCCAGGGTACGGGCGACGCCCACGGCCCCCCGGACAAGGGACTCGCCGCCCACGGCGAGCAGGATCAATCCACCTAGAATGAGCAGGGCGGTCATCATCGTAATTCGAAATCTCCAGGGGGACCGGCCAGGTCCATGGCAAGCGCAGCACTGACGACAAGGCGGCGCACACGACCTTCAAACGCACAATCTGGCAGGATCGGTCCGAGCCCAGTCATCGAGCACCCTCGATGCGGTCCGACATCACAGTCACCACGACTGTCAGAGGGGCCCGGCCCGCTGAGTCAAAGTGGTGAGACGAGCCTGTCTGTCAAGGGCGCTCACCTGCGGGGTGGGGCCGACCTCAAGGACGCAGGGAGAGGTCGGTCTCCATCTGCTCCATCTGTTCGGCCTGTCGCCGGGCCTCGGCTTCCCGAGGATCGACCTGGTGTCGGACGGCGGCGAGACGTGAGGCCAGCGCCTGACCCCGGCGGGCCGCAGCGGCCTCGGCGATACGGCTGGCGCGGCTGCACTCAGGGAACTCCGCACGCCGGCTGGCGAAGCCCGAGTTGAAAGCCTCCTTCAGCCGCCGATCCAGGGCCGCGTCAGGCGTCTCGGCATCGGTCAGCCCCATCATCCGGTCACGCCAGTACTGATCATAGGCCCCCTCGCAAGCCTGACGCAGGGCGTGGCTCTCGCCGAGCACATAGGCGATGTCCGCCAGGGTCTGACGCTGGGCAGGGGTGCGCTCCTGCGCCTGGGCCGGCAGGGCCAGGACCAGCAGAGAGGCAGCAAAGAGGACGGCGGCAGATCTCATGGGAGGCAGGTTAGAGGGCCAAGCCCTAGCTTGTCACGACCTCGCGCCTCTCGGGCGAATGCTCGCGCCGGACCGCAAGTTCTGGTAGCCGCTGGGACGGGCAGACGAGGGAGCGCGTTCATGGGGTCAGTTCAATTCGCCAGGACCCTGGTCCTTGGCCTTACCCTCGCCCTGGCCGCAGGTACCGCCCAGGCGCAGGGCCCGGCCAGAGACCCCAGCACCCTGATCGCCGTCCTGGCCGGCATGGGCGCCCGGGGCGAGATGGTGAGCCGGGAGGGCGGCCTGGTGCGCCTCAATGTCATCACGCCTGGGGGCATCTTCGGCGCGGAGTTCATCGGCTGCGATGAGGCCGGTCGGGCCTGCCGGGCGCTGGGCCTTCTGGCCAACGTCGAGAAGCGCGCCATGACCCTGGAGCACCTCAACGCCTTCAACAGCCGCGATATCCTTTGCCGGGCGATCGCCAGGGCTGAGCAGGTCGAAATCCGCTACGGCCTGCTGCTGGCCGACAGCCAGACCGAGGGCGACCTGCGAGACCAGGTCGCCGTCTGGCAACGCTGCCTGGGGTCCTTCGCTAGCCTCGCCAACGACCCCGATGGCTTCCTGGGCGCGCCCTGAGCCCCGGCCTGATGGCGCTCTGACAGGGCCTCAGGCCCGAACCAGACCCCGCAGCCGGGCAACCCGGTCGATGGCGGCCTCAGCCTCAGTCACCATCTCGGCGACGATCTGGGCGGCGGGCTTGATGTCATGGATGCCCCCGGCCGACTGGCCCATGGCAAAGCAGGAGCGGTCAGGATCGAGTCCCTCGATCTGGCCGCCGATCCCCCCCATCACCCCGGTCTGGGTGGACAGCATGGCCTGCATGGGGAAGGGCTGGATCTCCTGGGGCCGGCTTTCCCAGTCAGCCACATAGGGGTTGCTCATCACCCGCATGGGCTTGCCCGAATAGCAACGGGTGCGCACCGTATCCACGTCCTGGGCCGCCACCACCGCCTCGCGATAGGCCTGGCCCGCATGGGCCTCGGTCGAGGCGATGAACCGGGTGCCGATCCAGACTCCCTGGGCGCCCAGCGCCAGCGCCGCCGCCAGACCCCGGCCATCGGAAATGCCGCCCGCCGCCACCACAGGGATCTTCACCGCCTCAACCGCCTGGGAGACCAGGGGCAATGTGCCGACCAGGCCCGTATGCCCGCCGCCCTCCCCGCCCTGGCAGATGACGGCGTCGCAGCCGGCCTGCTCGGCCTTGACCGCGTGCTTCACAGCCCCGCAGACCACCATCACCAGCAGGCCAGCAGCCTTCAGCTTTTCCATGATCGGCATGGGCACGCCCAAGCCCGCGATGAACGACGAGGCCCCCTCCTCGATGATGATCTCCACCGACGCGGTCAGGCTCTCGGGCGAGGCGGCCAGCAGGTCGACGCCGAAGGGCTTGTCGGTGAGCTTGCGGACCTTGCGCATCTCCTCGCGGATAAAGTCCGGCGACCGGCCGGCCATGCCCAGCACCCCATAGCCGCCGGCCTCACAGACCGCAGCCACCAGCTCGGCATAGGCCACCCCGCCCATGCCGGCCTGCATGATCGGGTGCTTGACCTTCAACAGGTCGCAGAGGGGCGTGTGCAGGGTCATGGCGTCGTCTCCCGTGGTGTTCTCTTTGTCCCCACCATGGCGCCGACCGCCGCCGCCGCAAACACTGACCCTGCGTCAGGGGGCGAAGCCCGAATCTTGAACCACGAAGAGCACAAAGAACACGAAGGGCTGGAAGCCCTTTCGATCCCTTCGTGTCCTTTGTGAGCTTCGTGGTCGAAAACGGTTGCGCCTGCGGCGCGAGGCATCGGGGTCAGAAGATTCCGTAGCCGCCGTCGATCAGGAAGGAGTCGCCGGTGTGGAACCGCGAGGCGTCCGAAGCCAGATAGACCGCCATGCCGCCGAAATCCGCCGGATCGCCCCAGCGGCGCATGGGCACCCGCTTGATGACGTTCTCATTGAACTTGTCGTTGTCCTGGGCCGCCGCCGTCATGTCGGTGGCGATCCAGCCTGGCAGGATCACATTGGCCCGGACCCCGTATCGCGCATGCTCCACGGCGATGGCCCGGACCATGGGGATCAGGGCCCCCTTGGTCGCCGCATAGGCCTGGTTGCGCGCCGCCCCGTCCAGGGCCGACAGGGACGAGATCGCCACCAGCGAGCCCCCCTGCCCGTCCCCGCCCCGGGCGACCATGTGCTTGCACGCCTCGCGGAAGGTGAAAAACACCCCGTCCAGATTGACCGACAGCACCTTGCGATAGGTCTCGGTGGGAAACTCCGAAAACGACCGCGCTCCGCCGCCGATCCCGGCGTTGGCCACCACCGTATGGACCGCGCCCATCTTGGCCACGGCGGCCTTCATGCCTTCAGCCACCGCGGTCTCGTCGGCCACATTGACCACCTGGGTCAGCACCCGCACGCCGGTGGGTTTCAGCCTCTCTTCGGCCGCCCGGTTCTTGTCGGGATTGGAGCCCCAGATGACGATGTCGGCGCCGGCCTGCGCCATCGCCTCGACCATGCCAAAGCCGATCCCGCCATTACCGCCGGTGACCAGGGCCACCTTTCCAGTCAGGTCGAAGGGTTTATAGGCCACGGCGTCCTCCTCATTTTCAAACACGTGTTGGGCGTGAAGAGAGGCGCGGCGAAGGCGGGAGGTCAAGGGCGAGGGTGGGGGTGGGGATGGCGGGGCGTCGGAGATGGGCTCATAGGTGCTTCGAACGCTCGATTTGTGCCCTGCGGAGAACATGTACTCCTTGCGGCTATGCTTCAATGCCCCCCGCTCTTCCGCCGCGGAGTTGCTCGAGTTCGGTCTAGTTGGTGCCGGACCAATTCATCGTAGAAGCTAGCACAGATTATCAGGAACTGACGGTGCGCCGGAAAGGCGGGCGCGAAGTAAGCTGCCCAGTCGGCCACCGGATAGTGCCACATACGTCCGAGCAGGTCGGTAACTTCCGGCGCATCAAAACTCAGCGCCTCAATCGTGTGCGCGAATGCATTGCGAATATCCCGGATGCGATTGAGCTCCACCGCTTGCTCAGCGCTCACCACCCCGAGCGCACGCGCCATCGTGATACGGCTTGCGAAGTTTCCTAGCGGCTGCCGAAAGAGGCTTGCACGTTCGCCTTCTGTAAGATCGGCTGCCAAGTGGCGCTCGATCGCCAATTTGAGAGCATGTTCGACAGCACCGCTGGCAACGATAGCGATGTACCGGTCGCGTGACGCGATGCTGTGCGCAGGGTCCTCAATTCCATCAAGCAGCGCGCGAAAGTCCGTTCCGTCTGGGACGCGCTTCGCCAACCGCTTTAGCTCTGCCCCGCCACCCGACTGACCTCGAACCATTCGCTCTCTAAACCCCGTTGCACGGCCAGGCTTGACCAGAACAAAAAGCGTACTCAAAACAAGCTCAGGTACCAAGGCTGGGATTCGGAGAATGGGATTTAGGCTGTTGAGACGCTTCACCGCAGCGATTGGTATAATGTCCTGTCCCCGAGATCCGGGAGCCCTGATGGCATCTTCTCCTTCGACACGATGAACCGCTACGTTCATTCGCCCGATTTCGCGCCCTCGCCGATTCATCTATCTCCGCTTTGGGATCAAGTTTCGCAGCTTGTCGTCATTTGCCTCAATGCGTTAGCGAAGAGATTGCGCGGATGAATCCTACTGACCTTCAACTGAAAGCATCCACCTCGGAGAAGGCAATGGATCTGCTCCAGTGGTCTTCGTCGATCGTCCATTCTCTCGCGTGGCCGGTCGCGATTGTTATTGTCGCATTGATGTTTCGATCTTAACTGCGAGGCTTGCTCGGAAAGGTGAGTAAGCTGACATGGGGGGACAAGACCTTAGACTTCGCCGCCAAACTCGACAAACTCGAAGTTGCGTCCCGGCGGGACAACGTGCAGTCTACAAGAGAATATACCTCGCCCGGCGAGAGTCGCTTCGAAAATCTGCTGGCCATCTCTCCGGACGCTGCGATCCTCGATTCGTGGGGGCCAATTGAGATGATGCTCGATGAACTGAATGACGAGCACTACGTCAATCAAGACCGACCCCGCACATTGTCGAAAACTATAGAAGGACTCAAACAAAAGGAAATATTGAGTAAAGAGGTTGCATATATGCTTGGGGAGCTAAGAAAGCTACGCAATATTGCCGCGCACCAAGGCGGCCTAACTCCTGCAGATGCCTACCGGTTCAGGCATCTGGTCGACGCCATGACTGATGCGTTGGAGCAGCATCTGGAAAGCCGCCCGCCGAGCCATCCCGCGGGTCGCTCCCCATGAGTGCTGAGACAAGATTAGGGGGAGTCTCCACCGCGCCGCGATGTTCGGTGCGGTCATCTACGACAAGCGCGCCGCGCTGGTCCGCGCTGGCACCTCCCCTTTCAGCGTAGCCGCGACCAGAAATTCCAGGAGCGTGAGGTGTGACTGAATCGAGGGCGAACAGTGACCGGCTCGACGAAGAGTGGCGCGATAAGTTAGTCGCCATCGGCAAGGGCATAGCTGGCTCGATCCCGGTAGCCGGCGGTCTCGTCGGCGAAGTCGTCGGATCGGTTATCCCGGGCCAGCGCGCCGACCGCATTGCCGCCTACTTGCGCGCCCTGGCTGCCCGCGTCGACCTGCTCAGCTTGGAGGTGAGAGATGGGTTGGCGGCAAACGTGGAGAAGATTGATCTAATCGAAGAGGGAGGCTTCCAGTCTGCACGAGCGACTTCCAAGGAGCGCATTGACCATATCGTGGAGGCCGTGAACCGGGGGTTGAGCGAAGATGACGCGGACGTCATTCGGAGGAAGCGGCTCCTATTGATTCTAGGACAGTTGGACGACGATGAGGTGAACCTGCTCAACGCGTATGGACGGGCGTATGCTGGGGCAGACCGACAGGCGTTCGAACGCATCAATCGCCCGGAGCCTCTGCACATGGGGTCGCTGCCTTCAGCTGTCGATCAGAGTCATCTCTACGAGGCTGGCAAGGACCACCTCCTCCGCCTGGATTTACTAAAAAAGAACTACAGCCAGCCGCGGAAGGGCGAGACCCCTGAGTTCGACGCTCGGAAGGGGGACTTCAAGCACACAGTCGAGGTGTCCTATCTCGGACGGATGCTGCTGCGGGAGATTGGGATGGAAACTCCATTTGACTCGCAGCAGGGGGGACGGTGATCCGCGTGGGCTGAGCTTAGCGCTCGAAATCGGTTGATCTCGGCAGCCTCAGTCGCCTCCGGACTGCCGGTGCCCTCCATAGAGGGGACATTCCCCACCCACGCACCAAGGTCCGCATCTGGTATCGAGCCCAACGGCCGCTCCAGCCGCCAACCAGAACCTCCGTCCTGCGGACTGGCAGGCCACCCCGGCGCGCGTCTCCCCGGCTCCCAAGGCCAACGCGCCCTCTAACCTCAGGTCGCCGTCCAGCCGCCATCCACCGACAGCGCCGCCCCTGTCGCTGAGGCGCCCATGTCGGAGACAAGGTAGAGTAGCATACCGGCCAGGTGGTCGTATTCGACGAAGGCCTTGTTGGGCTGGGCGGCCAGGATCACCTCGTCCACCACCCGGTCTTCGGAAATGCCCCGCGAGCGGGCCTGGTCGCCGATCTGGGCCTCCACCAGGGGGGTCTTCACATAGCCCGGGCAGATGGCGTTGCAGGTGACGCCGGTGCGGGCCAGCTCCACGCCCACGGCCTTGGTCAGGCCCACCACCCCGAACTTGGCCGCCACATAGGCCGACTTGAAGGGCGAGGCCACCAGGCCGTGGGCCGAGGCGATGTTGACGATCCGGCCGCGCCCTTGGGCCTTCATGATCGGCACGGCTGCCCGGGTGGCGTGGAAGGCTGAGGACAGGATGATGGCGATCAGGGCGTCCCACTTTTCGGGCGGGAAGTCCTCGATGGGGGAGACGTGCTGGATGCCGGCATTGTTGACCAGGATGTCGAGGCGGCCGAACTCCCGGCGGGCATAGTCCACCAGGTCGGCGATCTCGTCGGGCCTCGTCATGTCCGCACCGTGATAGCGGATCGAGGCGTTGGTGCGGGCCTGCAGCTCCCGGCGGTCGGTCTCGATCCTGGCGGGGTCGCCCAGGCCATTGAGGATCACATGGACCCCCTGTTCGGCCAGGGCCGAGGCCATGGCAAAGCCGATGCCGCTGGTGGAGCCGGTGACGATCGCCACATGCCCGGCGATGCCATAATCTGCCGCCATTACCGTCTCTCCGTGGGGTGTCTCAGGCCGCCGAGGCGGCGGTCGGTTGCGGGCGGGTGAAGGTCCACTCACCCGGCTGGGACTGAAGGGCTGCGAACCTGTAGCCCTCCAGGTCGAAGGCCTTCAGATCATCGACCCGGCTGATGCGGTTGTCGATGGCCCAGCGGGCCATGAGGCCGCGGGCCTTCTTGGCGTAGAAGCTGACGATCTTGGCATGACCGTCCTTTTCCTCGAGGAACCTGACCCCGAGCACGGGCAGCTTGAGCGCCCGGGCGTCCACGGCGCCGAAGTATTCCTGGCTGGCCAGATTCACCAGGGTGGGATCGGCGTGATCCTTGGCCGCCGCGTTCAGGGCCAGGGCGATCCGGTCGGCCCAGAAGTCGTAGAGGGTCGCCCCGCGCGGGGTTTTCAGCCGCGTCCCCATTTCCAGGCGATAGGGCTGAATCACGTCCAGGGGCCGCAGGAGCCCATAGAGCCCTGAGAGAATCCGCAGGTGATCCTGGGCCCAGTCCAGATCCGCCTTGCTCATCTGCCGGGCGCGCAGGCCGGAATAGACGTCGCCATTAAAGGCCAGGGCCGCCTGCAGCCCCTCCTCGCTCTCGGGATCAAAGGCCTGGAACCGGGCGCGGTTCAACTCGGCGAGCTTGTCCGACAGGGACATCAGCCGCTTGAGGTCGGCGACGCTGAGCTTGCGGGTGGTCTTGGACAGTTCGGCCACGTCCTGGTCGAACTGCGGGGCGGTCATGCCCAGGCGGCTTTCAGGGGCGGAGAAGTCCAGCGCCTTGGCTGGTGAAAGGACGAACAGCATAGGGCGGTCCTTTGACGGGTCTTCGTGACAAAGCCAAGGCGCCGGGGCGGTTTAGAAGTGCACGCGGGGGTTCATGATGCGCTGGGGGTCAAGGGCTGCGCGGATCGCACGCAGGGCGTTGACCTCGACGGGGGCCTTATAGCGCATGGCCTCCTGGGTCTTCATCGATCCCAGGCCGTGCTCGGCGGAGATCGAGCCGTGCAGGGCGGCAACAATGTCGTGAACCCGGCGCGATCCCTCGTCCCGGGCCGCCGAATGGGCCGCATCGTCCCCGCCATCTGGCCGCAGCACATCATAGTGGATGTTGCCGTCCCCCACATGCCCGAAGGCACAGATCCGGCAGCCCGGGGCAAAGGCGCTCATGGCCGCCCCGGCCTGGTCGAGAAACTCGGCCACCGCACTCACTGGCACCGAGACGTCGTGCTTCCAGGTGGCCCCCTCGGGCTTCTGGGCCGGGGACTGGTTCTCCCGCAGGGACCAGAGCGCCCGGGCCTGGGTTTCGGTCTGGGCCACCGCCGCGTCGGCGATCAGGCCCGTCTCCAGGGCTTGGCCCAACAGCCGCTCCAGGGCTCGTTCGGCGGAGCCAAGCTCCCCGGAGGCCAGCTCGATCAGCACGTACCAGGGATGAATCTTCTCCAGGGGATCGCGCTGGCCGGCAATGTTCTTGAGGGCGAAATCCACCCCCACCCGGCTCATCAGCTCAAAGGCTTCAACCCCGCCGCCGGCGCTTTCCTTGGCCCGGGCCAGCAGGTCCAGGGCCGCCCTCGGACTGGCCAGGCCGACCATGGCCACCGCCCGGGACGGCAGGATGGGAAACAGCTTCAGACTGGCGGCCGTCACGACCCCAAGGGTGCCTTCGGCGCCGATCAGCAACTGCTTCAGATCATAGCCGGTATTGTCCTTGCGCAGCCGCTTCAGGCCATTCCAGACCTCGCCATTGGGCAGGACCGCCTCCAGGCCCAGCACCAGGTCGCGGGTGGTGCCGTAGCGCAGCACCGCAGTGCCGCCAGCATTGGTGGAGATCACCCCGCCGATGGTGGCGGTCCCTTGCGAGGCGAGGTCCAGGGGGAAGCGGCGGTTCTGGGCCAGGGCCGCCTCATGGGCGCCGGCCAGGGTGACGCCGGCCTCCACCACCAGGACATCGTCCAGGGCGTCCACGTCGCGGACAGCGGTCAGGCGCTCGGTGGACAGCAGGATCTCGCCCATGGGGATCTGACCGCCCACGAGACCTGTATTGCCCCCCTGAGGGGTGATCGGAACCCCGGCCTCGAAACAGATGCCAACCACGGCGGCCACATCCTCGGTCGAGCCCGGCAGGGCCAGGAACGGCGTCTGACCGCTCCAGCGGTCGCGCCATTCCAGCAGCTTGGGGGCGAGACGCTCAGGGTCCTGGCTCCAGCCCCGCTCGCCAAGCACGGCCTTCAGGCGGGACAGGACATCGGCGGGCACGGAAATGGTCATGTGATAAATCTAGCGCCTTCAGCCTATCCGACAAAGCCCGCCGCGCGGCGCAGGCGATCGGTGATGGCTTCACCGAGCCCGTGGGCCGGGATCGGGGCCACAGCGATAGCCCGGGGTGCGGTTCGGTCAGCGGCCCGCAGATAGGCAAACAGATGGGCGGCGGCCTCGGCAAGGTCGCCGGTCGGGCTGAGATTGAACACCTGCGGGCCCTCAGGCGCGCCCGGACCAAAGGCGAGATAAGCCTCGTCCGGTTCCGGCGCGATCACGTCCAGGCGAACCGGCGCCTGCGGTGCATAGTGCCGGGCTAGGCGGCCGGGGGATCTCTTGGCATCGTCCTCAGCCTCGGCCAGGGGACCGATCACCGCCTCGATCTGCGCCCGGGTCACCGCACCGGGCCGCAGCAGGCGCGGGGCGTCCAGCAGGGCCACCACGGTGGACTCCAGGCCCACGGCGCAGGGCCCGCCGTCCAGGGCGGCCAAGGCGAAGGCCCCGGTCTCTTCCAGGGCGTCCGCGTAGGTGGTGGGGCTAGGCCGGCCCGAGCGATTGGCCGAGGGGGCCACCACGGGGCGGCCCAAGGCTGCGATCACCCCTTTAGCCAAGGGATGGGCCGGGGCCCGCACCGCCACGCTGTCCAGGCCGGCCCGGGCCAGATCGCAGACCGCCGCCGCGTCGGTCACCGGCAGGACCAGGGTCAAAGGGCCCGGCCAGAAGGCCTTGGCCAGGGCGCGGGCCCGGTCATCAAACCCGGCGAAGGTCTCGGCCATGGCCAGGCCCGTCACATGGGCGATCAGCGGATTGAACCGGGGCCTGCCCTTGGCCT
Organism: Phenylobacterium sp.; assembly: GCF_022402485.1. Taxonomy (GTDB): domain Bacteria; phylum Pseudomonadota; class Alphaproteobacteria; order Caulobacterales; family Caulobacteraceae; genus Phenylobacterium. The sequence continues at coordinate 3,006 of NZ_JAKRSA010000030.1, read as the reverse complement.
CGAACAGGGCGGCGACGGCCCGAGGCTCGGCAGCGTCGGCGGCCAGGCCGTAGACGGTTTCGGTGGGCAGGATCACCAGGGCGCCGCCGGCCAGGGCGCGGGCGGCCTGTTCGACCGTCGGATCGGCATGCGTCATGGTGTCTGTCCCATCCTGAAGGCCGCCGGGTGATACCCGCAAAGGACGCGGCTTGTCGCCACCCCCGCGCTCAAGCCTTGGTGACGCAACGTCATCGGGCCTACATAGGCGCGACCCAAGAGGAGCCTCCCATGACCTTCCGCGCCCCTGTCCGCGACATCGCCTTTGCCCTGAACGTCGCCGGCCATGGGGACCTTGTGGAGACGAGCTTCCCCGACCTGGACGCCGACACCGTCACCGCCGTGCTGGAGGCCGCCGGTGCCTTCACCACCGGGGTGCTTGCCCCGCTCAACTGGACCGGGGACCAGGAAGGGGCCCGGCATGCGGACAACAAGGTCACCGCCGCGCCAGGCTTTGCCGACGCCTATCGCGCCTTTGCCCAGCAGGGCTGGAACAGCCTGGCCGCCGAGCCCGAACACGGGGGTCAGGGGCTGCCCAAGGCCATGGAGCTGGCGGTGTTCGAAATGGTCCATGCGGCCAATATGGCCTTTGGCCTCTGCCCCATGCTCACCCAGGCGGCCATCGAGGCCCTGACCCTGCACGGGACCGAGCGCCAGAAGCGACTGGTGCTGCCGAGGCTGGTGTCGGGGGAATGGACCGGGACCATGAACCTCACCGAGCCCCAGGCCGGCTCGGACCTGGCCGCGCTGACCACCCGGGCCGAGCCCGACGGAAACGGTGGCTACAGGCTCTATGGCCAGAAGATCTTCATCACCTGGGGCGACCACGATGCGGCGGACAATATCTGCCATCTGGTGCTGGCGAGGCTGCCCAACGCCCCGCCCGGGGTGAAGGGCATTTCCCTGTTCCTGGCCACCAAGCGGGCGGTCCTGGACGATGGCGCACTGGGCGAGGCCAACGGGCTCTGGGCGGCCTCCATCGAGCACAAGCTGGGCATCCATGCCTCGCCCACCTGCGTGATGATGTTCGAAGGCGCCAAGGCCGAACTGGTCGGCGAGCTGAACCAGGGCCTGGCCCACATGTTCGTCATGATGAACGCTGCCCGCCTGCAGGTGGGCGTCGAAGGGGTCGGCATCGCTGAGCGGGCCTTCCAGCAGGCCCTGGCCTATGCCCAGGACCGCACGCAAGGCAAGTCGGCCTGGGGCGGGGCTTCTCCCGCCCCGATCTATGACCATCCCGACGTCCGCCGCACCCTGATGCTGATGAAGGCCAAGATCGAGGCGGCCCGGGGGATCTGTTTCATGACCGGGGTGCTGGCCGATCAGGCCCGGCTGGCCCCCGACCCCGCCGCCCGGGCCAGCGCCAAGGCCCGCCAGGAACTGCTGACCCCCATCGCCAAGGCCTGGTCCACCGATGTGGGGGTCGAGGTGGCCTCCCTGGGCGTGCAGGTCCACGGGGGCATGGGCTTCATCGAGGAGACCGGGGCGGCCCAGCACTATCGGGACGCCCGGATCGGCCCGATCTATGAGGGCACCAACGGCATCCAGGCCCTGGACCTGGCGGGGCGCAAGCTGGGCATGGCCGAGGGCGCGGTGATGGACGCCCTTTGCGCCGAGATGGCCATGACCGCCGAGACCCTGGCCGCCCGCCAAGACCTCGCCGAGGCCGGCCAGCGGCTGGCCGAGGGCGTGCGCGCCCTGGAGGCCGCCACCGACTGGCTGCTCAACAATCGCGGGACACCCTCGGCCGCCGGCGCGACCCCCTATCTGAAACTGGCCGGAGATGTGATCGGCGGCTTCGTGCTGGGCCGGCAGGCCTTGGCCGCCTCTGGCTCCGACGATCCCTGGATGCAGGCCCGCCTGCCCCTGGCGCGGCTCTATGCGGGACAGGTTCTGGCCGGCGCGCCGGGGCTGGTGGCGGCGGTGACCCAGGGCGCTGCGGACCTGGAGGCGGTGAGCGCTGCGGCCCTGGCCGGCTAGAGCTCTCCGTCCACCTCCTGGACGATCCGGGCCGCGCCTTTGTGGATCTGGAAGAACAGACCCTTTTCGCCATTGTCGGTGAGGGTCAGGACACCTTCGACCTCAACGAGGTGGTAACCGGCCCGGATGGGCCGATCGAGATAGACCTCGATCACCTCATTAGGCTCGGCCGGCGGGTGATAGAAACAGACCGGCGTATAGGGCGAGAGCAGGAAGCGCGTCGTCCGCTCAGCCATCTCCAGGGGAAGCATGAAGCCCTGGATCTTGAACGCCTTGCCCGCCAGGGCCCTCACCTCGGCGGGATGGCGGGCGCGGAACAGCTGGGTCGGCTCGTCGATCCAGACCTCGGTCTTGCGCAGCTTGGCCCACTGGGGGCCGTCCGCAGTAGGCAAGGTGAGCTGCAGGGCGCGCTCATCGGCCAGCTCGTCGATGATCGGCATGCGGCCAGATTCAAACTCCGCCCACATGTCGGCGTCCCCCGTCGGGGCGGGGGTTGTTTCCAGGGTGGAAGCGTCCACGGGCGGTTCAGCCGCCTGTAGGGCGCTCGGCGGCGCCTCAGAGGGCTTTTCCCCGCAGGCGGCCAGGACCAGCAGAGCCAGTCCGAGGCCGAGCCTAGGCCGCATGGGCATGGGGCGGCAGGGCGCGACCCCGCCAGTTCACCAGATGGCCTGTGGCCAGGGTCAGCCCCCCGGCCACAGTCATCAAGGTCTCGGCCTCATGGAAGAACAGGGCCGCGATCAGCAGGCCAAGCCCCGTGGCGGCCAGGGCGATCGCCGCGGGCCTGCGGGGTCTGGCCAGGACCAGAGCACCGGCCGAGATGGGGGCCGCCAGGGCGACAAAAGCCAAATGAACCCACTCCGCCTCGCTCCAGACGCCGAGCAGCGGGGCAAATCCTGCGGCCACCGGCAGGGCCAGGCAGTGCAGGAGGCAGAGGCCGGACAGGCCGATGGCGGACCCGTCCAGCAGGCGGGGGGAAGTCAGTTTCATGGG